>NZ_KQ033877.1:0-17639 GCF_000967245.1 Bombilactobacillus mellis
GTGTCGGAAATTACAAATGAAGAATTGGACTCTTTTTGGGCTTTTCTCCAGAAAAAGTTTCAACAAGAATTTGCTGCTGTCAGTTATCAAACTTGGATTGAAAGTGCTCAGCCATTAAAATTAGAAAATCAAAAAATTTACATTGCCGTTCCTTCAGCTTTACATAAAGATTATTGGGAACGTAATATCAGCACTAAAGTTGTTGAGGCTGCTTACGAATATGGCAATCAAGAAATTGTGCCAGTGGTCCTTTTACAATCAGAAGTTAAAAAACAGACAATGCCAGCCACTCAAACTACTAATCAGCCTGCTTCTGCGCAAAAAACGCCCTTAGAAGCAGCCCATTTGAATAGTAAATATACTTTTGATTCTTTTGTTACCGGATCAGGAAATCAAATGGCTCATGCCGCTGCTTTGGTCGTTTCTGAAGAACCTGGAACCATGTATAATCCGTTATTTATTTACGGTGGCGTGGGTCTGGGCAAAACGCATTTAATGCAGGCCATTGGCCATCGGCTTTTAGATCGCAATCCGCAAGCTAACGTAAAATACATTTCCAGTGAATCTTTCGCTAATGATTTTATTAATTCTATTCAAAATCGTACTCAGGAAAATTTCCGCAATGAATACCGGACTGTAGACCTCCTATTAGTCGATGATATTCAGTTTTTTGCCGATAAAGAAGGCACTCAAGAGGAATTTTTCCATACTTTTAATACCCTTTATAATACTAAAAAACAAATTGTCTTAACTTCTGATCGTTTACCCAATGAAATTCCGAAGCTGCAAGAGCGTTTAGTATCACGGTTTAAATGGGGGCTTTCGGTCGATATTACAGCCCCGGATTTAGAGACACGGACAGCAATTTTAAGAAAAAAAGCCATCGCCGAAAATCTCGAAATTCCCGACGATGCCCTTTCTTATATTGCCAGTCAAATTGATAGTAATGTCCGCGAATTAGAGGGAGCTCTGGTTCGTGTACAAGCCTATTCCACAATGAACAATGCTGATATTACTATTAGTTTGGCTGCCGAAGCTTTAAAAGATCTGAAAGAATCTAAACACCAGGCCGGTTTGACAATTGACAAAATTCAAACGCAAGTAGCTAAATACTATAAAGTTACTGTCGAAGATCTCAAAGGAAAACGCCGGAACAAAACTATTGTCTTACCACGGCAAATTGCTATGTATTTAGCTCGTGAACTGACAGACAGCTCCTTACCGAAAATAGGGCAAGATTTTGGTGGTAAAGATCATACTACCGTACTGCATTCCTGCGATAAAATTGCTAATTTATTAGAAACCGACTTAACAATCCAGCATGATGTTACCAACCTCAAAGCTAGCCTCAAAAGTTAATGGGGAAAACTTTATAGTTATTAACGGTTTTTATTAACAGTTTATCCACAATTTAAAGTAGACTAAAACTAGTCCTGTAAGAGCAATTCACAGAATCAACAAGACCTACTACTATTACTACTAATATTATTATTAATAAATAAGGAGTTAAACTATGAAATTTACTATCAATCGTAATCAATTTATCAATCAAATTAATAATGTCCAACGCGCTATTTCTTCTAAAACCACCATTCCTATTCTGACAGGTATGAAATTAGTAGCAACCCAACAAGGTCTTATCGTCACCGGCAGTAATGTTGATATTTCTGTTCAAAATTTAATAGCACAGGATAATGAAGATAACGAGTTAGAAATTGCTTCATTAGGGGCCATAGTTTTACCAGCCCGCTTTTTTAACGAAATTATCAAAAAATTACCTGGAGAAAAATTTACCTTAGAAATTATTGAAAATAATCAAACTTTAATTACTTCCGGCAATTCAGAATTTACTCTTAATGGTTTGGATGCCAACAATTATCCGCATTTACCGGAAGTGGAAAATAACGATCAGCTAACTATTGCAGCCGAAATTTTACATCAATTGGTTAACGAAACAGTCTTTAGCGCCTCCACGCAGGAGAATCGTCCTATTTTAACCGGCTTACATCTAAAAATTACTGGCAATGAACTCTTAGCTGTGGCTACTGACAGTCATCGTTTAGCGCAAAGAAAGGTGACCATTAATAATCAAAGTCAAAATAATTATGATATTGTAATTCCGGCTAAAAGTTTAGTCGAATTGGTCCGCAGTTTTCGAGATAGTGAACAGGATGTCAAAATTTCTATTTCTGAAAATCAAATTTTATTTGAATTTGCGCAAACCTTATTTTATTCACGCTTGTTGGAAGGAAATTATCCGGCCACTGATCGGTTAATTCCGCAAGAATCTTCGACTCAACTGGAATTCGAAGCTAAAACTTTATTAGATTCAGTGGAAAGAGCTTCTTTATTAGCACATGCTGGTCGCAATAATGTTGTCCGCCTGGTAATCGAAAAGGCCACCAAAAAAGCTACCATCTACGGCAACTCTCCAGAAGTAGGGACTGTGGAAGAAGATTTACAACCATTATCGCTGACCGGAGAAGATTTGGAAATTGCATTCAATCCGGATTATTTGAAGGATGCTTTGCGGGCTTTAGGTGATACCAGACTCCGTTTAGAATTTACAGCTCCTTTGCATCCTTTTACTTTAAAACCGACCAGTGATATGGAAAACTTTATCCAATTAATTACTCCAGTTCGAACTTTTTAGGCTTTTTAAATTAGCGTAATCAAAATGGTGTCCTTTATAGGTACACCATTTTTTAGTTAAAACATTGTAAAAACGAAGAAAAGGAGTGTGGAATTTTGCGCTTAATAATTGCTGCTGGAGGCTAGTAATTTTTTTTAGTCTTTTTTAACCAAAATAGGTAAAATCTCTGAAATCGGCTATAATTGCGTTCTAACATAAAAAGCGCTATAATTAGTATTGTTGCAGACTTGAGAGTGGGATGATAATAGCGATGGAAATCAAAATACAAAAAAGTTATATTACTTTAACTCAAGCGTTAAAAGAGGCTGGAATTATCAGTACTGGCGGACAAGCTAAGTGGTATTTACAAGAAAATAAGGTGCTTGTAAACGGAACCCCGGAAAAACAGCGGGGAAAAAAGCTCTACCCCGGAGATAAAGTTCAGTTGGAATCACAACAAATTTTGCAGATTATCTAATGTATTTGCAGGCTCTTGCATTACGAAATTTTCGTAATTATGCTCATTTGAATTTGAAATTTTCACCGCAGACGAATATATTTCTGGGTCAAAATGCTCAAGGAAAGACTAATTTATTAGAAGCTATCTATGTTTTGGCTCTAGTGCGTTCACATCGGACTAATAATAACCAAGAGTTGATTAAATGGGGGCAGGATTTTGGTAAAATAACCGGACAAGTCCAACGCCAAGGCTCACATTTAACTCTGGAACTTTTGCTCAGGCAAGCAGGCAAAAAGGCTTCTTTAAACCATCTAGAACAAAAGAAGTTGTCCTCATATGTTGGTAAACTCAACGTTGTCTTATTTTCTCCGGAAAATTTAGACTTAGTTAAGGGTGCACCTAATATTCGACGACGCTTCATTGATATGGAATTGGGTCAGATTAATCGAGCTTACTTGGTCAATAGTTCCCGCTATCGCCAAGTCTTGAAGCAAAGAAATAATTATTTGAAGCAACTGCAAAAAAAACAAGTTCATGATGAAGTATATCTTGATGTCATTTCTGATCAACTAGCCGGTTATGGTGCGGCGGTAATTTTTGCCCGGCAGCATTTTTTACAGCAACTGCAGCAATTTTTGCAACCGTTACACTCACAAATTACTGGGGGTCAGGAACAAATTGTTCTCGATTATCAAACCGCGGTTAAGGAAAAAGAGTTGACCGTCGAAAAAATTTATCAAAATTTATTACAACAGCTGCAGCGACAAAAACAGCATGATATTTTCGTTGGTTCTACTAGCGTAGGACCGCATCGGGATGATTTTCATTTTTTAGTTAATGGTAATGATTTACAAAAGTTTGGCTCACAAGGCCAACAACGAACTGCGGTTCTCAGTTTGAAATTAGCGGAACTGGATTTTTTTCAAGAAGCTGTAGGTGATTATCCAATTTTATTATTGGATGATGTTTTATCCGAATTAGATCAATTTCGGCAAACCCATTTGTTGCAAACAATTCAAGATCGTATTCAAACCTTTATTACCACTACAAGTTTAGATAATGTTGATTTATCAGTTATTAGTGCACCTAAAATATTTACAATTAAGGCTGGAGGAATAATATGAGCGAGCATGATGTAGACGCATCAAAAGCAAAGGGTGAGACTTTAGCTCAACGAGCCCAAGAATATGACGCAAGTCAAATTCAAGTACTTTCAGGATTAGAAGCAGTGCGTAAGCGTCCGGGAATGTATATTGGATCTACAAGCGTGCAAGGATTGCATCATCTAGTCTGGGAAATTATTGATAACGGAATTGATGAAGCTTTAGCCGGTTTTGCGAATGAAATAAATGTTGAAGTCCAACCTGATAACAGTATAACCGTGACTGATAATGGTCGGGGAATTCCGGTAGATATTCAAGCGAAAACCGGTCGGCCGGCTTTAGAAACCGTGTTTAATGTTTTACATGCTGGCGGAAAATTCGGCGGTGGCGGCTATAAAGTTTCCGGTGGATTGCACGGTGTAGGAGCTTCTGTTGTTAATGCTTTGAGCACAAGCCTTGATGTGGAAGTACGACGCAATGGTCATCGTTATTATATGGATTTTACGCGTGGAAAAGTAAAAACTCCCATGAAAATTATTGGCGATGTTGATGCACATGAGCATGGAACTAAAGTTCATTTCAAACCGGATCCAGATATTTTTACTGAAACAACTGTTTATGATGATCATACTTTGGAGACACGGATTCGGGAACTAGCTTTTTTAAATAAAGGCTTGAAGTTAACTTTAACTGATAAACGCCAAGAAACCGCTGAAAAGAAAGAATTTCACTATGTCGGTGGTATTAAAAGCTATGTGGAATATTTGAATGAAAATAAAAATGTTATTTTTCCGGAACCAATTTATGTAGAAGGCATGCAAAATGGTATTACAGTCGAAGTAGCTCTGCAATATACGGATGATTTTCATTCTAATTTATTAACTTTTGCTAATAACATTCATACGTATGAAGGCGGAACTCATGAAGCTGGATTTAAGGCAGCTTTAACCCGGGTAATTAATGATTATGGTCATCGCAATAATCTTTTAAAGGAAAGTGAAAAACTTTCTGGAGATGATGTCCGTGAGGGAATGACGGCAGTTGTCAGCATTAAACATCCAGATCCGCAATTTGAAGGTCAAACTAAAACCAAATTAGGAAATTCTGATGCTCGAACCGTTACTGATCGGATGTTTTCAGAGCATTTTAATAAGTTTTTATTAGAAAATCCAAATGAAGCGCGGCAAATCGTGGAAAAAGGAATGTTGGCTTCGCGTGCGCGTGTGGCTGCTAGACGTGCCCGGGAAGTTACCAGGAAAAAGTCTGGTTTAGAGATTAGCAATTTACCGGGAAAACTGGCTGATAATACCAGCAAGGATCCGGAAATTTCTGAATTATTTATTGTCGAAGGTGACTCTGCCGGCGGTTCTGCTAAAGAAGGCCGTTCGCGTCTCACACAAGCGATTTTACCGATTAGAGGTAAAATTTTAAATGTTGAGAAAGCTTCCATGGATCGTATTTTGGCCAATGATGAAATTCGAACTTTGTTTACAGCTATGGGGACCGGTTTTGGTGAGGATTTTGATGTAACAAAGGCCCGTTATCATAAACTAATTATTATGACTGATGCTGATGTGGACGGGGCTCATATTCGTACTTTGTTGTTAACTTTAATTTATCGTTATATGCGTCCGATTTTAGATGCCGGCTATGTTTATATCGCTAAGCCGCCGCTTTATCAGGTACGTCAAGGTAAAATGATTCGTTATATAGATTCAGATGAAGAACTCAAAAATGTGATGGTGACTTTACAACCGAGTCCTAAACCGGTAATTCAGCGTTATAAAGGTTTAGGAGAAATGGATGCGGAACAGTTGTGGGATACGACTATGAATCCGGAAAACCGTCGGTTGGATCGAGTAAGTGGCGATGATGCAGCTGATGCTGATCGGGTATTCTCCATGTTGATGGGAGATAAAGTAGCACCGCGGCGGGCCTTTATTGAAAAAAATGCCCGCTATGCAGAATTAGATTTGTAATCTAGAAAGGAGCGGGTAAGTAAATGAGTGAGACTAATGATCACCGAATTCAAACGGTTGATTTAAGTAAAACAATGCGCAGTTCATTTCTAGATTATGCGATGAGTGTGATTGTAGCGCGGGCTTTGCCGGATGTACGTGATGGTTTAAAGCCGGTTCATCGTCGTATTTTGTATGGAATGAATGAATTAGGAGTAACACCTGATAAACCTTATAAAAAATCAGCCCGAATTGTGGGTGATGTTATGGGAAAATTTCACCCCCATGGTGATTCTGCGATCTATGAATCAATGGTCCGCATGGCCCAAAAATTTAGTTATCGCTATGTTTTGGTTGATGGCCACGGCAATTTTGGATCAGTTGACGGCGATTCAGCCGCTGCCATGCGTTATACTGAAGCGCGCATGAGTAAAATTGCGACAGAAATGTTGCGCGATATTAATAAAGATACTGTTGATTTTATGGAGAACTATGACGGTACGGAAAAAGAACCTAAAGTCTTGCCGGCACGTTTTCCTAATCTGTTAGTGAATGGTGCGACTGGTATTGCAGTCGGAATGACAACTAATATCCCGCCTCATAACTTACGTGAAGTAGTTGATGGGATTCATCTTTTGATGAAAAATCCTGAGATTACCACTGCAGAATTAATGCAAGCTATTCCCGGACCTGACTTTCCTACCGGCGGCGTAGTAATGGGTAAATCTGGAATTAAACGTGCTTATGAAACAGGCCAGGGAACTATTACTTTGCGGGCCAAAGTCGATATTGAAACTCAAAAAAATGGGCGCGAACGTATTATTGTTTCGGAATTGCCTTATATGGTTAATAAGGCCAAATTAATTGAAAGAATTGCCGAATTAGCCCGTGATCATCGAATTGAGGGCATTACTAATTTAATTGATGAATCCGATCGTACGGGAATGCGGATTACAATTGATATCCGACGGGATATGAGTGCCGAAGTGGTCTTAAATAATTTGTATAAGTTAACAGCTTTACAGACTTCTTTCGGTTTTAATATGGTAGCTATTGTCAATGGTGCACCGAAAGTTTTGTCGCTCAAAGAGATTTTACAATATTATTTAGAGCACCAAGAACAAGTGATTCGCCGCCGGACGGAATTTGATCTCCAAAAGGCGAAAAATCGGGCTCATATTTTAGAAGGTTTACGGATTGCGCTGGATCATATTGACGCTATTATTAATATTATTCGTAATTCTAAAACTGCAGAAATAGCCAAAAGTTCTTTAATAACTCAATTTGAATTATCTGATAAACAAGCCCAAGCCATTTTGGATATGCGTATGGTACGCTTAACAGGTTTAGAACGGGATAAAATTGAAGCTGAATATCAGGAATTAATAGCTAAAATTAAAGATTATCAAGATATTTTGGCTAAACCGCAACGAATTGATCAGATTATTTATGAAGAATTAGTAGAAATTAAAGATAAGTATGGTGACAAGCGGCGGACAGAATTATTAGTAGGTGAGGTTTTAAGCTTAGAAGATGAAGACCTCATTGAAGAAGAGAATGTGCTCGTAGTATTAACTCATAATGGATATATTAAAAGATTGGCCGCTGATGAGTTTAAAGTGCAAAATCGTGGTGGCCGCGGTATTAAGGGCATGGGCGTAAATAATGATGACTTTATTGAACACTTGATTTATACGTCCACACATGATGATTTACTTTTCTTTACTAATTCTGGAAAAATTTATCATTCTAAAGGTTACGAAATACCGGAATACGGCCGCAGTGCTAAAGGAATTCCTATTATTAATCTTTTAGGAATTGATAATGATGAACGGGTACAAGCGGTAGTGCATATTAAACGTAATCCAGAGCAGGAGTCCTCTTTAGCAAAATATCTGTTTTTTGTCACCCGCCTAGGTACGGTAAAACGTACTAAATTAGAAGAATTTCAAAATATTCGCAAAAATGGGTTGCGGGCAATAACTTTAAAAGCCGATGATTCTTTGGACAATGTCTTGCTCACCGATGGTCAGCAAAATATTTTAATTGGAACACATTTGGGTTATGCAGTTACCTTTAAAGAAACTGAAGTGCGAGTTATGGGACGAACTGCTGCCGGCGTGCGGGGAATTCGTTTACGTGATCAGGATTATGTTGTCGGTTCTGATATTTTAGCAGCACAAAGTGAAGTCCTGGTAATTTCCGAGCAAGGTTATGGCAAACGGACTGCCGCTAGTGAGTATCCAATTAAGGGTCGTGGCGGCAAAGGTATTAAAACTGCTAATATTACTGCTAAAAATGGACCTTTGGCCGGTATTACCACGGTGAAAGGCGACGAAGATATTATGGTTATTACCAGTAATGGTGTCATGATCAGATTTGAAGTGGCCAATGTATCTCAAACTAAACGCGCAACAATGGGTGTACGTTTGATCAAGATAAATGATGCCGAACAGGTTTCTACTATGGCTAAAGTTGATCATGAACAAAATGATAGTGCAGAAAAAGAATAATTAAAGCTTTTTGCCTAATTTAAAGTGTGCGGAAAATAATTATGGCAAAAAGCTTTTTATCTGGATATTTTTCTAAAAAAATGCTAAACTTACAGCTTGTGAGTATTAAACTTAAGAGAAGTTAAATACTCCTTGAAAATGATACTTTAGTCATTTTCCATTAGTCCAAAAGGAGGTGCAATTATGGCTCAAGTGCATTATGAAATCACTTATATCATTAAGCCTGACATTGCTGAAGAAGATAAAAAAGCTTTAATTGAACGTTTTGATAAGGTGCTGAAGGATAACGGCGCAGAAGTCGTTGATTCTAAGGACTGGCAAAAACGGCGTTTTGCTTATGAAATCGGCGGTTATAATGAAGGTACCTACCACATTATTAATGTCAAAGTTTCTGAGCAAACTGCTATCAATGAATTTGATCGTCTTGCTAAGATTGATGATAGTATTCTTCGTCATATGATTATTAGACGCGAAGACTAGTTGTTTCATGTGAAACAATTTGAGGGAGAATTAATAAATGATTAATAGAAGTGTGTTAGTGGGCAGATTAACTCGTGATGTTGATTTACGCTATACTGCTAATGGAACTGCAGTGGCAACTTTTACAGTGGCCGTGAACCGGCAATTTACCAATGCTAATGGAGAACGGGAAGCAGATTTTATTAATTGCGTAATTTGGCGTAAAGCTGCAGAAAATTTTTCTAATTTTACGCATAAAGGTTCTCTGGTGGGAATTGATGGCCGGATTCAGACCCGTAATTATGAAAATCAACAGGGGCAACGTGTCTATGTAACTGAAGTAGTAGTAGAAAATTTTGCTTTATTAGAGCCGAAATCTGCTAACAACAACCATCCTTCTCAAAATAATAATATCCCGAATAATAATCATTCCAATGGACCGGCTCAGCCAGCAGCTAATAATACTGTTGCTAATGAGGATCCATTTGCTGATAATACCCAGTCAATTGATATTTCTGATGATGATTTACCATTTTAATATTACAGATAATGTGCTGTTTTAGTTAGGAAAGGAGAATAAGTTATGCCACAACAACGTCGTGGTGGTCGTCGCCGCCGTAAAGTTGATTTTATCGCTGCCAACCATATTGATTATATAGATTATAAAGATACAGATTTATTGAAACGCTTTATTTCCGAACGAGGTAAAATTTTACCTCGCCGTGTTACCGGAACTGGTGCTAAAAATCAACGTCGGTTAACAATTGCAATTAAACGGGCTCGTATCATGGGTCTTTTACCTTTTGTTGCTGAAGACTAATAAAGCTTAAAAAGATAGGTCCGCCAAATGGCGGGCTTTTTTCGCTTATCATGATAAATATGTTAAAATGAAAGCATGTTCCATTAAAAAAAGAGGAGACTATGGATAAGAATAAAATGGCCAATAGAAGCATTTGGGCTTGGAGTTGGCCGTTAAAATTAAGCTTATTAGTTGTTGTAGTTTTAGCTATTTTATTAATAATTATTAGTTTTGCCGTTCGTCCGTTGCTAGCTCTGGGAGAGATTTTGGTACTAGGTGTAACTGTCGGAATTTTTTATTTTGCTTTTACAAAACTGGAAAAGCAAACGGCAAAATATTTGGATGATCTCTCTTTTCGAGAAGATCGCGGTGAACAAGAAGCTTTAATTAATATTCCGATTGGTTTATTGCTTTATAGTAATAATGAGGAACATACAGTCCAATGGGTAAATCCCAAATTACAAAATTATTTTGGAAAGCAAGACTTAATTGGAAAAGACTTAGCAGCCATTGATCCGCAATTGGAGCAGCTCATTCAAGCACAAAATCAAACTCAGGCTTCTGACAATATTCGTATCATCAATATTAATCAGACAAGTTTTCGTGCTTATGTTCAAGTAGATTTACGGGTCATTTACTTGTTAGATGTTACTGTTTATATGCAAATTCAAAAGCAATATGAAGCTGAAAAAATTGCTATTGGTCAAATTTTTTTAGATAACTACGATGAGGTTACTCAGACTATTGATGATCGTGAACAATCTAATTTAATTAATTATATTACTAATCAGTTAACTGACTGGGCTAAAAATAATGCGATGTTCATCAAACGTGTTAGTGATGATCAATTTATTGTGATTGCTTACGTGCACTCATTAAAACAGATTGAAGAGGATAAATTTGCTATTCTGGATAAAATTCGTCGTGATACTTCTAAAAAGAATTATCCTTTAACTTTGAGCATGGGTTTTGCCTACGGGAAAGATGATTTAGGAGAATTAGCCCGTGATGCGCAAAAGAATTTGGATTTGGCTTTAGGTCGCGGTGGCGATCAGGCAGTTGTGAAAAAAGTGGATGAGCGGGCGCGTTTTTATGGCGGAAATACGAACCCTATGGAAAAAAGAACACGTGTTCGGGCACGAATGATTAGCCAAGCGTTAAGAGAATTATTTAATCAAACTAAAGATGTTTATGTAATGGGACATGCTAATCCGGATATGGACGCTTTGGGGTCTTGTTTGGGAATTCATCGGATTGCCCAGATGAATCATAAGAAATGTCATATTGTGGTCGAAAGGCGCAATATTCATACTGATATTGGGCGTCTATTAAAATTGATTGATCAAGATGATGACTTGCAGGCTGATATTATTTCTCCAGCTACCGCTTTGGAACAAGCAGCTAGTGAAAGTATGCTAATTTTAGTTGATACTTCTAAGCCTTCTATTTCCATGAGTCCACAACTATGCCAAAAGTTGGCCGATCATATAGTGGTTATTGATCATCATCGCCGTGGTGAAGAATTTCCTGCCAATCCTTTGTTAACTTATATTGAGCCTTATGCTTCTTCAGCCTGTGAATTGATTACGGAAATGCTGGAATATCAGCCACAATCCAGTGCTTCTTTGAACCGCTTAGAAGCAACAGCCATGTTAGCCGGAATTTCGGTGGATACCCATTCTTTCACTATGCGGGCGGGAACACGAACTTTTGATGCTGCCAGTTATTTACGCTCCATGGGGGCAGATGGGACTTTGGTCCAAAATCTGCTCAAAGAAAATGTTGATTCTTATATTCAACGTAGTCACTTAATCGATACCGTAGAAATGATTACGCCACATATTGCTTTATGTACCGGAGAAGAAGAACAAAATTATGATTCGGTTATTGCGGCCCAAGCCGCTGATACTTTACTATCTTTGAATAATATTGAAGCTTCCTTTGTAATTACTAAGCGTAGTGACGGTAAAATTGCTATTTCTGCTCGTAGTTTGGGTGATTTTAATGTTCAATTGATTATGGAAGAAATGGGCGGCGGCGGTCATTTGTCTAATGCCGCCACACAATTAACAGATATAACTATTGCGCAAGCTAAAAAACAATTGATTGCAATTATTCAGCAAAAAGTGGAAAATAAAAGTACAGTAACAGCCAGTGATGATAAGAAATAGGAGGTTATTATGCGAGTAATCTTTACTCAAGATGTACGAGGTCGTGGCAAGCGCGGCGAAGTTAAAGAAGTAGCTGATGGTTATGCCCAAAATTTTTTGATTAAAAATGGCAAAGCTAAAAAGGCAACCGCTGCCGCACTACGGGCTTTAAATGCACAAAAAGCAGCAGAACAACGGGAAAAAGATGAAGAATATGCTAATGCAGAAATGATTAAGAATTTTTTAGAAAAAGATGACACAGTGGTTGAACTGCATTCTAAAGCCGGAACTGATAGTCGCTTATTTGGTTCTATTCCTAGCAAACAGATTACAACAGCTTTAGCGCAACAATATAATCTTGAAATCGATAAACGCAAATTAGTTTTACCAGAACCGATTAAAGTTCTTGGTTACACTAATGTCCCGGTCAAATTATTTCCTGGTGTAGAAGCAAAAATTCGGGTTCATGTCACTGAAAAATAACAATCTTAATTTTATTAGATAACCGCGTGATGAAAGTGAAACTTTCACTGCGCTTTTTTTATTGGGTAAAGTTGCTAAAATCTTTGTATAATTAAGAAGAAGAACTAATTATTTATCCCTGGATAAGGAGTCATTGAGATTGTTCAATTTACTGATTTTATTAGCCGAGCGTTTGGGTTTTATTATGATTTTAGCTTTTTTATTGGTTAATACGAGTTTTTTTCGTAATTTAATTAAAAAAAGAACCCACAAATCGCAATTTTGGCTAGTTGTAATTTTTTCTATTTTTGTGATTATCTCGAATTTAACAGGGGTAGAAATTACTAATTCCAAAGAAGTAATAATGCCCATTATTATTACTAAACTATCGCAGTCTTATTCTATAGCTAATACGAGAACTTTAGTAATTACTACTGCTAGTTTGACTGGTGGAGCCGGAGTTGGAATGCTGGTAGGATTGATAGGGGGGTTGCATCGGTTTATTTTTAGTAATTTTTCTGATTCTTTTTACATAATCAGCTCAGTTTTGATTGGCTTTTTAGTAGGCAAAATTGGTGATCGTGTGCGTGGCAAACAACTGTACCCGGATATTTTTTGGGTAGGTATTTTAGGATTGGCGGCGGAATTGATTCAAATGACCTTTATCGGTATATTTAGAGGTTTTGATTTGGTAAAATTAATTATTATTCCAATGGGATTATTAAATACAGTTGGTTCTTGTTTGTTTATTGAAATTTTAAAGACTTATATGTCCAATGAGCGCCAATTACGGGCAGTTCAGACTAAGGATGTTTTAGAATTAACTAATAAAACCCTGCCTTATTTTCGGAAGGGATTAGATCTAAATTCCGCCAAACATGTCTGCGAAATTATTAAAAAATATACCAATTTTGATGCAGTAGGAATTACTGATAAAGTCAACGTCTTAGCACATGTAGGCGCTGGAGCGGATCATCATATTGCTACTGAACCGGTTTTAACTGATCTTTCCAAAACAGTTATTTTAACTGGTAAAAAGCGTCTCGCTTATTCCAAGGGAGAAATTGGGTGTCCTCATGCTAATTGTCCATTAGCGGCAGCTATTGTGGTGCCGTTACAAGTTAATCAACAAACTATTGGTGCTTTGAAAGTTTATTTCACAGATCCAGAAAAGTTGACCGTGGTCGAAAAGAACTTAGTTGATGGTTTAGGTACAATTTTTTCTGGGCAATTGGCCATTGGTATTGCTGAAGAACAATCTTCGCTGATTAAAGAGGCAGAAATTCGAGCTTTGCAGGGACAAATCAGCCCCCATTTTTTCTTTAATGCTTTGAATACTATTGCTGCTTTGATGCGGGTTGATGTCGAAAAAGCACGGATGGCGGTAATGCAGTTAAGTGTCTTTTTTCGCTCCAGTTTAAAAAATGGGCAAGAAAAAGAAGTGAGTTTAAAAAATGAGAAAGAACATGTTGACGCCTATATGAATTTAGAAAACCTGCGGTTTCCGGATCGTTTTCACTTAGAATATCAAATTGAAGTTTCACCGCAGGTTTTAATTCCAGCCTTTTGTCTGCAGATTTTTGTAGAAAATGCGGTGCATCATGCATTTAAAGGCCAAAAGGGTGGCAAAAAGATTTTTTTAACAATTAAAGCCTATAATCATGACTATTTTCAAATTAGTGTTCAAGATAAGGGCATGGGAATTAAACAACAGATCCTGTCACAGCTTTTAAAGAAGCCGATTAAGCAAACCAACGGTACTGGAACTGCTCTTTATAATTTGAATCGCCGCCTGATAGGACTTTATGGTAGTATTAGTCAGATTAAAATTAATTCCAGTCATCAAGGTACTAGTTTTACTGTTTTAATCCCCTGGCAGTTTGAAAAGGAGGAATTGTCATCATGAAAATTTTAGTTGTTGACGATGAAAAATTAGCGCGCTCAGAATTAACTTATTTGATTGAACAAAGTCCCCGTTTAAAAGACTACCAATTGGAAATCTTTCAAAGTGAAGACATTAACCATGGTTTGGAGATTTTAATTAAAGAACAAATAGATATTATTTTTTTGGATATTTCTTTAAATGACGAAAATGGCTTTGATTTAGCCCAGCAATTATATAAATTACCCAAAGCACCGTTACTTATTTTTGCCACTGCTTTTGATGAATTCGCAGTTAAAGCCTTTAATGTAGATGCAGTAGATTATATTTTAAAACCCTTTGAACAAAAACGTGTTGATCAGGCTTTAGGCAAAGCGATCCGGGCCTTAGGTGAAAAAAAGGCTGCTGCCCAAAAGCCGTTAAAAAATCTTTTAGCCATTGAACTGGATGATCGTGACGTTGTGATTAAAAAAGATAATCTCATCTCCGCCACTGTTAATAACGGTATTTTGACAATTACTACGAAAACCAACCGCTATCAAACCAAAAATACCCTCAGTTGGATCAAAAGTCGGTTAACAGAGGCTAACTTTGTTCAAGTACACCGTAATTCTTTGGTTAATTTGGAAGCTGTCAAAGAAGTTCAGCCCTGGTTTAACCATACAACTATTTTAGTTATGAATAATAATGATAAGATTCATGTGGGTCGCTCTTATCAAAAAGATTTAAAGCAACGATTAGAAGTTTAGAAATGTAATTGAGCAGCTTTTTTTGGTAGTTAAGCAAGCGATTATTGCAACTAAGACTTTAAATGACCGCAAACTAATTATTTACTTTAAAATGAAAGCGATTAAAGAATTCTCTAAGGAGGAAGAAATAATGGATAAAACAAAAGAAAGTGCAAAAGATGCACCACTGTTGATTCAAATGTTAATTTATGCAGCAATTTTATTTGTATCACAGTTTATTTCAGATTCAATGCCGAAATCTTTTCCTTTGCCGACTCCCGTAATCGGTTTGGTACTTTTATACCTATTACTTACTTTCAAGATTATTAAAGTAGAATGGGTAGATTCCTTTGGAGCAGCAATGATTGGTTTGATTGGCTTTTTGTTTGTTCCGTCAGGTATTTCATTAGCTGGTAATCTTAAAATCATGCGGGAAGAAGGAGTGCAATTAGTTATTGTTATTTTAATTGCAACAATAATCTTATTGGTAGTAACAGCTTACACTACCCGGATTCTGAATTGGGTTAAAAATAAAATAACTCATCAAGATATGACAGTCACTGACGATAATTCAGTTTCTAAAGGGGGAAAATAGGTCATGCATTTTTTATCTAATCCGTTATTTGGAGTATTTTTGTCATTAGTGGTTTATGAAATTGGAGAATATCTTTTTAAAAAGACTAAGGGCTTCTTTTTAACACAGCCTTTGTTTGTAGCGATGGTTTTGGGCATTATCGTTTTGGTTATTATGGCGAAGATGTTCCACGTCACAACAGCTCAGATGTATACGCAGGCTTATAAACCTGGTGGCGATCTGATTTTCTGGTTCTTAAATCCTGCTACCATTGCTTTTGCGGTTCCTCTATATAAACGTAATGACGTCTTTAAAAAGAATTGGGTAGTTATTTTCTTCGGTTTGTTAATTGGTACTTTTATTTCCCTATTTGCAATTACCGGAGTTGCAAAACTGATTCGTTTGAGCAGAGTTGGTGTTGCTTCGATGCTTAGTCAATCAGCTACTACCGCGATTGCTTTACCGTTATCCGCTGGTGTTGGTGGTAACCCGGCTGTTACCGCGATGGCCTGCATTTTGAATGCTGTTATCATTTATGCTTTAGGTAAATATTTAGTTAAATGGTTCCGGTTGGAATCAGATCCTGTTGGTGAAGGTTTAGGTTTGGGTACTGCCGGCCACACCGTAGGTTCAGCCTTTGCTTTACAATTAGGATCCGTTCAAGGTGCGATGGCAGCTGTTTCGGTTGTTTTAATCGGAGTTATCGATAATTTAGCCGTTCCAGTATTTGCTAGTTTTATGGGCCTTTAATTCCTAATTAAATTTAAAAATTAATTAGAGCGATATCAGGATAATTTGCCGATATCGCTTTTTTGTATAATTGTTTTAATTACAGTTAATGTTAGATGAATGAGAAAGAAATATGAAAATTAAACAGCGATTATATCTGGACCTGGCTTCTATGTTAAAATTAAGCATAGTCGAAATGGGAGATTTAGGGAATGAATAATGATCTTATTCAAAGAGTGCCGCCGAACAACAAAGAAGCCGAGCAGTCAGTTTTAGGCTCAATTTTATTGCGGCCAGAAGCACTGATTGAAGCCTTAGAATATGTTACGGCAGATTCTTTTTATCAGCATGCCCATCAATTGATTTTTACAGCCATGATGGAACTGAATGAGGCTGATCAAGGGATTGATGTCGTAACAGTTAAAAATACTTTAGATGATAAGAATCAATTAGACGATATTGGCGGAGTGAGCTATTTAGCTGATTTGGCAAGTATTGTACCCACAGCAGCCAATGTAGTCTACTATGCAAAAATTGTAGCTGACAAGGCTTTATTACGCCGTTTAATTACCACTGCTACTGATATCGTAGCTCAGAGCTATGAAGACCAAGATAATGACGTTAATAGCATTTTAGATGCTGCTGAGCGCCAAATTATGAATGTGGGAGAAGACCAAGCGGGTAATGGTTTTAAAAAGATTAGCGACGTTTTAAATGCTACTATTGAAGATATTGATCAACGAGCTCAGGAAGATTCCAGTGTCACCGGTTTGTCAACTGGATATGCAGAATTAGATAAAGTAACAGCGGGCTTACATCCGGATGAATTAGTTATTTTAGCAGCGCGTCCAGGAGTGGGGAAAACAGCCTTTGCCTTGAATGTTGCGGAAAATGTTGCTGTGCATACGCCGACGACCGTCGCGATTTTTAGTTTAGAAATGGGAGCGGAACAATTAGCTAGTCGTTTGTTATGCGCTCAAGGAAGTATTGATGCTAACGATTTACGGACCGGCAATTTGAACGATGAAGAATGGAAAAATTTAGTCGTAGCTACCGGAATCTTATCGCGGACTTCTATTTATATTGATGATACGCCTGGAATTAAGATGGCAGAAATTCGGGCTAAATGCCGACGGTTAGCTAAAGAAACGGGTAATTTAGGATTAATTATTGTTGATTATCTGCAGCTG
>NZ_KQ033877.1:17659-461459 GCF_000967245.1 Bombilactobacillus mellis
ATTGAAGGAACCGGACAAGAAAATCGCCAGCAGGAAGTATCTGTGATTTCACGGCAGTTAAAACGATTAGCTAAAGAATTACACGTGCCGGTTATTGCGTTGTCGCAATTATCACGGGGAGTAGAGCAGCGGCAAGATAAGCGTCCGCTCTTATCCGATATTCGCGAGTCGGGTTCTATTGAACAAGATGCGGATGTGGTTGCTTTCTTATATCGCGATGATTATTATAATGACGAGTCTGATTCGGATAACTCTGAGGATGTTGTTGATACTAACGCTGGCGAAGTAGAGGTTATTATCAGTAAGAATCGTTCTGGTCCTCGTGGAACCATTAAACTATTATTTGTTAAATCTTATAATAAGTTTGCAGCCATCTCCCCTTTGACGGAAGGATAATTATGAGTAAATATAGGCAATTACAACAAGCTTACCAGCAGCAGCAATTAATTGATGTCATTATGCGGGCAACTAATGACATCTATACTGGCAAAGTTTGTCAGCTGAATCCACATCATGTCATAATGCAAGTTTATAACGATTATGGACTTTTGAATGGGTATGTAATAGTTACTATTAGAGCTATTGCCTTAGTGAATACGTCTAGTGGTGATTTGCAGCGGATCAAGCAGCGCATTTTTCTAGCTCAAGAACAAAAATTGCTCGGTGCGCCGCCTTTAATTTTGCCGCATTTTTCTGAGCAGAATTTATTAACAGCCGTTCTACAATATTTATGTAAACAACGGCAAGTAGCATTATTTGTCGGCATTACACAGTATCATTATCAGCAGGCTCAGATTATCAATGTAAAGGCAAAGCAGCTCCAGCTTTCTTTACTGGATGTTTTTGATTTTTCTGATAAAGAAGTGGTGCGGGCTTTTTTACAAAGTCAATTGGAGGCTGTAGAGTTTGGCGGTCAAGAATTAGAACAGGCTACCAGTTTCTTTGCTCTGCAACCGCAGCATACTTTACCCGTTATTGTGAAAGCTAATCAATATTTAGAAACCTTGTTAAAACCCTTGCAGGGTAGTTCTACTTTACTAATGGTTTATGTCAACATTTCTCATAATAACTTTTACGTTGGTCAAGTAATTAATGTTACTGCTGATACAGTAGTTTTATCTTTGGTCGATCAAGATGGACGTTTTGGCGGCTATGCTTTAATCCGTTTAGATGCTATCAAGTTTGTTTCCGCGCAAACGGACTATTTAAAAATGATTAATGTTTATCGAACTTGGCATCAAAAGGCGCATACTTTTGTTCAGCCGGTTTTAAATGATCAGATGCAATTTTCAGTTACGGACTTTTGGCAAAATACTTTTGAGCAGTTAACGCAATTGCAATTAATAATACGCATTCAATTACGGCAATTAGATACTGATTTTTTAGCTTATAGTGTTGCAGCTAAAGCTACGAGTGTACAATTGGCCATTTTTGATGATCTGCAGACCGGAACTACGCAGATACATGAATTTAAGTATCAAGATTTAGAACGGGTAGCATTTGGTTATTTGAATTCTTATTTTACAAAAACCGAATTAATTAAATAAATGGTTGAAATAACGTTCATCATTGATACACTTAAAGAGTAAAATAAATAATAAAGGATGATATGCATGACAGGTGTTGTTGTAGTCGGAATGCAGTGGGGCGATGAAGGCAAAGGAAAAATTACTGATTTTCTGAGTCGTCAAACGCAAGTTGTAGCTCGTTATCAAGGTGGAGACAATGCAGGACATACTGTAGAAGTTGACGATAAAGAGTATAAAATGCGCTTAGTTCCATCCGGAATTTTAAATTCAGATAAGATCTCATTGATTGGCAATGGAGTAGTAGTTAATCCAAAGTCATTAGTAGCAGAAATTGAAGCTTTAAAAAAGCAGGGAATTAGTTTTGCTAATTTTAAAATTTCTAACCGGTCTCAAGTGATTTTACCCTACCATCTTAAGTTAGACAGTTTACAAGAAGCTAACAAGGGCGATGCCAAAATTGGTACTACTAATCGTGGTATTGGTCCAGCCTATATGGATAAGGCGGCTCGGGTAGGTATTAGGATGGCTGATTTAATAGAAAAAGATACTTTTGCAGAAAAATTAAAGTCCAATTTAGCTATGAAAAATCAGACTTTTGTTAAATTATATGAAAGTGAACCGCTGAATTTTGATGATATTTTTGCTGAGTATTACCAATATGGACAGCAATTAAAGCCTTATGTCTGTGATACTTCTAAGCTTTTGAATGAACAGTTAGATCAGCAAGCCAAGGTATTATTTGAGGGTGCTCAAGGAATTATGCTGGACATCGATCATGGAACTTATCCGTATGTTACTTCTTCTAATCCCGCAGGTGGTTATACAGCTGGCATTGGTGTGGGACCTACTCAAATTAAGCGCATTGTTGGGGTTGCCAAAGCCTATACTTCTAGAGTTGGAGCTGGTCCTTTCCCCACAGAATTAAAAAATGATACAGGTGATTTTATTCGGAATGCTGGTCATGAATTTGGGGTAGTTACTAAACGTCCGCGGCGGATTGGCTGGTTGGATGCAGTGGTGTTACAACATGCTAAACGAGTTGCTGGAATTACCGATTTAGCATTGAACAGTATTGATGTCTTAAGTGGTTTGGAAGAGGTAAAAATTTGTACCGGTTATCAACTTCCTGATGGTCAAATTATTCATGAATATCCTGCCAGCTTGCATATTTTAGAACAATGTCAACCTGTTTATGTTACTCTTCCCGGTTGGCAGCAACCATTACGGGGGGTAACTGACCTCAAAGCTTGGCCGACAGCCGCTATCAACTATTTAAAAAAGATTAAAGAATTGACTAATTTAGATTTTGTAAGTGTTTCGGTTGGTCCTAATCGTAATGAAACAATTGTTTTAAAAGATATTTGGTAATATTGGCTTATTTATTAAAAATCCGTAGAGATAAATTATCTCTGCGGATTTTTTAATAGAACAGTGATTAAGGCTGTTGGGCAGCGCTTTGATGTTTGAGTCGCAAACCCGTGAAACGGTTAGTATTACGATTATAAATAAGGGTATAATAAAACGTTTGCTCTTTATTAATCTGTGTTAAATAAAATTTTGTTTCACGTGGAACATCGGAAAATTCATAACCGGTAATCGCACTATTTTTTTGATCAGCATTTGTATTGAGAGCATACTTTTGTAAAGCAGAACCACTGTTAGGGTCTAGCCCAATATTTTTACCTACCTGACTATATTGTTTAACAGAAGCATCAGGTCTATTAGTTATGTCTGAATTATTAAGGGTTTGATTAATCGTTTCGATAAAATTAGGTGCTTTAACAATACCAGAAGTGCCTAGATTATTAGTAAAACCAATAAATTTGGGGGGCTTATTATTATGAGTAGAGCGAAGATAAAGTACTTTGCGGGCACGTTGATGATTATAATATATTTGGTAGCGATAACTTTGGATTTGTTTATTATCCTCGCGACAATTAACACTGAGAATGGTATATTTTCCCTGCCGATTTTGGCCAATTACTAAGGGAGTGATGCTATAGAAATAACGGTGCGACTTCTTTTGTATCCGTGCTTTTAATTGTCGATTCTGCGCTGAGGATAGCCAAGCAATTTTTTGATGATGCCGATTAGAGGAATTAATCAAAACATTCACGGTTTTCAATTCATTATGATATTGTTGATTATTAACCTCATTAAGTGTGAGCGCTTGTGGATGGATACTTTTGTCCACGTGCTGAGGACTTACTAGAAGATTAAAAGGGATCGTCCGTTCTGATAACCAGTTAGAAGTATTTCGGACTAGAAGATGACGATTATAATATATAATAAATAAACAAAGGCATATAATAATAGTGGTTACTAAGGTTTTAAAGAATCTTTTTGTCATTTGCAATTTTTTTTGGCCTCATAATTTAAAATGCGTAGTTGTATTAACTATCTTAAAATATTTTTGTTAATCTTATTTTATACTAGAAAGAACATAAGTTGATTAAGATTGATCAAATTCATTGAAGAAAGATTGGCTTTTATGAAATTTATGGAAAAAAACTTGGGCCTAATAAAGCGCATTACCCAAATAGTTCTATTGACGGGAATTGCACTTTTTGGTCTCTTCTTTCTGTTTGGAGGAAGCGATGTGGCGGCTCAAAGATTAGTTAGTCATCAATATCAAAGCCGCCAACATCAGGCTTTAATTACTCATGTAAATACCAAACAGGTGCAAGTAGTTAATCGTTTTGTGCAAGGGGATTTTTGTAACTTAATTTTTAGTAAACAAACGCAAGCTGATTTTCAAAAGCTGTTCGTTTTATTAAATAAAAGGCAACGCAATGAGCGCCAAATTGCCAGCTACTATGATGGTCATTATTATGCTAATTTAGTTACACAAAAACGGCTTAATCAAACCGATAAACATTTGCTGCAGGAGAAAAATCAAACCGTTTATCAACAACAGAAAAATCGTTTAGATACAATTCAAATTTGGTTTGACCAAACACAGGATGCTAATAAATTTTTAACAAAAACCCGGAAAACTTTTCAAGCAGATCCCAGACAATTAAATTTGGCCCAAGTTTCCCAGGCTAATGCTTATTATAAATTAATTAAAAATCGGCGGTGGCAACATTATTGGCAACCGCAGCTGCAGAAAATTCTTACTTATTTTAAGAACGCTCAAGCCAATAAGGATAAATCCCAGTTAGCCCAAGAAAACGCTGAGCTAGAAGAATTAAAGAATGCTCCCTTAACGCAAGCCTATCGGCCGGCTCATGTAACTATTATTGACAATGTTCAGGCAGTTGATGTGGCGGATAAAATTTTACAAGATGCCGGTATTACTGCTAATAAAGTTCTCTACTTCTCTCAAAATGATAAAACCTTATCTTTATTACGTCGTAGTGGCGGTCATTATCATACTCAAGGTGCATTGATTCGCGTAACTGCCAATCAGGTAATGAGCGGCTCTTATCGGATTCGAGCACTTATTAGCAATCCGAGCGAAACCGCCGGAGTAATTACTGATCCGCAACAATCCAATTTTGGTCGTTATTATGAAGATGCAACGGGGATGAATGCTGAGATTAACACAATTAGTGATTATAATTTGTCTCAACCGATCTTTTGGCTGAAGAATAACCCCACTTTACAGAATTCGATCTTATTTAGTAATAGTCAAACTCTAGGCTTTATTTACAGTGGTAATTCTGTTTTGAATAATGGAATTTGTGTTGCGGAGTCTGATTTGATTCAGCTTACTAATGTAGTTGATAGCGGAACATTATTATATATTAGTTAATTGAAAAACAACTAGTTAAAAATGAGGGGAATAGTTGTGCAAGAAAAATGGCAGCAATGGCTCACTAATTTTCGCGAACATCCAGTTAAAAAAGTTATTAAATATTGTTTGATCGCACTCTTGGTAATTTTCTTAATTTGGGGTGTGAGTTTTTGCCATCGACATCTCAAAGAAGTACAAAAGGATATTACTGATGGTTATGTGATTAGTGACGATATTAAAGAAAAAAATTTTCATCCGAAACAACCGACAATTATTAAAGACGGCACTAACAAAACTATGAAAACTCTGACTCATAGTCAGGCTGACTATGTCCCTTATGCACAAATTAACCCACAAATACGCAAAGGCGTCATTGCTGTAGAAGATCGGCGTTATTATCTACATCATGGTGTTGACTTAACCGGTATTTTGCGGGCTGTTACTCAATCTTTGTTACGACGGCAGGTTCAAGGAGGCTCTACTTTAACCCAGCAATTAGTCAAAAATATTGTTTTAAAAGACCAATCTCAAAGTTTAAACCGGAAAATTAAAGAGATGGTCATTGCCCAACAAATTGAGCAAAAATTTTCGAAAAAGAAAATTTTAGAGTTTTATTTAAATAATGTCTATTTAGGTCATGGTTGTTATGGGATAGGAAGTGCTTCGCAGTATTATTTTTCGAAAAAGCAGCAACAATTGAATATTGGCGAAACTGCACTGTTAGTAGGAATTCCTAATAATCAAGTTCTCTATGATCCGGTATTGCACCCCCAGGCAGCTCGTAATCGTAGGAATACAGTATTATATTCTTGGTATCAGCAGGGCTTAATTTCGCAGGCGGCGTTTCAACGCTATTCTCAGCCCCAAATTCAGCTCAAAATTCACAATTTTACGTATGATAATGACATTTCTCAAGATTATGCTTTAAATTATGCTGTCGACAATGCTGTGAAGCAATTAATGATGATCCATGGCTTTGAAATGGAATATCTCTTTAATAATGATCAAGATAAAAACGATTATCGGCGGCGTTATTCGCAAGTTTATGATAAATATTATGGTGAATTACTCAATGGCGGTTTTGAGATTAAAACTACTATTAATCAGGATCTACAAAAACAGATCCTGCAAATCGTCCAGCAACAATATGCTAATTATAATCAACGAAGTGCTGAAGGAAAATTAGAACCGCAAGTCTCCAGTACGATTGTTGATAATCAGACGGGGAATGTTATCGCAATTGTCGGGGGGCGTACTACTCAAGGAGATCAACTTAATCGGGCTATTAATGCTTATCGCCAGCCTGGATCTACTGCTAAGCCTTTAATTGCCTACGCCCCGGCTTTTGAAAGAGGCTATGCACCGCAAAGCCGTGTGGTAGATGGCCCAGTTGGCGGAGTTCACAACTGGTATGATGGTTATCGCGGAGCCGTAACTTTACGTCAAGCCCTGGCCGATTCTATTAATACCGTAGCTCTTAAATTAGCTTTGAGTGATAAGGACAAGTCTTTTTATCAGTTACTGGGCAAAATGCAGTTTCAAGGCTTATATCCTGCTGATAATAATCCAATTATAGCAGTTGGTGGTTTTACTAAAGGAGTAACCACTACAGAAATGGCTTCTGCCTATAGTTCGTTTGCGCGTAATGGTAAATTTATTGCTCCCAGCAACTTGAAAAGTATTATCGATACCGTCAATGGCCGCACCCTTTATCAAAATCCTCATATGAAGACTACTGTTTATAATTCCAGTGCCAGTTACATGATGATTAATGCGATGCAAAGTGTAGTTACAAGTGGTTTAGGCAAGAATGCGGCTTTGCATAATTATGCTCATGTGGCAGGGAAGACCGGAACTACTGATTTTAATCATGATAGTTATTTTGTAGGGATGACACCACGTTTTACAATTGCCAATTGGTCGGGTTATGATCATCAACAGCCGTTAAGTGAAGATCAACTGCAACTCACGATCAAGACATTCAAAGCCGAGGGTGAATTTTTAGTAGATTATCTAAAAATTCCTAATGACGATTTTAAAATGCCTAAAACTGTCCGCAAAGTCGGCGATAATCTCTATGTTCGCCAAGAAGCAGTTGAAAAAAGTGTTGCTCAGATTATTAAGGAAAATTATCTGGCCTTTAATAGTGCCGAAATTAACGCTAATGCAAAGCGCCTGAGCAATCTAGATTATCGTTTAATCTACCATTTAACTAAAAAACAAGAACAAAATCGAGAACGTATAGTAAATCAGGCTATTGCTAAGTATCAACAATTGCCTTTTACTAAATTATCACAATACTCACAAAAAGTTTCTCAATTACAAAAGATCCGCTATAAAAATGAAAATGTTAAAAGAATGCAGGCTAAAAAGCAGTTTAATCAAATCATTATGCAGCTGCAACGCCAGCTCAATTTAAATCAGGCTAAATTACAAGCCCAAAAAGATAATAAGCGTTTGGCTAGTTTTGCCACGAAAAAAGAACAAATTGAAGAAGATCGCCAAGCACAACGCCAAGCTAATGTGGAGCGTTTAATGAAGCAATATCAAGTTCTTTTAGATAAGGTTAAGGCCGCTTATCAAAATAATTCTGCAAATAAACAGGAACTAAAACAGCAATTAGAGAACGTGATTAATGAGATTCGCAGTTATGGCGGCAATGTGCCTGATCCGGTTATCGAAATCAATTAATTGTAGTTTTCCGAGAAAATGAGTTAATAATAATTTTTCTACTTTGCTAAATTCAGCCCAACTAGATGAAAGTAGATAATTAGTGTTACAATAAAAGCCGTATTTGTGCAATTATTGATCGTACAGGAGTTTTTATGAAGGAACTAAGGATCTTAATACAAAAATATTGGCCTTTTATTTCTTATCTGATATTTGGCGGTTTGACAACATTAATAAATTTGATCATATTTTATGAATTATATACGTGGCATCATTTAATAGGCTATCAATGGGCCACTTTTATTGCTTGGCTGTTTTCGGTTTTATTTGCTTATGTAACTAATAAACAATTTGTCTTTAACTCTCATCAGAAATCAAAGACTGCTGTACTAAGAGAATTGGAATCCTTTTTTTTCTTTCGAATTCTCAGCTTATTATTAGATTTTGCTATTTTATATATTGGGATTGGCTTGTTGCATGCGAACAGTTTTATTGTCAAATTAATCGACAATATTTTGGTCGTAGTGGCGAATTATATCTTTAGTAAGGTATTTATCTTTAAAGAAAAATAAGGCCCTTAAAAAGAAAAATAATGCCTTTGAGAGCCACCTGTTTTTTCAATGATTTAATTATCACTAACTCTAAAAAAAATAAGACAATTATCTTTTTTAAATTACAGAACTTGTTGGATAATTACTAATACTGAATAATAGTGGTAGCCTTTTACTAGGCACTTGTTTAAAGAACATGGAGTCAGCTGCTGTTTATGCATTGAATAATGGGTAATTTTCCAGTAAAGAAATTTTTATTTAATTTAAATTCAACGAGAAACTTAGTTAAGTTACAATTATAACTAAAAGCAAGCCGATTTCCAAAATCATAAATTACAGTTAGAACCTAAAAAACAATAGTTTTAAAAATCACACTTTGAGATTAAAAACTTAAGGCAAAAATTATTGTTGCGTATAGATTTAAAAAGCTGTTTTTGAAACAAAAATCCTTATATCTCGAAAAATATTTCCCGGGAAATATTTTTCGAGATTTTTAAATATAAAAAACTATCACTAAAAAGAGTTTGGACGATTAATCATTTGTATTATAGTTTTGCATCAGTAATCATTATTTGCTTAACAAAAAATATTGACAATGGAATCTCCTTATAAAGGATTGAAATTTTGTTGACATTATTTTTAATCTGTTTTAAACAGATTATTTTAATTACTCGATTAAGCAAATAGTTTAGTTACAAGTTAATTTACTAAAAATATAAATATTATTTTCTTGTTTTGAATTTTTAATTACATTTGACTTTTTATACTTAATAGTTTAGTTGGAAAAAGTAAATTAGACCGGCAGTAAATGCTGAACTTTTTAAGACTTCAATAAATTAACGGTAATTTTTAATTGGATAGTCTATCACCATAATTAATAGTAATAATATATTTGGTTAAATAATTATCAAAGTAAAAAATATTAGATTACTTACAAAAATAGCAAAAGTAGTTTTTTGCCTTGTCTAATCTTTGATGTGATTAACTTCTGGTAATGGTGTTTGTAGTATGTGTGATTTATACTAGTTTAGAGTATTTTTATCAGCTGTAATATCTCCCAATATATTAGAAAACAGTGATGTTTGGGCTAGATGCTTGTTAATATTAAAAAAATGTTATATTTTTAATATTTTGCTAATTATATTTTAGAATTTACTTGCAATTCTTGCTTAAAAGCATAAAATACATTATAAGTAACTGACCTCTTAGGCAGTTATTATAACAACAAGTAATACTAGGCGAACTTGAACCTCTCCTTATTACTTTGTTGTTTAAAAGCGTTAATCTAATGAGATTAACGCTTTTTGAGGTTTCTTAATTTCTTAAAAATTATTGTGTTAAATAGGCAAAATTTAAAAATTGATAATAAGTAACTAATTTAAAAAATATTGATAGTTCTAAATTTATTATCAAAAAATATTTCCTGGGAAATATTACTAGACTTCAAAAATATATTTGCAATGCAAGTTTTAGTTAATAAAAAAAAACAGTTGCGCTTTTCACACAACTGTTTTTTAATAAAAGACTCTTCCTACTTTAGCAATGTCGCTTCTTTGCCAATTAGTAATTGGACGAACAGCTACCTGATATGGCCAAGAGTCTAAGACTTGATTATTTCCTAAATAGATTCCGACATGCCAAATGCTACCATCATAGGGACTTCTATAAAAAATCAAGTCACCGCGCAATCTTTGAGAATAAGGAACACTATGAATATAAGGACTACTGTAAAGTCTTTGACAATTCCATTCATTTCCGGGTTGAGCATGTTGAATATTCCCAGTTGGTTGAGGATCAATGCCAGCGGCATATAAGGCTTGAGTTACTAAACCAGAACAATCAACGCCATAAGCTGGTGAAGAAGCCGCGCCGGAAATCCAAGGTTTTCCTAAATATGCTTGTGCTTGGCTTATCATGGCTTCAACGTGATCACTTCTGCTACTGTTAATGTTAGTCTTTAAAGGTGCTACATAATTATCAATATCAAACCACTCTTGGCCACTAAATCCCATTTTGGTCCAAGTATTATAGTCTACAATTCCAGTAACTGGTAAGCCATAATTTGCCTGCCAATTACGAACCCGGGTAATAACGCTACTTTCGTAAATAGTATGAGTGTTGGATAAACCAAAAAATTGGCGCACTTTATAAACTTTAATACCTTCGACACCATTATAAAGATCATATCCAGCCTTTTGCTGTTGAGTGATTTGTGTATTATGAATTGGATACCAGCCATTGGGATTACTGTATTTAGGAATAGCAGTATCATCGCTATTAATCCAAGTATTAGTAGCTACCTGATACCAAGTTTTTCCAGCAACATTATCTGTAAATCCATATTTCCAAGCAGTAATGGGCGCTAGTTTTCCAGCAGTAGCCTGATAATGACCATCTTCATAAATATATTCTAGAGCACCTTTATTTCCGGCCCACACTACACCTTCATTAGCTTTGCCATGTTGAAAGGAAACATCTTCAGCTTTAACAAATTCATGCGTTGATACCTGATAAAATTTACCGACATTGGGAATCTGTAGATAATTTCCGGTAATCCAAGGTGTATTAGCTGGTAATAAACGATTACGAATGATTTGTCCATTTTCGTTATATAAAGGTGCCATTTTAATTGTTGTGACAATGCCGCTATCAGCCGCAAGTGTTTGTGCATGGACATTGTTATTATCAAAAGTAAAAATGCCTCCCAATAAACTAGAGCTAATTAAAACAGCAGTTAAAATTTTTTTATTCATTTGTTTTTCCCCCCTAAATTAATAACTTAATGCTCTTTGCGCTTGGCTATTCCAGTTTTTGATAAAAGCATCAATCGACCAACTGGTTTTTTCATTTGTCCAGCAATCATTGTAATAAATATTATGCTGATCATACCCGGTAATAACTAAAGCATGATAAGGGAAACCGTGCATTGTATTCCACGTAACCACTGGATGTCCCAGACCCAATTGATATCTAAGAGCGTCAAAGCCCAGACCAGTTAAATCTTTGGCCGTATGATTAGGAGTATATTTTTGAACCAGTTGCATTAAAGCTGGTGGGAAAATAGTAACTCCGGTACCATTCCATGGATCGCCAATATAACCTGCGTTAGGATTGTTGCTCCGTGGCATTTCCCGTGCTAACTGCATTTTATCTACGTGCGCTCCGGCATATTGCAACATCATTGTGACCGCAGTGATTTCACAACCATTAGGCAGTTCAGGACGTTGGGCAATAAGAGGAACACTTTGTAATTGAACCTTAGGCTGATAATCATTAGCGTGAATAATTACTACAAAACTTTCATTAACCCATTGATTATTGCCTACTTCATACCAATAGTGGCCATTTGCGTAGACATGCTGCAGTACTTTCCAAGCACTACCACTGGGTAAAGTACGGCCTGAGTTAGTTGCTTGATTGCCATAATTATTATATAAAATCACTCCTGAGCCTTTGATGATACAAACATCGGCTTGGCCTGAGCCTAATTTCATTTCATTTTCTATCGGATGAGCAGTCCCATCAACATTTCCTGATTGAAAAGTTACTTGATTGTAAGCAATGTACTCATCAGTAGAAACCTGATAATATTTTTGTCCATCACTGCTTATATGTAGTAAGCCGGTTCGCCAAGAAGAATGGGGCATCAGACTGCGATCCTTAATTAATTGTGCCTGACCATTATATAAGGGCGCTATTTGATCTTTAACTGTTACTACGCCTGCTAAAGGAACATTGTTGAATGAAATTGGTGCAGGCGAGTCAATTTCTGCTGCTTGAATTAGAGTTGTTGGTCGCAAACACCAATAAAGTAATAACACATTAAAGAAAATCAAACAATAATAGGAATATTTTCTGAGCTTATAGTAATTATTTTGGGTCAACTTAGCTATTCTCCTTTCAAATTAAGATATTCTCATTATAAGCCAAATAAGGTTCTGATTACAGTCTTACTCAGTTTTTAAAAAGAGAAACTAGTTTGAACATATAAAAAAACACTCTACATTAGAAGAGTGTTTTTTTAAAATATTAGTTATTAAACATTTAAAACTTTATTCAAAAATTCTTGTAAACGAGGATTTTGTGGATGATCAAAAATAGCCGTTGGCGTACCTTCTTCAAGGATTTGACCATCATCAAAAAATAGAACACGATCAGCAACTTCTTTGGCAAATCCCATTTCATGGGTTACTACAATCATTGTCATTCCTTGTTGTGCTAATTTTTTCATAACTTGTAAAACATCACCGACCATTTCGGGATCTAAAGCACTTGTAGGTTCGTCAAAGAGCATAATGTCCGGATTCATAGCTAAGGCCCGGGCAATCGCAACACGTTGCTGCTGTCCCCCTGATAAGGATTGCACTGTAGCGTTAAATTTCTCTTCTAAACCGACAATTTTTAATAGTCTTTTAGTTTCACTTGCGGCCTCATCTGTAGCTAAATGTTTGATTTCTTGCGGTGCCAGCATAATATTTTGAGCTACCGATAAGTTATTAAATAAATTAAAGTGTTGAAAAACCATTCCAATATTTTCTCGCACTTGATTAATATTAGCATTAGGTTGAGAAATATCAATGCCATCAATTACAATCGAGCCTGAAGTGGGGTCTTCCAAGCGGTTAAGCGTTCGTAAAAAAGTACTCTTACCTGAACCGGAAGGGCCAATAATGACCACTACTTCGTTAGGCTTAACAGTCAAACTGACATCTCTAATGACATGATTATCACCAAAATCTTTATTTAAATGTGTCACTTGAACTTTGTCGGTCATATTTGTATTCTCCTTTTTACCCAGTTGGAAAGCCAGGTTAATAACGTAATTATAATTAGATAAATCAAAGCAATGATGGCCCAGACTTTAAAGCCTTCTAAGTTCCGGGCAATAATAATTTTTCCGGTTTGAGTCAACTCTAAGATACCGATAACAGATAAAATAGAAGTGTCTTTTAAAGTAATAATGAATTGATTAATAAAAGACGGAATCATTATTTTAATACCTTGCGGTAAAATAACTCGGCGCATAGCTTTGCCAAAAGGAAGTCCTAAACTACGGGCGGCTTCCATCTGACCGGAGTCCACAGCATCAATACCACCTTTAACAAAGGCTGCGATATAGGCACCTTCATTTAAAGTTAAGGTAATGATCCCAGCTAGAAAAGCAGGAATTTTTTGGCCAGAAAGACTTGGAATACCAGTATAAATAAAGAGGGCCAGAACTAATAAAGGCAAGCCCCGGAAGATGTAAATAATAGTTGTAGATAAGCCATTACAGAACTTATTCGGGACCACTCCCAGCAAGCCGACAATAATACCGAAAATGGTAGCGAAGAAGATAGCGGCTACTGTCAGCCAAACTGTTTCTCCCAAACCGCCTAATAAAGCGTCTTGATTTTGCTTAATCAGCCCCCAAAAACTACGATCTTCAGTGGCAGGTTTCACCTTGTGATGCTTAGTGCCTAAATATTTATTTTTTATTTTATCATAGGTACCATTAGCTTTAATTTTTTTCAAACCAGCATCAAATTTAGCAAGTAATTCTTGATTATGACCTTTTCTGACAGCAAAACCATAAGTGCTTTTATTTGCTGGTTTAACAGGAATTTTTAATGGTGTGCCTTGATTAATAGCATATTGCATGACGGGCTTATCTTCAAAGCAGGCTACAGAATTCTTCGTGACAACGTCTTGATACATATTATTCGAGTCATCAAAAGTGACGGTTTTAAAACCATACTTCTTTTTAATGCTGTTAGCATAAAGCGCGGCGGCAGTACCAGTTTTTAGGGCTACTTTTTTGCCACGTAGTTGTTCGAAATTTTTAATTTTACTATTCTTACCCACTGCCATAATGATACCTGTATCAAAATAGGGCTGGGAAAAGTCAAATTTGGCCTTTCTTTCAGGTGTCATCATCATTCCAGCGATCACACCATCTAATTGTCCAGCTTCCATAGATTGTACGGCAGCATTAAAACCTACTGGTTTAATTTGAACTTTGAAGCCTTCTTCTTTGGCAATAGCTTTCATAATATCAATATCAATACCAACGTACTTATTATTCTTGTTAGCAAATTCAAACGGCGGGTAAGTGACATCCGTTCCGATTTGATAGACTTTTTGTGCTTGTGCTGATTTTATAGGACCAAAAGCAAACCAAAAAACTATTAAACTAAGAAATATTAATATTTTTTTCTTCATTTTAGTTTTGCCATCCTTATCTTATTCATAATGTTAATATTTTCTCACACTTTTTGAGCAGGGACAATATTTAAGAAATTGCCAGCAATTTTGAAGCAATACATCAATAAAATAATTTTCCCAAACTAACATTGTCATTATGAATAGATAGTATCAAGTGACTTTAAGCTTGAGTCTTCTTTTGTACCCAGTTGGAAAGCCAGGTTAATAACGTAATTATAATTAGATAAATCAAAGCAATGATGGCCCAGACTTTAAAGCCTTCTAAGTTCCGAGCAATAATAATTTTTCCGGTTTGAGTCAACTCTAAGATACCGATGACAGATAAAATAGAGGTGTCTTTTAGAGTAATAATAAATTGATTAATAAAAGATGGAATCATTATTTTAATACCTTGCGGTAAAATAACTCGGCGCATAGCTTTGCCAAAAGGAAGTCCTAAACTACGGGCGGCTTCCATCTGACCGGAGTCCACAGCATCAATACCACCTTTAACAAAGGCTGCGATATAGGCACCTTCATTTAAAGTTAAGGTAATGATCCCGGCTAGAAAAGCAGGAATTTTTTGACCAGTAAGACTTGGAATACCGGTATAAATAAAGAGGGCCAAAACTAGTAGAGGCAAGCCTCGGAAAATATAAATAATAGTTGTAGATAAGCCATTACAGAATTTATTCGGGACCACTCCCAGCAAGCCGACAATAATACCGAAAATGGTAGCGAAGAAGATAGCAGCCACTGTCAGCCAAACTGTTTCTCCCAAACCGCCTAATAAAGCGTCTTGATTTTGTTTAATTAAACCCCAAAAACTGCGATCTTCAGTGGCCGTTTGCTTTTGCGGACCAGCTACAGCTTCCTTGCCTAAATATTTGGCAACGATTCGATTGTAGGTGCCGTTGGCTTTAATCTTTTTCAAGCCGGCATTAAATTTTGTAATTAATTCTTGATTGCGATTTTTCTGGACAGCAAAGCCATAGTTTCCAGTATTAGCAGGTTTAGTAACAATTTTCAAGGCGATGCCATGATGAATACCATATTGCATGACGGGCTGGTCTTCAAAACAGGCTACAGAATTCTTCGTGACAACGTCTTGATACATATTATTCGAGTCATCAAAAGTGACGGTTCTAAACCCATATTTCTTTTTCAGACTATTGGCATAATCGGCACCAGCGGTTCCGGTTTTTATGGCCACTTTTTTGCCTTTAAGCTGTTTAAAATCCCTAATAGGACTGTTTTTACCGACAGCCATAACTACGCCTGACTTGTAATAAGGATCAGAAAAATTAAGTTTAGCTTTTCGCTCGGGGGTGATATTCATTCCAGCAATCACACCATCCATTTGTCCAGCCTCAACTGATTGCACAGCAGCATTAAAACCAACTGGTTTAATTTGGACTTGGAAGCCTTCTTCTTTAGCGACAGCTTTTAAAATGTCAATATCGATACCAACGTACTTATTATCCTTGTTGGCAAATTCAAAAGGGGGAAATGTAACATCCGTTCCGATTTGATAGACTTTTTGAGCGTGTACTGTTTGTAGAGGCCCAAAAGTAAATATCAAAAATAATAGTCCTAAGAATGATAATAATTTCTTTTTCATTACATATAAAACCTCCATATCAAAATTTAATAGCTAAACCCAGCCTTATTAATTAATAGTCTCTAATTTAGCATAACTTGAGACGTTATACAATTAGTGGCTGGGCTTCTTTTATTTCTCTTAGACCTTGAAAAATAAAAAAATTGGACAAAGGAAGCAAAAATGGGATTTATTCAAGGACAAGGGTGGTTATTTAAATAATGTTATTAGTAAGTTTTTATAAGAAAAATTTAAATTACAGTTCTCAAAATAGTTAAAGAAATAATTCCGACCAACACAATGAGGAGAAGATTTTTGGTTACAATGGCTGCTAAAAAAGTTGGTAATGAAGCCAATAAATATTCGAGATTAAGAATTGGCAGGTTTCCCAAGTGCGGAGTGAAAAGATTACTAAACCACAAGGTAGTCATAATAACTATAGGAACAAAATCTAAAAATTCTACTAATCTGTCTGATAGATGGACATACTTTAATAATACGAAGGGTAAAACCCGGGATAAAATCGCTACAATGCCGCAGCAGATAATCGTCAGGACTACTTTATTGAATAACATGTTTTAATAAAACCCCCAAACTACAACCTATTAAAGTAACTGTAATAATTACTAAATTACTAGGTAAAATAATTAGACTGCCATAAGTCAGGCACATTGTTAAGAAAACAATGATATATTGTAAAGATTTTTTTAGAGATTTATCTGAGATTACTTGTAAATATAGTAATCCGAGAAACATTGCCACGATGGAAAAATCTAATCCAAGTTTTTGAGGATTAGAAATAAACTGGCCTAATAGTGCGCCTAGCGCCGTAGAAATAATCCAAGTTATATAAGAAATAAGATTAACCGTATTAAACCATTCAAAGTTTAACTTGCCCTGAGTATAGTTAAGTTTAGAAATTCCCAGGGCAAAACTTTCATCAGTCAATAAACTACCAATTATGATATTTTTTAGTAGAGATTCTTTATGAAAGTATTTTGCAATAGTTGTACTCATAAGAATTATGCGGGAATTTACTAAAAAAACAGCAAGCACAATAGTGTAAAGAGGATTAGCTGCTGCAATTAAGTTAATAGCAATTAGTTGAGCCGAGCCCGCATAAATAATTAGGGAGGTTAAAACGACCTCCATAATCGAGAGACCGGAAGTTTTTCCAATAATTCCCACTGTGGTAGCGATACCAATATAGCCTAAAACGGTCGGTAAAGTCTCTTTGAAAGCCGACCTAAAGTTAAGTTCATTATTCATTGCTATACCAACTAACTTAATAAATTTTTAAGGAATGGTTAATAGATTAAACTTGGTGATATTGTAAAGCATTGACATTAAAAGTCAATCATAATTTAAATAATTTATGAGAATCAGTGAAGTATTTTTTAATAAATTTAAAGAATTATGTAGTGAGAAAATAATCTTTAGATGCCTTATGATCTGGAATTGTCATATTATCAAGTGACCAAAAAGCTATTAGATTTGAATTTAATCTAAAAATTTATGTTCGTTTCAATATGATCAATTGGTTCTATATAATAATAGTCGAATATTCGTTTGGTTCTAGATAGTTATTTATACCAAACAGATATTCGACCATTGAAAATGTTTAATTATTGACTGAAAATATTTAGGGCTTTTATTTATAAGTTAAACCAATATTTAGTAAAGATAATTGATACTTTTTAATCATTTACTTGCGAAACGGTAGCTAACTTTTTCTTATTTCGTTTAGCTATCCAAGCGGTTAGAATAGGTGTCAAAATTGCGGTAACTACTACAGCAGCAGTAATCTGTGCTGTAGCAGTTGCTTTGATAGCTTTATAAGAAGCATCTACAGCAGATAAAGCTGCGGGGGTTGCTATGGCAGCTCCAACTTTACTAGAAATTGCGGCTCCTGCTACTCCAGAACCGCCAGTTAATTTATCAGCTCCAATAGTAACAAGGCCTCCTATTAAGGTTACAATTACTCCTAATAAGATACCGGAAGCGCCACCTACAAAAATCTGCTTAAAATGCATAGTACATCCCAAGGCAAAACCAACTACCACGATAGAAACATTCATACCATCATTTAAAATTTTTTAACTGCTGGAAAAATGTTGGCAAGTATCGTTCCTACCAATAATGGCAGAATTGTTGCAATTAAGGTAACCACTGAAAAAGAGACCAAACCTGAAGAAGCTAACGCAATCATAGTTACATAGGGGCCAACGCTAAGAATGGTTATTCCCACTGCTCCTTCATAATTTCATCACCAAAGTCATGAACAATTCCTGCATACATAGTGGCCCCAGACATGGCTCCAATTATTTATAAGGTACTTAAACCTAAGAAATTGTTATTTAACAATTTTCCTACTGTGAGGCCAAAAATAATGGAAAGAGCGACTTTGGTGAGAATAATAGTAGCTCCTCTTTTAGCTGCAGCTGGGATAGATTTAAAAGATATTGTGCCAACAATGACGAATAAAAAGGCTCCTACTAAGGCTCCAGATCCTTCAGCTAAAGGGGTAGTGAAACCGCCTATTTTTAATAGACTGGGAAAAAACTATTAATAGCAGCTCCTATAAACATAGGAATAATGATGTTTCCTCCCGGAAGCGAAAAATATTTCTTATTCTTTGTCATTATAAACTCCTCTAACCATACATAACTACGCCGCCATCAACATCGCCAATTTCTCCAGTAATAAAACTGGCAGCATCACAAGCAAAAAATAGAATCATTTGGGCAATTTCTACCGGTTCTGCCGCCCTGCATAAAGGAATCATGCTGATAACTTTTTCGTTTTTTATAGGGTCATCTGAAAGAGTTTTGCTCATTGAGGTATGCATAAAAGAAGGTGCGACCGCCCTTATTATTTTTAAAATGTTCCCAAATTGCTTTAACAGTATTAAATGGACCCGTAAGATTAGTTTGAATAGTTTGATCCCATTCCTCAGGAGACAAGTCAGAAAATGGCTTAGCGCTGATTATTCCGGCAACATTAACTAAAATATCAACGGTTTGAAAATCATTGATGTTTTGTCGAAAAATTGTATTAACTTCCTCTCGATTAGCTTGATCCATGTGGTAATAGCAATCATTATTTCCTAATTCACCTAATAAATTTTTACCTGCACTATTATCGATATCTAAAACGGCAACTGTTCCACCTCCATTATGGATTCCCTATACTACTTCTTTACCAATTCCCTTAGCTCCACCAGTAACGATGGCGACCTTATTATCGAAATCGTAACGCATTAATATTCTCTCTTCTTTATGAATAGAATTTGATCAATAAATCACTTTTTGGTTATATCATATAATTTGAGAAATTGATATTATTTCACAATATATTTAAAATAATCAGAATGCTAATGGAATAAAAATTATTATTGTTTGGATACTAACGATTGCAGATTTAATTATTAATGCTTTTTAATAATGGTCTGGCGGATATCTTTTAATATGTTTTCTGCCTGCGAACCAAAATGTTGGGCTGCTAACATATAAAGACAATCATTGATTGCTAATTGTGAGGTTAGTGATAATAAAGCTTCAGTTCGATATTCTGAGTCTTCAGAAATTGAGAAGAAGCAAATTTCCCCATAATTGGCTAATGGCGAATCGGGAAAGCTGGTAATTACGATCATAGGTACTTTTCTTCTTTTTAAAGTTTCCGCAATTAGTAAAGTATCTTGATCATTTCCAGTATGAGAAATAACAACAGCACAATCTTTATTAGTTAATTTGGAAGCTTGCATTAATGCTAAATGATATTCGTTATCATGCATAACCTTGATAGGTACTCTGAGAAATTTATGGTAGGCATCAAGAGCCACAATATTAGAACCACCTAAACCGAAAAAATCTAAATTTTGCGCATGAACAATTAATTGCAGAGCCTTTTGTAATTGTTCTTCACTCATTAACTCAAATGTACGATTCAGAGTTTCAATATTAGCATCTAAAGTTTTTTTGGCTACAACCATTGCAGAATCGTTAACTTTAATCGGTTTAACATCTTTATTATTTGTTTCATTGAGAATAGACCATTTCAGCTGAGAAAATCTAGAATAACCTAATTGTTTGGCAAAGCGGGAAATGGTGGCAGTGGAAACCCCAGATTTTTCTGCTAGTTGTTCCAGCGTTAATGAAGAAAAGACTTCTGGAGCTTTCAAAATAAAATCAGCTATTTTTTTACTCTGATCTCCCAAATCGTCATAAATATTATAAATTCTATTTTGAATAGATAATTCCATGCGCATCAACCTCTTATTTATTATTCAGTTTTATTTTATAAAAGTGCTTGCAAATTGTATAAACAGCATTATATAATTCTGGTGTAAAAAACAATCATAATGTACGCGTATTTATATGAATATTTTTTACAATGGAGGTGATTTATTTGGCTGGCAAGGTTATAACACTTTCACCGAAAGCGATTCAATTTAAGGTGCCGGTTCAAAATTGGCAAGAAGCGCTCTATGTTACTTCAAAACCCTTATTAAATATGGGGATAATTAAAAAATCATATATTGATAGAATGATTGCTTCAGTAAACCAATATGGACCTTATATTGTCATTGCACCTGGAATTGCTTTGGGTCATGCCCGACCTGGCAATGATATTAGACATACGGCGATCGCTTTAGCGACCTTAGATCCAGCGATCAACTTTGGTAATAAAATAAATGATCCAGTCGATATCGTAATTATTTTAGCAGCTTCAAATAATAATGACCATCTAGAATTATTACAGAAATTAGTAAAGTTTTTGAATAATTCGCAAAATTTAGCGTATTTAAAAAGCTCTTCTTCTGACTCTGACGCTGACTGTATTAGTCGTTTAATTAATGAAGGAGAAAATTATGAAAGTATTTAATTTCATTGTTTATCAAATTTTAAGCAACAATACTATTTTCTTAGGATTAATTGCGTTAATCGGATTACTCTTACAAAAGAAAAAATTTCCGCAGGTTATAGATGGTGTAGTCAAGACAATTATTGGCTTAACCATTTTAACTGCCGGTTCGGGAATTTTGATTTCTTCTTTATCACCGGTTATTAACAAATTAAATTCCACCTTAAAGGTGAAAGGAGTTTTACCAACCAATGATGCGGTTTTTGGTGTGGCCTTACAATTTAATACCTTAGCAAAAAATACGGTTATAACTTTTTTAATTGCCTTTTTAATTCATCTGGTTTTAGTTCGAATTTCTCATAAAGAGGTTTTTAAAAATGTTTATTTAACAGCACATTTGGAATTGTTTTTAGCGGCCTTTTTAAATGCTGCTATTCCTACGGTATTAAAGACGAATGATTTTTGGACAATTACTTTAGCTTCTATATTTGCAGCAGTGTATTATACTTATTCTCCTGCTATCCCACGGATTATAGGTAAAAAATGGTTAAATAATGTGCAAACTTTAGGTTTTATGGATCAAGTAGGTTCTATTTTAGCCCATTTTATTGGTAAATGGTTTGGCAATAAACATCAAGATGCTGATAATATGAAACTACCCAAATGGGCCTCAATGTTTCGTGATAATACAATAACTTTATTTTTCTTAATGCCTCTGATTTTTTTAGGTATTGGTTTAGCAGTAGGACAAAAAGGAATCGAATCTCTTTCCGGTACAGGAATAAGTGGCACTAATTGGATTTTATGGTTAATACTCAATGGATTTAAATTTACAGCCGGAATAGTTATTTTGCTACAGGGAGTTAGAATGTTTATTGGCTCGATTGTTCCAGCCTTTAAGGGTATTTCAGATAAGTTTTTACCAGGAGCCATACCTGCATTAGATGCACCAACATTCTTTCCTTTTTCTCCAATGGGAGGAATGTTTGGTTTTTTAGGATCCACAATTGGCTGCATTTTGGTAACTTTTCTGACAATCTTTTTTAAATCTCCTATTATTGTCTTTCCAAGTCCTATTATTATGTATTTCGATGGCAATGTTATGGGTGTTTTTGGTAATAAAGCTGGTGGCTGGCGGGGAGCAATTTTTGCAGGCTTTATAACGGGGATGATTTCCTCAGCAGCGGTCATTCTTTTTTATCCATTAACTGGCCCTATGTTTGGAAGCGGTTTAACTTTTTCGAATATTGATTTCGCGCTGGTTTGGATGCCATTAATGTACTTATTAAAACTTTTAAGAAGTATCTTTTTAATGTTTGTTTAATGTCGAGGAGGCTAAAATTATGAAAATTGTAGCAGTTTGTAGTTTTGGAGTAGGTTCTAGTGTTATTGCCAAAATGAATATTGAAAATATTTTAGAATCAGAAAAACGTGATGATTTTTCAGTTGAAACTATTGATGTAGGCAGTATTAGAAGTGTTGAGGCTGATTTATACGTAACTACTAATGAATTAGCGGAAGATTTTCCTGAGGATTTAAAAACTAAAACTTTAGTATTAAATAATTTTGTTAATCAAGAGGAAATTAAAGCTGCTTTAGATGAACGTTTAAAAGAGATGGGTTATTGATGAGGTTTAAAGATGAGTAAAATTGATGAAACTACAGAACAAACTTGGAAAAATCAAGTTTTTCCTGAATGGGGAACTTGGCTTAATGAAGAGATTGATAATACAATAGTCCCTAAAAATAAATTTATGATGTGGTGGCTTGTGAATATGGGCCTTTGGATTAAGAGTGACGCGCAGACTAATATCGCTATTGATCTTTGGTGTGGCACGGGAAAGACTACACACAAGCTGAAGGAAATGTCTGCTAGGCATCAATGGGCTAGACTAACAGGAGGACGCATTATTCAACCTAACTTGAGAAGTCAACCCAATGTTTTTAATCCTTTTAAGATAAAAAAATTAGATGCATTTTTGGTCACGCATTTTCATCATGATCATATTGATTTAAATGCTGCAGCCGCAGTTTTGAAAAATACATCTGCCCAAACACCTTTTATTGGTCCTAAATATGTAGTTCAACAATGGATTGACTGGGGAGTACCTGCTAATAGGTGTATTACAGTTAAACCAGGAGATACTGTAAAAGTTAAAGATATCACCATTCAAGTGACTGATTCCTTTGACAGATCGGTTTTAATTACTGATCCTGATACTAAAGAATTACCACCAGATGATGTAGTACCTGAGATGGATGAACGTGCAGTTAATTTTGTTATTAATACTAGCGCAGGAACTATATATGATGCTGCTGATTCTCATTATTGTTCTTATTTTGCCAAGCATGGACAGGATTTTAAAATTGATGTAGCCACTGTTGCTTATGGTGAGAATCCAATTGGTGTTCAAGATAAAATGACTTCGGTAGACGTATTAAGAACGGCAGAAGCTTTACAAACTAAGGTGATTATTCCTTTACATTGGGATATTTGGAGTAATATGTTGGCCGATCCGCAAGAGATAGAGATACTTTGGGATTTACGCAAAAAGAGATTTAATTATCAATTTTATCCATTTTTATGGTTGCCTGGGGGAAGTTTCACTTATCCTGATGATCGAACCAAAATTGAATATTATCATGATAGAGGATTTGCTGACCGTTACACTTATCCAGTCAATTTACCCTATAAATCCTTTTTGTAAAAAATTTCCAGAGGTGAATTAGTAAATGAAACTTCAAGTAGCCATTGATCGAAAATCTCTAGCAGAGACCACAAAATTGGTGCAATTATTAGATGGTAAAGCTGATATTATTGAATTTGGGACTTCTTTAGTTAAAGATTTTGGGATGCAATCTTTACAAAAGATCAGTAACAAGATTAAAGAAAGTCAAATTTTATATGACATTAAAACTTATGATGAAGGTGCTTATGAGTTCGAGTCAGGATTTAATTATGGCGCAGATTATTTAACAGTCATTGGCTCTGCTTCTGAAAAAACTATTGCTTTATGCAATGATCAAACTAGTAATAAAAAAAAGATGATGATTGATCTAACTGATGTGCCAGCGGCACAAGTAGCCAAAATAGCAGGTTATTCGCAAGCAATTTATTTGATTCATCACAATAATGATTCTTCAACAAAGCAAGATTTGATTCAAATGGTGGAACAATTTCATCAAAACCATCCTAATATTGAAAATCTAGCCGTAGCTGGAGGAATAGATTTAAAAGCTGCACAAAAATTACGCCAGCAGGAATTGGTAGACATTATTGTTGTGGGAGGAGCGATTACTCAAGCAGTTGCACCATTAAATGAACTACAAAAATTTATTAGGGTAATTAAAGGCCATTAAGCTTTTAATTTGACTGAGGAGGACTTATATGCAACAAGTCGGTGTTATTGGCATGGCAGTAATGGGAAAAAATTTAGCTTTAAACTTAAATCGACATGGCTATTCCGTTTCTGTTTTTAGTATTTCGAAGCAAGAAATGAAAACTATATCTGAGAAATATCAAAAGAAAACACTTGTACCGACTTCTTCTTGGCAAGATTTTGTTAATTCTTTGAAACGCCCTCGAAAAATAATTATTATGATTAAAGCAGGGGCTCCTGTTGATCAAACCATCAATTGTTTAAAACCGTTATTAAATAAAGGGGATATTTTAATTGATGGGGGTAATTCCTGGTTTCAAGATACTAATCGACGTTTTAACAGCTTAAATAAATTAGGAATCGCTTTTATAGGCATGGGAATATCTGGTGGTGAACAAGGAGCTTTAGCAGGTCCATCAATGATGCCTGGTGGACAACAAGCAGCATATGAGCAAGTTGCACCCATGTTAAAGGCTATTGCCGCCAGAAATAATCAAGGTTATCCTTGTGTTAATTACATTGGCCCCGAAGGAGCGGGCCATTATGTGAAGATGGTTCATAATGGTATTGAATACGGAATTATGCAACTGTTATGCGAAGTTTATGATATTTTACGAACATTACTCAAATTAAATAATTCTGAAGTGGCAAAAATTTTTTCCGGTTGGAATCATACTGATTTAGAGTCTTATTTATTAGAGATTACAGTAAAAATTCTCTGCAAAAAAGATCAACAAACAGGACAAGACCTTATTGATGTCATTTTAAATCAGGCAGAGTATAAAGGTACTGGCAATTGGATGCTAGAAGATGCTGTTAACTTAGGAGCGCCTATTACAGTCATTGCAGAATCAGTTTTTGCTAGATTTATCTCTGGCCAAGTAATTAGTAATTCTGATTTTAAATACAAAAATTCAAGTACACGTGTTCCTAATAACTTTATCAACATTGTGCAAAATTCTTTAATTTTAGCGCAATTTATTAGTTATGGTCAGGGATTACAACAGCTTCAATTAGCCAGTGACCGGTATCATTGGCATTTGGATTTGGCTTCTATTACTCAGATATGGGAAAATGGATGTATCGTTAGATCTTCGATGCTAACTAAAATTCAAGAAATTTATTCTACTATTGGTTCAAGGGGTAATCTTTTTACTTCCTCCTACTTTGGAGAATTAATAACTCATTATATTTTAGATTTGCGCCAAACTGTGATGATAGCTCAATCAGCGGCAATTCCCACACCTGCACTCAGTGCAGCTTTAAATTATTTAGAATCAATTTTTAATACCAAATTGCCTGCTAATTTATTACAGGCACAACGCGATTATTTTGGGGCCCATTCTTATAAACGGCTGGATCGAAAGGGGATATTTCATACTAATTGGTACCCCGAAATGTGATTCAGTTATTTGCAAAATAATTTATTTGGATTAACAATTTTTTGAGTTCTATTGAAAATAAAAAGCTGATATATAACTATGCAGTGTTATATATCAGCTTTTATTTATTGGTAAGTCAGGGGATCAACTCATTTTTCGATAAACGTTAGTATATAAGGGACGACAAGCGATTAGGGCATGTTGAAAATATCTTTAACTATCAGATTGACTATTATCAATGAAAAATTCAAGAAATTAACCAGCTTTTGGACTGCTTTCTGATCCTGTTTTTTAATAGATATTCAGTCTGGTTTGAGCATCCTCGTAATCTAACTATTCTTCTACTTTCTTAATTGTATAAACAGGAGAAAATAAGACAGAACCATGAGAATGCCGAAAACTGTCATGGTTATTTTGGATAGTCTTGATTGGTTAATAAACTTTTTAAGCCACTGTGCAGGAGTATTTAATGATTTAGATATATTACTTCTGGTTACAAACATTAATTGCTCCTTGCTAGCTGTATTAAAGTCTAGCGTGAATAATTTTTTCTTTGTTCTGATTGTCACCGTTTGAAATAATTCATAGCAGCATCCAAAAGAGATGGTAAGATTATCAGCAGCTCATTAACAGTTGATAGTAATAATGTTATGAAGTTTGTAAAAAAGACTATCGTGTGCATTGAAATTCGATAGATAAAAAGCTCTAATATATGTATAATATATTTACTTTTACAGTTTAAGTATGTATAATATACATATAGAAAGGAGTAGGGATATGCCAATACGTCCTAAACAAATGGAAATGGAACTTTTACAAGCTGGTTTTGTACTCCAAAAAGGTAAAGGTAGGGGTGGTCATCGAAGATATCAGCATCCTGATGGACGAACCACTGAAATTCCTTTCCATTCCAAAGAAATTAAAAAGGGCACAGAAATGGCAATTAGAAAACAAGCGGGGCTGAAATAAGTATTGTTTGGCATATCCAAATGACAAATGAGAAATTTAATCTATCCTGTAATTATTTCCGAATATCATGATGACGGGCATTACTATGTAGCAACCTCTCCCAATATTCCCGGAATGGTAACACAAGGTGATACTTTTTCCGATGCTGCATATTGGGCCGAAGATGCGATTGCTACCATGTTAGATGGTCAAGCTAGTTATCCTGAAGTTCAAGACCCTAGGAGTTGGGATTTAAAATCCAATGATAGATTAGTTTATATAACTGTCGATCTGGACAAGTGGCTTCATAAGAACTCAAAAACTATTAAAAAAACTATTACAGTTCCAGAATATTTATCAGTGATGGCCAAAGAACAAAATATTAACGTTTCCCAATTAACTACCAAAGCTCTTAAGGCAGAGCTTGGAATTCAATAATTTAAAGACACTCTTTAGAGTGCTTTTTTGTTTGGCATAGGTACTCTGGTTTTAATTTACTTATGATTTCCTAAAAAGGGATTCAAGTACTAATATCACCTAAATTATATATTTTAGTTATCCTATTTAGACAAAAAAGCTCTACACAAAGTGTAGAATCCTGACGCTTACAGCCATGCTGATTGTAATTTGTTGAAGGACATATTTAATTAATTACTAATTTTTTAGGAGCTTATTATTTGAACTTGTGAATTAAAAAGTCAATACAATATAGAAATTTTGGAGTTTCTCAAAAGAGAAAAATAATCGGAAATATCAGAGTCTTTAAGAAAACGTTATTAATTGAAAAAACACTTCTCAATAAAGGTTTAGTTTTGTCCGTTAAGTTTTTAACTTTTGATTACCAGAAAACCTAATTACTTATATCTTATTATGGAGCGTCAAAATAAAAAGCTGATATATAACACTGTACTGTTATATATCAGCTTTTATTTATTAGTTAGTGGGTGGTCAGGGGATCGAACCCTGGACCCACGGATTAAGAGTCCGTTGCTCTGCCAGCTGAGCTAACCACCCAATGAAGTACACGAAATATAATAGCATAATTTTAAAAAAGTGGCAACTTTATTTTCCCAATTTTCTAGAAGATAGTATACTGAAACTATAGCAAGGAGGTAGCTAAAACGAATGGCAAACAAGATTTTGATTGTCGATGATGAAAAACCGATTACAGATATTATTAAATATAATCTTGAAAAAGAAGGCTACGAAACTGCAATTGCTTTCGATGGTGAAGCCGCATTAGAACAGGTACAAGAAGAAACTCCAGATTTAATTATCTTAGATTTAATGTTACCTAAAATCGACGGCCTGGAAGTTGCTCGCCAAGTTAGAAAAACTAAAGATACACCAATTATCATGCTAACAGCTAAAGATTCCGAATTAGATAAAGTTTTAGGACTAGAAATGGGTGCCGATGACTATGTCACGAAACCTTTTTCTAATCGAGAATTAGTAGCACGTGTTAAAGCAAATTTACGGCGGCAAAAAGTAAACGTAGACAATAATAATACCGAAACTAATTCTAATATTGAAGTCGGAGACCTCAAAATCTTACCTGAGGCCTATACGGTTACAAAGAATAATAAAGAAATCGAGTTAACTCATCGTGAGTTTGAATTACTCTATTATTTGGCCCAGCACTTAGGACAAGTTATGACACGGGAAAATCTGCTCCAGACGGTTTGGGGTTATGATTATTTTGGAGATGTGCGGACAGTGGATGTAACAGTAAGACGTCTGCGGGAAAAAATTGAAACTGATCCTAGCAAACCGGAATATTTAATTACACGTCGAGGAGTAGGCTATTATCTCAAATCGGATAAGGGTGAAAATTAACAAAGAACAAATAGGATTTTGGGGACAAATGTGTGAATAATAAAATTAAATTTTTTAGCTCAATTCAATTTAAAGTAGCTGCTATTTTTATTTTACTTTTATTAGTAACAATTGAAATTATTGGGGCTTATTTTGTTCATAGTCTAGAGCAACAGAATATTGAAAGCTTTGAAGCTCAAGTACAATTACCATCATATGTAACGACTTCTTTAGCTAGTAATTTATCTAGTTCTTCAGCTAAAACCCGACGCAGTGTTCAAACTACAATTAATGATATTAGTAATATTCAAAATTCTGATATCGAAATTGTGAATAGTCAGGGTAAGATCGTTGCTTTGAAAAATAATAATAATAGTCAAAATAGTGTCGGTCAAAGAACGACCAATACCCAAATTAAAGATGTAATCTATTCCGGACGCAAAACAACTCAAATCTCCCATAATGATCGTGACGGCAGTTATTATGTCTCTATTACGCCTTTAGTTAGTTCTAATGGTGATAATAATACAGTAGTGGGGGCAGTGTATGTCCGAGCTAACATGGATCAAGTCTATAAAAATATTAATAATATTGTCTTTATTTTCTTTGTTGCTTCATTAGTTGCTGGCTTATTAGGAGCTTTAATTTCTATTGTAGTAGCCCGGGCTATCACACGCCCAATTGCAGAAATGCGTAAACAAGCTATTCGGATGGCTAATGGTGATTATTCAGGGCAAGTCCGTGTGTATAGTGAAGATGAATTAGGACAATTAGCCGTAGCAGTGAATAACTTATCAGTACGTGTGGAAGAAGAGCAGGAAAATTCAGATGCTGAAAGGAATCGTCTCGATAGCGTTTTAAGTCAAATGACTGATGGAGTAGTGGCTACTGACCGCCATGGTAATATAACTATTATTAATGAAGCCGCCCAGGCTTTTTTAAATGTTGATCAAAAAACTGCATTTAGTGAACAATTAGTTGATTTATTAGGTATTAATTCCACTACTAGTTTTGATGATCTTTTATCCAATCAAGATGAACGTATTATTGAACCAGCTGCTGATAGTGAAGGCGATAATTTAATTTTACAGGCAGATTTTTCTTTAATTAAACGCAACACCGGTTTTGTTACCGGGCTTGTCTGTGTTTTACATGATGTTACAGAACAGCGCAAGATTGATAATGATCGGCGCCTGTTCGTTTCTAATGTTTCCCATGAATTACGGACGCCTCTAACTAGTTTGCGCAGTTATGTGGAAACGCTCAATGACGGTGCTTGGCAGGATTCTCAGCTGGCACCCCGTTTTTTAAAAGTTATTCAAGAAGAGACTGAACGGATGATTCGTATGGTTAATTCGCTCTTGGATTTGTCGCGTTTTGATCAGGGAACTGCCAAAATTAATGTGGAGTTAGTTAACTTTAATGAATTTTTCAATTTTATTTTGGATCGTTTTGATATGTTAATTAAAAATGATCAAGATAAGGCACAAGCTGCCGGAAAACCGTTTAAAAAATATTCTATTAAGCGCGTTTTTACCCAAAAAGATTTATGGGTAGAAATTGATCCGGATAAAATGACGCAGGCCATTGATAATATTATGAATAATGCAATTAAATATTCACCTAACGGCGGCACGATCACTTGTCGGCTCAATGATACGCAGCGTTATATTATTCTTAGTATTACAGATCAAGGCTTGGGTATTCCTCGCAAAGACTTAAAAAAGGTGTTTGATCGCTTTTACCGTGTTGATAAGGCCCGCTCCCGCAAACAGGGAGGCACCGGTTTGGGATTGTCCATTTCTAAAGAAGTGATTGAAGCTCAAGGTGGTCATGTGTGGGTAAATAGTATGGAAAATCGGGGCTCGACTTTTTATATTTCTTTGCCTTATGATGCCAAAGAAGTTGGAGGTGATTGGGATGAAGCGTATTAGTGGTATTTTTTTACGGGTCTTCTTAATCATCGCCATCATTATTAGTTTGATTTTATCTTGGCTGATCTGGACCAATAATGCCAAATATCAACAGGGAGTTCAGGTTGGCACCATTCAAACAGTTAACCGCCGCTCTGTAGTAACTACGAAATCGATGAATGAGATTTTTTCGCCAACTAAGATCATTATTAATGACACTCACAGTCAACGTTTGATTTATAATTATAAATACAGCACAGTGCGGGAGATCTTCCAGCAAATTAAGCAAGCGCGTTTAAGTCGCCCGCGACAAATTGCGGTCAATGATAGTGTCCGCTATCAAAAATTACTGCATCAAAAAAATTCCCTTCAATTGGTGTATCCGACGACTTTAACAATAAATACTATTGCGCATCTGATTTCTCAAAAAAGACTACAACAAAATCCGGATGCTGATATAGATCGGATTGTTCTTATTTTGCAAGGTCAGCAGCAACAGTTATATTTTCTCAGTGACCATAATTTTGCTATTTATAAAGTCCGGCAACGGCATTTAAATTACCGTCGTATTCATAAATTGGTGCAAGATAATAATTTTTCCGCATTGGTGGATACTCAAGTGCATGATCATGCAGTTCATTTACTATTTTTAAAACCTATTACCTTAAAACCGGTTAGTTATTTAATAACTAAGCAAAGTAATAATAATTATATTTCTAATTTATTAAATTCGAAACAGGGTTCAGATATTACCACTCATAAAATTAATGATCGTATTATTTACCGAAATGGGATGTATCGCCTGTTAGATGTTGATAGTCGTAATGATTTAGTTAATTTTGTGGATTATTCCAAAACCGATATTCCTGATAATGTTCCGGACATCTTAAATGAATCCTATCGGGCTTTGGTCAAAATTGGAAATCCGTTAAATGGAACCTATTTATATAATTATGACCGCAAAAATCAAAACTTAATTTTTCGAAATTACGTTGAGGGTTTTCCTATTTTTCAACAAAGTAAAAATGGTACGGTCAAAGTTGAATTTTCTCATAATGGCCAAAATCTGCTCTTCTCCAAAAAAATTTTACAAGTTCCTGTACCTGCAGAACAAAAAAGCATTCGTTTACCTGCCACCAGTGATATTATCACGGGTCTCAAGGACAACGGTTATAATATTCATGACATTCAAAAAATTACTATTGGCTATAAATGGAGTGATGATAGTCAAAATCGGGAAATTGTAGATTTAACTCCTGCTTATTATGTGAAGATGAATAATCAATGGAAAACTTATGCTGACTGGATTAATTAGAGGAGGTAATCATGGACTTTAAAAAAATTGAAATGATTTTTCTAGTAATTTTTGTAGCTTTAGATGTTTTCCTGTTTACTTCCTATATGAAAAGTCGTAATTCCGTGGTGATGACTAATAACTCGGGACATATTAGTTTAACTAAAGAAATGGATAAGGATAATATTTCACTTTCCAAAAAATTAGATAAACGTACAAGCCAAGGATATTATTTAGCTAGTAAAGACAGCCATCTTTTACGTAATGAACAAGGTAAACTGCGTAATCAAAGTGTCAGCTATAATGAAGAAAAAAATCAACTCAATAGTATTTTAGATTCTCCCATTTTAATTGCTGCACAAACACCGCAGCAAACTTTAAATCGTTTTATAACTAAAGAGCATAATGTCTTACACGGACAGCAATATCAATATGCGCCTAATTTATCTACACCTAATAATATTGTTTATATTGAAAAAAGAAAGATTGGCCAATTCTATGAATTTGACGGGCGGATTACTTTTCAAATTGAAGATAATCGTTTGTTGGGCTATCAGCAGCGTTATATTGATGGAATCAGTGTGTTACGTGAAAAACAAGCGACAATTAGTGAGCGGCATGCCGTTGATAGTCTTTATACAAATAATGATATTCCCAGCAATTCTCAAATTCGCTGGAGCAAGTTAGCTTATGGACGCCTCTTGAAAGTAAAAGGAAGTACAATTTATATTCCTATGTGGTATGTAGGATTTACTACAAAGGGTAGTAAAGACTTACAAATTAGTAAAGTTAATGCTTTTAGCGGAGCGGTTATGAAGGACGATCCGAATCAGCAGGTGAAAGTGAGTGAATAATCAAATGCAAGTAAGTATTCTGGCTAGTAGTAGTCAGGGAAATTGTCTTTTAGTAAAAACGCCCCAACAGCAAATTTTAATTGATGCGGGTTTATCGGGTAAGAAAATCAAGAATTTATTAGCAAGCATTGGACAAGATATTACGCAAATTAATGCACTTTTAGTAACTCACGAACACAGTGATCATGTCCGGGGAGTAGGAATATTAGCGAGACGCTACGGTTTGGATATCTATGCTAATCATAAAACGTGGCAAGCCATGGCCCCCAAAATTGGAGAAATTGCTCCCGCACAATGTCATGACTTTGCTGCCAATACAACTATGAATCTGGGGGGAGTTGATATTGAGAGTTTTAGTGTGTCGCATGATGCAGCCGATCCACAGTTTTATAACGTGCATTATGGAGGAAAATCCTTTGTTGATCTAACTGATACAGGGTATGTCTCTGAAAAAATGAAATATATTATCCGTAATGCTGACGGAATCTTAATGGAGTGTAATCATGATTTACAAATGTTACGGCAGGGGCGTTATCCTTGGTCTTTAAAGCAAAGAATTATTAGTGATGAAGGTCATTTATCCAATATAGATGGAGCTCAGGCTCTATGTGATATTATTGGTAATCGGACAAAGCAAGTTTTTTTAGGTCATCTTAGTCCTGAAAATAATTTAAAAAAATTAGCTCATCAAACGGTAGCTACAACTTTGACGCAAAATGATTTAGGTGTAGATCACGACTTTTATCTACACGATACGGATCCGCAAAAAGCCACACCTTTGATAACAATTTAATATTATTCATGCAATTTTCAAATTTATTAGCTACAATATAAACGAAATGGAGTAAGATACAGATATTATTCAAGTCTAGTTTTAGAATCAGCAATAATAGAAGGGTGTGTTAATTTTGAAGAGTAATAATACAGGACTATGGAAAATAGCCTTGGTTGCTTTGATTTCAGCCTTTATTGGAGTAGGATTAGGATTTTGGGGATTTAGTCATTGGGGCGGTTTGGCTAACTCTAATACTTCGACAAATACTGCTCCGGTTAATGGAAAAGCAGGCACAACGCAGGTAAGCAATGTGACAGTCAAATCCAATAATCAGATGACGACAGCTTTTAAAAAAGTCAAGGGCTCGGTGGTTTCTGTTATTAATTATCAACGTCAGCAGCAAGATGATGATAGTCTAGGAGCCTTATTTGGTAGTATTTACGGTAATGGTGATGATAATTCTAATAGATCAGATAAGAATAATAAATTACAAGAATCTAGCGAAGGTTCTGGACTAATTTATAGTAAGCAAAACGGCAATGCTTATATTGTTACTAATAATCATGTTGTAGCCGGATCCGAAAAATTAGAGGTCATTTTGAGTGATGGCAGTAAAATAGCGGCTAAAAAAGTAGGTACAGATTCTCTTACTGATTTGGCAGTTTTGTCGGTGGCAGCTAATAAAATTCATGATGTGGCCGCCTTTGGAAACTCTGATGCAGTGACTCCGGGTGAGTCGGTAATTGCAATTGGATCACCTTTAGGCAGCAAGTATGCTACTTCAGTTACGGCAGGAATTATTTCAGCTAAAAATCGGACGATTGACACTACTGATGAACAGACTGGTCAAGTAACCGGTCAGGCTACAGTTTTACAAACGGATACTGCAATTAATCCAGGAAATTCTGGAGGGCCATTGGTTAATGCTGCCGGTCAAGTCATTGGAATTAATTCGATGAAATTAGCTTCTAGTACTGATGGTACGTCCGTGGAAGGCATGGGTTTTGCTATTCCTAGTAATGAAGTTGTCAAGATTATTAATCAATTAGTTCAAAATGGTAAAATTCAACGGCCGCAATTAGGAATTAAGGTAATTGATTTAGATCAAGTTTCGAGTAAGCAACAGCGAACCGTCTTAAAATTACCGGAGAATGTTAATGAGGGAGTTTTAGTTGGTTCTGTCAATGCGAATTCAGTAGCACGACAATCAGGATTACGGAAGTACGACGTAATTGTAGCTTTAGATAATAAAAAAGTTAAAAATGTTGCTGATTTGCATACTCAGCTTTACAGTCACAATGTCGGGGATAATATCAAATTACAATTTTATCGTGACGGTAAGGAACAGACCATTAATGTTAAATTAACTAAAACTGATTAAATACTTGACTAAAAAAACGTAAGGCCGCGGCTTTACGTTTTTTTTTAGTAATTAATTATTAATCGTTTTTCCTATGGGGAAATTTAGTATTTAATAAAATTTCCGGAAAAAATTATCCACAAGGCAGTGGAAAAAGTTGTTTAAAAAGTTGATAACTGGATTTTAGTTTTGGGAAGAATTATCCACTATCTTGGGGAAAACTTGTGGATAAGTGCAAAATCATTATTAGAGAAGTGTTATTAATCCTAATACAATAGGGTTTTATTAAAAAATCGAACAAAATTTAGCGGTGGATAAATAAAAGGAGAAAATATGAAATTTAAGATTGTTGCTGTAGGTAAAATCAGAAAAAAATTTTTTCAACAAGGAATTCAGGACTACGTCCAGCGCTTACGGCCTTATTGTCACGTCGAAATCGTAGCTGTAAAAGATGAAAAAGCTCCCGAAAATCTCAGCAACGCTCAAAAAGAAAAAGTTAAACAAATTGAGGGGCAGCGAATATTACAAAAAATTCAAACAGATGAATATGTTTTCACTTTAGAAATTTTAGGTAAAGAATATTCTTCAGAAGAATTTGCAGCCCAGTTAGCTGACTTATTAACGTATGGTCATAGCAAAATTACTTTTGTGATTGGAGGCTCATTAGGCCTCAGTTCACAGGTTTTACAGCGTTCTAATCAATCAATTTCTTTTGGCCGGCTGACAATGCCGCATCAATTAATGCGGCTAGTTTTGACCGAACAGATTTATCGGGCGTTTATGATTAATGCAGGTAATCCCTACCATAAATGATAGTTCTGTAACCGAATTGTAATATTATCAGGAATTTATTATTTGATTGAAACACTTTCGTAACATTCATTTGTTAGTATAGCCTCTGTTGGTGAACGATATTGTTTCTGTTTATTTCGTGTTTTTTAAATTAAAGGAGAGTAATTATTTATATGAAATTTAAACAAGTTGCAATTGCAACAGCTTTAGGTGTAGCTTCTTGTTTTGGAGTTGCTAATGCTGCAAAAGCCGATAGCATTTATACCGTTAAACCAGGAGACACCTTATCAGGAATTTCTATGCAGTTAAAAAATGATTTAAGTTTAGTTAATCAAGTGGCTGCTGATAATAATATTGAAAATATTAATATGATTTATGTCGGACAAAAACTGCTCATCAAAGATGATGGTCAAGTTTCAGTTGCTACTAGCGATCAGGTACAGTCAACACCGTCAGCTCCTAGTGTGCAACAAGCGGTCACCAACAATTCTTACCAAGCACAGCCATCACAATCAGTACAAAATGATTATAATAATTATAATTCTGCAAGTGCAGGTTATTCTAGTGCGCGGGATTGGATTGCTAGTCGCGAATCTGGTGGTTCTTATTCTGCTCAAAATGGCCGTTACTATGGTAAATATCAATTGGATGTATCTTATTTAAATGGCGATTATTCACCGGCCAACCAAGAAAGAGTAGCTAATAATTATGTTGCTTCACGTTATGGTTCTTGGGAAGCTGCTCAACAATTTTGGATGACTCATGGCTGGTACTAAAAATAAATAAATATTGAGACTAATTTTCTTCGCTTTTATCGGGTAATATATTTATATTCTAATTAATCTTAGCTTTTGTCTCATAAAAATTTTATAACTCTGTCAGTTACCACTGACAGAGTTATTTTTTTGTATTATAGTAAAATTGAGATAAGTTAAAACGAATTTGCTATAATGAGTTCTGTTTTATGGCATTGATACTTGATAAAAATTTAATTAATTAAGATTTGTGGGAAAAAATATGAGATTGCGAAAAATTTATGTTTCCAAATTACAAACCCATGATGTCGGTTTAGCTGCTTTATTGATGGTTTTGAGAAGTTTTCATCAATCTGTTTCCGTGCAAGATTTGCAAGCAGAACTGCAAAAACATCCTCAAAAATCTTCTCTGGAACGCCTCCAAAAAACAGCACAACATTTAGGGTTAAAAGCACAGATAGCCCAAGCTGATTGGCACATGCTAGATCAGCCTACTTTAGTTTATCCTTGGATAGCTCACGTGGTTAAGGGTAATAATGTAGATTATTATTATGTTATTTTGCGGGCCAAAAAGAAATATCTGCTAGTAGCTGATCCAGACCCCCAAATAGGAATTACACGTTTATCCTATAAACAATTTTATCGTGAATGGACAGGCAACGTCTTATTAATAGCACCATCAAATCCTCCACTGACTACATCTTTTCGGCAGTTAGTTATTTCTCTGATTACAAGACATAAACTACTGACTGCAAGTTTAGTGATTGCTGCTTTGCTGGAAATAGCTATTAGTGTTTTGACAGCTCTAGCGGCGGAGCAATTAATTGATACATATTGGCCTCAGAAACTGTTAAATACCACCGTTATAACGATCATCGGACTAATGGTTGCTTATTTGTTTCAAGCGGTATTTCATTTTTTACGACATTTATTTTTAGAAATCTTAGATCAACATTGGACTTTAGATCTGATTTTAGGATTAGTACAGAAATTATTAAATATTTCTCCCAAGATGGTGTCTGATCATAATTGGCAGCAAATAGTATTACTGCTTAATGAAGGGGTGACTACGGGTTTAAAGTCCGTTTTTAACCTCTTGTTAGATGGCGGCATGGTTATTTTACTAGGAATTATTTTAGCCATTCAAAACAGTTGGTTGTTCGTAGCAGCTTTACTAATTTTGCCAATAACCGTTTTGCTCAGCTGGTGGTTAAATCACCACTTACTCGTTTGGCAAGCGCAGCAATTTGATCAAAAAGTTGTGTGGAATACCGATCTGCATGAAAATGTAACCCAATTAGAAACGATTGCCGCTCTGGGAATTGCACAACAACGTTATCAAAAATTTGATCATGATTTTACCACTTGGATGCGTGATCGCTTAGGTTTAAAATACCAACAGCAAAAACAACAGGCTTTACAACTAGCAGCTTCTTTAATTCTGAGTGGGATAACGCTGTTGCTAGGTTCGTTTTTAGTATGGAAAAACCTGCTAACTATCGGTCAACTGGTTGCTTTTACGATTTTATTATTTTATTTTTTGGCTCTTATGCAAATGCTAATCAAATTGCAGCAATCAACTATGCGTTGGCAAAAAATATGGCCGCAAATAAAAACTTGGCAACAAAGCCAATCTATTACTAATCCTGCAGCTACAACATTAAAGTTGCGCGGAGAATTAACCTGTCAAGACGTTAGTTTTCATTATGATCAACAATCAGACCTTATCAAAAATTTAAATCTAGAGCTTCCACCGCAAACTAAAATAGCAATTGTGGGTCGCAGCGGAAGTGGAAAATCCACTTTGGCCCGTTTGTTGGCAGGACTAGAGATGCCGACGACAGGACAAGTGCAACTTGATGGACATAATTTAGCCGAAGTAAATCCCCAAGTATTACAGCAGCAGATTAGCTATGTAACCCAAGTACCACGATTTTTTACGGGAACGCTGGCAGAAAATTTACAATTAGGAAGTACTGGGCATTTTAGTCCAGAAGAAATTAGAACTGCTTGTCAAATTGTTAATTTAACAGAGACTATTGAAAATTTACCGCAAAAATATCAAACGGTGATTGATGCTAACGCTTCTCTTTTATCTGGTGGTCAAAAACAACAGTTGATTTTGGCACAGACTATCTTAGCAGCACGACCGATAGTGATTTTGGATTCCGCTTTTAATGCTTTAGATACGTTAACTCAGAACCGAATTTGGCAATACTTTTTACATTCACAGCAAACTGTTATTGTAATGACGCCAAATTTGGAGTTGGCGCGCAAAATTAATAAGATTGCTGTTTTACAGGCCGGCAGCATTAAAGAGTTGGGTACCCAAAGAGAACTAATAAAACAACAAGGTGAATATTATCGGCTTTTTAAAGCAGCTCGGGGTAAAAATTATGAATAATAAAGTTGAAGAACACAGTGAATTTTATCAGCAGTATCTTCAAAAATTCACCAAATTAATTATTATTCCTTTGCTCTTATTGATTTTAGGAGTAATACTATTTTGGCTATTGCGCCCGCGAGAAGTTGCACAACCTATTAGTGGGAAACTGAGAATTTCACAGCCAGTCACTGAAGTCCGCCTTTCTGCCCAAGATCGTGTTGTTCATAATTATTTACAAGATAAAACGGTAGTTAAAAAAGGGCAAACCTTGGTAGTTTATCGCCCCGCTGTGCAACGACAACGGTTACAACAATTGCAACAGGGTGCAGACTTTTTGCAGCAAAAAACGGATACCATAAAAACTTGGTCAAGCAGTATTGAACAGCAGCAAAATTTATTGACTGATTCTCAAAATAGTGATAAAGAGGCGCAAGGTTTTTATCAGGCGTATAACTTTCGCCGTCAGGCCTATCAATTACAAAATGATTTTGCTCATCTGATCAGTGATCAAACTCAAAAGCAAATAGAACAAAAATTAGCTGCCAGCCAAAATTTCTATCAGCAACAATTACAAAAAACACAAACTCTGGAAAAAGAGCTGCAGAAAACCCCTTTTATCAAACAAAAGGAAAAGATGCCTGTGGCACAGTTTTATCAACAGCAATTAGCTGTCGTGATAAGTGCAGCTGCCCGTAAGCAACTGCGTCAAAATACTTTAGGGCTTTTAGAACTACAAATTGGACAATTAAAAAATAATGTACAAGAAGTAAAGGTCCAACAGCAACAATTTGCTTATGGACAATATAATTCCGATACCAATCAACAAAATATGGAAGATTTACAAACCGAACAATTGAAGTTTGCTACAGCATTGCAAGAAAAAATTAACCAGCAGCAGACTTGGCAGCAGCAGCAAATCCAAGCTATAAAACAAAAGCAAGATTTGGCTGCTTATAAAGCACCGGTTTCAGGAATAGTGCATCTTTGGATCACGAAAACACAACCGACAAAGCCGCGCCTAACTTTAGCTCAGATTGAACCTTTGGCTTTAAAAGGCCCACTCACTATCCAAGCCAAATTAACCCAGGGACCAACCCAGACGGTGAAAAGCGGCCAAGCGGTAGTGATTACTTTGTCACATCAGCTTTTAAGAGGCAAAGTAATTCAGAAATCGAAAACGCACTTAACAGCTCAAGTGTGGGCTTCAACAGCCCAGCGCCGGCAGTTACGTTCGCAGATTCAAGGTCATGGTTCTGTTATTATTGAACAGCCTAGTGTCTGGTCTCAATGGTCAAAACAGACAAAGTAGTTTTACCTCTAAGCAAGAGTATAATGGCGTTATTTTTAAAGAAAAAGCAGAATTTTTATAGCAGAACTTTTGAGTTATAATGAGGGTTACTTTAGTTAATGGAGTGAAAAATTTGATCCGAACTAAAAAAAGACTTCTCTGGCTGTGTGGCGGAGTGCTGGTTTGGCTATTAATAGTCTTTCTAACGCAAAAGCCATATCTCCATCAAAATGTGGCCGTGGTAGAAAATGCCAGTGTTATTAAACGTCAGACAGTACAAAGTGAATATCACAATCAGGATGTTTTGGTAACTCAAAAATTACAATTATCGCTTTTAACCGGAAAATTACGACGACACCAGTGCACAATAAAGAATAAGTATTATCAATCCCAAGCTACTTCAGTTTGCTATCACACTCATGACCTGGTTATTTTAAGTAATACTCGCAAATTACAGAATTTAACTTTGATAAGCCCCAAAAGAGATACCATTCTTTTAATCTTGTTTGGGATTGTTCTCGGCTGTTTATTAGGGCTGTTTAAAGAACACGGAGCCCGAGCTTGGCTGAGTGCCAGTTTAAATTGTCTCTTGTTTATCTTATTATTACAATTAGCTACTAAATTGCATAATCAACATATTTTATTTTTAGTAATAATTTTTACTTGGCTGGCGACTCCCTTAACTTTGACGCTTGTATTTGGCTATTCACGCCAAACTTTAATTGCCAGTGTAGCTACTTTGATCAGTACTTTTTTAGCTGTTGGTTTAAGTACAGTTGTGTTAATAACAACGCAGAGTCAAGGTATACACTATGAAACTTTAGATTATGGGATTCAACCCTTTCAAACCATTTTTTTAGCAGAAACCTTGCTGGGTGTTTTGGGAGCTTGTATGGATGAAACCACAGATATTACAGCTACAGTTTATCAATTATTAAAAGAACAGCCGCAAATTACTTATAAACAGTTACTAAGTTCAGGGATGAACGTAGGCCGCGAAATTATCGGTCCGTTGATTAATATTTTATTTTATTTATTTTTGGCAGAATTATTACCTATTATTGTTTTGTATTTACGTAATGGTAATACTTTGCAATTTGCTCTCTCACGAACTATGACTTTGGGCTATACTCAAACAGTTATTAGCGCTCTAGGCATTGTTTTGGCAGTTCCTTTAACTGCCTTTTTAGCAGCTTACTGGCTGCGAGGTAAAAGACAATGTGGTATTTGACTCTAGTTTTATTTATCGCTTTAGTTATGGTAGCTGGTAAGCGCGGAGTAATTATTTTTAGTAGTTTGTCCGGTAGTTTTTTGTTGTTATTGACTTTAATAATGCTGATTGCTGATGAATTTAATCCGTTAATAGTGGGGATTATATTTGCGATACTCTTAGTTTTTTTAGCTATTTATCCTCAAACTCAAAATCCCCAAGTACGACAAAGCGCTCTGGTCAGTACATTATTAGTTTTAATAGGTTTATTTTTGTTAGTCCTTCTTCTAGTTCCTTGTACAGCTAGTCAGGGATTCTCATTAGAAGATACTGAAGAAATTGAACAATTCGTTCTGTCGGTAGGAGTTTCCTTTCCACAAATTCAAATGGTAGTAATTCTATTAAGTTCTTTGGGAGCTGTAGCTGAAGCGAGTATTGCCGTTAGTTCAGGAATTTGGGAAATTATTGCTTACCAGCCACAGATTTCGGTTCATAATTTATGGCAGGCGGGTTTGGAAATTGGACGTAAGAATATTGCCACCGCACTGAATACTTTATTATTCGGCTTTTTTGGCAGTTATTTAACTTTAGGCTTGTGGCTCATTCAATTACATTACTCTTTAGTTACTATTTTTAATAATGGTATTCTAGTAACAGCCATTGTCGGATTACTATTGGGTATTCTAGGGGTAATCGCAGTAGTTTTAATAACTAATTGTTATATTCTCTGGTATTATCAGCATCATAAATTAGCTGCCGATAAATAAACCTGATAGGTGGGTAAGTTGTAACAAACCATACTAACTTGTAAATTAGCCGGAAAGTCACGGATGCTTTTAATAGCAATGGGCGCGGCCAGTTTTAAGGGATAACCGTAGACTCCTGTACTGATAGAAGGAAATAAAATGGTTTGACAGTGATAATTTAAAGCTTGTTGAAGGCTATTAGCATAACTATTAGCAAGCAGCTGAGCTTCATGATGTTGACCACCCTGCCAGATAGGCCCGGGAGTATGAATAATAATTTGCGCATCTAAATTAAAGGCTGGAGTTACTTTAGCTTCACCTGTAGGACAGCCGTGTAGTTGCGCACAAGCAGCATCTAATTGCTTTTTTCCGGCTGCCTTATGAATGGCACCATCAACTCCACCGCCACCTGCTAAAGCAGTATTAGCAGCATTGACAATTGCATCAGCCTTCATTGTAGTAATATCGCCTTGAATAATCTGTAAATGAGCCATAGAAATACCTCCTCTAGTGCATATTATAAAAGAGTGCTACTAATTATGTAAAAAAGTTGGTTAAATAGTCTTAAAACTATTTAACCAACTTTTTGAAACTAAAACTATAATATTAAGCTACTTTGGCATGAGTGGAAGCTTGATTTTCAAAATGAGTTTTACCATGACGAGCTTTCAAGGACCATAAAATAGAAACTGTATCAATTACTTCTTGTAGCAAAGCCCCAATAATAGTCGGAATGATACCAAAAGCTGCGATGAGCATTAAAGCAGTACAAATGAAAATACCAATTAAAACGGCTTGTTTAGCAATGGACATAGTTTCCCGGGAAATAATAATGGCTCGTACCAACCGACTTAAATCATCTTTTAAGATGACAACATCCGCTGATTCGCTTGCAGCTGTTGAACCCTTGGCACCCATAGCAATCCCGACATCAGCAATAGCTAAGGCTGGAGCATCGTTAACTCCATCTCCTACCATACCCATAGGCCGTTGCGCTTTAGGGGTAGTTTTGAGCGCCTTAATTTTATCTTCAGGTAATAAGTTAGCATGATATTCACTCAGGCCTGCATGTTGAGAAATTTTTTGTGCTGTTGTTTGATTATCACCCGTTAACATTTCTAGATGTTGAATGTTCAGTTTTCTTAAGTTAGAAATAGTTTGTTGAGCTTCAGGTCTAATCTGATCTACAAGGGTAATTTTACCAGCATATTGGCCATCAATAGATACAAAAATCGTGGGATCACTACTTTGAACATCGTGACCTGGATTGACAAAATCCATTTTGCCGGCTTTAACGATTTTACCTTGAATTTGAGCTTGAACGCCTTGCGCTGTTTTTTCTTCTAGATTTTTTAGAGGTAACAACTGCCCTTGATAATCGTGCAGCAAAGAAACTGCTAAAACATGATTAGATTGCTGTTCCACACTAGCTGCATATTGTAATAATTGTTCTTTGGTAAATCCTGGAGCAGGAGAAACCTTACTTAAGGAAAGCTCACCTGTAGTAATAGTACCAGTCTTATCAAAAAAGATCTTTTTTAATAAAGCCATTTTTTCAATGGAAGTACCGCTTTTAACAATAATACCATTGCGACTGGTTCGACTCATACCGGAGACAAGGGCAATTGGTGCTGCTAAAATTAAAGGACAAGGGGAAGCCACGACTAATACTTGAGCAAAGCGGTTGGGATCTCCTGAAACTATCCAAGCTATGCCGGAAATAATGAGTGCAATAATAGTGAAAGGAACCGCATAACGATCTGCTAGTCGCACAAAATGCGCTGGTTGATTCTGTGATTCTCTAACCAGACGAATAATTTTCTGATATTGTGAATCAGAAGCCAACTTAGTTGCTTTATATTCAATGGCACTATTACCATTGATTGAACCAGACATTAATTCACTTTTTATTTGCTTTTCTACTGGCTTGGATTCTCCAGTTAATGATGATTCATCAAAAGTTCCGCTGCCTTTAGTTACGACACCGTCAACTGGTACTTGTTCTCCCGGTTTAACAATAAGCTGATCTCCAATTTGGACTTCCTCTAACGTTGTATCTTTAATGCTGCCATCAGCCTGAATGATATGGGCTTTTTCCGGAGCATGTTCCAACAGCGCTTTTAATTCACTACCAGCTTTATTAGCAGCATAATCTTCCAAAGTATCGCCGCCGACTAACATTAATAAAATAATTAAGCTGGCCCAATATTGACCGACTGCTAAAGTTGATAAAATAGCCATAATAGCCAAAAGATCGACACCGTACTTGCCAGAACGTAAGGTTTTTATCATTTCAATTGTCATGGAGACGGCTAGAGTAATTCCTACAATACTGATCAGAATTTGCGCCCAAAGATTGAGGTGAAAGCCAAATTCTAGAATCAACGCTAAAATACCAATTCCAAAAATAACCATTAATTTACGAAAATGCATTTATTCATCGCTTCCCAAAATATATATAAAAACTAGTTTATAATGATTATAAACTAGCTATGACATTCTGTAAATTATTTTTACTTTTTTTAAAAAAATTTAACGCAATTTTTGATCTAAAAGTGCTAGTGAATCCAGTAGTAATTGGGAAGCTCTTTCAATATCAACTTTCTTTAAAACAAGAACGTTAGCAGAACCTTCAGTCGTAGAATTAATTTCGACTTGGCCGCGTAATTCACCCCAACTACTATTAACATGCAATTGATAATGTTCTCCTTGATAAATGGTAGGATCTAATAAATAGGTAATTGTGGCTAAGTCGTGAATTGCTGCTCGTTTTAGTCCTTCACCTTTTTCTGCTTGAAAGTAGGGTGTGAGAATTTCGTAGGCTAATTGACTAGCAGGACCACGATGCTCTAATGTTTTAATTTGTTCTGAACTTAGACCGGTATTATTTGTAACATCAAGTCCGCATAAAACAATTGGTAAGCCCGATGTAAGAACAATGTCCGCTGCATCAGGATCAACAAAGAAATTGAATTCAGCCTGTGGTGTGACATTGCCTTTACTTAAGCTTCCTCCCATAATTACTATTTGTTGAATATTTTCTCTATCTTCCGGAAAAACCTTCAATAATAAAGCAATATTGGTTAACGGAGCGGTTGCAACAATAGTAATTGGAGTAGAACTTTGACTAATAATTTGATGTAAAAAAGTTACCCCATTATTACTGGCTAGGGGATACTTATCTGCTTCTGCAGGAAAAGTAGGACCTGCTAGACCATTTTCTCCATGAATATCGGTGGCATTTTGCAAGTTTTTAATGATCGGAGTCGCTTGTCCAGGAGCTATTGGGACTTCTTGTTTTAAAAACCATAATAAATGTTGCAAGTTTTTAGTAACGTTGGCTAAGATACCATTGCCCCCAACTGTAGTCATCCCCAAAACTTGTAAAGCTTCAGGATGAGCAAAGGTTTCTAAAATAGCAATAGAATCATCACTACCGGGATCACAATCAAAGACGATGTTCTGTTTCATTTTTATACTCCTTTTTTTCTTCAGTGGTTAACTCATTAGAAATTTTATTGAGTGCCTTTAAAAACCCGCGACGTTGAAAAGTACTGATACTGTTCAATAAATCGGTGTTGGTTTCTGCCAAAAATTGCGATATTTGCGGCTGTAATTCCTCAGCTTTAGGAAGAGCCGAAATTATTTTAATTCTAGAATCTGAAGGAGAAACATTGCGCATAATCAACTGATTTTCTTCCATTTTTTGCAGAACGCTAGTTGCAGTCGAACGACGAATATTGAATTCATGTTCGACGTCTTTCTGATAAACAAATTGATTTTGGGGTAAATGGTTAAGATAATCGATAATTTGAATTTGAACCCCAGTTAAACCAAACTGTTTAGCGAATTTGTTCATTTTGCGAGATAATTGATTAGAAACAATCTTAATTGCGTGAATAACATTTTCCGTCATTAGCAGCACCTCCATTATTATGTTAGCACACTAACCAATAAAATTCATTTCTCACACCTAGTTTTTATATTATTAAATGGGAATTATGCTTGAATATTGAAGACCTTTCTCTTAAAATAAAGGAGTTAGACTAACGATCGGGGAGGTGGACACATCATGGTTAACACACATAAAGGTGTGACGGGACGTCGTCGTCCGACATCCAAATTGAATTCAATGAAACGTCGGCAGCATAATGATGAAGTAGTCTCATTTTTAATGAACGGTCTTAATGATATGAAAAAAGCTGCTGCAGCTAAGAAGTCTGCTAAAAAATAATTGATCAGCAAAAAAACTAAAATCAACTTTGATTTTAGTTTTTTTATTTTCCCAATGTTTTCTTAGACTCTTGTTAAACAAAAGCTTAAAAAAATCAATTTATGATTGACATTTATATTAATATCGCTTACAGTTAAGTTTCTATAAAGATTGCGCTTTCTTGATTGAAAAATCGACTATTGATCAGTAGTTGATCGTATCTTGTCTGGTTGAAGTAAAAAGATAAAGGTTCAATTAGGAGTAAACTAATGAGTACAAAAAATGTTGGTAAAAATATTAGTTCCTGGGGATTAATTTCTTTAGGAGCTGGGGGAACTATTGGTAGTAGTTGGATTTATACTAATAGTCAGTTTTTTCGAGAATATGGTGCTGGCGGAGAAATTTTTGGGATGTTGGCGGCCGCAGTTTTAGCTATTTTAGCTGCTTTATCGTTTGCGGAATTAGCAACCATATTTGTGCGTTCCGGTGGGGAAGTAGTTTATGGCTATGTGGCTTTTGGAAAACCTGGGGCACTGTTTGCTGCTTGGACTTTATTAGGTGGATATATCAGTTCCTTGGGATTTTATGTAACCGCTTCAGGGCTATTATTAGCGCGTATTTGGCCGCAAATAGCTCAAGGCCCTGGTTATACTTTTGCGGGTATGCGAATTTCTTTTTTACAGTTACTGATAGGAGTCATGATTACTTTAGGAGTCTATTTTTTAACTTATCGGGGGGCTAAAATTGCCAGTCAGGTGCAAATATTATTATTATTGGGATTAGTGATTTTAGGATTAATTCTGATGATTGTGGGTTTTACTAAGGGCTCTTTTCATAATTTTTGGCCAGCTTTTAATGCCCACCAACAGCCTGTGCCGGCTATTATCCGATTCGTGATTCCGGCCATGACCTTTTTAACTGGCTGGGAATCAGTGGCTGCATTAGCGGAAGAGGCCCAAATGCCAGCCAAAAAAATTGGCTTGATTGTGATTTTTTCAATTGTTATTGCGGCCTCTTACTATATCGGTGTCTTACTTTCCTCAGCTTGGATTTGGCCGTGGACAAAAACGGCCCACTTATCTATGGGCACAATTGACGCCTTTAACCACGCTGGTTTTCCGATTTTAGGAGATTTAGCTTTTATTATTGCCTTCTTAGGTTTGATGACCGGTTTTTTGAATTTATTTTCTGCTTCTTCTCGATTATTATTTTCTTTGACTCGAGGCAATATTTTACCACAATGGTTTGCTAAGGTTCATCCTCAGTATCAAACACCTTATCGCGCTACTAGTTTAATTTTATTTTTAGTTTTGGCCATTGGCTGGATGGGTAAGGGGGCTTTGATCTACTTTTTAGATATCGGCGGTTTTTTGATTGCTTTGGCTTGGGCTTTCAATACTCTTTGTTTAATGAAAATTAGACAGCAATATCCAGATTTAAAAGCGGGCTTTCGTAATCGTTACCTCTTACTGCCATTTTTGGGTGGATTAGGTGCTTTAATAGTAGCTTTAGTATCATTATTACCAGTCACTAAATATTCTTTAGCTTGGCCTAGTGAATATGTTCTTTTGGTTTTGTGGGCGCTTTTAGGTTTGGCAGTTTATTTAGGCTCACTCAAGCGGCCTTTAGATGTTCAAGAATTATTAGGTTCTGACATTCTTAGTAAATTAAAGAAAAATTCTCAGCAGTAGTCATAATCACAGTTGGATAAATATAAAGAAGGCATTACTAAATAATTTAGTAATACCTTCGACAAATTTTATTGCAATTTTATTATCCTAATTCAACAGTGTTATCTGCTTTTTCGCCCTTAATTAACTGAACGTTGCAATTATGAGAAATTTCGACCATGTTTTTCACAGCAGTTTCAGTGTAAAAAGCGGTATGTGGAGTCACAATCACATTTTTGCGGTTTAATAAGTTATCCAAGCGTTCATCTGGGAACTGTTTGCCTTCCCAATCTTCATTAAAGACGCCCACTTCTTTTTCATAAACATCCAAACCTGCGGCTTTAATTTTTCCGCTGTCTAAACCACGAATTAAGGCATCCGTATCAATTAAATCGCCCCGAGCAGCATTAACAATGATAACTCCATCTTTCATTTGCGCAATAGTATCATCATTAATCATATGAATATTCTCTTTAAGTGAAGGGACGTGAAGGGTAATAATATCAGCTTGTTGATATAGTTCTTCTAAGCTGTCAACATATAAACCCTCAGCTTTTAGCTGGTCATTTTGATAAACATCATAACAGACAACCTTGGCACCAAACCCTTTTAAAATATCAATAACGACGCGGCCAATATGTCCTGTGCCCACGACACCAACCGTTTGCATCCGCATTTCCCGGCCAATTTCTGGAGCCCAGCGTAAGTCTCTTTTGGCAATTTTAGCTGTATATTCTGGTTCCCTTCTTAATAATCGACCCATAAGCCAAATCGTATGTTCAGCAATGGCATTGGGTGAATAAACGGGTACATTAGTAATTTGGAATCCTAATTCTTTAGCCGCATCCATATCAATATTATCGGTACCCACATTACGGAGTGACATTTTATTAATACCAGCATCATGTAAAGCCTGCAATGTCTCACGGGTATAAGGCTTTTGTTGGTAAACAACTACTCCATCTGCTCCTTGAGCTTTGGCAGCACTTTCCGGTGTTAAAAGTTCTGATTCTACCTGAACTTCTACATCAGGGTGAGCTTTTTCCCAATTTTTTAAAGCGGGCATTTCATCTTCACGAATGCTATAACTAACAATTTTCATGCTGGTTCCTCCTCAGTTAAATTAAAATCTTTGGACCATGTTTATTCTAATATAATGTGAAAGCGAATACAATAATTTGGCTGTGAAAGCCTCTGAAATTAATTTAGTTAAAATCTATTTATCGAATAATTATTTATTTTTATCACCATTAAGAATTAATTGCACTATAATGAGGGTGTAATTAACAAAGGAGGTCAAAATGATGGCAGAAGCTGAAAAAACGTTAACTTTAGATAAGAAGATGAGTGATGTTTTTGATTGGAGTGACGATGCTACTCCAGTCCGTGATGCCCTATGGAATCATTTTATGGATAACAATGAAAAGGATACCTTAAAGACTATTACTGATATGAAAAAGTTTGAAGATATGGCTGATGATCAGGTAGCCAGTGAAGCTGAGAAACTGTTAAAGGGCTAATTTAGGCTTGTATTAATAGCGTATTAATAAAATTTTTATTGATTACATTATTTGAATCAATAAGAAATTGCATTGTTATTGTAAATAAAAAGAACTGGATAAATGATATCCAGTTCTTTTTAAATAGCTATAAATTTTTATCCATATTAAAGGTTAAATGCGATAAATTAATACTTTGAGTCATTAAGTCCTGCATATATTTCAAAGTTTGTTGTCGATTAGTCTGAACTAAGTTTTGATTTTGTTGAGTTAAAAACTTCGTTAATTCTGTTCCCTGATAGTGAAGCGCGTTTTGGTCAGTCTGGACAATTGCGCTTCTAAATTGTTGGCGACACTGAGTTAAAAAGTCGATATTACTTTGGATAAATTCTTTATAGTGTGCTTCTACTAAAACCGACATGCCCTTATAGAGCCAGTAGGCATCTTTTAAATTGAAAGTCATGGCAGTGTCGTTAAAGGAAGGATCTGTGTCATTCATATTAGTATAAAACGGCAAATAAGGACTAAAAGTAGGATAGCCCAAACATAACCACATAATTGCAGCAAATTGTGGGTCAACATCATTACGGATTTGTAAAATGTGTGAATTCTGAGTCCGATTCAGACCAATAGGACGATATAAATATTTTTTCGGATCAGTTCCTGATTGTAAAGGATCATAAGCTGTTTCATTATAATGAGAGCCTAATAAATATTCGATATCTTCCACAGAAATCTTATGGTTAGTATGACAAATAAATGGTAACTCATCATCTTCAGGATTCTGATTAATTTCCGGATTGAAATATCTTTGCCCGAACCAGACGCGCGGATTGTTATAATGATGATCTTTTTGATTGTTAGTCCCAAAAATATGGCGAAAATTCCAGCCTTGAGCATCAGTATTTAAATGATATTGAGCTACGAATTCTTGAATACCAGAAGACCACATGAATTCATGCGGGTTGTTAAAATCTACTTGTTGGATGGAAACGCGATTAGCCGCAATAGCGTAGGCATCGTCTGGTATACGCTGGGCCACCCAATGATGGCCGGTAACGATTTCCATATACCAAACATTATTGTTATCACTAAACAAAACCGAATTTCCGGCCGGCGAACCAAACTGGGCGATTAGTTCGCCGGTGCGTTGTACGGCTGCACGAGCAGAATCAACATACGGTAAAACCATACGAACAATACAGTCTTCATCGAGGCCATCAGTGATTAATGGATCATAAGCTAAGGCTCTTTCGTTGCCATAAGTGCTTTCAGTGGCAGACATAGCGACGTTTTTAGTGTTAATACCACTTTCGTCATAATAACCTTCATGTTGATAATCAACGTTTGGCACTCCAGGCCAACCGTAACTATTTTCCGGAATAGTCGCTTGAAAATTATTAAGCCAAGACTTAACAATAACTTTTTGTTGATTGTTTTGCGGTTGATGATATTCAAATTTATGAGGTGCTACGGCTTGGAAAGTGTCATCATTACGGGCAATCATGGTGGAACCATCTAAAGAAGCCTTTTTTCCGACTAAAATTGTCGTACAAGCAGTGCGCTTTTTGGAAAACACAGTAAATTCCTCCTTTATTTCATAAACACAGTTTAGCATACTCATCTGGAAATTTTTAATTTATAAATATAAAAACCGAACGTTTTTTGCTTAATTAATATTTAAAATACTGTTTTTGCGTGTTATCCTAATTAACGTAAAGTTAATGATGAGATAATAAGGGGGATAATATTTTGGCAAAGCAGCAAGCGGTTATAAAAACAGCAATTTTAGGATTACAGCATTTGTTAGCAATGTATTCAGGAGATATCTTAGTACCACTTTTAGTTGGTGGAGCCTTAGGATTTAATGCTAAGCAAATGACATATTTAATCTCTGCGGACATTTTTATGTGTGGTATCGCGACTTTATTGCAAATTAAGCGGACGCCATGGACAGGAATTGGTTTACCTGTAGTTTTGGGATGTGCTGTAGAATATGTAGCTCCCCTGCAGCATATTGGTAAAACCTTGGGACCGGGATATATGTATGGCGGTATTATCGCGGCCGGAATTTTCATTTTTTTAATTTCTGGAATTTTTGCCAAATTGCGTCGTTTTTTCCCGACCATAGTAACCGGATCTTTAATCACACTGGTTGGCTTTACACTTATACCGGTAGCCTTTCAAAATATTGGTGGCGGTGATAATAGTGCTAAAAATTTTGGAGATCCCACCAATTTATTTTTAGGTCTTATTACCGCTTTAATTATTATTTGCCTAAATATCTGGACTCATGGTTTTATCCAGCAAATAGCAGTTTTATTAGGAATTATTATTGGCACAATCATTGCTGTTATTCTAGGCCAGGTCGGCTTTGCCTCTGTCAGTGCCGCTCAATGGTTTCAAATACCGCGTTTATTTTATTTTTCGGCACCTCACTTTGAATGGTCATCAATTGCGACAATGATTTTAGCAGCTTTAACCTGCATGATTGAATCGACGGGTGTTTATTATGCTTTAAGTGAAGTTGTTCATGAAGACTTAAACGAGCGGGATTTAGCAGATGGATATCGTTCCGAGGGGCTGGCAGCTATTTTAGGAGGATTATTTAATACTTTTCCATATTCCACTTTTTCTCAAAACGTCGGTATTGTGCAATTATCGGGTATTAAAACCTTAAATCCCGTTTATTATTCGGCTGTCTTTTTAATTATTTTAGGTATGATTCCTAAAGTTGGGGCAATTGCTAATCTAATTCCTACGGCAGTTTTAGGTGGTGCAATGTTAGTAATGTTTGGGATGGTTGGAGCTCAAGGTATTAAAATGCTGGCTAATGTTGAAATGAACACTAGGAATTTATTAATCATTGCTGTTTCTGTCGGTTTAGGCTTAGGAGTAACTGCCCAACCACATTTATTCCAATTTTTACCTGCTTCTGTGCAAACCATTTTAAGTAATGGGATGGTTATTGGCAGTATGACAGCAGTCATTATGAATCTTTTGTTAAATGGTGTAAATAATAATAAAGATAATAAAGAATAGTTCTAAATATTAAGAAATTAGAAAAACAAGAAGAACTTATGCTGCTAGGCAGTATTAAGCTGGCAATACTAATTGTTTAGATGACAGGCACTTCCAAAGCAAAGTGGCGGCAAACTGATTTTTAGGTCCCATTAAACGGACGTTGAAAATTCCGATGTATTTTATAATAGACGTAAATGCTGCAGTTTATGGATAGTATGTTACTTCACATTTATATAATGAAAAAATTGTTTCTTTAGTTTATTACACCATTGGAACTGGTGTTGGTGGGGGGCTATTTGTAATGGCAAAATCCTTCAAGGAATAGAGGGCATCTTGAAATGAGATACACTTTTGTCAAACGTCATCCGGATGAATACTCACTTTGTTGGTATTTGCCCTTATCATCATGATTGTTTAGAAGGGTTAGTTGCTGGGCCGACTTTTGAAGCACGACTAGGGATTTCAGGTCCTCAAGTACCGCTAGAAAATCATGTCTGGGATATTATGGCTTATTATGTAGTTCATCGCCATTCAACAAACGATGATCTTACGACCAGCAAATATTGTTTTGGGCGGTGGAGTAATGAATGAAAACTTTTTGAGGAAAATCAGGCAGCAATTTAAATTGTTGTTAAACGATTATGTTCATGTGCCCAGACTGGATGAATATCTACGGATGCCCCGTATCCAAGATAATGGGTCAGCGACGCTAGGTAATTGGGCTTTGGCTTACCGGGTAAATCAGGCGTGAATAATCTTTGTAGTGCCGGGTATATTTATTTTTCACTGGCAGCTTGAGCTGGTAACAGCAGATTTAAAATAATTCCTAAAACCGTTGCTACAGCTAAGCCGGAAAATTGATATTTTCCCAGCTGTAAAAAGGCATTTCCAATTCCTATAACAAGAATTAAAGAACCAATCATGAGATTTCGCTTTTGATTGAAATCAACCTGATTGTCAATTAAAATCCGGAGACCACTGGAAGCAATCACACCAAATAATAGAAAACTAATTCCCCCGATAACTGGTGAAGGAATACTTTGAATTAAGGCACTAAGTTTGCCGACAAAGCCAAAAATAATAGCTAAGCAGGCAGCTCCGCCGATGACCCAAATACTGTAGATTTTAGTAATGGCCATTACGCCAATATTTTCACCGTAACTTGTAATTGGCGGCCCACCAATCAATCCGGCAATAATGGAGGCAGTGCCGTCACCGGCCAAGGTATGATTTAAACCAGGGTCATGAAAGAAATTCCGATGAGTTAAACCATCTAAGACCATGATATGTCCCATATGTTCCGTCATAGTAACAAAAGCAATCGGAGCCAGACTTAAAATAGCTCCCCAGTAAAAGTGCGGCTGATAGGTCAAATAAGGAATTTGAAAATTGGGTACTTGAAACCAAGGGGTTTTGGCGATCGGAGTAAAATCGACCAAACCGCACAGAACAGCAATTAAATAGCCCACAATGATACCCAGAAGAATGGCTACTTGGCTCCAAAAGCCTTTGAGATACATGTTAAAAAAAATCGTAATTAAAGCTGTTGCCATAGCGACAATAAAATATTTGAGGTCATAATGACTGCCATTCATAGTGGCATCTTTGGCCGCAGTGGCAGCTAAAGACAATCCAATTACCATGATAATAGGACCAACCACAATTGGTGGCAAAGCTTTATCGATCCATTGGGATCCAATTAATCCCACAATTAAAGCAGTAATTAGATAAACTAATCCTACAGCAATTGTTCCTTGAGCAATACCGGGATAGCCAACGGTTTTCATCAGGGCGATCATAGGAACAATAAAAGAAAAACTAGAACTCATGTATGCCGGAATTTTACCTTTAGTAATTAAAATATAGAGTAAAGTGCCAACTCCAGAGCTGAATAAAGCAATTCCCGGATTTAAACCGACTAAAATTGGAACTAGAACTGTGGAACCAAACATAGCAAATAAATGCTGGATGGATAAGCCCAGCCAATGTCCCCAACTAGGCCGATCAGTAATATCCATTAAAATATCATCTTGTTTAGTAGTCATAATGCCTCCTAAAAATTAAAAACCCTCATAGTTGAGACTATGAGGGTTAACTAATATTATTTAGGATTAGCAAGCTCCTTCATAGTCTCACGGGACTATTATTAAAGGATTTATTTTTGTTATAATAAAACTAATTGTCATTTATGTCAATAATAACTTTTGAAGGAGTAAAGGGATGATTGAAGTATATATTGTCCGTCATGGAGAAACTGATACAAACAAAGAACAAAGAATTAATGGAGCCTCCACTAATCTACCCTTGAATGCCGTTGGTATCAAACAAGTTCAAGAATTACAGCAAAGTTTTGCTATTCAAAAAATCAACCGGGTCTATTCCAGTCCAATGAAACGAGCTTTACAAACAGCGGAAATTCTTAACAATGGTTACCATCAAATTGAAGTCGATGAGCGCCTACAAGAAATCGATTATGGTGATTGGGACGGCGTAGCGGCCCAACAAGTTTATCAGCAGTATCCGCAAGTCTTTGATGAGCAAGGTTATTTAAAAGACAATTATAGTGATTACTGTCGCGGCGAATCTTATGCCCATTTGGGAGAGCGAGTTCAATCATTTTGGCAAGATCTTATTGCAAATAATGCCCATAAAGCAGTTTTGGTAGTCTGTCATGGTACGGTTTCTCGCTCATTAATACAAACCGTATTCGGTATTGATGAAATCAGTCAAGTAATGCAGATTCGTAATGCTGGTGTGATTGGCTTACGGGTGCAAGAACAAACTGGAAAAGCCTTTTTACTTTACTATAATCGAGTAGCACCAGCTGAATTCTTTCATTCTTAAGGCCAATTGTGGGGATCTTGATGCCATTTCTGTAATAATTGCAGCTCTTGAGGAGAAATTTTTCCCTGCTGATGCGCGGTAGTAATGAGAGCCGAATAGTCAGTTAAAGTATGTAGACTGATCTGGGCCTGGCTAAAGTTAAGCTGACTATCAGGTAAATTATAACTAAAAATTGCAGCGACTCCAATAACCGGAGCTACTTTTTGAACTACTTGAGCTGCTTGCAGAACGCTGCCGCCTGTAGAAATCAAATCATCAATCAGAACTACTTGATCCCCATTACTAATTTGGCCTTCAATCTGTTGACCCGTGCCATGATCTTTAGGTTGCGGTCGAACATAACTTAAAGGTAAGTTCAAGCGATCAGCTACTAAGGCGGCATGCGGAATACCAGCCGTAGCGACACCAGCAATTACTGTAGTTTGCGGATAGTAATGCTGGATTAATTGCACTAAACCTGCCGCAATATGACTACGAACTTCAGGAAAGGCAATAGTTTTACGATTATCAGTATAAATGGGTGATTTTAAACCACTAGCCCAAGTAAAAGGCTGCTGTGGTCTGAGAGTAACGGCTTGAATCTGTAATAAATCTTGGGCAATTGCTGTAGAGATGTTTTGCTTATTCATTAATTTTGCCTCCATTGTTGTAAAATTTGGTGATAAGTAGCTACGGGATCAGCTGCTTGGGTAATTGGGCGGCCAATAACCAAACCATTACTACCCCAGGCTTTAGCCGCTTGGGGAGTAGCAATGCGCTGCTGATCATCTTGAGAATCTTTTTGTAAGCGAATACCCGGATTGATACACAAAAAGTTAGCAGCGGTAGCTTGATGAATTTGTTGATTTTCTTGAGCAGAACAAATGACACCGTCGGCTCCATTGTCTCGCGCTAATTGGGCTAGATGGGTGACGGCAGCTGGCAGACTGGCGTTAATTTGTTGTTCAGTTTGCATTTGGGTCTGGGATAAGGAAGTTAATTTTGTAATAGCCAATAGTTGCGGAATAGGGGAATGAACTGTATGACTACCATTGATTAATCCTCTTTTAGCACTTTGGATCATTTGCGATCCGCCTGCGGCATGAATAGTCAAATAATCAATTTGCTGGCAGGCCAGCTGATAAGCGGCCTGTTCAACTGTATGAGGAATATCATAGAGTTTGAGGTCCAAAAAGATAGTTAAACCTCGTTGGCGCAGACGTTTAATTATCTGAGGTCCCGCAGCGTAATAAAATTCCATTCCTACTTTGACCGCTAAAGGTTCTGCTGGTTCAAAAAGATCCAAAAAATCTTCTACTTCTTGAATTGTACCGAAATCCAGAGCAATAAATATTGGCCCCATAACAATCACCTTTCTTCAGATAAACTGGAGACAGCTTAAACTATTTTTTGATGTTCGTCAAATCCGAATAATATTAAAAATTATAAATTTACTGTTGCCTTTTATAAAAATTTGTGGCACGATATAGTCAATTTGAATAGTACCAGAAAAAATAACGAATGCCCGCGAGCATTCATTTTGGAGGTAAAAAAATGGCGACAGCTTTAATACATCAAAAAGACCGCACGTTAACTACTAATCAAAAATGGACAATTGCTTCGACTTCTGCCGGTTTTGCTTTAGAAAATATGGATGTAATGTTTTTATCGTTTGCACTATCTTCTATTGCTGCTAATCTGCATTTACATGGAGCTGAGGCAGGATTAATTTCCTCCATTACGAATTTAGGAATGTTGGCTGGCGGTATTTTATTTGGTTTAATCGGTGATCGGTATGGACGTGTCAAAACATTTTCTTACACGATCTTTATTTTTGCGGCTGCTACTGCAGCAATGTATTGGGCGCAAAATATTACTATGATTTATCTCTTTCGCTTTTTAGCCGGTGTAGGTGCCGGTGGGGAATATGGAGTCGGAATCACCTTAATTGCCGAAAATTTTGCCCAGCATCATATTGGCACGATGACTTCTATTGCTGCCATCGGTGGTCAGATTGGTTCTATTTTGGCAGCAATTGCTGCTGCGGCCATTATTCCTACTTTAGGCTGGCGAGCCTTATTTTTATTAGGAGTAATTCCTGTTGTTTTAACTTATTTTATTCGGCGGCATGTCCATGAAAGTGCTGAATTTATAGCTGTGCAAAAACAAACCACTACTAAACAGCGACCTAAAGTTGGGACCTTGTTTAAGACAGGACCTTTAGCACTGCAAACTGTGTCGTTAATGTTTATGGTAGTAGTTCAAATTGCGGGTTATTTTGGCCTTATGAATTGGCTACCGACAATTATGCAAAAGAAATTAGGCCTCACTGTAGCGGGATCTTCGTTATGGATGATTGCTACTATTGTTGGCATGAGTATTGGCATGATGACTTTTGGGAGGATTTTAGATTACTTTGGTCCGCGCAGAGCCTTCGGTATTTTTCTATTAGCTTCGGCTTTATCGGTCTTTAGTATTACTATTGTAGTAAATGAAATAACAATGCTGTTGGCCGGAGCCGTATTAGGTTTCTTTTCCAATGGGATGTTTGGTGGTTATGGAGCCATTATTAGCCGCCTTTATCCTACAGAAATTCGCTCTACTGCTAATAATGTCATTGTTAACGTGGGGCGCGCTATTGGTGGCTTTTCTTCAGTAGTGATCGGCTTTTTAATGGATCACTATACGTTAGTGGTAGTCATGGGATTTTTAGCTTTGTTATATTGCCTAAGCTTTTTGGTAATGCTGTCTATTCCTAATTTACGGCATTTTAACTAAAGAATTAAGATAATAAAAAAGTGAAGACTTTGAGCTTCACTTTTTTTATTTTTAATAAATGGCCAATGGTTCTTTTTGAGTAGGTTTAGGATATGCTTTTTCTAATATTTTTAAATCAGCGGATGTTAATTCAATATTTAAAGCTTGGGCATTATCTAAAAGATGCTGTGCACTGCTACTTTTAGGAATAGCTAAAACGTGAGGTTGATTAATAACCCAAGCTAATAAAATTTGATAAGCACTAGCATGATGCTGTTGAGCAACCTGTAGTACAGCCGGATTTTGCATCATTGTACTGCCCATTTTGGGACCACGTCCCAAAGGACTATAGGCAATTAAAGGGATTTGATGCTGGTTTTGCCAAGGCAGAAGACTATATTCAATGCCGCGAGTTTCAAGATTATATAAATCTTCATTAGCGGCAACATTCTTGCCCGCTGACAATTGCCAGAGTTCTTGCATATCACCAATATCAAAATTAGAGACACCCCAAGCTCGAATTTTTCCTTCTTTTTGAAGGTCTTGTAAAGTTGCTACGGTTTCTTGCAAAGACACTGAGCCACGCCAATGGTACAGATATAAATCGAGATAATCAGTTTGTAAACGTTGGAGACTGGCGGTTAAACTTTGCCGCATTCTTTTTGCCGAAGCGTTTTGGGGTAAAACTTTAGAAATGAGAAAGATATTCGATCTTTGATACGGTTTAATAGCTTGGCCCACTAGTTTTTCTGAACGCCCATTTCCATACATTTCCGCAGTATCAATAACTTTTAAACCAGCATCCAATCCTGCGCGGATACTGGCAATTTCGGCATCCAAAGCGTTGTCATCGTCGCCCATCTCCCAAGTTCCAATACCCAATGCTGGTAATTCTTGATGATTAATCGTAATAGTTTTCATTGTAATTTTCCTTTCTTTGGACTGACTCTGAAATATTAAATCCATTATAAAAACCGGGAATATTTATAAAAAGGTGAGCTGAAATGGATATGTTACCAAATTCTATCAAAAGGTTTTTCCAGCTGGTAATTTAGCCAACCTGGATGACTATATGAAAGATGATTATTTATAACATAATCCGACCGCTAAAAATGGTAAGGCCGGTTTTCGAGAATTTATTACCTGCTTTCTCAAAATGCAGCCTCAAATCGACATTATTAATATCAGTACCGACCAAAATATGGTATATGTGTTTTTTAAATGTACGCTAGGCACAGGACAAATTAATAAAGTTTGCGATATTTATCGCCTAGAAGCGGGTAAATGAGCGGAACATTGGAATGTCAGGGAACATAATGTAGAAAATATCCATTCCATTAATAATAATAGCATTTTCTAAATGATTTGATAGCTATGAGACCTTGCCGTGAGCGTGTTACCTAATAGGGGTATTTTTCTGATAATTATTTTTTTGAGTAACAAAAAGATTTTTACTTTTTTGAGAAATTTAAGCGATACGCTCATTTATAAAAAAGAAGCAGAATATTCCGGCTTTTTTTTATTTATAGATTATTAATCATTGTTGTTATTTGTATTAAGAATAAACTGGAATCGCTAAAAATTTTATTACCCACAGCATGACAAATAAAAGCAAGCATGTAAAAAGCCTATCTTACAATTAGGAATAATTTCAATTTACCCAAGTTATTCTAAAGTAATTCAGAAACATTTTTGTGCATTATTTCTCGGTGGGAACCGCTCAATAAAAACAGAGCAGTAACGAGAAAAATAGCCATTATTAAAAGAGAAAATTGCCATTTAAATTGAGAAGGAGCAGCCATAGTGGTATGTCCACTGGTTATAAAACTTAATAAATCTAAACTAATATGAAAAAGTACCGGCCACCAAAAAGCCTTCGTATAAAGATAAAGTGCGGCCAAAAAGATGCCAATGCTAAAAGCAAAAGCTGCTTGATTGAGCGTAGTCACCCAATTTTGGGCTATTAAATTAGTTAAATGAATTAAACTAAAAATGAAAGAACTTCCTATCACGGCTGTATCTAATTGCCAAGATCGGTGTTGTAAAGCACGTAATAATAAATAAAGAAAAATAAAACGACACAGCCATTCTTCTAAAAGTCCTGCTTCCAGGCCGGATAAAATAAAGTTTAAAGAAAGTGCCGAAATGTGAAAATCAAAATGGGTCAGAATTTGCTGCCAATTAGTAGCGGTACTAAAAGTATTAAAGAAAATAAATACTAAACACAAAGTGACTAAGAAGGTAAGGACTTTTGGGGATCCTTGAGTCGGCCAAGCCAATTTAGGTAAAGGAAAATTCCATATCTGCATTACAATAAGAGTTAAAACAATAAAGCTCATAGCAGCTAAAAAACCGCTGTGAATAAAATCTAATAAAATTTTATTTAAATTGCGGTTATTAGTAAGTGGTGTTCCTAATATGATCAAAGCCATAAACATAGTTGTTAGCAAGCGGCCGCTCACAGCTTGAATTCGACTTAAAGCGAGAATTCCTACGGGGATATACATGATTAAACTATAAAGCATTATGATTATAAAAATAGTATTATTCCAAAAAGTGACTCTACTCTGAAGCATCGAACTCAATACCATGAAGATGCCAGGTAAAATTAAAGCTTGACTGAGAGATTGCAAATAGTGGTTAAACAAGCGGGCATAACGTTGCCAATTTTTGAGTTTGGACAAGTGCGCCTCTTGGGAATCGATGAGAAAAATACCTGGCAGAATAATAATAAAGGCAACGATACTCAGCAATAAAACTAGTCCTAGGGGTTGGTTTTGAATTGCCGTTCCTAGAATTCGCCTTAGCATGATGCAAGTTAAAATGATTAATTCACCAAAATATTGTCCCAGAAACCAATAGCGGATATGTGAATTGTGTTGTAATTTATATGCCATATATTTTCTCCATTAAGTTAGTAAATTTACAGAGGTCTATTTCTAAAAAGTACCATTATAAGAAGTATCTGTCCATAAAAGAGTAATTTAAATAATTTCCGATAGCTTTTTATATATAAAATATTCAGAACAATCAGAATAAATATTTCCAGCTAGCAGCCAATATTTTCGTTGATATTAAGCACTCTTATGGTAAATAAGTCTTGTTTTTGAGGAGAATAATTATTTGATTTCTTAGTTACTCAGCTAGAAAAACGAGGTGACTTTGAAACTTATAGCATTAATATTTATACTAGATATGTAATCGTTTCTAATATTATAAAGGAGGAATAATTTTGTATTATGTTTTAATGCCATCTCGGGATATTCGGGATAATTTAGCAACTGAACAATATTTAACAGAACAAAAGGATTTTGCAGAACCATTAGTACTTTTTTATATTCAAAAGCCGTGTATTATTGTTGGTCGTAATCAAAATACGATCGAAGAGATCAATAATGAATACGTACATGAGCATAATATTACCGTTACGCGGCGGGTTTCTGGTGGTGGCGGCATCTATGATGATTTGGGAAATTTATGTTTTAGTTTTGTTGTCGATGCTGCTGACGAGCAGTTTGGTAATTTTAAGCAAATAGTTCAACCAATTGTAGAGGCCTTACATAGATTAGGTGCGCAAGGTGCTCAAGTTACCGGTCGAAATGATATTACCATTGACGGTAAAAAATTCTCCGGAAATGCTATGTATACCAAAAATGGTAAAACTTTTTCCCATGGTACTTTGTCATATAACGTCGATCTGAATGCAATGACAAAAGCTTTACATGTTAATAATGACAAAATTCAATCCAAAGGAATTAAATCTATCCGTAGTCGGGTAACTAATATTCGCCCCTATTTAGATAAAAAATATCAAAACCTGACAACTGAGCAATTTCGTGATGTCTTATTATTAAGTTTGTTCCACGCCCAGAGTTTAGACCAAATTAAAGATCATCAATATCATTTAACCGCAGAAGACGAAGCTGTTATTGATCAGTTAAAAGCAAAGTATTATTACAACTGGGATTGGGTTTATGGTAAGTCTCCAAAATTTACTGTTCAAAAAAGAAAGCATTTTGATATGGGGACAATTGATGCGCGTTTTCAAGTAGAGCACGGCATAATTAAGGCAGTGCGCTTTTATGGAGACTTTTTTGGTGAAAAAGATGTTCAACTATTGGAGCGTCAATTAATTGGTCGTCCTTATGACTACGACAGCTTGCAAGAGATGTTAGATCATAATGAATTGCAGCAGTATTTTACAGGTATCAAGCCCCATGATATTCTTCAATTGATAGCTCCGTAAGTAGTAAAAATTATTTCTGAATTGTCTAACTAAATACGGGAAGTTTTTAATTTCTGAAGATGACTGGTGCTTATAGTGATCAGATTTTGCAGCTATATATGTAACATTATGTTAATTAAAATATGAATTACATTAACAAGAAATTATCTAAAAGAAAACCAATTAAGACTTCTTTTGGTCTCTACTTGACTAATTTTAAGAAGTTAATACTGCTTTGAAGTATCAGCAAATATATGATCCAGAATTAATGGGACTAAATTGGATTTCAAAGCAAATTAAAGTTTTAAATTTTAACGTTCTTTATAAAAATGCCTGCTAATTGCATTGAGAAACTCATGGATTAGCAGGTTTCTTTATCATTTTTTTTTACTTTCTTTACATAGTTTTAATGCGATTTTAAGGGCTATTTGTAAATAGTATTTTTGAGATTTAGAAGCAGGTTCTCCCCAAAAATCAGCAGCAGTATCTTTTTGAATGATAGCTAAAATTTCTTCAGCCATTGAACCTAAATCAGGTCTTTGAGTGTCAATATTATTGCGATAGCGCTTTTGATTGCTAATTTCTAGTAAATAATCAGTAGATACGTTAAGAATTTTAGCTATACCTTTTAAAATTCCAAAATTAGGTTGTCTTTTACCGGATTCATAGGCTGAGTAGGCTGCTCTAGTAACTCCAATCTTTTTGGCGATAAACTCCTGAGTATAATGATGTAGTTTGCGTTCATTTTTTAATCTTTCGTTAAACATTGCAAATTCTCCTTTATTTTATTTTTAATGGTAACAGTTTGTTACCATGATATTAGATGCGGTTAGATGCTTTTTCGCATTGACAGAATTCATATTGTTTATTATTATTAAAAATGTAACGAAACGTTTACAAAAGAAGAGGTGATAAAATGCGGATATGGTTAAAAAATATTAGAAAGGGGTTACATATGACGCAATATAGTGTTGCTGCTATGGCAGGAATAAAACGTCCATATTATTCCTTTATAGAAAGTGGTAAAAGACGACCAAGCCCGCAAGTTGCACAAAAAATAGCAGAAATTATGCATTTTGATTGGACACGATTCTTTGTAGATAAATGAAACATAATGTATCAATTATGAACAAGATATACTATCCATGATTGTGAAAAAAGTTACATTTATACTTTTGAACCAGAAAATAAGGAGAACAAATGACGCGTATGAAAAAGAATAATTACATTGATCAATTAAACATCGCAGCAACTGAACAATGCCGCCCATTTTTTGACACAGATAGAACCGTTGTTGACGCTTATAAATCAAACTTTGTTGATGTAGCAGCCGTAGTTGTTGGAGATAACGATGTAGATATTATTAATAAAGTTGATGCTCAGAAATTTAATATCCCAATTTTTGTTATTTCCCAAGGTGATAGCGATTTATCCGCGGACTTAATGGCAAAAATCTATCATATTATTGATATTAATGTAGAATCAGATCGTCGCCTATATGATCGTGAAATTGAAGCAGCAGCAACTAAATATGAAAGCCAAGTATTGCCACCATTCTTTAAAGCGCTTAAAGAATATGTAGAACGGGGCAATATTCAATTTGATTGTCCTGGTCATCAGGGAGGCCAATATTTCCGTAAGCATCCAGCAGGTCAACAATTATATAACTTTTTTGGTGAAAATGTTTTTAGAGCAGATATTTGCAATGCTGATGTGGCCTTGGGAGATTTGTTAATCCATGAAGGTCCTGCAATGGATGCTGAAAAACATGCCGCTAAAGTTTTTAACGCAGATAAAACCTATTTTGTCATGAATGGTACGACCACTTCTAACAATATTGCGATCACCGCAGCTGTAGCACCGGGAGATTTAGTATTGTTTGATCGTAATAATCATAAATCAGTATATAACGCCGCTTTAGTAAAAAGTGGTGGAATTCCGGTTTATTTAGAAACCTCTCGTGATCCTTATGGCTTTATTGGCGGAATTTATTCTAGTGAATTTGATGAAAAATCCATTAGAGCAAAAATTGCTCAGATTGATCCAGAAAAAGCCAAAGCTAAACGTCCTTTTAGATTAGCTGTTATTCAATTAGGAACTTATGACGGGACCATTTATAATGCTAAACGTGTTGTGGAAAGAATTGGTAAGCTCTGCGATTATATTTTATTTGATTCTGCTTGGGTAGGTTATGAACAATTTATTCCAATGATGAGAGATTCTTCGCCATTATTATTAGATTTGGGACCTGACGATCCAGGTATTCTGGTCACACAATCAACTCATAAACAACAAGCGGGTTTTTCACAAGCATCGCAAATTCATAAAAAGGATTCGCATATTAAAGGGCAAAAACGCTATATCAATCATAAACGTTTCAATAATGCTTATATGCAATATGCTTCTACATCTCCTTTCTACCCAATTTTTGCTACTTTGGATGTTAATGCCAAAATGCAGGAAGGCGAAGCCGGTAAAAAATTATGGCATGATACATTAGTAACTACCGTCAATGCCCGTAAAAAACTTTTGAAAAATGCGACGATGATTCGTCCGTTTGTACCACCAGTTGTCCATGGTAAACCATGGGAAGATGGTGATACAGAAGAAATGGTAAATGATATTGATTATTGGCGTTTTGAAGCCGGTGCAAAGTGGCACGGATTTGATGGTTACGCAGAAAATCAATACTTTGTCGATCCAAATAAATTTATGCTTACTACTCCCGGAATTAATGCGGAAACTGGTGAATATGAAGACTTTGGAATTCCAGCTACAATTTTAGCCAGTTATTTACGGGAACACGGAATTATTCCGGAAAAGAATGACTTAAATTCAATTCTATTTTTGATGACACCTGCAGAAACTCCGGACAAGATGAATAACTTAGTTTCGCAAATCATTAAATTTGAATCTTTAGTTAATCAAGATGCGCCTTTAGAAACAGTCTTACCTAGTTTATATGAGCAAAATGAGCAACGCTATCGGGGCTATACTATTCGACAGTTATGTCAAGAGCTGCATGATTTTTATAAAGATCGTAAAGCCAAAGATTATCAAAAAAAGATGTTTTTGAGTGATTATTTCCCAGAACAGGCAATGACTCCTTATGACGCTAATGTTGAATTGTTGAAAAATAATGCCAAACTAGTTCCTTTAAAAGATATTGTGGGAATGACAGCTCTAGAAGGGGCATTACCATATCCTCCAGGGATTTTCTGTATTGTTCCAGGAGAAAAATGGACTAAAGAAGCGCAAGCTTACTTCCTGATTTTAAATGAAGGAATTAATAAGTTCCCAGGCTTTTCACCTGAAATTCAGGGTGTTTATTTTAAAGATGAAAATGGACAGTCTGTAGCTTATGGCTATGTCTATGATGAATCAGCACAATAAATAAAATTTAAAATGATTAAGGGATGATGGGAACTTTGGCTCAAGAAAAAAAGAAAATGAACGTGATACAATTAACCGTTATCACAGCTATTAATATGATGGGCTCCGGTATTATTATGTTGCCTACTAATTTGGCTCAGGTTGGAACTATGTCAATCCTTTCCTGGGTAGTAACAGCTGGTGGTGCGATGTGTTTGGCATACGCTTTTTCCCGGGCTGGTATGTATACAACTAAACAAGGAGGAATGGGGGGATATGCAGAATATTCCTTCGGCAAGGCTGGATCATTTTTAGCCAATTATACCTATGGGGTTTCTTTAGTAATTGCTAATGCAGCTATTGCGATATCTGCGGTTGGTTATGCGGCTGCCGTTTTTGATATAACTTTGTCGCCAGTTCAAGTAGCTTTAGCTACCATCTTTACACTTTGGTTAGCTACAGTTTTAAATTTTGGTGGCCCAAGTATTACTGGAAAAATTAGTACCTTTACTGTTTGGGGAGTTATAATCCCAGTAGTTTTTATATCTATTGTGGGATGGTTTTTCTTTAGTGGTAAATTATATGCTGCTAATTGGAATCCGCACCATTATGATTTCTTTACTGGAATAAGTAAGTCTATCTCTATCACTCTATGGGCCTTTTTAGGATTGGAATCTGCTTCTGCAAACATGGATTCAGTAGAAAATCCTAAAAAGAATGTACCAATTGCGGTTTTAGGTGGAACAATTGGGGCTGCTATAATGTATATAATTTCAACCAATGTTATGCAAGGGATTGTTCCTAGTTCTCAATTAGCCAATTCTAATGCTCCATTTGGTTATGCTTTTGCTCAAATGTTTAATCCGTTAGCAGGTAAAATTGTCATGGCTTTGATGGTCTTGTCTTGTTTTGGATCTTTATTAGGATGGCAATTTACAATAGCTGAAGTTTTTCGTTCTTCTGCTATTGAAGGCTATTTTCCTAAAATTTTTGGTAAAACTATCAGTAATGGAACACCAATAATGGGAATGGTAATAATTACAATTCTACAATCTTTATTATCCTTGATGACCATTAGTCCTTCATTATCCAAACAATTTACCATTTTAGTTAATTTAGCAGTGGTAACAAATGTAGTTCCGTACATTTTATCTATGGCTGCTTTAAAGACTATGCAAAAAACAGAAAATATATCACCAAATAGTCAAACCTTAACTAACGTTATTGCTTTAATCGCCTCGATATATAGTATTTATGCCTTGTATACCGCGGGAGCCACGGCTCTAGTTGGGGGAGCGTTGGTAACTTTTGCCGGATGGACTTTATATGGATTAGTATCTTATAAATTTGATGTTCAAAAAGTAAATAATTAGAAATAATTATCTAAATAAATTCTTTATAAACAGATTAAACTGGTCGGGATATAATTATATTTCGGCCAGTTTATTTATTAAATTGAGATGGGATATAAAAATGGAGAATAAGTACTTTATTCAACTAAAATGGCTATTAATTGGATCATTGATAACTAGTACAGCGATGAGCTTTATTTGGCCGCTGAATACTATTTATATGCACAATACTTTACATCAGACCTTAACCGTTGCTGGTATAGTTTTAGGTGTTAACCAGTTAGCTACCATGCTGGGAAATTGGTTAGGGGGAATTTTATTTGATCAGTGGAGTATATATTACACAAGTTTAGTGGGAGTAATGATTAATATTTTGGCTTTAGGCTTATTAATATTTTTAAACTCGTGGCCTATCTATGCTTTTTTAATTGTTTTATCCGGGTTTTCCAATGGCATCTTAACAACTTGTATTTATTCTTTGGCTACTCGTGTACAAAATAAAAAAACAAGCTCAATCTTTAATATGCTGTATTTTACAAGTAATTTTGGCTTAGTTTTTGGAACTCTAGCCGTTGGTTATTTATTAAAGATTGGCGTAAGTTATATTTTTACTTTAGCTAGTTTAACTCAAGTGATTTTTTTAATCATAGTTATTAGATATTTTAATATCGTTAATTACAATAAAGGCTATTCCAAAAAGAAAGTTGTTGTTAAAGGCAAATTTTTGATTTGGAGTGTGCTCTTAGCTCTTTTATTATCTTGGGTTGTTTATACGCAATGGCAGAGTAATCTTTCTGCATATATGCTGGGTAAAGGTTTCAGTATTAAACAATATAGTTTTCTGTGGACATTAAATGCAGTTTTAATCATAACTTTCCAACCAGTTTTAACCCTTTTTAATGACTTTTTGATTAAGCATATCATTTCGAGAATTAATGTCGGACTATTTTTATTCGCAGTTGCTTTTTTTATTCTATTGTTGAATCATAATTATTTTATTTTAGGAATATCGATGGCTTTCTTAACTTTTGGTGAAATTCTTTTATTTCCCGGAGTGGCTAGTTTAGTTGATATTTATGCGCCTAATAATGAAAGTGGTATTTATCAAGGGCTTGTGCAAATGTTTACTGCTGGCGGTAAGGCGGTGGGCCCCTTTATCGGAGCGGCAATTATTGATTGTTTTAATTATAAGGTTTTATTTCTATGTTTAGTGCTAATTATAATGGCTGCTATTTTTATTTTTAGTTTTTCTGTCTATCAAAATAAAAAACATGATCTAGATCAATAAGTAACATTTATTAAATGACAAAATCAGCAAAGACAATTAAATGTACATCTAAAAGTAAATAATTCTGGCAAGATTTTGATAATTAAAATCTCGGCAATGTTCAGATGGAAAATTGCAGCAAACACTGCCCGTTTTCTCTGAAAGACTTGCTATTATTATCTAATTTTATAGTCGTAACGTTTTTCTTTAAGGACTTTTCGAATTATAATAAGGACGTTAAATAATTAACAAAGGGGAGTGTTTTTTTTGACGAAGACAATTACAGCAGCTGTGATTGAAGCAAAGAACGCCGACTTTAAATTAGAAAAATTGCAGTTAGATGATGAGCCACAAGCGGGTGAAGTTCTCGTAAAGATGGTTGCCAGCGGAATTTGTCATACGGATCAAGCTGTGCGCGATGGCTCTGCAGGAGCTTATCCTTATCCTGGAGTAGTAGGACATGAAGGCGCAGGAATTGTAGAAAAAGTAGGAATTGGAGTTAATAATATTAAACCCGGTGATCATGTGATTTTATCATATGATTATGATGGAACTTGTGAGCAATGCCGTACAGGTCACCCTTCTTCTTGTCTCAACTGGGCAAACCTGAATACAGCCGGGGTACGTCCTAACGGAGAAACACCATTTCATAAAGAAGACGGAACGCCAGTTCATAATTTCTTTAATCAATCGTCATTTACAACTGAAACTTTAGTTCAGGCCAACAATGTTACTGTGATTGATAAAAGTATAGATCTGCGTAAAGTCGGTCCTTTAGGCTGTGGTTTTGTTACCGGATCCGGAACAGTTTTTAACGGTTTAAAACCTGAAGCAGGTTCTACCATTGCCATTGTAGGTACAGGTGCTGTTGGTGCTGGTTCTTTAATGGCTGCCAGCATTCGGGGCTGTGCGAAAATTATTTGTGTTGATATTGTAGATCAACGTTTGGAAACCGCGAAAGAATTAGGCGCTACTGATGTAATTAATAGTAAAAAAGATGATTGGGTTGCTAAGATTAAAGAATTAACTAATCAAAAAGGCGTTGATTATGCGATTGATACCACTGGCCGAGCAGAAATTATGAAACAATGTGTATCAGCCTTAGCTTCTGGTGGTCATTTTGCCCCGATAGCTGTAACTGCGCAAACCTTAGAATTTATGCCATGGAATGAATTAACAGCTGAACAAAAGCATGTTGATGGGGTTTTGATGGGTGATGCTGTTCCACAAATCTTATTGCCGCAATTAGTTAATTACTGGCAGCAAGGCAAATTTCCATTTGATAAATTAGAAAAGGTTTATAACTTTGACCAAATTAACGAAGCTAATGCTGATTCTAATAATGGTAAAGTGATTAAACCTGTTTTAATTATTGATCCGGAATATCAGCCGGGAAACTAATATTTAATAGCTAGTAATTTTAAGTATTGTAAGTTGTACGAAAGAACGATCTTGAGGGATTTCAAGATCGTTTTTTCTTAATATTTTTATCTGAAAACAGGTGAAATTGTGAAGAAAATTGTTTATTATTAGAGAGGGAAGATATTTTTGAAAAGGAGGTTTTTCTATGACGGAAAAAGTAGCATTTATTACGGGGGCAGCTCAAGGCATTGGGAAAGCGATTGCAAAAAGACTCAGTGCTGATGGCTTTGTAGTTGCCGTCGCCGATTTTAATTTAGAAGGAGCAGAACAAACTGTTCAAGAAATTAATCAAAAAGGACAAGCTATCGCCGTTAAAGTTGATGTTTCCAAAAGAGAACAAATGATGGCTGCTGTGGAAGAAACATTACAAAAATTAGGTGATTTAAATGTTTTAATTAATAATGCAGGTTTAGGACCGACGACACCGATTGAAACAATTACTCCTGAACAATTTGAGCATGTTTATGCGGTTAATGTTGGTAGCGTTTACTGGGGGATTCAAGCTGCTGTTAAGGCCTTTAAAGCTCAAGGTCATGGTGGCAAAATTATTAATGCTTCTTCACAAGCCGGGCAAGTGGGTAATCCTAATTTGGCACTCTACAGTGGTACCAAATTTGCGATTAGAGGTATTACCCAAACAGCAGCTCGTGATTTAGCTAAAGATAATATTACTGTCAATGCTTATTGTCCCGGTATTGTCAAAACTCCTATGATGATGGATATTGCCCATCAAGTAGCGCAAGAAAATGGAAAAGATGACGCATGGGGGATGGCACAGTATGCTAAGGATATTACTTTAGGCAGACTCTCTGAGCCTGAAGACGTTGCTGCTTGTGTTTCGTATTTGGCTGGTCCCGATTCAGATTATATGACGGGGCAAGCCTTATTGATTGATGGCGGAATGGTATTTAATTAACCCTAAAATTAATGACTATTCATTGAGAAGGTCAAAAAGGAGTTGCAGATCATGAAAAGAGTAGCAATTGTAACTGGAGCAGGTCAGGGTATTGGTGCTGGAATAGCAAAACAATTAGCCGCGGATGGCTTAACAGTGGCTGTAGCCGATTTGAAAGAAGATAATGCTAAGAAAGTTGCAGCCGAAATTGGCCAAGGCGCTCAAGGATATTTTGTAGATGTTGCCCAAAAGCAAAGTGTATTTGATTTAGTTGCTGCCGTCGTAAAAGATTTTGAGCACTTAGATGTCATGGTCAATAATGCGGGAATTGCTAAAATTGGTCCTTTAATTGACGCAGAAGAAAAAGATATTTCCCAAATTTTAGATATCAACGTTAAAGGTGATATTTATGGCATTCAAGCAGCAGCTAAACAATTTCAAAAACAAAAAACTGGGGGCAAAATTATTAATGCTTGTTCCATTGCTGGCCATCAAGGATTTGAAATGTTGGGTATTTATTCTGCTACAAAATTTGCGGTACGTGGTTTAACCCAAACTGCGGCGCAAGAATTAGCGAAAGATAAAATTACCGTCAATGCTTATTGCCCTGGAATTGTCTTGACGCCAATGTGGGATCAAATTGATGCAGAAATGGCTAAGATTTATAATTTGCCGCTGGGAGCAAGTCTTCAAAAGAATATTGATAGCATCGCCTTAGGCCGTGGAGAAACTCCAGCAGATGTAGCTAATTTAGTATCTTTCTTAGCTGATCCGAAGTCTGACTATATTACAGGACAGTCAATTATTGTTGATGGTGGTATTGATTACGCCTAAGCCGAAATATTTAATTACTAAAAGAGTTGCTTTTGAAGTTTTAAATAGTACTTATCATTTGGGAAACTAAACAAATAACCATTAAGTTCTGATTGGACTTAATGGTTATTTTTGATCAAACTAGATATTATGGTTAGCGACAGTCAATTCTCGTAAAACAGCTCTCAATGAAGTACTGACCTTTTTCGACTGTGTAAACTAATATCCTTTATTCCAATCTACTAAATTAATATTGACGGTGTGATTTTGCCGAAATTGTTGCAAATTTTCTTGAAAAAGTTGAATTGCTTGTTGGGGATATTCTTGAAAATCACCCGCTATATGCGGCGTAATTAAAACGTTTTCCATTTGCCACAGCGGATTATCATTTGGCAGCGGTTCCGGATCAGTAACATCTAAAGCAGCGCTACTTATTTGCTGTTGGCGTAAAGCAGCGATTAGATCATTTGTATTGGTGCTTAAGCCTCTACCAATGCTAATAAATAATGGCTGATTGGTCAATTGACTAAAAAAAGCAGTATTAAAAAAATTTTTCGTATCTGGAGTTAAGGGCATTGTATTAATAATAATATCAGCTTGAAAAATTGCAGAATTGAGCTTTTTAGTAGCGACGGTTTTTTCAAAATTAGAAGCCGGATGTCCATTATGATTGACGCCAATAGTATGAGCATGAAATGCCTGCAGTAATTGCGCACACCGACTACCAATATGTCCAGTACCAAAAATAACAACTTGCTTATTGGACAACATTTGAAGATCAGTCGTTAATTTTTGCCAATTATGTTGGCGACTGGCAAAATTCAGGGCCCGATAATGACTTAAGATCATTCCGATAACAGATTCAGCAATGGGTTCCGCATGAAGACCTTTCAGTGTGGTTAAGAGAATGTGGTGTTGTTGAATTTGTTTGAGAGGTAAATAGTCAATTCCCGTAGATAATAATTGAATCCAGGCAAGATGTGCCTGAGGTAAATTCAATATTTTAGAGAGCAGTTCTTGATTATTACCTAGTAAGATATCTATATTTGCTAGGGTAGTCTGATCCAGAGTTTGCTCGTCATCATAAAAAATATTATCATTCTGAAATTGGGGGTCTTGATCTATTATATTTTTAAATTGTACTTGATCATGATGGGCAGCAACCAGAATATTCAATAGTATCACCTCAATGCTAGATTACAACTATAAATTATAATCGGCAATGGTTGCGCTTATTATATTTAGTAAAGCGCCTTCATTGATGATATAATATAATCAATTTGAAATAACGGGGGATTAAAAATGGCAAAATTAGAAGCAGGTTTTATTTTTTTAGCTGCACAGGCTAATTATCATTCAGATTTTAAGACAGTGTCCACACCTAGTGTTAATCTAACTGCTATTGGTGCACAAAATTATGATGATGCTGTTAAAGCAGCCCAGTTTTTAGAAAACAAAGGTGTTAAGGCAATCGAATTGTGTGGTGGTTTTGGAATTATGGGAACGGCTAAAATCAAAGCTGCAGTTAGTGATGAGATTGCCGTGGGTGTAGTTAGATTTGATAATCATCCGGGATTAGATTTTCAAAGTGGCGATCAGCTTTTTAATTAAAGCGACAATATTTGATCTTATTTTTAATAGACTTATGAAATTAGATAAAGACAAGATATGTGAATTGATCATCATATAATAAAAACAGCTGTAAGATCTTAATTTATTCTACAGCTGTTTTCCTATCCAATAATTTTTTTGGACCTAAAATGTAATGGAATCCAACTATTTTAAGGATCTGAGAGCAGGTAAGTAAGCTTATAGTAATTTAAGAAAAATGGATGCAATAATAATTGAGGCAATAGAAACAGTGGCAAAGCCGCCGACTAACATTTTGGGCATCATGTGTGCCAATAAATAATTTTCTTCTTCTTTATTATGGGCCATTTCACGCGATACTTCGGAAGTCAGAATATAATCGGTAGGAAATCCAAACAAGCAAGTTAAAGAGCAAGCATAAGCCATTTGCCAAGTCATTTTAAAAGGTTTAGCTAACAGGCTGGAAGCAATAAACATTCCCAATAATCCTAAGGCAATTAAAACAATAATCTGAACGACAATCGTTCCCATTTGACGAGGAGTAGTAATACTTAGTTGAGAAAAAATATAAGCCAATAAACCATAAATTAGCCAGTCATAAACTCCGGCTTTGTTGAGGGCGTGGCTTTCTAAGAAGCCTAATTGATGAGCGATAACACCAAAGACTAGACAAATAACATTAACATTAATATTAATAAACGGATGAATTGCCGTGGCTACCAAGTTACTTAAAAGAGCTACTAAGGCAACTTTTACTAAAATAAAAGAGGAAGTACGATATTGTTGGGGAAGATGGAAAAAATGTTTAGATTGTAAATCATCATCATTACTCAGTTTGGCTACTGAATTTTTCTGACTTGCAGGTAAAGAGTTAAATTCATTAACCAATCTTTTGCCTTCTTTTTTCAAAAGCCAAGAAGTTAAGGGATATCCGACTAAGGAATGAAAAACAAACATGGATACTGGCAAAGCTACCAAATAGTTGATACCTTGAGCCTTTAAACCAGTAGTCATTAATAAGGCTGCTACTAATCCACCCGTTAATGGCGGCACAGCAGCCACCACAGTATGCCAATTGAAAATCCAAGTACCAATAGTCAAAGTTAAAGTTAAAGTGCCGACAATTCCTAACAAAGCAATACAAACGGCTCGCCATTGTTGGAGCAATTCTTTGAGACTCATTAAAGTTCCTAAATTAACTAATGTTAGCCCTAAACAAATGGCACTAAAATTAGAACCAAAAGAAGCAGTTTCCACAACATTTTTGGGAACAATGGTCCAAAAACCAATCATAAATAAAACTGCTGTTACAAAAACTGAGGGAATATACGCATGAGTTAATGATGAAACCCATTCACCTATCATAATGAATAACATAACTATTAAAAATGCAATAATAAATTTCATATTAAGACTTCTTTTTTATTTAGATTTTTAAGTGCTTGAAATTTTAACTATCCTAAATAAGTTTCTACAAGTTTAATAAAATATGTAGCCATAGGAGCGATTATAGAATCATTAAAATTGTACTTAGAACTATGCAAATAAGCATCACTAGGGCCATTACTCATTAAGGCATAACAGCCAGGAACTTTATCCAGCATAAAAGCAAAATCTTCACTAGCCATTACAGGTTCAAAATGAGTATTAACATGATCATTCCCAAAGACTGTTTGCGCAACTTTTTGCGCAAAAGTAGTAGCCTGAATTTCATTTTGAGCTGGTAAAGAGATCAGACGGTGTTTAATTGTAATAGGGACATCATAAGCTTGAGCTAAGCCGTTAATCATGTCCTTAACCCTTTTTAAAACCAATTGCCGCACCTTTTTGTCCAAAGTTCTAATACTTAAAAGAATAGTGGCTGTATCGGGAATAACATTATAAGTCGACCCATCACCAGCAACGAAAGATCCTACTGTGATAACTGCCGCTTTTTGGGGATTGACATTACGAGATACAATAGTTTGTAAATTGTTGATTAATTGGGACCCAATAATCGTAGGATCAAGACATTTATCCGGAGCAGAAGCATGACCACCATGTCCTTGAATAACAATTTTTAAACGATCTGATGAGGCCATGATTACACCAGGTTCAATATAGATCATTTCTTTTTGAAAATTAGGCCAATTATGAAAACCAAAAATCTGATCACAAGGAAATTTATCGAACAGTCCATCCGCAATCATTTTGGGGGCTCCGTGTAATCCCTCTTCTCCCGGTTGAAAAATGACATTGAGTGTACCATCAAAATTTTGTTTTAAAGCTAGATAACGAGCTGCCGCCAGTAATACTGTCATATGGCCATCATGTCCACAAGCATGCATAAAACCGGGATTTTGACTAGCATAAGGAAGATCGGTTTCTTCTTGTATGGGTAAACAATCCATATCAGCGCGCAGACCAATTTTTTGGTCACTGTGCCCCGTTTTTATTTGGCCAACTACACCAGTAGGCCCGATAGGTGCATGCACCTCATAACCCCAAGAGCTTAGTTTATTGGCGATAAAATCAGCAGTTTGTCGCTCTTGTAAGCCGATCTCTGGATGCTGATGTAAAAAGTGTCTAATCTGAATAAACTCATCTTGCCAATCTTTAATTTCTTGAGGTATTTGCATATTGATTCCTCCTTGAACATTAGTAGTTTACTAATTTAAATTAGATAAATTTAATAAAAATCATACTTTTTGTGTTTTTTAATGTCAATCCTTTTTGTAAAAAAATCTAATTTAATAATTATATTCGGTATTTTTTTAAGCTAAATTGATCCATTTACGAATAATACTGTTAATTATCAGTTAATTGCGAATCTTAAGATGTTTAAAAAATGATTTATAGAGATGTTTCGCGATTAAAATCATATTAAAATTGTAATTTAAAAATTAAAAATATTTCTTATTTTGGGGGGATAATTAAGATCAGAAAAGGCTGCAAAATACTATAATTAAATGCTTAAGACCAAAATTACAATAGTAGAAAAAATTATTGCAAGTGAAAGTACTATCCAGTCCGCTTATATATATATGAATAAGGCTGAAATAAACAAAATTTCAGAAGATTATGTTTTTAATTTTTGGAGCTGAAACAAGAATTTAATTACTTAATATACTAAAACCTATGGTAATCTAAATTTTTTATTGTGCTGGTATCATCAAACCCACAGCAAGATGTTCTAGTTGATTTATTAAGCTAATTATTTGGATGATTTATTCTGGATGTTTATAAATTAATTGCAAGAAAGACAAAAAAGCAACTGTAGATAATTCTACAGCTGCTTTTTTTATTAATAGCCGATGCTTTAGTTAGTGGATGGTAATATCATATTGCAAATTTTTACTTTCCCCCGGTGAGAGAAGATCATTGCCTTCTTTTTGCATGATATCGACTGGTTTGCCATAGACATCAGGTAATCCTGCAAAAGGTTCAATACATAAGAAAGGTGCTTGGGCATCTTCTTTAGTCCAGAGACAAACATATCGAAAATCATGTAATGATAATTGAATGCTATGACTGCTTTGTTGTGACGAGAGTTTAATTGACTCTAATCCAGAATTTTCAATAATAATCAAGCCTTTATGGAACATCTGATAGTCTAATTTAATAATCCCATTTTGGTAATTGGGTACTAAAGACGTAGTACCCTGTCGAAAAGGATATGGTTTTTTGATAATATCAAATTGCGTCAACTGTTTTACTTGGGGCGTAATTTCTAATTGGTAATCAGTAAACTCTCCTTGATCGGCAATAGGTACATTAAAAGCAGGATGTGATCCTAACGAAAAGGACATAGCTTGATTATCGTTATTAATAACACTAAATTGTAAATGTAACCCACTAGCTTGTAGTTTAAAAGTTATAGATAAAGTAAAATTAAACGGATAGTTTTGGAGAGTTTGGGAATTGGCAGTCAACTGTAAAGTGACAGTATCTTTGGCTTTAGAAAGGACATTAAAAGTATAATCGGAAACAAATCCATGCTGCGGCATTTGGTAAGTAGTGCCTTTATAGAGATAGCTATCCTTGTTAGAACGGCCAATTGCTGGGAATAAAACTGGGGCGTGCTTTGGCCAGATGTCATTATTCCAAATGTAGTCATAATGATCAGTTTTCTGATATAAATGAGTTAATTGTGCTCCCTGTTCATCGATTTCGGCTTTAAAGAAATCATTTTCAATTGTTTGCATTTTTTCAGCTTCCTTTAATTAAACAGTTCTTGCGGGGTTGCATCGTCAAAGAAATCGAAGAATTTATAAGCATTATTATAAGAAATATCTTGGACAATTTTGCCGAGATATTCAACATCATCAGGAACTCTTCCTTGTTCAGCCAATTCACCATAAAAATTACATAATACGCGCCGGAAATATTCGTGCCGTGGATAAGATAAGAAACTACGTGAATCTGTCAGCATCCCCACAAAGTTTGGCAAGCAGCTTTCTTCAGCAAAAACCCTGAGCTGTTCATGCATCCCTTCAGCCGTGTCGTTGAACCACCAGCCGGCGCCTAATTGCATCCGTTGAACGCCGCCTTCTAGGAAACAGCCCATCATCGTTGCTAATTCCATCCAATCATTAGGATTTAAAGAATAGAAGATGGTCTTAGGAAGGTCATTGGTATCTCGCATTTTTGTATATAATTTTTGTAAATGCAGCACAATATCCGGTTGAGTTCCAATTGCATCATAACCAGTATCTGGGCCCAATTGATCAAACATTGGACGATTGATATCACGTACGGAGTTAATGTGCCACTGCATAGTCCAGTCGAATTCTTTATTTAATTTCATCAGATTTTCTAAGAGCATGGTCAGGTATTTGTCAATTTCTAATTGACTGAGAGGTTCATTGGCAATTCCTTTTTTGAAAATATTATTCAGTTCTTCAGTATTAGCTTCGTGGAAATGATAGGTTAATAATGAATGATCAGATAGTCGTCCACCCATGTCATTAAAGTACTCAAATCTTTGATGTAAGGCCTTAATCAAAGTATCGAAATTAGTAATTTCAATTCCAGATACTTGACTTAAAGTTTTAAGATAATCGCCAAAACCGTCACGTTCAATTTGAATTAATTTATCCGGACGCATGGCTGGTAAAGTTCTAAAACCATTCTGCCGTTCATCGGCTTTAAGAAGCTTATGATAGTGTAAATCAGAAGCGGGATCATCTGTTGTACATACCGCATAAACGTGGGAGTTACGGATAAGACTGCGCGGTTTAAAGTCATCCGTTTGCAATAACTTATTAGCCTTTTCCCAAATAGCGGGAGCGGTTTTAGTATTGAAGGTTTCATTAATACCAAAAAAGCGTCTGAGCTCTAAATGAGTCCACTCATATAAAGGATTGCCCGCAGATTTTTCGATAGTTTTAGCCCAAGCCATAAATTTATCATAGTCATCACCATCGCCAGTAATGAGTTCTTCAGGTACGCCATTAGCGCGCATTAAGCGCCATTTATAATGGTCACCGTAATGTTCTTCATTAATCCAAATTCTTGTAATATTGGCATAGTTTTTATTCTCATAGATTTCATTGGGGTTTAAGTGACAATGGAAATCAATAATGGGCATGTCTTTTGCATAATCATTGAATAATTTTTTGCTTATTTCGTTACTTAATAAAAAGTCGTCGTCTAATAAAGCCATAGTTAATTTTCTCCTTTAAATTTATTAATTATTTTTATTTTTGACATCTTGATCGCCAATTTTACCATGCTCCCAAACACCGTTATCAAGATCTTGGGCAATTTGCACATATTTGTCATCCGTTAATTTGTATAAGAAACCAATAACTATTGCAGCAATTAATAAACAAACTCCCGGATAAAGTGTCATCGCCGCTTTAATCCCGGTAAGAGTACGGGCAGTTTGATGAGCGTTGGCAATATATCCTGTTAAAGCCAAAATTCCCGCGCTAACAAGTGCAGCTAAAGACTGAGCCAATTTGCGTGAGAAATTAAAGGCAGCATAGGTAATAGCTTCTTTACGCATTCCCGTATGCCATTCTCCATAATCGATAACATCCGAAACAAAAGCCCAAGTAATTCCATTAGGAATAGCTAAAGCAGTATAACCAATAGTAACAAGAACAATAAAGGTTATCACATTAGTAGGTAAAATGAAGTTTAAAATATTTGCTGCAGCACCAACGACAAAACTAACCATTGCTGTTTTACGCTTGCCAAAATGTTTAGTTAACGTAGGAATTAAAAATACTCCTACAATCGAGGTACCCATCATAATACCATTGACAATTGGCTGTAGACCGATGTTACCTAAGTTATACTGAGCAAAAAATACCATCATTTGGTTATTAGTGTTCATTGCGGAAATAGTAAAAATAGTCATAAGAATAATGACAAAAAGCGGTCCATTAGTAAATACTACTTTAAAGTAATCTTTAAAACCTTCAGCTTTAGCCTCTTTATCGCGGTGAACTTGCACATTTTCTCTTGTTCCTAAATAGCAAATTAAAAACATTAAAACTCCTAATACTGCGAAGATAATAGAAGCAATAAAAAATCCATGCTTTGAATTACCACCACTGAACATTGTCATAAGTGGAATAAAAGCGATACCTGTTAGAAATTGAGCACCTACAGAACCTACTTGTCTAGAAGTAGCCAAGAAACTACGATCTTGGACGTCTCGACTCATAACTGATGCTAAAGATCCATAAGGATCATTGGTAAAGGAGTATATTGCTCCCCAAATCATGTAAGCTGCATAAGCATAAATGATCTTACCTGTGGGAGATAAATCCGGCATAGTAAAAGTGACAACAGTCATAATTCCTAACAAAATTGCGGAAATCATCATTACCGGCCGAAATTTACCTGCCTTACCAATCTTTTTCCGATTATCAATTACTGAACCAGCAACGGGATCCATGAAAGCGTCGAAAATCTTAGTAAACCCAAAAATACCAGCTACGGCTCCAGCGCCAATACCTGCTGCATCAATCCAGAATTTGGTTAAATACGCTTGTCCTAAATCAAACATGAAGCCGTTACCAAAATCACCAAATCCATAAGCTATTTTTTGATATAATGGTATTCGTTTACCTGAACTTCCAGTGGCTAATTCCTGCGCCAGTGTTTTCTGTCGCTTAGCTGTATCGACGGTTTTATTTTCTGCCATTTTTGTTCCTCTTCTTAAAGTAATAAGTAAAGTGATAGCAAGATCCTAATTAAAAATATAAAAACTAGTTATTTTATAAAATATACTGTGTAAAGGTTAACATGTTAACGATTGCATAATATTGCATTTTAGTTTAAAAGTCAACCATAAATTTAATAATTCACAATATAAAAAATAAATAAAATAAAAATTTTACCTCTAAAAAATTATTTTAAATAGAGATATTTGTTGCTCCTAAATCCCTTGTAATCAACTATTAGGCGTATTATTACTAATTTAACTTTTTAAATTTTAAAAGCAGAAAATAAAAAATAATTGTGAATAAAAAAAATAATATAGTTGACAATTATAATAATAATTCCTATTATGAAATCGTTAACGTAATTAATATTATTGCAATCTATAAAGTAACGTTACTGAGTTAGTTTATTAAATGGAGGTTATGATGGATAAGGAATTAAAGCAACTTGATAATACGTTTCGTAAATTACCTCAATATCCAACAAAAGTAATTCAATTTGGTGAAGGCAATTTTTTAAGAGCTTTTATTGATTGGCAGATTCAGCAGATGAATAAACAAGGTTTATTTCAAGGAGGTGTAGCTGTAGTCCAGCCAATAGATAGGGGCATGACTAAAGTATTAGACGAACAAGATGATCTCTATACAACTTTGTTAGAAGGAAAATTAAACGGACAAAAAGTCCAAGATCATGAAATTATTGAGAGTATCAATGAAACTATTCGCCCATATGAAGATTATCAATCATATTTAGATCTGGCTAAAAACGATGATATTCAATTTATTTTTTCAAATACTACAGAAGCAGGTATTGCTTTTGATGAAAACGATAACCTAACGGATCAGCCGCAAAACTCTTATCCTGGAAAACTAACAGCCTTACTTTATGAAAGATTTAAGTTGGGCAAGAAAGGTTTTCAGATTATTCCGTGTGAACTAATTAATCATAATGGTAATACCCTAAAGGAAATAGTCCTAAAATATGCACAATTATGGGATTTAGGTCAGGATTTTGTAGACTGGATTAATCAGGAAAATGACTTTTATGCTACTTTGGTAGATCGGATTGTTCCGGGATATCCAAAAGAAAGAGCAGCAGATTTAGAAAAAGAATGGAATTATCATGATCGCTTAATTGTCAAAGCAGAACCATTTTTGATTTTTGTTATTGAAGGCGATAAGAAGTTAGAAAAGTTATTACCCTTAAAAGAGGCTGGATTAAATGTAGTCGTAACTGATGATATGCAGCCTTATCGTAATCGTAAGGTATCGTTATTGAACGGACCTCACACAACAATGAGCCCTATTGCTCGTCTAGCAGGCATTGATACTGTGGGACAGGTAATGAAGGATCCAGATTTTTATAAATTTATAAATGATGAAATGTATCAGGAAATTATTCCTACTGTAGCTTTACCTGAACAAGAATTGAATGATTACGCAGAAGGTGTCAAAGAAAGATTTGAAAATCCCTATGTTAATCATGAGTTAAGTTCTATTGCTTTAAATAGTATTTCAAAATTTCAAGCTCGTTTATTACCCACCTTTAAACGCTATTTTGCTAAAGAGAAAAAACTACCTCTGAGAATTACGCTAGCTTTAGCCAGTTACTTAAAGATTTATGCTGGAAAAGCAGATTTTGCTCCGGAGGATACACCAGAAGTTTTAGCTGAATTTAAAGAATTACGACAGAAAGATAATTATGTTCAAGCTACTCTGGCTGATGAAAAATTATGGGGTGAGGATTTGACCCAATTTCCCGGTTTGATCGACTTAGTGAAACAAGATTTACAAATTATTGACCAACAAGGATCTCGTAAAGCGGTGCAAATGATTAACGAAAAGGAAGATTAATTATGAATCAATTTATTATTTTAAATCCTAAGGATTCAGTAGGCGTCGCCTTACAAGATTTATCGGCGGAAACTCCGATTGTATTAGACGATGGCACTTCTTTTACACTGCAAGAAGATATTAAAAGAGGGCATAAGTTTGCTTTAAAAAATATTGCCACAGATGAAAACGTAATTAAATATGGTTTTACCATTGGTCATGCTACACAACCTATTAATCAAGGAGCGTGGCTGCACACCCATAATGTCAAAACTAATTTATCCGGAGAATTAACTTACACTTACAATCCTGTAAAATTTGAAAATAAAGTAGCAAAAGATTCTCGGACTTTCATGGGATATAAACGTCCTAATGGTAAGGTGGGAATTCGCAATGATTTATATATCATCCCCACAGTGGGCTGTATTAATCCACTGTTAGATATTATCGTGGAACAATTTAAAGCGCTTTATCCGGATAATGGTTCTTTTGATAATGTAGTAGTTTTAAAGCATCCTTATGGTTGTTCTCAACTGGGAGATGATTTTGAGCAGACACGAAAGATATTAGTAGATGCTGCCTTACAGCCTAACGCAGGCGGGGTTTTGATTTTTGGTTTAGGTTGTGAAAATAACCAAATGGAAGGTATGAAGGCGGAATTAGAAAAAGCTGGTGGTCCGATTGATCCTCAACGAATTAAATTTTTGGTCTCTCAAGAAGTAGATGATGAATTAGGTACTGCTTTAGATATGTTAAAAGAAATTAACGCCGCAGCAGCTAATGACGTTAGGACTCCCCAACCGTTAAGTGAGTTAAAAATTGGCCTTAAATGTGGTGGTTCTGATGGATTGTCTGGGGTCACTGCCAATCCTTTATTAGGAAGATTATCTGATTTTGTTACTGCCCAAGGCGGAGCAACAGTTTTAACTGAAGTTCCTGAAATGTTTGGGGCTGAGACTATTCTGATGTCGCGGGCTAAAGATGAAGCCACTTTTGAAAAGATTGTTTCTTTAATTAATGATTTTAAAAAATACTTCGAGTCATTTAATCAGCCTATCTATGAAAATCCGTCTCCTGGTAATAAAGAAGGTGGGATTACCACTCTAGAAGATAAATCATTAGGCTGTACACAAAAATCGGGAACGTCACCAGTTAACGATGTCTTACAATACGGAGAAAAGATTCGGACTAATGGTTTGAGTTTATTACAATCCCCTGGTAATGATTTGATTTCTTCTTCAGCTGAAGCCTCGGCTGATTGCCAAATGGTTCTCTTTACTACGGGAAGAGGAACACCTTTTGCCACTTATGTACCTACGGTGAAGGTCTCATCTAATTCTTATATTGCTAAGAAAAAACCGCGCTGGATTGACTTTGATGCTGGACAATTAATGAATACACCTATGGATAAGTTAGCAGATCAATTTATTCAATACATTATTGATGTAGCCAGCGGTGAAAAAACTAATAATGAAAAGTATGGAATTCATGGCTTAGCTATCTTTAAAATAGGCGTAACTGAATAGAATTAAATAAATGCTTCATTTGGGATTAACCATGAAGCATTTATTTTACTCAGAACCAGACTGTTTAACGGCGATCGGCAACGGAATTTCGAACAATGATTTCAGGAGTAATATTAATTTTGTCGATATTTACTTTAGTGTTTTTTTGACTTAAAAGTTCTGTCAGTTTTTTGATGCCTAAATCTATAATCTTATCAGTTGGTTTTCGAACAGTGGTTAAACTGGGTATAAGATATTTGGAATAGTCTGTGTTATCATAGCCGATAAAGGAAATATCTTCCGGTACTTGAAACCCTAATTCTTGGCAAGCCTTAATGGCACCTAGAGCCATATCGTCATTTTCGCAAAAAACACAGGTAGGAATTTTGCCAGAAGTAAGAATTTGGCGCATGGCAATATTTCCACTTTTAGGTTTATAATCACCTGTTTTGACTAATTCTGGATTAATAGTTAAACCATATTGATGTAAAACATTATAAAAACCCCTGGTTCTTTCTTTGGTTGATTCGAAACTATCAATTCCCTTAATAAGTCCAAATTTACGGTGGCCCATTCTAATTGCATAGGCCATCATATTTTTAACACCTAGAAAATCGTTACTACTGTAGTTAGAAATATCATTTCTAGAAATTTGCCGATTTAAAACTACCACGGGCATTTGTCGATTTTTTATTTCAGCAATGAATTTATCATCACTTTTTGATTGACTGAGGACAATAATACCATCGTAATTATGACTAAGTAAATTTTTATTTTTACTGATGCTATTAATATCGTTAATTGCAAGTGTATAACCATTAGGTAAAATATTATTTGCTTGATTAATAACTTCTTTTAAAAAACTTTCAGAAGTGCCTGAAGATAAACTGGTAAAAAAAACACCAATAATATAGGAATGTTTAGTTACTAAAGCTTTAGCTGTTAAATTAGGCACGTAACCTAACTTTTTAGCAAGAGCGATGATTTTGGCTTTGGTTTCAGGTTTTATATTAGAACTGTTGTTTAAAGCTCGTGAAACAGTAGTAGGAGAGACCTGAGCTAATTTAGCAATGGTCTTCAGCGTAATGTTTTGCTTAGGCAGCAATTTCATGTAGGGGCCTCCATCTAATGAGAGAGAAGATGTTATCTTCACCCACTAATATGTTTATGCTTATTAATAATAAACATTTCATTATTATAATTTCAAGCAAAATTAATTAACGATAAAAAAGAGCGCCATTTTAAAAGAATTTAAAGTTCAAAATTAATAATTAGGATAAAGACTATTACATTATGATTTAGTTAATCTTAACAGTTAAGGGAGATATTTCAGTAATGAAAAAGTTAGAAATTAAAGACTTGCATGTCAGTGTTACTAGTGAAGAGCAGGGACAGCAAATTACTAAAGAAATTTTAACAGGCGTGAATTTAACCATTAAGACAGGGGAAATTCATGCCATTATGGGTCCGAATGGAACTGGGAAATCGACTTTATCCCAAACCATTATGGGAAATTCAGCTTACCAAGTCACTCAAGGCGATATTTTGCTGGACGGAGAAAGTATTTTAGCTTGGCCTGTTGATCAACGAGCGCGTCAAGGTCTGTTTTTGGCCATGCAATATCCTGCAGAAATTCAAGGGGTTACCAACGCCGAATTTTTAAGAACTGCAATTAATGCCCGCCGCCCTAATGACCAGCCGATGAGTGTACGAGATTTTATTCAAGAGTTAGATAAAAATTTACAATTGTTAGATATGAATGAATCCATGGCTGAAAGATATTTAAATGAAGGATTTTCCGGTGGTGAAAAAAAACGTAATGAGATATTGCAGCTACTAATGATCAAACCCAGTTTTGCACTCTTGGATGAGATTGATTCTGGTTTGGATATTGATGCTTTGCAGGTAGTAGCTAAAGGGGTGAACTCTATGCGGGGAGACAATTTCGGCTCCTTAATTATTACCCATTATCAGCGCTTGTTAAATTATATTGTGCCTGATTTTGTTCATGTGATGATGGGGGGAAAAATAATCCAATCAGGTGATGCCCAATTAGCTAAGCGTTTAGAGCAAGAAGGTTATGCTGGTCTCCGAGATGAATTAGGTTTAAATATTGATTTAGTAGATGAATCTGCGGAGGCCAAAAATGAGCGTAATTAAAACCAATCTCGAACAGTCTCTTCATAGCATTAGCCAACAGCATCAAGAACCGGTATGGTTTTTGCAGCAGCGACAAGCGGCTTTAAAATTAATTTCGCAGTTATCCTGGCCTGTAATTCCCCAATTTCATTTTCATGATTGGCCCTTAATTGCTCCGATGGACTCACAAATCTGTACTTCAGATGTACCTAAAGTTGACCCTGCTAATTTAGATAATTTTATTATTCAAAAAGGACAATCTACAGGACAAGTACAATTAAATCCTGAGCTGCAGGCTCAAGGTGTTATTGTTACTGACATTTTTACTGCTTTACAAACTTATCCGCAACTGTTGCGTAAATATTATTTTAAAGCTGCATTGCGTCCAGATGAAGATAAACTTATTAGTTATAATTGTGCGCTGATGAATAATGGTATTTTTATTTATATACCCGAGAATGTGCATTTGTCTGAAACTATAACTGTCAAGATTATCCAAGATAATACTTTCAAAGAGCCCTTAGTTCATCATCTTTTACTGGTAGCCGGCAGTAGAAGTCAGGTTTCGGTCATGACCCAATTATCGTCTCAAGGAGATCAAACTAATGTTGCTAATTGTGTAGTAGAAATTATTGCACAAGAATATAGTCGGGTCCATTTTGCCGCTATAGATGAATTAGCAATTAATACAAGAGCTTATTTAAATCGTCGAGCAGTTGTGGCGGACCAGGCCCAGGTTGAATGGTCTATTGGGATGATGAATGATGGTCCTACGATTGGCGATTTTGCTTCGGAATTAAACGGACGTGAATCTCAATCTGACGCTCAGGTAATAGCAATAAGTACGGGTCAGCAACGTGTCGGAGTTAATACTAGAGTCGTTAATCGTGGTCAACAAACCGTGGGCAATATCGTGCAGCGGGGAATTTTATTAGATCAATCACAGTTAACTTTTAATGGTATTGGACATATTATTCACGGTGCTCATGGGGCCAACGCGGAACAAGAAAATCGAGTTTTAATGTTATCTGATCAAGCGCGCGGTGATGCTAATCCTATTTTGTTAATTGATGAAAATGATGTTTTAGCCGGACATGCTGCCAGCATTGGTCAAGTCGATCAGGAACAAATGTATTATTTAATGAGTCGGGGCATTGATGCTCAAACCGCCCAAAATTTAGTTATTCGTGGCTTTTTAGGGCCGGTCATTGCTGGAATGCCTAATAATCAAATGCGCCAGCAATTAATTGCTACTGTGGAAAGGAAATTAATTCATGGTTAAGAGTTTAGCTAATGTTGCAGCTGATTTTCCTATTTTAGAACACAAAATTAATGGTGAACGTCTAGCTTATCTGGATAATGCCGCTACAACCCAAATGCCACAGCCAATATTAGATAAAACACAAAATTTTTATCAAACTAAAAACGCGAATGTTCATCGTGGAGTATATACTTTAGCTCAAGAAGCTACCGAAGCTTATGAGCAAGCTCGACAAAAAGTACAACATTTTATTCATGCTGCCCACGCAAATGAGATCGTTTTTACCCATGGGACTACGGAGTCTTTAAACTTAATTGTGCATTCTTACGGGGAACAATATCTACACGCTGGAGATGAGATTGTTCTTTCTGTCATGGAACACCATAGTAATTTGGTTCCTTGGCAACAATTAGCTTTGAAAAAAGGAATTAAGCTAAATTATATTAACTTAACCAAAGATCATGAGCTTGATTTAGTTGAGCTTAAACAAAAAATTACCAATAAAACTAAAGTAGTTGCTCTCTGCCATGTCAGCAATGTCTTAGGTGTTATTAATCCTATTGAACAAATTGCTCATTGGGCGCATCAAAAAGGGGCTATTTTAGTAGTAGATGGTGCTCAAGCAATACCCCATATGTGCGTAGATGTGCAGAAATTAGATGTGGATTTTTATGCTTTTTCAGGCCATAAAATGCTTGCTCCCACAGGTATTGGTGTTTTGTATGGTAAATATGAATTATTAGAGCAGCTAAAACCGTGGCAATATGGCGGAGAAATGATCAATCACGTAGGCTTATATCAAAGTAGCTGGGCAGATTTGCCAGCCAAATTAGAAGCGGGAACTCCTAATATTATCGGTGCTCTCGGTTTAGGTTGGGCAATTGATTATTTACAGCAGTTCGGTATGAGTCAAATTGCAGATTATGAACAAAAATTACTTGCTTATTTGTTACCACGATTAAAAGAAATACCCGGCATTACAATTTATAGTCCACAACAGCAGCTGGCAAGTGGAATTGTTTCTTTTAATTTGCAGGGTATTCATCCGCATGATGTAGCTACTGCCTTGGATCAAGAGGGTGTAGAGGTTCGTGCCGGCCATCACTGTGCCCAGCCACTGATGCAAACATTAGGTATTAATGCGAGTGTACGAATAAGTATATATTTATATAATACATTGGCAGATATTAAACAATTATTAACTGCACTACAAGAAACAAGGGAGTTTTTCACTTATGAGTCTAAGTAAGCTAAATAATTTATATCGCGAAGTAATTTTGGATCATGCTCAGCATCCTCATAATTATGGTGCTATTGCAAACGCTAATTATTGCGCTACTCTAGAGAATACTAGCTGTGGAGATCTGATTCATTTACAACTTTATTTAAACTCACAAGATACGATTACACAGATTGGCTTTACGGGTAATGGTTGTACAATCAGCCAAGCATCAGCTAGTATGATGACTGATGCTATCAAAGGTAAAACTAAAGAGCAGGCCTTATTAAGAGCTCATATTTTTTCACAGATGATGCTGGGAGTTCAATGTACACAAGCTGATTTATCATTATTACAAGATGCAGCTATCCTAGCTGTAGTTGTAAAATTTCCTACGCGTATTAAATGTGCCACGCTTGCTTGGTGGTCATTAAAAAAGGCGTTGAAAGAAAATGAGGGAGAATAAGATGGCAGACATACCAAATATTGTTTCAGAAAAGCACAATTATGAATATGGCTTTCATGATGATTTGCAGCCCAAATTTTCTACAGGGCGAGGCTTAACTGAGGATACAGTACGTCAAATTTCCAAGGCTAAGCAAGAACCGCAATGGATGCTAGATTATCGCTTAAAGGCTTATCAAATATATCAAAAATTACCAATGCCGAACTTTGGTCCGGATTTATCCGGCATTGATTTAGAAAACATGCTTTATTATCAAAAGATGACCGATAAAAAATATCGGGATTGGAATGAAGTGCCCAACCAAATAAAAACCACTTTTGAGCGTTTAGGAGTTCCTGAAGCAGAGCGGAAATATTTAGCAGGTTCTTCAGCACAGTATGAATCAGAGGTTGTCTATCATAAAATGCAGGAGCAATTTCAGCAATTAGGGATTATTTTTACTGATACCGATACCGCTTTAAAAAAATACCCACGCTTATTTAAAAAATGGTTCGGCAAGTTGGTGCAGCCGACAAGTAATAAATTTACGGCTTTAAATGCCGCCGTTTGGTCCGGTGGAACTTTTATATATGTACCCAAGGGAGTGCGGACTAAGACACCAATACAATCTTATTTTCGGATTAATGCAGAAAATTCTGGTCAATTTGAGCGTACTCTGATTATTGTCGATGAGGGAGCCAGTGTTGATTATGTCGAGGGCTGTACTGCTCCTAATTATTCATCTGATAGCCTACATGCTGCGGTAGTCGAAGTAAATGTTTTGAAAGATGCTTATTGTCGCTACACTACTATTCAGAATTGGTCCACAAATGTCTATAGTTTGGAAACTAAAAGAGCTGCTGCTGCTGAAAATGCTACTATGGAATGGGTTGATGGTAATTTAGGTTCTAAAACTACCATGAAATATCCTAGTGTTTATTTAAATGGCCCTCATGCTCGCGGAACCATGTTGTCGATTGCTGTAGCGGGCAAGGGAATGGATCAAGATTCAGGCGCCCGAATGGTGCATAATGCTCCTCATACTTCTAGTTCCATTGTTTCCAAATCGATTGCTAAAGATGGTGGAGCCGTAGATTATCGTGGGACGGTAATTTTTAATGAGAATTCAACCGGTTCCAAGTCTCATGTTGAATGTGACACCATTATAATGGATGATCAATCTACATCAGATACTATTCCTTATAATAAGGTTTTAAATGGTCATGTAGCCATGGAACATGAAGCGCGAGTATCTAAAATCTCAGAAGAACAATTATATTATTTAATGAGCCGTGGTATTTCAGAAGCCAAAGCCACTGAAATGATAGTAATGGGCTTTGTAGAGCCTTTTACTAAAAAACTGCCAATGGAATATGCTGTTGAATTAAATCGTTTGATTAGTTTTGAAATGGAAGGTTCCATTGGTTAATCCGGAGGATTAATGAATGACAGAATTATCTGATAAAGATTTAGAAAACCAAGTAGCAGCAGCCTTAGAGGAAGTTGATGATCCAGAATTAGGAATTGACCTAATTAATTTAGGGTTAATTTATGATATTCAGGTGCAAAAAAGAACTTGTACTATTACGATGACCTTAACAATTATGGGTTGTCCTTTGGCAGATACACTGGATAAACAAATTAAAGAAGCAGTCACAGCTATTGCTGGGATTGACGAATGTCAAATTAATTTAGTTTGGGAGCCGGCTTGGAGTATAGATCGATTGAGTCGCTATGCGCGTCTAACTTTAGGAATTCATGATTAATTGAGGTCAGAAAAATGATAAATAGTTTGATCAAAGGTTTAAGAAATACTAAATTATATTTTTGGGACCGACTAAGTGTTTTGCGTGCTGGTATTTTAGGTGCTAATGATGGAATTATTTCTATTTCCGGAATTGTTCTGGGAGCTACCGGAGCTAATTTGGATAGTCGAAGTTTGTTGATTACGGGAATATCAGGGATGCTTGCTGGTGCTTGTTCGATGGCTGGTGGCGAGTGGATATCTGTTAGTACCCAACGTGATCTGCAAGTAGAAACAATGACAAGTCAGGCCAGTTTAAAAGCTAAAACGATTGATGCACCACAGTTACACAAAAAGGATTTATTAATGCCCTTACATGCTGCCGGTACTTCCTTTTTATCTTTTATTATGGGTGCTCTCATTCCTTTATTAGCCATTACCTTATCAACACCTCAATGGCGAATTTTTAATACTGCCTGTTTAATGGGATTAGCTTTATGTTTGAATGCTGTTTTTAGTACCTTAGGTAATCATATTTCTATCGGAAAAACGATTATAAGAAATGTTTTAGTCGGATTTTTGACGATCATAATCACTTATATTTTGGGTAGTGTATTATCCGTTTAGTCAACATAATTAAATCTATAATAAAAAGCACTGATCAGATGAGAGGTAACTCATTAATCAGTGCTTAATTTTTAAGTCTTACTTGTGGGCAAGATGGCTAATTTCAATAATTGTAGCTGCTAATTTTTGCATTGCTTCTACTGTGACAAATTCATAAGGTCCATGGAAATTATCGCCGCCATTAAACAAATTGGGAGTAGGTAAACCTTTATAAGTGATCAAAGAACCATCTGTTCCCCCGCGAAAAGCTTTAATTTTCGGAGTGATACCTAAGTTTTGCAGAGCTTGTTGTGCCAGTTCAATAGGATAAGGATCTTTTTGAATGATATCAGCCATATTATAATATTCGTCTTGAAGTTTAAGCTGAATACGTGGTTGATCTAATTGCTGATTAAGTTGTTCAACTGCTTGTTGTACAACTTTTTTACGTAGTTCAAATTTTTGATGATCAAAATCACGAATAATATAAAGCAAACGAGCATGTTCAATACTGGCTGAAAATTTTAACATTAGGTAATAACCTTCGCGCCCTTCCGTGAGTTCTGCCCGTTCTGCAGTGGGGATCATTTGGTCTAATTGTTCGCCAATGCTGATTGCATTAACTAATCCGCCTTCTTTAGCTTGACCGGGATGGACGCTTTTACCTTGAATATCAATAATGGCCTGAGCAGCATTAAAAGTCTCATATTCAATATCACCTAAATCACCATTATCTAAGGTATAGGCAAAGTCGGCCTGAAAATCATCCACATCAAAGTGTTTTGCCCCTTGGCCAATTTCTTCATCAGGACCAAAGCCTACTTTAATTGGTCCATGGCTAATTTCAGGATGCTGAACTAAATGACTAACAGCACTCATTACTCCTGCAATACCGGCTTTATCATCTACACCTAGTAAAGTGGTTCCATCAGTTGTAATGAGGGTTTGTCCGAGAAAGTTCTTCAGATTAGGAAATTCAGTAGTAGTTAATTGTAGACCATTAGCAAATTTAATCGGTTGACCATCATAATTATAGTGGACTTGCGGTTGGATATTTTCTGCATTAAAGTCGGCAGTGTCTAAATGGGCAATAAAGCCGATAGTAGGCTGATCTTCATTACTATTACCTGGTAAAAGTGCCGTTACATAAGCATTATGCGGATTAATTTTGACATCTTGTAAATCTAAATCTTTGAGCTGCTGCTCCAGAACTCGGGCCAAATCCATTTGGCAAGCGGTTGAAGGAATTTGTTGAGAATTTTGAGGATCAGAACGAGTATTAATTTTGGCATAGGTTAAAAAATTATCTAAAACTTCTTGACTATCAATATCATATTTCATTATCTGCAATAACCTCACTTTTTAATATAAGCAGTTTTCCAATCATAAGGAACACTAGAGCCGTTATAAATAATGCCTTTGACTTTAGGATCTAATAATTGGGCTTGAGTTACTTGATAAAGCGGAATAGTTCCTTGATCTTTCATTAATTCACGTTCCGCCTTTTGTAAATAACTCCAGCGTTTGGCCGGTTGATTAGCATATTTGTTTTCTGAAAGTTCAAGATATTGATCAAATTTCTCGTTTTTCCAATTGGAATCATTATAAGTGGAGTTGGATTCCCAGATATCTAAGAAGTTTATAGGATCAGAAATAGTTGCATTCCAAGTAGCTATAACCATATCATAATCGCCCTTTCGCTCTCGTGATAGTCTTTGTACTTTAGGAAGGCTTTGAATATGAACTTTGACTTTCGGTAATTTTTCCAGTTCACCCTGGACGAATTCCCCGGTCTTTTTGGTATTAGGGCTATCATCAACCATTAGCTCTAAGTCTAATTTTTTGGTATTAGTTGCTTTGAGACCTTTGGCCAAAAGCTTTTTGGCCTGAGGCAAGTTATGGGAGACAGCATCTTTCACGACGGTTTGCTTAGCAAAATCCTTTTTGGTAGTTGGATCTTTAGCCAATCCCACAGGAGTAAATCCTTTTGGTTCCAGAGAACCGTCTTGTAAAACATTTTTGGTTAATTGTTTACGATTGACAGCTAGAGACAAGGCTCTGCGGACATCACGATTTTGAAAGGCTTTAATCTTCTTTTGATTCATATCAATCCGAACAATTCCAGAAGCATGACGGAAAATAAGGTCTTTTTGTCCCTTAAATTGTGGTACTTGTTCACCAATCAGAACGGTTTCTTGAACTTTTTTATTTTGATAAAGATTGATACCCGTTTGGGCATCTTTCACGACACTTTCGTTAACTTTATTTAATTTGACATGCTTTTTATCCCAGTAGTGCGGGTTTTTAGCCAAGGTCCAAGAAGCATTGGTTCCATCCCAGCCTTTGAGTATAAATGGGCCGCTAGAAACAGTCTTAGTTGCACTAGTTCCGTAAGCTTTGCCGTATTTTTCTACAACTTTCTGATTTTCCGGAGCAAATAAAGGCCACGAAACTAAATTTTTAAAATAAGAAACGGGTCTGGAAAGGCTAACTACAAAAGTATGATCATCAGGAGCCTTAACTCCTAGTTGATCAGGATCCATTTTTCCGGAATTAATGGCTTTCGCATTTTTAATTTGGAAGAAATTGAAAGCATTTTGTGATCCCGTTTTAGGATTAACTACACGCCGCCAAGAATAAACAAAGTCTTTAGCAGTAATCGGATCGCCATTAGACCATTTAGCGTTCGGCCTGATTTTGAAAGTATAGGTTTTACCATCTTTGGAGATAGTTGTTTTTTGGGCGAGAGCGGCCTGCGGTTTGCCTTGTTTATCCAATCGATAAAGCGAATCTTGGGTATTTAATAAAATATTGAAGCTGAGAGTATCTGTAGCTTGAGCGTTGTCAACTGAAGCGATGTCTACACTTTCGGTCCAGTTAAGTTCTTGTTTAGTTGCTGCTTGAGCTGTTGAGACAGTTCCAATTACCGTAACAGCTGCTAAAAAAACAGATATTGCAGCGCGAGCTAACTTCATAACTTCTCCTCCTTTATGGTACAAAAATTAAAATCGGGCTGTTCCGAATACTTTTAAAATCTCAAATGATGCATCAAGATTAAATTATAATGAGAATTATAAGAGAGGCATTAAGCAAAGTCAAGCTACAAAAAGATGACATTATTTGATAAAAATGATAGGCCAGCTATCTTTCCTAATAAAAATGAATTAGTCATTTATTATAATTAATGGTCTTTTAAATAATTGGCTAGATTCTACTGTGTAAATTGTTTAAATTGCTATAGACAAGAGGAAAAACTAGCCTCACAAAAAAAGGTGATAACTGGATTATTACCAGTTACCACCTTAAAAATAGAGATAATTAATCAATATTAATTTTAGTATTGTTATTTGGTAAATCTTGAGCTTTTGGTAAGTTAATCTTTAGACTACCATCTTCGTATTTAGCGGATATTTGCTGGCGATCAACATCTGGCAAACGATATTGCCGACTAAAACGACCATAAGAACGCTCATTCATAATTAAGTTGCCATCTTTATCGCTAGCATTATTTAAAGAATCACGATGAGCAGAAACCGTTAAAATATCATTATCATAGGTTATGGAGATATCTTTCTTATCCATATCAGGAAGATCAATAACTACATCATAAGCTGTTTTTGATTCAGAAACATCAGTTTTCATATTGATAGCTGGAAAATCGGAGCCCCAATTATTAAACCAACGATCCATATTATTAAACATATCAAACGCATCATTACGACGATTCATTAAATTGTTTGCCATAACTGATTACTTCCTTTCTTCTCTTCCTTCGTACAACTATATAGTAGTAGCTTGACAGAAAAGAAGCAAGCAATTAGCACTCTTAATTGTTGAGTGCTAATTTAAAAACTTTGGTAGAAGATAATGAATTTTTTACCATTGAAAGTTAGTAGTTAGAACATCTGGTGATATCAGTTTTTAACCCCAGGCATAGTTCTAATTTAGGTTGAAGTTTCAACTTATTGATAATAAGAGTAATTTTTATCATCTGAGAAAGATTTTAATTAGCTTTTCGACGTTTTCGCCAAAAGTGAATAACGAAAGTTATGACAAAAGCAATAACTAATACTGAAGTGAAAATAGTATTCGGAATTTCGATATCAATTGCAGGAATAGTTAAAAATAATTTAATAGCAATAAAGAATATCAAAACATAGGCCATGGGCTCCAGTTCAGGAATTTTATTCATTAATCCCATGATAGCCTCAGCGACTCCCCGCATAGCAATAATACCTACAATACTACCGATCAAGATAATAACAGGATTATTGGAAATAGCGATTAGAGTCAGGACCGAATCTAACGAAAACATAATATCTGTAAATTCAATCGATACCACAACTTGCCAGACTGGTGATAATCCTTTAATTTTAAACATTTTGAAGTGCTTTTTCTTATGGGTTATTTTTTCATAGAAAAAATGGACGGCCATATAAATTAAATAGACGGCACCCAGAATTTTAATCCACCACAGGCTGATTAAATAGGTTCCAATACCGATAACTAGAAAACGAAAAATAAAAGCGCCCCAAATACCATAAAAAAGAGCTTCTTCTTGGTGCTTTTTTTGGGTCAGAGTATGGGCCTGCGCGGCTAAAACAATTGAATTATCTACTGATAATAAACATTCCATGATTACTAGTGAAAGAATTAAGAGCCAATCATTAGGGGAAGTAATTACAGTCTGCCAATTATGTGGATCGAAAAAAGGTTTATAAAGATTGATTATAAAGTCCACTTGCTTCTCCTTTAATTTTATTATACTAAATCTCTGAACATTGTAATATTATCATAAATTACAGTCTAATTGCTATGAGAGCCCAATTTTCTCTCAATATCATTGTGAGATAAAGGTTGTCAAAAAAAGTACTTTGCGTTATGGTAAATTATAGAAAATTGAATAATCGTCGCAAAGGGGAGCTATATGCTGAGAGTGATTAAGTTCAGACCCTTGGAACCTGTTTGTTAGTACAAGCGTAGGGATTTGTGGTGAGTGGTGCACTCTTCTTGCGGGATATTCATAAAGGAGAGTGTTTTATTATGCAAAAAAACAAACTGTTAGTAACTGTTGAAGGCGCTATTATTGTTGCTTTAGCTATGGCTTTAACTTATATTCCTCACAGTATTGGTGTTTCATCTATTGAATTGCAATACGGTATTATCCCTTTAGTCATCTATGCTTGGCGTCGAGGATTAGGTGCGGGAATCACAGCAGGTGTAGTTTGGGGTTTATTAGATTTGATTTTACGCGGCTTAAGTAAAGGTTCAGTGCTCAATTTGTGGCAGGGAATTTTGGAATATCCCGTTGCTTTTGGTGTCTTAGGTTTGGCTGGCTTGTGGTCTCGACAAATGCAGTTACGGTTACAGACTAATAAGCAGACTTATTGGATAATGCTTTGGAGTGCTTTAGTAAGCGTTTGCGCTAAATATTTACTGCACTTTTTTGCGGGGGGACTAGTTTGGGGGGCTTATGCTCCCAAATCAATGAATCCCTGGGTTTATTCCTTAATTATTAATGGTGGTAGTGCAGTGGCTAATATTGTAATGGTGGCCATAATTTTCTTATTATTGAAGAAAGTGTTGAAACAATTAGTGCTGGTAAAGGATTAATAGAAGTCAATTAAAAAGGTGGTATTTAATTCTTAAGCAAAGTGCACTATACTAAACATGAAATCGCTTTGACTGATTAAAGGAGGAAATGCTTAGTGTATTACGTAGTTATGAAATCAAATGATATTCGGGATAATTTGGCTACCGAACAATATTTGATGAATTATAAAGAATTTTCAGAGCCTTTAGTACTTTTCTATATTGAAGGTCCATGTATCATTGTTGGTCGTAATCAAAATACTATTGAAGAACTGAATAATGAGTATGTAAGAGAGCATAACATTACTGTAACGCGTCGGCTCTCTGGTGGTGGTGCGGTTTATCAAGATTTGGGCAATTTATGTTTTAGCTTTGTCGTTGATGCAGCGGATGAGAAATTTGGAGATTTTGCAAAAATTGTACAGCCAATGGTCGAGGCCTTGCATAAATTAGGCGCTCAAGGAGCTGCAGTTTCTGGACGTAATGATATTTTAGTTGATGGGAAAAAGTTCTCCGGTAATGCTATGTATACCAAAAATGGAAAAACATTCTCTCACGGAACCTTATCCTACGATGTGGATTTAGATGTTTTAACCCAGGCTTTGCATGTAAATAAAGATAAAATCGAATCTAAGGGTATTAAATCTATCCGCAGCCGCGTAACAAATATCCGTCCTTATTTAGCTAAACAGTATCAAAATTTGACTACCGAACAATTTCGTGATGTTTTATTACTAAGTTTATTTGATGCCCATGATTTGAATGAAATCAAAGATCATGAATATCAAATTACAGCCCAAGATCAAACTAAGATTGATGAGATTAAAGAGCAATATTATTATAATTGGGATTGGGTTTACGGCAAGTCACCGGAGTTTACGGTCAAAAAAAGGAAACATTTTGATATGGGTACCATTGATGCACGTTTTCAGGTACAACACGGCAAGATTAGTGCAGCGCGTTTTTACGGAGATTTCTTTGGTCCCCAAGATGTAAGTGAATTAGAGCAAAAATTAATTGGGATTAACTACGATTATGACAGTTTAAAGGCAGTCTTTGAAAATAATGATCTTAGTAATTATTTTACGGGAATCAATCCGGCAGACATTTTACAATTAGTTCAACCATAAAGATTGGATTAGTAAGAAACAACGATTTTAGTGAAGCTTTAGCACTAAAATCGTTTTTTTTTTTTGATTAATAAGCTGATAAGAACAGCGTTTTTAATCATAATAAAAGCAGAAATTGCAGTAATCATTTATGTTTTCAATAACGTTAGCTGTTACAAGTAAAATGGCATCCAATTCAAAAAATCTATTGCGAATCGTTTATTTTTCCATTTAATAATTGTTATTGCTATATAATAAGGTAATTAATCGATAAATGATGAGGTGATTTAGTATGCGCATGTTAGGTGTTTCTGTCTATCCGGAAAAATCCACTTTTGCTCAAGATAAACAATATTTAGATTTAGCTCATAAATATGGTTATCAACGCGTTTTTACATCTTTACTCCAATTAGTTGGTGCTAATGGGGAAGATATTTTAGCCAAATTTAAACAAGTGGTAGATTATGCTAATTCTTTAGGCATGAAAGTAATCGTTGATATTAATCCTAGTTTGTTTTCTTCTTTAAATATTAAATATGATGATCTAGCTTTCTTTGCAAAATTAAAAGTGTGGGGATTACGCTTGGATGAGGGCTTTAGCGGTTTAGAAGAAGCGCAAATGACCCGCAATCCTTACGGTTTAAAAATTGAACTGAATATGAGTCGTGGCACTCACTATCTTGCACAAATTATGGATTATGCCCCTAATGTTGACAATCTTTGGGGCTGTCATAATTTTTATCCGCAAGCTTATACCGGCTTAAGTGAAGACATTTTCCTAAAATACTCGCAGCCTTATCGACAATTTAATATTCATAGTGCAGCTTTTATTTCTTCACAAGTGGCCACTACTGGTCCTTGGGCAGTTAGTGAAGGGCTTCCTACTTTAGAAAGTGATCGTCAGCGTGCTGTTAGTTCGCAAGTTAATCATTTGCTTTTAATGAATATGGTTGATGACATCATTGTGGGTAATGCCTATGCTTCCAAAGAGGAGCTGGAAAATATTGCCGCTGCCTTTAAAGCTCCCCAGCCTTTTCTTCATGTGCAGTTAAATTTGCAGATTTCTGGAATCGAGCGCCAGATTGTTCTGGATGAAGTGCAGTTGTATCGCGGGGATGCTTCTGCTTACTTATTACGTTCTTCAAGTTCAAGAGTAAAATATCGCCAGGCTGTTATTGCACCCCTTAATAATGAAGAAAACTTTCAGCGGGGGGATATTATTGTGGTAAACGATAAATATGAACGCTATAAAGGAGAATTACAAATTGCTTTGCGTTCTTTTACTAATGATGGTCGGCGCAATGTAGTCGGCAGAATTACTGATAGTGACTTGCCTTTATTAGCTTATCTTCAACCTTGGCAGAGTTTTAAGTTAGTAGAACAGAAGTAGTTTGCTTTTTAAGCATTAAAATTATTTTTGTTAAGAATCCGCCATAAGGTAGTTCTGGAAATTTTTAATTGAGCAGCAGTTTGAGACTTATTGTAATCATTTCTTACTAGAACTATTTTAATGAGTTGATTGGTTAAGTCTTCCAGAGAAGGCTTTTTAGAAAAATCTATAATAAAAGGAATTTTTTCTTGAGATTGGAGTTTTTCAGAAGATTGGGTATTCTCAAAGATTAATTCCTTTTTATAAACTAATTTTAGTTCTTTAATATTAATATAAGGTTTTTCGGCTATATGATAAGCATTTAATAAAGTAAATAAAATTTGTCTTAAATTATTACTCCAGTAAGTATCTATTAACCAATCAAAAGCAATATCCGTTAATCCCATAACGTTTTTACCGAAATTTTGGTTAAATTCATTAATTAATAAAGTTATCAGACTATTCGCAGTAAGGCTATCAATTTTTTTAACACTACGTAATTGGACCGAATGAAAAATTTGATTTACTTTTTTTAAATTTAATAATGCTTTTTCTTTAGATTTCTCCAGCGTAAAAAATAATTTATTTCTTTTAAATAAAAGCGTTTGGTTAATAAATTCAATAATCAAAGATTGTGCTTGTAGGTCAAAATCTTCAAATTTGTCAAAGACGATAGTATTTTTGGAACTTAATAATGGTGAATTATTAATATGATCAGAATCTAATAGATGGTTAATATTTGTATTCATAGGAGAAATTTTTATTACATTTTTTTGTTTTTGAAGGACTTTATTGAGAATAAACCTTTTACCAGTACCATCACTACCACTGATAATTACCGGTAAATCATCATCATTCATGGTTTCTAAAGTTTGATGCTCTTCTTTAGAATAGATAGCTTTGAAAGCGGCTGTAAACATGGCTTTTTCTAATTTATTCATTGGAAAAGGTGCTGGCTGTTCTTGATTATAATAAGCCAAATTATTAATATATAAAAAGTTAGGTTTCTGCTTATCTTGTCTAATTAAGTAATATTTTCCTTGACTTTTAAATATTTCATTATGCAATTTATTTAACTCCACTCTTTTTTTAATATGAGGGAGTATTTTTTGTTTATGCGGAAGATTAAATTGTTTTTGTATATTTTTGTTGGAATCTAAAATAACGATAGATTTATTATTAGTTTTGAGAAAATTATTTAATAAGCATTCCAGATTATGATTTTTTCTCCGATATTGAACAATATTTAAAGCATTAGTCAAAGCATTTTCGATGTTTTCATCATCAGAAGAAATCAGTAATGATTTAAAGTTTAAACCATTAGCTACACGAACAGTGACCATATCTCCTATAACGATATCGTAATTTTGTTTTTGTAAATCTAAAATTTTTTGCCGCGCTTCGAATTCAGAATTAATAGTAAATAAATCAATATTTCTTTGAAAATCATTAATTACATTTTGCGCCTTGTTAATTAAGAAACTAAAGCCTACTATTGCTATTTTGCTCAATTTTTGGGTGATCTGAATAGCATGCAGTATATCATATTTGGAAACGCCGATATCAATAACAGGTAACTGTGTGACTTGCGTAAGCATTTTGCTAGTACCGCCCCGAGAAATTATCGCATCATAGTCAGTTAAATCCTTCGAATTTAAGACGGTAATTCCATTTTCTAAATCACCTACAAAGTTATCAATATCTACATTCTTGAAGTTGCTTCCCACTCTTCTTGTTGCATTACTAAGTCCAGCATACGGTAAAATTCCTAGAAAATGGAACATTGGAAATCCTCCTTGGATTAGATTTGTTTCTTATATGAACATTATGCTAAAAATTTTTTTATATATTGAATATTATATTACTTAATGTTACAAAATAAAACAGAAAAAAATAGCGCTTTCAGAGAGACCCTTTTATACTGAAGTCAGAGAGTATGAAAGGAGTTTGAAGATGACAGCACAATTACCAATTATAGCTATTACCATGGGGGACCCTGCAAGTATAGGACCTGAAATTTCTCTTAAAGTATTTCAAAAAGCACAACTATATGAAAAATGTCGGCCTTTACTAGTCGGTGATAGCAATGTGATCAAAAAAGTAATAGAAGTTTTGCCTGCGTTAAGTCTTAAAATCAATTCAATTAAAGATGTCAAGGATGCCCAATTTCAACCAGGTACAATTGATATTTTAGATATGCAAATGGTGGATATTGACCAATTGGAATTTGGCAAAGTTAGTTCAATGGCTGGCAATGCCGCCTTTCAGTATGTTAAAAAAGTGATCGATTTAGCAATGAAGGGTGTTGTTGACGCAACAGTCACCAATGCGCTAAATAAGGAAGCTATGAATCTTGCCGGGCATCATTTCGCTGGTCATACTGAAATATATGGAAAATATACAAATACGCAGAATTATACAATGATGTTAGCACATGGTAATTTACGCGTAGTTCACAATTCAACTCATGTTTCTTTAAGACAAGCCTGTGATTTAGTGAAAACCCCGCGTGTAACGGAAGTTATTCGTATTGCCAATACTGCTTGCAAACAGTTAGGAATTTCTCATCCTCAAATTGGAGTCGCGGGTTTAAATCCTCATAGTAGCGAAAATGGTTTGTTTGGAGATGAAGAGGCTAATGAAATAATTCCAGCAATTGAAATTGCTAAATCGGAAGGTATCAATGTTTCTGGTCCTATTCCTCCTGATACTATTTTTCCTAAGGCTATCGGTGGCTGGTTTGATATTGTTGTAGCCATGTATCATGACCAAGGTCATATACCGTTAAAACTCAAAGGCTTTCAATATGATCCTCAAAAACATACATGGAAAAGCGTGGCTGGAGTAAATATTACTTTAGGATTACCTATCATTAGAACTTCTGTTGATCATGGAACAGCTTTTGATCAAGCTTTAAAGGGTACAGCAAATGAGATCAGTTTAGAGAATGCTATCGATTATGCAATTAAATTAGCCAAGAATAAAGAGATGGTAGCCCAATGAAAGAAGTGAAAATTTTACAGGCTGTTAATAAATTTCCGGGTGGATTAATGGTTATTCCACTTTTGCTGGGAACTTGTTTTAATACTTTTGCTCCGCAAGCTCTCAATATTGGTGGTTTTACCACAGCCTTATTTAAAACAGGTACTTTAACTTTATTATCACTCTTTTGTTTATGTAACGGGGCTCAAATCTCAGTTAAACAGGCAGGAATTCCCTTGATCAAGGGTGGCATTTTAACATTAATGAGATTAGTCTTAGGAATTCTTTTTGGCTTTTTAGCTGGAGCCTTTTTTGGTAAAGGCAGCTTCTTAGGTATTTATCCGATGGCCTTGATTGCCTCTATGACTAATGCTAATGGCGGTCTGTACGGTGCTTTAGCGGGAGAATATGGAGATGCCAGTGATGTTGGGGCAGTATCCATAACGACTTTAATGGATGGTCCTTTTTTTACAATGGTGGCATTAGGAGCAACGGGAACCGCACATCTACCTGTAATGCTCTTTATTGCTGCTTTAATCCCGATAATTATAGGTTTTATTCTGGGAAATATTGATTCGGAATTAAAGGAATTTTTGAAGGCTGGAACGGTGATGCCAATACCATTTTTCGCCTTTTCTTTAGGAGCAGCCTTGAATTTTAAACAAATACTTAAGGCGGGTATTCCAGGAATTATTTTAGGGCTTTTGGTAACATTTATTGCTGGTTCTCTAGGTTTTCTGTTAATGAAGTATGTAGTCCATTCACAACATCCAGAAGTGGGGGCAGCAATCGGAACCACAGCCGGGAATGCGGCTGCTACACCAGCGGCAATTGCAGCAGTTTTACCGGCTTTTCGAGCAACTGCTGCGGCAGCCACCGCTCAAGTAGCAGCTTCGGTCATAATTACTGCTATCATATGCCCGATTTTTGTTTCTTGGATAGCTAAACATACTAATAAAAAAACTGTGCCTCAAGGAGATATCAAAAAATGAAAAAATATCTCATAATTGCAGATGATTTTACGGGAGCTAATGATACGGGTGTGCAACTTACTAAAAAATCGATTCCAACTAAAGTTAAATTTTCTGATTCTTTAGAAGATAAAGTAGAATCTTTGGTAATTGATACGGAGACTAGAAATTTATCTAGTGAAGAAACCAAGAGAAAATTAATTAAAATTTTATCTCCCGTTAATTTAGATTCTTATGACTATGTTATTAAAAAGGTTGATTCTACACTCAGAGGTAATATTGTTGAGGAATTACAAATAATTGATAATTTATATACTCCTGACCTTATTATCTTTGATAATGCTCTCCCCAGTTTAAATCGAATCATTAAAAATGGAATTTTATATGTAAATGGAGTAAGGGGAATAAAGACCGATTTTAGTAAGGATCCTATCAAGCCCTTAAAAGAAGATAATATTCTCAGAATTTTGGATCGGGCGTTCCCTAATGAAAATAAGAGATTATTTAGTTTAGAAGATTTAAGAAAAAATAATTTTGAAATTGAAAACGATTGCCGACTTTATGCCTGTGATTCAATTAATGATCAAGATATGCAGGTATTGGTGCACAAGTTTTTAAAAAAGGTACATGATAAAAGAATATTATGGATTGGCTCTTCAGGTATCATGGAAGCAATCTTGAATGAAATTTATCCGGCTAATCCTTCTCTGGGTTTAGTTGGTAGTGTGAGCCAAGTTACCAGAAAACAAATTGAATATGCTGCCCAGAATAATGTTACTGTTGTGGCCGTGCCTATTAGTCAAGTCTATAAAAACGAAAATTATAGTGAATATGTTGATTTGGCTATCCAATCATTAAGAAATAGGAGAGATACAATTATTGCTTCTTCGGCCTCATGTGATATTCAAGAGTTGGATAATACTCGCCAATCATTGGTTAACGAAGGGCTTTCCATGGACGAAATTAATAGTGTGGTTCAGTCCGTTTTAGGTGGCATCTGTCGGAAAGTGATAGAAAAGCAAACAATTAATGGTTTGTTTATTACCGGAGGTGATACTGCCAAGGGTTTCTTTGATGGCATTAGAGCCAATAGTGTATCAATTAAAGAAGAAATTGCGATTGGAGTACCATTAATGCGTGTAAATGGCGGGATTTTTGACTCCTTAAATATAGTTACTAAAGCAGGAGCGTTTGGTTATGATGATTTGATAACGTATTCTTTTAAAAAATTGAAAGAGAACTCCTTTAAAACTGATTTTCCACAAGAATATGCTGTTTAAAATAATTAAATGTAGAAAATTGCATCTTACAAAGATGCAATTTTTTTAAATATGGATCTATCAACGATTAATTTCCTTTAGCGGCTGATGGACATTATTATCTCGTATATTCTGGAGACACCAATTACAATTGGAATTTTAAATTTTCTATTTGTTAGTCTATAAAAATAATTATCATCTAACTAATGAATATTATTCATTTCTCCTAGTAGACAAGTATGATAAAATAATGACTAAATTAAGCTGAAAGCGTTTATGTTATTTTGCTGCCAGTTTGATAGATATTATTCGAAGGAGAATTTATCATGAGTGAAAAAACTATTATGTTAGTTTGTGCGGCTGGTATGTCAACTAGTTTATTAGTTACTAAAATGCAAAGAGCAGCTAAGGATCAAAATATTGATGCAAAAATTTTCGCAACTTCGGCAGCCGAGGCTGATTCAAAAATAGAAAATGACCATCCTGATGTGTTACTTTTAGGTCCTCAAGTCAGTTATATGTTAGACGATTTTAAAAAACGGGTTGCGATTCCTGTAGCAGTTATTAATATGCAGGATTACGGCATGATGGATGGCCCGAAAGTTTTAGATCAAGCTTTAGGATTAATTAAATAAATTTGTCCGGAGAATAGTGATGGACGCAGATGATAATTTACAAACAGTTATGGGACTCATTATAAATGGTGGAAATGCTAAAGGAGCCGCTTTCTCAGCGATTAAAGCTGCTAAAATTGGAGATTTTGAACAGGCCGATGCTAAATTAAAAGCAGCAGATAAATTTTTAGCAGCAGCTCATAATTCTCAAACTGATATGCTGACTCAAGAAGCTAACGGTAAACATGCGCCCGTAACCCTCTTGATGGCTCATGCGCAGGACCACTTGATGAATGCTATTACTTTTCGAGATCTGGCCGGAGAAATCGTGGATTTATATAAAAAAGTAAACGATGATTAAGCACTATAATTGAGACAAAAAAGGCAGCTACCAACAGATAGCTGCCTTTTTATTTTCTAATTATTATCTAACGACCAAAACAGAGATTGGAGAATGTTTGGCCATAGCGGCTGCTTGACTACCAAAAATTTTCTTAGGGCCTTTGATATCTAAAGAGCCGATAATTAATAGATCGGGATGATATTTAGGAATAACATCCTCCACGATAGTTTCGCTGGGATTGCCTTCACTAATAATACCTTGAACATCTTGCACGCCAGCATTTTCTGCGAATTGAACATATTCTTGGACATGCTGTTCAACATCTTCACGTTTACCATGGATAAAATCATCATCCAATACTTCATAAACATTCATGTCATGCTTTTCTAACACCGTGACAACTAATAATTGGGCCTTAGTAGCTTGAGCTAATTTAATAGCACATTTAAAAGCTTTTTGAGCATCATCCGAATTGTCTACTCCGACTAATATTTTTTTTAAATCAAAATTTGGTTCTTCCATGATGGTTTACCTCTTTTCGATTATTCTACACTTTCTTGTAATTTGGCATCCTGTTCTTCTTTAAAACGTTTATTACCCAGATAAAGTTCAACGATAGTCCATACCAAAAGAGCCAGAACTAGTGCAATGATGACATAAGCAATAATATGGGCAGTTTGAATTTGTCCGGCTGTGGCTTTATCACCATAGAATCCAGCAATGGAATCTGGTAATCCTAATAAGTTCAAGTAGGTTAAACCAATAACTGATATCCAGCCCAGGAGTTTGACCCACCAGGAATTAGAGAAACGTTCTCCCATTTCCACTTTACTATCAGTAAACATTAACAATGGCAACATAGAAAATGGTAACGCAAAAGCTAAGAAGACTTGTGAATTATTCATCAGATCATTTAAGGCTTGATGTTCTTCAATCGCCGGCTTATTGCTGGTGAGTAACACACAAATTAATACAGGAATAACCGAAATTAGCCGCGTTACTAAACGCCGGAGCCAAAGGGGCATTTTCATATGAACAAAACCTTCCATAATAACCTGACCAGTTAAGGTACCAGTGATAGTAGAATTTTGTCCGGAAGCCAATAAAGCTACAGCAAATAAGGTTGATAAAATTCCGCTCCGTGCAACTTCAGCCAAAATTCCGTTGCTGAGTTTAGAAGTATCAGATAAAGCTTGATATAATCCAAAGAAAGATGGATCTTCTACGGTACCGGATTTAAAAACAGCTACCCCGGTAATCAATAACAAAGCATTAACAAAGAACGCAAAAGTTAATTGGATATTGGAATCCCAAGCAGAAAATTTCACACCGCGAGCTACGTCTTCTTCATCATTATGATCAATTTTACGTGTTTGTGAAATTGAAGAGTGAAGATACAAGTTATGTGGCATAACTGTCGCACCAATAATTCCCAAAGCACCTGATAATGGAGTTTGACCGCCAATATGTGGGTGAGTTGACACTGTCTGAGCAGTTGGAACTAAGCCTTCAATTATTTTGCCCCAATTAGGATCTGATAAAGCTACTTGATAAACGAAGATAAATAAGATAACCATAATTAAAGCAACAACGATGGCTTCAATTTTTCTAAAACCCACTTTGGTTAATAACAATAGTAGCAAAACATCAAAAACAGTAATGAAAACGGCGACTACTAAAGGAATATTAAATAGCAAGTATAAAGCAATCGCGCCACCAATAACCTCGGCAATATCAGTAGCCATGATGGCTAACTCCGTCAAAATCCATAATACGATTCCTAAAGTTTTACTAGTCCGGGCACGAATGGCTTGGGCTAAGTCCATTTGCGTCACAATGCCAAGTTTAGCTGCCATGTATTGTAATAACATCGCAATCAAACTTGAAATCAAGATGATAGACATTAATAAATATTGGAAATTTTGACCGCCGGTAATGGAAGTTGACCAATTACCCGGATCCATATAACCAACAGCGACTAAAGCTCCTGGTCCTGAATAAGCAAATAATGTGCGCCAAAAGCCTTTACCTTTGGGAACTTCAACGGTACCGTTGATTTCTTCCAAAGAAGGACCATTGGCATATTCTATTAAGTGGTGTTTTTTCGTGGCTTGTTTTTCGACCACTACAATCCCTCCTTCTTTATTTCAAAACATATAATACTCCTTATTTTGTTAAAGTTAAACTTAAATTTAGGTATACTTAATTTTTTTTGTAATTATTTTTGAAAATAGAACTTTTCTTTACTCTTTTTATGGGCTAAAAATGAATGTAAATGCCTATAAATTAGGTGTTGCTTGGAAGAAAATGCTTCCAAAAAAAAATAGCACAATTGTCTTGTGCTAATTTAAAAAAATAAAATAAATTATTTGTTATCAATGGTTGTTAAAGTTGTTTAGAAACTGAAGCAAGCCTGGTTAAAATTCTTCATATTCTGCGGGGTCTTGGTTTTGAGTACGTCCGTCGGCCCGATCTAAATTGCTGATGGTTTGAACTTGGGCTGGTGATAATTCAAAATCAAAAATCTGGTAATTCTCTAATTGGCGTATACTATGAGCTGACTTAGGAATTGGTAATACCCCTATTTGAATTTCCCAACGTAAGATGACCTGGCTAATACTACGATTGACATCTTGAGCAATACCAGCAATGATCGGATCTTTTAAGACAGCATTGGCCCGGCCTAAAGGACTCCAAGCCCAGGTGACAATGTGGTGTTGTTGATCATATTTTCTGAGTTGTCTTTCTGAAAAATAAGGGTGCAATTCAATTTGATTAACAGCTGGCGTAATGCCTGTTTGTTCTATAAGGTGATCAATATGTTCCGGTAAGAAATTTGATACTCCGATTTCTCGGATTAATCCCATTTTTTGGGCAGTGATTAAAGCTTGCCAAGCCTCTAGATAAAGACCTTGTTTAGGATTAGGCCAGTGAATAAGATATAAATCATAATAATCTAATCCAGCCCGGTAGAGTGATTCTTGAATAGTTTCTAAAGCTTCTTGATAATGATGATGACGGCCTGGCAATTTCGAAGAAATAATAATTTGTTCTCGGGGAATACCACTTCTTTTGATTGCGGTTCCAACAGTACCTTCATTTTCATAGTTAAAAGCTGTATCCAGAAGCCGATAACCAATATTTAAAGCGCTGGTAATTGCATTAACGCCTAAAGCTCCTTTAAGTTGATAGGTTCCAAAACCGATAGCAGGTAATTTTAAACCATTATTAGTGGTTATTGTAGGTATTTGCAATATATTCTGCCTCCTTCTATCCTTATTTTCCAGCAAATAATGGTAAAGTGCAATAGTTAGTAATTAACACTAAATGGTGCCGTTACAACCGAAAACATGATAGAATTTAAATGAGCGGAGGTGTAATCATGACAGGACTGTTAATTTTTTTAGATATTCTGTTTATCGCGGTCTTTATATTTAATTTATATTGGCAAGCGCAAATTATTATCCCAGCCAAATATAAAATCTCTTGTGTTTTCTGGACGATATTCTTTGCTATGTGGGTATGGACAGGTCCTATTAATTCATGGCCGTATATTATTATGGTAGCCTCGTTTTTAACGATTACTTTAATGCAAGGAACAGGAGGCATTGGCACTAAAAGGTTAGTGACTAACGGCTTTTTTGCTACCGTAGTTAACTATCAAAAAATTGCCCATGTAACTTTAATTCCAGTACAGGTTTTACACACCCAACCTCAGGTGATTTCTATTTTTACAATGGTTAGTCGTCAAAATATTCAAATGACCTTTAATCGTTCAGTAGATGAGCTAAAGAAGGATTTGCGCAAAGTAATTCCGCAAAATATTGAAATTGAAATTTCCCAACTGTGAATTAATAACTAGATAAGAAATAAACTGTAAATAGTTTATTTCTTTATTTATTTTGGGGAATATTTGTAAAATAATTAGGAAAGGCTCTTAAAAGATCATTTTCTTCATCAAGCATTAAATTTAAGTGTTTAGTCAATAAACGTTGGGCTTCATCTGGCTCATGATTTTTGACAGCCCTTAAAATTGCAATATGCTCTTGAATAAGTCCTTCCCAAGGTAGTTCTTCAATTGTTAAGCGTAGCATTCGAAAGCGGTTTAATTGCATATTAATTGTTTGCAGCCAATCCCAGACTTTTTGCCGATCAGCCATTTTATAGAATTCATGATGAAAAGCTTCATCTTCCGAAAAAAAATTTTCAAATTGTCGTTGTTTTGTAAAGAATTTTTGATTAGCAATAATAGTGTTTAACTTATTAATTGCTAGTTCATCACTTGCGCTGGCAGCTTCTCTGATAATCCGGGTTTCAATACTCTCTCTTACAAAACGAGCATCAGCTGCAACTTGCAAATCAATTTTGGTTACATAAGTTCCTGACTGAGGAATGGCAGCTACCAGTCCTTCTTGCCGAAGACGTAAGATGGCTTCTCGAACAGGAGTACGACCGATATTTAATTCTTTAACCAAATCTTTTTCCGAGATTTTTTGCCCCGGTTTATAAGTAGTATTAATTATTTTTTTTAAAATAATATTATAGGCTTGTGAATTTAAATTCATTGGTGAACTCAATAAATATTTCACTCTTTTCAATTTATAGATTAAGTGATTATTTGCTAGTATAGAACATATAAGGTTTATTTGACAATATTCAGGGGAAAACTTATTTGAAAAGTCCTTGACAATTATAACGAAAACGGATACATTGTAGTTGTACAAACTAATATATTAGTGTATTAAAATTTTAAAAGGAGGAGAACTTTATGGTTAGATTGAATGATAATTATCTACAAAATAGCAATGAGTTTATTCAAAAAAAAATTACCTTGCCACAATATGATCAAGACAAAGTTGTAGAAACAACGAAAAAAGCACCAATTTGGGTTCATTTTGGCGGTGGCAATTTATTTCGCTGTTTTCATGCAGGAATTGCCCAACAATTATTGAATCAGAAACAAATGACTAGTGGCGTTATTGTTGCCGAAACTTATGATGATGAAGTAATTGATCAAATATACCATCCTTATAATAATCGAGTATTAAGTGTCACGATGAAAAGTGATGGTACTTTAGACAAAGAATTAGTAGCTAGTGTTGGAGCCAGCGTTTATTTCAATCGTAATAATACTACAGGTTGGAATTATTTAACCGATGTTTTTGAAAATCCTACTTTACAATTTGTGACTTTTTCTATTACTGAAAAAGGCTATGCTTTGACAGATATTAATGGGGCATTAACGCCCATGGCACAAGAAGATATTTCTGCCGGGCCGAAGAAACCGCTTACTAACATGGGTGCTGTAGCTCATTTATTATATGCCCGTTATCAACGTAATCAAGCTCCTTTAGCTTTAGTAAGTACAGATAATTTTTCACAAAATGGAGCTAAATTAGAACAAGCAATTATGACAATCGCTCAAGGCTGGAAAGACAATCAGTTGGTGGATGCTGGTTTTATTCAATATTTACAGGATCGCAGCAAAATTACTTTTCCGTGGAGCATGATTGATCGGATCACACCCAATCCTTCAGAAGAAGTTGCGCAAAAATTAAAAGCCCTAGGTTTTGATGACACCCAAATTTTGCATACAGTTAAGCATACTAATATTGCACCTTTTGGTAATACTGAAGAAACCCATTATTTAGTTATTGAAGACGATTTTCCTAATGGTCGCCCGCCTTTGGAAAAGGCTGGTGTTTTAATGACGGATCGACAAACAGTAAATGATGCTGATCAAATGAAGGTCACTGCGTGTTTGAATCCTTTGCATACTGCCTTAGCAATTTTTGGAAACTTATTAGGTTATCAATCTATTGCGGCTGAAGTAGCAAATCCTACACTTTTAGGATTAATTAAGAATTTAGGTTATCAAGAGGATTTGCCGGTCGTTAAAGATCCTAAAATTATTAATCCTGAAGAATTTATTAATCAATTAATTACAAAGCGTTTACCTAATAAGAATATTCCTGATACCCCTCAACGAATTGCTGCTGACACTTCTCAAAAAATTCCTATTCGTTATGGTGTTACTATTCAACATTATCTTGATGATCCTAAACGAGACGTACAGAATTTAGAATTCATTCCTTTAATTTTGGCTGGCTGGTGTCGTTATTTAATGGGAATTGATGATCAAGGCCAAAGTTTCACACTGAGCCCGGATCCAATGTTAAAGGATGTGCAGCCTTACGTTAAATCAATAAAATTAGGGTCAGCTATTGATGTTCATCAGCATTTACAGCCTATTTTAAGTAATAAAAAAATTTTTGGTAACGATTTATATGCAATTAATTTAGGTACTAAAGTAGAACAATATTTTGCTCAAATGATTACTGGTAAAGGTGCTGTTATTAAGACTATTCAACAGACAATATCCGAAAAAGGAAATTATTAAAAGGAGATATTTCAATGAAAAATATGGGTTTTCGCTGGTATGGAGCTAAAGACGATGCTATTTCTTTACAGGACATCCGCCAGATTCCAGGTACCACACAAGTAGTAGGAGCTTTATTTGATATTCCTGTAGGAGAAGTGTGGCCAAACGACGAAATTGCTGCTTTGAAACAAGAGGTCACCGAAGCAGGTTTAAAGTTGGAAGTTATTGAATCAGTTAATATCCACGATGATATTAAAATTGGCTTGCCTAGTCGTGATCAATATATTGAAAATTATCAGCAGACGATCAGAAATCTTTCCGCCTACGGAATTAAAGTCATTTGTTATAATTTCATGCCGATCTTTGACTGGGTGAGAACTGATTTACATTTTCCTTTAGCAGATGGTTCGACGGATTTGGCTTTTCAGCATCAAAAAGTAGAGGGAGATCCGGAAGATATTTTACGATCAGTACAAGATAATTCTAATGGTTATATCTTACCAGGCTGGGAGCCGGAAAGATTAGCGCAATTAAAAGAATTATTTGCTGCTTATAAAGATGTGGATGCGCAAAAGTTAACCGAGAATCTGAAATATTTTTTGGATGCAATTATTCCTGTTTGTGAAGAATGTGATGTCCGCATGGCAATGCATCCGGATGATCCTCCACGGCCGTTATTTGGATTACCGAGGATTTATAAAAATCGTGAAGATATGTTAACTATTGAACAGTTACATGAATCACCATATAACGCCTTTACAATTTGTACAGGGAGTTTAGGAGAGAATCCGGCTAATGATGTTCCCGCTATTATTCGTGAATTTGTAGCTAAAGATCGTGCACCTTTTATCCATGCCCGTAATATTAAGTTTATGGGTACAGAAGGTGATTTTCATGAATCAGCCCATTTGTCATCTGCTGGCTCTTTAGATATGTACGAAATAATGAAAGCGTTATATGATACCGGCTTTGATGGTTATATTCGTCCAGATCATGGCCGCGATATTTGGGGAGAAAATGGCCGTCCCGGATATGGGCTTTATGACAGGGCGTTGGGAATTAGTTATTTAAATGGTTTATGGGAAGCAATTGAAAAGGGTAATAAATAAGAAAAGGAGGAAGAAAGGGTGGCGTTATTAAATGATGATTTTTTATTAACAACAGCAGCTGCAAAGAAACTTTATCATGAACATGCTGAAAAAATGCCCATTATTGACTATCATTGCCATTTGGAACCCCAAGCCATTTATGAAAATAAAAATTATCCAAATTTGACACGCATTTGGTTGAACGATGGAATTTATGGTGATCATTATAAGTGGCGCTTAGAAAGAGCTAATGGAATACCTGAGAAATTAATTACCGGTAATGGTGATGAATATCAAAAACTCGTTGCTTGGGCTCAAACTATTGAAAAAGCAATTGGTAATCCATTATATGAATGGACTAATTTAGAATTAAAACGTTTTTTTAAAATTGATTTACCTTTTACTGTATCTAATGTTCCTACAATTTGGGAAAAAGCTAATCGATTATTACAAACTGAAGAATTTAAGCCACGCAATTTAATTAAGAATGCAAATGTTAAAGTTGTCTGTACAACGGATGATCCTGCTTCTGATTTACATTACCATAAATTACTATCTCAAAAAGAATCAGAAAATGGGTTTAAAGTCTTGCCAGCTATGCGTCCTGATAATTTATTAAACATTGGCACAGGCGATTACGGGAAATATTTAAATAAATTAGAGAAATTATCTGGTATTGAAATTTGTAGTTTTGATGATCTTGTTCATGTAATAGGCAGTCGTTTTCACTATTTTAATTCTCTTGGTGGCCGTTTATCAGACCATGGTTTAAATAACTATTATTTTGTTAAACTGGATAAAAAACAACTTGATCTAATTATTCAAAAAGCTAAGAAAAATAATCATGATCTAAATAGTGAAGAAATATGTGGCTATCAAACTGCCTTAATTGAAGCATTAATGAAACTCAACAAAAAATATGGATGGACTATGCAATATCATCTGAATGTTTTGCGCAATGGTAATCCGCAAATGATGAAACAATTAGGTCCAAATACTGGTTTTGATTCTATGGGCTCACAATCTGCTATATCGGAAGAAATAATGAAATTATTTGCTGATAATGAGGATAGTCTTCCGCAAACAATACTATATTCAACTAATCCCAATGACTGGATGGAATTAGCTACCGGAATGCAATCTTTCCAAGGAGATGGTATCCAAAAGCTACAGCTGGGATGTGCTTGGTGGTTTAACGATACTCGTGAAGGTATCAAAGAACAATTACGAATTATGGCGCAACAAAGTCTTTTAGGGAACTTTGTCGGCATGTTAACTGATTCGAGAAGCTTTTTATCCTATCCCCGTCATGAATATTTTCGCCGGGTTCTGTGTGATTTAATTGGCGACTGGGTAGCACGTGGTCAGGTGGTTGAGGATTATGACTACTTAGGAAAAATTGTTGAAGATATTTCTTATAATAATGCCGCTAATTATTTTGGATTTTTTTAATATAAATTTACAGATAAGGAGGTTAGTAAGATGGAATCCAAAAATTTAAAAAGGATTTACAAGCCTAAAAAAATAAATTTATTAAGGGCAATAGGTTATGGTTTACCAGATATGATGGGGGGTGGAGCCTTTACTATTATAGGTGCATGGTTACTATTTTACTGGACGACCTATGCTGGTTTGACTGCTATACAAGCTGGTTTCATTTTAGGTATTGCAAGAATTGTTGATGCTGTAACAAGTCTTTTAATGGGAAGTATTACCGATAATTTTTACAAAACAAAGTTAGGCCAAATATTTGGAAGACGGCATTTTTTCTTGCTGATCGGTTCACCATTAATGTTAGTTTTCATACTTATGTGGGTCGCACATATGACCTTTGTTTATTATTTAATTAGTTATTTATTATTTGAAATTATTGCTGCAATGGTATTGATTCCATGGGAAACTCTGCCTACAGAAATGACAGATGATTTTAATAAAAGAACACTTTTCTCTACATCAAGAATGTTTATCTCATCAATTGGAGTTTTTTTAGCAACATTTGTTCCAGGTCAATTATTTAAGATCCTAGGGGAAAATAAAGCATGGCCTTTTATTCTTAATGCTATTATCTTTTCATGTATTTATGTTATCTGTATAATGATAGCTTATTTTACTACTTGGGAAAGACATATAGAATATGAGGATACTCCAAATAAGCAAAAAAAGACAAAAAAGCAAGGTTTGTTAAAGTTGCTAATAAAAGAAGCAAAAGAATATTTTTCTACACTTAAATTGAAATCTTTTAGAAAACATTTAATTATTTATTTATTATCCTTTACATCAAAAGATGTTTTTAATGCAGTTTTTGCTTATTTTGCAGTTTCAGCTATCATGGTAGGCTCTACTACAGGAGCAAACGTTCTTTCTTTAAGTATAATAGGACCAGCAGTAATTATACTATCTGGATTTTTAATGGTTAAATATGGACCTCGTTGGTTATATTCAGTTTCTTATAGTTGTGAGTTATTTGCTTTATGTGGATTTTTGTATTTATATTTAGCCAAACCCAATGCGATAATAATAATGTTATTCATTTTTGGATTAATATATAATTTTGGTTTGTCAATTTTACAATTCGTACCTTGGAATGTTTTCCCGTTGATCCCTGATTTAGATGAAATTGTTACTGGTAAACATAGAGAAGGAATTTATGCAGCTGTTATGACATTTGTTCGTAAATCAACAGTCGCTGTTGCTACTATAATCGTTGGATTTCTTTTAGATAAAGGAGGCTATGTAAAAGGCCAAATAATGCAATCAACATCTGCTAAAAACATGATTGTATTTATATTAGTTGGAGGTACAGGGATTCTATTATTGCTTGCATTAATTGAAGCACAAACATTTCATTTAAATAAGAAAACTCATAAAATTTTAACTAACGAATTAGAGAAATTACGTAACGGTGAATCAAAGGATAACGCAAGTAATGAAACCATTAAAACTGTAGAAGATTTGACAGGATATAAGTGGGCAAATATTTGGAATAAAGATTAGTTATAGGAGGGGAACATGTTAATTTCTAAATTTAATAAAATAAAAAAATTGGATAATGGATATATAGTTAATACTGATTCTGCTGATATTCTACTGATTTTTTTAACTGATGATATTGTCAGAATAAGGGTATCGTTTAACAAAAAATTTATAGAGCGTTCATATGCTTTAATAACTACGGCTTGGGAAGATGAATTAGATGATCTTTTTAAGAATGAAAGACAAAAAATAAAAGCGCTTAATATTCCATATTTAGAAAATGAAAATGAAATACAATTTAAAACTAAAACTTTGAAAATTATTTTGAACAAAAATCCGTTATATTTTGCAATATACGATAACAAAGGAACTCTAATTTATAATGATATACATGAAAGAGCTTTTGAGAAAGACTTTTTAGGACGTCAATATCATTATAATGAGATAGATTTAGATCATGATCATTTTTATGGATTTGGTGAAAGAACTGGTAAACTAGACAAGCTATATTCCAGAATGCGTAATTCTTCAAAAGATGCTATTGGACATAATCCTGAAAATGGTGATCCTTTGTATAAACATATACCTTTTTATATAAAGTTAAATGATAAATCAAAAAAGGCCTGTGGTTTATTTTATAATAACTCTTATGAATCAACCTTTGATATGGGAAAAGAAAGAAGTGGATATTGGTCACCATATAGTTATTATGAAACTGATGGTGGAGACATAGATTTATTTTTCTTAAATGGACCTAGTATTAAAAATGTCATTAACAACTATACTTTTCTTACTGGAAAGCAAGCGTTACCACCTAAACAAAGCTTGGGTTACACTGCTTCTACAATGTATTATGCAGAATTGGAAAAGGATAATGATAAGGAAATCTATGATGTAATTAATACCTATGCCAAGGAAAAAATTAATATTGATAACTTTTGGTTAGCTTCTGGATATTCATCTGGTGAAAAGGATAATTTACGTTATACTTTTAACTGGAATAAAATTAAATTTCCTAATCCCGCAGAATTTTTTAGAAAAATGAATAAAATGGGTATAAATGTTATCCCAAATCTAAAGGTAGGAATATTAAAAAATCATCCCTATATGAATGATTTTAAGAAAAACGATGTATTCATAAAAATCCAAAATGGAAAAGAAGATTATATTGGTCGATGGTGGGGAGGAAAAGGTAAGTTTATAGATTTTACTAAGCCTTCAGCTCGCAATACTTGGAAAGAACTTCTTAAAAAAACAATTTTATCTTTAGGAACCATTACGGTATGGAATGATAATTGTGAATATGATGGTGTGGAAGATAGAAGTGCTTACTGTAGTAATGAAGGAAAAGGAGGGATAATGGCCGAATTAAAACCTATTCAAGCTAATATGATGGCCTATACTGCTAAAAATGCTGTAAATGAATTATATCCCAATCGTAGACCTTATATTATTAATCGAGCTGGGTACTCCGGTATTCAGCGTTACGCCCAGACTTGGGCTGGTGATAATTTAACCAGTTGGAAAACACTAAAGTATGATATTCAAACCATATTAGGAATGGGTCTATCAGGTGTAGCTAATAATGGTGCAGATATTGGCGGCTTTACCGGTGGAGCTCCAGAAGGAGAATTATTATTAAGATGGATCCAAAACGGGATTTTTCAACCTCGGTTTGTTATTAATTCTGCTAATACTGATAATACTGTTACCCAACCATTCATGTATGAAGAATATAATGATTACGTTCGTCAAGCCTATCATTTAAGATATTTAATGCTACCGTATCTCTACTCGTTAATGTATCAAGCTCATATTACAGGCCAACCTATTATGAGGCCTTTATTCTATGATTTTCAAGATGATGTTAAATGCTATGATGATCCTTATGATACTTTTATGTTTGGTCCGGCAATACTTGTTGCTAATGTGGTTGATAAAGGTGCTAAAACCAGAAAGCTGTATTTACCTCAAGGAGCAAAATGGTATGATATGAATAATAATCTGCAAGAATATCAAGGGGGACAGGTGATTGAGATTCCCGTTGATTTGAGCAGTATTCCAATGTTTTTAAGAGATAACGCTATTTTTACTACAAGTAAAGATGTTATGCATATTACTACAGACACCATGAAGCATTTAGATATTTTAATTGGTGATCAAGATGATGCTCAATTTGCTTTCTATGATGATGATGGATTATCCAATGATTTTGAAAAGGGAATTTATCGCTTAACCACTATTAGCGTTAGTGGCAATGAACAAAAAATAATTAACTTTAAGAGTAAAGGATCCTTTAAATCAACAATCAAATCTCTAACTCTAAGAGTTATTAGTAAGCAAAAAGGCGCATTGTGGGTTTCAGTTGACGGTAAAAAAATTAAAAGATATTTAGTAAAAAGTCAATGGGAAAAAGCAGAAGAAGGTTGGTATTATAATCTCTCTGATAGAACTATTTTAATCAACACTGCTGTTCCTAAAAAAGATAATTTTGATATTATTGTTTCGACGGAAGAATTCGACTTAATAGGAATGAATAAAGATTAATTTATAAGTGTAAGTGTTCTACAAATTTATAAAAATAAGTCTGATATAGGTAAGTATAAAAGAGAATTGAAAAACCTAATCAGACTTTTTTGTTAATAAGGTTTACTGAACAAATATAAAGATTTTTAATATCTGATTTTTATAATAGAGGTTTATAAGCTTTATGCAGCAGGAATTGGATCTAAGTACTGGATCATCTATGAAAAGGATACTATTATTTTCTTTTCCCCTTATTGGAAGCAGCATTTTCCAGCAATTATATAATTTTATTGATACACTGATCGTTTCCCACTTTTTAGGAATTGAGGCTGTAGCAGCTGTAGGAACATATTATCCATTAAATTTTCTTATTTTGGGTTTTGTGCAGGGAAGTTGTATTGGCTTTAGTATTCCCTTATCACAGGATATTGGCAGAAAAGAATATAAAGAAGTCAAATGTGATCTGTTAGCCGGCATTGTGGTTTGTTTTTTATTATCAATTATTTTAACTGTGGTCATGATTATTAATACTAATAGTCTACTAATCATGTTACATACACCCCCAAAAATATTTAATCTAACGATAATTTTTACGTTAATCTCCTTTGCCGGAATACCGGCTAACATTCTATATAATTATTCCGCCAGTGTCCTTAGAGCCTTTGGCAATTCTAAGCAGCCTTTTTATTTTCTAGTGATTTCTTTAATAATAAATATTTTTTTGGACCTTTTATTTATTCTTGTATTTAATTTAGGAATTAAGAGCATAGCCTTGGCTACGGTAATTAGTGAATTTATTGCAGGAATGATGAATGCTATTTATTATGTTAAACAAAAACAATTTGTGAAAGTAACTTTATCTACAAAATTTTTTAATAAAAAGAAAATTTTAAAGATTTGCTTTATAGGCTTTCCCATGGGATTCGAATATTCTATCTCAGCGATCGGAGCAATTATTATGCAGTATGCTATTAACTTGTTGGGAACATCGGCAATTGCTGCCCAAGCGGCTGCAGAAAAAATAAGGCAGTTATTTACACTACCTATGGAAAGTGTAGGAACAGCCATGGCTACCTATACTGCCCAAAATTATGGGGCCAGCCAAATCGATAGAATTAAACAAGGAGTTAGAAATGGTACTATTATTCAATTTATTTGGTCATTGTTTTCACTATTACTTGTTTGTCTTTTCAAAAATTCATTAATTACTTTGATGTTGGGTGTAACCAGTAAACAGGTTTTTTCTCTGACGGATCTCTACTTAACCACTATCAGTTACTTTTTTATTATTCATGGGATGCTAATGATTTTCAGAAATACAATACAGGGCCTAGGTCATAGCATTTATGCTATGGCTTCAGGAGTAGGAGAATTAATCGGAAGGGCGTCAGCGAGCTATTTGTCAATACTTTCCTGGGGGTATACTGCAATTTGTTATGCTAATCAAATTGCTTGGGGAATATCATTAATAATTTGCTCATTTATTCTGGTAATAATTATAAGAAAAGATCCAGCTTTTTCCCCAATTGATTAGTACAGTTTATAGTATAGGTGACAACAATCTAGAAAATAATTGCTTGAAACGCAGCCAATGCGATTGTTGGGCAATCATTTGGGTGGTCAAAAGTGTACTGTGCTGCATATCATTTTGAAAAATATTAGTAAGTTGCCGACTGACTTTTTTATCATAAAAAAAAGCATTAGCTTCAAAATTGAGACTGTAACTACGATAATCTTGATTCATCGAGCCAATAGTTGCAACCTCATTATCAAAAACGGCGGTTTTCGCATGCATAAATCCCTGATTGTAGATATATACTTCTATGCCATTTCTGGTAAACAGATTCGCATAAAATTGAGTAGCTCGATAAATAAAGGGATGGTCAGGCTTGTTGGGAATCATAATTTTAATTTTGACTCCAGAACGAGCGGCTACTAGTAAAGCATCAATCATTGAATCGTCAGGAATTAAATAAGGCGTTTGAATGATAATACTTTTGCGCGCATTCATAACTAGACTCATGAACCCGCCCTTTAAAGTATCAAATTGACTATCTGGTCCATCAGACACGATTTGGATGGGAGTAACACCAATGGAATGTTTAAGGTGAGTTGGAAAATATTTTTCTTGAAAAAGTATTTTTTGATGATGCTTATCTACTGAGGCATTCCAGTCTAGAATAAAACGTTCTTGTAAAGAAAGGGCAGCGTAACCAAAAATACGCACGTGAGTATCACGCCAATAGCCGAATTTATCTTTCAAGCCCAGATATTGTTCACCAATATTAAAGCCCCCTGTCCAGCCGATAAAACCATCAATCACTACTATTTTACGATGTAAATGATAATTAAGTCGATTTTTGGTAATTGCGTTTTGAGAAGTAATAAACGGCATTACTTGTCCGCCAGCTTGAATTAAAGGTGCAAAAAATTTTTTATTAGCTCCGGGAGAACCCCAGCGATCATAAATAACGCGAACTTCTACACCTTCAGCGGCCTTTTGAGTTAAAAGCTGCACCGTTTTTTGTCCCAGTCGATCATTAATAAAGGAATAATATTCGATGTTAATAGTTTCCTGGGCATTTTTGATATCTTGAAATAAAGCAGCAAATTTGGCTTTGCCGTCTGTAAAAATTTGAGTTTCATTATGAGTTGTAATCGGGGCATCTTCGTATTTGTCAAAATATTTAGCCTGTCGTTTTACTAAGTTCGTGGTTTCGTTGGCGGAATGGGGCCTTTGACTTGCCAGCTCTTGTTGGACCATGTCTTTGAGGTGATCTAATCCGATATGTTCCTCGTGGCTGATATTAAAAAGATTCTCTTGAGCGATTCCCCGACCCAAAAAGGCAAAAATAAAAAAACCTATAATAGGTAGTAAAGTCAAAACTGTTAACCAAGCAAGGGTCGCAGGAATACTACGCTGTCGGTGAAAAACAGTGATGATGGCAGCAATAGTATTTAGCAGAATGATAATTAGAAAGATATCAATAATCCAAGTCATAGAAAAACTCCGTGAATCATTATTAATTATTAGTTTAACTCATCTGGAATTTTATGGGCTGTTTAAGCAAAAAAATCTTTATATTTTTGATAGGTATAAGCTGACCCTTTAAATAGAACTTGAAGAATATTTAATTGTTGAAAGATAAAATAGCGTAATCGGCTTAAAATTTCTGCGGGAACTTCTTGTTGAAAACGTAAGTTTAAGGTGAGATCTTGATTATGAATATCTGTTAGCTCAATTAATCCAATGAGGATGCTGGAATTTTTAAGGGTAACGCCCCAAATCAGACCTTGATTAGACATGATTTGCTGCATTGCCTGATTGGCAAACTGGGCTGTTGTATTAATATCGGTGTTTAAAAAATTCATAAGAGCTTTGCCGGATAAATTACTTAAAAAATCCCAGCGATAATTTTCAGTTAAAATAGGGTGGTAATTTCGAAGTTGTTCCATTATTGAGGCTTCCTTTGTTGGGGGACATAAATAAAGTTATTAATGACTTGAAGGACATTTTTGTCGTCGTGCATTTGGGAATGTTCACCGCTAGTACCGACAGCGTTGTACTCAAGAAATTGTTGAACCTGTGGTTTTAAAATATATTTGATCGAACGAGCAGAACTGACAGAAACATATTTATCGGTGTTGGAAGAATCATTAATGTTACCGAAAACATTTAAAATTTGGGCGTTTTTAGGAAATTTGACCCGGTTGAGATAGGTCCACAGATACTTTGGAGTCATAAAAGCAGGTCGACCCTGGGGACTTAAAGGATTAATATTAGGAAGATCACCAAAGGCCACTACACCATCAAAAGGACCAGCTATTAAAGCCAAACGTCTGATTTGGGGTAGGGGCTTATTATAAGTATTTATTAAGAACGAAACTAATGCCACTGCTCCTAAAGAATGACCAATGGCATTATAAGATTTAAAATGATAACGTTGATAAAGATCATTTAAAATTTGGTTAAACCAACGTTCGATAATCATCGAGGGGATCCAGCGATCCTTAAACACCAATTGCACGATGGGAAATCGAGCAGTACTCCAATAACCGGAATAGTGAATTTTACTGCTCCAATCAACTGTCGCTCGTAAAAAAACAGGTACTTGGGTAAATTCTTGGGCCGAACTAACCATTTGTTGGGTTGTATAATCGCCGCCGCGAAAGCCATGAACATAAAATGTAGGGATTTGTTCTTGACTGGAAGAAACAGAAAGATTTTTCGGTAGTTGGCAAGTAGGTATATAAGCAGAATGTTGCCGCCGAAATTTTCTTTGATTCCCTAATCCCATGTTCTTGGTCTCCTTGAATTGATCTGGTTTACTAAGTTATCATACAGTTATTTAAGATTTAATTCTAGCTTAAGGAGAAAAAATGGAAAAGTATTATGCAGTAAAGAAAGGTCGTCGGCCCGGTATTTACGCCACTTGGGCCCAGACTGAAAAGCAAGTTAAAGGCTTCAAAGGGGCAGTTTTTAAAAAATTTGATAATTTCCAACAGGCACAGGCTTTTTTACAAGAAAAACCTGTTTGCCACCAGCACCCTGATATTTGGCTATATACCGATGGCGGAACTCGAAATACGGGAACTCATGCTGGAGGGCACGTTCAAGCTGATGATAAAGCGGCCTGGGCTTATTTAATCAAAACGGCTCAACGTTCATATCAAGCTAGTGCCGGCCAGTATGGGGCAACTAATAATCAAATGGAACTAACGGCTGTTTTGCGCGGTTTACAGAAGTTGACCAGTTTACACTATAATTCTCAAAAAATTTTATTAGTAGCCGATTCTCAATATGTGCTTAATCCATTAACCCAAGGATGGCTAGCAACTTGGCGGCAGCGCGGCTGGAAGAAAGCTAATGGTCAACCGGTAGCAAATTGTGATTTATGGCAGCAGCTGGAACAACAACTCCAATTATTTAGTAAGCTGCAATTTTCTTGGACTAAGGGACATAGCAATAATAAAAATAATAATTTTGTTGATCACCTTCTTAATCAGACCATGGACCAAATGTAATCTAACATTTTGCTACAGCACTTGGATTAATTTTGTTTGATTGTGGTTCAATCATGGTAAAATTAAGAAAAGGGAGGGAAGGCCTATGCGCTTTAAAAAAGGTCTGATAGGATTGACTTGGATATTTTTTATTGTTCTTAGCTTGGCGATAGATAATTCTCCAAGTAAAGCTGCTACTTATAATTATCCTGTAGCTACAGTGTCCCAAAAGCCTTATGCTTATCTTTATAATAATAAAGGCGAGCGGATTATTGGTCGGCTTTTACCGGGTAATACCGATTGGCAAGTTAATGGTCTGCGCTATTTTAATGGCGGCTCTGATAATTTTTATCAACAATTAATGTATCAAGTTTCTGCTTCAGAATGGCTGCGTGCTGATCAGAGTCAAGCCAATTTTGATGTACGCACCGGTCAGTTATTAACGACCATTCCGCCACAAGGATCAGTTGTTAACGAGATGCTGGTAGAATTAAACCGTCTGCGTATACAAAATAACTTGCAGCCCTTAATGGCCAATGAACAGTTAAATAATTTTTCACAGCAGCGGGCGCAAGCTTTAAAACAGCAAGGCTATTTAAGCCACAATGGCTGGTGGTTGGAAAGTCATCCGCAAGGATATGCTGCCGAGAATATTGAAACAGCCTTTAATCTTTATAATAATAAGAAGAACGCTCTTAATGCAATTGCGGAATTCTATGATGATCCGGGGAATCCTAATTTAGGCCATCGTAAGAGTATGCTGAATCCATATTTTACCCAAGTGGGGATGGGGATAGTACCTGACAATTACGGCCGTTTTTATATCGTACAGACTTTTTTAAAACCGGCAATTGAACCGGATGAACTGGCTGGGATTCAGGACTATGAAAAATATGTACAAGAAATTGGTGAAAGAGCTCCTTACTTATCACACTATGATAATGCCAAAACGGCCATTATCCAACGCTAAATTATTGAGGTCGCATCAAGTTTTTGAAAAAAGCATTTTATAAACTTTAGCTTATATAAATAATCAGGCAGAAAGAACAATGTTCTTTCTGCCTGATAGATTTTATAACAATAAATCAGCACCCACCATTTTTAAAAATTATAGTAGTTGTTAATGGAATAGGTTATAGAAGAAATTAACGATACCATTCCAAATTTGCTGCAATAAGTTTTGATTTTGGGGAGTATTGACTTTATTAAAAATACCCTGAGCTTTATCTTTTATAGTGTCACTTAATTTATTAGCTTGATCTTTAAAATCACCATGATTTAAGGCACCAGAATCACGTACATTAACTAAGAGATTAATAATTTGTTGCTTCTGGTTATCTGATAAAACATTTTGTAAATTATTATCTTTAATAGTGTTATTAACAATATTAGTAATCTGGTTAATTGTAATATGGGGTCCTATTTTTGCCATGTCACTTTTAGCCTGTGCAACCGCGTTATTTAATTGCGCATCACTGTAATTTTTTTCGCCCTCATTTTGTTGTGTGATTTTACTGAGAGTCCCCATTTCATTTTGGGCAGCATTGACCTGATTTTGATTGAGGGTATTACCGTTTTGATTAAAAGCAGCATACACACCGGCTAAAGCTCCAGAACCATCAATCGGAATCGCCGAAGTAACGTAAATATTTGCATCTGTAATGCCCGCAGTTACAGCCGCATTACGATACTGATTGGCAGTGATAGTAGTGATATTATCCTTACCATTATAAGAAACAATTTCTACATTAATGCCGGAACCACGGCCAGTTTTTTCGATTAACGCTGAGGACCAAACTCCCGAGTTGCTCGTAAAGTTATTTCCGGCGGGGTTTAAATATTTAACTAAAGTATCACCAGTGATTGTTAATTGCTGCGAATTATTATTATGAATTTTAGCGGATAAAACATCGATAGTGCCCTGCCGCTGTTCAGAAGTTAAGGAGGAACCCAATGTCATAACGGGGGTATCCCAATTATCAGCTTGAACATTTTGTGCTAATGCGAAAATACCAGTACATAAGACAAACAGCGACAAAAACAGACTGAATAATTTTTTCATTGATAAACTCCTTTATATTCCAATCATAATTTTATTATAACAGCAGCGGCGAAAAAGCTCCAAGAAGTTGCGAATCTTTCCCTGGGAATTGGCAAAAAGGTGTTCAATAAAATCCAAACAACAAATAGTGTTCAAGCCATATCTTGAAAATAATGATAACGTTTTATTAAAAGGGGCTGACTATTGCCTGTGTTTTATGTTACACTTAAGGTTCTAGAAATACAGATAAATTGGATTTTAATAAGGAGAAAATCTATGAAAATTGTAGTTTTAGCTGGTGGCCGCAGCACCGAACGGAACGTTTCTTTATCTTCTGGGGTCAAGATTACTAATGCTCTGCGCTCTAAAGGATATCAAGTAGCTTTAGTAGATTTGTTTTTGGGCAAAGATCTTCAGAACTTGACAGTGGATCAATTATTTACAACGGAGCCTGAACCTGATGATCCTAGTAAAATTAGTGATGAAGTGCTGACAGATGACAAAATTAATGCCTTGCGTCCCGGTAAGAGTAAGGCCTTGTTTGGACCTAATGTTTTAAAAATTTGTCAAGCAGCAGATATAGTTTATCTGGGCCTTCATGGTGAAGATGGTGAGAACGGAAAAGTGCAGGCTGTATTGGACTTATTTGAAATTCGTTATACAGGTAGCGATACCTTGGCTTCTGGTTTAGCAATGAATAAAAAATTTTCCAAGGAGATTTTTCAACAAAATCAAATTCCTACTGCTGAGTATATTGTGGCCAATCAAGCCGATATCGATCCTTCAGCTATTCCCTTTGACTTTCCGGTAGTTGTTAAACCTTGTAACGGTGGTTCTAGTGTGGGTACACATATTGTTAAGCAAGCTCAAGATTTATCCGCTGCTTTGACAGATGCTTTGCGGTTTGATCAAGAAGTTTTGATTGAAAAATATATTCAGGGCCGGGAATTTTCGGTAGCTATTATTGATGATCAGGTGTTGCCACCAGTAGAAATTGTGGTAACCAATGGATGGTATGATTTTGAACACAAATTTCAAGATAATAGTGTTACTCAATTCATTACCCCGCCTGAAATTGATGCTGATGTGCAAGAACAAATGCAACGGTTAACGAAACAAACTTTTCAAGCTTTAGGTATGCAAAATTATGGCCGGATTGATTTTCTGGTTGCGGATAATAAAGCCTATGTCATGGAAGCTAATTCTTTACCTGGTATGACGCCTCGTTCTTTAATTCCGCGAGAAGCCGCTGTTGTTGGCATTAATTATGCAGATTTATGTGAGAAGATTATTCAAAGTAAATTACGCATTTATGCTGCTCAAGAACAAGCAAACGCATAGTTATTGATAATTAACAGCATTAATTTATTGTTTTATTTTAGTTTAATAAAGCTGCGATCATCGGACCGCAGCTTTTTTGTATGCCAAGATTGTTATTTGTCAATAAACTTTGTACAATTAATGAGATTATGCTAATTGTGGAGGTGTGAGGATGAAATATGTACAGGCAGCAAAATTCTTTTTACCTAATATGACCAAAAACGGCGGTTATTTAGAAATAACTGATGCGGGGAAGTTTGGCCGCTATTTGACTGAATCTGAAAAACCTGTAGGTGAAATTTTAGATTATAGTCATAGTTGGATTGCACCAGGCCTGATTGATACCCATATCCATGGACTTTTGGGCCATGATGTTATGGACAATGATGCAGAAGGTCTGAATATAATCTCGGAAGGTTTATTACAATGTGGAGTAACCTCGTGGTTGCCTACAACAGTTACAGGTTCAGAACTGCAATTACAAAATATCTGTCAAACCATTGCTCAAAATATAACTAAATTTACTGGAGCCAAAGTAGCCGGGATCAATTTTGAAGGGCCCTTTTTAACTTCAGAACATAAAGGAGCCCAAAATTCGAAGTACTTTAAAGATCCTGATTTTCATCTTTTGCAAAAGTGGCAGCAGGCCGCTCAAGGTCTACTTAAGCAAATAACGATTGCTCCCGAAAGAAAGGGTGCAGTGGAATTTACAATGGCTGCCAGACAAAGTGGCGTCACAGTATGTTTAGGTCATAGTTCAGCAACTTTTGAGCAGGCTCAAGCCTGTGTACAAGCGGGCGCAACTACGTTTACACATACTTATAATGCGATGAGTCCGCTAAATCATCGGGCTTTGGGGATGGTAGGAGCAGCCATGAGTTTGGAAGGCATTAATGCGGAGTTAATTTGCGATGGTTATCATGTCCACCCCAATGCTGCCCAGATTCTAATTCAAATCAAAAACCCGGAACACGTCCTTTTAGTTACCGATTGTATGTCCGCGGGTTTAATGCCGGAAGGTGAATATATGTTAGGGGAATTGCCTGTAATTATGAAAAATGGCGCTGTACGTTTAAAAGATTCCACACATAATTTAGCCGGTAGTGTTTTACAGTTAAATATTGCAGTTAAAAACTTATTTGATTGGAACATTGCAACACCAAAACAAGCCGTTGAGATGGCAACTGCTACTCCTGCTAAAAGTAGTGGTTTGATGAATTGGGCAGGAGCTATTTCCCCTGGTCGAGCAGCAGATTTTATTGTTTTAGATACACAAATGAATTTGCAAGCTACCTATTTAGATGGTATTCAGCGCTATCAGGCTCAGTAGTTGGGGCAAATATTATGGTTTAAGAAAGATTTTTAGTATCTTTATGGTAGTGTAAAGAACATTATACATTTCTTGAAATTTTTAATTGTTCTATTTATTCTTAATGTGAAGTGTATGGAAAGATTTTAAGTTTAAAATTCATTTTTGGGAATAAAAAAGCGAGGCATTAAAATGACAATCGCCCCTATTCAAGTAACTAATCACCGCTATCGCCTCGGTTATCACCTAATGGCGCCTGCCGGCTGGATTAATGATCCTAATGGTCTCTGTTATTTTCAAGGTTATTATCATGTTTTTTATCAGTATCATCCTTATTCAGCCACTTGGGGCCCCATGTCTTGGGGACATGCCCGCAGTCGGGATTTATTACACTGGCAAACTTTACCCATTGCCATCAAGCCAAATAGCTGGACTGATCATGATGGCTGTTTTTCCGGGAGTGCTCTGATAAAGGACCAAGGCTTGCATCTGCTTTATACAGGCAATAATTATTATAATCGTTCAAATGTTAATGAATATTGGCAGAATCAAAATCTGGCTGTCAGCTATGATGGACGGCATTTTACTAAATATCTTAATAATCCGGTAATTGCTCAGCCACCGCTGGATAATACGGAGAATTTTCGTGATCCGAAAGTTTGGGAATATGATGGCCTTTACTATGCAGTTATCGGTGGCCAAAGTCCAACCGGTTTAGGTCAGCTTTTATTTTATCAGACAGCGGATCTGAAACATTGGCATTATTTAGGTATCTTGGCTCAAGCACAAACGGCTGCAACCGAAGGCTATATGTGGGAGTGCCCAGATTTGTTTCGCCTCAATGGGCAAGATATCTTACTCATTTCACCGCAGGGAATTCAAGCTCAAGCACAACGTTATTTGAACTTATACCAGACCGGCTATTTTGTAGGACGTCTAGATTATCAACAACCTGCATTAGTGCACGGTTCATTTCAGGAATTGGATCAAGGTCATGACTTTTATGCGGCCCAAACCATGTTAACACCTGATGGACGCAGAATTATGATTGGCTGGTTAAATATGTGGGATAATGAAATGCTGGAACAAGCCGACGGCTGGGCGGGGGCCTTGACGTTGCCTCGAGAACTAGTGTATAAAAATGAACATTTGTATCAACAGCCCATTGCCGAAACCAAAACTCTTCGCCAGCAAGTTTTAGTCAATAAGTCTTGGCCAACCAAGCAGACTGTAACTTTGATTCAAGGGTACTCACAATTAGAAATTAACTTAAAAATTGACCTCACACAAGTAAATGATCTGAATTTGAATATTAAAATGAGCGATCCACCGACACCTAATCATCTAACTTTGCAATACAATCAAACTCGCCACCAATTTCTTTTGTATAATTTTAATCGACCGGGTGTACGAATAGCTGCCTTATCCAGTTGCCCTGAGTTAAAGCTGCAAATTTTTTTAGATACAAGTTCGGTAGAGATTTTTTTAAATGATGGCGAGGCAGTATTGACGGAACGTTATTATTTCCAAAATTCACCGCTTATTACAATGACAACTGACAAAGCGGCTGACGTTCAGTGCGTCATTTATCAACTTAGTAGTCAGACTAATAATTATCATTATGAGATATAAGTTCTCGTAATTTATTATTTTCGATGTTTTATTTAAAAAGGCTATTGGGAAGATGTCTGCTTTTGTGTATAAATTGCGCGTAATTTTTGATAATCAGCAGATGATAGGCCTAATATTTGTTCTTGAAAGTTATTCCAAGTGTGATAAGTTGCCAAAATTGCTTTGTTTATGGCTGTAACTGCGGCCTGATCCGCTTGTGTAAAATTCATTTTCTTAATCGTTTGGTTGTTCGGATTATTTAAAGAAGAGAGATCGATTTTGTTTTGATACATCAAATTGGAAAGCAAATAATCCTGGGTAATATATTTTTGTGGAACCTGCATAAGTAGTAAAAATAAAATGGCCATAATACCAGTGCGATCTTTACCGGCTGAACAATGAAAGACTACGGCCTGACGGGGTTGATCATTATGCAATAAGATCTGAAAAAATTGGTAAAAGACTTTTTGCGCTGTTGGATCCAAAACTACTTGTTGATAAATTCCAGGCAGGTTATCATATTTATCTTGAGCAGGAAGAGCTTGATAAAGGTGATCATCAATATTTTGTGCATACAGTGGTAAATGAATGGTTGTTAAAAAATCTGCTGTGGGATCCGGCCATTGTTGTCGTTCATAATCAGAACGCAGATCAATAATATATCGTAATCCGTAATTGTGCAGTTGCTGCAGTTCAGAAGTCGTTAATTGGGTTAAATAAGCTGCACGCAGAATTTTATGGCTGCGAATTTGGCGTTGGTCTTGAGTAGGATAGCCGCCTAGTTCACGAAAATTATAAGTCTGAGAAAATTTAAAAATCCGTTGCATTTGCTAAAGCCTCCTTAAAATGATGGGCATTGATAATTGTTTTACATAAAAAGATATCTAGGGTAAGGTTATTGATAAGAAAAATGTTCAGGTGATATTATGTTGTCTTTATCTATTATAATGCCTCTCTATAATGAAGAGCTGTTATTAAGGCGTTGTTTAGAAACAATTACCACACAAGTTAATCCTAATTTTGAAGTTATAATGATTAATGATGCCTCCACTGATCAAACTGCCACAATTGCAGAAGCCTTTATTAAAAAATATTCTAATTTTCGAATGGTGACACAGCCCGCCAATTTAGGAATTTCGGCTGCCCGTAATCGGGGTATTCAAGAAGCTCAAGGGGATTTAATTACTTTTTTGGATGGAGATGATTGGCTAGAGCCGCAATATACCAATTATTTTTTACAAGCTTTTAGTAAATATCAAGTAGATTTGGCGATTTGTGGTTACTTTCGAGAGTCTAAACGAAAAACTACCAAAATTAGAGGTAAACATTTAAAAGGTTTAGTGAATCGGAACCAAGTTATTCGTCATATTACTAAAATTTCGGGTCAAGTGATGGGTTATACTTGGAATAAAGTTTATCGTTTGGATCTTATTAAAGCACATCATTTACAATTTGCTGATGATTTGTCATTGATGGAAGATCAAGTATTTAATGTCCAATATGCTGCCATAGCGCGGCGGTTTTACGTTCAACCCCGGCCCTTGTATCATTACTGGCAGCATGGTCAAAGTGCAACCCATACCTATGATTTAGAAAATGCTAAAAGCATTGGTTTAGCTAATTATCGGATTGTGAAAACAATTTTAGATTTAAAAAATAATTAAAAAGGCAGGTGCTATTAATGACAGATATAGAAGAATATTTAAAACAAAATGTTTTTGGTAAACCCCAACTTAAGCCAGATGAAAGACGCAAATTCTTAGGTAATTTTCAAGAGCGAGTAGCCTTAGCGCTCACAGTAGCTCAAGTACGCCGCTCAGAAAATTTACCTCTTATCAGACAAGTCATGCAACGTTATCCCCAATATCATCTGTTTATTAACGGCCGCCTTTCCAGTACCTATCGTGTTCCCATCATGACCTTAGCAGTGCAATTGTCTTATCATTTTACCATTATTGAGCAGGCCAATATGCGCACAACTACTAAAGCTTTAGCGGAAACGGATATGGGTCTAGTTATTGCGGATGATAGCCATCCGGTAAAACCATTATTATTGTAAATTTTAGAAAAAATATATTTATAAATAAAATTACAATGGTGACCTTCAGGCCGCAGGAAATCTAATTTAACTATTGTAAATAGAGTAAAAACAGTCAAGAGCGTGGTAAAGCATCCACGCTCTTGAACTTTCTGAACTTGATTTCTAAAGTGGGAGCTAGTATGATTTTAATCATATATTAATGTTTATTAATCAAAGGAGGAAAAAATGAAAGAATATTTAAAACCTCACGGCTTAAATATTTTTATGAAACTGTTTTTATTATTATGTAGTTTTAGTATGGCAACTACTGTCGAAGCCGCAAACAAAAAACAAGAAATTAATTTATATTCTAATTCTGATATATCTAGTTTAGATGTTTCTAAGGTTACCGACGCTAATACTTTTACTCAGTTAGATAACGTCGATGAAGGTTTATATCAATATAATGCTAAAGGCAAGCCCCTGCCAGCTTTAGCGACTAAAACTGTAATTTCTAAAGATAAAAAAACTTATCTGATTGATATTAGAAAAAATGCCCGTTGGAGTAATGGCGATGCCTTAACAGCGCAGGATTTTGTGTATTCTTGGAGAAGAGCAGTTGATCCGAATACAGCTAGTGAATATATCTATTTGTTAAGCAATATCAAAAATGCTGCAGAAATTTCAGCTGGTAAGAAGCCTGTCGACCAATTAGGAGTTCAAGCAATGGGCAAATATCGGCTCAAGGTACAATTAAATAAACCGCAGCCTTACTTTAAAATGATTTTGGCTCGGGAGACTTTATTTCCACTGAATAAGAAAGTAGTGGAAAAATATGGTAAAAGTTATGGAACTTCTTCTAAAAAGGCGGTTTATAACGGGCCTTTTATTCATACTGGCTGGAACGGTAGTAATAGTAGCTGGAAGTTAAAGCCTAATCCTTATTACTGGGATAAAAAGCACGTCAAACTGTCACAAATTAATTATTCAGTTGTTAAGGAGCCTTCAACTGCTTATAACTTATACCAGACTAATAAATTAGATCAAATCACGCTAGTGGGTGAACAAGCTAAACAAATGGCCGGCGATAAAGATATAGTGCGGCGTCCATTAGCTGCTACTCAATATTTACAAAGCAATTTAAAAAAGAATAACGGTTTAGAAAATAAGAATATTCGCACTGCCATTTCTTTATCTATCAATCGTAAACAAATTGCAAAGCATATCTTGGCTAATGGTTCCACTCCGGCTACAGGCTTTGTATCACAGCACTTAGCCAAGAGTCCTATTAACGGCAAAGATTTTTATCAAGAGTCCTATGTCAAGAATACGTCTGAATACAATCCTAAATTAGCACGTAAGTTGTTCAAAAAGGGATTAAAACAAACCGGACAAAAGAAGTTAAATATTACGTTGTTAACAACAGATGTGGATACCTCAAAGCAGGTGGCAGAATTTATTCAAGGACAAGTACAGTCTAATTTACCCAAAATTAAGATTACGATGAAGGCAGTTCCGGCCAATAATCGAATTGCTGCGGTATCTAAGGGTGATTATGATATGGTATTTCAAGGCTGGTCGGGCGATTTTGCTGATCCATATACCTTTTTACAAATGTTTACTACTAAAAGCCCCCAAAATCATTCAGGCTGGTCTAATGAAGAATATGACCAAGCAATTGCCGATTCCAACGATAAAGATGCTGACAATAATAAAGCCCGTTGGCAAGATATGATTAAGGCGGAAAAGGTTCTCTTGAAAGATCAAGCAGTAACCCCATTATATCGCATGAATAATGTAGATTTAGTCAACCCAAAATTAAAGGGTGTCTTATATAACCATGTTAATGGTCATTATACCTATAAGACAGCTTATTTAACTAAATAATAGGAGGAAAAGTTTATTAATGCAGGCAGCAGAAGAGATTCAATTAGTAAAGGATTTTTCTAATCTAAATGGTGCTTCCGGATTTGAAATGGAGGTAGCCCGCTTTTTTCAAAAGAAAATGGCACCTTATGGGACTACAAAAATAGATGGAATGTTTAATAGTTATGTCCAAAGACGTGAAAATAATGGACATAGACCGGTTGTCCAAATGGATGCCCATGCTGACTCGGTTGGTTTTATTACCCAGGCAGTTAGGCCAAATGGTCTTTTAAAGTTTGTTCCGTTAGGAGGCTGGGCACCAACTAATATTCCGGCAATGCGTGTGCGGGTGCGAAATCGGGCAGGACAATATATAACAGGAGTCGTTGCAACTAAACCACCGCATTTTATGTCTGATGCAGAGAAAAATGCCGTACCTAAAATTGAAGATTTATCTATTGATGTGGGCTCTACCAGCCGTGAAGAAACCATTAATGATTTTCAAATTGATACCGGCTGTCCCATTGTAGTAGATGCAGATTGCGAATATTTCGCAAATACAAGAATGTTTTTTGGCAAAGATTTTGATAATCGTGTTGGAGCTGCGGCCTTAGTAGATGTTTTAGATAATTTGCAGGGTCAAGATCTGAATGTGGATTTATCAGTTGCCCTTTCCACACAAGAAGAAGTGGGAACTCGCGGAGCTCAGGTTACTGTACGCAATATTGATCCGGATTTAGCTATTGTTTTTGAAGGCTGTCCTTGTGATGATACTTTTAGCCCTAGTTGGTTGGCACAAACGGGCCTAAAACGCGGGCCAATGTTGAGGGACATGGATACTTCTTTTATTGCTAATCCTTTATTTGAACAATATGCTGATGACATTGCTACGAAGAATGGAATTCCTCATACGCGTTCTGTTCGTACAGGTGGCGGTGTTAATGGTGCTCCAATTCTATATTATCGTGGTGCTCCGACTATTGTTATTGGTATTCCCGTTCGTTATGAACACACAGCCTTTAATTGGGCTTGCTTAGATGATTTTCAAAATGCTGTGCAATTAGCGGTTAAAATTATTCAGTCCCTTGACGCCTCAGTAATTAATAGTTTTAATGGGGGTAATTAAATTTAGAGGAGCTAAGAATGAGCCGAGCACGTTTAATTACTTTGACTAATATGTGTATGCTGACTAATAGCCAAGGGAAAATTCTAGTTGAAAATCGCCAGAAATCTACCTGGCCGGGAATCACCTTCCCAGGTGGTCATGTTGAAAAAAATGAGTCCATGCAAGCAGCGATGATTCGAGAAATGCGTGAAGAAACAGGTTTAATAATTCAAAATCCCCAGCTTTGTGGGTTGATGGACTTTACAACCGCAACCGATGAGGGTTATTTGATTTTATTATATAAAGCGCAACAATTTCATGGTCAAATAAATTCTTCGGCAGAAGGAGCTGTCTTCTGGATTAACCCGCAAGATTTATTTCATTATCATTTGGCCGACGATTTTTGGGAAATGTATCAGGTTTTTGCTCATAAAGACCTCTCGGAACTTTATGGTACTGGACAAGATACTAATTGGAAAACGACCCTACTTTAATGAATAAAGAATAATTCCGGCTTTCTTAATAGAACTAAAGTTGTCTGAATTGCTTTTTGAGGAGCAAGGCTTACAATGGAGTTGGATTAATTAAAGGAGGGGCTAGTTTGAATTCTAAATATGATTTTCCCAAAACACGGGAACAATTAAATCAGTTAATTGCTGATTTAAATCAATTGCATACTAATATGCACCAAATTCACTGGTATATGCGCGGTCCGGAATTCTTTCGTTTACATCCGTTGATGGATGAATATATGGATCAAGTATCAGATCAGCAGGATCAGGTGGCAGAACGGTTAATTGCTTTAGGTGGTGCGCCTTATGCTACGACACATGAATTTATAGAGCATACAGGCTTACCAGATGAAACCATTGATTTCGGTCAATTTACTCTGGCTCAATTAATGCAGCGTTTGGTTGACCAATTTCGTTATTTACGTGATCAATATCAAAAAGGTATTGAAATATGTGATGAAGAAAAAGATTTACCTACCCAAGATATGCTCAATGGTTTCAAGACAGATACTGATAAAAACATTTGGATGGTCAATGCCTATCTGGGGAAAGGTCCTTACGACGGAGAATAACCCTTGTAGTGACAACAGGTCTAGAATTGATAAAACAGTGAGGAATAGTTGTTCCTCACTGTTTTTTGTTTTTGAGAAAATAACGTACGATGATTTCGCGGGAAATTAAATACAGCGGATAAAATAATACTAAAATGATTAAACTATCCCATCTAATCGGACTGGTAACTATGTTGAGTAATTTAAAGGGCCAACCCCAAATGGTGAATACGAAAATATTTAAAACAAATAAAAGCAGAAAAATAGTTAGGGTTCCCCGATTAATTGGCCGTGCAATTACCCATAAAGCGGCAAATCCGATTAAGCTAATAGCTAAAACTGCCAGCGTGGAAGTTTGACTAAAGGGCAGTTTTTGCCAATGTCCATAAAGGGCAATAGCCATAACTACTAGTGTAATATCAATTGCTGCAGGCAAGGCGACCTGCATAACATTTCGGAAAAACCGACCAGCTGGCGGAGAAAAATCGGGTCTTAAAGCTAGAAAGAAGGTCGGAATACCTACAGTTAAGGCATTAATAGGTGTCATCTGAGCCGGATAAAACGGATAGCCGGTGTGTACGAAGATAAATAAAATAGTTAGTAAAACAGAATACATTGTTTTAATGAGATAAAGAGCGGCTACTCTTTCAATATTATTAATTACTCGGCGGCCCTCATTTAAAACATAGATTAAAGAATCAAAGTTTTTATTTAATAAAACAAAATCCGCGGCATTTTCAGCAGCATCACTATTGCCGGCAATAGCAATCCCACAATCGGATTGGCGCATGGCCAAGACATCGTTAACGCCGTCACCTGTCATAGCCACTTTATGGTCGTTTTTTTGTAATGCCTGAATTAATTTTTGTTTTTGCTCTGGTAAAGTACGACCGAAAACAGTATAATTTTGTACTAATTGATTCCAATCAGGATGAGCACCAATGGTTGACATGTCAAGAGCTGCCTGACCATTAGGCAGGTGAATTTTTTGCGCGATATTTTGGACAGTAGCAGGATCATCTCCGGAAATAACTTTGATTTGAATACCTTGCTGGCGCAAGTATTCAAAAGTGTCCGCTGCGGTTGTCCGAATTTCATCATTAATTAAAATATATCCTAAAAGCTGCGGCTGAGTGACGGTATCAGTAATAATTTGAGCAGACTTAACTAGTGCCAATACTCGATAGCCTTGTTGTGCATATTGTTGAGCAGTAGCAATTTGCTGCTGATCTTTTAATAAAAATGAAGGTGCTCCTATCGCATAATGAGAACCCGCTTGCCAATTAACTGCCGCCCATTTACGAGCGGAAGAAAAAGCAACTACACTGGCAATTTCGGGAAGCTTTTCTGAATATGGAGCCGCTTGCAGCAGGGCTTCGGCAGTTTCATTATGTTCTTTAGTTGCCAGCATAATTTCTTGGCAAATTTTTAAAAGGGCTGCTTGATCTAGTTGTAAAGGGATTATTTGTGCTAGTTGCAGATTGCCGGTAGTAATGGTACCAGTCTTATCTAAACAGAGTGTATCTACACGTGCAAGAGCTTCGAGAGCCGTTAGTGATTTAACAAGCACATTTTTACGTGTTAAATGCATTGCACCGACGGCTAAAGCAACCGAAGTCAGTAAAACTAATCCTTGAGGAATCATTCCGATGATAGAGGCAGAAGTGCCCAAAATGGCCTGATTGAGATTATGATGCTTGTAAAAGGTTACTAGAAATAAAATTAAACCTAGAGGAATTATGATATACGTTAAAATACGAATAATACGATTAATAATAGCCATTAATTGGGAAACATCATGTTTTTGTTGACGCGCATTGTGTGCCAATTTATTAGCAAAACTCTGGGCACCGACAGCTGTCAATTCAACAAGAGCCCGACCACTGAGTACTAAACTTCCGGAAAGAACGGGATCTGAATTTTTTTTGCTGACCGAGTTGGATTCCCCAGTCAGATTAGCTTCATCTACTTCGATTTGGGTACTTTGACGGATGATACCATCAGCGGGAATTTGATCACCTCTGTGAATTTCTATCAAGTCATGCAAAACTAATTCATCTTGATAAATTTGTTGAATGTGTCCGTTACGTAGTACTTGGACTTTTTGCCGATTTAAAAAAGTAAGATGATCTAATCTTTTTTTGGCTTTAACCTCCTGATAAGATCCAATTAAAAAATTAGCAATGACTGGACCGAGGAAAAATAAGTTTTCATAACTGCCAGTAGAAAAAATAATAAAAGCTAGAAACAAATTGATAAAATTAAACAAAGTGAATAGATTTTTTGATAAAATCTTAGTTACTGATGTTGAATTTTGAGAAATTTTATTAGTATGACCAGCTTTAATTTGTTGTTGTACTTGTGTATCATTGAGACCTGTATTGACATCAGTTGCTTTCATAGAACACCTCAATTGAAAGAATATAACGATGTGCAGTTAGTATAACACTACTATTATATTGTAAAATTTTTATGAAGAGGAAAAGAAATTGTTGAAAAATATTTTATTTGATCTTGATGGAACTTTAGTTAACAGTGGGGAAGGTATTATGAATGCCTTACGCTATGCTTATCATAAAGAAAATTTGGCAATTCCTTTAGATGAGGTTTTACGTAAATTTATTGGACCACCGTTAATGGAAAGTTTTCAAAAATATAGTAATATTGATCCTCAAAGCCAGTTAGCTCATGCTTTATTGGTTGATTTTCAAGATTTTTACGATACTACGGGCTGGCAACAATTACAGTTATATCCCCAAATTGTTACTTTATTACAGCAATTACAACAAGCAGGTTATCGTTGCTATATAACTACAGCTAAACCAGAGCCCTTTGCCCAAAAAATTATCCAGCATCTGCAATTAGATAAATATTTTCAAGGGATTTATGGCGCTGATCTCAGTGAAAAGATGCAAAAAAAAGATGTAATTGCTCAAGCTCTAAAACAAGAGCAGATAACGGATCCAAAAACCTGTGTGATGATCGGTGATCGGGATACAGATGTTTTGGGGACACGAGCCAATGATGTGGCCACGATTGGTGTACTCTATGGTTTTGGCAGCCTTCAAGAACTGCAAGCTGCCGGCGTAATCGCCACTATTGAACAGCCTTTAGAGCTTTTGAAGCAGATTGGAGACAAGCATGAAAAAGTTTTTTAAAAGATTGCTGGTGGTGGTAGTAATTATTTTAATTCTAGCAGATTTTGGAGGTGCTTATTACTTATTTAATTTTGCTTTTTCGCGGACCGGTTTTAGCAGTAAAGGCAATGATCAGCCCCTCAATAGTGCCGAGGTATGGGCTCAAAAACAAAAACAAAGTACTTGGCGGCAAACTAGCTCTCAAGGGGGATTGCATTTAAAAGCCCGTTACTATCCAGCAGCAACGACCACGCCCAAAACAATGGTTGTAGTACATGGATTTGGAGATAATAGCCTAACTCTGGGCAATTATATTCGTTTTTTTCACCAAGCTGGATATAATGTTTTAGCTCCAGATAATCGCAGTCATGGTCATAGTCAAGGAAAGTATATCGGTTTTGGATGGCAGGATCGGCAAGATTTGCAAGATTGGATTCAGCAGCTAATTCGACGCAAAGGAGCTAATGTGCAAATTGGACTCTTTGGAGTGAGCATGGGTGCTTCGACAGTAATGTATTACTTAGGCTTAAAAGTTCCTCAGCAAGTAAAAACAGCCATTGCCGACTGTGGCTATGCTTCTATTAATGGCGAACTTACCTATGAATTGAAACGTTTATTTAATCTACCTAGTGTTCCCCTCATTCCTACCGCTAATTTATATACCCAGGCTTTAGCCCATTACAGTTTATATGATGGTGAAACGGCGAAGACATTAAAGCATAATCACATTCCGTTATTTATTATTCATGGTACTAAAGATACCTTTGTCCCTACCAGCAATGCTAAACTTAATTATCAAAATGATTCAGGACCCAAAAAATTGTGGTTAGTAAAGGGTGCTAAACATGCACGTTCTTATCAAAAGAATCCTGCCCTTTATCAAAAACGGGTTTTAACTTGGACAGCTAAATATCTGAATTAAAATTTTATTGAAAAAATTTACTAAAGTCGATTTTCCTATGGTTGAAATATTGTTAAAATATAGCAATTTGCGGTAAAATAATTTTGTAAAAAATGTTTCTTTAATTATGAGGAGGACAAACATGGCGTTAGTAAACGGCAACGAAATTTTTAGCAAGGCTCGTGCAGGTAAATATGCTGTTGGAGCTTTTAATACCAATAACTTGGAATGGACACGGGCAATTTTAGAGGCTGCTCAGGAAACCAACACTCCTATTTTAATCCAGACTTCCATGGGTGCTGCAAAATACATGGGTGGTTATGAATTGTGCTTACATTTGGTTCAAGATACTATTAAAGCTATGAACATCACTGTTCCCGTTGTAATGCATTTAGATCATGGTAATTACGAAGCTGCCAAAGAATGTATCGAAATTGGATATAACTCGGTAATGTTTGACGGTCATGATTTACCTTTTGCAGAAAACTTGGAAAAGACTAAAGAAATTGTGAAATTGGCTCATGCCAAAAACATGTCTGTTGAAGCCGAAGTAGGTTCTATTGGCGGAACTGAAGATGGTATTACTGGTGCTGGGGAATTAGCTAGTGTAGAAGAAGCTAAAACTTTAGCCGCTACTGGAGTTGATTATTTAGCTTGTGGTATTGGTAATATTCATGGGGTTTATCCTGATAACTGGAAAGGTTTGAATTTTGACCGTTTACAAGAAATTGCGGCAGAAGTCAAGACACCTTTAGTTTTGCATGGTGGTTCAGGAATTCCTAAAGATCAGATTGTTAAAGCTATTTCGATGGGAATTTCTAAAGTTAATGTGAATACTGAATGTCAATTGTCCTTTGCAAAAGCTACAAGAGAATATATTGAAGCTGGTCATGATCAAGATGTGGAAGCTAAAGGCTATGATCCGCGTAAATTGTTGGCTCCTGGAACTGAGGCCATTAAAGAAACTGTCAAAGAACGGATCGCTTGGTTTGGTACGCCCGCTGTTTAATTTTTGAATCAAATGCAATCCCTAGTGCGCTAGGGATTTTTTTATGCTTGTCAGAAGGGCTTGCTTTCTTCATGCAGAATTGCTATGCTCAATGTGTAAAACGCATACACTAGGGGTGCTGTTATCAGCTGAGATGGAATTTTTCCAATCCCTTTGAACCTGTGAAGTTAGAACTTGCGAAGGAAAGTGTAGCCGTCAGAAATATTTACTTTCTTGATGATCTTTCCTAGTTAATTCTAACGGGAAAGATTTTTTTCGATTAAAGGAGGATCATCATGGAAGAAGTAAGGTTGCGAAATTTATTTTTGCTATGGTTTGGAGCGGCCATTTCGATTGCCGAAATTGTTACTGGTACTTTAATGGCACCGTTAGGCTTTGGACGGGGAATCTTGGCGATAATTATTGGTCATGTAATTGGCTGTTTCGGTTTTTTATTGCCAGCGGGTTATATTTCCGCCCATTATCAAAGTACTGCAATTAAAGTCACGCAGTTGACTTTCGGAAAGCAGGGAGTGCGGTTGTTTTCGTTATTAAATGTATTGCAGTTACTGGGGTGGACAGCGGTAATGATTGCCAATGCCCAATTGGCCATGAATGTATTAACACAATCTTTTTTTCATTGGCAATCAAAATTATTAATGTCTGGCATTGTGGCCGGATTAATTATTTTATGGTTGCTGCTGCGGCATGATTGGCTGTTTAAAATCAATAATTGGGTAGTGCTGTTACTAACACTGGCTATGATTGTGTTTGTCGTGAGTTTGTTGCAAAAAGCCCCTACGACCCATGCCCCTCAGGCATCAGCTTTAAGTTTTAATAATGCCGTAGAATTAAATGTCACGATGGCTTTATCTTGGCTGCCGGTCATTGGTGATTATACAAAGCAAACCCGCCATCCAATTCAAACTAGTTGGTGCAGTGTCTTAGGGTATTTTGGGGGTAGTGTGGCTATGTTTGTTTTAGGTTTAAGTATCGCTCGTTGGACCGGTCGAACTGATATCAGTCAGGCCCTCGCCCAATCGCAATTAGGTTTAATTGCTTTACTGATTGTGGTTTTCTCCACTGTTACGACAACTTTTATGGATGCTTATTCCGCCGCCACAAACCTTCAGAATTTAAACGCTAAAGTACCCGTGAATGCTGCCGCCATTGGAATTACTATTGTAGGATTTTTTATTGCTATTGGCATCTCCTTACAATATTATGAAAACTTTTTATATGCAATTGGATCTGCTTTTACCCCGTTATTTGCCATTGTCTTTGTCAGTGTTTTTGTAATTAAGCAGCGCTTAGCCCTGGTTTGGAACTTTGCCTGGTGGTTATTAGGAGTCATAGCTTATTACGGCTTACAACAATTAAATCTGATTTTTGGTCCTACTTTTTGGTTATTAATATTCGAAAGTTTAGCAGTTTATTTAACCAGTAAAGTGACGCCACGCTATCCCTTAAGTTGGTAGGCCAATAATCAACGGTGTTTAGATTATGGATTGGGTTTAGCGAAGAGAATTAAACTAAGGTGGCAGTTAAGAAACGACTTAGTCAATTGACGGGATCAACCAACGTGATCATTAAGCAAAGACAAACGAATTTTTTTTCAGTATAAGACCTCATTAATTAAAGCAAATCTTTCTAGATCATATTCCAAAAATGATCTCTAAAATAATTATTATGAAATATCATGTTATTGTTGGCTTTTTTAATGACTGAGGATATACATGAGAAAATTATGGTTACGATATTTTAGATTTGTTTGAATATGTATAGTGATTTTTAGTATCGGATTGAATGGAGCAGTGACGCTTAGTGCAAAAATAGCGTTTACTGATAAAAGTTTAAGCAACCCCGCAACGGCTTTATTGTCTAAGCCCCGAAACTCATTTCTAGATTTGCAATTACCACAGAATATTTCTTCAACTGAAGTTCAAACTGGAGATTTCAACTTAAAAAGTAGCGGCACTTGGGATACCGATAAGAATACTAATTTGGTCAATTTAAATTGGGAATCGTTGGGTGACAATGTGTCAGTTTCAGAGTACAACCCAATTTAATTCGGTACATCCGTTAGAAAATTCATGGGAAAATATCTCTACTAAGTATAATCATAAAGTGAAGATTTGAAATGTTTATCCCTATAATGAAAATTGTTTACAAAATTGGATGAATAAAACTGATAGTAGCACTGGTCAAAAGGTTTCCATTAAAGAAACTGTTAAGTCTCGCATTGATTGGTTTGGCCCACCTTCTCTGTAAGAACTAAATAGTTTAATTCATAAAAAAGCTCTAACGTTATTTTTCAGAGCTTTTTTATAATTTTTGAATTATTTATTGACAAGAAATCGGTTTCCTAGGTTATTATTTAGATAGTAAAATTAATCACAATTAATAATTTAGTTTGTTTAAAAATATCAAACAGTAAGATTATTAATTCTGATTAGTTATTTATAAAAGGAGATTACCATGGCTAAAATCTTTACAAGTCCCAGTACCTATATTCAAGGTGAAGGAGAATTATTTAAAAGTCAACAATATCTGGATAAATATGGGAAAAATGTGCTTTTATTATCAGATGAAACAGTTTTAAAGATTGTGGGAAACCAGTTTACTGATTATTTAGAGCAGAACGGTTTTCAAGTAACAGTTGCTACGTTTAAAGGTGAAGCCTCAGAAACTGAAATCAATCGTGTGTCTAAAATTGCTGCGGATGAACATTCCGAAATGATTATTGGTTTAGGCGGTGGGAAAACCATTGACTCAGCTAAAGCTATAGGTGATAACTTGGGAATTAATGTAATTATTGCGCCTACTTTGGCTTCAACGGATGCACCTTGCTCACGGCTCTCAGTAATTTATACTGATGAGGGTCAATTTGACCATTACCGTTTCTATAATAAAAATCCTGACCTGGTTTTACTAGATACCCAAGTAATTTCTCAAGCTCCGGTTCAATTATTAATTTCTGGTATTGCGGATGCATTAGCTACTAATGTAGAAGCTACCGATGTACGTCAAGCTAAGGCTGATAATATGGTTAACGGCAAGCAAGCCTTAGCTGCTCAAGCGATTGGGCAAGCTTGTGAAGATAATTTATTTGCTTATGCTAAATTAGCTATTGCAGCCAATAAGGCCCAAGTTGTAACAGATGCTTTTAATAGGGTTGTAGAAGCTAATACTTTATTGAGCGGTTTAGGCTTTGAAAGTGGGGGCTTGGCAGCTGCGCACGCGATTCATAATGGTTTTACTGCTCTTCATGGAGATATTCATAAATTATCCCATGGTCAAAAAGTGGCCTACGGAACGTTGGTAGAATTGATCTTAAATGGCAGTGATCGTCAGCGCTTTGAAAAATTCTTAAACTTTGATTTAGAATTAGGCTTACCTACCACTTTGGCAGATTTAAATCTGGCCTCCGTTAGTGATGAAGATTTAATGAAAGTGGCTCAACAAGCTTGCGCTGAAGGGGATACCATGAATTGCATGCCCGGTGAGGTCACTGTCGAAGAGGTTTTTGCGGCTATTAAGACTGTAGATGCATACAGTAAAGATTATCAAAATTAATTTGTAGTCGATTGTACTGATGACTAATAAAAAAAGATTTTCCAGAATAGTTAATCTGGAGAATCTTTTTTATTTATTATTCACTTTCCGTAACTGATTTAAGGGTTGTGTTTTTGGCTTTAGGAGCATTCTTATCAATTGTGACTCGAAATTTATTTATATAAGAATGCTCAAAATCAGTTACTTCTAGAGTATATTTTTCTAGGTGTAAAATACTTCCCAGGTGCAGATTGGGATATTTATCAATAAAATAACCAGCTAAAGTGACAATGTCTGTTTCTTTAAATTCATCGATGTCCGTTTTAAAATAGCGGGCAAAGTCATATAAGGTCGTTTTCCCACTAACCGTGTAGGATCCATCTTCATTTTTAATAATATATTCTTCAGAAACGTTATCGACTTCATCTTTAACAGTGCCAAATAATTCTTCATAAATATCTTTATCTGTAACAATCCCACTAGTACCGCCATATTCATCAACCACGACTACAATCGGGGTTTGTTTAGAAATCATTTGTGTAAGAATACTATGAATAGGCATTGTCTCAGGAACAGTTACGATGGAACGCAATAAACGACTGATTGGCAATTTTCCATTAACTTGTTTTTGGCGGACTAAATCATAAACATAGACATAACCCAAAATCTTGTCTTTATCATTATCCGCTACTACTGGAAAACGAGAAAAACCTTGCTGCAGATAATCTTTGACAACATCGTCTACTGTATCTGTAATATCAACGACATATAATCGTGTACGGTCAATCATGATATCCTTAGCTACTTTGTCATTGAGATCAAAGGCTCTTTGCATATAAAGGAGATCATTTTTATCAAGTTGACCATTGGTTACTGAGGCTTGGGAGAGACGTAGAATTTCTGATTGTGTAAAAACTTCACTTTCAGAATCAGCTGGTTTCATACCCAGCATTTTAACAATTCCAGTTGCTGAAACATTCAATAACCAAACAAATGGATAAGCTATTGTATGAAAAGCCTTCAAGGGGGTTACAGTCAGCATCAGAACTTTCATAGGCAGATCAATGGCGATATTTTTCGGAACGATTTCGGTAATTACTACCTGTAAGTAAGTTAAAAGTAATAGAGCAACAACCGAACCGATAGCATGTAAAGAAGCGGAAGATTTTAAGGTCATATTTAAAACGCTATCGAAAAAGGCTTGTAAAGTATCTTCGCCAATCCAACCAAGAATTAGACTGGTTACGGTTGTTCCTACCTGTGTGGTTGAAAGATATTCATTAAGGTTATTGACCATGTGAAGAGCACGCTGCAATTTTTTAGTGTTGCCTTCCTTTTGTTCTAGAGCATCTTCAATTTGACTTGGTCGAGTAGAAACTAAGGCAAATTCTGCCAGGATAAAGAAAAATGCCAGAATAAAAATAATGATGATCCAAATTAGATTAATAAATATCTGAGAGTCAGACAATTATTATTCCCCATTTCTAATATTTTAATTTAATTATACCAGTGATTAAGTTTTAAGCCTATTCAGATAGGTGATATTTGTCAAGGATTATCATTTGATCACTTAAATTAGAGATTTTTCTAATCTAATAAAAAGGACTAGAAAAGTACTTTTCTAGTCCCTTTTTAAGATACTGAATAAAATTGAATTCTAGCCGATAACTGCTACATAGCAAGTAGTTCCGCTATAGGATAGATAGTATAACCAAGTGTAGCCATCGCCAACCACTTTGCCATTATAAAAAACTTTTTGTCCAGCATTGTAGGATCCAACAATTTTGCCTTGTAAACTGGGTTTTAAGCGAATATTAGTAGCGACTTTAAAGGTATAAGTGCCATAATTAGCTATCGGAGAGGTACCAGGAGTAGATGTAGCAGCTGGCTTTTGTTCATTATTTAGAGGTACATAGCAAGTGGTACCTGAATAAGAGAGATAACGTAACCAGCTTGTGCCATTTGCGTTAACTTTGCCATTGTAAAAGACCCTTTGTCCAGCAGCATAATGACCCACAACTTTACTATTAAGATTAGTTTCTGTATAGATATTAGTAGTTTTGGGGAAAGTATAAACACCGGATTCATTTTGAACAGTGGACTGATTATCATGCGGAGTCTTATTACTATTATTACTGCTATTGTCTAAAAGAGGTGAGTAGTCAGCAGCCACCATGGCCACATAACAAGTTTTACCGGAGGAACTCAGATATTTAAGCCAAATATAGCCATCGGCATTAACTTTGCCATTGTAATAAACATGCTGTCCGGTAGCATAGCGTCCGATAATGGTTCCCTGCAAACTAGGACTGGTACGAATATTAGTATCCACTTGAAAAGTATAAACACCGTTGCTATCGTTTACTGCAGGAGTATTAGGAGTTGTGGATTGATTGCCATTGTTGGAATTAATAGGAACATAACAAGTTTTTCCGGAATACGAGGTGTAACGTAACCACGTTAGTCCTTCAGCTTGAATTTTATCGTTATAAATGACCGTCTGTCCTTTTTGATATTGTCCCACCACTTGACCATGAGTACTGGTACTAGTATAAATATTGGTAGCCTGCGTAAAAGTATAGGTACCATTATTTTGATTATTATTAGGAACTACCGGCTGGGAATTAGAGTTGTTACTACCTTGTCCCAGTGCTTCTTGATCCCAAGCTTGAAGATTATTACTTTCAATGATATTAATTAAATATTGTGCATAACTGCTGGAAGTAGCATACCCATCCTGCTGTAATAATTGAGCCACCTGTCGATAATTGGTAACCCCTAAAATATTATGATAACGAGAATTGCTGTTTAAAAAGACCCCATGATCGGTGATACTTTCAGCCCAGCTGGAATAAGCCCTAAACTGAGCATTAATATTAATAGTATTGCCGCTAACTTCCTCATTAGTAGGCAGTGTCACTGATTGTCCATTATTGGAACCTTTGATCCCGAACAGGTTATGATATTGCTGGGCTAGTTGGGAATTACCCCAGCCAGATTCTAGAATAGCTTGTGCTGCTGTAATAGAAGGTAAGATATGGTATTGTTGCCAGCCACTAATGGAGCCTGGCTTGATCTGACTAAGAAAGCTGGCCGGCGACAAATAATTACTTATAGTGCTAAAAGTATTAATCGAATTATCAGTGTTGGCGGTATTGGCAGAAGCAACAGCTGCTCTGGTAGCAAAATTATTATTCGAATTATCAGTCGTTGCCGAAGAAGCTGGAGCTGATATGCTATTATTGGAAGAGGTTGTATTAGTTTGAGAATCGGCCTGATTGGCAGAGCTGGAATTAATATTAGCAGCTGAATCATTTGAATTATTAGTAGTAGCAGGTTCTACACTTTGATTATTATTCAATTGTGGTGCTAAATTATTATTATCTGCTTTAGCGTTTTGAGCAGGTAAAGTCGTTAAAATAGTGGCTGAAACTAAAACAGCCGACCAAAATAAATTATTCTTTTTCATAATTGAAGCTCCCCCTCATAATAGATGCTTCGTTAAAGTTACTAACTGGAATAAGTAATAAAAAATTAGGATAAATTTAATGAATTCTTAAGTTTTAGTCTACCACAATCAGCAAAGAACATCTACTTGAAACAAATTAAGTAATTAACGTTTATTGGAGAAGTAAATTAGATGAAAAAACCATTATATGTATCTTTAGCAAATACTATTAAACATAACATTTCTCATCATCATTATGCAGGAATGAAATTGCCTGATGAACGGACTTTAGCCCAAAATTTTGCTGTCAGTCGCAGTTCGATTAAACGGGCGATTCAATTGTTGGCAGATCAAGGAATTATCTTTAAAAAACAAGGATCTGGTAATTTTATTAATCCTCTGTTTCTTCGTAATAAAACCGCGTTTGATTATACAGGTGATAATGTGGGATTAACAACCTCAATTGTAACTAATGGTAAACAGCAAACGATTAAAGTACTTAGTTTAGATGTAGTTAAACCTAGTTCAGATATTCGAGAGAATCTGTTTTTGAATGATGATGATTTTGTCTATAGCTTTAAGCGACTGCGACAATTAGATCAACAACCGATTTTAATTGAGCAAAGTTATATTCCGGTGCGGACTTTTCCTCAATTATCCCAGTCTTTATTAGAAAATTCTTTATTTAACTATTTAGAGGATAAAGAAAATACGATTATCAATCGTGCCTATTTGGATATTACTACACAGCCGTCGACAGCAGAAGATCAGCGTTTGTTGCATTTGAAAGCGACTGAACCAGTAGGAATTTTGGCTGGTATTTTTTTTGTTGATGATGGAACTCCTTTTGAATATTCAAGCATGCGTTTGCATTACCGTTATTTAAATTTCTCGACGTTTGTTAATCTCAACAAATAAATTGGAGCGCACCAATTTTTAAAATGGTTGACAAATATAGGAGAACAGTTTATAAATAGTGTGTAAACTAAATTGTGGGAGGTCATCAAATGACAGACTATAGTAGCCCTGAATATTTTCAATTAATGAATAAATATTTTAATGCGGCTAATTATATTTCCGTAGGTCAATTATATTTAAAAGATAATCCTTTATTAAGACGTCCTTTGAAATCCAGCGATGTCAAAGTTCATCCAATTGGACATTGGGGAACTATCGCTGGGCAAAATTTTATTTATAGTCATTTAAACCGTGTCATTAACAAATACAATCTGAATATGTTTTATATTGAAGGCCCAGGTCATGGTGGGCAGGTGATGGTTTCTAATTCTTATCTTGATGGTAGTTATAGTGAAATCTATCCTGAAATCAGCCAAGATGAAGCAGGCTTGCAAAAGCTTTTCAAGCAATTCTCCTTTCCGGGGGGCGTTGCTTCTCATGCAGCTCCGGAGACTCCAGGTTCAATTCATGAAGGTGGCGAATTAGGCTATTCTATTTCCCATGGTGTGGGTGCTATTTTAGATAACCCTGATGTGATTAGTGCTGTAGTTGTGGGTGACGGTGAATCTGAAACCGGTCCTTTGGCTACCTCATGGTTTTCGAATGTCTTTATTAATCCGGTTAATGATGGAGCCGTTTTACCAATCTTAAATTTAAATGGGTTTAAGATTTCTAATCCAACTATTCTTTCACGCAAGACGGATGCAGAATTAACTAAGTATTTTGAAGGCCTTGGTTGGGAACCAATTTTTGTTGAAGGTGACGATCCAATCAAGCTTAACCCGGTGATGGCCCAAGCAATGGATCAAGCGATTGAAAAAATTCAAGCTATTCAAACAAAGGCGCGCCAAAATTCAGCTGCTGAAGCTACCCGCCCAGTCTGGCCGCTAATTATTTTCCGTGCACCTAAGGGCTGGACTGGTCCAAAAGAATGGGATAATGCACCGATTGAGGGATCATTTAGAGCACACCAAATTCCAATTCCAGTTGATCAAAAAGATATGGAACATGCGGATGCACTGGTTTCGTGGCTAAAATCTTATCATCCTGAAGAATTATTTGATGAAAATGGTACTTTAAAACCAGAAATCAGAGATTTGGCACCTAAGGGTCAACAAAGAATGGCAATGAACCCTATTACTAATGGTGGTTTAGATCCGAAACCATTGACCTTGCCTGATTATCGTGATTATCAATTGAAATTTACACAACCAGGCCAGTCAGATGCACAAGATATGATTGAATTTGGTAAGTATCTTCGTGATTTAATTAAAAAGAATCCTGCAACTTTCCGAATTTTTGGACCTGATGAAACGATGTCCAACCGTTTGAATCATATTTTTGAAGCTTCTGAGCGGCAATGGATGGAACCTATTAAAAAGCCTAATGATCAGTTTGAAGCACCTGCTGGTCGAGTTTTAGATGCCCAATTGTCTGAACATCAAGCTGAGGGTTGGCTGGAAGGCTATACTTTGACTGGTCGTCATGGAATTTTTGCCAGTTATGAAGCCTTTTTACGGGTAGTTGATTCAATGTTGACACAACACTTCAAGTGGTTGCGTAAGGCTGATGAACAAAGTTGGCGGAAGAAATATCCGGCTCTGAATATTATTTCTACTTCAACTTCTTTCCAACAGGATCATAATGGTTATACACATCAAGATCCTGGCATTTTATCCCACTTAGCAGAAAAGAAATCTAAATATATTCGGGAATATCTACCAGCTGATACTAATACGCTTTTGGCTTTAGCTGATCGCGTTTTAAATGATCAAGAAGTTATTAATTTAATTATTGCTTCTAAACAACCACGGCCACAGTTCTACTCAATGAAAGAAGCAGAAGAACTCGTGGATAAAGGCTTAAAGGTTATTGATTGGGCAAGTAACGATCAGGGTCAAAAACCTGATATTATCTTTGCAGCTGCCGGAACAGAACCTAATATGGAATCTTTGGCAGCAATTGATATTTTGCATCAGAATTTCCCAGATTTGAAAATTAGATTTATCAATGTTGTGGACTTATTAAAATTACAGGTTCCTGCTCGCAATGATCGTGGTTTAAGCCAGGATGAATTTGATGCTTACTTTACCCCCGATACACCAATTATCTTTGCTTTCCATGGTTTTGAAGATATCTTGCGTGATATTTTCTATGATCGCCAAAATTATAATATGCATGCTCATGGATATCGGGAAAATGGAGATATTACAACACCATTTGATATGCGGGTTGTAAATTCCATGGATCGTTTCCATTTAGCACAACATGCTAGCCAGTTAGTTTATGGTGAAAAAGCACAGGACTTTAGCCAACAGATGGATCAAAAATTACAAGAACATCATGCTTATATTCGCCAAAACGGTGAAGATTTGCCAGAAGTTCAAAATTGGAAATTTACAGGTTTTCAAAAGTAAAACTGAATCTTAGCAATTTATCTGGATTAACCATTAAAAAACCACTCCTTTTATGGGAGTGGTTTTTTCTTATTCAGAAATTTTAAAAAGGCAATTACGACTCTTCTTGGTCTTCCTGTAATAGTTTTAATAGATTTTGGTCACGTTGGGCTACGATTTTTTGGGCCTGGCTGCTGTCCCAATTAAAAAATCCCTGACCACTTTTTAAACCCAAATGATTAGCAGCAACCATTTTTGTTAATAGAGGATCAGTTTTTTGTTCATTACTTAAATCAGCATATAAATAAGAACTAATATTTTTAAAAACATCTAGTCCGCCTAAGTCAGCGCTAGCGATCGGACCTACAAGACTCCAACGTCTTCCTAAACTATACTTAATAATTTCATCAACGGCCTGAGGAGACGCAATATTAGAATTAATAATATGAAAAGCTTCGCGTAAAACTGCTAATTGAATACGATTACCGACAAAACCCAGGGCTTCTTTTTGAAGTGCAACAGCATGTTTACCAATTTTATTGAGTAAAGCCACGGTCATATCAATGGTCTTTTGATCCGTGGCTGCACCCGGAACTACTTCAACTAAAGGCATTAACTGCGCCGGATTCCAAAAATGTGCTACTACAAAACGATGGGGTTTTTGTAAGACCTGTTGTATTTTGGAAGGACTTAAGCCTGAAGTATTAGTCGCCAAGATAGTTTTTGGATTAACGTATTGTTCGACCTTTTGCCAAACCTCTTTTTTGATGGTGATATCTTCTATTACGGATTCAATAACAAAATCAGCATTTTTCAGACTTTGTTTATAATCTGTGCTGGGATGAATCCGGTTCAAAATAGTTTGCGGGTCATCTTTTAAAAGATGAGCTTGGTCCAAGGTCTGGAGGTCATTTTTAATAAGCTGCAGGCCATTATTTAAAGCGGTTTGCTTATTATCTAAAAGATTAACGTGATAATTATTTAAAGCAAATTGTAAGGCAATGGCATGCCCCATAGTTCCGGCGCCAATATTAGTTATGTGAGTAATTTCATGTAGATCCATGTTCCAACCTCCTAAAAGAATTATGAGCCAAGTAGGTCATATTAAAACCCTATACTTGGTTAGTGCTAGATTCTGTGAACTAATGAACAAATAATATTGTAACAACTTTAAAAAAGCCGTACAAGTCTTAGTTATAGACCATAACCTTAGTAAATTCTTGGGGCTTATCCGAACCTGGTTTTTAAGGTAAAAGTAGTTCGATAGTTGATATTTTTGCTAATTAAGAGATGTCCGTCAAAGAAATTAAATTTATTTAACAACAAAATAAGGATTGAAAAATTATGATTTCAATCCTTGTTTACTTTTATGGGTGTATCTATTAATTATGATAAGCTTCTTTTCAATGATTATTGCAGATAGATTTTTTTAAGATCAGCAATTTCTTGAGGAGTTACTTTGATTTCATTTTGAACATAATTTAACCAGTTACCGGATTCTTTTTTAACCTCTTCATCTGCAGCAGACAGATAATCATGGCTCACCTGCATTAAAGATTTAACTGATTGGTATAACTCAGGATCATTATTGAATGGTTGCAGTTGTTCATTAATATAATCTTCTAGGACTGTATTAGTGAGTAAATAATCATTTACAATGGTTTTTTGATCCACACCAAGAGCCGTCATTAAAAAGACAGCACCCATGCCAGTACGGTCCTTACCAGCGGTACAATGAAATAGTACGGCCTGCTGGTCTTTTTCATTAGCTAATAAGTAATCAAAAAAGATTCGGTAAGCCTTTTTAGCGCTGTCTGAATGGATCAGTTCCCGATAAGTGTTACACATATTATCATGTCCGTCTTGGGGAATATCATTTAGGCCCTCAATATTATGTTGAGGCTGTGAAGCTTTTTCTTGTTCATCAAATTTAGAAGATTGGGTTAAATCGACACTAAATACGGGATCAAACACATATTTGGCTTTAGGGGGTACCCGATCGGCCACAGCTTGTTGTTCATCAATTGAGCGAAAATCAATGTCATAGCGTATGCCATAGTCACTCAGATATTGCAAATCCTTATCTGTTAATTGGCCCAAAGTGGCTGAACGGATGACTTTATGTGTTTTAATTACCCGGCCATCCTGAGTGGGATAGCCGCCTAATTCCCGAAAGTTCCGGCCACCTTCTAAATTTAAAAGACGCTTATTCTCCATATGATAATTTTACCTCCACCGCGTATTTCTTCTATTCTATCAAAAATTTCCCAAAAAATAACTACCGGTTTATATCGGAAAGATTGAATTTTATCGATAATAGACGTATTCTGATAATATATAGAGAGGGTGAAACCGATGCTACAAGAATATAAAAGAATATTAGCTCCAGTGGATGGATCAGATGAAGCTGAGATTGCTTTAAAAAAGGCGACCCAAGTTGCCATGCGAAATAATGCTACTTTAGATGTACTGGATGTGTTAGATACACGGCAATTCGTCGGTGCTTATGGCGGGATGCTAACCAGTGATGTAATTTATCAAATTACTGAAGATACGGAAAATTATCTGTCCGGCTTGCAGGAAGAAATTATAAAAACGGGTCTGCCTCAAGACCAAGTAAAAATTCATATTCGTTTTGGTGATCCCAAAACAGTCATTGCCTTTGATTTTTTGAAGGATTATCATGATGATTTAATTATTTTAGGTTCAACTGGACTCAATGCTATGGAGCGGATCTTAGTGGGTTCGGTATCTTCCTATGTTACTCGGAATGCGCTGACAGATGTGATTGTGGTACGAACTGATTTAAACAATCAGACCATTGCCAAATCTAATAATAAAAAATAAGGTATTCAGAAAAAGTTGGCCGTCAGACATAGTATGTTTGATGGCTGCTTTTTTATTACAGTGAAAGGATTTAAGTTATGAAAACTGTTAAGCAATTACCCCTAAGAAGTGAAATTCCTAGCGACTTGACGTGGGATTTGACGCTGGTATTTCCCAGTGATGCTGATTTTGAAGCGGCTTTTAAGCAAGCAGAGTTGGCAAACCAGAAAATTAAACAAATAGCCGGAACTCTTGGACAATCGGCTTCCAGTTTAAAAACGGGGATTGATCAAGTACTGGCTTTGTATCGGCAAGTAGATAAATTATCAGCCTATGCCAGCATGAAAAATGATCAAGATACAACTAATAGTCATTATCAAGCCTATCAGGCACAAGTAGAGACGCTGATAGCTGCCGTTAATGCTGCTACAGCCTTTTTAGAACCGGAAATTTTAGCGATTGCCCCTCAATATTTAAAGCAATTAGAACAGGATCCTTTATTGCAGGATTATCAACATTTTTTAGATATGATTACTATCAATCGCCGCCACATTTTGGATCAAGAGCGGGAATCTTTATTGGCAGCAGCAGGAGATGTTTTAGATAATTCCAGTAATATCTTTAATATTTTGGATAATTCCGATTTAAAATTTCCCAATGTTACTGATGAAAATGGGCAAGAATACCAATTATCCGCGGGTATCTATGATACCTTGTTAGAATCGCCTGACGTGACAGTGCGCTATCAGGCCTTTACTAACTTTTATCAGGTTTATGGTCAGTTTAAAAACACTTTTGCAGCTACTTTAGCCGGTGAGGTAAAAAAGAATAATTATTTAGCCCAGGTACACCATTATGATAGTGCCAAGGATCAAGCCCTAGCAGAAAATTATATTGCTCCACAAGTTTATGATACTTTGATTACCGAAGTTAACCAACATTTGGATTTACTTCATCAATATGTTGCCTTACGACGTCGGGTGTTAAATTTACCGCAGCTGCATATGTATGATTTATATGTACCTTTAGTTGCTAAACCAGATTGTGATTATACTTTTAATACTGCTAAAGAAATTGTTCAAAATGCTTTAGCCGTTTTCGGCACTGATTATTTAAGTCATGTGGAGGAAATTTTTACTGGGCGCTATATTGATGTTATGGAAAATCAAGGTAAAGTTTCCGGGGCCTATTCCGGAGGTTGCTATGATAGTGCACCCTATGAATTATTAAATTGGCAGAACAATTTAGATAATGTATATACTTTAGCTCATGAGACAGGACACAGTGTTCATAGTTGGTATACCAGGCATTATCAACCTTATATGTATGGTGATTATCCCATTTTTTTGGCCGAAATTGCCTCGACTACCAATGAAAATATTTTAACCGAATATTTATTACAAACACAGACGGATCCCAAGGTTCGAGCTTATGTTTTAAATTATTATTTGGATAGTTTTAAAGGGACAGTCTACCGGCAAACTCAATTTGCCCAATTTGAACATTATATCCATCAATCAGCGGCGCAGGGACAAGCTTTGACAGCCGATTTTATGTCCGATTATTATGGTAAACTCAATGCCCATTACTATGGTCCAGCAGTAATTAATGATCCTCAGATAGCTTGGGAATGGACGCGGATTCCACATTTTTATATGGACTACTATGTTTATCAGTATGCGACCGGTTTTGCTGCAGCTTCTTATTTGGCTAAACAAATAGTTACACAACAACCGCAGGCAATAACAAAATATTTAAATTATCTAAAAGCAGGCAATTCGAACTATCCTTTGAATATTATGCAGGAAGCGGGAATTGATATGACAAAAGGTGAGTACTTAAAAACAGCCTTTGCCACCTTTGCTCAACGTTTAAACGAGTTAAAAACTTTATTAAAGCAGTAAGCAGTAATGCTCGGAAGATAAATAATGACTTTAAAACCGTAGTTGTAAATATCTTTTTTAAGTGGGATTAATTAGAAGAAGGTTAGCAAATGGCCACAACTATTAAGCAAATCGAAGTTTTGGGCGGAAACGTCCACAATCTAAAAAATATTAATGTTAATATTCCGTTAAATAAATTTGTAGCTATTTCTGGGCTTTCAGGGTCAGGTAAAAGTTCTTTGGCAATGGGGATTTTGTACGCTGAAGGATCTAGACGTTATCTGGAAGCTTTATCGACTTACACTCGTCGACGAATTAATCAAGTCAAACGTCCTCAAGTTCAAGAGGTGCGGCATATTCCCGCGGCGATAGCTTTGAAACAAAGACCTAATGTGCCTTCGGAACGTTCTACTGTAGGTTCGATGAGTGAACTTTTAAATGTAGTGCGATTGATATTTTCACGCCTGGGTTCGCCAGTATGTCCTAATGGGCACCGGATGGCTCCTAGTTTAAAAATTGCTCAAGCAATGGATCGTCCGGATGAAAAAATGGGCCAATTAACCTGTTCTGTTTGTGGTATTCAGTTTCCTGCGCGAGCGGCAGAAGATTTTGCTTTTAATGCCGGTGGTGCTTGTCCCACTTGTCATGGCAGCGGGAAAATTCAAGAAATTGACCCTAATAAATTAATTGGTGATGAGAATAAAAGTTTAGCTCAAGGAGCGGTGGCTTCGTGGCATTTGCCGGGACGTAATTTTATGCCGAAAGTTATCCAAACACTGGGAGTGCGTATTGATGTACCTTATAAAGACTTAACTGCTCAAGAAAAAGACATTGTTTTACATGGAGCCAAAAAACGGTATCCAGTAGACTTAAATACTGCAACCGGCAGAGTTTTTCATATGGAGAAAGCTCTTTATGAAAATGCTTATGAAGCGGTATATGATTCCGCTAAAAAATCTCTGAGTGAACGGGCGCAAAAACAATTAAATCAATTTTTTCATTTTTCTACTTGTCCAACTTGTCACGGATCGCGCTTCAATCCACAATTACTAACACAATTATGCGGAGGGCTAAATATTGCTCAAGTGAGTGACTTGTCTTTAGATCAGTTACCAACTTGGCAACAAAAAGTCCAGCAGGAACTGCCGGCAAATATGCAATCAATGGCACAAGTGATCTTCACGGAATTGACAGATAATTTAGCGCCCTTATTAGAATTAGGATTAGATTATTTAACTTTAGCCCGTAGTGGTAATACTTTATCTACCGGGGAATTGCAGCGGATTCAATTAGCCAAGACTTTACGGACACAAACTACCGGTGTTTTGTATGTTTTAGATGAGCCTTCTATTGGGTTACATCCTGATAATGTGCAGGGACTCATTCAAATATTACGTAACTTGGTGGATCAGGGCAATTCTTTAGTGGTAGTAGATCATGATGCGGATATTATTGCAGCAGCTGATTGGATAATTGAAATGGGACCCGGCTCTGGTACTGCCGGTGGACAAGTTATTTGTCAAGGAACGCCGCAAGCAATAGTTAAAGATCCTCATTCTTTAATTGGTCCTTTTATTACCGGTAAAGCTAATATTTGGCATTCTCAAGTGCCATCACCTGCCCCAAAATTACAGACTACTACTTTAGCAGTAAGTAATTATTTCAATTTAAAACAGGTTCAAATTCAATTTCCAGAACAACAGATTATTACAGTTACCGGTTTTTCGGGAGCGGGAAAAACTAGTTTAATTCTGGATAGTTTGGTGCCCGCTTTGAACAATCACTCTCAATCACCGCAAGTTCAGCGGTTAGTGACGCATTTAAAACGGGCTATCAGTGTTGATGCTGCTCCCATTGGCAAAAATGCCCGTTCGACAGTAGCAACTTATACCAATATCATGGATAATTTGCGGCAGTTATTCGCCCAATTGCCAGCTTCCAAGCAAAAACATTTTACGCCAGCTACGTTTTCTTATAATAATAAACAAGGTGCTTGTCCTAATTGTGGTGGTTTAGGGAACGTTACTTTAGATATTCAATATCTGCCGGATATGACTTCCACGTGTCCGGTGTGCCACGGAGCACGGTTTAAACCCGAACTTCAACAAATTAAATGGCACAATCAGAGTATTGTGGATATTTTACAATTATCAGTAGCAGAAGCACTAGCTGTTTTTGAGTCTGTGCCTGCTATTTATAAACAGCTCAAATTATTACAACAAGTGGGACTAGACTATTTACAATTAGGAGAAAGTACTCCTAGTTTATCTGGTGGAGAAGCGCAGCGTCTCAAATTAGTAAAACATTTAAACAAAAAACAACAACAGACACTATTTGTTTTTGATGAGCCTTCTGTGGGCCTACATCCTTTAGACGTCCAGACTTTGTTAGAAGTTATTAATCATTTAAAAACACAAGGTGCAACTATCATTATTATTACTCATGATTTAGATATTATGGCTAATGCAGATTATTTAATTGATCTAGGGCCGAAAGGTGGTAACGCTGGGGGAAAAGTAGTAGCAGCCGGGAAACCGCTGGAGTTGATTAAACAGCCGCATAGTCTAACTTTAAAGTATTTACAGCATCATTGTTATAAATATCAACAGCAGTGAATAAGCATTAAGGTTATGGGGGAGATTCATTGTGAAAAAGAAGTTGGGGTTAGGTTCAATTGTTTTATTAGCGATTAATTCCATTATTGGGTCTGGAATTTTCTTATCGTCCGGTTCTGTCATTGCCATGTCAGGCACGAAAGCACCTATGGTCTATGGCTTGGCTGCTATTTTTGCCATTATTTTGGCAGTCACTTTTGCTACTGCGGCAAAATATGTAACTCAAAGCGGAGCGGCTTATGCCTATACTAGGACAGCTTTTGGGAATGATCTCGGTTTTTACGTCGGCATTACTCGTTATTTGGCCGCAACTATTGCTTGGGGAGTAATGGCGACCGGAGTAATTAAAACTACTATTTCGCTTTTGGGTGGCGATAGTAATAATTTTAATTTAATTACGCTAGGTTTTGTTTTACTGATGCTCTTATTGTTAATAATTAATTTCTTGGGATCGCAAATATTTATTATAATTAATAATTTAGCTACTCTGGAGAAACTACTGGCACTTTTAACAGTTATTGTAGCGGGAATATATTTGATTACAACAACGGGAGTAAATCATTTTAACGCGATCAATAATGTAAAAGATGCTGGCGGAAAGCCGCTAGTTCCAGTAATGAATACCGCTAATTGGGTGACAGCAATTATTGCTGCTTTTTATGCCTTTACGGGCTTTGAAGGGGTGGCCAGCGGAGCAGAAGATATGCACAATCCGCAAAAGAATTTGCCCCGGGCTATTCCTTTAGCTATTAGTGTCATCGCTCTTATCTACATTGGCATTATTATTGTAGTGATGATGATTAATCCGCAAGCTATAGTCCAAACTAAATCTGTAGTAGCTTTGGCAGCAGTTTTTCATAATCCCATTATTAAAAACATTATTTTATCTGGTGCTTTAATTTCTATGCTGGGAGTTAATGTTGCGGCCTCTTTTCATACTCCTCGTGCTTTAGAAGCGATGGCGAAACAAAAGCAAATTCCCCGCTGGCTGCAAAAAAGAACACGGCATAATTTTCCTTTATCAGCTTTTTTAATAACTGTTAGTCTGGCGCTGATTATGCCGCTGGTTTTTAATTATAATATGACCAATATTATAATTTTAAGTTCCATCTCGCGTTTTGTGCAATTTTTAGTAGTGCCTCTAAGTGTGATTAATTACTTTAGAGGCAAAAATAAAGAAGCAGTTTTACCTAATGTTCAGAAAAATATCGTGACTGATGTGATTTTTCCGGTTCTGGCGGTGTTATTGACATTGTTCTTATTATTAAAGTTTGATTGGGTGGGACAATTTACCGTTCTTGACACCCAGGGGCAACGCCAGCCTAATATTGCCGCCATCATCGTAATGATTCTGGGGTATGTAATTTTACCGGGAATTTTATATGGCTTCTACCGAAAAACGACCGCTCAGCATTAAAATTAATCATTAAAACTCTTGCAAACAGTTCCAAGAACTCTAATCAAGACTAAGATTGTAATGTTGTGATTAAGGAAAAAATAGATGTAAACTGGAAAGTACTGAATGAAACAGTTATAATTTGCTAGTAAAGATTCGAGGAGGTATTTCTTATGCAAGCAGAGGCATTGAGTCAAATGGCCGATTGGCTGGAAGATCACGCTACCGCAATCGCAGCTGGAAAAGAGCAATTAGATGTGCAAGCTATTAATGATTTACTTGATAATCTGGGTGTGTTACGACATCCGGTACAAGAATATTTGACAATGACAGAAGAACAATATTATGAAAATGAATCAGATCATCGCCTGACTTTGCAAAATGAAAAGCAGCCGTTATCTGAATTAAAAGATCGTGTACTGGTTAATCATGTAGACGGCAGTTTAGCTAATAGTGAATTAAACTTCACTTATAATCATGAACATCCGTATGCTAATGGCACTTATAATGTGACTAACGATTTACATACAATTGAGTATGCGTTGGAAGTTATTGGTGCTGTGACTGCCAATACCATTATGGCTGATGTGCGTAATAATTTATCACAAGATGCAGTTTTATCAGTAGCTTTAGCAGCACATGCAGTTGGACAATGGCAAAAAAATAATTCCTGAGTCTTTTTGTTTGCAAATTGGAACTGATTTAGCTAATATATCCCGGTATTTGTTTGTAGGAGGGATATATTAATGCCGGTAACTTACTTACGGAAAGTTAAAGCAAATGAATTAGATCGGGTAATTGAAATTATTGAAGAGGCCAAGACTGTTCTGCGCGGACGCGGGGTTAATCTTTGGCAAAATGGTTATCCTGATCAACAAACTTTGAAAAGTGATATTAAGCGTGGAATAGCTTATTTTTTAATTAAAGATAATCAAATTGCTGGCGTGGCTGCCTTAGAAACACAGGGTGAAGCAAGCTATGACAAACTGGAAAATGGTCAGTGGAGTCCACAATCACAGAAACATTATGCCATTTTTCATCGGGTAGCAATTGCTAAAGGTCATCAAGGAGAAGGTCTAGCTTCAATTTTTATCCAACATTTACTTTCAGTTGCAGCAGCTTTAGATATTCAAGATATTCGTATTGATACGCATGCTGATAATTTGGCAATGCGGCATGTAATTGAGAAAAATGGTTTCACCTATTGTGGTAATATCAATGATGCGCAACAATTGCCATTAGTTGCTTACCAACGTTTTATCTAGGATAGTTTTTCAATTTTGTTGCTGGGAGAAAATGAGATCTCCTGAGAACTTATTTTCTTCATTTAAAAAGGGAACAAAAAATGAAAATTTTTTCAAAAATTTGGTCGAATCTGTTATTAACTACAAAACACAAAAATGGACTCTATCAACTAAAATATTTACAACAGCCTTACCTTTTACAGGTTCAAAAAAAGCAGCAAATTTTATGGCCGCAACAAACAGGGGCAATGTATTATCGCCTCCTGCCTACAGAGCGTTTTCGCTTAGTAGAAGTACAGCCGCGGTTTTTTGTTCAGCAATATTTACAAGAATTTGCTAAGCGGGTATCAGCTGTAGTCCAAAATGATGATTTAAACTTTGCGGTAATTACTGATACGCATATCAAATTTGCTGATAGTCACAGTTATTATGGTTTTAATGGTTTACAGCATCTGACAGAATTTTTATTATTGCCGACATTATTACCGCTAGATTTTGTCGCCCATTTGGGAGATGTGATTGATGGCAGTGATAATGCAATTACCGACCAGCAATTTTTACGGGTGGTTAGTCGAACTTTTACCCAGCAATCATGTCCCTATTTTATTGCTAAAGGTAATCATGATGATAATGATAAGTATGATGAGCATACAGCTACGCATAAGCCTTCTTTTGCCCAGAATACTTTTTTTAATGCACTGTGGCAGCCTATGTATCAACAAGATACTTTATTGAAAGTATCAGCACGTTGGGGTGTAGGATATTTTGACAAGGATGAGGTACGGGTAATCTTTATTAACACCACAGATGTTCCTTTTCAACTGGATCAGCAAGGGCGAAAAAAGTATGATAGTAAATTAGTACTTGCAATCCGTAATGGACAAATACAGGAAATTATTCAAATCCTGGAGAAATCTGTGAATAAAAAAATTATTGTGTGCGGACACGCCAATTTAGTAACTCGTAAAGGACAAAATGCCTTAGAATATAATGGGAAGGCTATGCATGATCTTTTTAAGGCATTTAATTGCGGTTTAAAGGGCCGATTAGTCCATCAGGCTAAGGATACTAATTTTTCAGTAAATGTTGCTTTTGATTTTCAAAATAATCATTCAGGGCGTGTAGTTGCCTACTTGTGTGGTCATCGCCACCTAGAAGATCAATTTAAAATTGATGGTATTCAGTATGTTTTATTAAATGTCTCTGCCTTAATGGGAAGGAACCACGCCTTAACTACTAAATATAACTATTGGTGGAATCGTCAAAAAGATCAAATCAATGAGTTCAGCGGTTATGTAGTGAATTTGAATCGGCAGAACACATTATTAAGAATTTTTGGTTATGGAGCAGCAACACCTCGGCGCCAGTTTTCGATTTAGTTATGTTTGGAGTAGTTTATTGTATTTCTTCCTGGATTAAATTTTGTTATAATACACTAGGGGAGATAGACCATTGTAAAGGAACGTGAACTGTTATCAATAATCAAAATATACCTCCATTTACTCCGATTTTATTAGGGAGTGATATCAATGCTTACGGTTTTGCAAGGTCGTTTTATGAAATAACCCATCAGCCGGTACAAGCTTATGCGGAAGCTCCTTTAGCTCCGACAAAATACTCTCGAATTATTCATGTAAGTTTGCATGACGGCTTTGCTGAAGATCCTGTCTTTATTGAAACGATGCGTAAAATTGCTTCTAAGTATGCTGACCATTCAGAACCAGTGATTTTATTGGCAATGGGTGATGGATATGCGGAATTAATTGCGAAACATCAAGCTGAGTTGGAGCAGACCTTTATCTGTCCTTATGTAGATTATAAATTATTACGACGATTAAATAATAAAGAATCATTCTATCAGATTTGTGATGAATATAATTTGCCGCACCCACAAACACAAATTATTACTCGGCAAATGTATCAAGAACATGTTAAAATAAAGGCTCCCTTTGAATTTCCGGTAGCTTTAAAACCCGCTAATAGTGTTGAGTGGCTGGATATTCATTTTGAAGGTCGCAAAAAGGCCTTTATTATTCATTCACAGACAGAATTAGAAGAAATTATTGGGAAAATTTATGATCATGGTTATCAATCGGACTTGATTTTGCAAGAATTTATTCCCGGTGATGATTCCCATATGCGAGTGTTGAATGCTTATGTCGACCAGTATCATCATGTAAAAATGCTCTGCTTAGGGCATCCGTTATTAGAAGATCCTACACCAGCTGCCATAGGTAATTATGTCGCAATTTTGCCGGAGTATAATCAAAAACTGTACGATTTAATCCAGAAATTTTTGGAAGATATTGAATTTACCGGTTTTGCGAATTTTGATATGAAATATGATGATCGTGATCAAGAGTTTAAACTATTTGAAATTAATTTACGGCAAGGACGCAGCAGTTTTTATGTTACTCTAAACGGCTATAATTTGGCGCAATATGTAATTGCGGATTATGTAACCGGGTCTTTAAAAGATCAGGATACTATTTATGGCAATAAGAATAAAGCACAACATCAGTTATGGTTAGGTGTTCCTGTTCATGTTTTTAAAAAGTATGCTCTAGAAAATCAGGCTAAAGAAGTGGCTTTAGAGTTATTGCGCCAAGATCGTTATGGGACTACTGTTTTCTTTAAAGGGGATATGAGTTTTAAACGTTTCTTATTAATGAGTTATATGTTTTATCGTTACCGCGGACGCTTTAAACGTTATTTCGCAGAAAACAAAGGTCAAGATTTGCATTAGTTAAAGGGGGTTATGATATTGAAACCAATTGAGGAATTAAAAGATTATCATGTAAAAAGAATTACGCCTAAAAGGGTGTTAGTGGCAATTGATGTTGATGATTTTACCTCTTCGGATCAGGCTTTTGATTTTGCTTGTACAATTTCCCTGCCGGCTCAGGCTCAATTAGGGATTGTAACTGTAGTAGAAAGTCGTGATATCAATGTTTTTGACAGCTTGTCTCCTGGTAAAATGGATGAAAAGCGGCTTGAAGCTTCCCACGATTTAATGACTTATGTCAAGAAGGCACAGGAATTTGGACTGGTAGATACTAAGCCAATTTTAACCGAAGGAACTCCGGATAAGGCAATTTTAGACGAAGTAGTTCCGCAATTTAAGCCGGATTTGATTGTGGTAGGTTCAGAAACTAAGAAGATTAGTGGTAAAACTATCGGTTCACAAGCTGAAGGAATTATTGAACGTTCACCTGTGAGTGTAATTGTTGTCAGATAATTAATGTCAAGTTGAAAAATATTTTTAACCAGTTAGATGAAGTTTATCTAACTGGTTTTTTAGTATTTAAAAAAGCTCTCCAAATTCAGAAAAATTACGAGAGCTTTTTTATAAAAAATAAGAATAATTTTAGTTGCTTACTATTATAATTTAGGCCAGCTTGAGTTGTCTTTGAATTTGGGCAACTATTTGCTGGGGTGTTAATTCGTCAGTAGGAATAATAATATTTGCGAGTGCTTGATAGAGTGGATTACGTTTTTTTTGGAGTTTAATTAAAGCTGTAGTGTCGAGATCATTAACTAAAGGTCGACTGGTGTCATTTTGAATACGTTGAAAGGTTGTTTGAATATTAGTAGAAAGCCAAACAATCGGAATCTTACTGTGGGCTAGTAAGGCAGCATTTGGGGCAATGATCGGGGTACCGCCTCCGGTAGATAAAACTCCGGGCAATTTTAAAGTTTGCTTTAAATATAATTGCTCTAGTTGGCGAAAGTAAGTTTCACCTTTAGTGGCGAAAATCTCAGTGATACTTTGCTGGGCTTTTTGCATAATAAATTCATCTAAATCAATATGATTTGTCGCTAAGGTTCGGGCTAAAAGCTGACCAATGGTTGTTTTACCACTGCCCATAAAGCCAATCAGAATAACTTGCATTTTAATCACTTCCTAAAATTTGATAACCAGCAGCCTTAAGTAGGTTGGTTGCCTTACTAAGGTTAGTTTGGTTATTAAAACTTAATTGCAGATGACTAGTATTGTCTTGTTTAATTGGTGAAATGTGAATATTGATTAAATTAAGATTGGCCGAAAATAGAATATCAACTATATTTTTAATCGCCTCCGGTCCATCAGTAATTGTTAGAGTTAAACAAAAGTCTTTATTAGGATTCTTTGTTAGTTGTTGGCGGGTATTTCTAGCTTTTGTAAAAAATGCTTTAATTTCTAGTGGCTCCTGGTTTTGCAGGGCCTTTTTAATTTGGATTAATTTTTGAATATAGTCTTGGAGTTGCGTAATTAATAAATGATTATTAGTTAGTAAAATATCAGTCCACATTTGGGGATCAGAGCTGGCTATCCGGGTGGTACTTTTGAAACCGCCAGCTGCGATTTTTAATCCCAAGGGGAAATCCTGCAATTCTGTTTGAGCCTGATTAACTAAAGCAGCAGCCATAATATGTGGTAAATGACTAATTTGGCCAACAATTCGATCATGTTGACGGGAATCAACTACAAGCCACTGATTATGAGTGGCACATAAAAGATTCTTTAATTGCGAAACCGCTCTAGAGGAGGCAGCTTCAGGTACAAGAAAATAAAAGGCGTTTTCTAAAAGTTGGACACTGCCCGCTGCTACTCCAGATCGATGCGATCCTGCCATAGGATGACCACCAATAAAAGTAAAACCCCGTTTTTGTACTGCTTGTGCTGCTTGCATTATTTGTTGTTTGGTACTACCGACATCAGTAATCAGTACCTGGGGTTTTAAAGGCAGTTGAGCCAAAATTTGTAGATCGGTAATAATCACCTGCACAGGTGTAGCTAGAATAATTACATCCGCTCTCGGGGCACTAGTAGTGAAATCAGTGGTGGTTTCATCAACAAGTGAGCTGCTTTGAGCATATTTAAGACTTGCTTGATTAGTATCACTACCAATTAAGTAATAATTAGGATGGCCTTTTTTTATTGCCTGTGCTAGTGAACTACCAATTAACCCTAAACCAATTATTAAAATTTTCATGATGATATTTCCTCTTGAGATAGCAAATTATTTAAATCTTGAAAAAAGTTAGGGTAGGAAATATTGACAACAGCTGCATTCTTTAAATGTAATGGTGCAGAACATTTTAAAGCAGCAATCGCCAGCATCATGCCAATTCGATGGTCACCGTGACTATCTAGGTGTGGATTAATAACCGACCATGGTTGACGTCCATCAATAATAAAGCCATCGGCCAACTCTGTAATAGCAATACCTAATTTACTTAATTCTTCAACAGTTGTGTGAATCCGATCAGTTTCTTTAACTCTTAATTCCCCAGCGCCGGTAATTTTACTGCGGCCATCAGCGGTTGCTGCTAGTAAAGCAATAAGGGGAATTTCATCAATAATATTAGGAATTTCTGTTGCTGTTATGGTAATGGGGTGTAATTTAGCGGCGGATATTTCTAAATTGCCTCTAGGCTCACCATTTTCCTGTGATTGAGCAGTAATTTTAATTTGTCCACCCATGCGTTGTAAGACTTTTAAAAATCCTGTTCGCGTAGGATTAAGTCCAACGTTAGTTAGTTGAAGTTGTGAATGGGTAATGATACTGGCAGCTGTTAGGAAGAAAGCTGCAGAAGACAAGTCTGCCGGTATTTGAATAGTTTGTCCTTGGAGCTGATGAGCTGGTTGAATATTGATTTTATAATGATCATCACTAGTAGTAAGATGAGCGCCAAATTGTCGTAATAATCTTTCAGTGTGGTCTCGAGTAGGTAACTTTTCCATGATAGTGCTGGTATCTGAGGCTTGAAGAGCTGCCAAAATAAGTGCACTTTTTACTTGGGCACTGGCAAGTGGCATTTGATAGCATAATGAATGTAATGGCTGTCCACTGATGGTCATTGGTAGATGTCCGTGAGTTAGGTGAATAACAGCTCCCATTTGTTGTAATGGTTGTTGTATTCGCTGCATTGGTCGCTGGCTTAAAGATTGATCACCAATTAATGTAGTGGTAAAGGGTCTTCCTGCTAACAGCCCAGCCAATAATCGGGTCGTTGTTCCTGAGTTACCCATATCTAAAGCGTGAGCTGGAGCATGCCAACTTTGTAGACCTTGACCATGAATAATTACTGTTTCGTTGTTTTGACTAATATCTACACCGAAATTTTTTAGAGCTTGGAGGGTGGTTAAACAATCTTGACTGAAAAGAAAATTATGAATGGTGGTAGTTCCTAAACCCATAGCTCCTATGATTAGTGCCCGATGGGAGATACTTTTGTCTCCTGGTACTTGAATGGTTCCATGTAATCCTTGTTGTGGTTTTAAAATTAGCTGCATAATCATCACCTTAATCATTGAAGCTGGAATTTTATAGTGTTTTCCGATTGCAAAAATTGGATTCATAATAATTAAAAGTACTATCAATTTCCCAAATACTGAGAAAAAAATTATTAATATTTTCTTAGTTCTTCACGATAGGAGGCTAGTTCTTGTTTGAGACGGTTTAAATTACTGGAGGCAAATGTTTCAGTAATTACTTTAGCTATTTCAATAGCAACAACATTCTCTACCACAATTGCGGCTGGAACAATAGCTGTTGTGTCAGAACGCTCTACCTGCGCCTTTTGAGCGATTTTGGTTTTGATATCTACACTGCGCAAAGGTCGATAAAGTGTAGGTAAAGGCTTCATAGCAGCTTTAAGTACGATAGGCATACCGTTAGTCATTCCGCCTTCGAAACCGCCTAAGTGATTGGAGAGACGAGTCCAACCGCTGTCTGGATGCCAAGCAATTTCATCCATTATCTGGCTGCCATATTTTTGAGCAGCAGTAAATCCGGCGCCAATTTCGACGCCTTTAATGGCATTTATCCCCATAACAGCACCTGCCAAGCGGCCATCCAGTTTAGTATTCCAACTGGTATAGCTGCCTAATCCTGCCGGAACGTTTTCTGCCAGAACATTGACTACGCCACCCAAAGTATCGCCGTTTCTTTTAGTTTGTAAAATAAGCTCATGTAATGAGGCAACAGAATTTTGATCTAAAATCCGCAAATCATTTTGTTGAATCAATTCTCTGATTTGTTGAACGGACAAATTAGGATCATTTGTAATTTGGTGCGGTCCGATCTGTTGCACATAACCGACTAAATGAATATCCAACTGGGCCAAAAGTTGTTGACAAATATTGCCGATCGCTACCCGCATAGCAGTTTCTCTAGCTGAAGAACGTTCTAAGACATTGCGCAGATCTCGGTGACCATATTTCATTCCTCCGACTAGATCGGCATGCCCGGGACGGGGCCGAGTGATTTGCCGGAGATTATTACTCGAAGTATTAGGAGTTGTGGGGTTCATAATTTTGGACCAATGCTGATAATCATGATTTTGAATAATAAGTGCCAGCGGACTGCCTAAAGTAGTCCCATGGCGGACGCCGCCAACTACTTGAATAACATCGTGTTCAATTTTTTGTCTATTGCCGCGACCAAATCCGCCCTGGCGTTGAGTTAATTCGGCGTTAATTGCTGCAAGATCAAGCTTTAATCCGGCTGGTATACCGGATAAAATACCTGTTAACTGGGGCCCGTGGGACTCGCCTGCTGTTACGTAATCAATCATTTATTTTCCTCCTGGTGGAGCTTTGTTTGATAAGCACGAGAATTAAGCATAATAGCCTGGTATATTTTTTGTAAATAAGGAGTATGATCCGGAATTTTGCTTTTTTGAGCAATTTCTTGAAGAATCTGGGTTTCTCTGCTTTCATCAAAAATAGGAAGTTGTTGCTCTTCTTTCAGGTTATTAATGGTAGTGACAGTACTAAAACGCTGATTCAATAACTTAATAATGCGTCCATCAATTTTATTGATTTGCTGTCTTGTGGAAGTGATAGTTGTCGGAACTTGAATGGCCCAAACGGTGATGCAAACCAGTAATAACCCCATTAAGCTAATCAAAAGGTCAAAGCGCAAGGTATAGGAGATACTTTGTTTGGAAAGCCAGCCGGTAATAATCGGTATCGAAAAAGAAGCCAAACTGCCAAAAGTAAAGTACAAACCTGTGATCCGGCCTTTAATATGTGGATAAAGTTTGATAAAAAGATTGAGGCCGATTTGCATAACGCCGCCAGCAGCTGTAAAACCAAAAACAAAAGCGGCAATCATTGACAATAATGCATTAGGACTATAGCAAATTACTAATAAGGCTAAAAAGGAGAAAAGGTTGAGGGCAATTACGAGCTTGTTTTCAGATAAATTGTTTTTTAGTAACACAAAAATTATCAAAACACCGCTGATTGATCCCATACTATAGAGTGATAAAAGCCAATGGGACAATATTGCATTAAAACCAAAAGTATGGGTTACAAAAAGACTGATCCATTGAGTATAAAGAATCATTAAAGCCATAGATGTATAACCGTAACCAGCTAAACTAACTGATGCCAATGCTTTTTTCCAAGGAGATATTTGCAGATTTGCTGTCCTTGCAGCAGTATTTTCTTGATTGCGGGGTGGGAAAGTTTGCCGATTTAATAAAATAAAATTAATAATCAGCAGACCGGCAGCTAACATAAAAGACCAGCCATACCACAGTTGCTGCTTTTCTAAAACTGCAATGAAAAGTGGTAATAAGAACTCACCGGCCGACATAAAAGCTTTCAATAAAATATTAGCGGAACCTTGTTTGCTTCCCATTTCAATAAAAGTTGTATAAGTTCCCGAATCTAAAGCTGAATTAGCAATACCAGCCAAAATAGCTAAGAAATAGGCCATTTGAATATTGGTAACAAAAGCCATGCCCACAAAGAAAATGAAATAACTAATCATGCCTAAGTTAACAAAAAACTTGCGGCCCCAGTAATCTGAGAGATTACCTAAAATAAAGTAGGCCAGAAGTCGCCCAATACCAATACCTGAAATAACATAAGATACTGTAGCCAGAGGTGTTTGCCAATGCTGACCGAGAGCTTTCATGTTTTGCGTTAAAATAATAAGGCCAATGCCATGAATAAAATAGTTAAGGTATAAACTTAGTGATAATTGTCTTTTGTGCATGTGTTTACTCCTTTAAAATAGTAATAAAAAAACCAGCTAGATTAATCCCATCTAGCTGGTCAATAATTAATTTATGAAAAAGAGCTCCAGCTAGATTTTGTGTCTAGCTGGTCATCATTGTAAGACTCTGCTTAGACACGGACAAATAAGTATTGTCCGTATCTAAGATCAATGGATACGGACACTACCTATAATAATAAGCAAAGCCCAAATAATAATCCTTGTGTACTAAGCAGCGAATCATGATTCTCTTCCTTTCATATAATTGATACGAATATTAAATCATTATTATTTAATGAAGTCAATACTAATTTTATTTTAATAATTTAAACCGATTTTAACTTTTGGATAACTAAAATATTGCCTGACGGCATTTGTTCAAAATGGTAAAATATGAGCAACGAAGATATTAGGAGGCGGCTATGCAACAAAAGTATGCAAAAGTTGTGGGTGGTAGTGGAGATACAACACAAGGAGCTACTGCAACTTATCAAGATAATTTATATTTAGCTATCAATGGTGAATGGTTAAAAACAGCTAAAATTCCTGCGGATAAAACCAGTACAGGCGGCTTTTCTGATTTAGCTTTGAACATTGAAAAAACTTTAATGCAGGATTTTGCTGATTTTGCAGCTGGCAACAAAGTGCCTGCTAATGATTTGCTGACTACAGCGGTCAAGTTTTACCAAGTGGCAGCTGATTTTAAGCGGCGCAATCAAGAAGGCTTTAAACCTGCGCAAGCCGGCTATGAGTCTATCAAAAATTTAACCAGCTTCCAATCTTGGCAACAGCAACTGCCAAAGTGGTTACAACAAGGGTATCCACTCCCGTTTAATTTGGGAATTGATGCTGATATGAAAGATACCAGTAAAAATGTTGTTTATGCAGCTGCACCGGGTTTAATTTTGCCGGATACCACTTATTATCATGATAACGACAGTGGGGAGCAATTACTGAAAATTTATCAACAAGTGGCTGTGCAATTATTAGTCAAAATTGGAGAATCAGAAGCGGACGCGCAAGAGATTACCCAGCAAGCTTTACAGTTTGATCGTTCACTGGTGGATTATGTAAAAAGTGCTGAGGAACAAGCAGATTATGTGCAGATGTATAATCCGCAAAAAATGGCAGCTTTTGCCAGCCAAGGTGGTCAAATCAATTTTGCAAGTCTTATTAATCAAGCGGTGAATGATGAGGTTACACAGGTTATCGTTACAGAACCGCGTTTCTTTAAGCATTTTGCTAAACTAGTTAATGACCAAACGTTTCAGCAATTGAAAAATTGGACCTTAGTGCAATATGTATTTAATTGCAGCTCTTTATTAAGTCAAGATTTTCGAGAAATTGCTGGGCAATATAGTTTGGCTCTGCGGGGCAATCAGGAATTATCAGCTCCTGTTAAGCAGGCTTACAACTTAACTAGTGCTACTTTTAGTGAAGTTATCGGTCAATATTATGGTGAAGAGTACTTTGGCCACGAAGCTAAGGCCGATGTCGAACAAATGATCCATAAAATGATCAGTATTTATCAACGGCGCATAAAAAATAATACGTGGTTAGGAACAGCTACTAAAGAAAAAGCTATTGTTAAATTGGATAAAATGGTATTGAAAATTGGGTATCCTACTAAAGTTAATCAACTTTACCAGCAATTTAAGGTTGATCCCCAGCAATCCTTATTAAGCAATATGAGAGAAATTGATCGCTTAATTATTGCTGATAATTTTGCGAAATATCATCGTCCTGTTGATCGTAATGAATGGGCAATGCCGGGACATATGGTTAATGCTTGTTATGATCCTTCGCGTAATGATATTACTTTTCCTGCAGCTATTTTACAGGCGCCTTTTTATAGTTTGCATCAATCTGCTAGTGAAAATTATGGCGGTATCGGAGCCGTTATTGCACATGAAATTTCTCATGGCTTTGATAATAATGGGGCCCAGTTTGATGAATTTGGTAATATGAATAATTGGTGGACCGATGAAGATTACGCAACTTTTAAGCAGTTGACTCAAGCCATGATTGATGAATTTGAAGGTTTGGATTTTGCCGGTGGTAAAGTTAATGGGAAGCTGGTAGTAAGCGAAAATGTTGCCGATGCCGGTGGCTTGAGCTGTGCCTTAGAAGCTGCTAAAGATGAACCCGATGCTGATTTGAAGGAATTCTTCATTAATTGGGCTCGTATTTGGCGGACTAAATCAACGCAGCAATTAATGGAAATGTATTTAAGCATTGATGTTCATGCTCCTGCGCCTTTACGTGCGAATGTCCAAGCGCAGAATATGGATGATTTTTATACTACTTTTGGTATTACTAGTAAAGATGGTATGTGGTTAGCACCGGAAAAACGAGTTAACATCTGGTAAAATACCATAAAACAGCTATTTGTCCAATTTAGGGCAAATAGCTGTTTTTTTATACTGGAACAAGGAGATATTAGTTGAAAAAGCCTCTGATTCATAAAAATTTTTTATAATTATCGAAAAACAATTCCTTTTTAAAAAATAATAGAAATTTAATAAATGAAGAAGTGGTTCTTTTTTTAATGTTATATTATTTAATAAATATTAACTTTAACAACGTATAGGAGGGGAAATAATGAAAATAGCTGAATTTGGGGTTGAATCTTGGTTGAATCGCTGGGAAAAGTCTGCTCAATATGATATTAGTCAAAGCAGCATTTCTGCTTTGACGTTACAGGAATTGTTTACCATAACTAAAACTGATCCCCAGCAATTTATAGATCAAATATTCCAAAGCCCGATGAATTATGGCTGGATTGAAGGCTCGCCACAATTTAAGCAGCAGGTTTGTCAATTATATGATCACGTTCATCCGCAGCAGGTTTTACAAACCAATGGGGCTACAGGAGCCAATTATTTGGCCTTATATTCCTTAATTGAACCGGGCGATCATGTGATTAGTGAATATCCCTCTTATCAGCAAATGTTTGACATTCCCAAATCATTAGGAGCTAAAGTTGATTTATGGCATATTCATGAATCTCATAATTGGTATCCCAGCATACAGGAATTAAAGCAATTAGTTAGACCGGATACTAAATTAATTTGCTTAAATAATGCTAATAATCCTACGGGCACCTTATTAAAGCGGGATTTTTTAGAGCAAGTAGTCCAAATTGCTAAATCAGTGCACGCATATGTCTTAGTTGATGAAGTTTATCTGCCTTTAGATGAACCGGAAAATTTTGTTTCTATTGTTGATTTATATAATGATGGAATCGCTACTAATTCCTTATCGAAAAGTTATTCTTTTCCCGGAGTAAGAATTGGCTGGATTGTAGCTAATGAGCAATTAAGCGATCAATTTAGGAAATATCGTGATTATACTATGATCTGCGGTGGCGTAATTAATGATTTATTAGCTACTTATATATTGGAGAATCGCTATCAAATCTGGGAACGCAATCGAAAACTAGTATTAAACAATTTACAAATTTTCCAGCAGTGGCTGGAGCAGGAACCGCGTGTTAGTTGTGTACTACCGCAAGCCGTTTCCACTTCTTGTATTAAATTAGATATACCCATTGCTACTAAAGATTTTTGCTTGAATTTACTTCAACAAACCGGAGTTTTATTGGTTCCTGGTGAATGCTTTGACTTACCGGGTCACGCACGTCTAGGTTATTGTACTGATGAAGCTACATTAAAAGCCGGATTAACTAGATTATCACAATTTTTACGGCAATATGATTAAAATTCATCTTGACGAACTATTTAAAAAAACATTCTCCACTATGCTTAGTAGCTGGAACTTGAATTTAAAAAATGTGGGAGAAATAATTAATAGTAACCTAAGTTCAACGTTGATAGTAAGCTAAATATTTAGTTAACTATCAACGTTTTTTACTGGAGAAATTCTCGTCCTAAGTTTTTGAAATTAGTTATGAGGTTGAGCTGTAGAATCTCGAATTTTGATTTGGGGCTGATGCGTAATTGAATGAAACTCTTTGCCGTGAATTAATTTTAAAATTCCTTGGCCGGCTTCTTTGCCGATAGAATAAGTGTCATATTTCATTGTAGTTAAGGTTGGGGTTAAATAGCTGGTACCATCGTAGTCATCAAAACCACATACTGAAATATCTTGGGGAATGCAATATTTCATTTTTTTAAGTTTATCAACAACTAGAATAGCTAGTTGATCGTTATAGCAAGTTATAGCTGTGGGTGGCTGATTATTGTTTAAGTAAAGATCTAACTTATCACTAATAGTTTTAAAATTATCGTGTGAACTATACATAATTAAAAAACTATTCGACAGTGTAATACTACTTTCTTGATAAGCTTCGATAAATCCCTGCATACGATTAATACCTTGTAAATCATCCGTTTGAAAAATACCGATAATTTTTTGATGTCCTAATTTAAAAAGATACTTAACAAGTTCTTTTTCGGATTGTTTATCGGTATTTGTGATAACCGGGAAATGTAATTTGGGATAAATTGCGTTAATAAAAATTAGTGGTACTTTATCATGGGATATAATTTGATAAATATCTAAATTAGGGTTAGGTTTAGCACTTTCGCTTGGTTCAACAATTAATCCTGCAACCTGAGAATCCAGCATATTAATTAAACGTAATCTTTCTCTGCTTGTGTCGTTATGAGTATTGGCTACAAGTAAGGAATATCCTTTTTTTGCAATAATAGAATCTATGTGAGAAATAAGTTTCGGAAATATATAATCAGCAATATGAGTGCAAATTAAGCCAATAGTCTTACTTTCAGGATTATAATTCCATTTTTTATTCAAATCTTGAATATACATTCCACTTCCCTGGATACGATAAATAAGATTCTCACTTTCTAATTGACCTAAAGCTTTGCGAACAGCATAGCGAGAAATTTTAAATTGGGATATTAAATCGTCTTCAGTTGGCAATTTTTGATTAGCTTTAAGTTGACCACTAGTAATTTGTTCTTTAATTCTTTCTTTAATGATCATAAAGTCATTTTTCATATTCTTTTATTCCTAAAATTTATTCGAATTAATATATTTATTTTATCACAAAACATCATTTTATTTGATGAACAAATCAAACTAAAAAAATAAATTTTATTTCAAAAAATAAATTAAGGTCTTTAAGTTAGCTTTTTTTGTTCTTTTAATTATTCGAATAAATTAATAAGTATATTGATTTATGCTAATTTATTTTATAATATAAGAACGTTGATGAAAACGCTTTGTCTTTAATTGCTATACATTAATAATAAAAAAGGATGAGTTTAGTGAATATTAAATCCTATGCTTCAGAAATTCAAAAAGGTAAAACAGCCTTAGGAATTGAATTAGGCTCAACACAAATTAAAGCAGTTTTGATTGATGCTGACGCTAGAACGATCGCCGAAGGTAGTTATGTGTGGGAAAACGATTATCAAAACGGTATTTGGACTTATTCTTTAGCGGACGTTTGGCAGGGCATTCAGGCGAGCTATCAACAATTAGCTGCTAATGTTCAAAGTAATTATCATATTTCGTTACAAAAAATCGGAGCTATTGGCGTTAGTGCGATGATGCATGGTTACTTAGTGTTTGATCAACAAGACCGGCAATTAGTTCCATTTAGAACTTGGCGAAACAATATTACCCAAGATGCTGCCGATGAATTAACACAACTATTTGATTTTAATATTCCTTTGCGTTGGAGTATTGCTCATTTGTATCATGCTATTTTACATCAGGAAAAACATGTTAATCAGATTAATTATATGACGACACTAGCTGGCTATGTTCATTGGCAATTATCAGGTGAAAAGATGATCGGGATTGGTGATGCTTCAGGGATGTTTCCTATCGATAATCATTGCCAATTTAATCCGCAAATGATTGAACAATTTAATCATATACCCAAGGTACAACAGTATTCTTGGAAACTAGCTGATATTTTACCCACAATTAAAACTGCGGGTCAGCCAGCAGGTCATCTAACTAGCAAAGGCGCTAAATTGCTTGATCCTACCGGTAATTTACAAAGCGGTAGTATTATGGCTGCTCCTGAAGGTGATGCGGGTACGGGTATGATCAGTACCAATAGTGTCAGATTACAAACGGGCAATATTTCTGTTGGGACTTCAGCCTTTTCAATGGTGGTTTTAGACAAACCTTTGAAAAAAGTTCATCGCGATATAGATTTGGTTACCACTCCTACTGGTTTGCCTGTAGCAATGGTGCATATTAATAATTGTTCTTCTGATATCAATGCTTGGACAAATCTTTTTCAGGAGTTTGCCAGTCGTTTAGGCTCAAATATATCTCCTAATAAACTGTATGAGACTCTATTCTTAGATGTCGTTAAAAGTGATCCCGATGCTGGCGGTTTAATTAATTATAGTTATTTGTCTGGAGAAAATATTACTGACATCAAGGCAGGTCGACCATTATTTGTCCGGACGCCGGAAAGCAAATTTACGTTAGCTAATTTTATGTTGGCACAACTTTATTCGGCCTTTGCTCCGCTTAAAATTGGGATGGATATTTTGACTAAAAAAGAAGATGTTCATCCAGGAGTAATGATTGCTCAGGGAGGATTATTTAAAACTCCCGTAATGGCTCAGCAGGTTTTAGCTAATGCTTTAAATATTCCGATTGCCGTTATGAATAATGCAAGTGTAGGTGGACCTTGGGGTATGGCAGTTTTAGCAAAATACACTGCCTCTGGTACCCAACAAAGCTTATCCGATTACTTGGATACGCAAATATTTGCTCATGCCGATACAATGACACTCAGTCCTGAGCCACAGGGTGTGCAGGGTTATGAAGATTATATTAAACGTTATCAACAAGGCCTGGCAATTGAATCACAGGCAGATGTTTTAGATGATTAAATTAAGGAGGTGAGATATTGTTAGAAGAATTAAAACAAGAAGTTTATGAAGCTAATATGCAGTTACCACAATTAGATTTGGTTACTTTTACGTGGGGCAATGTTTCCGGAATTGACCGCCAACAAGGCTTGTTTGTCATTAAACCTTCAGGAGTGGCTTATGCGGACTTAAAACCTAGCGACTTAGTAGTTGTGAATTTAAAAGGTGAGGTCGTCGAAGGTGATTTGAATCCTTCCAGTGATACGCCTACGCATACGGTTTTATATAATGCTTTTCCCAACATTGGGGGGATTGTGCATACCCATTCTCCGTGGGCGGTTTCTTTTGCGGCAGCAGGTTTGGATATTCCGGCTTTGAATACCACTCATGCGGATACCTTTTATACGGCGGTACCGGCAGCGCGGGCTTTAAATCAAGCCGAAATTGAAGCTGATTATGAAGGCAATACCGGTAAAGCGATTGTGGAGACTTTTGAACAGCGGCATTTAGATTATGAAGCGACGCCGGCGGCCTTAGTCAGTCAACACGGACCTTTCAGTTGGGGCAAAGATGCGGCCCAGGCAGTGTATAATGCGAAGGTTTTAGAAGTAGTAGCAGAAGAGGATTATCATTCATTACAGTTAACGCGGGCTAATATTGAATTACCGCAATACTTATTGGATAAACATTATTATCGCAAGCATGGACAAGAAGCCTATTATGGGCAGAACAATGCCCAGTCACAAACCCATGCGCATCATGAAAAATAACTAAGGAGTATTAAGAATGTTAAAAGTTCCAGATTATGAATTTTGGTTTGCTGCTGGTAGTCAACATTTATATGGTGAAGAAACTTTAAAAAGTGTTGCTAAAGATTCGAAAGAAATTGTTGCTGGTTTAAATGCTAGTGGAAAATTACCTTATAAAATTGTTTTTAAAGAAGTTTTGACTACCGCTGATGAAATCACTAAATTTATGAAAGAAGCTAATTACAATGATCAAGTAGCTGGGGTAATTACTTGGATGCATACCTTTTCTCCAGCCAAAAATTGGATTCGCGGTACTAAGTTATTACAAAAACCTTTGCTTCATTTTGCAACGCAATATTTGAATTATATTCCCTATGATACGATTGACTTTGACTATATGAACTTAAATCAGAGTGCTCATGGTGATCGGGAATACGGTTATATTAATGCTCGCCTGCAAAAACATAATAAAGTCATTTATGGACATTGGAACGATAGTGAAACACAACAAGAAATTGCTGATTGGCAAGATGTTGCTGTAGCTTATGATGAGTCCTTTAATTTGAAGGTTGCTCGTTTTGGTGACAATATGCGTAATGTAGCGGTCACTGAAGGTGATAAAATTCAAGCACAAATCCAAATGGGGTGGACAGTTGATTACTTTGGCGTCGGTGATCTAGTGGCAGAGATGAAACAGGTCAGTGACGATGACGTAGAAAAAGAATATCAAAAACTGAAATCTGATTATGAATTTGTCGTGGGTGATAATGATCCGCAAACGTTTGAGCATGCAGTACGCTATCAATTAAAGCAATATCTGGCAATGTCACGTTTCTTTGAACGCGGTGGTTATAGTGCCTTTACGACGAATTTTGAAGATCTCTGGGGATTAGAAGAACTACAAGGCTTAGCTGCTCAACTTTTGATGCGTGACGGTTACGGCTTTGCCGGTGAAGGTGACTGGAAGACAGCTGCTTTGTTACGTGTCTTTAAGATTATGACTCATAATCAAAAAACTGCCTTTATGGAAGATTATACGTTAGATTTACGTCCTGGACATGAGGCTATTTTAGGTTCTCATATGTTGGAAGTTGATCCATCGATTGCCTCCACAAAACCAAGAGTTGAAGTTCATCCTTTGGATATCGGCGGCAAAGATGATCCAGCTCGTCTAGTCTTTACTGGTTCTGCAGGTGATGCAATTGACGTTACAATGGCTGATTTTCGTGATGGTTTTAAGTTGATCAGTTATCCAGTAGATGCACACAAACCTGAAAAGGAAACACCGCATTTGCCAGTGGCTAAACAAATGTGGACACCAAAGGCTGGCTTGAAGAAAGGTGCTACCGAGTGGATTCAAAATGGCGGTGGACATCATACAGTCTTTTCATTTGCAGCGACAGAACAGCAAGTGCAAGATTTAGCCACCTTATATGGTATTAAATTGGCCAATATTGAGTAGAATTTTTGGAGGTATTATTATGATTAAGTCCAATGATTATACTAACCCTTTGATTATTCAAAGAGCCGATCCTTTTATTTATAAGCATACTGATGGTTATTATTATTTTACTGCGTCAGTACCTGCTTATAATTTAATAGAAATCCGTCGAGCTAAAACTTTATCCGGTTTAGCACATGCTGCTCCAAGAACTGTTTGGCGCAAGCATGAACAGGGGCCGATGAGTCAGCTTATTTGGGCACCAGAAATTCATTACATTGGGGGAAAATGGTTCATTTATTTTGCAGCTGCAGAGACAACAGAGTTTGACAATAACGGGATGTTTCAGCACCGGATGTTTTGTATTGAATGTGATAACCAGGATCCGATGGCTAGTGAAGAAGATTGGTTTGAACATGGACAGGTAAAAACACCTCTCAATAGCTTTTCTTTAGATGCGACCTGTTTTGAGTTTAATGATAAATTGTACTATGTTTGGGCGCAAAAAGATCCTCAAATTAGGGGTAATTCTAATCTATACATTGCACAAATGGAAAATCCTTGGACCTTAAAAACTGAACCGGTTATGTTATCAAAACCTGAATATGAATGGGAAACACGTGGTTTTTGGGTGAATGAAGGGCCAGCGGTTTTGCACCATGGTGATCACTTCTTCTTAACTTATTCTGCCAGTGCTACAGATGAAAATTACTGTATGGGTATGTTAAGTATTTCGGATCAGAAAGATTTGTTAGTTGCAGATAATTGGGATAAGAGTAAGAAGCCAGTCTTTCAAAGTGATTTAAAACAGCATCAATATGGACCTGGACATAATTGCTTCACCGTTGCTGAAGACAATCAGACAGATATTTTGGTTTATCATTGCCGTGATTATACGGATATAAAAGGTGATCCTTTATATGACCCTAACCGTCATACTAAAGTTCAGCCGTTTACTTGGAATAGTGATGGCACACCTAATTTTGGAAAGCCAGTTCCGTATAATTACCAATGAAGGGGGATAAATTGAATTATGGATACAAAACAAGAATCAAAAAATAAACATTTTTGGGGATTCCCATTTACTCATTTTAGTTACTTCTTTATCTGGGCTACTATCTATGGTTATCTAACTCTTTGGATGGAGCAGGTTGGACATTTAAATGGTGCTCAATCTGGGTTAGTCTTTTCCATGATGGCAGGAATCTCTTTAATCTTTCAACCATTTTTTGGAGTTATTTCTGATAAACTTCTTTTTAAGAAAAATTTAATTTTAACAATTGCAGCAGTAGCTATCTTAATTGGACCATATTTTCAATGGGTATTTATACCTTTATTGCACATAAACTCTTTTCTTGTAGCACTAGTAACTGGTACTTTTCTGAGCTTCATTTTAAATGGCGGTGTTAGTGTTATTGAACAGTATGTTCAAAGAGCCAGTTTAGCTAATGGGTTTGAATATTCACACTCACGTTTGGGTGGTTCTTTAGCCGGAATTGTCGCTTCATTAGTAGCGGGCAGAATATTTCTTTGGAAACCGAATTCTATTTTTTGGATGTGTACAATTGCTGCTATAATTTTAGTTTGTTTATTACTTTTTAGCGATAAAATTAATTTAGACAATGCATCTGCTGCTGGTGACACTTCTAATTCTCTTGATTTAAAAACAGTTGGTGCCGTTTTCAAAAATATGAATTTTTGGGTTCTATCAATTTTTTATATGGGTGCTTCAGCTATTTTTGATGTTTTTGATCAGCAATTCATTATTTTCTTTAAAACCTTTTTCCACACAGCAGCTCAGGGAACCTTAGTTTATAGTTATATGACATCTGGTCAGACTATCATTGAATTTTTCTTAATGTTTCCTATGCCTTGGATTATTAATAAAATTGGATCTCGTAACGGTTTAATTGCCTATGGTTTTTTGACTTGTATTCGGATTTTAGGATCAGCTTTATCACCTTCCTGGGGATGGGTAGTATTCTTTAGATTAATTGCTGGATTAGAGATGCCTCTTTTATTAACCTCCATCATGAAATATATTGCTGGTGCTTTTGATATAAGAATCTATGCTACGGTTTACGCCTTAGCATCGAATTTTGCTAAACAAATCTCAGTGTTTATTTTTTCGACAGTGGCTGGTAATTTGTATGATAAAATTGGATATCAACATACTTATGTTGCAATGGGAATCTTTGTCTTTCTAGTTACTTTATTTGCTGCATTTACTTTGAAAAAAGAAGATCCTGTTCAAGCCGGAGAAACAGACAAGACACAGGCAAGTCCTGATAATAATATGTCTACTAATTCTAGTACATCAACAAATTAGTTAAAAATAGGTAAATTTAAGATGATGAATGCTAATTTAACAATTAATTATGATGACATTATTGGAAAAATTGATCCACGTCTTTGGGGATCATTTACCGAACAATTGGGCAGATCAATTTATACAGGAATTTATCAACCCGGACATCCTCAGGCAGATAGTAATGGTTTTAGAAAAGATGTTATTGAGGCAATTTTAAAGCTCAAAGTCCCATTAATCCGCTATCCTGGAGGTAATTTCGTTTCAGGATATAATTGGGAAGACGGTATTGGGCCTAAAGATCAGCGCCCTCGACGCCTAGATTTAGCTTGGAAAAGTATAGAAACTAATGAATTTGGGTTACATGAATTTATCAATTGGTGCAGGTTGGTAAATGCGCAACCGGACATGGCTATTAATTTAGGAACTAGAGGAATAGATGCCGCGCGCAATTTAATTGAATATTGTAACTTTTCTAAGGGGACTTATTGGAGTGATTTGCGCCGAAAAAACGGCGCCGAAGAACCTTTTAATATTAAAGTATGGTCCTTAGGAAATGAAATGGATGGTGACTGGCAGATTGGTCATAAAACTGCCGAAGAGTATGGCCGTCTTGCACACGAAACCGCTAAAGCAATGCGGATAGTAGATCCTAATATTGAGCTGATTGCGAGTGGTAGTTCTTTACACAATATGCCTACTTTTGGAAAATGGGAAGAAACAATATTAGATCATGTTTATGATGATATAGACTATTTGTCTTTACATCAATATTATGACGATTATGACCATGATATAGCTAAATTTTTGGCTTCTTCCGAAGATTTTGATAGTTTTATTAATGATGTTATAGCTATTTGTGATGCTGTGAAAGCACGTAAACATAGTAATAAAATTATAAATTTGGCTATGGATGAATGGAATGTTTGGTATCACTCCAAGGAAACTGATGCACAACAAAAGCCATGGCAACAGGCACCTACTCTGTTAGAGGATCATTATACTTTTGCAGATGCCTTAGTTGTAGGAGGATTGGCCATTACTTTGATGAAGCATGCTGATCGTGTAAAAATTGGCTGTCTTGCCCAATTGGTCAATGTTATTGCTCCAATTATGACTAGGCCTTCAGGTGAACCTTCTGTTTGGTATCAGTCGATCTTTTATCCTTTTATGCAGGTTTCTAACTTAGGCCAAGGGCTATCATTAAAGGTAAAGAAAGAAGTAAAAGCCTACCAGATAAATAACCGTGATATACCATATGTTGATGCTGCTGCTGTTTATAATAGTAAGAAACAAGAGATTGTTCTATTTATTGAAAATAAAAGCAGTGATTCTATAAATTTAAATTGTTCGTTTAATAACTTTGATATTCAAAAATTATTAACGTCGACAACATTTAGTGGCTATAATCTTGATTTAACCAATGAACAACAAGTGATGAAATTAAGGACATCAAAAACTACCTCTTTAGAAGATGATTGTTTGAGAGCACAATTGGAACCATATTCTTGGAATGTGGCTAGAATAAAAGTAGAAGTATAAATTGGTTTGTTTGAAGGGAATGATAAAATTGCGGCTTCAAAAAAATTCTTTTTATAAATTTTTGGTTTCTTTATTTGTTAGTGTATTAATTGGTTTTTGTTTTACTGGTTTGAAAGCGCAAGCAGTAGTTAAAAATAGCATTGTAACTATTGCAAATAAGAGTCAAATAGCTGATACAAAAAGTCCCAGTTTTTTGTATGGCCGTGGTTTAGTTACTACGCATACTGATGCAGAACATTATGGTAGACTATATGCTACTTCTGAACATTACGTTTACGGTGTACCTTCGTTTTTAATTTTTGAAAGTTTGAATAATGGTCAAACTTGGCAGAAGATAAGCGAGGTTAAAGAACAACATAATTATTCTAATGGTCAACCTTGGGGGAATAGATATCAGCCATTTCTTTATGAGTTGCCTGAAAAGATAGGAAATTTGCCAGAAGGAACTATTCTTTGTATAGGTAATTCTATTCCTAGTGATCTTAGTAAAACTTCGATTGATTTATATTATAGTTTAGACCATGCACGTAGTTGGCATTATTTAAGCACAGTGGCCACAGGGGGTCACGCCGATGTTAATACTACAAGCAATGGGCCTGTTTGGGAACCATTTTTAAAAGTTATTAATCATCAATTAGTTTGCTTTTATTCAGATGAAAGAGATAAACCTGCTCATAGCCAAAAACTATCACATCAAGTTACTACTAACGGGATCGATTGGGGCCCGGAAATAGATGATGTAGCATTTAAGTCACCTACCGCCCGTCCGGGAATGGTAACAGTTGATAAGATGGCTAATAATAAATATATTATGACTTATGAAGTAGTTAACTCAGGAGAATGGCGTACCAATTATAAAATTTCTAATAATGGTTTTGATTGGAATGCCGAAGATGAGGGTCAGCGATTAGCTTACGGCGGTGCTCCTTATGTAGCTACAATGAAAAATGGAACTATCGTTGCTAATACTGATGGTAGTAGCAATCTTTATGTGAATAAAAATAACGCACAAACTAATAAATGGCAAACAGTTAAAATGCCTATGCCATTAGCCTACTCACGTTCCATAACTGTTTTACCAAACGATCAATTGTTATTTGTTAGTGGAGGACCTTTGAAATCACCTACTGATCCAAATAATAATGAATTGACATCACTGATTTATAGTTTAAACTAAAAAATTTTTAAAAACTCAGCTATTAGATATCAGACCTATCTAGTAGCTGAGTTTTTTATTTGCTCCTTGTTTAGGTATCTTTGTTAATTACTTGACAAAGTTAAGTAAACGTCTACAATTAAAGCATAACGTTATGTTAAGCGGTTAACTGAGAAAACAAGAGTTTTAAAAACTCTGTCGAAGAATTTGTTGAGTGGGAATAAGTTTTAATTGCGGTTGGGTTGAATTTTTTTTAGCAATTTTTTGCTGTAAGATGTCCATAGCAATTGTTCCGATCGAAAAGGAATCCTGACGGATGCAGCTGATAGGCGGAGTCATTACTTTCATCCAATCAAATTCTTCGTAAGTGGCTACTCCGTAATCTTGAGGATAGGAGAAATGGAGTTGTTGCATGGCTTGCACTAATCTCAAAAATACGCGCGCATTCATACAAAAGAAACCGATTTTGTCATCACCTTTTTGGGTCATAATTGTTGCCAGATTTTGTTTAAATTGTTGATATTCTACACTTTTACCGTGGTGAGGGACTGTAACTAAATGATTTAAGGTAGAGTATTTTGTGGCCTTAATAAAGCCTTGATAACGTTGATTACGGGTACTGATATTTTGAAAAGGCCAAGTAACAAAATAGATATTGTTATAATCTTTAGCTTGCATTTGATTAATTAGTTTTTGAACTGAATTAACGTTGTCAGTCGCCACGGTATCAATAATCAGCTCAGTAGATTGGCGATCTACCATAACGGTATTATCATTTGATAAAGATTGATAAATAGGACTGTCAGGATTGACAGGATCAACAATAATGCCTGCTACTCCTTCATTTTGTAAACGGGTAATATTATCCATTTCTTTTTGTTCACTGTTATTAGCATTGGTAAAAAGAACGCGATAATTGTAATTATCACATTGTTCATAAATACCTGATAGAACTTGCGAGGTAAAAGGATTAGTAATATCAGCAATGGAAACACCGATAGTTTTATTTTCGTTTTTAGCTAGGTTGCGGGCAATGGAGTTGGGATGATAATTAGTGTTGCTAATAATTTCAGTTAAACGGCGGCGTGTTGTCAAAGACATCCGGTCATAATTACCATTGAGATAATTAGAGACGGTAGCAGTGGAAACATGAGCCATGTTAGCAATATCACGAATGGTTAATTTTTCCATAAATTTCCTCATAATTAAATTTTTTTATGTTTATTATAGCGTATTTTGACCCAAGAGCATGCATTTATCTAAAGGGTGATGAAGAGTTAATTAAAATAGTGCATTCTTGTTACTGAGTCTTAGTCAAAGCTAATTTATTGGAGCCATCTGCGAAAATGATGAAATTAGGAGAAAACAAGGAGTGAGGCGAAGATGAGTTTGGAAACTACAGATCAGACTGAAAAGTGGACTGGAAAACAGATCATAATTCTAATTGGATTATGGCTGGCTTTTTTGATTAGTTTTATTACACGGTTAGTATGGGCAACTTTAATGCCTGTTGTGAATAGTGCAATGCATTTGAGTGTGTCTCAGGGCAATGATTATGTGACAGCTTTTTATATCGGCTATACTTTAACAGTTTTACCCGGAGGTATGTTAGCTGATAAAATTGGTTATCGCAAAATGGTCATTTTGACAGTGATCGGCAATGTGCTGGCCATGACTTTGATGGTATTTATGCAAGGTTATTGGTCCGGTTTATTATTCAGATTTATTCTGGGCTTAGTTTCGGGACCGGATTTATCCGCCTGTATGGGTGTCATTAGTGAATGGTTTACGGATAAACAAAGAGCCACTGCTACCGGAATCTTTACGACTTGTACGTCGTTTGGCTTAACAGTAGTCAATCTCTATGCTCCAACTGTAGCTCAGAAATACGGCTGGCGAGCAGCTATGTTTGTAACTGCTTTAATTCCGTTATTAGTATTAGGGTTTGTGGTCTTTGCTTTAAGAGGGACTCCACCTTATAAAATTTCAAAGACCAATCCCAAGACTGAACCTAATGCTAATCAAGAATCATCTTTAACTATGTTAAAAAAGGCTTTTTCCAATAGAAATGTGCTCTTGTTAGCATTGACAGGTTTATGTGCAACGGGAGCGAAATGGGGAGTAACTAATTGGGCCAATTTATTTATTGTTAAAAGTTTAGGTTTCTCTACTGTTACTGCAGGCAAAGCCATGGCTTTCTTTGGAATTACCTCGGTAGTGTCCATGGTTTTGGCAGGTTATATTTCGGATCATTCGAAGATGTCCCGTCATTTATTATCAGCTATTTTTATGGCTATTTTTACCCCAACCATTATTGGATTTGCTTTATCACCAAAAGGTAATTTGGCTATGTTATATTTTTGGGCAGGAGCTTTAGGAGTGGGAGCGTTTATGTTCAGCTCACTAACCAACACCCTGTCAGTAGAAGTGGCTCCGCCAGATTTACGGGGAACGGTTGTCGGGTTTGTGAATGTTTTTAATCAGGCAGGTTCTTTTTTAGCGCCGATACTTTTGGGCAGTATTTTAACTGCTACTAAAAGTTATGTTACTTCTTTTTTAATCATATCAATATTTCCACTAGTAGGCTTTTTAGCTCTATTATTTATTAAAGAAAATAAGCGTTATTAGGGTTGTAAAATTCCGAATACAAAATTTGGGGTAAGGATTATCTTGGGGGTTTTAAAAAATCTGTAGTTATCCAGATTAAATCTTTTATAAGGCTAATTAATCATTATACTTGATCAAATTATCACGAGAAGATACTTGACAAAAAATAGGAAACCTTTACAATAAAGTTGTATTAAGTTAACCGCTTAACTCAAGCTCGTAAATGCAAGTTAAACTAACTTCTGGGATGATATTAATTGCGATTGCAGTAATTAAAAAAATGAGGGATTAGTTTAGCTTCCTAGTTAACCGCTTAAGTGAGACCAGCAAATTTCTAATTAGTAAATCCTATAAAGGTGGTGATAAAGATTTTGAAAAACAAGTTTATTGTGAATACTGCAGCCTTTAGAAAAGAAAATTCTGCTAAATTAGATCAGGCTGCACAAATACATCGGGCTAAAGAGTTAGGCTTTGCGGCTATTGAAATCAGAAATGAATTGCTAGATGGCAGTTTAGAAGAATTAGAAAGGATTTCTCAGCAAGCACAAGCGGAACAACTTGAAGTTTATTTTAGTGTAGGCGATGTTTTATTTAAAGATCAGCACTTAAATCCAGCTTTTGAGCAATATTTAGAGCAAATGCGAAATTTAGGTGCACAATACTTAAAAATGAACTTGGGTAATTTTAGTTATCCTAATGCTAGTGCTGGGGCACAATTGAATGATTATTTAGATGGCTCTTTTCATTTATATTTGGAGAATAATCAAGCCCCTAATGAAAGCGATCTACAGAAAACTATCGCGTTTTTCCAGCAGAATACCTGCCCAGATATCAGCTACTGTTTTGACATTGCTAATTGGGAATGGCTCCAAGCAGATGTTTATGAAGCTGCAAAGCAATTGGCGCCAGTTACTGACTATCTGCATTTAAAAAATTTTGTATACGATAACAGTAATAAAAAAGTTACCTCGCTAGATAAAGGAATTTTAGATTGGCGGCGAATTATTAAGATTTTTACACAAGTTAATCAGTATGGTTTTGAATATTATGCAGAACCTGACATTTTACAATCTGATTTAGAGCTTGTCCAACAAAGTTTATCCTAAATAAAGGAGGAATTTGGAAGTGCTAGAAACTGTCAATCAGATTTTTCAAATTTTTGGAGCTAGTGTAGTAGTTCCGATTATGATTTTTATTGTGGCACTTTGTTTAAAAGTTAAACCTAAGACGGCCATGATGAGTGCCTTTTACGCAGGAGTTGGTTTAACTGGTTTCGGCTGGGTTATTCAAGCGTTTACGCCGACTATTACAAAAATCATTAAACAAATGGTTAGTAATACGGGCATTAAACTACCAATTGTTGATATCGGCTGGCAAGCTGGATCCTTAGCTTCTTTTGGCTCCATGGTAGGATTGAGTTTCTTTGTCTTTGGACTGATTGCTGAATTGCTGCTGTTTGCTTTTGGTGTGACTAAGATTTTTATGGCCTCTAATTTATGGAATAATTTTGGCTTTATGATTTGGGGAACAGTTTGCTATTATGTTACTCATAATTTTTGGCTTTCTTTAGGTTTGTCCTTCTTTATGCTGCTCTATGCTTTGCTATTAGCAGAGGTACAGGCAGACAGATGGTCTGATTATTATGGAGTTAAGAATGCTTCGGTGGCCTCCTTGCATAATATTGAACAAGTAGTACCGGCTATTATTTTAGATCCATTATGGAATTTGTTAGGTTTTAATAAAGTAAAAATGACCCCAGAATATTTTAAAAATAAATTGGGTGTTTTTGGCGAGCCCACCACTTTAGGAGCGCTCTTAGGATTATTAATTGGTATTTTAGGTAATATTAATGCGCTTAATACTATGAAGGCTTGGGGACAAATTTTAACTGTTGCGGTACAACTGTCAGCGATTATGACTATTTTTCCACTGATTACAAACGTTTTCTCGCAAGCCTTTACACCCTTGGCAGATGAAATTGATAAGAATACGCATAAGACAACGGGCAATTCTGATGAATCTGTCAATGAGGTAACTAATAAGAAACGTTGGTTCTTAGGTGTTGATGATGGTGTAGGTTATGGTGAACCTGCGACAATTATTTCAGGAGTTATTTTAATTCCGATCATGGTTTTAATTGCCTTTATTCTTCCGGGCAACAAAACCTTGCCGATTGTGGATTTAATCTCCTTACCTTTTATGGTTGAGTCTATTGTTGCAATTACTCGAGGCAATATTTTAAAAGTAATTGCTAATGGGATTGTGTGGTTTAGTTTAGGTTTATATGCTTCAAGTTGGCTGGGTACCTTCTATACGGGAGCCGTTTCTCATTATGGCGTAGCCTTGCCGGCAGGGATTGTTTTAATTACAAGTTTTAATTTGATGTCCCGGCCGTTGAATGCTTTAGTTTTTGCAGCTTTTGTTTCGCAAAATCCGTTCTTTATTGGCTTAGCGATAATTATATATTTAGTATTATTATTTGTTTTGCGGCGCTATCGGCCACAGATTTGGCAGTATTTAAATAACATGGCTGCCAAAAATGCTGGTTACTCAGGTAGTAACGAAAAAATTACTTATTAATTGGGAAAGGAAGGATAATTATGAAAAAAATTGATGGACATTTACATTTAGTACGTTCAGTAGCAGGTTTAAATGGCAAAGGCCGGATGACACCATTGGGCAATGGCCAAACTATTTGGGATGATGGGACTTTGATCAAATTGATTCCCGATGGCTGGGGAGATGATGATTTTCTGGCAGAATCAGCATTACAAGTTATGGATGAAAATGGTATTGATAAAGCGGTATTACTTCAAGGAAGTTTAAATGGTTATCAAAATTATTACTCTTATCAAACAGTAAAAAAATATCCAGATAAATTTATTGCCGCTTTTTCGGTAGATCCTTTTGCAGATAATGCGATGAAAATTGTTCAACGGCATGTAGAAGACTTGGGCTTTCGGGCTATTAAGTTTGAAATTAGTCAAGGTGGCGGTTTGCATGGCTACCATCAGCCTTTCCGGTTAGATACAACGCCAGCTTTAGGCAAGATTTTTCATTTTTTGGCTGATTATCCGGGTTTTGTAGTTACTGTAGATTATGGCGATTATACGCAATTTAGTTACGAACCCGAAGCTATTGCCAACTTGGCCCAAAGGTATCCGAAATTAGATTTTGTAGTTTGTCATTTATCCTTCCCTAATGCTGATCATTTGGATCGCTTAGAAAATGCTTTACAGCAATGGCAGCCTTACACTAATATCTCAACTGAAATTTCGGCAATTCAGGATATTGAAGGAGAAACAGAATTTCCATTTCCACGTTGTCAAAAAGATGTTGCTTTAGCCAAAAAAGTTCTCGGTGCCAAAAGAATTTTCTGGGGAACAGATTCTCCGTGGTCATCAACCTTTAATTCCTATCATGATTTATCTACCTGGTTGGAAGCCACAGATATTTTTGATCAATCTGAATTGGAAGATGTTATGTACAATAACGCTGAAAGAATCTATTTTAAACCAGACCATATTCAAGCTATGCAAGACAGTGAAGATCCAGTTTTTAAGAATAATAATTAAGGAGTAATAAGTCTATGAGTAAAATTAAAGTATTAGTAACAGGAATCATTCCAGAAGCCGGATTAAGTGAATTAAGACAGAATTTTGATGTTACTTATGATCCAAAAATTGAAACTCGTCAATGGGTATTAGAGCATTTGTCAGAATATGAAGGTCTTTTGCTTATGGGGATGAAAGGCGACCGTGAGTTAATTGATGCTGGAACCAATCTTAAAATTATTACTGCCAATGGCGTAGGTTTTGATCATATTGACATTGAATATGCTAAAAGTAAGGGCATTGTGGTTGCTAATTGTCCTCAAGGAGTGCGGGTACCAACTGCAGAAATGACCTTTACTTTATTATTGGCAGCCGTTCGCCATATTCATTTTTATGATAAAGTAGTTCGTTCTGGCCAGTGGATTGATGTTTCAAAACAGCAGTATATGGGGATGAGTCTGCAAGATAAGATTCTTGGTGTTTATGGAATGGGCAGAATCGGATCACAAGTGGCTCAGTTTGCCCAAGCTTTTGGCATGAAAGTAATCTATAATGATGCGCGGCGCTTGGATGCAGATTTAGAACAACAGCTGGCAGTGAAGTATGTTGATTTTGATACTCTGGTAAAAACTGCCGATGTTATTACTTTACATGCACCAGCCTTACTTTCAACTACCGGCATTTTTAATGCTGATGTCTTTAAAAAGATGAAAAATACTGCTTATATCATTAATGCCGCCCGGGGTGTGTTGATTAAACAAGATGATTTAATTACCGCTTTGCAGCAGGGACAAATTGCCGGGGCCGGTTTAGATGTTTTTGAAACAGAACCGAATATCCCTCAAGCTTTGAGAGAATTAGATAATGTAGTTATGACACCGCATGCTGGTACGGGTACTTTAGAAGCGCGGACAGCTATTGCAGCCGAGGCTTCACAAAATTTAATTTCCTATCTGTGTGATAATCAGGCTCGTAATCAAGTTAATAAATAGTTGACGACGTTTTAACAAAGATAATCCCCCTATTGGGCAATAAACCGAGAGGGGATTTCTTTATCTAAATTAGCAACTGAGGAGTTCAATATGGAGTTTAAAAAGATTTTTAGTGATCACTTAGATCATTGTTATGCAATTATGCGGCTGCAAGCCCAAAAACAGGATTTTATTATTGTAGCTTCAGAAGAAAATCAGCCTTGTTACGCTTATGATTTAAATAATGATTATCAAAGGACTACGGTGTGGCCTGATGTTGGTGGTACTATGACGATGGTAGCTATTCCGGATACGTTAAATTTTTTAGCTACACAGCGTTTTTATCCGGGGTTTAATTCTGCCCATTGTCGAATTGTTAAAGAAACCTTTAATGGCCAAGGCTGGGACCAAACTATTATTGGTGAATATCCTTATATCCACCGATTTGATCTTATTCCCCAAAAAGAAAAGGGAAAATTTTGGTATATTGGCTGTTCAATTGCTAATTCAAAAAAAGATACTGACGATTGGTCTGATCCAGGCAAAATTTGGGTGGGAGAATATATTGATGACCGTGAACAAATCATCAATCTGCACGCCTTAGATACGAGGATCACCAAAAATCATGGTTACCATCGTTTTTCCGGTTATTCATTGATTACTGGTTCTCAAGGAATTTTTAAACTGACTCCGCCGGATGAAAATCATGATTGGCAACTAGAGCAACTTTCTGCATTTGCTACTTCTGATATCGCTGCGGCTGATATCAATCAAGATGGCCAGCTTGAGTATTTAGCTATTGAAGGTTTTCATGGTGCTGGCTTGCGTATATACGACAGCAGCTTTCAAACCTTGACTCAGAGTACGGAGAAAACCCCGTTTGGTCATGCTATTTGGGGCGGAAGAATTGCTGATCGCGACTACTTTTTATTTGGCTGGCGTGCAGGACAACAAGGTCTAGAATTAATTAGTGATACTCAATTAACCAGCCAGCTTATTGATGTTCATGTGGGTCCAAGTAATGTAACTGTTTTTTCTAAAAATCAACAGCAGTATGTCTTATCTGCTAATCGGGAAGCTAATATTGTAGCGATTTATCAAATTATTATGTAAGTCAAAAGTTTTTACTTGAAAGCAGGTGAAATAATGCAATATTTTTTAACCATTGATAATGGGGGAACTAATACTAAAGCCGTTATTTGTGATGCACAAGGAAAGCAAATAGCAGTAACATCTTTTTCGACGAAAAGAATCGAACCACAACCCGGTTTTCAAGAAATCCGTTTAACGACCCTTTTAGCAGATATTGGAACTGTAATTCAGGCTGCTTTAAAGAAGGCCCAGTTAGCTGCTGCCCAAATTTCTGCAATTAGTGTCGTTGGTCATGGCAAAGGTTTGTACACTTTGGATCAGCAGGGGCAAATTCTAATGAATGGGATTTTATCAACTGATGAACGAGCCCAAACCTTGGCTACTCAATTTCAACAGCAAGTTGAGCAAATCTATCCTTTAAGTCATCAACAAATTATGGCCAGTCAAGCACCGGTACTTTTGCGGTGGTTGAAAGAGCATCGGCGTCCCTTGTATGACCAAATTGGGGTCGTTTTATCCAATAAAGATTTTATTCGTTATTTATTAACCGGTGAGATTAAGCAGGAATTAGGGGATGCTTCGGGAAATAATTTGATTAATTTACAAACACACGCTTATGATGCAGCCTTATGTAACTTTTTTGGTATTCCTGAAATTTATCACAAATTACCACCTTTAATTCAAGCTACTGATTTAGCGGGTCAAATCACTGCTCAGGCTGCGGCAGCAACGGGCTTACAAGCCGGTACTCCTGTATATGGAGGAATGTTTGACATTGATGCCTGTGCAATTGCAACCGGGGTTTTAGATGAACAACACTTAAGTATGATTGCTGGTACTTGGAATATGAATATTTTTCCTAGTAATAATCTAGCGCCCCAAGAGGCAGGTTTGATGAATTCCATTTTTCCAACCGGCTGCAATTTGATTGAAGCTTCCAGTCCGACTTCGGCGGGAAATTTATCTTTAATGATTAAGATGTTGCTAAAACAAGAAGTGCAGCAGGCACAGGCCCAGAAAAAATCGATCTATGATGATTTGGAAGAATTGCTGGCCCAAACTGATGCTACCTCTGCTAAAGTGTTCTTTTTTCCTTTTTTGTATGGCAGTAATGTTGATCCTCAAGCTGAGGGAGGCTTTTTAGGTATTCGTAGTTCCACTACTAAAAGCGAATTAATGCGGGCAGTTTATGAGGGGATTGGTTTTGCCCATCGCTATCATATTGAACAATTACTCCAGGTGCTAGGGCAAAAACCGGTTAGTATTCGTATGTCCGGCGGTGCCTGCAATTCTTCTCATTGGGTGCAGATGTTTGCCGATATACTTAATGCACCCATAGAATTAACAGCAGTCCAGGAATTAGGTGGTTTAGGAGGAGCGATTGCTTGTGCTGTAGGCAGTGGAGTTTATCCTGATTTTGACACTGCAGTACAAAAAATGTCGCACGTTGTCAAGACCTATCAACCTGATCCGGCGCAAGTGTCGATCTACAAGCAAAAATATCAAGTTTACTATTCTTTATTACAGGCTTTAGATGGTAAATGGAGTCCATTACACAATTTACAAGAGGAGCTGAATAACGAAGATGACAGTTAATGCTTTAGGAATTTATGAAAAGGCCCTGCCGCCGACTTTGAACTGGGAACAAAAATTTGAATTAGTCCATGAATTAGGATTTAATTTTTTGGAATTTTCCATTGATGAAAGTGATGAACGCCTGCAACGGTTAAATTGGTCCAGAAAAGAACGGTCTGAATTTCGTGCTGCAATGTGGAAAACCCATAGTCGGATTAATACCCTGATGTTATCAGGGCATCGCCGTTTTCCTTTAGGATCGGCTGATCCTCAGGTACGAGAACAAGCATTAGTTATGATGCAAGAGGCAATTGATTTGGCTGTCGATTTGGGAATTAGAAATATTCAATTAGCTGGTTATGATGTATATTATGAACCCAAAACAGTTCAGAGCCACGAATTGTTCTTAGAGAATTTACAAAAGTGTGTGGAGATGGCCGCTAAAAAATTAGTAATGCTATCTATCGAAACTATGGATGATCCGTTTCTCAATTCTTTAACTAAAATTGCGCAGGTAAAAAAACAAATTGCCAGTCCGTGGTTACAGGCCTATCCTGATTTAGGAAATATCTCCGCTTGGCCAGAAAATGACGTGATTAATGACTTAGAAAATAATTTTGCCCAGATCGTCGCTGTTCATCTCAAGGATACAAAAAAGGTAACCCCAACTTTTAAGGGACAGTTCAAAGAAGTACCTTTTGGTAAAGGTGATGTTGACTTCTTGGGATGTTTAAAGGCATTAAAACGGTTAGGTTATAACGGCAGTTATACAGTTGAAATGTGGACCGAAAGTGCCGCTGATCCAATTGCCGAAGTAAAAAAAGCTAAAGCCTTTTTTACTGAACTTTTTAATCAAGCTGGTATTCAACAAGAAAAAATTAATGAGTGAGGATAAAAATGTTAGAAGAATTAAAACAAGAAGTTTATGAAGCTAATATGCAGTTGCCGCAATTAGATTTGGTTACTTTTACGTGGGGCAATGTTTCCGGAATTGACCGCCAACAAGGCTTGTTTGTCATTAAACCTTCAGGAGTGGCTTATGCGGACTTAAAACCTAGCGACTTAGTAGTTGTGAATTTAAAAGGTGAGGTCGTGGAAGGTGATTTGAATCCTTCCAGTGATACGCCTACGCATACGGTTTTATATAATGCCTTTCCTAATATTGGCGGGATTGTGCATACCCATTCTCCGTGGGCGGTTTCCTTTGCGGCAGCAGGTTTGGATATTCCGGCTTTGAATACGACCCATGCGGATACCTTTTATACGGCGGTACCGGCAGCGCGGGCGTTAACTCAAGCCGAAATTGAAGCTGATTATGAAGGCAATACCGGTAAAGCGATTGTGGAGGCTTTTGAGCAGCGGCATTTAGATTATGAAGCGACGCCGGCAGCCTTAGTCAGTCAACACGGACCTTTCAGTTGGGGCAAAGATGCGGGCCAAGCAGTGTATAATGCGAAGGTTTTAGAAGTAGTAGCAGAAGAGGATTATCATTCATTACAGTTAACGCGGGCTAATATTGAATTACCGCAATACTTATTGGATAAACATTATTATCGCAAGCATGGACAAGATGCTTATTATGGGCAAAACAATGCGCAATCACAAACCCATGCACAGCATGAAAAATAATGAATAACGGGCTACCAAACTAACTATTTTTCAATAAAAAGAGCAGTCTTTTTGATTAAAACCTCTAAAAGTGAAACAAGGTGCGGTTTTCATCCACTGGACTTCTCTTTTTTATTTATATAGGCGGGTATTAATAAACTCCATAATAGCTAAAGCAATTAAGCCAACGCCTAATAAGCGGAAAAATAGACTTAGCATATCAAAGGGGTTAAAGACTAAAATTATTCCTAATAAAATTAGTAAAAGTGAATAGAGATAATCTAACCAAGGAATAACATTAATATATTTGCGATTAACACGCGCATTAAAAAACTGATTCACACCGTTAATTAATAAAATAATGCCTAAAAGAACTGAAAGTAATGGTAATAAAAGATGCGCAATCGGAAAAATAAGCACTGCCATAATAATTGAGATAACAGCAGTTGCGTAAGGCCCTGTATTGTCGCTATGAGTCTTACTTAATAACCAACCATCGTGTAAAGCAATAAGAGCCAGACCGACCAAATAAGCAGCGATCAAATATAAAATAGCATCCAGACTTTTTTCTGGTTTAATTAACATAATTAAGCCGGCTAAACCTAAAAAAAGAATGCGCAACCAGCGATACCAATGAAATTGGCGTGTGTATTGTTTCATAATTATCCACCATTTAAAAAATTTCAACAACTACTTATCATAAACGGAAACTTTTTCTAAAGCAATTTAAATTTCAATGTTGGCAAAGCTGTGCGCTGGATTTTTCCACTGGCAGTACGCGGAAATTGTTGAATTTGGCGAAATTCCACTGGGACTTTATAATGAGCCAGATGCTGGCGACCAAAGTTTTGTAAAACTTGCCGCTGCAAATTACGATCACTACTGGTAAAATAGGCAATCGGCACGGCACCATAAAGGGCATCTTTTTTATGAGTGACTACAAAATCTTGAATACTAGGCAATTGGGAATAAACATTTTCAATTTCTAGTGGGAAAATATTTTCACCACCGGAAATAAACATTTGATCGATTCTACCTTTGACAAAAAGAAAATTTTCCGCATCTAAATAGCCGACATCGCCGGTTTTATACCAGCCGTCTGCAGTAAATTTACTTTGATAAAGTTCTTGATTATGCCAATAGCCGACGGCTAAAGCAGGTGATTGCAGTTGAATTTCCCCCACTGAGTTAGGCGGATCAATCCGCAATTGATTAGAAAACAAAGCTTGTCCGGACGAGCCCAGTTTCCGTAGTGCATCTTCTGGTTTAAGAGCGGCAACATTAGAACAAGTTTCAGTCATACCGTAAGACTGAATTGTGGGAATCTGATATTTTTGACAACTTTTAAGCGTAGGAAGATCAATCGGACCGCCACCTAAAAACATAATCCGAAAATGAGAATTGTAAGGTTGCGTGTGTTTTTCAAGCAGTTGCTTTAGCATAGTGGGAACAACAGAAAAGATAGTGATTGGTTCTTTAACTAATAACTGTTGGCATTTTTGAGCATCAAAATGAGGCTCTAAGTAAAGCGTAATTCCATAAATTAAGGAGCGTAACAAAATAGAAAATCCAGAAATATGAAATAAGGGTACCGTACAAAGCCACGCATCTTGGGAAGTAACTTCAAAGTTGAGCAGCGTATTAATGGCGGAAGACCAATGATTGCCCCAAGTCTGTAAAACTCCCTTGGGTTGGCCGGTGGTACCGGAAGTATACATAATACTAGCAACTTGTGCCAGGTCCACGGCCGCTGGTGTATAGGACTTGGGAGCAACCTCTTTTAGCTGCTGTCGGGAAATTAAATGCACCTGGGGCACTTGACTAATGGCACTGTCTGTTAAAGTCGAATCAACCAGGCAAAATTTTACTTGCGCATTTTCAATTTGATATGCCAACTCATTAGGAGCAAGGCGAATATTAAGAAAAACAATTATTGCTCCTAATTGCTGTAAGGCTAAAATGTTATAATAAGTTTCTAAGCTGTTTGTGCCAAAAATAGCGACTCTATCTTGATTTTTAATATTTAGGCCTTGAAGTAATTGGGCCTGCTGGTGAACTTTCTGGGCCACTTGGGCAAAAGAAAATCTCTGACCTTGATAGACAATGGCGGTTTTCTGGGGTGATAACTGAGCGCGTTTATTTAACCAATTTTCCATGAATTCTAACTCTTTTATATTTAATTATTAAGGAAACTTCGGGAATTTATTAAAATCCGGCTGCCGTTTTTGAAGATAGGCATCGCGGCCTTCTTTAGCTTCGGGAGATTCATAAAATAACATTGTCGAATCACCGGCGATTTGTTGTAAACCGGCCAGCCCATCGGTATCAGCATTCATAGCCGCCTTGATAAATCGTAAAGCTGTAGGTGATTTTTGAAGAATTTCGTGGCACCAAGCTAGTGTTTCTTGTTCGACGTCGGCTAAGGGTACCACTTTATTAACCCAGCCCATTTGGTAGGCTTCTTGGGCTGTGTAAGGATGACACAGAAACCAAACTTCTTTAGCTCGTTTATGACCGATTACTCTGGCTAAGTAAGCAGAGCCGTAACCTGCGTCAAAACTGCCTACCTTGGGGCCGGTTTGCATGAATTTTGCATTGTCAGCTGCAATAGTTAAGTCACAAACTAATTGTAAAATATTACCACCACCAACTGACCAGCCGCGAACCATGGCAATAACCGGTTTAGGAATAATTCTAATCAGATGTTGCAGATCCAAGACATTTAAGCGGGCAATATGATCTTTGCCGACATAGCCGCCATTACCGCGAACATTTTGATCTCCACCTGAACAAAAAGCCAGATCGCCTTGACCAGTTAAGATGATAATGCCGATGCTGCTGTCATCGCGACAGTAATTAAAGGCCTCAATCATTTCCTGAATAGTATCAGGGGTAAAGGCATTACGCACTTGCGGTCGATTAATCGTAATTTTGGCAATTTGATCTTGCCTTTCAAATAAAATTTCACTATAAGTTTTAATTGTTTGCCATTGTGTCATAAATTTCTCCTTTGAGGTATAAAAATGGATTTAATAGAATATTTAGGAATAAAAACAATTTTGCAAACACCGCAAAAGGTTATTTTGCAACTGGAGGTTACGCCTAAAATTTTACAACCTGGTGGTTATGTACATGGCGGCATCAACACCGTGTTAGCAGAAACAGCAGCCAGCATTGGGGCCAATCTCCATCTCAGTGCTTCCCAAATAGCCTTGGGGACCGCAATTAATACACAACATTTACGTTCTGTAACTAACGGACTCCTGCAGGTACAGGCAGTGCCCTTAAAGATTGGTCACCGCTTACAATTTTGGCAAGCAGTTACTTATCAGCAACAGCCCAACCTGCCTACTAGTTATAGTAACATTACTTTGATAAACAGCACAAAAAATAAATAAGATATTTATAATAAGAGAAGATAATGGCTGTTTTTCTAAAGTCGAATATTGCGCGTAACCCTTTAGTTTATAGTTTCTTCGTGGTAAAGTAAAATTGTATTTTAAGAATATGGGGTGGGATGAAAGTTTATGACTAAAATTAATGCAGCTGATAAAATGGTTCAAGTCATGGCAGACTGGGGTATTAAGAATGTTTACGGTTTGCCGGGTGATTCTGTAGATACGACTGTGGAAGCGCTCTATCGCAAGCGCTCTGAGATTAGTTTTACTCAGGTTCGACATGAAGAAGTTGCGGCTTTAGCAGCGGCGGCTTATGGTAAATTGACCGGACAAGTGGGTGTATGCTTATCGATCGGAGGACCGGGAGCTATCCATCTATTGAACGGCTTATATGATGCCAAAATGGATCATGCACCCGTGGTTGCAATTGTGGGACAAGTGGCTACTAATGTAATGAACACCGGCTTTTTCCAAGAAATTAATACACCGGCATTATTTAAGGATGTGGCGGTGTACAATAAGTTAGTTACCAGTCCAGCAAGTTTACCACGATTAATGGATGAAGCTCTGCGTCAAGCTTATACTTATAAAGGAGTAGCGGTTTTAACTATTCCTGATGATATACCCGAGCATAAGATTACAGATGATTTTGTTTCTAGTGCTTCTAATTTTCATTTAGAGACTAAGAGTGCTTCTCTAGCCGAAGTCGATCGTGCCTTAGAATTATTACGCCATTCCAAAAAGCCGGTAGTGCTTTTAGGTAAAGGAGCTCAAAATGCGGGCGCTGAGGCTAAAGAGTTTGTTGAGCATTATGCGCTGCCTTTTATTCAAACTATGCCGGCAAAAGGGATTATTGCTGATGATCATCCTAATTCTTTGGGGCAATTAGGCAAATTGGGAACTAAGCCGGCTTTTGAAGCTATGGCCAATGCTGACTTACTTATTTTAATCGGCACCGATTATCCTTACACCTCATATTTAAATCAAAAAATTCCCGCGATTCAAATTGATGGTAATGCCAATTTTATTGGCCATCGCCATCAAGTAGCAGCTGCCATCGTTGCTGATGCGAAGTCGGCCTTAACCTTATTAAATGCGCGTGGTGAACTAGTCGTCAACCGGCCCTTTTTAGATGCTTGTCAGCAAAATATGCGTGTTTGGCGTTCGTGGATGAACAGTGTACAAAATAAATCTCATGAAGGTGTTTTACCTTCCAAATTATTTACTACTTTAAGTCAGCAAGCTCCAGATAATGTAGTCTGGGCTATTGATGTAGGAACCGCTACGTCCTTTGGTGCCCGGTTTTTAGATGTGCAGCCCTTACAAAAATATGTGATTTCTTCCTGGCTGGGCACCATGGGTTGTGCTTTACCCAGCGCTTTAGCGGCTAAGCAAATTTGGCCGCGGCGGCCGGTATATGCAGTGTGCGGCGATGGAGCCTTCTCCATGGTTATGCAGGATTTTGTAACGGCCGTCAAATATAAATTGCCGATAGTAGTAATTGTTTTAAATAATAAAATGCTATCATTTATCAAATACGAGCAGCAAGCGGCTGGGCAACAAAATTACGCGATTGATTTAGCCGATATTGATTATGCCAAATTTGCCGTGGCTTGCGGCGGTATTGGAGTCAATGTTAAGACTGATGCTGAATTTGCTACAGCTTTGAAGCAATTTCAGTCGCCTAAGCGGCCGGTATTAATTAATGCTGCAGTGGCTGATGAGGCACCTTTACCCGGAAAAATTGTCATGGATGAAGCACAGGGCTATCTAAAATTTGGCTGGGAATACTTTAAAGATAAGTTTCAAATTCCGCAAATGCCACCTCTCAAAGAAATCATGCGTCAATTTTTTTAAACAGCAGTTTTTAATAAATCAGGGTACAGATAATTTATCTGTACCCTGATTATTATTTCATCCTTAATTATTGGTTCTGAGGCCATTTTTCAAATAAAAAATTAATTGAATGTTTGTCTGTACCGGTATCTTGTTTTTCAGCATTTGCCAGTAATTGATAAATTTGGGCAGTCAGCTTTTTTTCAGCGGCAGCGGATAATTGCAGCTGGTCGCTGGAATAGGAAAGGTGGCTTTCTTGTTGTGTTTGAGGATGTGCTTGATATTGCTGCTGTAATTTTTGAAAAGCGTTTATAAACTGCTGCTGGGTATAAATAATTGCTCGAACTATTTCTTCCATATTGTTGGCAACCCATTCTGGCGAGATATTAACAATATTGGAACCTAAAGCCTGGCCGAACTGATTTTGATTTTTAATTAAGCTGGCACTGGAATAATAATATTCTTGTAAATTTTTAATCCTTTTTTGATGGACTATTTCTAAAAGATGATGGTCAACCATTTTTTTTAAAGTATAGTAAATTTTGTTGGTCGCAATGCCGGTCTGCTGGGCAATTTCTTTAGGGGTTAGGCCTTGGGGATCTTGAGCGGCCTGGATAATAGCGATTACTTTTTTATCCGCCATTAATTTGGCTAATTCATTGATATTGTTCATACTTGCTTATTTAAACCTCAATCAGATTTTTGTATTAGTTTCATCATAACTGCTTGACATCTGTAAAGCAATCTAATATATTTTTATTAATCATTTAAATTTATTTAAATGATTAATAAAAATATTGTGAGGAAAGATCAATGGTTGTAAAATCCTTGGCTGTTCACAGTGCCGCTATTAGTGACCAAGAATCACGAAAACAAATTCTGAAAGGCGTATTAAGTAATCTGATTAGTTCTTTGAGTGGCGGAATGCTCAGTTTTGCTATGGGATTAATGTTATTAAATGAAACTCATTCACCATTCAGTTTTAGTTTGGGAACTATTATTACACCCACTGTCAGTTTAATCTTACTAATACCTGCAGGCACCATTATTGATCAAAAGGCTCATAAGCCCCTGTTAATTACTTGGATAATAGTGCGTTTAGGAGCATTAATCATTTTCGGCGGGACAATAAATATTTTTTCAGTCTCGCATCAATGGATTCCGGTAATTGTTTTTGTGGCTATTACCGCGGTTGCTAATTATTTTATTAATACGAGTTATCAAGCAGCGGTACATGAATTAGTTAACACTAAGTTTGTGCCGCGTTTAAGTTCTTTAACCCAGGCTGCAACCGCTTTAGCCTCGCTTTTATCACCAATGCTGGGAGTAGCTTTATATTCTGTCATGGGTTTTAGCTGGTTTATTTATTTAGAGATCAGCTCGCAATTCTTGGTATTATTGCTTTTATTAAGCCTGCATTTTTATTATGAACCCTCTCTGAATGCTCCCGTTCAGAAAAAATCACCTTCGGCTTGGCAAGGTTTTCGCGTGGGTCTGGCTTATTTACTTCAGCACCCTTTATTGCGGGATTTAATTATTATTGCCATGCTGGTTAATTTTGTATTTACGGCTATTAGTATTGGGATGCCCTTTGTTCTTATTGATCATCTGCATGTTGGTAATGCGGCTTTAGGGTATTTAGAAACTAGTTTAGCCGGAGGAACTTTAATGGCCAGTTTGTTGTTGAGTATGTGTGATAGTACTAAATATTTTTTAAGCAAGCTCATCGGTGGTTTAGCTGGCAGTGGTTTGGCTTTAATTGTTTTAGGAATAGTATTTACTGTTAATTCTAATTTGCTTATAAGAGGAGCGTTAGTCTTGTTAATTTTAGGAATGCTAACTGCTTTAATTAATGTGAGTTTACAAGTCAAGCTACAAACGACTTTGCCCACTAACTTGTTAGGGCGAATAACTTCTTTGATGACGACAGCCTGTCAAGTGATGATGCCGTTAGGAGCTTTAACTTATACTTTTCTGTTTCAAATTAGCAGTCGACCGGCATTAATTTTTGTTATAAGCGGATGGTTATTATTTTTGAGTATTGTATTGGCAACGCCTTTTTTATGGCATGATTCTCAAAAAGATTCTTATTAGATAAAGAAAAAATGTCAGCAATAACTGCAATAAATAAAAACCGACCTCAACAAAATGCTTGAGGTCGATCTATTTAAATTTATCTTTCCGGTTCATGAATTTGGGCTTTTTGGCCGCGATACCAATTTTCCCAAGCTTGGGGGGTATCCAATTGCTCCATGTCTAAATGCGCATTGGCGATAAGATCTTCTAATAAAAGATTTATGATTTCTCCGTGTTGGTTCATTAAAACAGGAACAATATCTTTCATACGAAAATTGCGGTCATGCAAAATAAAAACATTTAATTCGGTCACATGATGATCGACATCATATTTAGATAAAATTTCTAAATCATTGTCACGTAAATGATGGACGTAAAAATTCAAAAAAGCTGCTACCGATTTTTCACTATAAGCCATAGTAGCCATGTTACTCCTTCTTTCTTCAATCTATACCATTTAATTAATCATTACATTATTTCAGCTGATTGTAAATTACTTTCTTAAAATTATAGTTTTTTATAATTAAAAAAATGTGAACCCAAAAACAAAATCAGTGCTAAAACAGCAGCGATGATAATCTGCAATTGATAGGTACCTTGTAATAAATTCGGATTAAATAAAGGAACTAAATGATTAAAGATGAAAGCTGAACTGGAAAAGCCTAAGCTGGTAAAGGCAGAAAAACAACCCATTACTAAAGGAAAACGTTGCGGCGTTGTCAAAGAAGACAGAATATAAGGAATAGTAGATAACATTGTAGCACTGGCCGTACCGATAAGAAAAGTAGCAACGGCAATGCTAATAATGCTTGGCCAAACCAGCATTAAGGTGCCTCCTAGACAAGTTAAAGCAAAACAGACAGCGAGTAAATATTGTTTAAAAAATTGACGGAACCATTTGATGGTTAGTCCAACAATAATCGCAGCCCCACTATCCAAGGTCATAATTTTTCCCGCTAAGGTAGGATTGCCTAAGTTAAAATGCTGAATATAAAGTGCATTTTTGTTGTATAAAACTGCTTCTAAAAAGACCATCGAACTCGCAATTAATAAATAAATAATAATTAAAAAAGTATGTTTGCCAGAATTATTATCAGTGACGGTTGTGAAGTCATCGCTTTGTCCGGGATGTTGCGCTGGCAAAGTTAAAATAACAATAGGTAGACTAATTAAAGTTAAAGCAAAGAGATAATAATTATGCAGCCAAGATTGACTGGCCAAAATACCACCCAAAAAAAGTAAAATCATTGAGGAGCCGTTTTCCAAGGCCACTACACGTCCCAGCATATTAGCCAGTTGCTCACCTTGATAGGCGTAAGATTGTAAACTGGGTAATAAAGTAGTAATACCGCCTGCCCCTAAGCCAGCTATAAAACCAGCTAATAATAGGTTTTCAATATTATTATGCCAGAAAAGCGGCGTTAAACCGCCCAGCGCTAAAATACTAACACTAATAATAGCCAGTCTTTTAAAAGTCCAACGTGCTAAAAGTTTGCCAAAAATCAGAGCCGAAATAACGGCAGCAACATCGCCAATAGTAGCCACTGATTCTACTTGGGTAGCACTGGCTTGCGGAAAAGCCTTGCCGATTACAGCAATAGCCGGAGAGGTAGACACTGTTAGGCGGGCAATAATTGCAAGAGCAATGATGCCGATAAGAATTTTATTTTGTTTAATACGCTCAGACATAAAACACTTCCTTGATAAGATTTAAATTGCTCCTTATTCTAATTTTGATTAAAATAAAGGTATTTAGGGAGGTAGATTAATGGCAAACTTTGATCAAGTAAATCAACGTTCTAATACTTATAGTATGAAATGGGACGGTGCTAAAAGTACCTATCATAATCCAGAGGTAATTCCTATGTGGATTGCTGATATGGATTTTCAATCACCAAAACCCGTAATCGAGGCCATTAAAAAACAGGCCGCTCAAGGAATTTATGGTTATGCTACTGAACCAGCTATGACTCAAGCACCTCAAGTGATCGCACAATGGCTCGAAACTAGAAATCAGTGGCAGATTAATCCTGATTATCTAGGCTATAGCGCTGGAGTAGTTAATGGCTTAGGATTAGCCATTCGCGCTTTAACTCAGGAAGGGGATGCGATTATCACCCAAACACCCTTATATGGCCATTTTAAAATTGCAGTCGAAAACAGTCGCCGCAAATTAATTTCTAATCCACTTAAATGGCATAAGGGCAAAGCTAGTTTTGATTGGGAAAAATTTGAACAGCAAATTGTCACAAATCATGTCAAAATGGCGATTCTTTGTAACCCGCATAACCCTACTGGCCGGGTTTGGAATACTTCCGAATTAAAGCAATTTGCGCAAATTTGCCAACGTCATCATGTAATTATTCTCTCAGATGATATTCATAGTGATTTGATCTTACCTGGAAATACTTATCACCCCTTAGCTCAAGTGTATCCTGAATATCAAGATCAGATTATTACTTTTAAGTCCCCTTCTAAAACCTTTAATTTAGCCGGTTTGCAATTTGCCTATTATTATACAACGAATCCAGATTATCAACAGCAAATGCAATCGGCAGCCGCTTATGCTTCTAATCCTGATTTACCGACTGCCTTTGCTCTGCCTGCTTTAATAGCAGCTTATCAGCAATCGGCATCCTGGTTAGAAGAGCTTTTGGAATATCTAGCCCAGAACCTCAAGTGGCTGACCACGCAAATTGAAAGTCAAACACCTGCTCAAGTAACGCGAAGCCAAGCTACATATTTAGCTTGGATTGATGTTAGTTATTTGTCTTGTAGTGAAGATGAGCTCTTAAAAGCGTTAGATGCTGGCGGGGTTGGGGTGCAGACTAATCGTGAGTTTGGTTTGGATGAAAAGGCTGGATTATTTATCCGCTTAAATTTTGCCACCGCCCGTTCAGTCTTAACTACCGGAGTTAATCGCTTGATTCGGGTTTTACAACAGTTAGCTGCGCGCTAAGTACCTTGACAAGCAACAGGTAAGTTTATTATGTAAGTAAATCAAAAGCTAAGAAGTCGGAGAAATATTATCTATTTTATAAGAATTACAAATGGCTGTTTTAATTTTTAATTACAAAGAATAAGTAGCGATAAAATGCAAGAACCAATGAATTATTTTTTAGATCTTTTGCTACAATAGACTTGGTAAGGGAGGAAAGCTTATGACAGTAAAAATTCAAAAAATTGCTCAAACAGATCAGGGACCCATTGAACTTTTTACAATCACTAATCATCGACAAAATAGTATTCAATTGCTGAGTTATGGGGCTACATGGAAAGATTGGCAGATTCAAGAAAGTGGACAGACGCTATCTTTAGTAACACATTATACTGATTGGCAAGATTATCATGAAACAGCCTTTAATCCTGGTAAAACGGTTGCGCCCGTAGCCGGTAGAATTACTCAGGCTCATTTTCAGTTAGCCGGTCATGATTATCAAGTAACTCCTAATGAAAATGAAAATTTATTGCATAGTGGTCCCACAGGTTTTCAGCAGCAGAATTTTGTAGGGGAAAAAGAAGCAGAGCAAAGCGTTAAATTTACGTACACTTTGCCGCAGACGGAAAATGTTTTTCCAGGCGATCTAAAGTTAACGGTACATTATAATCTGACTGATGAAGATCGGGTGGAAATTGAATATCAAGGAACCAGTAACCAAACCACCTTGTTTAACCCTACCTGTCATGTCTATTTTAATTTGGATCCAACCACTAGTGTGAATGAACAAATTTTAACAATTAATGCTGATCAATATTTAGAGTTAACTGAAGAAAAAGTACCCACCGGCAAATTTTTGCCAGTGGCTGCTGCTACAGATTTTCGGCAACCGAAAACTATCATGCAGGGGTTAAATGCGCTGCATGAACAGACTGGTAAAACAGAGTTTGATCATGTTTATTACACACCCAACGACTTAGTGGCTACTTTACAAACCAATCAGCGCGCCATTGACTTGTATTCTGATCGGGATGCGCTCGTTATTTATACAGGCAGTCCGCAAAATCCGCAAGCACATGATTGGCATGATTACACTGGTCTAGCGATGGAAATGCAAAGTTTACCAGATGCTATTAATCATCCTGAATTTGGGGATATTGTGTTACCGGCCCATAAAACTATTAGTTATAAAAGCAGTTATCAATATCGCAAATTATAAAATCAGTTAATTATTAATTCATAAATAGAAGATGCCCAATGAAATCGTGATAATTATTGTTCAAATAATTATCCCATTGCACTGGGCATTTTTATTAACCTTTTAAAGAAACTGCTGCAATTTAAACCTTGGAGGTAGTTTTTTTATGGCAATGTGAACATACTCCCCATACCTCAACGTGATATTGATTGATTTGACAATTTTCTAAGGATTTTTTAACAGCAGAAAAATCAGGCAAAGGAATTTCTAAAGCCCGACCGCATTGTTGGCAAATAAAATGGCTATGTTCCTGCTTATGAAAATCACATTGAAATTTAACCCGTAAACCATTGGCAAACATTTTGGTTTCCAGGATGCCAATTTCCTGCATTTCTTTAACATTCCGATAGATAGTATCATGACTCATGTTAGGAAATAGGAGGCGCATTTTTTGATCTAATTGAGCTAAAGAAATGTAAAAATCAGCCTGTTGATATAAATAATTTAAGAGGTACTGCCGCTGCTTGGTAATTTTAAAATTATTTTGCTGCAAAAGCTGTAGGGCAGTCTTTAGAGCCTCCATGAAAAACCTCCTAATGATTTCATAGACATTTCTGATTGTCTATGCTAAGATTTAAAAAGTAATCATTACTATTTAGATTATATATTGTTTAAGGAGAAGAATCAATTGTCTAAATTGTGGCAGCACTTAAAAATATTGGGTGGTCTTGCACTTTTGGGCTTGCTGTTAACAGCTTGTCATAGTGCTTCTAATCATTCCACGGCCCAGAATAAGCCACTGCAAATTATTGCTTCTACGCCTACTTATGGTCAAATGGCCCAACAAATTGCGGGTAAATATGGGAGCGTTAAAGTGATTATGGCAAATTCTAATGCTGATCCGCATGACTTTGAGCCGACAATTAAAAATGCTCAGCAGGCGAGTCACGCTCAGATTGCAGTTTATAATGGTTTAGGTTATGACGCTTGGATGAAAGGATTATTAGTTAATAATTCTCAAGTAACTAAAATCAATCTGGGAAATTTAATGCATAAAAAAATGGGTGATAATCCCCATTTATGGTATCACCCTAAGGCCTTGCCGGTTGCAGCTCAACGATTAGCACAGGTATTAAGTCAAAAAGATCCGCAGCATAAACATTATTATCAAAAACAAGCCCGAAAATATATCCGTTCTTTAGCTCCTTTAGAGCAGCAAATCACGCAAATTAAGCAGCACCATCACAATAAATTAGTAGCGGTCAGTGAACCGGTCTTTGATTATTCTTTACAGCAGATGGGTTTTGAAATTGCTAATAAAAATTTTGCTCATGCAATTGAGGAAGGCTCGGATCCTTCCCCGCAAGATATTAAGCAATTACAACAACTAATCAAAAATCATGAAATTGCTTTTTGGGTAGATAATCAACAAACTACTAATCCGGTTGTGACTAATATGACTAAGCTGGCAAAACAGCAGCAAATTCCAGTCATTAAAGTAACAGAAACGCAACCTAAACAGCTCTCATATCCACAATGGCTGCACAAGGAATATCAGAAAATTATAGCAATCGAGGCTGTAAAATGAAGACGTCAAATTTAATCACCGCCCATGATTTAGAAGTTAAATTTGATTCACAAATTATCTTTCAAAATGTGGATTTTCAAGTACAAAAAGGTGATTTTTTTTGTATTGTGGGACCCAATGGATCAGGCAAAACCACACTGTTACGGGTTATTTTAAAAGAAATAGTACCAACTTTGGGAACAATCCAGTGTGCTTTAGCCAAATCTCAAATTGGTTACGTGCCGCAATTTCGTAATTTGGAAACAGATTTTCCTCTGGACGCAGCGGCTTTTATAGAGTTGAAATTGACTCAAAAATGGTGGCCATGGTTAACGGCCCAAGAGCATGATCAAGTTCAAGCAGCTTTAAGAGCGACTCATCTGGATAATAAAAGAACTACACGCGTAGGTCAAATGTCCGGGGGAGAAAAGCAGCGGGTTTATTTAGCACAAGCTATAGTCAACCAGCCGCAATTGTTAATTTTGGATGAACCCACAGCAAGTTTAGATGTGCAAGCTAAATATGAGGTAATGGATGTTGTTCAAGAGCTAAATACACAAGGGACCACAGTTATTTTTATTTCTCATGATCCCCAGTTAATAAAGAAGTATGGCACAAAAACTTTACAATTAGGTAAGGGGGAATAATAATGCTGCAATATGAGTTTATGCGCAATGCTCTTATAGTTGCAACAGTTATTTCTATTTTATGTGGGATCATGGGCGTCTTCATTACTGCCCGGCATCTGTCTTTTTTAACGCACACAATGTCGGAAATTGGATTTTCCGGTGCCAGTTTTGGGTTGTGGGTTGGTTGGACACCTTTAAATGGGATGTTGTTTTTTACAGTACTTAGTGCTCTGGTTGCCGGTATGACTAATCGTACCCGTCCTTTAAAGGGCACAGTTATTAGTACAATTTCTGCTTTTTTCATGGGTTTAGGGGTGCTATTTTTGTCAATAGCCCAAGCCAGTTCTTCTTATGCTACGAATATTTTGTTTGGTAGTATAGTGGGCATTAGTCAAACGGATGTGCAACAGATTAGTTTGATTGCTGGATTTGAATTAATACTGATTGTATTTATTTATCGGCAGTTAAAATTTGAATTTTTTGATCCTATCGGAGCTCAAGAAAGTATTCGTTTTAACGGTCTGATTAATTTAATCTTTTTAATTATGATGTCTCTAAGTGTGAGCATTGTTTCTCAGATTGTCGGGGCGTTACTGGTTTTTGCCTTGCTAACTTTGCCTGCAGCTGCGGCGCAATTTTGGGGCAAAACAGTGCATGCACTTATTATTTTAAGTATTATTTTTGCTCTTTTGGGCACTTGGATAGGTTTGTTTTTAGGCTATTTAACTAATTTACCAGTGACATTCTTTATTACAACTATTGAAACCATAATTTATTTAATTTCGCGCATGATTATTAAATTTCGCAATTAAATAAGGATAGTTTTGAATTTTAACAAAATTAAATTGTAAAGACCTTCCGGTCTTTATTTTACATAGGTATTATTGATGAATAGGATTATCCCCAAAATTTGACCGTAGCTGCTCAATAAGATTTTTAAAATTAAAATTCAAAGTACAGTTATCATGCATTTTGCTTATGAAAAAGATTAATTATGGGTATTGTACATTGAGGGCATTTCATTTTAAACTGATAAGTAAAGGTGCTGCCAGTACATATTGGCGAATTCTGCGGCTGTTGATAAAGCTAATTTTTGATTTGAGGAGGAATGACAAATGGTTAAAAAACAAACTGCCGGTCAAAAACAGTTAGGCAAATTAGCTCCCAAATTTGCACAATTAAATGATGAGGTATTATTTGGAGAAGTTTGGTCACGTGAAGATAAATTATCAGCGCGAGATCGCAGCCTCATTACTTGTGCTTCTTTATTAACTCAAGGAGCTTTTCCACAATTAGAAGCTCATTTAAAAATGGCTCAGCAAAATGGGGTTACTAAAGAAGAGATAGTCGAATTAGTCACCCATTTGGCTTTTTATGCGGGGTGGCCGAAAGCGTGGTCGGCTTTTGACTTAGTGAAGAAGGTCTTTGGCGATTAATTTAGAAAAAAGAAACCACTGAAATTAGTGGTTTCTTTTTTTGGCTTTTATTGTGAGCAAAAGTTGATTTTACCGGTTTATTAGTGATTGCAAAATGTTTATTGCCTTTTAACTTCGTAGTTGCAAAGTTCATGCTGTCAGAGACTATTATATTTTTCTACAATATTAGCAACGTTAAAACCGAAAGCATCTATTAATTGTTCACCTGGGCCACTAGCACCATAGCGGTTAATACCTAACATGGTTTGAAGATAGTAAGCCTCTTGTTATCTGTATATTTGCTATAAAAAATTCCGTAACTATTAGAAATTAGTAATTAATAGTTACGGAATAATATTTTTATAAATAATTTAGCAGGTTCAAACGATTAATTTAACACATGATCACAACTTTGACCTTGAATTAAAGAAACTGCATCATCCAGACTAATATCGACCATATTTTGAACGGCAATATTAGTGTAAAAGCCAATATGAGGTGTAATAATGACATTATCCATGGAACGTAATTTTTTCAATTGTTCACTAGGAATTTCTTTGCCCCGAAGATCAACATTAAAGAAATTCTCTTCTCCGGTTAATGTATCTAAAGCAGCACCGGCAATTTGTTTCTTTTCTAAAGCTTGGATAAGAGCATCTGTATCCACGACCGGTCCGCGGCATTCATTAACAATGTATGCACTAGGTTTCATGAGACTCAGTGCTTGAGCATCGATCAAATTCTTGGAAGTTTCATTTAGATCAACATGCAGGCAAACCACATCGGCTTCTTGTAAAACTTCTTCTTTTGTCTTGAAAGTTAAAATATCATCTAACTCATGATTAGGTTTGGTATCGTTAGCGATGACTTGGGCTCCTAAACTGTGGAAAATACGTGCCGTGGTGCTGCCAATACGACCAGCACCGATAATTCCAATAGTTAAAGAACTAATTTCAGCAGCTTGCAGCCCTTGCCAGCGAAAATCCTGCTCTTGCATTCGCGCGTCAAATAAAGGTAATTGACGAATCAAACGCATGGTATGAGTTAAAGCTAATTCTGCAACTGAATGGGGAGAATATGCAGGAACGTTGCTGACCTTTAAATTATTAGCGGTAGCTAAAGGCATATTGATAACATCAAAGCCGGCAGTTCGAGAAGTTAACTGTTTAAAACCTAAACGTTTTAATTCTGGGTAAACTTCATCGCCGATTTGGCTACGCTGTTGAATAATAACTCCATCAAAGCCCTGTAAACGATCAACAGTATCAGGATGAAGCTCCCAATCAGCAGTTTGAAGCTCAATATCGGGATGTTTTTCTTGCCATTGTTTAATTGCAGGTAATTCATCATCACGTACACTAAGTAAAATAATTTTCATTTTTCATTCTCCTTATCATTTTTAATTTTGTCGTTGTTTTTGAACATATTGTTGCAATAACTTCATTCCACGCTTAATTTCCGACATACTGGTGGCATAGCTTAATCTAAGATAACCTGCACCCCCAGGTCCAAAGTAGGATCCGGGAACAGCAGCCACTTGGCCATTTGTAGCTAAATCATGGGCAAATTGATCATCGTCTTGATTGAGATCTTGCGGAATCTTAGCAAAGATATAGAATGCTCCACTCGGACGGGCACAGCTAAAGCCTACTTTTTTCATTTGTTCAATAATAAAATCTCGTCTTTCTTGGTATTGTTGGCGCATGGGCAGAGCATCATCGGGGCCATTTTCTAAAGCTTCTTGGGCCGCATCTTGAGTCACAGTGGCGGCTGAAGTGATGGTAAATTGATGGATTTTTCCCAGCTCATCGGTTATTGGTTGAGGAGCACAGAGAAGGCCAATACGCCAGCCGGTCATCGCATGCGATTTCGAGACTCCGGTAACAAGAATTACCTGATCACGCAGACTATGGACTAAACTGGCATGGGGACCGTCATAATTTAATTCACTATAAATTTCATCACACAATACAAAGATCGGACGGTCACGTAAAACTGCAGCTAAAGCGTCTAATTCTGCTTGTGTGTAAGTAACACCAGTAGGATTGCTAGGATAATTTAAAATAACCAGCCGCACTTTATCACCTGCTTGATCTAAAGCTTCCTGGAGCATGGAGGGTGACAATTTGAAATTGTTTTGAGAAGTATTAACTAAGACTGGTTCGCCGCCGGCAAGCATACTGTCAGCAATGTATAAAGGAAAAGTTGGCGTAGGAATAATGACCTTGTCTCCTGGATTTAGAGTTGACATGACTGCAGTATAAATACCTTCAGTTGCACCCGCAGTGACGATAATTTCTTCTGGATTATAATGCTGATCATATTTGTTTGCTAAAAAATTAGCTGCCGCCTGTTTGAGTTCAGGAGTTCCATTACTAGGAGTATAGTGGGAACGATTGGCCTGAATGCTGGCAATCGCAGCGTCTTTAACATGCTCCGGGGTATTAAAATCAGGTTCTCCTAAAGTGAACTTAACGACATTGGGAATTTGATTGGCAAATTCGGAAAAAGCCAAAATCGCTGAAGGTTTTACCTGCTGCAGCCGCCGATTAAAATACTGGTTCATTTGCATCTGATTTCCATCCTTTCTAAACTAAAAGACCCAACAGATTTTTTAAGAAAATCTGTTGGGTCGACTAAAAATCATTGGGAAGATCTAACAGATTTTCTTGAACCTGTTAGGTCGAAATTACTCACGCAAACTGCTTTCGCTCCTACAGGTGTCAAACACTTGCTGTGTTTGCACCCGTCTTGCAGAGCACAAACACTAATTAAAGAAACGAAAGTAATAATAGGCATTCAACTGTCGAATTTGAAGATTTAACATATTGTTTTCTCCTGTTCTCATTGAATTAATCCTAATGTAATATAATTGGCTAGGAAAAGTCAAGCCTTTTTTAATTTTAATTTAATTTTCAGTCATTAATAGTCGATCTCAAATTTCGATTTTTCTTTAAAAATTGATTGCTAACCCCCAGGGCATGGGCTTGAGTACTGAAAGGCTTATATAGAAGTATTCAGAAGAACTTTAATTTTTGATGAGAAAAGTTATTTGACAGCAGCTGGATTTTCACTTATTCTACAAACTATAATATTTAAAGGAATGATACTGATGTCTCTGTGGCAAAAGATTATGCAAAAGGCTGATGTCAAGCAATATTTGCAAGAGGATATTAAATTTCAAAAATCATTACGGGCCAAGGACTTAATGGCACTGGGAATCGGGGCTGTAATTGGTACCGGAATTTTCATTTTACCGGGCACGGTAGCGGCTACTGTCAGTGGACCAGGAGTAATTTTAAGTTTTTTAATTGCGGCAATTGTCTGTGCGACAGCGGCCATGTGTTATGCTGAATTTGCTTCAGCCTTGCCGGTGGCGGGGAGTGCTTATTCATACGGGAATATTGTTTTTGGTCAACTGATCGGTTGGATCATCGGCTGGGCTTTAATTTTAGAGTATATGCTGGCGGTTGCTACTGTATCCGTAGGTTTTTCGGCTTATTTTAGTGCTTTTTTGCAGGGCTTTGGGATTAAGTTGCCGCAAGCTATCTCTGGGCCGCTGAACTTACAACAGCATACTTATATAAACTTGGTAGCAGTGATAGTAGTACTTTTAATTTCTGCAATGTTATCTCGGGGTATGCAGACATCGATGAAAATTAATGATTGGATGGTTATTATTAAAATTGCCATTATTGCCATTTTTATTGCCGTTGGTATTTTTTATGTCAAGCCTAAAAATTGGTCGCCTTTTCTGCCCTTTGGCACCTCTGGAGTTTTAACCGGCGCTTCCACTGTCTTTTTTGCTTATCTGGGGTTTGATGCTGTTTCTTCCTCTGCACCGGAGGTGAAAAATCCCCAGCGGAATTTGCCGATTGGAATTATTGGAACTTTGATTATTGCCACCATTTTATATATGGCTGTAGCAACAGTTTTGACTGGTATGATTCCTTATACTAAATTGAATGTTGCTGATCCGGTCGCTTTTGCTCTGCAATTTTTTCATTTAAATACGGTAGCCGGTATTATTTCTTTGGGAGCCATGGCCGGAATGTTCACCATGATGGTGACAATGATTTACAGCAGTTCCCGCTTGGTTTATGCGATTGGCAGAGATGGTCTGCTGCCTCAATTTTTAGGTCATATCAATCAGAAGCATTTACCCAATAATAGTTTAATAGTAGTGACGATCATTATTGCCATTATGGGTGGATTTATTAATTTAAATCAGTTGGCTGAATTAGTTAATATTGGAACTTTAATTGCCTTTGCCTTTGTTTCACTGGGAGTTTTGCCTCTGCGCCAGCGCCATGATATTCAAAATGATGGTTTTAAAGTACCGTTATATCCGGTCTTACCGATAATATCGTTATTACTGTGCTTATATTTAATGACGCAATTAAAGCAAATCACTTGGATTGCTTCAGCTATTTGGTTTTTAATAGGTATTGTTATTTATTTGACCTATAGTATTCGTCATAGCAATCTCAACCATTCAAATAATAATTAATAATGGGAGTCTTAATAAACTGTCAAAGCTTGAGCTGGGCAGTTTTTTATTTTATCTAAAAATGGCATTATGTTGGTAATGACCGCAAATCTTGCAACCAATAGTTGTTTTAGCAATAAAAATTAATTATAATTAGAAAAATTAATTTTTTTTAAGGAGATTGAATTATGCTTATTAAACCCCCGCATTTACATAAAGGTGATCCAGTCGCCATTGTGAGTTTATCAGCTGGAACTTTAGGAGAAGATTTTGCTAGTCATCAGCGAAAATTAGGAGTTCACCGGTTACAACAATTAGGTTTGCAACCGGTTTTTATGCCTAATGCACTGAAGGGAATTGATTATTTGAAACAACATCCGCAAGCCCGAGCTCAGGATCTTAAAGCGGCTTTTGCTAATCCCAAAATTAAGGGCATTTTTGCGGCCATTGGTGGTATTGATACCTACAGATTAATGCCTTACTTAATGGATGACGCCGATTTTGTCCAAAATGTGCAACAGCATCCTAAACTGTTCAGTGGTTTTTCAGATACCACTGTAGATCATTTAATGTTTTATCGATTGGGCATGCAGAGTTTTTATGGACCCAGTTTTTTAAATGATTTGGCGGAATTAGGACCAGACTTACTGCCTTATACCAAAAAAACTTTGGCTCATTATTTTACTAATCCGCCAGAAACAACAATTGAATCTAGTCCAATCTGGTATGAAGAACGAACTGATTTTTCTCCGCAGCAAGTGGGAATCCCCCGCAAGGAACATAAAGATCAAGATGGCTATTTAGTGTTGCGGGGCAGCGGCCAGATAACTGGAAGACTATTGGGAGGCTGCTTGGAAAGTTTAACGGATTTATTAGGAAATTCCAGTTTTCCGGAAGAAAAAGCGATCAACGAGCAGTATCATCTCTTCCCAAAGACCAAAAACTGGTCGCAGAAAATTTTATTTATTGAAACTAGTGAAGATCAACCAACTCCCACTCAATACCAAGCACTATTGTCTCAATTAGAGAAAACCGGTATTTTCGAAGTGATTAAGGGAATAATAGTTGGTAAACCGCAAAACAAAAAATATTATTCAGAATACCAACAAGTATTATTACAAGTAACTGAGGCTTATCAGACTCCTATTTTATATAACTGTAATTTTGGTCATGCTTATCCCCGCACAGCCTTACCTTATGGTTGTCAAGCACAAATTGATTTTGATAACAGGACTTTAAAAATTGTGGAGCCTTGGTTTAGTTGAATTTTTAAAGCAAAGCACTATCAAATCTCTGATAGTGCTTTTTATTTTATATAGTTGTGGTATACTATGTGCATAATACACAATAACACAAGGAGGATAAGAAGATGAGTCTGGTAACCGCCCAAAATATTGTCCGCGTTTATGGTCATGGTTCCTCACAATTTCAGGCCCTGCGTGGGGTTAGTTTAGACATTCAAAAGGGTGAATCAGTTGCAATTGTTGGTAAAAGTGGGTCGGGTAAGTCCACATTAATGCATATTTTGGCCCTCTTAGATCATCCTACATCGGGTACTATTACTTTAAATGACCAACCCGTGCAAAGTATTAAAACTAAAGCTCTGAATCAAATTCGTAATCAAATGTTTGGCTTTGTTTTTCAGCAATTCTTTTTAAATGCCAGAGATTCTGTTTTGGAAAATGTCATGTTACCATTGCGCATTGGTGGTATTACTGGCAGTAAACGGCGGTATTTGGCGGAGGCTGCCATCGAGGCAGTAGGTTTAAGTAATAAAAAAAATAATCATGCACAAGATTTATCTGGTGGTCAAAAACAACGTGTCTGCATTGCCCGGGCCTTAGTGAATAATCCGGAAATCATTTTTGCTGATGAGCCTACGGGTAATTTGGATTCCACCACAGGTGCAAAAATTGAAAATATTTTATTTGATTTACAGCAAAAACAGGACATAACGTTGATTATGGTTACTCATGATCAAGATTTGGCAGCTAAATGTCAGCGCCAAATTCAGATTAAAGATGGACAAATTGTAAGTGAGAAAGGAGCCCACTAATGAAATTTGCAGATATTTTGAGTTCAGCTGCCACTAATTTATGGCATAATAAGGGGCGGACAATTTTAACTGTCATTGCGATAATGATTGGGGCTTTCACTATTGCAATTACTGTGGGCGTTAATAGCGGCGTCAATGGTTATGTATCAAAACAGGTTGCTAATGTTGGTAGTAAGGGCCTCATGGAAATTATTCCTTCAACCAATACTACTAATTCAATGACCAATACTCCGCAAAAGTATGATTCTAATCGGGGGAGTGCGGCTGACCAAGAGAATGTAACCCCGCAAAAATTGAAAAAATTAAAGCAGATATCGGCTTTAAAAGATGTGCAGCCAGTCCAAAATATGAGTATTGATTATGTCCAAGGTCCGAATAAAACTAAGTATATTATTGAAGCGCAACCGCCAGTAGGAGTTAATGTCGATTTAAAACAAGGACATCAAGCTGCTAAAAAAGGTTCCGCCAAAGAAGTAGTGTTGGCCAATAAATATATTAAAGCCTTGGGTTTTAAATCGGCTCAGCAGGCTGTTGGTCAAACCATTAAAGTGGCTGCTTCTTCACAAGCTACTAATCAACGTTCTTTAGTTACAGCTAAAGTTGTAGGTGTCCGTAATAATAGTATTATTCAAGGTAATCTTTCTATTGTCAGTCAAGCTTTAGCAGATAAAATTTCTGCGATTAACCAATTGGGACTACCAAAACGGATGAAGCAAAATTATTATGGCGTTACCGCAACAGTGAAAAATCCGAGTGATGCCAACATTGCTCAATTAAAAAAGCGCCTGGCCAAACAAGGCTATAGTGCGCAAACTTTTCAAGACGAAGTCGGTCAAATGCGGCAAGTTGTTAATGCTATTACCGGGGTTTTGATTATCTTTGGCGCCATTGCTTTAATCGCTGCCAGTTTTGGTGTAATTAATACTTTATATATGTCAGTTCGTGATCGGACCCGAGAAATTGGTTTAATGAAAGCGCTGGGTTTAAGTCGGGGAAAAGTATTCTTTATTTTTAGTTGTGAATCGTTATTGATTGGGTTTATTGGTTCAATTTTAGGGATTTTAATAGCAATGGCTCTGGGTACTATTTTGAATAAAGTTGCTTTAAACAGTTTTCTCAAAGGCTTAGGCGGCTTTACTTTAGTCCAGTTTAGCTGGTCTTCAGTTCTGATGATTATTATAGTGATTATGCTGATTGCCTTTTTAGCAGGTACTTTACCAGCCCGGCGGGCGGCTAAATTGGATCCGATGACCTCGTTACGTTACGAATAATTATTTAATGGGTACTTATTTTTAAATATTGAGCATTTTGAAGCTGGAAAAATGATAAATTTTTTCAGCTTTTTTTGAAATATCGAAAAAAATTAGTATTTATCTTTTCGAATTTCAATAAAAATATTATCTTCCAGCAATATTTGACATTTACCTCAACTTATTAGAGAATGTTAATTACATTTTAACTTTAATTAAAAACTTTTCCTAACTTATAACAGAGATACTCAAGTATTAAGAAATAAGGGATGATTGCCATGAAACAAGAGGACTTATTAGCTGCCGAGAAACAGGTTTTAGCACCAGCAGTGCGGATTCAGTATTTTGATATCGCCATAGCCAGTGGGCAAGGGGCCATTTTAACTGACTTGGAAGGAAACAAATACTTTGATTTATTGGCCAGTGCTTCTTCAACAAATACTGGTCATTCTCACCCTCATGTTGTAGATGCTATCTGTCAGCAAGCCCATAAAATAATTCAATATACGCCAGCTTATTTTGCTAACCAGCCCGCGGCACTTTTGGCCCAACGATTAGTCAAAGTGGCACCAATCAGCGGGCCGTTGCGGGTAGCTTGGGGTAATTCCGGTTCTGACGCTAATGATGCCATTATCAAATATGCGCGCGCTTATACCAAACGCCAATATATTGTGAGTTTTACCGGTGCTTATCATGGTTCTACTTATGGCTCTATTAGTATATCTAGTGTCAGCTTAAATATGAGCCGAAAAATTGGACCTTTATTGCCGGGGATTGTTAAAGTGCCCTATCCTGATATTAGCCAAAAGCCCGCTAGTGAAACGTTAGCAGATTTTATCGAACGCCAATGGCAAGCCTTTAAATTGCCGTTTGAAACTTACCTGCCTGCTGAAGAAGTAGCTGCGATTATCATGGAACCTATTCAAGGAGACGGCGGCATTATTAAAGCTCCCAAAGAATATTTACGGCGGGTGCGCCAATTTGCAACTGAGAATCAGATTTTGTTTGCTGTGGATGAAGTTAATCAAGGCTTTGGCCGGACAGGTAAATGGTGGTCCATTCAACATTTTGATGTTGAACCGGATTTAATGACCATCGGCAAATCAATTGCTTCGGGCCTTCCTTTGAGCGCAGTTATTGGCCGTGCTCCCATCATGGACTCTTTACAGGCTCCCGCTAATACTTATACTACAGCCGGCAATCCGGTGACAACTGCAGCTGCGAATGCTACTTTAGATGTTATTGAACAAGAACATCTGGTGGAGCATTCACAAAAACTAGGCTTAGAAGCGGAAAAGTTTTTCCAAGAACAACAGAAAAAATATGCTTTTATTGGTGATGTTCGGTTTTATGGCTTAAATGGCGGAATTGATATTATTAATCCTCAAACTCAGGCTCCCGATGCTGCGGCTACTACCAAGTTAATCTATCGCTTATTTGAATTAGGGGTTTTAATCATTAGTTTGCGTGGCTACACGTTACGCTTCCAGCCGCCTTTGGTAATTACTGAAGAGCAGTTGCAAGAAGTATTTACTAAATTTGAACAAGCCTTTAATCAGTTAGCCTCCGGTCAACTGCAATTACCGCCTAATGCGGATCAGATTGGCTGGTAGTTGTTTTTCTAAAATAGTTAATATCTATTCAAGAGATACCTTTCTTGGTTTTTATAGACGGACTTGTTGTATAATACAGTTAGTTTTTAAATATCTAAGGAGGAATCACTTATGGGGAAATTAGATAATATGAAAGACAAAGTTCAAGGTGCTGCTAAAGAAATGGGCGGTAAAGCCCAAAAAGCTGCCGGTAAAGCTAAAGATAAAGCAGAAGATTTAAAAGATTCAGCCAAAGATGCAATTGATAAAGCTAAAAATTAATGATTAGAAGTTCTTTGATTAAAAACAGCTAAGAGAATCTTAGCTGTTTTTTTGATTACCGATTGTATTGCTGCAAAATCCATCTTCACGCTCTCATTTTTAAGGTTGCGAAATCATTATTCGCTGATTTTTACCACATTAGATTTTTAATAAACCTGAACTAAAAACAAAATAAATACGAAAATGTTAAGTTTAAAGGTGTTTACTTTTTAATGCTTCTTATGCTAAAGTAGTTAAAATTTCACTTATTTTAAATATGCATGGAGGTAATAAATTTTGAACCGGTCTGACAAATTTACTAAATTAGGATTAACTTTTGATGATGTTTTGCTGATTCCCGCTGCCAGTGATGTTTTACCGCGGGAAGTGAATACTTCGACGCAGCTAGGTTCAAATTTAAATTTAAAAATACCAGTGTTAAGTGCAGGCATGGATACCGTTACTGAAGCGCCGATGGCCATTGCCTTGGCTCAATTAGGCGGTTTGGGAGTAATTCATAAAAATATGAGTATCGCTGCCCAAGTAGAGCAAGTGAGCCAGGTTAAAAAACGGGCTTCCTTAGCTTCTAAGTCAGCTGTAGATGCTGATGATCATTTGTTGGTAGCAGCAGCAGTAGGAATTAATGATGATACTTTTACGAGAACTCAGGCTTTGATTGATGCGGGCGTAGATGCAATTGTTATTGATACTGCTCATGGACATTCGCAGGGGGTTTTAACCAAAATTGCTGAAATTAGAGCTACATACCCACAGCAGACAATTATTGCTGGCAATGTGGCTACAGCTTCCGGCACTAAAGCTTTATTTGATGCCGGAGTAGATGTGGTCAAAGTTGGCATTGGACCGGGATCAATTTGTACCACACGCGTCATTGCCGGTGTTGGTGTCCCCCAAATTACTGCTGTCTTTGATGCGGCAGCTGTTGCTCAAGACTATGGCAAACAGATTATTGCCGACGGGGGCATTAAGTATTGCGGCGATATTGTGAAGGCCTTGGCTGCGGGGGGCAATGCGGTGATGCTAGGTAATATGCTGGCAGGAACCACTCAAGCTCCTGGAGACGTTTTGACTGATGAAAAAGGCAATCAGTTTAAAGCATATCGCGGCATGGGTTCAGTAGCGGCTATGAAAGACGGCTCTTCTGACCGTTATTTCCAAAGTAAAGTGCATGAAGCCAAAAAGCTGGTACCTGAAGGTATAGAAGGTAAGTTGCCTTATAAAGGGGACGTTGAAGATATTATTTATCAAATTGTTGGTAGTCTACGTTCAGGTATGGGGTATGTTGGAGCACATACAATCAATGATTTAATTAATCAGGCCCAGTTTATTCAGATTACTAATGCGGGTTTGACAGAATCCCATCCCCATGATATTACCATCACTAAACAATCGCCCAATTATCATAAGTAAATTAATAAAAAGCACGGAAACTAGAAAAGTTTCCGGGCTTTTTTTGTGGCTTAATTATTTGTAAAAAATTGCAAGAGGACAAATTGGTTTAAAAAAATTTAGTGACTTTGAACGTAAGCTTCCAGTTCATTGAGGTAAAGCTGCTTTTTTTCGGGGCTAATCCAAGAACTGGTAAATGAGTTGCGGGCTAACTGGACTACTTGGTCTTTAGTTAAATTATATTTATCAGCCACCGCATAATAGTTATCACTAATGTAACCGCCAAAATAAGCGGGATCATCGGAATTAATTGATACTTCCACACCCTTATCCAGTAATTGGGTTATTTCTTTACCTTTCATATCCGGACTGACAAAACTATTAGACAGCGGACAAGCAGTCAAACCAATATGCTTTTTAACCAAAAGCTCGACTAAATCCGGATCTTCCACGATATTTGTGCCGTGATCCAAACGTTCAACATCCATCATTTCTAAAGCTTGGCGGATGTGATCAATAGAATCTTTTTGATCAATATCACAGTGGCTGGTTAAATGCAGTCCGGCGGCAGCGGCATCTGCAAACTGTTGGCTAAATTTTAACGGAGGATTATTATGTTCATCTGAATCCAGTCCCACACCGATGATTTTATCAGAATATTTGAGACCTTCTAATAAAGTCTGACGTGCCGATTCCTTAGTAAAATCACGCAAGAAACACATAATTAAAGCAGCATCAACATTTAAGGCGCGGGCATCAACAATTGCCCGGTGTAATCCATTAATAACTGTGGCAAATTGGATACCGCGACTGGTATGAGCTTGAGGATCAAAGAAAATTTCTACGTGGCGCACATTATTAGCAGCCGCTTTTTGCAGATAACTAAAAGCCAAATCATAAAAGTCCTGTTCGGTTTGTAAAACATTCATAGCCGGATAATAAACGGCTAAAAAAGAAGCCAGATCATTGTATTGATAAGTCTGTTGCACTTCTTCAATAGTGGATTGACCAATATCAATATGGTTACGCTGAGCTAACTTCAATTTTAAATCCGGTTCCAAGGTGCCCTCGATGTGTAAATGCAGCTCGGCTTTCGGAAGTCCCTGCACAAATTCGGGAGTAATTGTAGTCGACATTTATAAAGCCTCCATTCAATAATGTTTGTTCTTTCCAACACATTTTAGAGTTTATCATAGTTAAAAATGCTAATCAATAATTAAAAGACGAACTTTTGAGGTTGAATTTAATTTTATTGTATGTAATAATAAAGCCATCTTAACAAAGGGAGAAGGTAATGAGAGAATAATGCAGAATTCAGGCGGAAGTACAAGTATTCAACAAGGATATTTAGATCGGCAGTTTCATCTTTCGGAACAGCATACAACTGTGAAGACGGAAATCTTGGCTGGTTTAACTACCTTTGTCTCAATGGCCTATATTTTATTTGTTAACCCTAGTATCTTGGGTGCTGCGGGAATGAATAAAGGGGCAGTTTTTACAGCAACAGCAGTTTCAGCTATTATTGGTTGCTGGTTAATGGCCTTTTTAGCAAATTATCCGATTGCTATTGCTCCAGGACTAGGGGATAATGCCTTTTTTACTTATTCTGTTGTTTTGGCAATGGGAATTCCTTGGCAAAAAGCGATGGCCGGCGTTTTTGTAGCTTCAATTTTATTTACGATTCTTTCGTTTTTAAAAGTACGTGAGATCGTTATTGATGCTATTCCGCAAGATCTAAAACTGGCGATGGCCGCAGGTATTGGAATTTTTATTGCTTTTGTAGGTTTGCAAGGTGGCGGTTTAGTTGTTAGCAGCAAAACGTCACTAGTAGCTATTGGATCTTTTACAGTACCAACTACTTGGTTGACCATCTTTGGTATTTTTGTAATTGGAATTTTAATGGCGAAAAAAGTACCCGGTTCGATTTTTATCGGTTTGGTGGCTACTGCATTACTAGGATTAGTAACAGGATTAATTAAAGCTCCTACACATTTCATTTCCTTAGCTCCTAGTTTGAAACCAACTTTTGGCGTCGGCATAACTCATTTATCAAGTATGGCTGATCCGCAAATGTGGGCAGTCGTGCTAATCTTTTTATTAGTTGCCTTTTTTGATACTGCAGGTACCTTAATTGGTTTAGCTCAACAAGCGGGAATCATGAAAAATAATCGAATGCCACGGATTGGACAGGCATTAATGGCTGATTCTTTGTCTATGCTGGCTGGATCAGTAATGGGGACAACGCCGACAGCAGCTTATGTTGAATCATCAGCTGGAATTGCCGTGGGTGGACGTACCGGTCTGAGCGCACTTACTACTGGAGTCTTATTTGTTTTGAGTCTATTTTTCTCACCACTTTTAACGGTTGTGACTAATCAAGTAACAGCCCCAGCTTTAATTATTGTTGGTGTTATGATGATGTCGTCTTTAAAAGATATCCAGTGGGATCATTTCGAAGTAGCGCTGCCAGCCTTTTTAGTAGTTATCGGGATGCCTTTAACATATAACATTTCTTATGGTATTGCTTTTGGATTTTTGACTTATCCAATTTTGATGACCGTGGCAGGCCGGAGAAAAGAAGTTAACTATATTACTTGGATTTTATTATTCGTCTTTATTGTATTGCTTTATGTACTCAACGTTCTGCCGAAAGGAACTACGGCTTAGTAAGGAAAAGGGGCTGACAAAAGGTGACAATTCAACAATTAGGTGAATATATTGATGCCGGTGCTGCTCAAGTACCTGCAGATATAGTTATAAAAAATGGGATTTTAGTTAATGTTAATACTTCAGAGTATTATCCAGCGGAGGTTGCAATCTATCAACGTAAGATTGTTGCAGTGGATAAGGATGTTACTGATTATATAGGTGCACAAACCCAAATTTTAGATGCACAGGGTCAATACTTAGTACCAGGCTTAATTGATGGTCATATTCATGTGGAGTGCAGTAAATTAAGTATGACCAGATTTGCTCAAGCGGTAGTTCCTCATGGTACTACTAGTATTATTTCCGGTTTAGACGAATATATTTCGGTAGTAGGATTAGAAGGTCTTAAAGAGATTTTTGAAGAGATTGATCAAATCCCGCTAAAAGTTTTTTGGGGCTTACCATACAAAACCCCTTATACAATGCCGCAGTCAACTATTGCTTATAATGTGACCGCCGCCGATCATGCCAAGTATCAAGCTCAGGCTGATTGTTATGGTGTCTGGGAAACAGTCCGCGAAGCTGTCCAGATTAAAGATCCTGACACTTTAAAGGCCTTACTAGCAGCTCAAAAAAATCATAAGCCTATTTTTGGCTGCTCGCCGATGGCACACGGGAAAGATTTAAATCAATACTTAATGAGTGGGGTCCATGTTGATCATGAAAGTTATGACCATGAAGAATTTTTAGAAAAAGCACGCAAAGGATTGCACGTGGTACTGCGCGAATCCTCAGTGACTAAATTTTTAAAAGAAAATATCAAGGCTGTCACACAAGATGCCCCGGGAATGGCTCGTCATACCAGCTTTTGTACTGATGATGTTAATGCCCATGATATTCTAGAACAAGGTCATTTGGATCATTTAGTTAAATTGGCGATTCAAGCTGGAGTCAGTGCAATGACGGCTATTCAAATGGCCACTTTAAATAACGCCGAAGCTTATCAGATTGATGATCAAGTAGGCTCCATTGCTCCTGGTAAAGAGGCCGATATCTTATTAGTAGATCGGCCGGAGACCTTTAATATTCAATCCGTTATCAGTAAAGGTCAAGTTGTGCTGCACAATCATGAAGTTTTAGAAGAGTTCACACCACCACAACGGAGTGCAAAATTACAAGGAACACTAAAATTGTCACCGGTTCAAGCAGCTGATTTTGCTGTCAAAGTGGATTCCAGCGCCCAAACGGCACAAGTAAGAACAATTAAGAGTGTCGGTCCGTTTGTACGGAAACAGCGTGATGTATCTCTGCCGGTTAATAATGGGGTTATTCAACCAAGCGCCCAAGAAGATGTAGCTTTGGTGTCGGTATTAGAGCGCTATGGTATTAATCATAAACAGGCCCATGGCTTTATTTCTGGCTGGTCTTTACAAAAAGGGGCCATTGCTACTACAGTCGCACCCGATGACAACAATTTAGTAGTTGCGGGTATGCAAACTGCAGATATGGCCTTAGCGGTTAATACTTTGATTGAATGTGGTGGCGGCCAGGTGGTCGTGGCTGATGGACAAGTGTTAGCCTTATTGAAGCTGCCTTTAGGTGGAATTACCACTGATTTAACTCCTCAAGACTTGGCACAAAAGGAATTAGAATTAAAAAAAGCTGCTGAGCAACTGGGGTGTCATTTGCCAGATCCTTTATTCTATCTATCCTTTTTACCAATTACAGCGATTCCGGATTTGGCAATTACGGACGGGGGCAACGTGGATTCAACCAAATTAAAATATTTTGATCCTCTTTTAACTGTCGAATAAAATTTCAAGTAGAGATTAAAAGCTTAGTTTTGATATTTTTCGAAGGCAGTTAATATTATTAATACCGCTTTCAAAATCAAGAGGAAAATGATAGCATAAAAATGAAATCCTTAAAATTTTGGAGGCAGAACTGTGTTTTTAATAGATACAACCAGAAATGGAAAACCGCTGTATGATCCGTTGGTTAATCAGTCACTAGATAATTATTTACTGCAGACTAAAAGACTGCAGGGACATGGCTTAATTATTTATATCAATCATCCGGCAGTTATTATTGGTGTTCATCAAAACGCCTATGCAGAAGTGGATTTACCATATTTACGCGCGCATCAAATTGATCTGGTTCGTCGCTCTTCAGGTGGCGGAGCTGTCTATCAAGATTATGGTAATATCATCTTTGAAAATATTGTCGTCAATGATCCCACAGCGCAAGTTGACAACTACCAAGCTATTGGGGCTCCGATCTTAAGTGCTTTGCATGATTTAGGAGTTCCGCAAGCACAACTGAGCGGCAGAAACGATTTAGTTATTGATGGACAAAAGTTTTGTGGGATGACGATGGTGAAAACCGGTGATTCTTATGCTGCCGGCGGAACGATTATGTTTGATTTAAATCAAGAACAAGCGCGCCAAGTATTAACTCCTAATCAGGAAAAGCTGCAATCAAAGGGTGTTAAATCTGTCGATAAACGCATCACCAACATCAAGCCGTATTTATCCAGCCAATATCGTAACTGGACCGGGGAAGATTTTAAAAATTATTTGTTATGTCATATGTTTGGTGTTGATAAAATTGATCAAATTGAAACTTATCATTTAACCGATGACGATTGGCAGAATATTGACGATGCTTTAGCAGCCAAATATACTACTGAAGAATGGAATTATGGTAAAAATCCGGGTTATCATGATTATGTTTCTCATCATTTTGATATTGGGACGGTAGCTTTTAATTATACAGTCACTAATAATCAGATCACTCATTGCCAAATTTATGGAGATTTCATCACTAAAGGTGATGTTGAGGTCATTGATCAGCATTTATTAGGAGTTAAATATGACTATGATTCTTTAGTTGAAGCTTTACGGCAGAGTGACTTAGAGCATAATTTAGGAAAAATTACTCCTGAAGCTGTAGCTAATTTAATTCTCAAAAAATATGAATAAGGTTATACTTTTTAAATATTTATAAAAGACCCCCTCTGGGGCCTTTTATTTTTAGTCAGCTTTTTGAAGCTTACTTTATCATGCAAGGGTAAAGAGTTGTTATAATTATGGCAATGTAGAAAAGAGGTGGTAGTCTTGTGTACCAGTGTTTCAATCACCGCTAGTAATGGCCAAGTTTTCTGGGGTCGAACGATGGACTTAAATGTTGGCGTTTTTGAAGAGGATGCGGGTTTACCGGCAGAAATTATTAATATTCCCGCCCAAGTCACAATAAAAAGCAATCTGCATTCCTGGACCAGTAAATATGCTGTCATGGGCATTGGTTCTGCGCAGAATTTTAATATTTTTGATGGGATTAATTCAGCTGGGCTGGCCGGTGACTTACAAGTGCTTTTGGAAAGTACACATGCTTCGGAACGACAATTACAAAAAAGAGGACTAACGCCTTTATTAGGAGAAGAAGTTGTTACCTTTATTTTAAGTAATTTTCAAAGTGTTGCGGAGATTAAGAAACATATCTCCAAATATGGTTTATTGCATCACCCCTATCAACGGGGGCATATTCGTTCCCAATTTTCCGGGCACTATCTCTTTATAGACAGCACTAATGATAGTGTGGTATTAGAACCAACAGATCAGGGAGCGTTTCGCATTTATGATAGTGTCGGTGTCATGACTAACAGTCCGGAATATTATTGGCATCTCACTAATTTACGCAATTATGTTAATTTATCAAGTCATAATCCGCATAAAAAGAAAACAGTCTACAATAATCGCCTGGCCCTAAGTCCAATTGCTACGGGGACTGGTTACGGTATGCTGGGCTTACCAGGTGATTATACTTCTCCTTCACGTTTTGTAAGAGCGGCTATTTTGGCTAATAATTTAGATCCTTTTCCGGCAACACTAGGAATTAATCAACTTTTCTCGGTTTTAAAATCTGTTACTGTACCTCAGGGAATTCAACATGGTCTGCGGAATAGTCAAGTTAGTGACCATAGCCGCTATTGGGTTGGTTATGATCTGAGTGCGCGCAGATTATATGTACAACCTTGTCTAGGTTTGGCTGTTAACACTTGTCGCTTAGATCTGCAGCAGACACATATTACAAGACGTCAAATCCAGGTTTCCAACCAAGTCCTGGAGTTAAATTAAGTCTGTTTACTAGGTGCATACCCCATCCCAAAGACCACAGATGGTGACTAGGATAAACGCCAGCCGACAATGTCTGCAGTTTCAAAATCATAGGTTAATTTTTGCTGATAGGCCGCTTCATAGGCGGCCTTTTTTTGTTGATAATCTTGTTGCATCATATAGTAACTGTTATCACGATCACTCAAGCGGGCTTGAGGATAAATAATAGGCAGGATATGCACTAAATACCGAATTTGATTAAATTGCTTATTATCAGGTTTTTTGAGATCTTGCATTTCTACAAAACAAGAAATAATAGGGGCGTTCAAACGGGCAGCATAATAATAAGGACCCCGTTTTAAGGGGCGGGGTTTGCGGTAATTAAACCACATCTCTTGTTCCGGATAAATTAAAATATAATTGTTTTGTTGCAGGGTAGTTTGCAGCAATTGAGGAAAGATTTTTCCCAGATAGTTAAGGCCGCGGCCAAGAGGTAAAATATCATCATAATTCATAAAAAAGCCTAAAGAGCCCTGCATCTGCAGATTTGTTGCTTGACTAACAATATATAAACGTCGGTGTTGTGAACGCAGAGCGTAACGAATGGCGGTATTATCCAATGGATTAAAATGGTTACTGGTAATGATTGCCCCAGTATTGAGATCTGCCAAATTGTGCAAACCGTGAACTTCAGTCGAACGATTGCACCATTGAGTTATAAGCCTCATTCCCAGACGAGCTATTATATTTTTAACATGATAAGTTCCCTGAGATCTTTGTTGCAGAAAATGCTCTAAGATTTGATCTTCCGTTTGTAAATCCAGTTTGGGGTCATTAAGCTCAACTTTTGCATTAAATTGTTTTGCTTGAATATTTTTTTGAATATTTTTAATAACTGGTTTTTTATCACCACCAATAATCATATCTGCACCTGCTCACCTTGCATTGCTGCCGTTTTAAAAGTCGAGGTCTGTTGCGGTATGTCGCAAACTCTTTTTAACAATAAAGCCTTATGGTCTTTATCAGCCTGAATTTTTTGCGGAGAATTTAAGTATAGTTGCTGCTCTTGGTAGACTTGATTATAATATGGAGTTTGTCTTAAAGCCTGCCAAAATAAGTCTTGAAAAGCAATATTATTATAATGCCAGGGCTTACCGTATAAATTGTAGTGGACAATTTTAGGTTGCGTGATGGTTGCTAAGGGATATTCAGTTTGAAAATTCCACTCGTCAGCTAATAAGAATAGACGCTGGTGACCAATGGCATTTAAATAGTCTTGATCAGGCGCAATTAAGGGAAAATGATACTTATTCATTAAATATAAGAAATGTTGACTCAATTGACAAGCACGCATTTGTTTTAGATCCAATAAGAGTATTCCTGAATTAAAATACTCATTTCTGGGAACACCAATGGCTTGTTCGGCGTAATTAGCTGTCACTTGATGATGACTAATAAAGGCATCCGTAACGGCTCCTATCATCTGTTCGTGCAGGTTAAGGCGGTATAAATACCCTAAATCATAATTAATGATCACATCCGCATCTAAATAAATTCCGCGTTCATATTGAGGAAAGAGATTGGCAATAAATAAACGATAGTAAATTGTTAAAGTTAAGTAATCTGCGCGCAAAGTATTAGGATCCTGGCCTAATTTATCCCACAAGCTGGTATCTAAGGCAACAAATTCCAAGCTTGTTTTTGGCTTTATTAAAGTAGCTAGTTGTTGTTGATTATGTACGCTTAAATGTTGTTTTTGGTAAAGAATTTTAATTTGATAGTTATCAGCAGGGTTGGCCTGTGTTTGTAAGGAAATCAAAGCTGCGGCTAAATAAGGAACATAGCGATTATCAACAGCAAAAAATACCGGAATTGTAGTACCTTTTGTCATAGGAAACTCCTCCAAATTATTTTTCGGTTGGGAATTAATAATTTAAGTATGAGGGCAATAACTGGTAAAGGGGGATGATTGTGCTAATTGCTGGTAAGTAGTGAAAATATCATCATAATCATGGATTTGAAGAACTTGTTGGACTTGTTCTATTTGCCAAGGTTTAATAGTTTGCAGATGTAAATAAGGATATAAATGAATTTGCGTCGTAAAATGTTGCAAAACGGTATCTGAATGCAGTTGATGCTGCTCGTTATATTTTTGCTCTGCAATTCTTTTTTGCCGACAAAAATGATTTAACGCAGCCTGATCGGGCATAAACATAGGACGATAGCGGCATTGGCGCCGACAACGGGCAAACAAATTGGTACGTTTAATTTGTTGCAGATTAAGTAATAAGACTCCTGAATTAAGGTAATCGAAAGCTTGAAGTTGATTATGAAAGAACCATTTACCATATTGATCCAGCACTCCAACTACTTCGACTTCAGTGAGATCTTGTTCGTAAAATTTGCTACAATCCAAATGACAGAGAACATCGGCATCTAAATAAAGCAAACGTTCAGGAAGCTCCGGTATTAAATCAGCGTACAAACGAAGCATACAATTGGGAGTAAAGCGAGTTGCCATATTGGCCTGTGGTAATTGTGCCTGAAAAAGCTGAGTAATATCGAATTTTTGGACACTACTCTGAAGATTTTGTTGGTGAACAACTTGTTGTAAAAAAGCAATCATCTGATCGGATAAGGGTTGATATTCCTTGTGTCGGGTTAAAATATGAGCAGTTAAAATATAGACTTTTAAGGGTTGGCTGATATTTTTCATGAATGACAAAATTGATAACAAGATCCCCTGCTGCATTTTGCTATCACCACAATATAACAAGTTCATGGATTACTCCTTGGCCGATAAATAATATATTCATAATTACTGAAAGTGCTCCTTTTTTGCAGACAAGTAGTAATTTGTCGCTGGAGCTGTAATTGTTGCTGTTTGCTGGTTTGTTGTTGATCCGGCCAAAAAGGGCCATCCACATAAATCGTGATCTGGGGTCGTTGCCCATGTAAAGGCCGTTGATAAGTAACGGTAGCACAAAAACTAGGTGCATGATATCTAACCGGATAATGAAAAGCTGCCAAATTCAAAGGACGAATACCCGTGTAGTAGGGCCAAACGTGGGCTTCCGGATAAATAATAACAGCCTTCTTAGTTTTAATTCTATGAGCGATGGCAGTCAGAAATTGCGGCATTTGGTGCGAATAACTGGGAGTAATTAAAGCTCCTGCCCAAGGCAATAATTTACCAATGACGGGCAAACTTAAATTAGCCGGTTCAGCAATCAAAGCAATTTTTTGCTGGTTAAATAACTGAAAGGGCCAAAAGGCGTCACCGACCATTAACGTATGATTACAGTATAAAAACAAACCCTGTTGTTGATAGGGAATTAAAATTTGCGCCTGGGAAAATTTGATTTTTAAATAATAATTACAAAGAAGATAACTAAAGGCTCGGGCCAATCGTGTGCTTATGCGGGATTTCAATAGTTGGGAAAAATTATTAGATTGCTGCCAACTATAATCTAAGGGCAAACGTAGATTTTGTTGTGGTGCTTGGACAAAATCTTCTTCAAAGTTTTGATAATAATAAATTGGCCGCTGCCTGCTCATCTTTATTTCCTTTAAATAAAAATATAAAGCCTATCAATATTATAGCGCATTGCTGATTAAGATTATATTAAACAATAAGTATTAAAAAGCTGACACTGCAATTGTGACTGCAGTATCAGCTGTGAAATAACATGGATCCTAACGGACTTGAACCGTCGACCTCCTACATGCGAAGCAGGCGCTCTCCCAACTGAGCTAAGGACCCGATAAGCACTTTATTATCATAGCACTTTTAACAAAATCTGTGAATATGTTCCAGGGCAAATGTTAGTACTATGGTATAATGGGGCTTAACTAAAATGGGAGTTTTGCCAAAAGTTAATTCAAGAATTTTAGATGGGAGCAGAAAAAATGCGTACATACCAAAATAAGCAGGAACTAATCCAAGCAATTCAAACCCAGTATCAGAAGTATATTGCAGAATTTGCCAATATTCCGGAAGCTCAAAAAGATTTAGCAGTTGAAGGAGTGGACAAAACTCCCAGCCAAAATTTGGCCTACCAATTAGGCTGGCTTAACCTGATGTTAGAGTGGGATCGAAAAGAAAAACAAGGCTTAGCAGTGCAAACACCGACTCCGGATTATAAGTGGAATCAGTTGGGGGGACTTTATCAATCTTTTTATAACAAATATGGAAATACTACTTTACAAACGCAAGTGGATGAATTAAATGCTTTGGTAGACCAATTCACTTCTTGGATAGATTCTTTGAGTGAGGCAGAACTTTTTGAAGTAGGTCAGAGAAAATGGGCCACAACTAAGGCCCGTTGGTCGCTATGGCGGTGGATTGATATTAATACTGTCTCTCCGTTCACTACTTTTCGCACTAAAATCCGTAAGTGGAAAAAATTAGCCTTATAAATTTAAAAGGCAAGCAAGATAATCTTAATTATTTCATATAAAAACTTTCTTTCAATAAAGGTAAGAAAGGTCAATTTAGTAGCCATACCCTTTATCATGAGCTGTCTGTAAGTAGTGATACTTAACTATCCCAGCCAGTTATTCAGATTAAATCAAAATACCAAAAGTGCGGGTATTTGGCTCATAATAAAAATTTAGTTTATTCTGTTTATAGAATTTTTACTATATTCATGAATTGAAAATTATGTTATAATCTTTGTATAATAAAATACCAATTTAATAATATAAGCGTATGTTACTGGTAAAGCAGGCAAGACTTATTTTAGTTTTTTCTTATGAAGAAATTAGGATTTGTTTGTCTGCTTTTTTATTTGCAATAAAGAGGGATTATCAGTGTTTCGAATTAAGAAAATATTAAATGTTAATGTTGTCCTAGTTTCTAAAGGAGAACATGAGTATATTGCTTTTGGCAAGGGTATTGGTTATCACCAAAAAGTCAATAGTATGATTCCAGAATCTCGTATTGCAAAAAAATTTATCCCTATTGATGATAGTCGTAAAAGTGAAATGATTCAATCTTTAAATAATGTACCACCTATTTATATTGATATAACTACTAAGATTGTAGAATATGCGGAAAATAAATTACGTGAAAACTTGCTTCCTAATATTTATTATTCTTTAACAGATCATTTATATTTTGCTGTTCAAAGATACCATGCTAATCAAGCATTAGGCAATCGTATTTACTGGGAAATGAAAGCGTATTATCCGGAAATGTTTGATATTGGAGTGTATGGTTTAAAGATAATTAATAAAATGTTAAATCTCCACCTACCTCGTGAAGAAGCCGCTAATATTGCTTTTCATGTCATTAATTCTAGTACCCAGTCGACTGTGAAAACCAATATCCTTGATGTAACTCAATTAGTTGATAGTATTTTACAAACTTTAAGGGTCCTCACCGGAGGTAACTTAACTTCTAATAATCTTAATTATGATCGATTTATAATGCATTTGAAATTTTTTGCACAGCGGTATTTAAGTGACACGATGCTATCAGATAAAGATGATTTGTTGAAAATGGTTTATAGACTTTATCCAAAAGCTTCGAATATGTCTATTAAAATTCAAAATACTATTGAAACCATCTATGAAAAGGCAATAACAAATGAAGAGCTGGCCTATTTAATTATTCATATTCATCGAGTATTAACTGATTAAGAGGGTGAGAACAATTCAATCTAAAAAAGAAGTTGTTGCTCAAATTATAAATTACGTAGGAGGTGAAAAAAATGTTAATAATTTATATCACTGTGCGACAAGATTAAGGTTTAATTTAATTGATCAAAGTAAATTTAATATCCCTGCTTTAGAAAAACTGCCCGAAGTTTTAGGTGCTGTGAATTCAGGCAATGAATCTCAAGTGGTTATTGGAGCTGATGTAGGAATATATTATCAAGAAATCGTTAAAAACTTTAATTTGGGTAAAGAAAGACAAAAAGCATTAGCCAATAAGAAAAATGTGAGCCTTTATAAACGATTCCTTAATACGATTGTGGCCATTATGTCACCTGTTCTTGTAGTTCTAACAGCTGGGGGAATGCTGCAAGTAATTATTACTATTTTACTTTTATTAGGGATGAGTCAGAAAAGTACAAATTATCGTATTTTGAGTTTTATTGCTAATTCAGCATTTTATTTTTTGCCTTTTATGTTAGCCAGTACATCAGCTCAAAAATTCAATACTAATCCCTATTTGGCCATGATGTTAGCGGGGATACTTTTACATCCCAGTTTTATGAATATGATAGCCCAAGGTCAGCCGATTAAACTATTTAATATGCCCATTAAATTAGTTAATTACAGTAGTAGCGTCATACCAATAATTTTGATGGTATTGCTGATGAGCTATATTGACAAAATTGCGGAAAACATAATTCCCACCAGTGTAAAAGCAATGCTCAAACCACTGTTAATTATAGCTGTTACTGCGCCACTGTCTTTAATTGTTATCGGTCCTTTTGGGAAATTATTAGATCAGTTATTAATTACAATTGTTAATTTTTTGTATATTCATGTATCGTGGTTGGTTCCCACAATTATCGGTGCTTTGTCTCCACTTTTAATTATGGTGGGTATGCATATATCTTTAACTCCAATAGCAATAGTTTACTTTGCCAAATTTGGCTATGAGAATGTTTTAGGGCCGGGAATGTTAGCAAGTAATTTTTCTCAAGTTGGGGCTGCATTAGCGATTTTTTTGCGAGAAAAAAACCCAAAATTAAGAAAGAATGCTCTATCTGCCAGTTTTGCTGCGCTTTCAGGAGTTAGCGAGCCTGGTTTATATAAGGTGACTTTAAAATATGATGGGGTATTGGCTTGTGTAATGGCTGCCGGAGGTTTGGCCGGGTTTTATGCAGGTATTACCGGAGTAATACGTTATTCTTTTGGGTCTCCCAGTATTTTTACGTTGCCGATTTTTATCGGCAGTAATCCGCGTAATTTTATCAATGCTTGTATAACAGCAGTTTTGGGCATATTTCTTTCCTTTATTTTTACTTATTTTTTTGCTCGTGTTCAAGATGATAGCCAGAGCAAATATACAGAAAAATTTAAAAGTTTTGTTAATGGAAAAGTTATTCCTCTCAATCAAGTTAATGATCAAGTCTTTTCATCCGGATCTTTGGGCAAAGGAGTAGCCGTATATCCCACCAGTGAAACAGTTGTTGCTCCGGTGACGGCTACTGTTTCTATGATTTTTCCAACAGGACACGCTGTAGGGTTAAAAACTAATCAAGGCAATGAAATCCTAATTCATATTGGTCTTGACACAGCAAAATTAAAAGGTCGCGGCTTTAAAGCTTTAATTAAAGAAGGACAAAAAGTTCATAGTGGAGATCCGCTTATTAGATTTAATTTGAGTTTTATTTGTAAAGAAGGTTTTGACCCTACCATTATCTTTATTCTAATTAATAGTCTCGAAGATAATATTGCAATAACTGCGAACCAAAAGGTAACAACTGACGATGAAATTTTAACGTTAACTAAGTAACAGTCATCGAAGATTAAGGAGGTGATAGAGCTATTATATTGAAGCCTACGTAACTAAATTCTGATCTGGGAGGAACTTTAATGTCACTAAAAACTTTTCCTACTAATTTCTTGTGGGGTGGTGCTACTGCAGCAAATCAATTGGAAGGAGCTTACTTAAAAAATGGTAAGGGCCTATCTGTGAATGACCTGTTAGTAGGAGGAACTGATAAGCGTCCACGAGAAATTACCAGGGAAATACAAGCGGATAAATATTATCCAAGTCATCAAGCCATTGATTTCTATCATCATTACAAAGAAGACATCAAGTTATTTGCAGAAATGGGTTTTAAAATTTATAGATTTTCTATTGCTTGGACGAGAATTTATCCTCATGGTTTTGAAGAAGAACCTAATAAAAAAGGCTTAGAATTTTACGATGGTGTGATTCAAGAATTAAAGAAATACCATATTCAGCCTCTGATTACTATTTCTCATTACGAGCCTCCTTTAGCTATGACACAAAAATTTAATGGCTGGGAGTCCCGCAGAGCAATTGAACAATATGTAAAATTTGCCAAAACAATTATTAAAAGATATCACCATGATGTCAAATATTGGATTATGTTTAATGAAATTAATATATTAACACGAACCTCGGGAGCATATTTAGGTGGAGGAATGTATGTTAGTAACAATAGTAATTTTGACAATCCTGAAATAGATAGTGAACAAATGCGATTTAATGCTCTACATCATCAATTTTTAGCCAGTAGCCTAGTTACCAGCTTTGCTCACCAATATGATCCTAGTTTAAAAATGGGATGTATGCTGGCCTATCATACTATTTATCCTTTAACCAGCAATCCGGTAGATATTCAATACGCGCAGGAAGTTTCGAAAATAAGTAACTTTTATTGTGGTGATGTTCAGGTTAAAGGTAAATATCCTTATTTTGCTCAAAGGTATTGGCAAAAGCACAATTTAAAGCTGGATATTCAACCCCAAGATGCAAAAATTTTATTACAAGGGAAAGTTGATTACTTTACTTTTTCTTATTATCAATCTACAACCGTTACTTTAGATAAAGAAAAGAATACTTTACAAAAAGGGAATTTCATTAGTGGAGTTAAAAATCCATATTTAAAAACCAGCGATTGGGGATGGGCAATTGATCCTTTAGGTTTGCGTATTGCCTTAAATCAGGTGTTTGATCGCTATAATTTACCGATTATGGTTGTGGAAAACGGTTTAGGGGCCAAAGATAAATTAGAATTCACTCGTGATGGCCAGCCTTATATCAATGATGATTACAGAATTAATTATTTAAAACAACATCTATCAGCCATGTATGAAGCCCTACAAGATGGGGTGGATTTAATCGGCTATACTTCGTGGGCTCCGATTGATTTAGTATCTGCCAGTAGCGGACAAATGAGCAAACGGTACGGCTACATTTATGTTGATAAAGATGATTATGGTCATGGAACTTTAAAGCGTTATAAAAAGAAATCTTTCTATTGGTATAAACAAGTTATTCAAAATAACGGAATTATTTAGAGGAGGATGATTATGACTCAAGTAAAGTCTTCTATAATGCAAAAAAATGATAATTTTTATAAGATCGCTAATCAAAATAAACCCCATATATATAATGAGAAAATTCCACTCCAAAGACTTATCCAGTTGAAACCAGATGATACTAAATTTGGTGGTGTAAAAGTAAGCGAGAGTGATGTTGATAAACAATTCTTATCCAAGAAAGATTTGAATAAAGGTGACAAAATTATCCTGGATTTTGGTCAGCACTGTGTTGGAAAATTAAATTTGCATATTGAATCACATGGTGAACCAATGGATTCACCCTTATATTTACATCTTAAATTAGCAGAATTACCAGCAGAATTAGTTATTGATAGTGCTTCATATCATGGTTGGATCAGTAGTTCTTGGATTCAGGAAGAATATATTCACATTGACGAATTACCGTGTGATTTAAAACTTCCACGAAGATATGCTTTTAGATATGTAGAAATTGAAGTCAAAGATACTTCATCTAAATGGTCTGCCAGAATAAGCAATCCTTTTGTTATTTCCGAAAGCGCTGTCACTATGGATGCAGTGGCACCATTAAAGATTGCGGATAAAACTTTAGAAAAAATTGATGCCGTTAGTATCAAGACTTTACATGACTGTATGCAGGATGTTTTTGAAGATGGACCGAAAAGAGACAGACGTTTGTGGTTAGGTGATTTACGATTACAGGCTTTAGCTAATTATCAAACTTTTAAAGATTACGGCTTAGTTAAAAGGTGTTTATATCTTTTTGGTGGATCAATTACTACAGATAATCGGATTCCGGCAGATGTTTTTATTCAGCCGAAAATTACTCCCGATAGTGTGTTTCTTTTAGATTATAGTTTATTGTTTGTGGCAGTTTTGAAGGATTATTTTTGGGAAACCAAGGACCAAGATACCCTTAATGACTTGTATCCAATTGCTAAAAGAACTGTAAATGAGGCTTTAAATTATGTCGATGATTCGGGAATTTTAGAGGCTTGTGATTCTTGGAAATTGTTTGTTGATTGGTCCAAAGAAATTGATAAAAAAGTTTCCGGGCAGGCAATATTAATTTATGCATTGAAACAATTAGTTCAATTAGCCGATATTCAGTCCGATCCAGACTTAAACTTTTATCAACAAAAAATATCTACTTTATCGGCTAATTCAGTGAATAAATTATTTGATCAACAAAAGGGGCTTTTTGTTAGTAACGGCCAACTAAATATTGCCAGCCAGGTATGGATGGTTTTAGCTCATGTTTTGCCTGATGAAGAGAATAAGAAATTAATGGATAAATCTATAACTACATTTTTCCCAATTAAGGGTATTGCTACACCTTATATGTATCATCATATTGCGCAGGCTTTGCTGGAATCTGATCATAGAACTGAGGCAGTTCAATTAATTAAAGATTATTGGGGGAAAATGATTGAATTGGGAGCAGATACATTTTGGGAAGCTTTTGAGCCCGATAATTTAAATTTTTCTCCTTATGGCAGTCTAATAATTAACAGCTATTGCCATGCTTGGAGCTGTACGCCCACATATTTAATTAGAAAATATTTATAAGATAAGTGGATGAAAATGTTCATGGATAAAAATAATAACTATTTGGTATTTGATATTGGAGGATCAAATATTAAATACGGATTAATCAATCATTCAGGGAAACTACTTTTTAAACGCCACTTTATTACACCCAAAACTAATTTAAATGATTTTGCTAGCTCATTAAAAAATATAATCCAGCGCTATCAAAATTGTTATCGCGGTATTGCTTTTAGTATACCCGGAACGATAGATCACCAAAAAAATGAAATTAAAGGTGGCGGAATTCTTCGTTTTTTAGATGGACAATCATTACAAAAAATCCTGAGTATTGATTCCAAGGCCTACTTTAATGTCGAAAATGATGGTAAGGCGGCGGCTCTAGCCGAAAAGTGGAGCGGAAATTTAAAAGGTTATAAAAATGGAGTAGCAATAGTTTTAGGAACTGGTGTGGGTGGCGGCATTATTCTTAATAATGACCTGTATTTTGGTTCGCATTTTCAAGCTGGTGAATTTAGTTTTATGATTCAAAAATTTTGGGAAAATCAGACTGAAAAATATGGCCAAACTTGTTCAGCAGTTCTAATGGTAGAACAAGCAAGCAAATTATTAAATTTGCCAAGCAAAAAAAATGGTGAAAAAGTTTTTGAATATATTAATCGTAAAGATTTACGAGTCCAAGAGCTTTTTGAAAGCTACTGTACTAATATCGCAATTTTAATTAGTAATATTCAAGTAATATTGGATGTTGAATGCTTTGTGATTGGTGGTGGTATTTCAGTGCAACCGATAGTTACTAAAACTATTAATAATCAATATCGATTGCTCCGGAAAAATTATCCGTCTTTGGATAATACTATTAGCTATCCGAAAATTGTCTCTAGTAAATTTCATAATGATGCTAATTTGTATGGTGCATTTTATAGTTTGTTGTTGAAATATGATGATTAATTTAAGTGAGGTCAAAAATGCAAAACAATTTTAAAAAAATCATGCTAATTATATCTCTATTAGCACTAAACGTGGTTGAACAGGCTGCTAGTGTTGTTAATTCAACTATCCCAGGCATGGCTAAATCATTTCCAAATGAATCCTTGGTGCATATTGAATTAGTTACTACGGTAGTTTCTATATTTGTTACGGTTTTTGTATTGGTGAGCGGGATTGTTGTTAAACGCTTAGGTCAAAAGAACACCGCCGTTATAGGTCTGGCGATTGCTACAGTCAGTTCCATCATTCCTGCGTTTGCAAATAACTTTTGGTTAATATTTGCTTCAAGAGCTGTATTAGGTATTGGGATTGGTTTAGCCAATCCTTTAGCCATCAGTTTAATTGGAACTTTTTTTCACGGCGATGAAAGAGCCAAACTTTTGGGCTGGAGGTCCGCCATTGCTGGAGTGGGAACTTCTCTTATGACTTATTTTGCGGGGCAGTTATTGTCTATTAATTGGCATGCAGCCTACTGGGTATATTTGTTATTTGTTCCTACACTAATATTCTTTATCATCTTTGTTCCTAATCCTGAAAAGGAAGGATTAATTAATGATGAGGAGGAAGCCAGCGTTGCTAGCGAAGAAATTAATGATTCCAATAAAAAGGATTCTCCGGTGCTTGTCGCTATCCTCGCTATTTTAACATTCATCTTTTTAACTGCAGGAATGGTTTTTGCAGTCAAACTTCCAACTTACTTTGTTGATTTTAAAGTAGGTACGCCAACACAGGCAAGCAATGCCTGGAGCATCCACAGTATCGCTAATCTAATTGGGGGAGCAGCTTTTGGTTATATTTATAAGAGAATTAACAAATACATCTTACCTTTAGGACTTCTTTTAGATGGAGCAGGGATTGTAGTAGCCAGTTTCACTAAAAGTGTTATAGGTATGTATATCATTTGTATTGTTACTGGTGCTTTTGCTGCAATGGTAATTCCTTATATTTTCAATAAAATTAGTGAAACCTCATCAGCCAGCAAAGCGCCATTATATACTTCAATTGTATTAGTTGGATCTAATCTAGGTTCATTTTTATCCCCATATACAGGCAAACTAATTGGCAGCACTTCAGCCGGGTCCATTTTAAATGCCGGTATCATACTAGTTGTTTTAGCGGCAGTAGTTTTTGTATGGTTCATATTGAAATTGAATCCATCTAAAAAATAAATCCGGATAATAATTTATTAATGATTGAAAAAAATAATCATAGACGTCGTTTAAAAACTGGGGAAACTATATTTTATTTGACTGTTTCTATTTTATTGAATTCTTTGTCGAATGCGTTAGCAATTGTTTCAAAGTTAGGCAGTGCTGTCTGGACAGCTTCTGCTGTGAATGTCAGTGTACAGTGTTCAACTAATTTGGGCGATGTATTAATTATTTATGCAGTTATTGTTCAAATAATTAATTTATTAATTAGAAAAAAATTAAATTGGCACCTAATATTTTCGAATTTGCTTTTTGCTTTTTTATTTAGTTATTGTGTGCAATTTTGGACAAGTCTTCTCTGGAAAACCGGGCTGGCTTCCCTAAATTTTGTTTTTAGATTAATAATTGATATTATCGGGATTGGAGGAATAGCAGCGGCTACTTCAATTTATCAAAGAGTTAATTTAATGATGCATCCCAATGATGAATTTAGTTATTTAATTCGATTTAAATTTGTGCATGGCAGTGCAACTTTAGGGCAATATCTTAGTTATATAATTCCAGTAGTAGTAATGGGATTATGCTTTTTTAAAGGCGGCTACTTAATTTCCATTGGTTGGGGAACATTATTTGCTTTATTTTTTCAAGGTCCTTTAACTGGGATAGCGGATAAGTATATTTTTCCATGTTTAAAGCATCCGATTTTATTAAAGAATTGATTCTAATCAAAAATAATACTGAGGAACTTTTCTGAGGATTAATAACTTAAGCAATGAAACATGCCCAATGTCAAGTTGAAGTAAACGCCAGCAAAAGGGTAGTCTAAAGATAAATAAAATTAGAAGCTTTTTACCGACCTTTTTAAATATTTAATTAAATTTTATTAAGATTTATATTAATATAAGTAACAAATTGATATAATGAAATTATTTTAATAAAGGAGGTCAGCAGTATGTGTACAAGTATTACACTCGCTTCCAAAGAGGGAAATGTCTTTTTTGGCCGTACAATGGATTTTGCAGCAGGGATGTTTGGCGAAGATCCGGGTTCGCCAATGAGTATTGTAACTATTCCGGCGGGCGCACAGGTAGCAAGCCAATTAAATCCCTGGACAGCTAAATACGCAGCTATGGGTGTAGGTTCTACAGGAACCGTTTGTTTAATGGATGGTGTTAATGATCAAGGATTAGCTGGTGATTTGCAGGTCTTAATGGAATGTGAGCATGCTTCTGCCAGTGATCTACAACAACGTAATTTAACAGCTGTTTTAGGTGAGGAGTTTGTAACTTTTGTTTTAACGCATTTTGCTAGTGTAGCAGAAATTAAAGCTCATATTAATGAATACGGTCTCTTAGATCAGCCGCTGACTCAAGGAAACGAGAGTGTAGAAACACCACTGCATTTTACTTTTGCGGATACAACTAACTCAGCAGTAGTTCTGGAGCCGACAGATAATGGGGCTTTTAAAGTTTATGACAGCATCGGCGTAATGACTAATAGCCCTGAATATAACTGGCATTTAACTAATATTCGTAATTATATCAGTTTAGATAAATTTGATCCTAAAACTACTAAAAAAGTTAGTGAACGGGTCTCATTGGATCCTATTGAAGCGGGTACAGGTTACGGAATGTTTGGTTTGCCGGGAGATTATACTTCACCATCACGCTTTGTCCGCTCCACATTTTTAGCCAATAATTTAGATCCTTTCACTGCCGATAACGGAATTAATCAATTATATTCTGTTTTCAGAACTGCAATGGTTCCTCGTGGTTTAGAACGGGCTAGTCAGGATGATCCTTTAAGTGATTGTACCCGTTATTGGTCAGGTTATGATTTAAATAAAAAAGAAATGTATGTTCAGACTTGTCGGGGCTTAACTTTTAGTGCTAAAAAACTTAACCCGCAGTCTCAAGAAGTAACTTATACGGACATTGAGATTGATAATTTGGTTAAATGGGTGGATTAAAACTTTAAGATCAAATAAATTAAGAAGTAGTATTCATACTATTTCTTATTTTTTTTGACTTTGTGGTGAAAAACACATTGTTTATTAGCGGCAGATGTGTTTATAATAAAAGCGTGTACAAAATATTAAGTTTTTCTTAAGAGAAATATTTGGGGGAGATGGGGATTTTGAATAAGAAAAAGTCACTTTATTTAACATCAGGCGTGTTGGGCTTAACTACAGCCGCCCTTTTCGGGGTGAATGCTACTTCTGCTCAAGCGTCTAGTAAGGGAACTGTTAATTATCAAGGGGGAGCTACTACCGTCTGGGATAGTCCGACAGTCGGACAAAAACCGCAGAGTTATTTACAGCGTGGTCAAAGTGTGACTATTCAGGCGACAAAGCAGGTTTATCACCAAACTTGGTATCAAATTGGAACCAATCAATGGGTATCAAGTCAGTATATTACTCCTGCTTCAGAAGATACCCAACCGGCAGCATCTGTGCAGCCGGCTTCTAATGCACCGGCAGCTACTCCTGTAGGAACTATCACTATTAATTATCAGGGAGGAGCTACTACTGTTTGGTCGCAACCTAATTTTCGTCAGCATACGGGTAAATATTTGCCTTATGGCACAATAGTTGCAGTCATTAATCAAAAAACGGTTAATGGTGCAGTTTGGTATCAATTGGCTGATCAAGGCTGGGTACCAGCTGAATATGCTACTTTTAATCAAGACCAGACTACAGCTGTCCAGCCAGCAGCTGCCACAACTACTGACACTGCCGGCAGCAATGCTGTTGCAGATTCTAATCCAGCACCAGCAGCTTCTGCTGCTCAACCAGCCGCCAATACACCCGCTGCTGCAACGCCTTCTACTAATAATGCTGCCGCCGCAACGCCAGCACCAACAGCACCTGTTCAGCCAGCTGCTAATACAGGAGCAGCAGCTGCTCAGCCAATCACTACAGCTTCTAGTGCCGCCACTGCTGCTGTCAATACTAATCAAAATGGGGCCTCTGCTGCCAGTTCCACTGCTACCAATAATAATGCAGCTGAGACCGTTGTAGCAGCAGCACTATCGCAAGTTGGTACGCCTTATGTGTGGGGTGGTGCGACCCCAGGCCAGGGTTTAGATTGTTCTGGCTTGGTTCAGTATGCTTACGGTAAAGCTAATGTAGCTTTGTCGCATTATACAGTCGCTCAAGAAAGCGCTGGGCGTCAGGTTTCTTTGTCCGATTTACAACCAGGAGATATTATCTTTTGGGGAGGTGTCGGGGCATCTTATCATGATGCGATCTATATTGGCAATGGACAATACGTCCATGCACCTCAACCTGGTGAAACGGTAAAAGTGGCCAGCATTTCGCAATATTTCATGCCTTCCTTTGCCGTTCGTGTTTTTTAAGTATTAATTTGCTAATGTACAAATTAGCTGAACTATGTTACAATTTTTTTGCTAGTAAGAATAGCTTCTTCGGGGTCGGGTGTAATTCCCAATCGGCGGTGACAAAGATAATTTGAAGTCCGCGACCTGCTAATAGCAGTTGACCTGGTGCAAATCCAGGACCGACAGTTAAAGTCTGGATGGAAGAAGAAGTTTCTCCAACTGTACATTAAGAATATTTTTTGTTGAAGATTCTTCATAATTTTTATCTGCCCCGTTTTTACGGGGTATTTTTTATGCCTAGGCAAAGAAGAGACTTTTCTCAAATTGAGAGCGCTTGTAAGTGCTAATTATGGAGGTAAATCAGTATGAAACGTGACCAAAATTATATTCGGTATATAACTTTTTTAGCAGCTTTTGGAGCCTTAGCTTATTTATCGGCAGTTTTTTTAAAAATTCCCATGATATCTTTTTTAAAGTATGAACCCAAAGATGTCATCTTAATTCTCGGAGGCATGGTTTTTGGACCTATTTTTTCAATTATTCTTTCAATTATTGTGCCTTTTTTTGAAATGATTACCGTTAGTTCGACGGGAATTATTGGGTTTGTTATGAATGTCATTGCAGCAATTTGTTTTGTGTTACCACCCGTCTTAGCCTATTCCAAAAAGAAGAAAACTAAAAATTTAATAATAGGTCTAATTATTGGAATTGTTATGTTAACCGCTTTTATGCTGCTTTGGAATTATGTTTTGTCACCAATCTTTTTCGGCTATTCACGGGCAGCAGTCGTCAAAATGTTGATACCAGTAATTTTACCCTTTAATTTAATCAAGGGCAGTTTGAATTCCATTCTGGTTTTGATTTTATATAAGCCGATTGTGCAGGCCTTACTTAAAAGTAATATTTTACGCACATCTGATTTTAATATTATTCCCCAAGAGAATAAACTAACAAATTATGCCATTGTCGCTCTCGTGATTATTACCATTATTTTGTTAGTGCTGAGCTATTTAAAGCTGATTTAAAGAAGGAGATAAAGTGCAGCCATTACTTTTGCAGGTTAAAAATTTACAATATACAGCTGAACAGTTGCTGGATTTAGATTTAAAAACACAAAAACGGGAAATTTTGCATGATGTCAACTTAACCATTCAGCCGCAGGAATTTGTGGGTCTGGTCGGACCGAATGGCTCCGGTAAAACTACTTTGGGTAAATTGCTGGTGCGCATTTTGGAACCAACAGCCGGTCAGTTAATTATTAAAGGACAAAATTATCATGATATTCAGCCTGCTTGGCATTTAAACCAAATGGTGGGTATGGTTTTTCAAAATATTGATACCCAATTTATTGGCAAAGATTTTATGGAAGATGTGACTTTATATTTAAGTAATTTTGGGTGGACTGCAGCGCAAATCCAAACCCAAATTGCTGATATTAGCCGTCAATTGAAAATTCAATCTTTAATCAAGCGCCCCTTTAAAACCTTATCCGGTGGTCAAAAACAGTTATTAGCCATTGCCGAAGTGTTATTATTACGGCCACAGTTACTGATTTTAGATGAGCCGACAGCCCAATTAGATCCGGAAAATACCAGATTAGTACTCAAGCTTCTGCAGAAAATTAAAAAAGAACAGCAGCTGGCAGTTTTATTGATAACCCACAAGTTATCGGAGTTGGCTTTAACGCAGCGGACCTTGATTTTAAACCAGGGAACAATTGTGCAACAGTGTCAGACTTCAGAATTATTGACTGATGCGAAGCTCTTAGATGCCAATCAGTTACCCCTACCAGATACAATCGCTATTTTACAAAAATTAAACCAGCTAACTGGACAATCAATCACAACCGCGAGCCCTGCAGTGCAAGATTTTGTGCAAACTATTCAGGAGAACTTATGTTAGAACTCAAAGAGATAAATTATACACCGCCGAAGAGTTCACAACCCTTATGGTCCAATCTGAGTTTGCAATTACAAGCAGGGAAAATATATGCCTTAGTGGGTATTAATGGTGTCGGTAAAACGACTATTTTAAATGTGATTAGTGGCTTAATTAAACCGACACAGGGAGAAATTGTTTGGCAACAACAACCCATTCATCAGTCGGCAGCAACCTTAAGGCAATATTTAACGCAAGTAGGGTATTGTTTACAGTCCACGGATCATCTTTTTTTTAAACAAACAGTGCAAGAAGAATTGGAATATCATCATAATGGCTCGATAGCTGAAGTTGTTCAACAATTACAACTGGAGCCCTTGTTAACCATGTCACCCTTTGAACTTTCCGGCGGACAAAAGAAACGGTTAGCTTTAGCAATTATGCTGTTAAAACAGCCACAGATTTTATTATGTGATGAGATTACGGCTGGTTTAGATGCCCATTTTCAACAATTAGTGATGAACATTTTACAAAATTACTGTAGACAACATCTGGTCATCGTGGTGACTCATAATCTGGAAGAGGCTTTGCAGTATTGCGATCAATGGTTATTTTTAACTCCTACAGGTTTAAAAGAATATTCTATTACTACTATTCTTCGGCAGACAGAGCTGTTTCAACACTGGGGCTTGCGAATGCCGCCAACTTTAGCTATTAGACAGTCCTTGGTGGCTGCCGGGGTTTTACCGGCTGATGGTTACTATCGTTCTAATGAGGAAATTGCCGCAGCACTGGCAAAAATTAAAAATAAGGACCAATAAATATTATGAGTAGAACTTTCAAATTAGATGGACGAACGAAATTTTTAACAGGTATCTTTTTCACCTTATTTATGTTCAGTTTTCATTATTATTGGCAATATGGAGTTATTACTTTTTTCTTTGTCGGTTTACTGGCACTGGAATTCACCAAGGCGCAGCGGCAGCAGTTATTTCAGCATTGGAAATTAATTCTCTTTTTACCAAGTTTGAATTTGTTTGCTAATTTATTTTTTGTGAATGGACGAGTTTTATGGTCCTGGGGTTGGCTCACTTTAACAGAGCTGGATATCCAGATTTTTTTGAGAATTGTCCTGTTATTATTGTTTGCTTTAGCGTTGACTATTAAAACTACTCCGCAAGAATTAGCCCTTTCAGTGGGGAAAATTTGTCATTCTTTAACTTTCGGGCATTATCATGGATCCGGACTGCCTTTAGTCATTATCATTATGGCTACTTTTATTAATGAATTTCAGGAAACTTTTGTAACTGTCAAGCAGGCTTATAAATTAAGAGCCAGTAATCAGGCCGCTGCTCATTGGGGTAAACGTCTAACTGAAACTGCCCTGTTATTACAGCCTATTATTTTGATTTCTATGAAAAAAGCCGGTCAAGTGGCTGATGCTTTGATTGCTAAAGGCTATCATAATCAAGCCCATCTTTTTAATTATCAGGCCATTAAATATCATTGGCCCGACTGGCTAATTTACGGGGTGTTATTATTGCTGGTTGTGGGCAATTTGGCGATAGTTCATTCTGGCAGTGCTTTTGCTTGACTTGTAAAAAAGAGCGTGTATAATTACTACAATCGCTACCTTGAGACCATTCTAGAATCAAAAAGGATGGAGGAATTCAAGATGAAATATCAAGTACAACTAGACACACAAAAGCAATTATTTATTGTGATTAATCCGAAGAATAAACGTCAAGCTACAGGTGCTACTATTCAGCAGGCACTGGCAGCAATTAATAATTAATTCTCATGAACTCCAGTTTTAAAAACTGGAGTATTTTTATATTAATAAAGACTAAAAACCCCACTCACTTGTGATTGGGGTTTTTGTTATTTGTTTTTAAGATCTTCAATCTTATTAATATTGGTCATATATTTTGGTACGGCCAAACCGGTTTTAGCACCTGAAAGATTTGTCCGCACAATGTCAACCTTGTGTAAATACTTGTGAGCATATAATCCTTGAGTAACAGGCAATTCTGCTACTACAGTCGCGTCAGCAGAACCAGAAGCTAACGCACTCCACATTACACCGACATCTAATTGACGGATATCAACTTTATAGCCGTGATCAGTTAATACTTGTTTTACTAAATTAGTCGCGGAGACTTCATAGTCAAAGGGTGTATAAACTAAAGTAACTTTTTTACCTTGTCCTTGGGGAACATTTTTTAACCACTGTTTGACTTGTTGAGGGTGTTGACGAATGTAATCCTTAATGGCCTTGGAAGTTTTTTCACCCCGGTTAATTTTTAGCATTAACGGTGTAGCGTCCGCTAACTGCCAATGAAAATTCTGCAAAAATTGATAAATTTCCGGTTGATCTTTCTTCAAACCCAGACGGGCTACTGATTTCATATTTTCACCCTTGCCAAAAACATGCTGAGGATCTTTTAAAAACTTCAGATGATATTTTTCTACCATCCAGTGGGGCTGCCAAGCAGTGACAACGATAGGCTGATGATTTTTAGTAGCTTTATCCAAGGTACTAATCATTGCTGCCGTGGAGCTGGTCATTAATTGCCATTTCTTAGCTTTTAAATGATAGTCCGTTAAAGCCTGATCGGCTCGTCCCATAACTCCTGATCCTGCTTCAATACCCGTAATAGTATAATTAATCTGTGGGCCTAAAGCTTTATCGCTTTGGTATTGAGGCAATTGCGCCCCACTGCAACCCACTAATAGAAGAATTAATAAACTAGTCAAGCAATACAATAATTTTTTTTTCATTATTAAGAAAGCCTCCTAGCTGGAATGCTTATCTTGGGTCAAAGATTGAGTAATCCGATCCAAAATGATAGCTAGAATAACTACAGCCAAACCAGCCGCAAAGCCGGCACCGGCATCGTTACGACCTACCGCAAAGTATACTTGAGTTCCTAATCCCAACGCACCGATCATAGAAGCAATAACTACCATCGATAAGGCGAGCATTAAGCTTTGATTGATACCTGCCATAATAGTGGGGCGGGCTAAAGGTAATTCGACTTTAATTAATTTTTGCCAAGCATTAGTTCCATAAGCATCAGCGGCTTCTATTAGATCAGTTGGCACTTGACGAATTCCCAAATTAGTCATGCGGACTGTTGGCGGCGTAGCAAAAATTACTGATGATAGAACTCCTGGGACCATTCCAATACCAAAGAAAGCAACCGCCGGAATTAAATAAACAAAAGCAGGCATGGTCTGCATAAAATCTAAAATAGGATTAACAATCGCCTGCACGGTTGCTTTTTTTGCCATCCAAATTCCCAAGGGAACACCAATAATTAAAGCAATTAAAGTAGAAGTTAAAACTAGAGTTAAGGTTTCAGTCATATCATGCCAAAAGCCTAAATTCCAAATCAATAATAACCCAATTAATTCAAAGGATAATAAGCCCCATTTTTTGGTGTGGCGTTTTTCCCAATAAGTAATAGCTAAAATGATAATAATAAATAACCAGACCGGAAGTAGGTCAAACACCCACTGAAAAGCATTAATAATTGCTTGAAAAAAATTCGTAACACTATTAAAAAAGCCGCTAAATTGGGTCAGCCAATCAACTAAATCATTAATCCATTTTGCTAGTGGTAATTTGGGGATTTGTACTAGTAACATCATTTGTCAACCTCCTCGCCAGCAATAGCTGCTAAAACCGATCCCCGTAAAATAATTCCTAATAAATGATGCTGGTCATCTAAGACAGCATAGGGAATAGGAGTATGGGAGATTTTATCCATTAAATCACTAATTAAAACATCCGGACCTGTAGTAGGGACATCCGTTTTCATAATTGATTTAAGATCTTTACTACCCTTGCGGATTAAATTAGCCACGTCGTCAGAATCAAGAAAGCCGACAAAACGATGCTCATCATCCACAACATAAATAGACGAAATATCATTAGCCCGCATGCGCCGTAAAGCCACCCGCGGACCAGTTTTGTTAATGTTGATAGTATCGGCGGTTGTCATCACGCTCTTCACAGTGAGGGCCTTAGTACGATCCACATCTTCGATAAAACGCTTAACATAGTCGTTGGCCGGGTTAGTTAAAATAGTTTCCGGATCACCAATTTGATCAATCGTTCCATCGTGCATAATTAAAATATGATCACCAATGCGCAGAGCCTCATTTAAGTCATGGCTAATAAAAATAATCGTTTTGTGCATTTTTTCTTGAATATCCAATAATTGATCCTGCATATCTTTTCGATTTAGGGGATCAAGAGCTGAAAATGCCTCATCCATTAATAATATTTGGGCGTCATTGGCTAAAGCTCGTGCCAATCCTACACGCTGCTGCATACCACCGGATAACTGATTAGGATATTGGTCATCATATCCATGTAAGTGCACTAATTCCAAAGCTGCATGTGCTTTTTTATCGCGGGTTTGAGCGTCTAGGCCTTGAACTTCCAAACCGTAACCGGCATTTTCCAGAACAGTCATATTCGGAAACAGAGCGAAATTTTGAAAAACCATGCTGATTTTTTGTTGTCGTAATTGTCGTAATTGTTTTTTGTTAAGTCGCATAATATTTTCCCCGTCAATATAGACTTCGCCCCGGGTTGGGTTAATTAAACGGTTTAACATCCGTACTAAAGTTGACTTACCACTGCCTGATAAGCCCATGATTACAAAAATCTCACCTGCTTCTACTGAGAAATTGGCTCGATTAACGCCAACGGTCGCGCCAGTCTTTTCCAAAATATCGGCTTTAGACTGGCCTTGCTGCAACAATTTGATTGCTTCAGCTTGATGACTGCCGAAGATTTTAGTCAAATCGTGCACCTTGACCTTTATTTGTTTCTCCAAGAGAAAACCTCCTTCAGTAATTGGAGTAATGCCATTATCAGATGAATAAATTCGAACTAGGTAAAAATTGTCACAATGGCAAAAACTATAATATAAGTCTAACTCATTTCAAGTGTTAGTGCCAAAAATTACTTCGTTTTTCTTGGAGCGCGGTTTCTGTAAGAACTATTTCGGGTAATTAATTAATAAGAGCGAAAAACTTTTTAAGGAGTGTTGCCCATGCCGCGACGTTATTATAGCTTAATAATATTTTTGCTGTTAATAGGAATGTTTAGTTGCAGTTTGCAGATACAAGCAGCCAGTCTGCAATTCACTAATAAACCTTCTGTCTTAAGGCAACCGGGGCATCCAACAACTTTAGCAACTTGGGAGATTAATGAAGAACAGGTTTTAATAATTCATAGCGGACTTATTACTTTAGATTCTCAACAACATTGGCCTTGGTGGCAGTATCATAACCAAATCACAAAAATTGTGATAGAACCACAAGTTTATCCGCCAGCTTCGATGCACGAATTTTTCGCCTATTTGCCCCAACTGCAGGAAATTAGCGGCTTAGAAAATCTGGTAACGGATCAGGTGACAGATATGAGTAGTCTGTTTAGCGGTGATTTTAATTTGCGTCAGCTGGATGTCAGTCATTTAGTAACCAACCAAGTCCGTGATATGTCATATATGTTTGCTAATTGCCAAAACTTGACGCAATTGGATTTGAAAAATTTTGTCATGCAGCCGCAAACCGATACCTTATGGATGTTTTGGGGCATGAATAACTTATGGCAGTTAACCTTAGGTTCACAAGTCATTTTTACAGCGGATCCGCATTTACCACCCGCCCCGGGAGATGATCGTTTAATGCCACGTGGTTCTAATTATAATCATACCTGCCGCTGGCAAGAAGTAGGTAAGGGGCAAGCGGATAATCCTCAAGGGCCTTGGCGAACCGTAACTAATATTTATAGTGCTTATCGAGCAGCTGCTAAGCGCCGACAGTGTACCTTTGTCTGGGATCAGAATTGGTGGGCTTTTAATAATAAAACTAAAACTTTGACTCTGTATCAGCACGAAATTGACAGTCAGGCCCAGGATAATAGCTATTGGCCTTGGCAAGCTGATTACCATCGAAGTACTAAAATTGTGGAAATCAAACCGGGATTCAAAATCCGCGGCTCTTTTTGTGCTTTGTTTGCCGGCTTTGAAGCGGTGGAACACTATATCGGTTTAGAAAATTTAGATACTTCTCAAGCAACTGATTTGAGTTATATGTTCTATAACAATACCCAGTTACAACAATTAGATGTGACCCACTTTCAGACAGCGAAGGTACATAATTTTGCGAATATGTTTAATCGCGCTAGTGCGCTCAAACATTTAGATGTGAGTAATTTTGACACTAGTCAGGGAAAAGATTTTCATTTAATGTTTAATCATATGTCGGCGCTGCAAGATTTAGATCTTAGTTCTTGGGACTTGCGTCAGGCACAAAATACAGATGGCCTCTTAAAAAATAATTACCAGTTGTGGAAGTTAACTTTAGGTGCCGAAGTCCGCTTTCCCACTAATCCGGAAATTGCTCCAGCTCCGGCTAAAAAAACGCCGCTACCTGATAATGCCAACTTGATTAATACTGATCCACGCTGGCAAATTGTCGGCGCTGGCGATTTTGAACATCCGCAAGGTCCTAAATTAGCGGCCGAGCAAATTTGGTTGTCATATCAGGATGACTCCGCTTTGCACCAAAGTTATGTTTGGCCTACTCAAAAAGCGGGAGCCTTAATTTTAAAATCAGTACCAGAACAATTAGAATTTGGCACTCATGCACTCAGTTCACAAACGTGCATCTATTATACACAAAATCAGCAATCTTTTGCCGTGCAGGATACGCGTTTAGATCGTCAAGAGCAGCCGCCATGGCAATTGCTGGTTTCAGCTGGTCCATGGATACGAGTCAATCATCCACAACAGCAAATTATGGGCCAGACCTTTTATTATCAGGGACAGTACTTAGGAAATCAGCAACCAGTTATTTTATATCGGCAAAAAAGTCAAAAACTGCAGTCCAAATATCAGTGGACCTTCGAACCTGCGCAAGGAATTAAGTTGATTATTGCACCACGCTCGGTTCCCCAGCCGGGGCTTTATCACGCTACATTAACTTACGAATTACAAAATACTCCTAGTAATTAAGTATGCGTTATTTGCATAAGTGATAATTGGCGATAAGTATTAGACAATTGGCAAGGGGAGAATTACACTAAGTGATAGAGCCCGTTTTCAATAAGAAAAAGGATAGTAACTACTAAAGATTCTTAAATCAAGAAAAATATTTTCTTTATTGCTAATTTTGCAACCGTTCACAAAAATAATTAGCGATACTACTAAAAATAAAGGAGAACTTATGACAGAATATCAAGAAAAATTTTATACCGGGGAACGTTCGTTGTTTGCCAGCCAAGGAGCGACTATTAAAAATGTTACTTTTGGTGAAGGCGAATCGCCTTTAAAGGAAAGTCGGCATCTGCACATTTCAGATACTATTTTTCAATGGAAATATCCCTTATGGTACTGTGAGGATATTGAGATTAAAAATTCTATTTTAGAAACAATGGCTCGTTCTGGTATTTGGTATACCAAGAATCTACGTATGACTCATTGTACCTTGCAAGCGCCCAAATTATTTCGGCGCTGTCAGCAAGTGAGCCTTCAGCAGGTTTATTTTGCTGATGCAGCCGAAACGTTATGGACTTGTCAGCAGGTGCAGTTACAAGATGTCCAAGCGCATGGTGATTATTTTGGTATGAATAGTCAAGATGTACAAATGGATCATGTACAAATCGTTGGTAATTATGCTTTTGATGGCGGCCAAAACATTACCGCTCAGCATTGTACTTTTGTCTCTAAAGATGCTTTTTGGAACTGCCGAAATGTAACTTTAACAGATTGTACTTTGAACGGAGAATATTTAGGGTGGAATACAGAGAATCTCATTTTAATTAACTGTACTATCGAAAGTAATCAGGGATTGTGTTATATCAAACATTTGACTCTCAAAAATTGTCGCCTATTGCAAACAGATTTGGCCTTTGAATATTGTTCTGATATTCAAGCTGAGATTAATTCTGATATCATCAGTGTGAAAAATCCGATCAGTGGTGTCATTCAGGCGCACCATATTGGTGAAATTATTCAAGATGATCCGCAGTTAGATCCCCAGCAAACTAAAATAATCACAGAAGTGGAAAAATAGAGGCGAAAAATTATGTATGATTTTCAAACTGTCCTCCAGCGGCGGGGCTCGAATTCAGTAAAATGGGATGTTTCAGAGCAGGAACTGCCTTTAAATCTGGCGGATATGGATTTTACTACTGCTCCCGAGATCATTGCCGCCCTGCAACAAAAAGTGGCCAGCGGAGTTTTTGGTTATGAAGAAATTCCTCCAACCTATTATCAAGCAGTTGCTGATTGGTATGAACAAGAACATGGCTGTCGTCCAGACACCGACTGGCTGGTTTTTGCTACTGGGGTAGTGCCGGCGCTTTCTTCATTAGTGCGGCGTTTAAGCCATCCCGGAGATAATATTGTTGTGCAGCCGCCGGTTTATAATATTTTTTATCATTCCATTGAAAATAATGGCCGCCATACCTTGGCTAATAATTTAATCTATCAGACAGACCATTATGAGATTGATTTTCCTTTACTTAAGCAACAATTAGCGCAGCCTTTGACTACCTTGATGATCTTATGTAACCCTCAAAATCCCAGTGGTCAAATTTGGACCTATGAACAACTAAAGCAGATTGTTACTTTATGTCAGCAATTTCAGGTAACTTTAATTAGCGATGAAATCCATGGTGATCTTACTTTAAATTCCCAGCAGTATACGCCAATTTTTTCGTTACCGGATACTTTAATTCAATCAACAATTGCTTTAGTTTCACCTAGTAAAACTTTTAATTTGGCGGCTTTACATGCAGCTAGTGTCATTGTGCCGAATGCTGCTTTACGGCAACAAGTACTGCGGGCTTTGAATAATGATGAATTGGCAGAGCCGAATTTGACAGCCGTTCCTGGCACAATTGCTGCTTATACAAAGGGGCGGCCGTGGTTGAAGGCTTTAAAGCAGCAGTTGCAAGCCAATTATCAGTTAGTCGCTGATTATTTACAGCATAATTTGCCGGAAATTAAGCTTATTCATGGCGGAGCCAGTTATTTATTATGGTTGGATTGTTCCGCCTTTAAAATTCCGGCTGCTAAATTAGCTCAACAGTTACAAGAGAGTGTTGGGTTATTGCTCTCTGATGGCAGCCTTTATCGGGGTAATGGCGCTGACTTTTTACGTTTGAATATGGCTTGCCCACCAGCGATTTTAAAAGTGGCTTTACAACGTTTAGTCCAAGGACTGCTGCAAATTGTTAGTCAAAAATGAGATGAAAAACTATTATGACAAAAAAACGACTGAAAGTAATCAGTATAATCTTAATAATAGTAGCGTTCCTGCTGGTTTTTGCTGGCTATCGCCAGCAAACGGCGGCCTTGGTTCCGACACGTCTGCACTCAACGCCGACACTTTTTTTACATGGTTGGGGCAGCAGTATTAATGCCGAAAAACAGATGACCAGTGCGGCTCAACGTGCGGGGGTAACTAATAGTGTGACCCAGGCGCTGGTTGATCGGCAGGGTCGGGTTCATTTAAAGGGACATATTCCACCTCACGCCCGTAATCCTATTATTGAAGTGGGCTTTAAGGATAATCGCAATCCTAATTATCATCAAGATGGCCGTTGGTTGAAACAAGTTATTCTGAAACTGCAGCAACAATATCAGATTAAAAATATTAACTTGGTTGGTCATTCCATGGGGAATATGGCTATTTCCTACTATCTTTTAGATAATGCCGATAATCAACGCTTACCCAAATTGCGCAAACAAGTCGCGATTGCGGGCCATTTTGCTGGTATTATTGGGGCCGGTGATCGACCGCACCGCTTACATTTAGCAGCTACAGGTCGGCCTAATCACATGGATAATAATTACCGGACGCTAATGGGCTTGCGTCAGCGCTATCCTAATAAACAAGTAAAAGTACTTAATATTTTTGGTGATAAAAATGATGGTACTAATTCTGATGGTGATGTGACTAATGCTTCGGCGCAATCTCTGCGTTATTTGGTGCAAGCACGAGCCTTAAGCTATCAAGAACGAAAAATCGTGGGTTCTGATGGGCAGCATAGTCGTTTACATGAAAGCCGCCGGGTAGATCGAATATTGATTAATTTTTTATGGAAATAAAAATAAAGTATTAAAAAAGCCGTACTCCAAGGTACGGTTTTTTTATTATTAATAGTTAATAGACTGGTCTTTTGAGACGAGTTTAAAAACCGGCATCAGCAGGAGTAATTGTCGAGCGGCCTGATGTTGCAGCCTTTTGAATGGCACGAATGATATCACTATCACTAGCGGCTGCATCTTGAGTGCCTTGATCACGAAGCTGCTTTCGTGCCTTTTGGATATCAGCTGCGGTAATTTTCTTGCCATTAGCTGTGGGATTTTTAATGGCGTCAGATTCTCCGACTGCCTGATGGGAGTCATTGGCTTGGCCATTATTAGCAGTATCAGTGTCAGCTTTTGATTCTGCAGAATTAGCAGTAGTTGTCTGCAGATTTTTGGAACTGGTCAGCAGGATCTCATTAGCTTGCTTGAAGAGATCTCCATAATATTTTTTATGAAATTCAGTGATTTCCATTAAGGCAATGGCTTGTTTTTGTGCCTGCGCATAATTATGATCATCATTAGCAGTAGCAGCCGTTTCTATCCGATGGCGATATTGGGTACGATTTTTTTGAACAGTTTTGATTGTTTGCAGCATTTTAGTGGCTGTGTTTTTCATCGATGCCGAGCCTTTACTATTATCTTGCACATCGGCTAAATTGTTCTGTGCTTGGGCAAATGAATAATTTTTAACAGCCTTTTGTGCACTAGTCAGGTTTTGTGCTTGCTGCGCGTAAGTTTGCGCTTTAGAATCATCTGGACGGGCCTTGAGAGCAGCTTGATAGTAGGCTTGAGCTTGGGCATAATCATGTTTCTTTACAGCGTGGTCTCCCTGAGCCATAATTTTGGTATAAATCTGCTGACTATGATTAGTATTGGATTGAGAATTATTGCAGCCGCTAAGAAGAAACAAGCTGGCTGCTAAAGCAAATAAGGTGGTAAATTGCTTTTTCATTAGTAAAACCTCCTGGTATATTTTGCCATTGCTATTATAGCATGTTCTTTTCTGAGTACCAGAAACTGCAATACAATTGTAATCTAGTTGTTAAATGCAAAAAAACTCTCCTAACTGAAGGAGAGCCTCTTTGGTTGGTATTACTAAATTATGAGTCTTTCTAGATTATATAACAATTTAAGAAAAACCGTCTAATAATTAATAAAATTATTAGATTAAGGATTCAATGTGTCCGAATCCTTAAAATCTATTATAATAGATTTTAGAAAAGGCATCTAATTATCTGCTAATTATATCTTATGGAGGAGAAGTATGGTACAAGCGCAAGCCACTATATGTTATATTAATATGCAATTAGAACAACTGCGACCTGATATTACCATGACAGGTGAAGTAGGCAGTCCGGTTGACTATAAAATACCGGATATTGAAGGCTACAGTTTTTCTACAGAAATGGTTGTGGGTCTAGATGATGATGAAGTGCCTACTTTTGTCAAAAAATACAGTCGTGTTCTTTATCAGGCTAACCGCGCTGTCAGAATAGAATTACGCTACCAGAAATTAGCTGCTCCTCAACCTAAGCGGGCTGATGCAAAACAATGGGTAGCCCAATCTGATCATAAATTTTTAGTGAAATCACAACAAGAAACAGTGCCCGTTTTTGATGATGAACAACAACTAATCGAAAATAATGTTCTCCAGCCTAATACCTTTGGCACTTACACCCAACAAAAAGAAGTTTCCGGAAAAACCTATTATCAAATTGCCCCGCATCAATGGGTTCAAGCTGATGATGTAGTTCTGGTAGAAGATAATCCTAAAACCAAGCAGCCGGAATTATGGCAAATGACGCCGGTAGATTTTGCGGCAGTTGTCAAAATTCCTGCTAATATGCAGGTAGTCTTATGGCAGATTAATCCGCAGACTTTAGCCCAAAACAAATTGACAGCGCATTTATTAGATAATGGAACCGAGTTAAAAATTGATGGTAAGATTCTCATTGCTGGAGAACTCTTCTATCATATTGCTAATGACAATTGGATCAAAGCCAAGTATGTCAGCCGCCGCTAAAATAACAAAAAGTCCATTGCGAAAAGCAATGGACTTTTTATTATATCTACTTCATCTTTACGTTAATAAATTATGAGCAGGTAAAACCGAATACCAACTTCTATTATAAACTGTTTATGAAAAAATGAAACCTAATTGCACCGATTAAGTTCCGTTTTTTATTTTTTAAACGTTATTAAGGGTGTAGGAGATAATTGCTGGCCAGCATTTCTACCTACTAAAATTAGGAGGTAAGAACACATGCAAACAAAGCAGAATTGGCTTAGTACCGCGATTAATTATCATTTTACACAAACAGGTATGAACACTTTAATTCAGCAGCATTTTGCTAATGTCATTGCTGCTCCAAGTGACGAACAAATTTTAGCAGTTGGAAATGCCTTAGCAAATCTCAGTGATCATTTACATTTAGAGAGTGCAGAAATAACTACTCGTTCCACAATCTTGACTAATAACTAACTAACTCAGGGGAGGAAAAAATATGCGGGTTTTACAATTAGGATTTAAAACACAATCAGGTAAAAAGCGTTCTTTATCATTAAAATATATCGATCAAAACCTTGATGCAGCAACGGTTCTTCAGCAAATGCAAGCTATTGCAGCGGCGAAATTGTTTGTCAAAAACAATGAAGAGATTTATTTTGAACCAGTTTCAGCCAAATATGTTGAAACTAAAGAAGTACCGCTGTTTTAAAGAGATGATTAATAGAAAAAGGTGCCGTGGATAGCGGCACCTTTTTTGCTAGGAATAATTACAGTAACTGACAACGTTTACCTTTTGCGCAGACCCGTGTATAATAGAACGATTATAAGCAAGGTTTTAAAGGGGGATTGGAAGTGAGTTTTCATTTATCAATTTGGGAAATTATTTTGCGATTGATTTTGTCGGTTTTTTGTGCTGGCTTAATTGGTTATAATCGGCAACAAAAAAATCATTCCGCGGGAGTGCGGACGCACATTCTGGTTTGTGTCGGCTCTTGTATTATTGCTTTAATTCAAAAGGAAATCGGTTTTAATGCACTCTACATCGCCAGTCGTTATCCTCATTATGCCGGAATTTTGCGGGCTGATGATGCCCGTTTAATTGCTCAGGTCGTCAGTGGTGTCGGCTTCTTAGGTGCCGGAACAATTTTAGTAAATCATCAAGTCGTTCGGGGATTAACCACAGCTGCCAGTTTATGGGCCGTAGCCGGCTTAGGTATAGCTGTCGGGATGGGCAATTATGATATTGCCATCGCCGGAACGATTGTGATCTTCTTAGTTTTAGGAGCATTAAAAAAAATTCTGCATATTACTCCCGCTAAAAAAATTATGATTCGTTATCGCCATAAGCAGGAGACGAAAGTTTTTATTCAAGATTATTTTGATGATCACGGCATTACTGTGCGTGATGTGAACTTTAACGCTGATTTATCTGATGCAGATAATTATATCTATACGAATGTTTACGATATTGAGATTCCCAATAAAATGAATTATGCTGATATTATTGAAGATCTTTCGATGAATAAAAATGTGATGGCCATTAAAATGGTTAGTGTATAGAGGAGTTACCAATGGATAAATTAGAACATATTCGCCAAGAAATTTCCGCCCGTCAAGCGGATGCAATCTTAATCAGTCGCCCGGCTAATCTGAGTTACTTACTGGATTTTCCTGATTATGAAGGTTTATTGCTGTTAGATCAGCATGAACAGTATCTTTATACTGACGGCCGGTTTTTTACACAATTAAAGTCCGTAGCACCAGAATTTAAAATTATTGATCGAGCCCAGACTACTTTAAAACAGCTGGTCAGACAAACGGGAATTAAAACTTTAATTATTGAACCCGATTATTTGAACGTCAGTACCTTTCGGGAGTTGGAGCAGCCTGATTGGCATATTATAGATTCCAGTAATTTAGTTGAAAAAATTCGGATGATTAAAACACCGACAGAAATTGCTAAAGTGCAACAAGCCGCTCGGATTGCCGATCAGGTCTTCACGGAAATCTTAAATTACATTAAACCCGGAGTTAGTGAATTGGCTATTGCTAATGAAATGGAGTATTTAGGTAAGAAATTGGGTGCAAGTGCGACTTCTTTTCCGACAATTGTGGCTTCAGGAGTGCGTTCGGCTATGCCGCATGGCAGTGCTACCAACAAACTGATTGCTGCTCATGAATTAGTGGTTTTAGATTTTGGTTTTGTTTATCAAGGATATGATTCTGATATAACGCGGACCATTGCTGTCGGTAATGTGGAGCCGGAACTGCAAAAGATCTATCAGATAGTGTTGCAGGCCCAACAAGCGACAATTAACCAGATTCAATTGCAGCAGCCTTTAGCAGCTATTGATGCTTTTGCCCATGATTATATTGCCCAGGCAGGTTATGGCCCCGAATATATGCACGGCACCGGTCATAGTGTGGGGCGCGAATGTCATGAATATCCTACTTTAAATGCTGCCAGTGTGGAGAAAATGCCGGCTAATATGACTTTTACGATTGAACCGGGGATTTACTTGCCTAATCAAGGCGGTGTTCGTCTAGAGGATGATTTATATTTAGATGAACAGGGCCAAGTCCAGATGCTAACACAAAGTTCAAAAGAATGGTTGGAAATTTAAAAATAATTCAAGCCTGCTAGTACTAAGCTAGCGGGCTTTTTCTTTTTCAGAGCAGAATTGTGGAGTCATTTGGACTTGCAATAGCGAACAAATGTTCGTATAATGTTTATAGTAGTAAAATTAAAAGGAGGTAGCTGATGGCTTTGCAAACAAAAAACGTCTCTCTTGCCGGCACAAGACAGACGTCAGTAACAAAACTAGCGCGATTAACAGACTTGATCAATTTAAAGTTCATGGGTGACACTCCCATTACTTCGAAACAATTACTTGGCATTTTGTTAGCAGCTCCGGTAATCTTTTTGGCAGGTTTGTTAGCAACCGCAACTATTTTATTATTGTAATAATAGCATAAGTGAAACAGTACTGGTAATGAATTGGCTTTCATGATAAATTTCAATATTAATTTTATGTTTTTGACTTGTGCAATTTATGTTCTAAAGAGTATAATAAATGTCGTGAACCAAACTGATCTATTTATATAATAATTGGATCATTGTGATTTGTTTTAGAGATGATTGCTGGATAACATTGTTGATATTGTAATGTTAGAGTGGTTAGCTGTTAGGCTTACCGAAATCAGGAATATTCATACTGGCTGAAAATATTCTTGGTGGATTCTTCCCTAATTATTATTTTGGAGCTATCTCTTCAAAGAACCCCCCATAGCGTCATCTCTATGACACCTCTCCCCCAATAAGTTAATGGTTTACGATAAGAAGGCATTTGGCAATAATATTGTCAGTGCCTTTTTGTTTTGCTTTTATATTAGTAATAGCGCGATAAACTTATGTATTATCTGAAAAAACCTCAAGTTTTTAATGAATAATAAGCTAGTTTTCCCCCATTTTTTCAAAAATAAAAATAGCTATTTCACGAAAATGTAAGCGCATGAAAAAACATTCACAACTGAAACAACCAGCACAATAGTTGACTATATCACTATCCGCATGATAAAAGTATGAGATATAATATTTATGCAAGGGGTAGGTTAAACTAAATAATAATTGGGGGAGAAAACAATGTTATCAGCGTGGATAATTGAGAATGATAAAAAAGATTATCAAAATTTAAAGCAAAATCTGTTGCAATACGCCTTTTTACGCAATTTAGACATAAAAACCAAATGGATTAAAGACCCTACTCAATTATTAACTATCTCAAAGAGTCAGTCAACCCAAATTTATTTTATTGATATCCAATTAGACCATGCTAATGGGATTGAAATCGCTAAATCATTGCGATCCAGTCAAGCTAATGCCCGGATTATTTTTGTGTCGGCATTTCCTGATTATGTATTTGAGACTTTTGTTGTGCATCCGGAATATTTTTTAAGAAAGCCGATTGCTTATAAAGAGTTACAAATGGTCTTGGATCGGCTGCTGAATGATTCCAAAAATCGGAATACCAAAGAGATCATTATTCGCTCTATCGATGATGGCAGCAGAATACTGTTAAAGATTAGTAATATTAAAGCGATTATGCTGGTTAATTCGGATAAACGTCTGCTCAAGTTCATTACTACAGATGGGGAGTACTATGCCCATGGCCGTCTGGAAAAGTACGATTTCTTATTAGATAATAAATCATTTTATCAATCTTATCGTAATACAATTGTTAACTTAAACTATGTGAAAAAAATCTTTGAAACTTCTTTGTTGCTGGATAATCAGCAAGAATTACCACTGGCCAAAGCACGCCGAAAGGAAATGCTCCGAGAATTTATTTTGAGATAAATAATAAGTTTTTGCAATGAGCTGTTGGAGGTAACTACTTAGTTTTGGGAGAGTTAATTATTGAAATGGGGAAATTGGGATGCTATTTTTTTGGCGTTTTTGGCGGCCATATTACAAACTACAGTAATCTATAATTATTTGACTTTATTTTTTAAAAGGAAATCTTATATTAGTAGCAGTATTATTTTAATTACCGTATTTATTATCAATATCATTTGTTCTTTTATTACTACAATTTTTTCTTTACCACCTATTGTGAATGTTATTTTATCTGCTGTATGTTTTTCCTTTTTTTTAATGATCTTTAAAGGCCATTTATCTAGTAAAGTGGTATTTATTGCCCTGATTTTAAGTATTATTTCTGCATTGGAGCTAGTTAGTAGAGTGCTTTTAAGTTATAAAGCAAAGTTATATAATTCACAAATTTTTGATATTTATACTGAAGTTATCGCAATCATCATCTTGGCTACTTTTTTTTATGTTTTACGATCAACTATAAAACGAAGAGTAGGTAGTAAGCAGAACAATAAGATTCATAGTCTTATTTTATTTCCTATTTCGAATATTATTATTATGTTTATTTTGTTTTATAATAACTATTTAGAAAATAAAACAACTACTTTTTCTATTGTTATTGTACTTATACTAAATACTTTAATAAGTTATATTGTCATGAATGAAATTGATAAAGCTATTATTCAAAGTAGAAAGAATGAATTGATTTCGCAGCAACTGGTGAATATTCAAATGCAAAATATTCATTTATCTGGCCAGTATAAACTGTTATTTAATTTGATTCATTCGGAAAATAGATTTTTTCTGGATTTATACCAGAAACACCTCTCGTCTGAAGAATTATATCAGCTTTTAGATAAACGGCTAGAGCATGTTAATAAGGTTTTGATAAAATTACAGGATCCGAAAAAGGTCAATAGTATTCAAATGGTTCTTGACTATTTTGTTAAACAAGCTCAAGCTAATGGTTTAAAGGTAGTAATTGAGGGCCAAGATAATGAAAATATCACACAACCAGATTATTTACTTAATGTTATGAATATTTTGACGATTATTTTGTCCAACGCGCTGGAACATGCTAAGGAAGTAAAACAAGGCGAGATTATTATTAATTACTTTGGTGATCAGCGCGGCGCTATTTATACGGTAGTTAATAATTTTAAAAAAAATCCTAAGATTCATGACTATCGGATAGAGTTGTTAGAGCAACGCGGACTGGATTTGCAACAAGCGCATCAAATTGTTGACGAAATGGCTGGAGAGATTACTACTAGTATCCATGATAACTATTTCAAAGTCGAAGTTATTCTGCCTAATAACTAGAAGGGAGCTCTTATGTTAGAAAAATTAGCCGCTAGAATTGCTGATTATTTAACTACTGATGATGATAGTGAATGGGAATTAGTTCAATATTCGGCTTCGATGTTAATTAGTCGCTGGACGATTGATCTTATTATTTTAATCGTCGCCATCTTTACCCATATGTGGTTAGAAGCCTTAATTATTTTAATTGGAATGAATTTATTTCGTAAACAGTATTCGGGCTGGCATGCGCAGCATTTTTGGGTGTGTTTTCTCGTTTCGGTAGGTATTTTTATTGTAATTATAGCTTTAGGGCGAACACTAATGGCACAAAGTGGATTAGTAGCTCAGATTTTTTATGGGGGTTGTCTACTGCTCATGCTGCTGTCGTATAAGCTAATTACGAGAAAAGAATGGCTCAAAACGTTGGTGATTTTTGCGGTCATGGGAGTAATGTGTTTATGGCCAGCTAATTTCCTTTTAAAAAATATCGTTATTTATATGGGCTTAACTTTTATCTCAACACTTTTGCTATTTATTTTCCGAATATTTAATGACAAAAGAAATTCTGAAAATAAATAAAATTTTTTGGTTTAATTATCGCTTTTTGGAGTATAATATTCCTAGAACCAATATTATATATTTTAGAGGAGGAATTACAATGAAAAAATTAATCAGAAAATCAATGATGTACATGACGGCTAATACTTACTGCGTATGTTTTTCCTATGCACCTAAGAAACCAGCAGGGTTAGACAAGTACAAAATTCGTCATAACTAGTAATTAACTCAAGCCATCTTTGTTAATCAAAGATGGCTTTTTTGTATGCATTAAAAAACAGCCAGAGTATTTGGTTCTGGCTGTTGGAATTACTTATTTTGCTTACGTTTTAGACCTGTTGCCAATAATGAAGATGCAACATGTCATGAGCTCAAACGATGGGTTATAGCTGTCGCAATTACTTGCTACCATTTGTGATAATTTATCACAGAGAATTATGAATAATAGTTATATCAAAGCTTAAGTATGGCCTACCTTTTTAATAAAAATACTAAACATAGATATAAGAGTTATTATAAAAATAATCCAGCCGAGTTTTGCCAGGTTAGTTAAACGATAAGTAATATTGACTGTTTCTGATTTAGAAATATGCCTTATTCTAAGAGTAACTAAACCATTTTTAGAAGTAATAGGAATTCTTTTATGATTTTGAAAAGCTTGATAACCAAGATAATAGGTCCGAGGACACATAATTAAAGCAGAATTGACATCTTTATTAAATTGGATCTGTAATTTTTGATGGTTATTAATTAAGATATGATAATGACCCTTACGAGCTATAGAATTAGGAACAACGTGAAAATTATGTTTTGCAATATAATTATATAAGGCTTGCGGTTCGTATTCACCACGACTAATACTATAAGTAAAATAATTAGGAGCACTGACTCTCCGCGGAGCCATAGTTTGCTTATTTTGGCGTAGCGGAATCATAATAGTGATTATACTAATAAATGCCAAAAACAGTATTAAAATCGGTGCTTTTTTTATTGACAGAGTTGAGATAAAATCAGCACAAAACTTCGCAATGACTAAAACTGTTAGTGGTAAAATAGCAACATTTAATCTATTGATAATTTGTAAAAAAACTATTGGAGGGAATAATTTAACCAGAATTCTCAGTGCAAGGGGAGAAATTATAAAGAGACCGAGAATGAAAATAAGAGAATAAGCCTGTTTTAAATTATGATTAAAATTTTTTTGCTGCTGGTATTGATAAATATTCCATATTATTGATAATAAGAAAAGTGCGAAAATGAATCCGCCGTTCAGATTAATTACTCTACTGGGACTAAAGAAAGGATTTGAATTTGCAATATCAGCAATCACTAAATAAGTGTTTTCTCCGGGATTTTTGGAGGTGTCCAAATATGTTTGGGCAAAATATTGCTCTACAAATGGTAAAATAAAAACCATTGCTAGTCCCAGAAATAAAGCTGCACTTTTACAAAAGCTCAAAAATAAGCCGCGTTGACGCCAAAGTTGCGAAAGATTAAGGACTATGAGAATGAGAGCCGTTGCTGCTAAGATAAAAAAAGACAAAATATGAGTTACTAATAAAAGAGCGAAGCTGACAGCTAATAGTGGCCAATAGTGGTGGTGGCCCTGAATCATCTCCAATAAACCTAAAAAAATCCAGGGAGTAATAGCAAACGCCAGCAATTCACCGGCGGCACCTCTAAAATAAATAGTACCAATGTAATAATATGAGCTTAAATAAAGTGGTGCGGCTACAATCGTTGCCCAGTCTTTCTTGAATAATGTGTGAACTAGGCAGTCGATAGCCACAATAGCCGCTAAGACACAACCTAAAATAAAAAGTAGGTAACAATGATAACTGCTGATCCCCAGAATATTCAGAAGGGCAAAGGGGTATAAGCAAAAGTTGCCATAGAAAAAGCCTAGGCCATAGCCAAAGTGATTTAAATATTCAAAGCCAATCGGATTCGGAAAATGTCCATGACTAAGATTGGTGGCCAGAGTATGTATTCTATCTATGTGAAACACCGGATCATATCCACCTTGTACACCCCAAGTAAAGAGGGAATAAGTAATAATAATAAAAATACATAGATTGCTTATTATTAAATAATATCGATGTTTTTTACTCATAGTATTGTCCTTATTTATAACTACTCGTGTTGATTTTTACTTGTTTGCAGTGAGTAGTGTCTCTAAAATTATATTTAGCAGCCAGAAAAAATAAAAACAATTGAATAATTAGGGTGCAAAGTTTATGAATAAAACAAATATTGATAGTTTAGATCTTATGAAAATTATGGCTTCATTTTTAGTAGTTGGAATTCACAGTGAACTGTTTCTTACTTTAGATAGTAAATTTCATCTACAACTGTTAATGCTGATAGCCAGATTGGCAGTTCCCTTGTTTTTTATCTCATCCAGCTTTTTTTTAGCACGCCATCTATATTTACATAAAGATAGCGATTTTGCAATATTCAATTATGTTAAAAGAATTCTGCAATTATACTTATTTTGGCTAGTTGGTTATGGATATTTTATTATTAAGGCTACCCTGGATAGTATAAAAATGAATGGCTGGTTATTACAAAATTTGGTAAAAGGAATATTATGTTTTTTTCTTTCCGGACCGAGGACAATGTTGCTGGGCTGGTACTTGAATGCCTCATTATTTGGAGCAGTATTTGTTTATTATTGGTTTCGAAAAAAGAAGTTCTTGGGAATTGTGCTTGCTTCATTAATGTTTATTTTGATAGTAATTTTTAGTGCTTATGTTCCTTTACGATCCTTTTTTCAGATTCAAACGTCCTTTTTTGTGGGTCCTTTATATTTTTATGTCGGCGAACTATTGTTTTGGCTGTATCGTCACAATTTCCATCCCAAGTTAACGTTATTGGTGCCGGTAGTTTTTATCATCGGTTTAATAGCATATTATGAAATTACAGTTGTCAATGCTTTAAAAGCAAATAGTGATCAACTATTTAGTTATCCTATCTTGGCTGGGATTTTGTTTATATTATTTTTGAATATAAGAATAAACCTGCCCCATGCGCGCTGGCTTCGTAATTTAGCTACGTATATGTATCTTAGTCATTATCTCTTAATGAAAATATTTTATAACTTTTTATATTTTCAAATTCATGATGTGATTACACGTTATTTGGTTATTATTTTTTTAGTTATTCTTAGTTACTTGCTCATCCTCTGGTTACAGAGATATCGTTGGACACACATACTGATCAAGGCCTACTAATCTTGGAAAAGTAGTTATTTATTCCATTCTAAATTGTAAAGATTATATAAAGTTCGCTATTAAGAAACCTTGAAGTAAAAATTTAAGAATGCTAATTTTCAAATGACCGTTTTTAAAACAGTACTCTAAAGAAAATGATTTAAAATCGCTAATTATGATGTGTCCCAATATGAATAGTAGGACTTGTAATTTTAGCTATACAAAATTCTACTTGCCTCCTTTATGGATAATTTGAGTGCAAATCTCCCATAATAGGCTGATTTGATTAGTTTAATATTGGAGCAGTGGTCAAAGCAGAAATACAGCCAAAAAGTGTAGTAAATATTTATTAAGAAAGCTGTTGGATTAGCAGTGATGGCACTTCTTGAGCTGAGTTTAATATCCAAGAGCAACGCTTGAAGATTTAATTTTTAATAACCCAGTATTTGTAATATTTTGTTTTCAAATATTTCATTCATGTAACAAAATAGTTACGATCTTAAAAAAGGCCTAATAATTAGCGAATAATACTTGCAAATAGGAACCATTGCGTTAAAATAAGTTTTGTTGGTATTGCGATATTAGATCCAATGATACTTAAACAAAAAAACAGCGTTGACGACTACCGATTAACTTCATTCAGCGCATATTGTTTTTTGAAAAAAGCTTGTTTCTGTGTTATATTGGATATGGTATCAAAATTATAAATTATGAGATTATTTGAGGAGGAATACCAAAATATGAAAAAATCTTCATTAATGGGTGCAAGTGTTGTTGCAGCGGCTTTGTTGGCTGCAGCACCAGTAGTTGCTCCTGTTGCTAGTTTAGCAACACCAGCTACACAAGAAGTTAAAGCTGATACAACAAGTGACACAATTGATAGAATTCAGAAGGGAGCTACTGGTACTACCTTAATTAAGGAGGGTAGTGGCGTTGGTACTATTTCTGATTTTAAGGACAAATTCACTAATGACAATGTAGCAAACTTACTGCAAGGTCATTATGTAAATCCAACCGATCCTGAGCCTATAGATGCTAATCCTGCTGGTGCACTTGTGTTGGATAGTGGTGATACTAATCATTTAACTACTACTAATCAATTTTTACAATATTTCTTCAACGGTACTCAGGGTATCGATTTAATGAATTCTGCGAATAAAACTTATGCTAAGTCTCTGTATTACACATTAAGCTTTAATTATAGTAATGCTATTGGCACTAATAGTCATACAATTAATAATGGCGAGAATTTAAATCAGTTAATGAATGATTTAAAGACTAATGGCGGAAAAATTACTATGACAATGCAGTTATATGATGCTACAAAGAAGGCATTATCAAATGGTGCTATTACTAGTACTGTAAGTTATAATGTAAATAATAACCGAGCAGCATATGTTTCATATAATGATTCACTAAATGCTAAAGTTAATGACAGTGCTGATGTATTTGCACTATCTAATTCCTTTGTAAATGGTGGCGGCAAGATTCTTAACTACAATGGTCAAGATATTACTCAAGCTGCCTACAATGCTGGTGCTATAAATATCGCACAGCTACATGATGCTAATGGACATGCTTCAGGTGAAACTGGTTCAGTTGTTAATGGTAATTTTGTTAAAACTGGGATCTTTTATCAGAGAATAAAAATTGATCTTACTAAACTTGGATTAGGTCTTCCTGACAGTGTTTCTTGGGCTGATGCTGTAAAAAATGGTTTAATTACGGTTAATGGTCAAAAACCAAGTCTTACTAATGCTGATGCTAATGTTTTCATGTCAGCAAGGGTTGATGGTGGTAATGGTGTATCCTCTACAGTAGATGCAGAACCAGTTCCGTATGGTACTTTAGTCTTAAAGCGGACTATTAATGTTGGTTCTACTAACTTCGGAACAAAAGATGAAAAAGTTGATGGTATTGTAACTGTTCACACATCTGATGTTACTACTGCACCTCTTTATGATGAGGATGGTAATGTCATTGTAGATCGTTCTGTAATAAATAAATCCAAGTGGAAAACTAATCTCAAGCGGACAGTTTACGCAAATGGTAAAGTATTCTACCGTGTATCTACACATGAATATATTAGTGCTGACCAAGTAACATTTGAAGCAACTGATACTTCTAGTTCAGCTGATGTTGTTAAGGGTGATGTTGTAGTTACTCCATTACCAAGTCGTAAGGTTATCAAAGTTAATAATGCTGGTACAATTACAGATCTTTGGAATAAGAGTGATGACAACAAGAGTATGACACGTAACCCTGACCGTCATGTTCCAGGTGAAAGTTCATGGCAAACTGACCAAACTGCAACAGTAAATGGTATAACATACTATCGTGTATCTACAAATGAATGGATTAACGCTAAATTTGTTACTTTACAGTAATCGTTAAGCTTTAGTTGTTAAGGACTCACATCTGTGAGTCCTTTTTTATTTGTCTATAATTACCATATAATATTTTGCTTTATTTCGCTTTTGTTACAATTTCTCCCAGCTTATTGCAAAATTCGAAATAAGCCTTTAACATGAAAGGGTAGATTAACTAGGGGGTCTATATAGAAGTGAAGAAAAGATTAATGGCGTCATTATTTGTTACTTGTTCGGCATTGTGTACCTTGAATGCTGGAATGATTCAAAGCGCAAGTGCAGCAACTCAAGATACGGGTATTGCGCACGCATCTAATATAGCTACAGATTCTGTAGGAACTGCCGCTGTTACCAAGGCTGCTCCCAGCAGTTTAGAACAGCAATTTATTACGACTATTGCTCCTATAGCGCAAAATTCAGCTAATAAGTATCGTTTATATCCATCAGTAATGATGGCTCAGGCTATTTTAGAGAGTGGCTGGGGTACTTCGGCTGCCTGTCAAGCACCTAATTATAATTTCTTTGGGATTAAAGGTGACTATAATGGTGCCAGCTTTAATATGCCTACTAAAGAATGGAGCAAGGATAAAGGCTACTATACCGTCGATTGTTATTTTAGAAAGTACCCTAATATGGAAGCTTCTTTTGACGATAATGGTAATAAATTACGGAACGGTCTTAGTTGGAACGCTTCTTATTATAGTGGTACTTGGCGGGAAAATACCCAAAGTTATAAGGATGCGACATCTTGGTTACAGGGACGCTATGCTACTGACCCTAATTACGCAGCCAAATTAAATAATTTAATTACAACTTATAATTTAACTCAATATGATGTTACTAATGGTCAAGTAGACTCTGTTTCTGCAGAGTCGCAGAACAATTTTCATGTTGTCCGCACTAATAGTGACCGACAATTTTACCGCCTTTATTCACCTTCGGGTAATCCAATTGTAGATCGAGCGCTACTGGCTAATACTGATTGGCGCAGTGATCAAGTTCAAACCATTAATAACGAACAGTTTTACCGGGTTTCTACCTTTGAATGGGTCCGGGCTGTGGATGTTACGGTTATTAAGTAATTTATTAATCCTGTCAGCTGATAGCGAAGAAATAATTGTCAATCTTATTTCTTCGCTATTTTTATGAGTACTTCATATCATGATCTTTGACCTATATTTTTTTAGTTATACAATTTTTTTTCTTTTTTGTTACACATTGCTTACAACTATTGTCATGAATTTTAAAAGTTGATATATTTGTCTCATAGAGATTAAAAAAGGAGATTTTTTGATGAAAATAACACACTTTTTATCTCGATGGTTCACCGCACTAGTGGCTTTGGGTGCTGTGGCTATCGGGTTAGGTTTTGCCCAATCAGCTAAAGCTCAAACAATTAATGAATATATTGAGCAAAATAATATTCAGCCTAATGAAATTCAACGAGTTAATGGGACATTTGATGTTAAGATTGATTATCGTATTGGTAAACCGGAAGGAGTCGTAATTCACGAAACCGCTACTCCGGGTGCTACAGCTTGGAATGAAGTGACTTACTTCAATCGCGAATGGCGCAACGCCCAAACTTATGTACATGCCTTTGCCGATGCTAATCATATCTTGCAAATTCATGATACTGATTATGGTGTTTGGGGTGCAGGTCCTTGGGCTAATAGCCGAATGATACAAATTGAATTATGTCAAGAAAGCACATGGAGTAATTTTGTTCGTTCCGTTAATAATCAGGCCTATTTTACCGCTGTGATGCTCAAAAAATATGGCTTAACACCTTCATTAGCTGATGGTAAGGGCTATGGAACCATTTGGTCACATTATGCAATTAATCAGTATCATCCCAGTGCTGGTGGTCATGTAGATCCAATTACTTACTTTAATAAATGGGGCTACACAATGTGGCAGTTCTATCAGTTAGTCCAATATCACTATAATCGGTTAAACAATGCCAATGCAACCGATAATAATTCAAAAAATGGAATTATTCGAATTAATAATAATACACAATTTATTACATTATATGAACATGAAACAGACAGTTCTATGAAAATATTAGTTGATAGACATTTGCTTTCAGGCACTGACTGGCAAACTGATCAAACTGTATCCTACCAAGGAGAAACCTATTACCGGGTTTCTACTAATGAATGGGTGCGCAGTTCGGATTGTACAGTGATTAAAGCTATTCCGCAATAGAAATAATTATTAATTGTTAACAATGGTCGGGGAATTTTTTTTCTTACCATTGTTTTTTAGTGTCTGTAATTATTACATTTTGTTAATGATTATGGCCAATGTATGCGCACTCACAGATATTTGTGGTATATTGAACATGGAAAATTAAAATCTTAGGGGGAATGAATAGATGAAAAGGTCTTTGATTTTCAGTACTAGTATTATTAGTGCTGCACTATTGGCGCTGGCGCCTTTAGCAGCTGCACCAGTCACCTTAGAAGCCACGTCCGCACCCGTTGTGCAAAAAGATAATTTGCCAAATCCTGAAGTAGTGAAGGAAGCTTTAAAAAAAATTCAGGACTCTTTTAAGAGTGCTGACACCGATATTACTAATCCAGCTTTATGGAATAAGTATGCTTCTCAAAGTAGTAAAATTACGGGAGTTACACAACCGACAGATCTTTTTAATAGCAAGGTTCCCGGTTCTTTTGCTGATCTTAATGATGGTACTAAATCTGTCAAAATAAACAATGATTTAAGTAATATTTTTCAAATTGATACCTCAAAAGACAGTTTAAAATTAACAGCGGCTGAAAAACAGGCTTTGACAGATGCTGGGATTAAATTTACTTCCAAACTTGTTGTTGTTGACGCAAAGGGAAATAATTATGTTGTAGGTGATGGGGTAGAGACCGGTGAAATACAAGCTACGGCGCAAGATTTTGAACAAAATGTTAAGAAAATTATTACTGATGGAGGTTCCTTACAGCTTAATTATGATTTTTATCGAGGTACAGACGAGTCCGGTAAGCCTATAAAATTTGGTTATCCTATAAAAGTCACCTTAAGTTTTAAGAATCCTGTTGTCGCTAAAGATGGCATAGAAGCTGTAATTACACCGACTAAATCAGCTGCCAAGGTGGGTGATAAGCTTGCGGATTACCTACCAACTTCAGCTGATGATTTAAAGTTTGAAAATGATACGGACGGTAGTCTTGATAATAGTGATTTAAATTACTATGTTGATTTAAGTCGCAATATTAAAGATAGTGCAGGCAATATTATTTCTGGGGATAAATTCACTAAACCTGGAGATTATACCAGAACTGTCACGATTGATTTTAAGTCGATGATCGGTCCTAATTATCAAAAAAATCTGGAGAATGGCAAAATTAAGATTAAGTTAGCTGGTAAAGAAATTACCTTAAAAGATGGAGTAGCTAACTTTGATGCCAAGAATGGTAAGTATAGTTATAATCAATTAATCACGGTCACTGGAACTGCTATTTCTGATAATAATAAAGAACCGGTTATTAAAGATGAATCGGTAACAGGAGTAGTTAATGTCAAAGAAAATTCTAATGCCGCAGTCGTTCCGTTATATGATCCTCAAGGGCGGATTATTATTGATCGGTCCTTACCAGTCAAGTCCAGTTGGCGAACTGATTCTTTACGAACCATTAATGGCGTGAAGTATTATCGGGTTTCTACTGAAGAATATGTTAAGGCTAGCCAGGTAAGTTTTGATGATTATTCTGCTGCTCAAATTAATGTAGGAGTTATTAGTGGTGGTTTTATTAAGAATAGTATCGATAATATTTTTCAAGTTACTGGCGTAGGTCTAACAGGATTATGGAGAATTTCTGACGATGGCAAGAGTATCATCGCAAAAGATAATCGCTGGTTAGCTCAAAATAGTTTATGGTATACTGATCAAAAAGCAGTTATTGCCGGTATTACTTTTTATAGGGTCTCAACAAATGAATGGGTCAAAGCAAATTCCGGTAATTTAATCAAACAAGAATAAAATGGTTCAAGAAAGTAAAATTCCTGTTGTAAAATTTACGACAGGAATTTTTTATACACTTGTTTTCAGGTTTTAAGTTGAATTCTTCTGTAGAAACCACTATGATAAAAATAGTTTGTCAGGAGGAATAATTTTTGAAAACGAAAAAATGGACGCTGCCGTTATTGGTTAGTTTTTTAGCTGCTGGCAGTTTGTTGCTGTCTCAGCCTGCCCAAGCGGCTAGTCATAGTAAATCCGAATTAACTACTGTTACCAAATCCTCATCTTTAGCGGACTTTAGCGCGAAATTGCCGCTAGCAACACAAGAGCAGTTTATTAATAAGATTGCCCCCGCAGCTCAAAAAGCCGCTCAAACCAATGGTTTATATCCTTCAGTGATGATGGCCCAAGCAATTTTAGAAAGTAATTGGGGTACTTCCACTGCCAGTCAGGCTCCTAATTATAACTTTTTTGGTATTAAAGGAAACTATGCGGGGGCAGGAGTGGCACTGGCAACAAGTGAGTGGAGTGCGGAGCATGATTTTTATCAGACAAACGCCACTTTTCGCAAGTATCCGAATATGGCAGCTTCTTTTCAAGATTATGCCCAGATTCTCCGGCAGGGAATTGCCGGTGATCCTAATTATTATCGCGGCACTTGGCGCCAGAGTACTACCAGTTATCGCGATGCTACTGCTTGGCTGCAGGGTCGCTATGCGACTGATCCAGATTATGCAGCTAAACTTAATCGCCTCATCAAAAACTATCAATTAAATAAATATGACGGTAGTGATGCGGCTGCTAATGCGGCTGTTTCTTCTAATAGTTCGACCAATGCTGCCAGTTTTAAAGTTAAAGCGCGCGCTGATCAAGGACGCATTAATCTCTATTCGCCATTAGGAGTAGCTTTGCCCGGACGCCATTTAAATCCTAATACTACTTATTCTTGCAGTGAAGTTCGTTATATTAATGGCCAAAAGTTCTATCGCTTGGCTGCTTATGAATGGCTGCAGGCAACTGATGTCGAAGTATTATCCTAATTTAATCGAGAAGACTCGAAGAGATTCGAGTCTTTTTTATTTGGGCCAGACTTTTGAGCAATTTGGAAAAGAATTAAAAAAATAATGACAGCGCCTTCATTTATTGCTAAAATAAAGATGCTACATGTGATTTTTTTAATTCAATTAAAAAGGAGATTTTATGCTATTACAAATACAAGATCTGCCCCGTAAAGTGACCAAAGACTTTTTACTGCAGCAAGTGACTGCCCGTAAGATTAAAGCCGCTCCCCAATTTCAATTTAGTAATCAAGTTATTGCTTTGTTTAATTTGCAGCCTCCAAGTTCGAATTTACCCCTAACTGTGGCTCTGGATTATCAACAAGGATTAATTATGACGCCGCGCACTACCCGCCAGCTGCTTAATGATTTTAGTCATCAAAGTATTTTTAACTTTCAACAATCCCGCATGTTGGTCCGACAAACGCAGCATCCCCATTTTTTACCTTTAATTTTGGGGCGGGCGGCTTATTTGCCTTTAGCAGGGGTGAGCCACGGTTCAACCGATTGGGTTGGTTTACATTGGCAGCAGGATTGTTGGCAAAATACCCCGGCTAGGCAAGCTGAATTCATTACCCTGCAAAACAAAATTTTGCAATTTACATATAGTTCTTATCGTAATTTAGAAGACGCGGTTCATTTAACTTCTTATTATAGTGAGTATTTATGCCGCATTTTACAATTGATTGTCCAAGCTTCCGGAGCCCAGTTAGTGAGTTTGCCGGCTGCCGGTTTAATGCACCAGTTTGCGCAGTGCTCCTGTCGTTTGCATCGACAATTGCCTCAGACTAATTCTGAGGTCCGTCAGTTCTTACAAAGCTTTCAGGACTGGACTTTGCGGCAAGTGGCCCATTTTTCAGAACTGCAACTATCAGCCCCTTTACAAGAGCAGACTCTCAAATTTTGGCGTTCGGAATTGGCTGCCGTGCATTGCTTATGGTAAAGCAGCAGCTTCTAACTAATAATTAGCCCTGAAAAAGGGCTTTTTTTTTAAGAAAATTTTTTCCCGCTATTACTATCTTTAAATTAACTTTGGGGCCGCAATTTTTTCTGAGAAGTGTAGTTATTGCTATTTTTTAATAACTTACTGCAAGTAAAAATTCTAATAAAAACTTGCTATCCTACAATTACCGCAAGCGCTTGTGGAATATAGCAGAAGGGATATTTCACAATGATAGTACAACATGATCTGGCCACAGGTTTTCAATTGGCAATAACTAACGTAGCAGTTATTTATGGAGCTGTGAAACGGGCTGGAGTTTACCGCAGTAACAACTTATATGCAGATTTGATCCAAGAAGCTTATTTGACTTATGCGCAAGTTTGGAGTCACAGCCGCTTATCAGTGGCCGAATTTCAGCCGTATATTTTTCAAAGAATAGTTTGGCGCACACAAGATTTATTGCGTCGGGAAAGATATCGGCAAAATCATGTCGATGTCACCGACCTTATTCTCACCGCTCCACAGGTTGCAGAACCTTTATTCTGGCAAACAGAAGTACAGCAAGTGGTAGGACAATTAACCGTGCTGGAACAACAGGTTTTGTGGCAACATTTAATCAGAGGCCAAAATCTCAAAACCTTAGCAGCCGCTTTGCACGTCAGTCCGCGTTATCTTCGCAAAATCCGCGCCCAAGTGCGCCAAAAGCTGCGGCCATTATTACAAAAATAATTTGAATAATAGTTTTCAACGAGTCTGATCCAGCTTAAGATCAGGCTCTTTTGCTTTTTTTAAGAAAAGGGAATAATTCTTCTTGAGATTTTGTTTTCAAGTAATGCTATAATTTTGCTGTGAGGTCAAAATGAAATTAAAACATTTATGGGGATATTTAGTTTTACTTATTATTGGATTCAGCTTGGCTGGCTGTCAACCCGAGCAACCTTTAAACCAGAAAGTCACTAATACTGATACCAGCTGGTATCTCTACCAAAATCAGGCTGTTGGCCCGGGTAATTTGCTGCGATTAAATTTTTATAACAATGAAACTGTGAGCGTGAAAAAAATTTCTTGGTTTAATCATCATTCCGGCTCCAATATTTTGAATGCTGACTTTGGAAATCCCCATTATCGTCTTAATCGGGATGGAAAAGAAATTACAATTAACACTACCCCACCACGGATGGTTTTAGCTCTGAAAAAAAGTTATCAACAAACCCTGCATGGTTACACTCTGAAGGGATATTTGGTAATTTATCAAGGCGAAACTTGGAAATTAGGTCGTATTACTCATATTAATCATAAAAAAGCGCGCGCTTATCAAAAGAAACGTCCTGCTCATTCGGCCATTAAAGTGGCCAGCAGTGATAAATTAGGTCCCAGTTTAATGAAGCATGTGGTCAATCCGGCCAAAGCAAAAGCTGAGAAAACAGTCCAATTAGCTGGGCGTTCGGTTGCCGGCAATTATAATTATCGGGCTTTACAGGGCAACAGTCGGGTTTACGGGCATTTAGAAATAGGAGCCGATGGCGTATTTACGAACACTTTATATATTCATGCGGCACAAAGCAAAGCTAATCCAAAAGTCGATAATCCTTTAATTATGCAGCAACAAACTTCATCCGGTTACTTATTTAGTCTTTACGGTAAATTATATCTGCGGCCGTTAAATTTATTAACGGTGAAATATTTTACGCAGGGCCAAAATCTGGACAATCCTGCGATTAAGGCCATTAATTTAGCCACCAATACTGCTAAATATGGTAATAATATCGATCAAAGCCGCTGGCGTTTGGAATGGGGCCAAAAAGATTTATTGCTGTATACCCAAGATTTGCAAAATTTCCCCGGTGCTGATGAAGGGACTGAACCCACCATTCATCTACATTTGACTGAGCAGACCAAGCCACAACTAACGCAACAGTATCAACAGATTTATCAACATTATCGTGACTTACAATCCCAGCCGGTGGCTTCGAATGCGGATTTACGGCAGTATGTCGGGGCCGTAGCTGCCAAAAATCAAAGCCGCGTAGCCGGTATTGGGGTGAATATGAGCGGCAAGTTTAGTATTAATCAGCCAGCAGCCAGTTATGCCGGAGTGGATCGCAAAGGACAAAAACAGCCTTTGATGCAGTATTTGACTTTGATTGAACCAGCCATTTTACAAGAGAAAAAAGATGCCCATACTGTCAGTACGCCTGCAGGAGAATTTTTAATTTTTGGGGTCTTAAATAATAAGTTATATTTGTTGGAACAGCCTGATGCGGACTCCCAAACAGTATCTTGGGCGCCTTTTCATGATTTTCCGCTACAATTACCAGCCGCCAAAATTACCTGGAATAAGTAATGAGTTGTGGCTTTCAAGGGCTTTTGCAAATTGGCGGGTTGAACAACTTGCAGCTGTGAATTTTTTTGTTATGATGTAATTTAAAAGTAAGACTCACGGAGGCAGTAATGAAAATTTATCAAGCTTTTATTAAAAATGTTCCTTTACGCCGGATCTGTGTTTTATTGGCTTGCATTTTAATGATTTGGCTCCTAAGAGCGATGATGAGTACTGTCTTATTGACTTTTATATTTACCTTTTTATCGGTCAATTTTATTCGCTTAATCCAAAGACATTGGTCGCTGAGTCCATTTTGGATTATTACACCGGTTTATGTAATCATTATCGGCTTAATCTATTTGTTAGCAACCCATTATATTCCTAATATCATTGACTCGACAGTGGGTTTAATCAAAAAGGTGTTTGATTTTTACGACAGTAATAAGAGTCAAAACGATCCGCTGATTGCCTTATTGGTTGAAAGCGTGAAAAACTTCAAGTTGGATGAGCAGATTAAAACCGGTTTAACGGAAGTGTGGCGCTATGTCACTAATTTGGGAGCAATTGGTTTTACGATTGTCATTTCTTTTCTCTTAAGCTATTTTTATAGTTTCGAAGTGGATTGGATGAATGACTTTGGCCGCTCCTTTGAAAAAAGCAAATTAAATTGGTTATTTCAGGATATTCATTTTTTTGCCCGTAAATTTGTGAATACTTTTGGAGTTGTTTTAGAAGCGCAAGTCATTATTGCAGTTATTAATACACTTTTAACGGCGATCGCTTTAACAATTTTAAAATTTCCCAGTGTTCCCAGTTTAGCGATTATGGTCTTTTTCTTATCTATGATTCCGGTGGCAGGAGTGATTATTTCTTTAATTCCGTTATCGATTATCGGCTATACTGTGGGTGGCTTGCAAACAATGGTCTATGTCTGGATAGCCATTTTGGCTATTCATGCTTTAGAAACTTATGTATTAAATCCCAAATTAATGTCAAGTCGGACTCATTTGCCGATTTTTGTGACTTTTGTGGTTTTGTTAGTTTCCGAACAACTTTTGGGAACTTGGGGGTTAGTGGTCGGAATTCCGATTTTTACCTTCTTTTTAGATGTTTTAGGAGTACAAACTTTAAATAAGTGAAATTATTTATTTTGGTATTCTAGGATAAGTGTTATTATAAGGGTAGGACTTTGAGGAGTGAGGTAGCGTTATGGCATTATTTAAACATGGGAAAAAGCAACAGCCAAAATCAGAACCAAATCAACAGTCTAACAATCAACAACAGCCGAGTCAAGCAGCAAATAATTTTCCACCGAATAATCAACCAGCAGGTAATCAATATTTTCAAGATGTACCTGATTATCCAGTCAATAATTCAACTGCTAATACTCAGCCGCTAAGATCTATGCCGGAGAGAAATTCTGCCGCACAGCCAGCTGCACCAACCGGTTCTCCAGCCCCACAGCAAGCACCAAGGACAGACGCACCAGCGAATAATCCGGCTGGTCAGCCGATGCAGCAACGGCCTTTAAGTACCCAATCGCCAGCGGCAGTCAGCCATCCGCACGGTTCTTTAGAAAATTGGGAATACACTGAAAAACAATTAAAAGAATTAGAGTCCCACCAAAAGGAATTAAAAAGTCAGTTAAAAGTACAGCTGCTCAGCAGTCGGACATTTTATAGCCACTTAATCCAAAGTAAGCAGTCTGTGCACTTGGATCGAGGAGCCATTGAATTAGAAGTACAGAAGATTCAGCGGATTAATGATACCTTAAGGTATTGGTTTGGAACCGATATGATTTCAGGTGATGTTTTTTTTAGCCATGACCGGAAGTATTTTATTGTCCAACCCGGTCTTTTAGATCCGGAAAATCAAAAACGGGAACAGATGGCTGATTTAGCTTATTACTTAGATGACCATAATGTTTTACCATCAGTAATAACTTTAGATTACGACGAAAATCTGTATGGCAGATGGCAGTCTTATTTGGATGATGGCATTGTGAATCCAGAATCTAATTTGGTGAACATTTATGATTATTTTCAGACTGAGGGTCTACAAGGAACGAAACCAATTCAAGGCCCGAATACCGGCATTGAAATTAGCCCGCAAGCACATGTAGAAAATGATGATGAAAACAATATTGACCGTGTTTACTTAGGTAATGACTTAGTAATGCAGATTACTAAGGATATTGAAGGGCGTCCGGCTAATATTGATCATTACCATGGTAATGAAGTTATTAGTTCTGATTATCTGGATGAACAGGGGATTAATCGTTTGACGAAGGTCTTTAATCCCCGTAATCCGGAAGAAATTATGGATGAATTTTATTATCGTCTAGATAATTCGTTGGCCATTGTTAAAAGTAAAATGAATGGTGAGCCGTATATTCAAGTGATGAATCGGTCCAATATTTTAGTGAAGAGCTTTGATACTGAGCAGGACTTTATTGTTTGGTGGTTAGCGGAAAAAATCTTAGATGATAATTCAACAATTATTGTGCCTTTAAGTTCGCCAATTCATCAGGCTTTATTAGAACAAAGTAATGGTCATTTTAAGGTCTTGCCGTTTGTGGACAATTATGCGAATGAACAGACACAACTAGCTAATATTTTAGATAATACTCAATTATTAAGTGATGGTATCTTGGTTAATAGTGAAGATGCCCAGCAAGAAGTCAGTCAAGCCAGCCAAGGCAAAGTGAATGTTTCTTTAATTACTAACTCTAATAAAAATGATAATGCGGCGCCGATAGAAAGCACTAATACCGCTAATTAAATACAAGGAGTAATTTCAGATGAGATGGCAATCTCATCTTTTTTAGTGGCTGGATTTGAGGAATATTAAAGCGCCCTTGGTTCGCCAATGATAATTGAGAATGTGCATTGACACACATTTTCTGAAAACATATAATAATGAGGATGATAGTATATGGAAAAGGGGTATATTAATGGCAAAACTGGTATTTATCCGTCATGGACAAAGTGAGTGGAATTTATCGAATCAATTTACCGGCTGGATTGACGTGGATCTAAGTGCGGAAGGTGTAAAGCAAGCTCAAAATGCCGGTAAATTATTAAAAGAAGCGGGTATTCAATTTGATCAAGCTTATACTTCAGTATTAACACGGGCAATTAAGACTTTGCATTATGCTTTGGAAGAATGCGGACAATTATGGATTCCCGAAATGAAAACTTGGCGTTTGAATGAACGGCATTATGGGGCTTTGCAGGGATTAAACAAAGCTGAAACTGCTGAAAAATACGGCGCCGAGCAAGTGCACATTTGGCGGCGTTCTTATGATACTTTACCACCATTATTGAAAGCTACAGATGCAGGTTCTGCAGCTCAAGATCGGCGTTATAGTCAGTTAGATCCACGGGCAATTCCGGGTGGAGAAAATCTGAAAGTAACTTTGGAAAGAGTTATTCCTTTTTGGGAAGACCACATTGCTCCCGATCTAATTGCGGGTAAAAATGTTATTATTGCAGCTCATGGTAATTCTTTGCGGGCTTTGACGAAATATATCGAAAATATTTCAGATGATGATATTATGAACTTGGAAATGGCTACAGGTCAACCCGTAGTTTATGATTTGGATCAGCAGCTTCAAGTCATTAACAAAACTAAATTAGATTAAGAAAATACGTTTGCATCGATGATCACTTCATCGATGCTTTTTTTATAGTTAAGAGCAATATTAATAATTAATGACAAATGAGTTTTGCTGGGGCAAAGATAGCTCCAAGGCATATTGCAACTAATCCCTTTTTGTTCTAAGATAAAGATGTTGAGAGTGGCTGAAAAACTGAATAATGTCCTTGAAAAGGCTATAGGCTGTCGGAAAATCGTCAAACTATCTTCCGGCATGTATTGAGGGATAATAGATTTTTCTTTCATGTTATTTGAAGTAGGGATTTTCACTGAGGAATAATTGAGAGATTGAAAAGCTTCCATTTATGAAGCTCACAAAATGGGAGCAACTGATTACATAATCTCAACAAGAAATGATTATTTCCTTTTGCTTGAGGATACTTGACCTAGTGACTGGGGAGGATTATTGATAGTCACGAGGGCAAAGAATCCAAAGAATTTTGCTATTCAAAAGAGAGTACCAACGTTGCGGTTAATTTCACCTAGAATTAATCCCAGGTTGGTTTTTGTCGTATTAAAGTTACGCACATCTTTTCTGAAGCTAGCAAGTAACAAAGTGAAATTATTAAAAAAGTCATTATAATATTACGTTTTTCTTAGCTTTTAAATTTGGGGTGGGGTAATAATTATGCAAAGTCGTTTTAATTTAAGAAATACATTCCTGACAGGATTTTTAATTCTAATAGAGTTACTAGGGCTCTTAGTTATTTTTGTTGGTTTCGTTAAAGCGGATACACCTTTGACCGAGATGACTGGGGTTAATTCTGATCCTAATGTAATTATTGACGCTGACCACGCTTTTTCGCCAACAATTAGTTCACAAACAAAAGTTAGTGTAGTAAGTACGAGTAATTGTCAGGAAGATACTACTATATCGAAGCCTCAGGAACACCATTATAAATTTACACCATCTGCTAACTCCCCAAAAACAATGACAGTTGTAATGAAATATACTAATGTTGGTTTAGATAATAATGGGAATGCGATTGATGCAACGGTTACAGTGACAGCAACTAACGTTACTGACTGGATAGAAATTTACGAAATTGGGCATGTAAGACTTAGTTCTTTAAAAAACTCTTCTTCATTTTCTGCCAAGGATATGAATGCACAGGTTCAAATAAATTTCACCAATAAGGACCAAACCACCAATAAGGACCAACCGGCAAAGGTTTCTGGACATTTAAGCTTTAGCAATATTAATAATTTAAAAAATTTAATGCTGCCATTGAGGACTACTAATGACCCTAATACTACTACTGGGATTAAAAATATCAGTCAGATTTATTGTGCACCTGCAACTAGTTCTACTGGTGGTGATGTTACTCATCTGGTATATTCTAAAGACGGAAATAATATTATTATTAGTGATGGCATACCAAATGATAATGTGAAGAATACTAGCAAATGCATAATGTTTACGGCGGTTTTTAACTCGGTGTCTTCGCTAAATTATTCTTTTACGGGTACTAGTACTAGTACTAATAAATATAAACAATTTGATACGGGATTCACAATGGGATCAATAGTAGATGTTGCCATTCCGCCTATCAATAAAAAAGGTATTGATGAAAGACCCAATGATATAAAACAGGCGGGTAAGCAAACTGCTTTGAAAGCTAAATCTGCTTTCCAGATAGGACCAAAGGCTAAATTTTGGCAGATTCCTGATTTGAAAAAGAGTATAACTCAAAGAAAGTTTCAAGAAACTTTACAGCAGAAACAAATAGCAGCACCAGATATCAAAATTGCTGATACTACCAAACAGGAAGATCCTTTTAAAATAAAACCTCTTTACTATTTGCAGCAAAATTTGCCTCAAAAATCTGCTGGCTATTTAACCAGTTATCAAATTATGGATCCGCTAAATGATACTTGGACATTAGCTCCAGATGCTACTACCGAGGTTAATGTTATTAACAATATTAAGGTTACCGATGAGCAAGGTAATAACCGCACATCGGATTTTTCAGCGATCTATAATCCAGGTATAAATACACAAACAAAACAAAAAAATACATTAATAATTGAAGCTACGGCAGATGCCTTAAATAATGCTGATTTTTACGGGCATGTGTATACCTTTGTTATTTCCGGGAGCTTTGCGAAAGATTCAGAGGGCAGGCTTGTGACAAAAGACAATATTAATAATTCTGATTCTTCATGTACGGGAGAAATTCCTAATACAGCTGAGATCACATATGCAAAGTCACCCTCTGATAAAGATAAAACAACGTATGATTCAAATACGGCTTATGCTTATATTGCTTATCCATCAGAACGTCCTGATATTAGTGTTGATTCTAATACTGGTATTGATTTAGATAATAAAACTATTACAGGAACAATTAAGGATAATTTAGTTCATGGTCAGGATTCACTTTATTGGGATTTAACAATCAATTATACGAATAGTAGTGGTGTCTCTAAGTCGGCCTCATTAAATTTGAATAATCCTTCTGATAGTCAGCATCAAAATCGTGTTTACAAGACTGATTCTACTAGTTCCGATAGTGGAGTTAATTTTACAGCTAAATTACCCGATGATATTAAAATGCCGAATACTCAAGATGAAAAGGATGATTATTCCAAATTTAAAATTACCGCAACTGATAGGTATGGGATATTGGGCAATCATGACTATAATTTACCATGGTGGACGTTTGATAAGGATAGTGGTTTACTGACTATTTATCCGCATACGATTACACCAACGATTACACCAACAGGGTCCGTAGATGAGTCTTCTTGGCCTTGGGATAGTCAGAGGAAGAATGTTACATCCATTAAAATATTAAAAAGTGCTCCTTCAACTGGGAATGGAGCTGGTGTAAAAGTTGAGGGGTCTTTAAAGCATATGTTTTCAAGTATGCCAAAATTAACCAGTATCGAAGGCCTAGATAATTTACAGCCAGTATCCAAGCAGTCATTAGATTTCAGTTATTTATTCGAATATGATTCAAGCTTAAAGAAATTAGATTTAAGTGGATTAGATATGAGTAATGCTACTTGGGTTAGTGGGATATTTAGTGGTGATAATATGCTAAACAAACTAACTTTATCAAACAAAAATAAATTACTGATTAAAAATTCATTGGATAATGAAAAGCCTATGTTAAGGTCAGGTAGCTGGCAGGAAGTTGGTTCAACAGGAACTGAAGATGATCCGACGGGCGATGTTTTTACAACAGAGAAATTATTGGATCTATATAGCTCAGATAATTATACTACTGCTCCTAATGAAACTTATGTGTGGACTGATCCTGATTCACCTTGGTGGGAGGTTACTAATGGGGTTCTAAAAATCCATAAACATACTATTCATCGGAAGCCTACTAAGGCAAGTGATTGGCCTTGGAGCAGTTATGCAAGTGAAATCACAGAGGTTGATATTGATGGAGATGGTGTCGTTAAAGCTCAGGGATCTTTAGCATATATGTTTTCCGGACTAAGCAAGCTAACAACAATAAAAGGTCTGAGTAATTTACAAACATCTAATATTACTTCTGTGGCACATCTATTTGATGGCTGTAATGCATTAACTAAATTAGACCTGCCAGATAAATTTGTCACACAAAGTGTTACCGATATTTCTCATATGTTTGATGGCTGTACTAATTTAAGTGCAATCCAAGGGTTAGACAAATTTAATACTAGTAGTGTTACTTCTATGTCATATTTATTTTATAAATGCAAATCATTAAAAGAATTAGATCTGCCAGATAAATTTGTCACACAAAGTGTTACCGATATTTCTTATATGTTTGATGGCTGTGAGATATTAAGTGCAATCCAAGGGTTAGACAAATTTGATACTAGTAGTGTTACTTCGATGAATAGTTTATTTACTGGCTGTCATACATTAAAAGAATTAGACCTGCCAGATAAATTTGTCACACAAAGTGTTACCGATATTTCTCATATGTTTGATGGCTGTACTAGTTTAACTGATATCATAGGTTTAGACAAATTTGTTACTAGTAAGGTTACTAACATGTCCTACATGTTTCGTTGGGATTATGTACTTAAATCATTAGATCTTCAAAGTTTTGATATGAGTAATGTAACTGACACAACGGATATGTTTGCTAATAATAATAATCTATCTGAATTAAGTTTGGGTAAGAATACCCAATTTAAGGGTGATCCTGGTTTATGCGAAGCTACAGTATCAGCGCCACCATATAAGTATGGCGATGTACATTCTAAGAATTGGCAAGCTGTGGGCACTGGAGCTGTTTTATCAAAGCAAGCACTAATTGATAAATATACAAATAACTCTAGTTCATTCAACCCCATTAAGGAGACTTATGTTTGGGATAAAACATGGTGGACGTTTGATAAGGATAGTGGTTTACTGACTATTTATCCACATGATATTAATGTAGTACCCAATAATGATTTTGATAAGGTAAAGGCAAAGACTTGGCCTTGGAATAGTCAGAGGGATGATGTTAAATCCATTAAAATAATAGGTAACAGTGACTCTTCACTTGGAGATAATGTCCAAGTTGAGGGATCTTTAAAGTACATGTTTTCAGGTATGTCAAAATTAACCAGTGTCCAAGGATTAAATTATTTACATCCCAATCCGCTCCTAAATAGTAAGTTAAATAATCAGAAGACATTAGATTTCAGTTATTTATTCGCAGAGGATCCAGAGGATGCAGAGGATTCAAAATTAGAGAAATTAGATTTAAGTGGCTTAGATATGAGTAATGCTACTTGGGTCACTAATATGTTTAGTGGTGATAATAGTTTACAAAAACTAACTTTATCAAACAAAAATAGATTACAAACTTCAACTCCCCAAAAAAGTAATGCGGCTTTACCATCACCAAACAATGAAAATTATACAAAAAATTGGCAGGCCAAAAGTAGTGAGAATGAAGAAGACCATTATCCAACCGGCAAAGTTTATCCAGCCAAGGACTTAGAGAATTTATATAGTGATACTAACGCACCTAAGGGGCCAACAACTTATGTTTGGCAACCTACGGGTAATTTAATGTTTACACAAGTACCTGCTTCTTTAAATTATAAAGTTATTAGGTTACCCGAATTTTTCACTAATTCCATAAAAAGTAGTGGAAACAGCTCACAAACTATTAAAATCCAAGATAGCCGAGCTTTTCGGACTGGATTGAAGAAAAGTTGGAATGTACAGTTAACTTTGATTGCCAAGGACTTGAAGGGCGCTCAATTGCACTTTAGTGATGATAAGACTGAATATACAGGATCAGGCCCTTATTTAATTCCAGCAGGTAATTTTACTCAAAAGCAAGATAAATATAGTTGGTCAACCAACGATGACGGCATTCAACTGGATTTGCAAAATTTGAATTATAAAAATGTCGAAAATAAATCATATAATTTGGAGATCGATTACAATTTAACTAATTCTGTAAATTAAATTTAAAACAGCCATAATCTGGATATGTATCTTAATTGAAATCACAATTGTGCCTTTCATACCCAATAATTGGCTGTTTTTTTGGAATAAGGACTACTAATAATTTTATTGGATATAATTTTATTTCAGAAAAACGGGATAACTAAATTGATTGACGTTTCTGGGAAGATAATTACCAGTTTTTTAAAAATTATCTTGTAATTTCTGCTACAATTATTATTATATATGGAGACAAAGGAGAATTAACATGATTTCAGCAGTTGATTTACGGGCGGGTATGACCTTTATACAGAATAATAAATTAATTAAAGTGATGAGTGCTGATCATCATAAACCTGGTAAAGGTAATACAGTGATGCGTTTAAAATTAAAGGATCTTCGCAGTGGAGCTATTACCGAAACTACTATGCATCCAGATGTCAAGTTAGAACCAGCAATTATTGAGACTAAAGCAGCGCAGTACTTATATTCACAGGACCAAACAGCCGTTTTTATGGATTTAGAAACTTATGAGCAATACGAGGTTCCCCTAGACTTAATTAGTGCTGAGACACCATATTTGGAAGAAAATATGGCCGTGAAGATTGATTTTTATGGTGAAGAAGTAGTGGGTATCAGTTTGCCTACAAGTGTTACCTTAGAAGTTACAGAAACCCAGCCTGCCATCAAAGGGGCAACTGTTTCAGGTTCAGGCAAGCCCGCTACTTTAAATACAGGTTTGGTTGTGACCGTTCCCGATTTTGTGAATGTCGGTGATAAATTAGAGATTAATACTCAAGATGGCAGCTATATTAAGCGAGCTAATAAATAGTGTCAACTAAAAAAAGAACATTGTTAGCACAAGATTGGTCCGTTTGGGGTGATATTTCGTTAAAGACTGCCACAACTTTATTTCAGGTTTGGGGACTTCCTGCTGTCAGCTTGCCGGTAAAACTATTGGCAGCCCATCCGGGGTGGGCTGCCCAAACGCCCCAGCAAGATTTAACTGCTTGGCTGCAAAGAGTTTTAGATTATTGGCACCAGCAGGCTTGGTCCCGTATTTATTTAGGATATTTAGGCTCCCCAGCTGTGGTTGAAGTGTGGCAGCGTTATTTAGCCACCGCTGCTTGCCCAGTGATTTTAGATCCGGCCATGGCTGATCAGGGGCAATTATATCAAGGTTTAGATGTTAATTATGTTCATGCGATCAGCCGATTATTGCCTTACGTTGATGTTTTAACTCCTAATATCAGTGAAGCTCAATTCTTAGTTGGCTTTCCTATTATTGATTATGACTCTTTGAGCCGGGCTTTACACCGTTTAGCTGCACAAATGCGAGGTTCACAGGTAATTATTACCAGCATTCAGCAGGATAAAAAAATTGGCTGTGCCTTTTTAAATCAAGGCGTGGTCCAAACCAGCTTATATCCGCAGCAGCAGCGGACTTTATTTGGCAGTGGCGATTTATTCACAACTTTAGTAGTCCTGTTTTTGGCTGCAGATTTTTCTTTTGCGGCTGCAGTTCAACAGGCGACACGTTTAACAACCTTGGCGGTCAAACAAACGCCTTTAAGTGCACGTGATATTCAAGTAGCAGCAATTATTCCCGCGTTATTAGAGTTAAAGGATGGTAATCATGCATAAAGTAAAACTTCAAAAAATCATTCTTGCAGGTTTATGTGCGGCCATTATTTTTATCGGAATTAGTCTGTTTCGTATAAACTTGCCTGCAGTTGTCGGTCGTCCCTTTATACATTTTGGCAATACTTTTGCAGTTATTGCGGTGATGATTTTGGGATTTAAATATGGTGCTTGTGCTGCTGTTTTAGGATTGGGATTATTTGATATTTTAAACGGTTATGCTGCTACTTCTTGGATTACGATGCTGGAAGCAGTGATTTTAGCGGCTGTGACAGCGCTGGTTTTTCGTGCGGTTCATTATCAGAATAATCAAGTTGGCAAACTGTATCTGGTTTCTTTAGCAGCAGGATTGATTAAATTAGTGACTTCGTGGCTGGCAGGAGTAATTGAAAGTTTAATGGTCGGCACTCATTTGTCAGTAGCTGTGATTAATGCTTTTCTCAGTTTACCGGCGGCAGCCATTAATTCTGGAGCCACTTTTATCATAGTACCTTTAATTTATTTAGCTTTAGAGAAAACTATTTTGAAACGGATGCGGTTATAATTAGATGATTGTAGAAAATGGCCAAAAACGGCGCTTAACAGTTCCGGAACTGCTCTTTTATTTAATATTATCAATTATTCTAAATTCTTTTGCTAACGGTCTGGCTGTGGCTTCTAATTTAGGCAGTGCTGTCTGGACTTCCTCTGCGGTCAACCTGCATAGCATTTTACCCGGTAGTTTAGGTACTATCTTATTTGTCTATGCGATTATTGTGCAATTAGTGAATTTATTAATTCGTCAACACTTGGATGTACGGGCAGTGTCGGCGAATTTGTTATTTGCCTTTTTATTCAGCTATTTAGTGCAATTTTGGACACATATTTTAGTAATACTGACGATTCCGCATTTTAATATTATAATCCGGTTGCTACTGAATATTTTGAGTATTTGTGGCATTTCAATTGCTACTTCTATCTACCAGCGCTTAGATGTTATGCTTCATCCTAATGATGAGTTTAGTTATTTAATCCGCTTTAAATTTGTTCATGGCAGTGCTGCTTGGGCCCAGTGTCTCAGCTATTTAATTCCAGTAGCCATTATTATTATCTGCTTGTTCAAAACTCATCGCCTACTGGCTGTAAATATTGGCACTTTTTTTGCATTATTTTTCCAAGGTTCAATTATTGGCTGGGCAGATCTGCATGTTTTTTCTAAATTGAAACATCGGCTGTTTTTAAAGGCAAAAACACCGACCTCATCTCATTAAGAGAAAAGTTTACAGTTTTAAAAAACTCGCTATGTTAGAATAAAATAAATGAGAACTAATTAGTTTTTCCACAAAGCTAAAAGGAGGATTTAATAATGGCTAATTTAGAGCAACGCCTCAGTAAAAGTGCTTTACAACTGCAACCGCAAGATATTTTCCTATTTAATGCGAAAGCTAATAAAATTCCTGGAGTCATTAATATGACCGTCGGTGAACCGAATTTTAGTACTCCTGATCATATTAAGCAGGCAGCTGAACAAGCGATTGATTCACAACCTTTACGATATACCATCCCTGAAGGTAAGCCGGAATTGACGCAAGTGATTGCTGATTTTTTGGCAAGCAAGTATCAGCTGCATTATCAACCTGAATCAGAAATTGTAACAACTATTGGCGTGACCGAAGGGGTATTTACAACTTTAAAGTCGATTTTAGAACCCGGTGATGAAGTATTATTGCCGAGTCCTTGTTTCACTATCTATGAACCGGACATCCGTTTGAATCAGGGTGTGCCTGTAATTATTGATACTTCTAAGACGGATTTTCGTTTGGATCCACAAGTTCTACAACAAACTTTAGCCGCTCACCCTCAAGCTAAGGCGATTATTTTGAATTATCCGAATAATCCGACTGGAGTAACTTACACTAGAGAACAACTGCAGCCGTTAGTGGATATTTTGCAGCAATATGATATTTTTGTGATTAGTGATGAAATTTATAGTGAATTATCCTATACAACAAAACATGTAAGTATGGCTCAATTATTACCGCAACAAACAATTTTGTTAAATGGACTCTCAAAATCCCATGCAATGACTGGCTGGCGTGTTGGTTATATTTGTGGTCCGCAAAAGATTATGCAGCATATATTACATGTGCATGAATTAGTTACGACTTCGATTTCTGCTCCGTCGCAGTATGCTGCTCAAGAGGCTTTGGCCCATGGATTAGATGACACTTTACCTATGAAAGCCGATTATCAAAAACGACGTGATGTTTTATTGCAAGGATTAACTCAATTAGGATTTAAGGTAACCAAGCCGCAAGGGGCATTTTATATGTTTGCCCAAATAGCGCCGCAATTAAATCAGGATGATCGCCAATTAGCTCAGGAATTATTGGCTCAAGAAAAGCTGGCACTTTTGCCAGGAAGCTTTTTTGGCGTTGGCGGAGCAGGTTATGTCCGTTTCAGTTATGCTGCTAGCATGACGGCGATTGAAGGTGCTTTGGACCGCCTACATGATTATATTAACAAGGTCAGTTAGGTTAAGTTGATGAAATCAAAATTAAATAACGGTTTTACTTTAATTTTACGGATTTGTCTGCTGATTTTTGCACTTTTAATGACTCTCGGAGCACTAATCTGTGCTAAACAGCTTATTTTTAGCGGGGCGTGGTCTACTCCTAAACGGACACTGGCAGTGTTTATGCTGACTTTAGGACTGATCTGTGCCAGTTGTTATTTGCTGTTTAAAATTCCGGATCGAACCGTTATTAATCGGCTGGTAGTCGGAGTTTTATTGGTGATATTTGGAATTTTATTTTTAAGCTGGGTTTACAATACTCCTGTAAAACAGACTAGTGATTATTATACTTTTTGGAAATATGGTCGTCAGGCTGTTTTAGGAGGTCCGATTTATTATCATGATAATAACTATTTTGCTAAGTGGGCTTATCAGACGGGCTTTTTAACTTATGTAATGGCTGTTATTAAAGTGTTTGGAGCTCATTTACGAGTATTGCAGTTTCTGAATGTTTTGTGGCAGCTGGTAGCTTTAGTTTTAACTTATGAATTGGCCCAGCGTCTGTTTCATCACGCAGCTATTAGTCGAATTAGTTTGTTTCTTCTTGGTATTAATTGGGAATGGCTGGCTTTAAATGGTCGACTTACTAATCAATATTTAGCGTTGGTTTTTTTCTTGTTGACTTGGATTTTGCTGTTGAATGATAATTGGACTTCGTGGCTGGCTGCCGGAGTGACTTTAGCTTTAGGCAATATTGTTCGGCCCTTGGGAATTGCTTTTTTGGTGGGAATAATTGTTTTTTGCGTTGTTTATCGAATTCTGGCCCGTTCAGAATCTTGGCAGCAAAACTTAGTTTCTGTACTCAGTTTGATCCTCGTTTATTTTTTAGTTATTGCTGCCAGTGGTAGTTTGATTAAACAGTCTGGGCTGAATGAATTTGGTTTAAAGAACCGGGATTCGGAATGGAAATTTGTGATCGGGCTCAATTATCCGTCTCGAGGCAGTTATTCTCGGCCTTTAGTTAAAGAATTTAATTTAAAAGACTCCCGCGCAGTAATGCTAAAACAAGAAAAACAAGTGACCCAACGGCATATTCGTTATTTGAATAAGCATCATTTATGGGCGTCGTTATTTTTGCAAAAATTCTTCACAGTGTGGTCTAATCCTTCCAATACCTTAAGCTTTTCTTTGTTTGACCACAATCATTCTCCTCAACAAGTACGGCAGGCCAATCTTTGGTCCTATGCCATTACCGTGAGCGAAATTTTGCTGGTGTTAATGGGGGCTTTCACTTTGGCAGGGCATAAATATCCCAATTCGTTCAATTTATTATTGCTGATTTTATTTGCTTACGCGGCTGCTCAAGTTATTATTGAAGTTCAGGGACGATATCGTTTGGAGTTTGAACCTGTATTGGTAATTATTGCAGCTGTAGGGCTAACTCAGTTATATAGTCCGCAACATTTAAAACTGGTGCCTACATTACAAGATGGAGGTGAAACGAATTGGTCCCAGGTAAGTTAGCCATTGTAGTTCCTTGTTATAATGAACAGGAGGTTTTGCCCCAGTCGCTGTCGGTTTTACAAAAAGTTTTGCAGCAGCTGCAGTCACAACAACAAATTAGTGCTGATAGTCAGATAGTGTTTGTGGATGATGGCAGTCAGGATCAAACTTGGTCTTTAATTAGTCAATTTAGCCAAACTAATGCTAACGTTGCGGGAATAAAATTAAGTCGCAATTTTGGCCATCAAAATGCTTTGTTAGCTGGTTTAAGCACTGTGAGTGATGCTGACTTTATTGTGACCATTGATTCGGATTTACAAGATGATCCCCAGGTTATAGCTCAAATGGTGCAGCAGTATTATGCGGGTGCGGAAGTAGTATACGGGGTTCGTAATAATCGCGACAGTGACAGCCGTTTTAAACGGACCACGGCAGAATGCTTTTATAAATTCATGAATTTTTTGGGAGTTAAATTAGTTCCTGATTCGGCCGATTTTCGGCTTTTGAGTCAGCGAGCGGCACAAGTATTACTAGATTATCCCGAAAGAAATCTGTTTTTACGCGGATTAGTCCCTTTGGTGGGTTTTCCTTCCGCAAAAGTTTATTACCGGCGCCAACCGCGGGCAGCCGGAGTATCTAAATATCCGCTTTTTAAGATGCTGCATTTGGCTCTTGACGGAATTACTTCTTTTTCAGTAGCTCCAATTAAATTAATTATGGGCTTAGGCTTAGTAATTGTGGCAGTTTCGCTATTTCTTTTAATTTATACTATTATTCAAAAAATCCGGGGCGATGTCGTCTCCGGCTGGTCTTCGTTGATGATTTCCATTTGGGGTCTGGGCGGCATTCAATTAATTTGTATAAGTGTTATCGGAGAATATATTGCAAAAATATTTAATGAAGTAAAACGCCGTCCGCGATTTACTATTGAAAAAAATTTATATCATAAACAAAAGCATGAGGGAAAAAATGACTGAAAATATTATTGATGAATTAACTTGGCGTGGAACAATTAATCAACAAACAGACGCTCAAGGTTTAAAAGATTATGTCCAAAATCATAAAATTGCTCTTTATTGTGGAGTAGATCCCACAGGAGACTCTTTACATGTGGGTCATTTGGTAACTTTTATGATTTTGAAAAGATTTCAACTTTTAGGCCATAAGCCTGTGATTGTCATTGGTGGCGGTACGGGTTCTATTGGAGATCCTTCTGGTAAAAAATCAGAACGGGTTTTACAAACCATGGAACAGGTGCACCATAATCAAGCAGCATTAACAAAACAGATGATTAATTTATTTGGAACGGACAATTTTGAGATTGTTAATAATTACGATTGGTTATCCCAGATTGATCTGTTGACCTTTTTACGGGATTATGGCAAATTATTTAATGTTAATACGATGCTCAATAAAGAGATTGTAGCTTCGCGTTTAGAAGCGGGGATTTCGTTTACCGAGTTTACCTATCAGATTTTACAAGCAATTGATTTTCTCACTTTATATCGGCAGCATCAGGTACAGTTGCAGATTGGCGGTGGTGATCAGTGGGGCAATATTACTGCTGGAATTGATTTGATTCACCGCTTGGAAGGCCCTAAGACACCAGTTTTTGGTTTGACTATTCCTTTATTATTAAAAGCCGACGGTACAAAATTTGGTAAAACCGAAGGAGGGGCTGTTTGGTTAGATGCCCATAAGACCAGTCCTTATGAATTTTATCAATTTTGGTTTAATACTGATGATCGTGATGTAGTAAAATACTTAAAATATTTTACATTCTTGAGTCGAGAAGAAATTGCTTCCTTAGCCAAACAAGTACAGGAGGCACCAGAAAAGCGTGCCGCTCAAAGAACTTTAGCTCGAGAAGTAACTAAATTTGTTCATGGCTCAGCAGCAGTAGAACAAGCTGAGCGAATTTCGGCGGCTTTATTCTCCGGAGACTTATTAAAGTTATCTGCCGATGAAATTGAACAAGGATTTCATGGTGTTCCTGCAGTAGAATATCATGGCGGAGTGGTTAATCTGGTTGAATTTTTGGTAGATAAGACCCAGATCGAACCTTCTCGAAGACAGGCCCGTGAAGATATTCAAAACGGGGCTATTTATGTTAATGGCCAAAGACAGCAGGATCTTGATTTTCAAGTCGATCCCCAAACGGCGTTTTCCGGCCGTTTTGTGATCATTAGAAAGGGCAAGAAAAAATATACTTTAGTCCGAACCAAATAGTAATATTTAAAACAATTTCGCCTGAGCGATTAGAAAGAGATAATGATTAACGTGCGAACTCCCCAAAGTATTTTTGAAATTAAACAAACAGCTAGAAAAACTCTGCAGCAACAACCTCAGAGTATTCTGAAATTAGGTTGGGCCCCAGTTTTACTTTTAATGGGGATTATTTATTTAGCGATGCGCTGGGTGATGAATTTTGCCGCTCAGCTGCCTTCGACCGCCACTTATGATCAAATTTATACAGCAATGACCAAATTATTAGCAAATAATCCTCAAATTTATCAGCAGATCTTTTGGTACAGTGTCGAGGCGAGATTGGCTTATTTTCTGGTATTTACGGGAGTCACTTTTACTTGCTTGGATTTAGTACGACAGCCGCATCAAAGCTTAGGCTGGAACAGTGCTTGGCAGTTATTTTCGAGCCGTTATTTTTTTGCTACTATTAGTTTGTGGTTGGTTATTTTTGTGATCAGTCAATTAGGCTTTTGGCTGCCAGCATTTTTAGGATTGTTAGTAATGCTGTTTGTTCGCTACGGCTTTATAATGACTTATTTTATTTATAAAGATCTAACCCGCAAACAAAAACTGGCTTGGCGGCAAATTTGGCAAACTTTGCGTTTAAGCTGGCGTTTGATGCGGGGGCATAAGTTACGGTTCTTTTTCCTGGATTTTAGTTTCTTGGGCTGGGACTTATTGAATTATTTCAGTTGGGGAGTAGTTAATTTATATGTTGCTCCTTATAAAGCTGCTAGTTATGCTGCCTTTTATCAGGATCTGCTACGTTTATATGAGGGGAAAATTATTATTAAATAAAAAAACCGCTTCTTTACTGGGAATTTTCCGAAGTAGAGTTGCGGTTTATTTTTTCGACAAAAATAAAATCAGTGGTTTTTTGGCTGAGCGTAATTTCACGGCCGTTTTCGGTACGAACAATTAGAGAGTCATCAAAGGGTAGATGTTGCACGACCAGCAATTTTTGGTTCAAATTAAGCTTTAATTTGCAAAAATAGTCTAAGAATTCACGATTATCAAAAATACGCACGATTGTTACCCAAACATTTGGCTCCACTTGACTTAAAATCAGATCATCATCATCAGTTTCCCCCTGTCCATTGCCGGGAATAATGGCACCATGCGGACATTTTTGCGGATAATGCAGAAAAGCATTCAAAGCTGCTAATAATTGATCATCGGTGGCATGTTCTAAGGAGTCAGCCGTTTGGTGCACGTTATTAATGGTATAATGAAGATTATTAGTAAGGAACACTTCCCAAATGCGATGTTTTTTTACTAATTTTTCAGCTAATTTTTGTCCTGATGTTGTCAGCTCAATGGCATTATAAGGAGTATGTTTAATATAACCGTTGCGGGCTAAGTTGACCAGCATTTCGGTAACTGAGGGAGCACTGACTTGCATCATGGCAGCTAATCTTTTATTAGTTACTTTTTGAAAGCTATGCTGTAATTCAAAAATATTTTTGAGATAGTCTTCTTTATTCGGTGACAATTATGTAACCTCTTCTGTCAATTTGATAATCTCATTATAAAGTGTTGCTCATTCAGGTGCAATTTTTTATTTAGGGGGAATTAATAATGACGCGGGAACGGCATTTTGATATTTTTAGTTTAATTATTGGGATTTTTTCGTTGTTCGTCGGTTATGAAATTATGAAGCATCCTGCTTCAGGTTTAATTACGATTGTCCTGTTACTGGGTATTTTTTCTCTGGTACGTGGAATTTATCAATGCTGGCTGGCTTATCGTATTCATCAATTAATGAGGCAAAGTCATGTAGGATTTTTAGTATTTTCGGCAATTGTAGATATTTTATTAGGTATTATTTTTCTGTTTAATTTGCCTTTAGGATTAACCACCTTAATTTATATTTTGGCCTTTTGGTTTATTATTGATGGTATTGCTGAAATTACTCTAGTACCGTTTTATCGCCTGTTTGGCCGTGGTTATTATTGGCTGATCATTATTTTAGCAATTCTGAGTATTATTGCGGGGATTATCCTTTTATTTCGGCCGTTTTTGGGCGGAGTATTAATTGTTTCTCTAGCAGCAGTGTATTTCTTTATGGCCGGCATTTTGGAAATTATTGAAGCTTTTTAAAAAAATTGTCACTCAGGCCAATTTTCTATTTGCAAAAGAGCAATTTTTTGGTATTATAGATAGGTACTGAGTTGCCATCTTAGCTCAGTAGGTAGAGCGCCACCGTGGTAAGGTGGAGGTCGTCGGTCCGAATCCGATAGATGGCTTGGAAAAAAACGGTTCAAGAGATGAAAAATAATTTCATCTCTTTTTTTGTGTATAAAGCACAGTTAGGAAAGATTTAACTACTTAAATTAGTTTTTTTTAAATTAAGGATGGCATGTTCTAACAAAATTCGCTACAATTAAAATTGTTTAATAAAAATAGATTCTTTTTATTAATCTATTTTGAATTCATTGAAAGCAACTTGACCATAGTAAGAGGAGGGTATTTTATTGGGAGAAAATAATACGAGAGCTGCTGGTCAAGGCAATATGAAAACAATTATTGCCTTGATGGTGGGTTATTCTGTAATTTATATGGATAAACAGATGGTCTCTGCTGCCATTGTACCTATTGGGCAGCAGTTTCATCTCAGTTCTACACAGACCAGTTTTATCATGAGTGCGTTCTTTTTAGCTTATTGTTTAATGAGTATTCCTGCTGGTTGGTTAGTGGATAAGTTTGGCTCTAAGAATATCTTAATGTTATCTTTAGTTTTAACTGCGGTTTTTGCCTACGCTTTTGGCTGGGCCAACGGCCTGATCTTTTTTATTTTACTGCGTTTTGGATCAGGAATTGGTAATAGCGGTTATCCTTCTGCTGCCTCGAAAGCCATTGCTGAACATTTTGATTCCGATCGCCGGGTGTTTATGCAGTCAGCTGTTCTGACTACGACCGGTATTGGTGCAATTTTGGCTTTTACAATTGGGACTAATGTCATTGCTATTAATTGGCGTTATGGTTATTTCTTATTGGGCACTTTGTTTGTCATTGCACTGTTGATTATTGGATTTTTTATTCCAAAGTCACAAACCGCGGCCATTGCTGATAAAGCTCAGCCCCAGGTGGGATTAGCTAAAGTTTTAACTGATCCTAACGTTATTATTTTGGCGATTGTTATGGTACTGATAAATATTACAGCCTATGGCAGTTCATCTTGGCTACCTACTTATTTAACCCAGACGTATCACTTGTCTTTAAAGTCGGCGGGTTATTTATTAGCAGTTAATGCTATTTGGCAAATTGTCGGTAGTTTAGGTACAGGGGTAGTTTTATCTAAATGGTTTGCCGGACAGCAAAAGAAGTTTTTAATTTTGTCTTCTCTAATTGCAATGCTGGCGACAATTGTTATGGTTTCTGTGCATAATTTAGTAATTGTAGCAATTATGATGGCGATTTCTAATTTAACCATTGTGGCTACTTTTACCGGAGCCTTCACGTGGTCGCAACGTTTATTTACTAAAGACCGTATTGGTTCAGCTACAGGAGTATTGAATTTTGGTGGGACTTTCGGAGGAGTCTTAGGACCAATGCTGGGTGGATTTTTAATAGATGCTTTTCATAAGAATTTTGTCGTAGCCTTTATTGTTCTGGGAATTATTTTATTTTTGAGTAGCGTCTTAGCTTTGGTGATTAAACCTCGTGATCATGCTAATTAGTGATAAAACTATCTTTATAGATAACTTATATAAAAAGCCGCTATTATTAATAGCGGCTTTTTATTGCTTGAACTTTATTATTTGGTAATGTTAACAGTTAATTTTTTGCCATCAACCAGACTCGTTAAGTGATATCCTTGAATATCTTTGGTTTGCTGGCTACCCTTGTTCTTCTTAGCTTTTGTAACCAGATTATTTAAATCAGCTTTTTTCAAGCCTAAACCTGCGGCAGTAGCATTAAGATGTTTTTTAGTTTCAGCGCTAGCTACATCATTAATCTCTAATTGCATACTATAGACGGTTTCACCATTGCTTAAAATATGATAGGTAGTAGTAGGACTGAACATTAAACTAGTTGGTCTATCTAATTTAGGCATTTTTTTGGGCATTTGAGCCTGCATTTGTTTAGCACCATTGAATTTTTTTGCGAATTTGGCGGATTCAATAACTGCCTTAGGTTTGGGAACCTTGACCGTAATCGGCTTGCTTAAATTTTGTTTTTGACTAACTTTAACTTTGCGGGTTTTTAAAGAAGCTGGTAATTTAATTGTAAATTTTTTATTTTTAACTGCTACAGAATCTTTTTCGCTGTCCGCAACTTGATAATAAACCTTGCTACCTTTCGTAGAGCTACCACTGATTTCTTGTTTAATACCATTATCGCTGGCAGTTACTTGAGCACTAAAGGGTTTGACAGCTTGACTAGCAGGTTTACTGGAATTATTGCCACAGCCTGCTAAGAGAATGGCTAAACCTGCCACTGCAGCAGTTAGTTTCTTGTTAAACATTAATTAAAACCACACTTTCTTTATTGTTATTAACTTTTATTATAACAGTTTTTAGTTAAACAATGATGAAGAATGAATGACTTTTAAACAAATAAAATGGATTTGAGCTTTAATAGTAATTAATGGTATAATGCGCTCGTATTTAATTAGAGCAGGTGAAAATTTATGCAGGCATTAAAATCGCCCATGATTCGGAGCATTTGGTACATAATTTGGCTAATTTTAGTAATTATTTCCCAACAAATGGAGCAATTGTGTTTAAATGCTAAAGGCTTAGACTCAGTTAGGGTAGTCTTTTTTTTAATTATTGCTATTTTAACTTTATTATTTATGCTCCAGCGTTATCAACATGAACAACATTATTTTAAGACTGTCAATACCAGTTTGAGTCAAGGCTTGACCGAATTTTTTGGTTTGGTTGTTTTTATCTTGGTTGCCATCGGCTGTTTTATGATTATTATCAGCTATTTAAAAGCTCGCGGATATTTTCCGCATTTAGTCAATCGAACCGATTATTTAGACCGCGGTTCGTTAGCTTTTTGGTTTGATTTGTTAGCGAGCGCTCTGTTGATTTCTTTAGAACAACAATTTGTAACTATTGGGTTTTTCTTTAATTATTTTTTTCGGCGTAATTCTTTAATCGGGGCTCTTGTAGCAATTTTAATCAGTGGCTTGATTTTTGGAGCCTTAAATATGGAATCTTGGCATTTGATTAATTTCTTTATTTATACGGCAATTGGTTTGATGCTGGCGACCATGTACCTAGCTACGCAAAATTTACGGATTTGTATGTTTATGAGTGTCTTTGTGGCCATTATGAAAGTAATTTTGATTTGAATTTTATTAATAGTTTTTCATCAAAATTTCTAAAGTATTCGGGTTCTGAAATTAGCACAAAATGTTAACCGTAACTGTTTAGATTCTATTTGACAATAATTAGAAAAAGTTATATGATAATGAGCAATTAATTAAAAAGCTGTGAGAAAGTAGCGCTCTAATAGTCCCACTATAAAGCGAGCTTTGTTTGGTGAAAGAAAGCTAGATGGTTATTAGAGCTATCACTTTTGAGCGATGTCGTGAAAACTAGTAGCTGGCATTGGGATCACCCATTATTGTGAACGCTTATAAATAAATTGTAAGTAAGAAAGCTGCTAATAAGCAGTAAATAAGGTGGTACCGTGCTGCTTGCGCCCTTTAGTCAATTTGACTGAAGGGCTTTTTTGTGGTTAAGGAGTGTTGGCAATGATGACTTAGATGATTAGATCTTAATTATTTTATTCGAACTATTTATTTAAGGGAGGAGATCATAATGAATAAAAGTGAAACGGATTTGAATCCGCAACCGTTAACCTGGAAAGATTATTTAGTAGTTAGCTCTTTGTTGTTCGGCTTATTTTTTGGTGCTGGCAATTTAATTTTCCCGTTACATTTAGGACAGTTAGCGGGTGCGCATTGGTTGACAGCTATGATTGGATTTTTAGTAACAGCCGTCTTATTACCGCTTTTGTCGGTTTTGGCAGTCAGTATTACCCGCTCTCAAGGAGTTTATGATATTGGGCGGCCATTGGGACCAGCTTTTGCTTTGGTCTTTATGGTGTTGATTCATGCTACTATCGGACCTTTATTTGGGACACCGCGGACGGCAACTGTCTCCTTTACAGTAGGCTTAGCTCCTTTGCTGCCAGCTAATTGGGCCCACGGTGGTTTATTAGTTTTTTCGGCGATCTTTTTTCTCGTGGCTTTTATTATTTCTTATCAGGAATCCAGTATTCTTTCCAGTGTCGGAAAAGTTTTAAATCCTTTATTCTTACTCTTACTTATGGTGGTCTTTTTCCTAGCCATTCTAAATCCAATGGGCGCGACTGCTAACCAAAGTGTGACTGCTGCTTATCAACATAATGCTTTTTTCAATGGTTTTTTACAAGGATATAATACGATGGATGCCTTAGCCGGCCTAGCTTTTGGGGTCACCATTGTCACAGCTGTTAAGCAGATGGGCAAAACTACCCCGAAGAGTAATGCGAAAGTGACAGCTAAAGCAGGCATTTTGGCTACTGCTTTAATTGGCCTTATCTATGTGGTCTTAATTTGGATTGGAGCTACTACCTTAGCAAAATTCAAATTATCTCCCGATGGCGGAATTGCATTTAACCAGTTGGTTAATTATTACTTAGGTCGTGCGGGACAAGTTTTATTGGCGGTTTTAATTACTGTTACTTGTCTGACAACAGCGGTAGGTTTAGTAGCGGCTTTTGCACAGGATTTTCATAAACACTTTCCTAAAGTTAGCTATCATGTGTGGCTAGTCTTTACTTGTATTGCTTCATTTTTAACGGCTAACTTTGGTTTAGATACAATTATTGCTTGGTCAACACCACTATTGATGTTACTTTACCCGTTTGCAATGGTCCTTATTTTATTATCAATTTTTTCGCCGTTTTTCCAGCGTGATCCACAAGTTTATGTTTGGACCGTTGCTTTAACTGCAGTAGCGGCAGTTTTAGATATGATTGCTGCTTTTCCACCAGTTATTAGCCAAACTGCCTGGGCCAAAGCTGTCGGTACTTGGCAGCAGCAATTTTTACCTTTTGCAAGTTTAGGGATGGATTGGATTGTACCGGCAGCTTTAGGTGCAGTAATTGGTTTAACCTTGCATTTTGTCAGTCAAGCCCATCTCAAAAATGCTAAAACTAAATATGCTCATTCAAATAATTAACTTATGCAAATAATCGGTTACAATTAGTTAAGTTTTTGAATGTTTAAGGTTTGCGGGTTAATTTTGTGAAAGATGGCGGCAATTTTGGGGGTACTGGTAAAATATAATTCATGCAAGGCGCGAGTAGCAATCGTATAAAGAATACCCCAATCGCCACTAGTCTGATAATTAGCTGCAGAAATATCATAGCCGATGACACAATCAAATTCTAACCCTTTGGCTAGATATACTGGCAGCACAATAATACCATCAGGAATCGCAGTGCTTTCTTCTTGTAAGAGAAGAACTTGATTTCCTAAATGCTGCTGTAAAGTTTGTGCTTGTTGAATATTTTTTGTAATGATAGCTACACTCCGGTGTTTTTTTGCTAGTTTATCTGCCAGCTGACCGGTAACGGTGGATAAATTTGCTGCTGTAGTTTGAAATAAAGTCGGAGTTTGGCCTTGACGATTAAAACTTTGAATTTGAGCTCCGGAAGGTATGAATTGTTTAGCCAGGTTGGTTATGGCCGCGGTTGCACGATAACTTTGGTTGAGTGTAATTAAAGCGGCCTTTTTTTGTGGTAATAATTGGGTTAATGTTTGAAAACGTTCCTGTGAGAGATTCTTGGGAGCATAGACATTTTGTTCAATATCGCCAAGCAAAGTAAGTTTAGCCTGGGGAAAAGAATTCTGAATATAAGCTAATTGCAGAGCAGAATAATCCTGCATTTCATCAATAAACAGATACTTAATATGACGATTTTGTCCACTGCCGGTAACTAGTTGCCGTAAATAGAGAATCGCGGCGGCATCATCTAGTTGTAAATAATGCCGTTCCAAATCCTCTTGTAAGTCAGCGATAGTTTCTTGCCAAACGGTGGCCGCCATCTTTGGTGGCTGTAATTGGGTTAAGAAATTTTGATAAAGTTGAAATATATCAAAATAATAGTCATTGTAAAGGGCATCATAAACAGGCAAATAATGCCGTTTTAAGACATAATGGGCTAGTATTTGCTGCTGGTGATCACTAGAATATTGACTGAGATGTTTTTGTTGTTCCAGGTTTTGAAATTCCGTCGTTGAAAGATCATCTATAGCCTCTAATACCCAATCGGCTTGGGCTTCTTTTTGCAGCCGGTGTTTTAAGGCTTTAATGAGGTGATTTTTAGTTTGTAAAAATTTATCCGCACTACTTAAAGCCGCGGGCAATTTTTGGTATATTTGCTGGATATAACTTTTGCTGAAAAAGATTTGTCCTTCAAAAATAAGATCATTAAAGGCACAGCTAATGTCACTATGCTGGGCATAGTTTTGTAAAGCTTGAACAAAATCAAGGCTATCCTTATATTGCCGGACCTGTTGTGCGGCTTGAGGAAAATGGTGTTGTTCTTGTTCATAACGCTCAAAGGGGGTTTGGATCTGCAGCCCATGTAAGCGGCGGGCTAATAAAGTATGAAGAGTTACCTGGCGCATATTTTTTTCTCCCAGACTAGGCAGCACCTCGGCAATATAGTTGGAAAATAAGTTATTAGGGGAAAATAAGATAATTTGTTCTGCATTTAGATTTTGGCGGCTGTGATAAAGTAAATAGGCAATACGTTGCATAACAGTGGAAGTTTTGCCAGAACCGGCGGCACCTTGGACAATGAGTAAGTCGGCGGTGGTGTTTCTGATGATCTGATTTTGCGAGCGCTGAATTGTAGCTACAATATTTTTCATTTGGGCACTACTAGTTTGGCTCAGAGCATTTTTTAAAAATTCATCACCAATAGTTTCATTAGTATCAAACATATTTTCAATTTGACCTTGGCGAATGGAAAACTGGCGTTTACGCTGTAATTGAACTTCTTGTTTGCCGATAGGTGAATCATAATGTACCAAGCCTAAGGTCCCATTATAATAAATACTGGCAATAGGAGCCCGCCAATCGTAAATCAAAAATTGGCCCTGATTGTCGGTTAAAGAGGAGGTGCCAATATAAAGAGTATCCTGTTCACCGTCTTCTTTTATATCAATCCGTCCAAAATATGGTGAACCCACTAGAGATTTTAAGGCTTGCTGTTTTTGCTGAAAAATCACTTCATTACTGACAGCACTGGTCATTAATTGCCGCTGCTGCTGTAAAGTGGCGTTAGTTTCAATAATATCATCAGTTTCAATATAGTTAGCACGCGTATTGGCGCCATAGTTCAATTCAATTTGCCGGCGCTCATGTTGGGCCTGCGCTAGGTTATCGGTATTATTTTGTAACTGCTTTTGAATAATCTGTTCTACTTGATCGACGCGCTTTTGTTCTTGCGCTTGGCTTTCGTTATTAAATTGCATGTTTTGTCCATCCTTGTTTATTCGTGGAGTATTTTAATGTTAGCTTGAATGAATGTAAAGTAGGCTGCAGTAATTTCAGGGAAAAGTTGACATTAAAGTTGTAAATATTATAGTATAATTACAATTACTAAAAGTGCAAAGTATTTAGCAAGTGGGAAATGAGAAACTGACTGGTGGCTGTAAAGTCAGCCCAGCTTGTTAAAGAAGTGGAGCTTTTAATAGTGGCAACTAGCGCCTTAAGCTGGACTAAGAGGCAGGATAAACTGCAAAACAGGTGGTACCGCGTTGAAAGACGTCCTATTGTTCAAAAGAACAAGTGGGCGTCTTTATTTTTTTAGATAAGGAGAATAATCATGGCTAAACACACACTTTTAACAGCAGATCGACCGACAGGAAAATTACACATTGGCCATTATATTGGTTCTTTAAAAAATCGGGTCAAACTCCAAAATAGTGGTGATTATCGTTCTTTTATTATGATTGCGGATATGCAGGCTTTAACCGATAATGCCCGCAATCCGGAAAAAATTCGCCAAAGTTTGATACAAGTGGCATTGGATTATTTAGCAGTCGGCATTGATCCGAAAAAATCAACCATTTTAATTCAGTCGCAAATCCCAGCGCTCAATGAATTAACAATGTATTATTTAGACCTAGTGACCTTAGCGCGCTTAAAACGTAATCCGACGGTTAAAGCCGAGATTAAGCAAAAAGGTTTTGGCGATAATGTACCAGCTGGTTTTTTGGCTTATCCGGTAAGCCAAGCAGCAGATATTACGGCTTTTAAGGCCGATACTGTGCCTGTAGGTGACGATCAGGAACCAATGCTAGAACAAGCTCGAGAAATTGTCCGTACCTTTAATTCAACTTATCAACAAGACGTTTTGGTGGAACCACAAGGATTGTTTTCCCCAGAAGGACAGGGGCGTTTACCTGGTCTGGATGGCAATGCTAAGATGAGTAAATCTTTAAATAATGCAATTTATCTTTCCGATAATGCAGCAGAAGTTCATCAAAAAGTAATGCGGATGTATACGGATCCGCATCATATTCACGTAGAAGATCCGGGGCAAATTGCCGGAAATACGGTTTTTGAATATTTGGATATTTTTGGCACAGATAAAGAACATATTGCGCAATTAAAAGCACACTATCAAGCTGGCGGCTTAGGTGATGTGCAGGTTAAACGCTATTTAGAAGAAGTTTTGAATGCAGTATTAGAACCAATTCGCCAGCGCCGCCACGTCTATGAACAGGATTTGGGACAGGTATATCAGATTTTACAAAAAGGCAGTCAGGTGGCCAATGAAGTTGCCGAACAGACTTTAGCCGAAGTTCGGGCGGCTATTGGTGTTAATTATTTTGAACAGTAAAAAGTAATATAAAGTAAGTAAAAACCGCTAGGATAATTTAATCTTAGCGGTTTTATTTTGGGATTTATGACCAGTTTTAATTTAATTTTTGCTTAATGGCAGTTAATAAATCAGCTTCATTATTGACAATAGTTCCGTTTAATTTGATTAAACCAGTAGTATACAGGTTAACATAGTGAAATTGATTTTCGGCGACTTGGCTTAAGGCGTCCAGCTTTTGCTGGTTGCTAGCTCCTTGTTGTCGAGTATCAGTATACAAGCCGATAATAGGAATTTTTTGCGCATAAGCTACCCCAATTTCGCTGGCCACCCCATTATCAATGGTATTACCATCCAAAATAGCGATAACCAGATCGCTGGCTAAGAGTTTTTCAGTATCAGCTTGGGCAATCATTTTAGAATCAGCGTAGGCTTGTTTATCGTTGATATCGTTGTTTTCTTGGGGTAAGTATAGATCAATTTGGGGGCTTAAGTGCCGAATTTGAGCTGCCAACTGGGCATTATAATTAATATCAGCTTGAGAAAATAGTGCATTAGCAAAATAAATTTTCATAATAATCTCCTTTTATAGTTTTACGAATAGGAAAAATCTGCTGTTAGTTATTCTGAAATCAGTGAACAAACCGCCTCTTAATCATGGTTAAACTAGCTCCGGCCTGTCTGCAGTTTACATTTTAATCATTTAAACTACAGTTGACAGTAAAAAATAAATTATCAGGATCTGCTTTTAAATAAGTAACGGGGTGGCTGAAAACCAGTTTAGTATTACAAATACTAGTATTTTATTGGAAGTACATCCACTTCTTTTCCTGAAAGCAAGGCAGCTAAACCAAATAATAAAAGCTCTAGGCAGCTAAATGCAATCAGTTCTAGTTGCTGCTTGGTATTAATTACTAGAAACACAACAGCATTTTATTGAAAAATTTTTAAACTGTTGCTGGGCCTTAGTTCGATTTTACCAGAATTCAAAGGCAAGGGAAGTTTAATTTATTGAAATTTCAGCTAAGCAAAGGATCAAAAGTCATGGTTACTGCCATTTTGACGGGAAAAATTTATTAATAAGATGCGAAATTGTCTTGAGTTTTCTTAACAATAGTTAATACTTGACAAGAGTCAAGCTAGGTCTTATAGTGGTTATTACTTTCTTGGGGGAGATAAATATGGATAGTAAATCTTTTTTACATTTTGAGATTGGTTTTTATCGCTTAAAAAGACGCTTACTGCAGGAATTCTTGAAACCTTATAATTTAAAAAATTTTGACAGTCTTTTAATCGCGATTGTTGCAGCTAAACCGGGTTGTAGTCAAGGGGCAATTATTAATCACGTTATGGCTGATGAAGCCAGTGTGGCCCGGGGATTGCGGAATTTGGAAAACCGGGGTTTTATTATTCGGCGTGAAGATCCTAATAATCACCGTAAAAAACTGGTTTATCCTACCCAGCAGGCTGAACAATTCTATCAGGCTTTAAATAATTTTTTAGATAATTGGAATCAGATCATCTTTAGCGATTTAACCCCCCAAGAATTGCAGACCCTGGATCAATTGATCTCACGGATCGAAGAGAACTTGAAGCAAGTTGATTATCGTCAATTACTTGCTGATTTAACTCAATCTAATAAAAAATGAGGTGTTTTTATGAATGAAGCTGTTGATATTAATGGAAAATCTTTTAATAAGATTGCGATGGTCATTACTTTATTAGCAGGAACTTTTTGCACAGTTCTGAATGGGACCATTCTCGCAACAGCTTTTCCTACTTTGATGCGGGCCTTTAATATTTCGGCTTCTACAGTACAGTGGCTAACTACGGGGTTTATGATGGTAAATGGTGTTATGATCCCGATTAGTGCCTGGATTAGTACGCGGATAAATTCTAAATTGTTATACATTAGTGCAATGAGCACTTTTTTAGTAGGAACGATCATCTGCTATTTTGCTAATAGTTTTGGGGTTTTGTTAGGCGGTCGTTTAATCCAAGGAATTGCCGTTGGAGTAACGATGCCATTGATGCAGACAATTATGTTAAGTATTTTTCCACCGCAAAAACGAGGAATAGCTATGGGCCTTGGAGGTCTAGTTATTGGATTAGCACCAGCTATTGGTCCTACTTTATCTGGCTGGGTGATTGATAATTGGAGTTGGCGCGATTTATTCAGTATTATTATCCCGATTGTTTTCTTAGTAGTTATTGCCAGCTTTTTTACAATGCATTCAGTGTTAAAAACCGCTAAAAGTTCTATTGATGTAATTTCAATTATTGAATCAACTTGCGGTTTTGGCAGTTTGCTATATGGTTTTTCTTCCGTCGGTGATAATGGCTGGACTTCTCCTTCAGTTTATGGAACGATTATTTTTGGTTTAGTAGTAATTATGATTTTTTGTTGGCGTCAATTACATTTACAAAAGCCGTTTCTGCAATTACGGGTTTTTCAATCAGGAGAATTTTCGCTGTCAGTAGTTTTATCATCAGTAACCAATATGGCAATGATGGGAATTGAAATGATTTTGCCGCTTTATTTACAAATGATTAAAGGCTTATCGGCTTTTCATTCTGGGTTGGCCTTATTGTTAGGAGCTTTGATTACAGGTATCATGAGTCCGGTAACTGGAGCTGCTTTTGATAAATATGGTGCTAAACGTTTGGCGACTACAGGAATGTTTTTTCTGACAGCCGGGACGATTCCATTCTTATTTCTTACAAAAGATACTTCAACTTTATATATTGTGGTCCTGTATGCTTTTCGGATGTTTGGAATTTCGATGGTCAATATGCCGGTTACAACTTCCGGAATGAATTCTTTACCGTTTAATTTGATTAGCCATGGAACAGCGGTAAATAATACTACCCGGCAAGTCTTCACTTCTATGGGGACTGCAATTTTAATTAGTGTGTTAACTAATATTACCAATACTTTAAAACCGGCCTCCAGTTTGTTGAAAACTGCGCCCATTGCTTATAAAAATCAAATGGTAAATGCGACCATTATGGGTTATCGCGCTGCTTTTGCAGTAGCAGTTGTCTTGTGCTTAATTACCTTTGCTTTATCATTTTTATTAAAAGATAAACAGCATTCCGCAGATATTGAGCAGGAGGTGCAATAAAATGATTATTGTTTGTTTAGTTATTGTCACCTTAATTGCTTATTTTGGCGGGGTGTATGTTGATAATCGTCATGCTGCTAACATTACTCGTGGAATTTGTGACGTTCTGATTGTTGTTATTTTAACTTTAATAGTAGCTAATGATACTTTTCATTTCGGCATGCAGCCAAGAACGCAAACAACAATTACGTCTATTTCTGCAGTAAAGCCTAGTTCCAAGGCACCTATTTTGTTATATCGTTCTTTAGGAACAAGTGGCAAAAATCCAATTTATTTATATAAAAAGACACCTGATTCTAAGCCTGTCCACACCCGGCCTGATGAGACAGTAAATAAAGTAGTCCGGTCAAGCACAGATCCGCATTTAGTTACTAAAAGAAAAACCTGGGTTTACAAAAATGGTTTTTATAAGTTTATGTTTGCTATTGCTGGTAATGAAGGTCGCCATATTCAGACGCATAATACTTTTTATTTACCACCTAATTGGCTGGTGCTCTCAACTAAGCAGGCACAGCGATTAGCTGTGCAAATGCAAAATCCGCGCACAAAGCAACGATTAAGCCAAGAAGTGCAACAGCAAGTCCAAAAAGATCTAGCCCGTCGACCAACACTGACTGCTCAACAGCGTCGCCAATATGTGAAACACATGACGGTCTTACGTCAAAGACAGGTTTTAGAAAAATTAGCCCAAATAAAGCTTAAGTAATGATATAGTTATTATTACTTAAGCTTTTTTCGTGATTTTTATATTGAAAAATGTATTGAAGATTAATTTTTTAAGGGTCGCAATTAAGCGTGGTTTTGTGTATTCTGAATAAAAGAATTATGAGGGGGAAGTGTTAATGGCCAAATTAGCTTTGATTGATATTGGTTCTAATTCAATTCGGATGGTTTTGTATCAAATTGATAACCAATATCAAGCACAGGAAATAACCCGCTATCGCCATTTTGTTCAATTAGCTAAGGATATGACAGCTGCCGGAGCAATTAACCAGCTGAATTTTGCTGCAGGAATTCAAACATTGCAGCAATTTCATCAAATTATTATCGAACAGCAAGTAACTAAAGTAATTGCTACTGCAACTGAAGCTATTCGTAAAGCGAGTAATCAAAGTGAATTCTTGCAGGCCGCTCAAGTTCAGGCTCAAATTAAAATTCAGGTTTTAACTGGTCAGCAAGAGGCTTATTATGATGCATTGGCAATTCAGACTCATTTAAATTTGAGTGATTTTTTATTTTTAGATACTGGCGGCGGCAGCTTTGAGTGGGGCTGGAGGTCTTCTCGAGGTCTTCAGGCTGCTAGTTGGCCTTATGGAGCAGTTAAGCTGTATGATGAATTGCATAAACCGCAACAATTATCCTTGACCTTGATTGAACAATTACAGCAGTATTTATTCAAATATATGCGAAAAATTCAGCCGTCAGACCGTTTGAATTTGGTAGTTATTGGGGGTGTACACAACACTTTATTTACGGTTATGCAGCAGGCCACTGATCACTGGCTGCCTGTGGAACAGGTCGATTCATGGGTCAAATTAATTGAACATAATTCATTGACACAGAATTTAAAATTAGAAAATATGGAAATGCAGCGGGCTCCTTTTATGGCAGTCGGTTTACTACCATTAAGCACGGTTTTAAATTATTTTTCTATTGCTCAAATATGTTTTAGCAAGGTCGGTCTGCGCAATGGTATTTTATGGGAATATTTGCAACAGGCAGCTTTAAAAGAAGAGGAAAGTTAGATCCGGAAGTCAAAAAAGGACTGAAACTATTTGATTTCAGTCCTTTATTAACAAGAGCTAACCGCGATAAGGTAAAATTATTTTTTGGTGAGTTAAAATATGTCCTTCCATCGCATGTAATAATTCATTCATCCAAAAGCCTGGTGCTAAAGCTAATTTTTGATCTAAAGCATAAATACGCAATTCATAATTATGAACACCTTGAGGTGGAGTAGGGCCAACGTAATGTTGACAGATGAGCGGGTCTTTTTCTTGAATATAAGGACTGGCGGTAGAATTTTTTCCTTGGATCATGGAAAAGGGAGGTTTTTGACTGGAATTTTCCGGGATTTCAGTTAGATCACCGGGTAAATTAGCAGCTGTCCAGTGAATCCAAGAAAAACCCGCTACCGGAATGGAATCAGGATCGATAAGCGTTAGGGCAAAACTAACAGTTTGAGCAGGTTGTTCATAAATACTGATTGGAAACGAACGTAGCGGGTAGGCTCCTTTAAAATCAGCAGCATCACCAAATTTGCCATATTTTTTCGGCAATTGTCCTTGATTCAATTTAACTGTAATTTTCATTCCGAAGACTCCTTTAGATTAATGCTATAATCAAACTAGTTTTAAGATTATTGTACAATCAGTGAGGAAGAATATGCAAATAACGGATTTTAGTTTACAAGTGCAACAATTATTGCAGCAGGTACAGCAGCAAGCACAAAAAGAAATTATTCTGGAAAGTAATGGCCGCCATGAAGATTGGCTGGCTTTTGACCAATCTGGTCATAAAGTAGATGCGGCAGGCAAGATTCATTTACAAATGGCCCATTCCAGTATTCCGGATTTTACTTTAGCTCATGAATTGCGCCATATTGAGTGGGAACTACAAGATTATGCCCGAATTAAATTTCCTTTAACTACTGGTCAACCCGAATTGGATCGGCAATTAAAGATTACCGCTTCTTCGTTAATTGGCAGTGTGGAACACCTGTTAATTATGCAAAAACAGCGAAAGCAAGGAGAAGTAACTGCAACAGTGGAAAAGGAATTTGTAAAAGGAATTTCTCAGAATTTAGCTTGGCAAGATGTCAATTTAGATAATTATTTTATTTATTATACATTGATTTTATTAGATATTTTGACCTTGAGCCAAGGTCAGGATTTAGATCATTGGCAGCAGCATTATCCTAAAGCTTATGCGGCTGCCGGCAAACTCTATCAACAAATAGCTGAAAATACACGGCCGACAGCCTTTTCTGTGCGACGCCAGCAAGTACGGCTCTTAGAATTATTTGCTCAACTACTAGTTGAAAATTCCTATCCGTTTTTACCTTTGAACGACTTTGTGCTGCTGGAACCGGTTGTAAGTTCCCGCCAATTACGGTTAACATTAGGACAAGTTTTTCAAATTAAACATAGCGAATTAAAAGATTTAAAAACTAATAACAGGGCGCTGATTTTAGTAGAATTAACGGACCAGCAAAATGCGGCAGTTTTGCGTTTTCAGCACGAATTGACCCCGGAGCAGTATCGCCAGCTTTATCAAATGAATGTTCGTGAGTTTTTACAAATGCAGCAGGTTCATTATTACTTACGCTAGGCGAGTCCGAGCAATGTTTCAGTGAAATTGGGGAAATTAACTGCTAATTTCGTAGTTTATTCATTTAAGGGGTGTGAAAATGATGGATTTAAATCAAGCCTTAAAGCAGGCACATTATGTAGTATTTATGACAGGAGCCGGAGTATCAACGGCTTCGGGGATTCCTGATTATCGTTCAGAAACTGGAGTTTATGCAGGCAAGCAGAACGCCGAATACATGCTGAGTCACGATAATTTTACTCAACATCCAGCTGATTATTGGAATTTTGTCAAAGAAAATCTTTATTTTCCGGAAGCCCAGCCTAATATTATTCATCAAAAAATGGCTCAGATTGCGAACCAAAAAGGCTGTGTAATTACACAAAATGTTGACGGCTTAGATAAAAAAGCCGGTTGTCAAAATTTGGTCGAATTTCATGGTACTTTATATGATACTTATTGCACGAAATGTCGGCAAGCGGTAGATTGGCATCAATACTTGCAGGATTATCATCATCAAAATTGCGGCGGAATTATTCGTAGTTCAATTGTACTTTATGGGGAAAGTATTCATGAAGAGAGTGTAACACGCTCCTTGCAAGCAGTAGCGCAGGCAGATTTGATTGTAGTAGTCGGCACCAGCTTTCAGGTTTATCCGTTTGCAGGACTAATTCAGTATCGCCAACCGCAAGCCCAATTGATTGCGGTGAATAAAACTCCGTTAACAATGCCGGCCGGCGGACAGATGGTTGTCGGTGATGCTGTCAAAATTTTTCAAGAGGTCGAGGTTTAATGGCTAAAATAGTCGATTATGATGCAGAAATGATGAATATAGATCGTCAGATTTTGCAGTTATTTGTCCAAAAATTAGATTTAGCCCAAAAAGCAGTGCAACAAAAACTGCAACAAAAAGAATTATTAGCGACGCGCGGAGAAGATATTGAAGCAGATGCAACGCAATTAGAATTATCACAGCGCCCAGAATATCGCGCTTATTTAAGGGATTTATTAAGAGATCTGCGTATTATTACCCGCCAATATCAAGCACTTTTGTATCAAAAAAATATTGAGAAAAAAGATTGAAAACATTATGAGTTCTGGTCTTTTTTGTCAAAACCGGCAATGCTATAATTTATAGCAATAATTAAGGAAGTGAGCGAAGAATTATGTCTGAAAAACCAACTTTTTATATTACAACACCGATCTATTATCCTTCGGGAAAATTAACAATCGGCAATTCTTATACTACTATTGCAGCTGACACTTTAGCCCGTTATAAACGCTCTCGCGGCTACGATGTTTTCTTTTTGACGGGTACCGATGAGCACGGCTTAAAAATTGAGCAAAAAGCGGAAGCCCAAAAGATGTCGCCTCAAGCCTATGTTGATAAAATGGCTGCACAGATCAAAAAATTATGGCAGCTGCTGGAGATCTCTAATGATAAATTTATTCGGACTACTGATCCGGAACACGTGGCTGATGTTCAAAAAATTGTGCAAAAATTAATTGATCAAGGTGATGTGTATCTGGGCGAGTATACCGGCTGGTATTCGGTCGATGATGAAGAATATTTTACAGAATCTCAACTAGCTGAAGTTTATCGTAATGATCAAGGTCAAGTTATCGGCGGACGGGCACCTTCAGGGCATGAAGTAAAATTAGTCAAAGAGCCTTCGTATTTCTTTAAGATGAGTAAATACGCTGATCGCTTGTTACAATATTACGAAGATCATCCGGACTTTATTCAACCCCAAAGCCGCAAAAATGAAATGATTAATAATTTTATCAAACCCGGCTTGGAAGATTTGGCCATGTCACGGACTAGTTTTACTTGGGGTGTTCCTATTTTAAGTGATCCTAAGCATGTGGTTTATGTGTGGGTCGATGCTTTACTCAATTATATTACCGCTTTAGGTTATGGCAGTGATGATCAAAGTTTATTTGATCGTTACTGGCCGGCTGATGTTCATTTTGTTGGTAAAGAAATCATGCGATTCCACACGATTTACTGGCCAATTATTTTGATGGCCTTGGATTTACCATTACCGAAGCACATCTTTGGCCATGGTTGGCTTTTAATGAAAGATGGCAAAATGAGCAAATCTAAGGGTAACGTTGTTTATCCGGAAATGCTGGTAGAACGTTATGGTTTGGATGCTTTACGTTATTATTTAATGCGGGCAATTCCTTTTGGCAGTGACGGTTTGTTTACTCCTGAAGATTTTGTAGAACGTGTCAATTATGATTTGGCTAATGACTTGGGTAATTTGCTTAATCGGACTGTAGTGATGATTAATAAATACTGTGCGGGAGAAATGCCTGCTTTGCTGTTAGGACAAACTGCAGTTGATCAAGATTTAGAAACGGTAATTAAACAAACTATCACCGACTATGATGCTGCCATGGATAAGTATGAGTTTTCCACAGCCTTGGATATCACTTGGAAACTAGTAGCCCGGACAAATAAATATATTGACCAGACTGAACCTTGGGTTTTGGCCAAAGATCCGTCTCAAAAACCACAATTAGAAAATGTACTGGCGCATTTGGCAGAATCTCTGAGAATTATTGCAATTTTGATTAGTCCGGTTATGACGCATGCTCCGCACAAAATTTTGCAGCAACTGGGAATGAGTGATGAAAATCTGGAGCAAGTAGAGTTGGGCCATTTACCAAAAACGCACGTAGTAGCGCAAGCAGAGCCTATTTTTCCGCGATTGGAAAAAGAGCAGGAAATTGCTTATATTAAAAAAACAATGAACACTGAGCAAAAAAAGGCACAAGCAGCCGGCAGCTTGAAAACTTCCAAATCAGCTGCGGCGAAGGCAGCTGCAGCTAAAGCTCAAATTGCGATTACCGATTTTGATAAAGTTCAAATTCAAGTCGTAGAAATTTTGGATGTAGAAAAAGTTGCTCACGCCGACCGGTTATTACAATTTAAATTAGACGATGGCAGCCAGCAACCACGGCAAATTATTTCCGGTATTGCCGAATTTTACCCGCACCCAGAAGAATTAATTCATCAAAAGGTGTTGGCAATTACTAATCTGAAGCCGCGGAAGATGCGTGGAGTTGTTAGCCAAGGTATGTTGTTATCAGCCGAACATAATGGCCAAGTACAGTTGGTTACTGTACCGCAGAGTTTGGTTAATGGTTCCAGTGTAGAATAAGAAAATAAAAGAGGATTATTGTGAAAATATTTGACGCGCATACACATTTAAATGATGATCCTTTCGCAGGTAAAATCGATTATTATCTGCAACGGGCAGCAGCATTAGATGTTAAAGAAATGGCGATAATTGGTTCCAACGCGCAATTTAACCAGAGTGCTCTGACTTTGGCCCAGCAATATCGTCAATTACATGCAGTAGTTGGTTGGCATCCAGAGTTTGCAGCCGCTTATAATCAGTTGGCAGAACAAGAATTAATCCAACAATTACAGTTGCCGGAAGTCATTGCTATCGGAGAAATTGGCTTAGATTATCATTGGCCACAAAATCCGGCAGCCCCAGTGCAACAGCGGGTATTTGCCCAACAGCTGGATTTAGCCCAGCAATATCGATTGCCTGTTAATATTCATACGCGTGATGCGTTTGCGGACACATATGCGGTTTTGCAAGCCCACTATCCGCATTTTGGGGTTATTATGCACAGTTTTAATGGCCCCCTGGAATGGTTGGAGAAGTTTTTAGATTTGGGCTGTTATATTTCCTATAGTGGTGTCGTTTCCTTTAAAAACGCACCGGAAGTCCGCTTAGCGGCCCAGCATACGCCTGCTGAACGCTTACTGGTGGAGACCGATGCACCATATTTGACCCCTGAGCCTTATCGCGGACAGCAAAATGAACCAGCATTTACCCACTTTGTGGCTGCTGCTGTGGCCAAGTGTCGTCATGAATCTTTAGAGCAGATAGCCGCTCTTACTTGGAAGAATACACATGAGGTTTATCGTTTAAATGAAAAAGATTAAAGAAGTGCTGGTTGTTGAAGGCCGCTCGGATACAGCCCGGCTGCGGCAAGTACTAGGCGATGTGGATACGATTGAGACTAATGGATCAGCCATTGATCATCGAACTCTGGCTTTAATTAAACAAGCCCAACAGCTTCGAGGAGTGATTGTTATTACTGACCCGGATTTTAATGGTCAAAAAATCCGACAAAAAATAATGGCAGCAGTGCCCCAGGCCAAGCAGGCCTTCATCCGTCGTCAAGATGGTATTCCTGCTAAAAGCCATGGGAGTCTAGGAGTAGAACATGCCAGCGCTAAAGCTATTATTTCTGCTTTGCAAAATGTTTGGACCCCTAAACAAGCACAAGCTGCAAGCTCCATTTCGCAAACACAATTAGTTAATCTCGGTTTGTTGGGGGCCGCTAATTCACAACAATTGCGGGCACTAGTGGGTGATATTTTGCATATCGGTTATGTAAATGCTAAACAATTATTACGGCGGCTAAATATGTTTGCCATTTCTCAACAACAATTAGAAACTGCTGTAAAGCAGGCAAAAGAGGAATTATATGGTAGTTGAAAAATTTGATATTGCTGATCCTCTAAGGACTCAGGCTATTTTAGAACGTTATCAGATTCGGGCTCAAAAATCATTGGGACAGAATTTTTTAAACGATCCTCAGGTCGTCAATCGGATTGTAGCTACAGCGGCAATTGATTCTCAAGACGTCATTTTAGAAATTGGACCGGGTATTGGTGGATTAACGCAGCAGTTAGCTAAAAGTGCCGCTCAGGTTTATGCTTGGGAAATTGACCAACATTTAATCCCAATTTTGCAGGAAAATTTGGCCGATTTTTCTAATATTCAAATTATTCCGGCTGATATTTTACAAGTGGATTTGGCTCAATTTTTTCAAGAGCATAATTTAGAGCAGCGCTCAGTCAAAGTTGTGGCCAATTTACCGTATTATATTACTACGCCAATTTTATTAAGACTATTGCAAGCTCCTGTTTTTTTAACGCAATTAGTTTTAATGATGCAAAAAGAAGTTGCCCAACGTGTCTGTGCTCAACCACACCACCGCGAATATGGTGCTTTAAGTGTATTAGTGCAGGCCAAAAGTATTCCTCAAATTACGCAAATAGTCTCACGGCAGGCTTTTAGCCCTGCTCCGAAAGTAGATTCGGCGGTGGTAAATTTTGATCTTTGTGCTCCTTTACCGGTGACAATTGCTGATTATGCACAATTTGGTCATTTTGTTCAGGCCATCTTTCGCCAAAAACGCAAGACCTTAAAAAACAATTTAATTGCTTATTTAGGTAAAACGCCAACTCATTTACAACAATTACAGCATGTCTATCAACAATTAGGTTATCCATCCACTATGCGGGCAGAACAGTTAAGCCTTCAGCAAATTGTGGAATTACAGCAAGCAATTAACGAGGAATTTTTTCCAAAAAAATAAACCTTTTCGTTGGTAATTTAATAAAGAGAGCTTCTTAATTTGAATGAAATATTTCTTAATTAGATTGTATTTTGTTAATTATTGTGATATAATATCCCTGCGAAGGGGTTGAGTTTATGCCAGCATCATTTGCTTCAATTAAACGCGGTCTAGACGGACATATTGGTGATGGAATTACAGTAATAGCCCAAGCAGGCCGAAAACGTGTTACTCGGCGTCACGGAAAATTAGCCGAGACTTTTCATTCTGTTTTTGTTGTAGATTTAGATCCTACGGAAAATTCTTTCGAACGAGTATCCTATAGTTATGTTGATTTATTAACGAAGTCCATTGAGTTGACTTTTGATTAAGATTGCTGCGGCAATCTTTTTTTGTACAAAAAATTACTTCTTCTTGATAAAATGTTCGGGTTATCGGTTATAATATAATTAAATTGAAAACTAAGCAGGTACATTTTATGAAAATACGAAGAAGTGAACGTTTAGTAGGGATGACGCATTATCTGGAAACCCAGCCATATCGTCTGATACCTCTACCGTTTTTTGCTCAAAAATATCAAGCAGCCAAGTCTTCTATTAGTGAAGATATTACAATTTTAAAGCATGCTTTTTTAGCTAATAGTATGGGTTATATTGAAACTTTGCCCGGTGCCGGAGGTGGAGTTATTTTTACTCCGGGAATTAATAAAGCTGTGGCGACACAATATTTGCAGATTTTACAACAAAAAATGTCTGATCCGCACCGAATTTTACCGGGCGGCTATCTCTATTCTTCTGATATAATTGGAGATCCAACACTTTTGCGGAAAATCGGTTTGTTAATCGCTACGCGCTATGCCGGCCAAAAAGCAGATGCCATAATGACTGTAGCTACGAAAGGAATTCCTATTGCCCAAAGTGTAGCTTATTATTTGAATGTTCCTTATGTAATTGTGCGCCGGGAATCGAAAATAACTGAAGGTCCGACTTTAAGCGTAAACTATGAATCTGGTTCTTCTTCGCGTGTGGAAAAGATGGAACTGTCCAAGCGGAGTTTGCCTGCGGGAGCGAAAATTATCGCTGTGGATGATTTTATGAAAGGTGGCGGTACAGTTAGCGGAATGCGTAACTTAGTTCAAGAGTTTGCCGGTGAATTGCTAGGTATTAGTGTATTAGTTGATGCAAGCAGCTCCTCTTCTTGTCATCAGCCAATGGTTACGACTTTGTTAAATGTTCAACAACTAGATGTACAGCGCCCTAAGCTTACAGTAGGATTAGGTAATTATTTAGACATGACTGATTTCAGCCATTTTCATAATAACTAAATCATAATTTTAGATAAATATTGAGCCTAATTCTACATTAAGGTATGATATTCATGGAAAAATATAGCGATTGAAGGGAATTGGATAATGGCAAAGCGTTTCACCATCATTTTAGCAGCAGGTAAAGGTACGCGGATGAAATCTCAGTACTCTAAAGTGCTGCATCAAGTGTGTGGTCAAGCAATGGTTGAACATGTGCTGACGCAAGTGCAGGCTTTACAACCAAATAAGATTATTACCGTGATTGCTCCGCAGTCCCAGCAAGTACGTGACCTTTTAGGAGATCGCACCCAATACGTAGAACAAGCTGAGCAATTAGGAACCGCCCATGCAGTTTTACAAACGGAAGCTGCGCTGAGCTCACAAACAGGCACGACTTTAATTATGAGTGGCGATACTCCATTATTTACAGCAGCTACTTTGGAAAAATTGTTGGCTTATCATGAAAGTCAGCATGCTCAAGCCACAATTTTAACAGCTCATGCGCCCAATCCGTTTGGATATGGCCGCATTATTCGCAATGCTGCCGGCCAAGTCGTAAAAATTGTTGAGCAAAAAGATGCGAGTGCGCAAGAACAAGCCGTTCAAGAAATTAATACCGGTGTCTATTGTTTTGACAATCAAAAGTTATTTCACTATTTACATCAGGTTCAAAATAATAACGCTCAGAACGAATATTATTTGCCAGATGTAATTGGTTTGATGCAGCAACAGCATGACCAAGTTAGTGCCTACCAAATGGACAATTTTGAAGAATCTTTAGGGGTTAATGACCGCAGTGCTTTAGCACAGGCAACAAAGATTATGCAAAAACGGATTAATCAGCAGCATTTACAAAATGGAGTTACACTCATTGACCCTGAGAATACTATGATTGATGTCAATGTTGAGATTGGTGCCGATACGGTGATAGAACCGGGAGTAGCGCTCAAAGCAGGAACCAAAATTGGGCAAAATTGTTATATTAGTCAAGGATCACGTTTAGTAGGGGCTGTGTTGGAAGATAATGTTCAAGTCACCAGCTCCACTATTGAGCAATCCATTATGCGTGCCGGTAGTGATATTGGGCCCAATTCACATTTACGCCCGCAAGCTGATATTGGACCGGCAGTGCATATTGGAAACTTTTGCGAAGTGAAAAAAGCAACGATTGGAGCACGGACCAAAATTGGTCATTTAAGTTATGTCGGTGATGCGACGGTAGGCAGTGATGTTAATATTGGTTGCGGAGTAGTTTTTGTAAACTATGATGGTCAAAAAAAATGGCATACAGATATTGGCGATCAAGCTTTTGTCGGTAGTAACGCTAATATTATTGCTCCTGTAAAAATTAGTGATCATTCCTTTATAGCTGCCGGTTCCACGGTGACTGCGGACGTGCCCCAACACGCGATGGCAATTGGTCGGGCCCGACAAACTAATAAAAATGATTATTGGTCCAAATTACCCTTGGCGGATGATCCGCATTGGCGATAAAATAATTAAGGAAGTTAAATTTTAAAGAAAGTTGAGAGAGTAATGTCGATAAATAAATCTGAATGTGAAATGAAACTTTTTGCGCTAAATTCCAATAAGCCGTTAGCACAAAAGATTTCCGCTGCTGTAGGAGTACCTTTGGGAAAATCTTCGGTTAATCGTTTTAGTGACGGAGAAATTCAAATTAATATTGAAGAAAGTACCCGGGGAGCAGATGTATTTATTATTCAGTCTACTTCAGCACCAGTTAACGATAACCTGATGGAACTATTGATTATGATTGATGCTTTAAAACGGGCCTCAGCTCAAACCGTTAATGTGGTAATGCCTTATTACGGATATGCTCGCCAAGATCGCAAAGCCCGTTCTCGCGAACCCATTACTGCTAAGTTGGTCGCTAATATGTTAGAAAAGGCTGGAGCCAACCGGATTTTGGCTTTAGACCTTCATGCTTCTCAAATTCAGGGATTCTTTGATATTCCGGTAGATCACCTTTTAGGAGCGCCCTTGTTGGCGGACTATTTCTTAGAGAATCATCTAGATGAGGATGCAGTAGTAGTTTCACCAGATCATGGCGGAGTGGTTCGTGCCCGGCGTTTGGCAGAATTTCTCAAATCTCCAATTGCAATTATTGATAAAAGGCGGCCACGTCCCAATGTTTCAGAAGTAATGAATATTATCGGTGATGTGCGTGATAAAAGAGCGATCATTATTGATGATATGATCGATACGGCAGGAACCATTACTTTAGCAGCCCAGGCTTTGATGGATGCGGGAGCAAAAGAAGTTTATGCTAGCAGTACACATGCAGTTTTATCCGGACCGGCAATTGAGCGCTTAGAACAGTCACCTATTAAAAAAGTTATTGTTACCGATTCAATTCAATTACCACCCGAGAAGAGGATCGATAAAATGGTACAAATATCTGTGGGTCCTTTAATTGGTGATGCAATTAAACGTATTTATAAAAATGAACCAGTTAGTCCTTTATTTAATAATAGATATAAGCGACATTAGACAATCAACTGAGAATAAAACGAAAAATATTTTGGTAGAAAAGAAAAAGAAGACTTAGACAAAATTAATAAGTCTTCTTTTTTAGCTGCAAATAAATTTATATTACTGTAAAAACAGCTAGTCCAAGCAAATTCTGAATTAAATTATTGCTTGTAAAATATTGAGAGTTTATTTTAACGCTCCATTAATAATATGTTTTTGAAAAGCTGCGAGATCTGAGGCAAACATACTACTTTCTGGTTGATCTAACATTTCTTTAGGAAAATAGAAACGATGGTCCCCACTTTCTCGACCGCTGAGTGCTTGAACTATCGGACTGACAGTGGATAACTCTTGGAGTGAACCGTCCGGTTTTTGTAATTCAATTTGCGTTTTGGGTTCTTTAGCGGAAGGATGGTAAAGGTCATAGGGTAAATCGAAACTATTATTAATAGCCGTATAAAAATGAGGATCAAAGCCTGCATTCTGAACTAAAGTCTGTAATTGTTGGATTTTTTCTTGTTGCGCCGGTTCAAAAGTAATAGATTTAAAGGGATGACGATCAAGGAAGCGATGAGCCAAGTCTCTTAAAATAGGATCAGGATGATCGCGCCAGATATTAAAGTAAGTATTTAAAACACCATCGTCTAGGCGAATATAATCAGTAACAGAAATCTGTTTTTTAAAAAAGGGAATGAGCAGATGCGGCATTGCAAACTGGGCCAATTTATCCTGATCATAAAGATATTGGGCCCGGTTCAACAATTGCATAAGCACTACTTCCATTCCGCGTGATACCGGATGAAAATAAACTTGCTGGTACATTTGAAACCGCGAGACAATGTAATCTTCGACAGCATGCATACCATCAATGTTAAACGCAATACCCCCCTGATAAGGCCGAATTACACGCATGATTCTTGTTAAATCAAACATGCCATACTGAGTACCCGTATAATAAGCATCCCGTAAGAGATAATCCATTCGATCAGCATCAATTTGACTGGAAATCATTTGCACTACTTGTTCATTGGGATAAGTTTTAGCAATAACACTGGCCACTTGTTGCGGAAAGTCAGGACTGATCTGTTGTAAAATTTGATTAACTTCAGTTTGGGGACTGGTGATAATTTTTTGGGTCCAAGCTTCATGATCGGTATGAAAAATATGTTCAAAGGTATGCGAGTAGGGACCATGACCGATATCGTGCAGCAAAGCAGCGCACAATACAACCAAACGCTCATGATCATCCCAGCAACCGTCACCAGGTTTTTGAGAAGAATAGTTCTGGGCAAAAGTATTACAGATACGACGTGTTATTTCATAAACACCAAGGCAATGCCCAAAGCGTGAATGTTCAGCACCATGAAAGGTTAAAGAAGTAGTTCCCAATTGCTTGATGCGACGTAACCGCTGAAATTCCGGTGTATTGATTAGATCAAGAATAACTCGCTGTTGGACATGAATATAGTTATGCACCGGATCTCGAAAAACTTTTTCTCGAGGTAAATAATCTGCTTCCATTAATGGACCTCCTGGTTAAGTATTTGGTTCAGATGCTGTTGATGTGTTTTTTCTCTGGTAATAATAGCAGCAAAGTCTGGTTGTTGGGCTAATTCTGTAGGCGACATCAGCTGCAGGTGGGGATAATCTTGTTTATAAGTTTGTAAAATACGTTTTTTACAATCCGTAACCGTAAATGCATTAGAAAAGAAATCCTGAATATTAGCCATGCTTTGGGGCCAAACAGTAGGAAAAGTTGCATCTTGAGCCGTATTAGCTATTTGATAAAAATGCTGCAGGACTTGACCTCTTTGCAGCTGATCGCCATTAACAGATAAATAAAGCATAACCACCACTGCTTGATGGCGGCGACGTTGAGCCATACCTCCGATTTTTTTGCCAGCGACAACCAGATCATAAGTTCCGGGACAATAAGAATGGTCAATTTGATAATGTTCCAGTGATAATTCCGGCAAGCTCCTTTGTAAATAAGAAAAGGCCAGTTCATAAGCCTCTTCAATCGAATAAGCCGCAGTGGGAGGAATGAAAAAACTAACATTTAAAACGCCTGGATCACAGACGACAGCCAGGCCTCCGGAATTACGGATAAAATAAGTGTATTGTTTTTGCCTGAGCAGTTGCAACCCTTGTTTGAGATGGGATAAATGTTTATCTTGGAGGCCTAAGATGATTGTGGGCCGACTTTGCCAAAATTGTAAAATTGCGGTTTGTTGGTGAGCACAAAATTGTAAAAGAAAGTTAGTTTCCGGGAAAATGTTTGTCAATTCAGCTGTAGTTTGATAAGTATGGTCATAAATCCAAGTGTTATCGCTCATAGTGGGACCTCTTTTCATAATCTAAATTTAGTTTAATTAACTTTAGATTTAATTACAATAATATTAGGCAGTGCAGGAAAAATTCTAGTATTTCTTTGGCAATCGTCTTAAGTAATAGTTATAATAAAAACATTGGCGATTTTAATTGATATTGAAGGTGTAATTTTGACAGAACGTCAAGCGCAAAAAGTGCAGGTACAATTAGCTATTCAGACTAGACAAAACGGCCAGCAAGACAATTACGGAGTAACAGAAATTGGTCAAGCTGTTAAGATTGGTCCACAATTGTACCTGCGTTATCAGGAAACTGCAGGAGAACAGGAAGTTAAAGTTTTGTTTAAGATTGCTGCCGATAACTTACTAACAATTAAGCGTTCTGTAAAAAATCAGTCACCGACTAAATTGGTGTTTAGTCGTTTGCAAGATCAAATAATCAATTATCCTACAGATTATGGAGACTTAATTTTAATAACCCATACTAAAAAAATGCGGCTTTTAATTGCGCAAGCCCCGCTTTTGGGCAAGATAGATTTGGAATACTCTTTAAGATCGCCTAATGGCTTAATTGGGGATTATAATTTAAGATTGCTTTTTAAGAGTTAAATAGTTAAGATGAAAAACAGACTGTTGAAAGGACGTGGACAGAGTTGGCTTTGGAACTTAAGCAATTTGCAGGCGAAAACAAAAGTGATTTGTCAATGATTGAAGTAGCACAGGCTATTTTGGAAAATAAGGGTGCAGCAATGGCCTTTGCTGATATCGTTAATGAAATTCAACAATATTTGGATAAAACTGATCAAGAAATTAGAGAACATTTGCCGCAATTTTATACTGACTTAAATGATGACGGCGACTTTATTTCTTTAGGAGAAAATGTATGGGGCTTAAGAACCTGGTATCCTTATGATTCCGTTGATGAAGAAGTCAACCATCCCGAAGATGCCGAAGATGTTAAAACACCAAAAATTAAAAGAGTTAACGCCTTTTTAGATGATGATGAAGACGATGACGATGAAGATGTTATTGACTATGATGATGACAGTTCCGACGTATTAGACGATGATAGCGACGATGATGAGCATATTCCGGATCTTTCCAAATTTTCCAGCTCTGATCTCGATTTTGATGCTGATGATAATACCCTGCCAGATGATGGTTTAGATGATGGTATTGAGGGCGATTTAAGCGAATTTTCTGATGCTGATGACACTGATGATGAGGATGATAATAATTAATTATTTGTGCAAAAAAATTTGACGCTGCTAACATTTGTCTTTATAATGCTATTTGGGCGCTTTATAGTGCGTTGAGCAGGCTCTCTATTCTAGATATGTTGAATGGAGGCCTTTTTTCATTTGTAGAAATTAACCCACAAAAGACCACCTAGTAAATTTAATATAAAGGAGATATATACATGACTAAGTATGTTTTTGTGACCGGCGGAGTTGTTTCCTCTTTGGGCAAGGGGATTGTTGCAGCTTCTTTAGGCCGCTTGTTAAAGAATCGTGGCCTGAAGGTTACCCTACAAAAATTTGACCCTTATATTAATGTTGATCCGGGAACTATGAGTCCTTACCAACATGGAGAAGTCTTTGTCACTAACGATGGAACGGAAGCTGATTTAGATTTAGGGCATTATGAACGTTTTATTGATATTGATTTGAATAAATATTCTAATGTTACTACCGGTAAAATCTATTCCGAAGTTATTCAACGTGAACGCAGAGGAGATTATAATGGATCAACCGTTCAAGTAATACCGCATATTACAAACATGATCAAAGAAAAAATTATGCGGGCGGCTACTACTACTGATTCTGATGTGATTATTACTGAAGTTGGCGGAACTGTTGGTGATATCGAATCCTTACCGTATTTGGAAGCATTACGGCAAATGAAAGCCGAAGTGGGTACTGAAAATGTAATTTATATCCATACGACACTGATTCCTTATTTAAAAGCCGCTGGAGAAATGAAAACTAAGCCGACTCAGCATAGTGTTAAGGAGCTTCGAGGAGTAGGAATCCAGCCCAATATTTTAGTTGTTCGAACAGAGCAACCGATTTCTCAAGCTATGCGTGATAAGATTGCTTCTTTTTGTGATGTCGATCCCGAAGCAGTTATTGAATCTTTAGATGTTCCCACTTTATATTCTGTGCCTTTGAACTTGCAAAAACAGGGTATGGATCAAATTGTGTGTGATTATCTGCATCTGCAAACGCCACCTGCAGATATGCAGAATTGGAAACGGCTGGAACAGCGTGTTTTGCATTTGAAGCATCAAACGACTATTGCTTTGGTGGGTAAATATATTGAATTAAAAGATGCCTATATTTCCGTTAATGAAGCTTTAAAACATGCTGGCTATGCTTATAATACCGATGTCAAAATCAAACGTTTCAGCTCTGAAGAAATTACCGCCGCTAATGTAGCCGATAAAATGCGTGATGTTGATGGTATTATTATACCTGGCGGCTTTGGTCGGCGCGGCTTAGAAGGTATGATTCAAACAGTGAAATATGCTCGGGAAAACGATGTTCCGTACTTGGGAATTTGTTTAGGAATGCAGATGGCCTGTCTAGAATTTGCCCGTGATGTAGCCGGTATTAGTGATGCCACCACCGCCGAAATGGATACTAAAGCACCACATCGAGTAATTGATCTGATGGCTGATCAACGCGACATTGAAAATCGCGGCGGGACTTTGCGATTAGGAGCTTATCCATGCAAATTAAAACCTGGTAGTGTAGCCGGAAATGCTTACAATAATCAAAGTGTAATCCAAGAACGTCATCGTCACCGCTATGAATTTAATAATGAATTTCGGGAAGTTTTGGGTAAACATGGTTTAGTCTTTTCCGGAGTATCACCAGACAACCATTTAGTTGAAGTCATTGAAATTCCGCAAAACAAGTTCTTTGTCGGTGTTCAATACCATCCGGAATTTTTATCGCGTCCGACTCATCCGGAACCGATTTATAAGCAATTTATTGGGGCTGCTTGTGGATTAAGTGAAAGTGATATCTAATATTAGTGTACTTTAGTTAAATTTTATATTATTATTTTAAGAGTATTAGCAATTAAGAAGGATTGAGAGAAAATATGGCACAAATGGTTATTAACGGGGGAAAAAGGCTATCTGGTTCTGTTACAATTGGTGGTGCAAAAAACAGTACCGTGGCTATTATCCCGGCAGCCATTTTGTCAGATACTCCCGTCGTACTTGATTCCGTGCCGCAGATTAAAGATGTTTATAACTTAATGGATATGTTGGCCGATATGAATGTGAGATCTAGCTTTCATGATCATGTTCTAAAGATTGATCCGACTGATATTAAATTAGTGCCTCTTCCACATGGGAAAGTAACTAGTTTACGGGCATCTTATTATTTCATGGGATCACTATTAGGGCGTTTTGGCAAGGCTGTTGTAGGTTTTCCCGGTGGAGATGATATTGGCCCTCGGCCGATTGACCAGCATATTAAAGGTTTTAAAGCACTAGGGGCACAAGTTAAAGAACATGATAATTCAATTGTGATTGAAGCTCCCCATGGATTACATGGCAATCGCGTGTTTTTGGATATGGTTTCGGTCGGTGCAACTATTAATATTATTTTGGCAGCTGTCAGAGCTCAAGGAACTACAATTATTGAAAATGCAGCTAAAGAACCGGAAATTATTGACTTAGCGACTTTTTTAAACAATATGGGAGCTAAGATCAGAGGTGTCGGTACCCAAACGATTCGCATTGTCGGAGTTCCGCATCTGGTGTCTACTAATTCGCATATGATTATTCCTGATCGAATAGAAGCCGGCACGTATTTATCCTTGGCCGCCGCGGTTGGCGATGGAATTTTGGTAAAAAATATTATTGCTGAGCATTTAGATGCTTTTTTGGCCAAAATTCAGGAAATGGGCGTAAATTTAGATGTTCGGGAAGACAGCATTTTTGTTTATCCGAATAGTCAATTATCCGGAGTTAAAGTTAAAACCAGTCCTTATCCTGGATTTGCTACTGATTTGCAGCAGCCTTTAACACCTTTGATGCTCTTAGCGGACAGCCGCAGTATCATTGTCGATGCAATTTATCCCAAAAGAACCCGTCATATCCCGGAATTAATAAAAATGGGAGCTGCAATTAAGGTTCTAGATGGACAAATTGTTGTTGATCCTACCAAACAATTAGCTGGGACTGAAGTTACTGCCGAGGAAATTCGTGGTGGGGCTTCATTATTAATTGCTGCTTTAATGGCGCAGGGAACGACAGTAATAAATCAGGCTGAGAATATTATGCGCGGTTATGATTGTATTATTGATAAATTACATGCTTTACAAGCCGATGTCAGCTACTCCGGCAAAGAGTCATTTTAAAGTTAATTGCAAGTAGGCATATTTCGTGTTATCATGTCATAATGTCAGTAAATTTAATCTCTAGATTAGCAGATAATTTAGGGCGAGGAGTGTATTTAAAATGAAGAAAGAAATTCATCCAGATTATCATCAAGTTGTATTTATGGATTCAGCAACCGGCAAGAAATTTTTAGCAGGTTCAACTGCTACTTCTAATGAAACTACTGATTATGAGGGTCAAGACTATCCTTTAATTCGAGTAGAAATTACTTCTGATTCACATCCTTTCTATACTGGTAAGCAGAAGTTTACTCAGGCTGACGGCCGGATTGATCGTTTCAACAAGAAGTACGGTTTTACCAATAAGTAGTGGTTGTTGTGCAAGCTAATATTTATTTGCACATGAAAAAGGACTTTAGATGTCATGATCTAAAGTCCTTTTCTTCTGGTAACTATTAATGCAAGTCGATAACTTAATTGATAAAACAGTTACTGTTAATTCTAATTTTGTTCTTTTTTGGTAGTACCATAAACCCAGATTAAATTAATAAACTCTAACAAAGCCGTTGATAAAAAGACGGCGCTATAACCAAAACTGCCGGAAATCGTGGAGCCTAATAAAGGTCCAGCGCAATTACCAATATATTGGAAACTTTGATTATAACCAAAAATTCTGCCGGAAACTTCATGAGGGCTGTCTTTAGCTAAAATTGTTTGGACTTGCGGCAATAAGGCAGCATCCGCAATACCCACAATAAATCGTAAAATAACTAGCTGCCAGACTTGATTAACAGCCGCTTGCGGAATATAAACCAGTGTAGATAAAATTAATCCAGCTAATAAGACTTTTTTGGTACCAATGCGATCACCTAAATCACCAAACTTGGAAGACAGTAAAGCCGCCGGAATACCAGGCATCGCGGTCACAATACCGCTGATCAAAGCTACTTGGCCTGAATTATGCATCAGCTGCTTGACATACAGGCTGATAATTGGATTGATGGAATTATTGGCTGTTTGAATAATAAGAGTGGTAACAAACATTCCAATCACTACTTGCGGATTACTTAATTTTTGCATAACCTCCCGTAGAGAAGGGATTTTTCCTTTGGGAACTGGGGTGAATTTTTCCTGTACGAAAAAAAGACACAGAAAAAATGCTGCCAACAATAAACAACCGGTAATCAAAAATGGAAGTCGATAGCCCCAAACTTGGGCCACAGCTCCTCCCACTAACGGTCCTAACAGAGAACCAGAAACGGTCCCGGTAGTTAAAGTACCCAAGGCTTTACCAACATGTTTATGCGGAGCTGAGGTGGCAATCAGAGTGTTGGAATTACTGATATAGCCGGCAAAAATGCCTTGTAATCCCCGCAAAAATACTAATTGATAGACATTAGTGACTAAAGACATAGCTCCAATAACAATTCCCATGCCTAAGGATGCGCGTAAAATGATTAACTTGCGTCCTTTTCGATCGGCTAATTTACCCCAAAAAGGGGAAATAATGGCTGAGATAATAAAAGTTACGGATAAAGCTATTCCTGACCACATTGAGGTTTGTTGATTACTAAATTTTCCTAAAGTGTTGATATACAACGGTAAAAAAGGTGTTACCATACTAAATCCGATTCCAGCAATAAAATTACCGAAAGCCAGGACATACATGTTGCGACGCCAATAATTATCTGTTGTTTGCACTAATTGACCACTTACCTTTTTAAAGTATTAAAAAACATTATAGCACTATCATTACAAGTTTTTTTTTAGTATGCTGAAATAAAAGTATTTTTAGGAGTAATATTATGCAGATGAAATTAACTGAAATTGCACACGCTTTGCACATTGAAATGCAAGGATTAACTGAAACGACTATTACTCAAGTAGTTTTTGATAGTCGCCAAGCACAGCCGGGATCCTTATTTGTACCGCTAGTTGCTGCGCGTGATGGGCATGACTTTGTCGCAGCTGCTTTTGAAAATGGTGCTAGTGCCACCCTCTGGCAGAAGGATCATCCTTTACCTGCTGGGGCGCATAATTATTTACCGGTTACCGATACGCTCGCAGCTTTACAGCAATTAAGTCATTATTATTTAAAAAAAATAAATCCACTGGTAGTAGCAATAACCGGAAGTAACGGCAAAACGACCACTAAAGATATGACTGCTGCTATTTTGGCAGAAAAATATCAAGTTGTTAAAACTCAAGCCAACCACAATAATGAAATTGGCGTTCCTATCACTATTTTATCGATGGAACAATCCACAGAGGTTTTAGTGGTCGAAATGGGAATGGATCATGCGGGAGAATTAGCGGCCCTGTCGTCTTTGGTGGATCCTGATATTGCGGTGATTACTATGATTGGTGAAGCCCATATTGAATTTTTTGGTACGCGGGCTAAAATTGCAGATGCCAAAATGGAAATCACTCAATTTTTAAAACCGACAGGAACCTTTATTTATAATGGTGATGAGCCGCTTTTGCGGCAACGAGCACAAAGTTTAACCCAAGAACAACTTACTTTTGGCCGGCAATCTTCTAATGATTTAAGGGCCAGCCAGATTGTGCCTACTAAAGAACAAACTACTTTTATGACTAATAAATGGCCACAGCAGCAATTTTTGATTCCGATGTTAGGTGATTACAATGTGGATAATGCTTTGGCAGCTCTTTCAGTGGGAGCTCGTTTAGGAGTCGAATTGCCAAAAATGCAGCAGGCTTTGGCCCACTTTCAACCTACTAAAAATCGCACTCAGTGGCTTAAAGCTGCTAATGGAGCACAAATTTTGAGTGATGTTTATAATGCTAATCCGACTGCCATGATTGATGTTATTAAAAACTTTAGTCGTGTACCAGCTGCTGGGCGCCGTTTGTTAGTATTAGGAGATATGTTGGAACTAGGTGAGCAGGCGGCCGATATGCATGCCCAAGTTGCTCAAGCCATTAATCCTGATCAGATTGCTGCAGTCTATCTTTATGGTGATTTAATGAAATCTTTGCAGGTGGCTTTAAAACAGAGCTTACCGGTTTATTATTATCAATTAGGCCAAATGGACTTGTTGATTGCCGCCTTAAAAAAAGACCTAAAAGCTGACGATATGGTGCTATTAAAAGCCAGCAATGGGTTACATTTAGATCAAGTTTTGGCTGCACTTTTGCCATAAACCAAGTTGATTTCTCTTTTAAATTTTTAACTTACTTTATTTATAGAAATATTTTTAATTAAATCGCAATTAGGCATGAAAAATAGTCTGCTAAGGTTTAAGATAAGGGAGAAATTTAAAGGAGATGTCAACTTTGGCTAATGTACAACAGACACGAGCTTTGGCTCAGCAACCTATTACTCAAGTTTTAGCAAAGATGCAAACTTCCCAGAAAGGTCTGAGTAGCAGTGACGCGCAAAAACGTTTGGCGAAATACGGGCCTAACAAAATTAGTAAAAATGCCAAAAAATCACAACTCAAAGTTTTTTTGAAAAATTTTACGAGTTTAATGGCTATTTTATTGTGGGTCGGCGGTGTAATCGCTATCATTGCTGGGATGCCGGAATTGGGAATTGCCATTTGGGCGGTCAATGTCATTAATGGAATATTTTCTTATTGGCAGGAACATACAGCACAAAAAGCAACTGATTCTTTAATGAAAATGCTGCCCTCATACGTGCGGGTATATCGTGATCAAAAATTAGTCCAAATTAATGTTGAAAATTTAGTGCCTGGTGATGTTTTTGTTTTACAAGCGGGTGATGCTATTTCAGCGGATGCGATGCTGCTGGAAGCCAATTCGCTCCAAGTAGATCAATCGGCTTTAACTGGTGAATCGGTCCCGGAAAGTAAGCAAGTCCAATATGCCCCGGGAGAAGGAGAATTTGCGGAAGCTAATTTGCTGTATGCTGGAACCAGTGTCGGTGCTGGAACTGGGGTGGCGGTTGCTTTAGCTACCGGCATGGATACTGAATTTGGAAAAATTGCTTCTTTAACCCAAACTCAAGAACAAGCTGATAGTCCACTGACCCAAGAACTCAATCAATTGACCCGCCAATTATCAATTTTGGCGATTATTATCGGTCTCGCCTTTTTTCTCTTAGCTGTCTCGGTAGTTCATTATCCTTGGGCAAAAGCATTTATTTTTGCTTTAGGAATGATCGTGGCCTTCATTCCGGAAGGCTTATTGCCCACAGTTACGCTTTCTCTAGCTCAAGGAGTAACGCGGATGGCTAAAAAACATGCCTTAGTTAAAGAATTGAATTCAGTGGAGACTTTGGGTGAAACTACCGTTATTTGTTCAGACAAAACGGGAACTTTGACCCAAAATCAAATGACTGTCAATCATATTTGGCTGCCTTTTCGCGAATTTTTAGTGACCGGTAAGGGTTATCTGGCTAATGGTGATATTAAATTTCGGGGACATCCGGTAGAATTAAAACAACAACCGGAACTGCAACGTTTTCTGGAAGTTGCAACTTTGGATAATGATACCAGGATTGAACCACCGCAAAAAGAAGGAGAAAAGCCTAAATTACTCGGAACTCCAACTGAAGCAGCCATGATTGTAATGGCCCAAAAAGCGGGAGTATTGGCAGATAATGTGGAAAAACAGTATCCCCGCCTGAAAGAATTAACCTTTGATTCGGAACGTAAGCGGATGAGTACAATTAATCGTTTGCCTGATGGTTCTGTGCGAATTTGTGTCAAAGGTTCTTTAGGTGATACTTTAAATTGTTGTAGTCAAATTATGGATCATGACGGGATACGTTCAATAACTGCGCAGGATCTTCAACGGGCGCAAAAAGCAGAAAGTGACTATGCCAAAGCCGGGTTGCGTACTCTAGCAGTAGCCTATCGGGACGTAGCGGCCCAAGATGTGCCGACTGATTTAAGCAGTTGGGATATTTCAGCAGTGGAACAGAATTTAATTTTATTAGGACAAGCAGCGATGGCTGATCCGGCACGCCCAGAGATTTTTGCCGCGGTGAAGAAATGCCATGATGCTAATATTCGAATTATTATGGTTACTGGAGATAGTCCGGTTGTCGCCAGAAGTATTGCTGCACAAATTAAGATTGTTTCTAATCCCAATGTCCGGGTAATTACTGGGACCCAGTTAAAAACAATGAGTACACAAGATTTAAAGGCAGCCTTTAAAGAAGAACTTATTTTTGCCCGAGTGGCACCGGAGCAGAAATATAAAATAGTCTCTACTTTACAGGACATGGGAGAAATTGTGGCATCTACTGGTGACGGTGTTAATGATGCGCCTGCCTTAAAGAAGGCTAATATTGGTGTGGCAATGGGAGTAACCGGCACTGATGTAGCTAAAGATGCAGCTGATATGATTTTAACTGACGATAATTTTGCCTCTATTGTAGCCGCGATCGAAGAAGGCCGAACAGTTTATAATAATATTCAAAAATTTCTGACCTATATTTTGAATTCTAATGTAGCAGAAGCGATCCCTTCGGTGCTCTTTTTACTAAGTAAAGGGGCAATACCACTGCCTTTAACGGTAATGCAGATTTTAACCATTGATTTAGGGACAGATATGCTGCCGGCCTTGGGATTAGGTGCTGAAAGTGCAGAACCGGGGATTATGAAACTGCCGCCGCGTTCACGTCAGGCTCATTTATTAACTAAAAATGTTCTCTGGCGCGCTTTTGGCTGGTATGGTCTAATTGGGTCAGTTGTTTCCACGGCCGGTTATTTCTTTGTTAATCATACCTTTGGTTGGCCACAGGTACCTTTAGCAGCCAGTGGTGAACCTTATATTGAAGCAACTACTATGACTTTGGCAGCGGTGGTCTTTTGTCAAATGGCTAATGTTTTAAATTGCCGTACACAGAATGCTTCAGTTTGGAATTTAGGTGTCTTTAGTAATCATAAAATTAATATTGGTATTTTTGCCGAATTTTTGATTTTAATTGTTTTAATGTATGTTCCGCTGCTACAAAATGTTTTTCAAACGGGTCCTTTAAATGCTGAAGAATGGCTCTTTTTAATTTGTATTCCAATTCCAGTCTTCTTTTTGGAAGAGTTCAGAAAGAAATTGGTACGCCATTATAAATCGGCCACTTCTCTCTAAAAATAATATTTTTTACTTTATCTTGGCTTTAAAAAATGTTAAAGTTATTAACTGGTGAAAGTTTCTGAAAAAATATAAGTGAATTACAAGACGGTTAGAGTTTCAAGGATGAACACCGGTTTTGTGATAAACTTTCACAAAATCTAGGAGGATATTTTTGAAATTTAATGAACTTAATTTAGATGACAGCCTACTCTCAGCTATTGCTGAAGCCGGCTTTAATGAAGCTACTCCCATTCAAGCACAGACAATTCCATTAGTACTTTCCGGAGTTGATGTTATTGGTCAAGCGCAAACTGGAACGGGTAAAACAGCTTCTTTTGGACTACCAATTCTGCAGGAAATAGATGTACAAAATCCGCACATTCAAGCGTTAATTATTTCTCCCACCCGCGAACTGGCGGTTCAAACTCAAGAAGAATTACAGCGTTTAGGCAAATATCGCCATGCCAAGGTGATCGCCGTGTATGGAGGTTCTGATATTCGCCGGCAGATTAAGCAACTACGGGAACACCCGCAAGTAGTTGTAGGAACACCGGGCCGCTTATTAGATCATTTAAAGCGCCACACTTTGAAATTGGAAGCAGTGCAACGGGTAGTTTTAGATGAAGCTGATGAAATGTTAGATATGGGCTTTGTCGAAGATATTGAAAATATTTTGGAAAATGTCCCTTCACAACATCAAACTTTACTTTATTCTGCTACCATGCCCAAACCAATTATGAGAATTGCCGAAAAGTTTATGCAACAGCCACAGATTGTTAAAATTAAATCTAAAGAATTAACGGCTGATAAGATTGAGCAGTATATGGTTCGTTCTAAAGAATATGAAAAATTTAATATTATGACACGGCTGTTTGATGTGCAAAAGCCGGAGTTGGCCTTAATCTTTGGAAGGACTAAAAGACGAGTTGATGAATTAACACGGGGTTTAAAAGCTCGCGGATATAATGCTGAAGGCATCCATGGAGACTTATCTCAGCAAAAGCGGATGAGTGTTTTACGTCAATTTAAAGCAGAAAAGCTCAACTATTTAGTTGCTACCGATGTGGCTGCGCGCGGATTAGATATTTCGGGTGTGAGTCATGTTTATAATTATGATATTCCTCAAGATCCTGATAGTTATGTGCATCGAATTGGCCGAACAGGAAGAGCTGGCCGTTCGGGAGTTTCTGTAACTTTTGTAGCTCCTAACGAAATGAGCTACTTGCGTTCGATTGAACAATTAACTAATGTGCGGATGTTGCCGTTAAAACCTCCGACTGATGCGGAAGCTTTAGCGGGACAAATTGATACTGCTAAGCTGGAAATAACTCGGCAAGTAGAAAATGATAAATTAGATAAATTTGCGAATGCGGCTCAGGAGCTGTTGGATGAATATGATCCTTTAACCTTAGCGCAGTTATTGTTGAAGAATCTGAGCAAAGATCCGGAAGCTATCCCGGTAAAGATTACACCTGAACGCCCGTTACCTAGTCGCCGTTCACATGATAACCGCAGCGGCAATCGCTATCGTAGTCGGCGTTCCGGCCATCGAGACTATCATTTTGAAAATCGTCGGGGACGCTCTCGGCACGATCAAAATCATTTTAATCATCGACAAAATAAGCGTCACAGTTATAATATTCGTACTCAAGGTTAAAGTGATAATATGGATTAACGTAGTTGAATTTGTCAGATTTCAACGGCGTTTTTGTTTGAGGTAAGAAGATGATTCAAGGAATAGGAATCGACATTACCGAAATTGCCCGTGTTTGGCGAGCTAGTCAACAAACTGCCGGTTTTGTTACCCGGATTTTAACTCCCGCGGAATTGGCAATTTATCGTCAATATACTGCTAGAAGGCGACAAGAATTTTTAGCGGGGCGTTTTTCTGCCAAAGAATCTTTTAGTAAGGCTTGGGGAACAGGGATTGGCGCGATCAGTTTTCAGGATTTGTCAATTTTAAATGATCAGCGTGGTCGGCCCTATGTTGAACAACAAATTTACCCAGGTAAAGTCTGGATTTCGATTTCTCATACTGTTGATTATGTATTTACTGAGGTTATTTTAGAGAAAAGAGTAAATTAGCTATGAAACCAGCAATTCACCGATCTACGCAAATAATAGTTGACCGTCAGGCCCTAAGAAATAATTTTCAGCACGAAAAACAGTTACTAAATCCGCAAACTAACATTTTTGCGGTAGTAAAAGCTAATGCCTATGGGCATGGTGCTGTAGTAGTAGCCACAACCTTAAGTCAAATGGGCGTGGATGGATTTTGCGTCGCTACCTTGGATGAAGCCTTGGAGTTGCGACAGGCAGGCTTACAGGAGCCCATTTTAGTTTTAGGAATAACGCCAGTACAACAAGCAAAAATAGCTGCTCAAGCTGATATTTCGCTAACTGTTGCTACTTTAAAATGGCTTGAGGATGCAGCTGCTGTTTTGGAACAACCGCTGAAGGTTCATCTGGCCTTAGATACTGGTATGGGACGAATTGGTTTGACAAAAAAAGCGGAAGTACTTCAAGCTTGTGATTTTATCCAGCAACATTCCAAATTGCTTCCTGAAGGAATTTTTACGCACTTTGCTACTGCTGATGAGGTGGACACGCAATACTTCCAGTTTCAGGTAGAAAATTTTCAGCACTTGACTGCTGATTTACCTGTGAAATTTAAATATATTCATTGTGCTAATTCGGCTACTTCTTTATGGCATTTAGATTGTCAATGTAATATGATTCGTTTAGGAATTGCACTGTATGGTCTTAATCCTTCCGGAAAAGCCATTGAGCCGCCTTACAAATTGCAGCCTGCTTTATCTTTGCAAACAGAAATTGTGCATATTAAGCAAGTTGCACCCGGACAAAAAATAAGTTACGGAGCTACTTATACGGCAGCGCAATCAGAAATTATTGCTACTTTACCTTTGGGCTATGCAGATGGTTGGCTGCGACGGATGGGCGGCAGTTATGTTTCTGTAGCTGGCGAGCTTTGTCCGATTGTCGGGCGGGTTTGTATGGATCAGATGATGATTAAAGTACCTAAGTTTTATCCTTTGGGAACAAAAGTTACTTTAATTGGTGCCGATCAAAAAATAAATCTGAGCGCTGAAACAGCAGCAGAATATGCTCATACTATTAACTATGAAATCCTTTGCAATTTATCTGATCGAATTCCCCGAAAATACGTGAATTAACTCCTCTTTGATGTTATATTAGTGGTGAGACTACCAGGAGGAGGTATTAGCCATGGCCGAAGTTCAAAAAGATGTTTCAGTTCGACTAGACGCTGACGTTTTAGATCGGTTACAGAAGTATAGTGATGAGAATGCTTGTGATGTTAATTGGGTGATTGATGTGGCTCTGTTAAATTTTTTTCAGAGTGAAAGTAGTTTTGCAGCTCAATTAATCCATGGTTATTTATATATGGCAGATATTAACGAAGAAATGTGCGACGCTTTTTCAATTTGTGAACAGGAGGCTGACAAAAAAAGCTGTGGTTACTTTAATTAAACGCGGCGATGTATTCTATGCTGATTTATCACCTGTAGTGGGGTCTGAGCAAGGCGGTATGCGTCCCGTATTAGTCATTCAAAATAATATTGGTAACAAATATAGTCCAACAACAATTGTTGCTGCTATCACTGGACGTATTCAAAAACCGAAGATGCCGACACATGTAGGAATCACTACTGCTGATGGTTTTAGCAAGGATTCTGTTATTTTAACAGAACAAATTCGTACAATTGATAAACAGCGTTTAAAAGAAAAGGTTACTACATTATCAGCGGAAAAAATGGCGGCTGTTGATAAAGCCTTAAAAGTCAGTATTCATTTATAATGAGTACTGCTTTTGTGAGTTATTGGTGTTCATAAATATTAAAAAATAAAGCGGATAATTATAAAAAAAATCGAGGTAGCTTGTAATTGGCTACCTCGATTTTAGTATTTTTACTTGGCTTCAGGAATATTTTCTAAAATGCTTTGTTTTTGGAGATCATCAACTTCTGAAACACGATAATTATTTTCTTCCAGTTCAGCAATAATTTTTTGTAATTGTTCCATCGTGACATTCGGTTGCAAGGTGAATAAGTTACGTCTGACTAAAGCATTTTTCCGGGCATCTAAAGTCATACAGCCCGCAATACTAACTTCTTTACTGATGATGTTGGACATTTCAGCCAGTTCGCCTCTTTGTCCAGAAGAGATGACAGTTAATACATAACTACCCGTGTGGACATTCCAAGCCTCCGATAACATGTTCAATAACTTAGTATGTGTCAAAATCCCGTAAAAGTGACTATTTTCATCTAAAACCGCAATATAAGGTAAATCTTTAATATTAAAGAAGACTTTAAAAAAGGGGGCATTAATGGGAATAGTCTTAGTTGCATTTTTTAAAAGATAGGTAACTGGCAAATTTAAGTCACCACCGCGTGATTTATGGCGGTAAATGTGCATTTTGTAAATATTGCCCCGGAAAATAGTTCCCGTTTCATCCAGGATAGGTACGCAGCGAAAACCGGTATCCTCCAAAATATCTAAAGCCTGCTGCAAGGTTACAGATTCTTGAACCGTGGTTAAAAAACGTTTTTTCATTACTAAAGATTTGATTAACATTGATTTTACCTCACTTAATCAGTTTAGCGAAAAACAAGGGGTTGTTCTGTTGCGAATAAACAAGAAAGTTACTTGAACTGCTCCCATTTTAGTTACGTTATATTATAACATAAAAATGAGTTTTCATGAGATAAGCCTTCCGAAAGATTAAATGAAACTAATTGCTTCAATTATGTTAGTTTTAGCAAATAAAAAAACCCTAATTATCAGTTTCAATCAGTACCTGACAATTATAGGTTTTTAACAGTTATTAATAAAAAATTAAATTATTCAATACCGGTAGCTTTGAAACCGTCATGAGCGACTTTTTCTAGTTGAGCTGCGGAATTAGCCATTTTTTCTTTTTCAGCATCATTTAGCGGAACTTCTAAAATCTGCCGGACACCATTACGGTTAACTACGGTTGGCGAACTGATATAGAGATCTTTGACACCATATTGACCATCCATGTAAACAGATAAAGGTAAAATAGTATTTTCGTCGCGCAACAAGGCTTTGCAGATAGTCGCTGCTGCTGTACCTACACCATAGAAAGTTGCTCCTTTAGTGTTGATAATTTCATAAGCGGCATGCACCACAGTATCATTGATTTCTTGCAATTTTTCATCAGTAAGTTCTGGATGAGTTTTTTGAATTTCTGCCATGGTGAGGCCACCAATGGTTAAGTGTGACCAAGCAGCAAACTCGCTATCTCCGTGTTCACCTAACATGTAACCATGAATAGAGCGCGGATCCAGATTTAATTCTTGACCGACAAATTTTTGTAAGCGCGCAGTGTCCAAAGAAGTACCAGAACCGATAACCCGTTCTTTAGGAAAACCAGAAAGCTTCCAAGTACCATAAGTTAAAATATCAACAGGATTGGCAACTACTAAAAAGATACCGTTAAAGCCGGAAGCAACAACTGGTTCCACAATTGATTTTAAGATATTTAAGTTTTTGTTGACTAAATCTAAACGAGTTTCACCAGGTTTTTGAGGTGCACCGGCAGTAATAACTACAATATCAGCATCTTTAGCATCACTATAATCAGTAGAATAAATATGAGTGGGTGCGCTAAAAGGAGTAGCGTCGGATAAATCTAAAGCATCGCCGCGGGTTTTATCTTTAACCACATCAACAATACCAATTTCATTAGCGATTCCTTGCAAAGTCATAGCGTAAGCAAAAGTTGAACCTACAGCTCCATCACCGACTAAAATAACTTTTGTATGATTTTTATCAGTAATACTAGACATCAATATGTCTCCCTTCAAAATTCAATAAACAATTAATTCACGTACTATTCTAACATGAATTTAATGGATTATTTTTCTGAAAGCGATTTTATTTTTCGAAAATCTCAATTATTTTTTATGAAATAAAAGGTTTATACTTGCTTAAATTTCTTGGATGTTGGGTATTTATGTTATAATCATCAAGCATCTATTATAAGTTAGTATAAAATAAAATTATTTCCGGTTGCGATCTTCCCTAGGCTGCTTTTTCTTGAAAACAGCAACGAGGGAAGAATTTAGAGCCGGCAGTTTTTGTGTTGCGGCTCAATGACAACTTTAGATCTTAAAAGAAATAGGATGATAAAAAATGAAAGCAATTTTTGGTTTAGGTAATCCAGGCTCCAACTATACTAAAACTAAACATAATATGGGTTTTATGACCATTGATAAATTAGCAGCAGATTATCAAGTCCAATTAACTAAAAACGAGTTTTCAGCACTGGATGTCAGATTTAAATATCAAGGAGAAACCATTTATCTAGTTAAGCCTTTAACTTTTATGAATAATTCCGGATATGCGGTTAAAATGCTGATGGGGTATTATCAAATTTTGCCTTCGGAAATCTTAATTATTCAGGATGATCTGGACTTACCTGTTGGCAAAGTCCGTTTACGTGCTAAAGGATCAGCTGGGGGTCATAATGGAATTAAAAGCATCATTGCTGCAATCGGCAGTAATACTTTTAAAAGAGTTAAAATTGGTATTGGACATCCTGATCGCCAGCACGTCGTTGATTGGGTCCTGACTCCCTTTGATAAGCAGCTGGAAGCTCAGGCTTTAAAGGGAATTGAACAGGCTGCCGCTGCTGTTGAAAATTGGATTCAGTATGATGACTTTGCCCAATCTATGAATCAATTCAATTAATGAGGAGGAAAAATTGCAATTAATTGATTGTTTTAATCAAAATAAACAATTAGAGACATTTATTGAAAATTTGAAACCGCAATCGCAGCAAATGTTAACGGGATTGACCGGGTCGGCAAAAACGCTCTTTTTAGCTCATTTGTTAAGAAAAACAGCGCAGCCGCTTTTAGTCGTTGAGCCGGATTCCTATCATGCCAGTCAATTAGCGGATGATCTCAGCCAATTACTGCCGGACGAACAAGTACAGGTTTTTTTGTTGGAATCATCGATTGCAACCCAGATTGCGGTTAGTTCCCCGGAATCTTTAAGTCAGCGCTTGAAGACTTTAGATTTTTTGCAGTCTCAAAAAACCGGAATTGTAGTAACTTCCATTGCGGGATTGGAATATGTTTTACCGACACCTGCAGATTTTGCCGAAAATCATTTAAAGTTACAGGTAGGTGACAATTTTGATTTAACTAAATTACCGGAAAAACTCTTAACAATGGGTTATCACCGGGATTCCTTAGTCTCTAGTCCCGGAGAATATGCCATTCGGGGCGATATTTTTGATATTTTTCCCCTGACGGAAAAAAAGCCATGGCGTATAGAATTTTTTGGTGATGAAATCGATACAATTCATAGTTTTAATCCTGAAACGCAACGCAGTCAAACCCAATACCAGCAAGTTTTATTGAGTCCTGCCAGTGATCAAATTGTTGACTCTAATCGTTTGCAGGAAGTGGGTCGACAATTAAAAAAAGTCCTCGCCCAGCATGTCCAAAAAGTTAAAGATCAGCAAATAATCAAGACTTTACAGACTAATTATCAAAGTGATATTGAGGCTTTGCTGGCAGGTGAGCGAGTAGATAATTTAGGCGAATATATTGATTTTTTATATACTCAACCAGCTAAAATAACCGATTATTTAGTTTCGCAAAGTTTAGTCATTTTTGATGATTATGAGCGAATTCAAGAACAAGATCGAACTAATAATGAAGAAAACACGGCTTGGTTTAGTGGCCAATTGGAAACTGGTAAATTATTGCCGGACTTAAAATTTCGCTGGACTTTTAAGCAAGCGGTCACGGCTATTTCGCAGGGAGAGATTTTTTTGTCGCTGTTCCCGCGGAGTCGTGGACATCTTCGCTTAGAACAATTGCTTAATGTTACTAGCCGCTCTATTCAGCAGTTTTTTAGTAATTTACCTTTGTTAAAGGCGGAGATTGAAAGATGGCAAAAACAAGCAGCCACCGTTATTCTTTTAATTAGTTCTTCTGCCCGTTTGCAAAAAATGCAGCAAACTTTAACAGATTTTGGAATTACGGCGGATGTGAGTGCTATTAATAATATTAAACCGGCTCAAACACAGCTGGTTGTGGGCGGCTTACACACGGGTTTTGAGTTGGCTGATGAACGAATTGTAGTGATCACTGAAAAAGAATTATTTAATAAGCAGCCTAAGCGGCGACGCTCGCGGACAACGATGAGCAATGCCGAACGTTTAAAAAGTTATACTGATCTTAAACCCGGAGACTATGTAGTCCATGTCAACCATGGTATTGGTAAATTTTTAGGTATTCAGACCTTAGAAGTTGACGGCAAGCATCAAGATTATATTACGATTGAATATCGCGATCAGGGACAATTGTTTATTCCAGTTACACAACTGGATATGGTTCAAAAATATGTTTCGGCTCAGGGCAAAGCTCCTAAATTAAACAAATTAGGCGGTACCGAATGGCATAAGACTAAACAACGTGTTCAAAAAAATATTGAAGATATTGCTGATGATTTAATTGATTTGTATGCTCAACGTGAAGCAGAAAAGGGTTATGCTTTTTCTGCGGATGATGATTTACAGAAGCAATTTGATGCCCAATTTCCGTATGTTGAAACTCCAGACCAGTTACGTAGTATTGCTGAGGTCAAGCGCGATATGGAAAGCCCACATCCAATGGACCGTTTATTAGTGGGCGATGTTGGTTTTGGTAAAACTGAAGTGGCGTTAAGAGCAGCTTTTAAAGCTATTAATGACGGTAAACAAGTGGCCTTTTTAGTTCCGACCACAATTTTAGCTCAGCAGCATTATCAAACAATGCAGGAGCGTTTTGCTGATTTTCCGATTAAAACTGCTATTTTGACCCGTTTTCAAACACCTTCGCAGCAAAGTGAAATTAAGGCCGGGTTAGCCGCTGGAACTATTGATATGGTCGTAGGGACACATCGCATTTTATCTAAAGATGTCCAATTTTTAGATTTAGGCTTCTTAATTATTGATGAAGAGCAGCGTTTTGGAGTTAAACATAAAGAGCGCTTAAAACAAATGAAATCACAAATTGATGTGTTAACTTTAACCGCTACGCCAATTCCGCGAACCTTAAATATGTCGATGATGGGCGTTCGCGACTTGTCCGTAATCGAAACTGCACCTCCTAATCGTTATCCGATTCAAACTTTTGTAATGGAGCAAAATTATGATGTTATTAGAAGTGCTATTGAACGGGAGCTAAATCGTAATGGGCAAGTCTTTTATTTGCACAATCGGGTTGAAGATATTGAACAAACCGCCAGTTTGTTAGCAACTTTGGTTCCAGATGCGCATGTAGCAATAGCGCATGGGAAAATGACTCAGGCCCAGTTAGAGGGAGTTATGAGTGATTTTCTAAATGGAGATTATGATGTTTTAGTAACAACTACCATTATCGAAACTGGAGTTGATATTTCTAATACTAATACCCTAATTGTAGAAAATGCTGATCGGTATGGTTTGTCACAGCTTTACCAATTGCGTGGCCGAGTTGGGCGTTCCAGTCGTGTAGCTTATGCTTATTTTATGTATCAAAAAGATAAAACTTTAAGTGAAGTTGGAGAAAAACGTTTAGAAGCGGTTAAGAATTTTACTGAACTTGGTTCAGGTTTTAAAATTGCGATGCGGGATTTAGCAATTCGTGGTGCAGGAAACTTATTAGGTAAACAGCAGCATGGTTTCATTGATTCAGTCGGCTATGATTTGTATACACAAATGCTGGCAGAAGCAGTGGCTAAAAAACAAGGTAAAAATCGCCAACATCCGCGTACAGATGCCCAAATTCAATTAGATTTAGAAGCTTATATACCTACTAGTTATATTAGTGATGAACGGCAAAAAATTGAAATGTATAAGCGTCTGCGTCAAGCTAAAAGTGAAGCTGAGTTAACTGATTTACAGCAAGAGTTTAAGGATCGTTTTGGACAGTATCCAAGTGAGGTAGCTAATTTATTAAAAGCTACCCACTTAAAATTACTGGCGAATCAAGCTTTAATTACCAAAATTAAGCAACAATCTCAGCAAATAATGATTACTTTTGGTGTGGAGGCGGATAAGTATTTAAATGGTGAGAAGATTTTTCAGGATTTAGCTCTGAGCTCTATGAAAGCGCAAGTTAACTTTGAACATGAATATTTTACAGTTTCTTTAAATACTGAGCATCATTCGGATTATTTAAAGCAATTACAAACTTTGCTGCAACGTTGGGCCCAAGCGGCTCAGCCGGTTGCTAAATAAAAATTATGAAAAATAAAGGAATGTCACTATTTTTTGCAGAAACTTGGGTTTTAACTATTTCTTCATTAATAACCAAGATTTTGAGTGCCCTTTATCGGATACCTCTACAGAATTTGGTTGGTAACCGCGGTTTTTTTATTTATCAGCAGGTATATCCTTTATATGGTCTCTGCACTGCTATTGCTCTAAGCGGGTTACCAATGTTTGTCTCCCAGGTTTTGGCAGAAGATAAAGTAAATCAGGCGCAAAATCAGCGGCACTTGCTTCAAGGAGCCCTTGTATTAGGAATTTTAGGAGCTCTGTTGTTAAAGTTAGCTGCGCCACAGATTGCTTCAGGGATGGGAGATCCGTCTTTAACGCCCTTAGTCGCGGTGTTATCTTGGTTTTATTTATTGGCGCCTCTAGAAGCTGTATTGCGGGGAATTTATCAGAGTGATTTACAGATGCTCCCTACTGCAATCTCGCAGGTGAGCGAACAAATTATTCGAGTATTGATAATTATTATAGCGGCAATCTGCCTAAGTTCACGTGATTATCTAATGGGAACTTGGGCTCATGCCGGAGCTGCAATTGGTGCTGCGGGGGCGATAATAATACTTTTAGGTTTTCATTTGCCGATCTCAGCTAAGCCGCAGCCGCAATTAAGAAAAGCCGGTAACAGTCATTTATTGCGGCGCTTTTTATCTGAAGGCCTGTTATTGAGCTTATTTAGTGGGGTCTTAGTTTTATTTCAGGCTATTGACTCTTTTACCGTTTTTAAGGCCTTGCAAGCTGCCTTTTATCAACATGCGCAAGAATTAAAGGGTATTTATGATCGGGCTCAATCTTTGGCCCAGTTAGCTATTGTGCTAGCAGTATCTTTGGCAACTACTATTTTGCCGCAATTAAGCCAATCAGATCAAGACAAACAAGCAGAACTAAAGAATATTACTTTACATGTGGCTTTAGTGTTAGCGGCTAGTTGTGCAGTCGGAATGGCAGCTTTAATGCCCCAAATTAATACGTTATTTTTTAAAGATGCCCAACAAAGCTGGAGTTTGGCCGTATATGTTTTAGCAGCCTTCTTTATTGCCTATGCTATCGTTATTAACACACTGATGCAGGCACAACATCAGCAGCAGCAAAATTGGCTGGCGTTACTTTTAGCTGTAATTAGTAAATGGTTATTGAATCGTGTTTTAATTCCACCGCTGGGAATTTTCGGTGCTAGTAGCGCTACTTTGTTAGCCAGTATTATATTGGCGGTGTTATTATATTTTAATTCTGATCAGAGTTTACGTCAGGGATTATTTAAAAAGCACTTTCTGCTGAAACTGAGTCTAGTGGTCCTGCTATTATTTATCTTTGTTAAAATCATGAGTATTTTTTGGCGTTTTTTCGCACCGCTCTCGCGCCTAAGTGCTTTATGGGAAGTTAGTGTAACAATTATTTGTTCGGTGATTTTAGTGGTAATCTTAAGTTATCGTTGGCAATTATTAACGGGTCAAGAATGGAAAATATTACCTGGCGGTCAACGAATTTTACAAAAATTAGGAGAAAAACATGCGCTTAGATAAATATTTAAAAATTTCGCGATTAGTTAAAAGGCGAACTCTTGCTAAAGAAATTGCCGATAAGGGTCGAATTGAGATCAACAATCGACCGGCAAAATCTTCTACGGCAGTTAACGTTGGTGATAAAATCACGATTCACTACGGTGATAAAATTGTGGCAGTAGAAGTTTTACAGATAGCAGAAAATGTAAAGAAAAATGCGGCTACCGATCTTTATAAAATACTTGCAAAATAACCGCAAAAACCTGTAATAAATTCTAGACAGTCAATATTGATGTTGTTATACTCAGTTTAGAGGCTTTTTTTGGGGGGGTTATTTTGCCACAAACACAACGTTCACACAATATTCGCCCAATTAATTTGAGTAATAGTGATTTATCTGCTGAAAAAAAGTTTAAACTACGGGTAAAACGAATCCATCGCCGTCGGATAACAGCCTTGTCGCTGGTGATGTTTGTAATAGTAACGGCTTTTAGTAGTCAGCTATATCAAAGCCATCAAACTAAGGCGCAAACCCAGGTGCAGTGGGTTCAACAGCAGCACAAATTGCAGCGGGCCCGTAGCCAATATCGTGATTTATCTAATCAGGTCCGTCAACTGCATGATGCGGAATACTTAGATAATTTGATTCGGTATCGTTTTAACTATTCACATGATGGTGAGATAATTTATAATATTCCCAATGAAGCTAATAAAAATCTTAATTTTTAAGGAGTAAGAAAAAAGATATGACCGTATCAGTAGGAACAAAAGTAACAGGTAAAGTTACCGGAATAAAAGATTTCGGGGCTTTTGTTGATATTGGTAATGGTCAAAGTGGTCTGGTGCATATTAGCCAGATTTCTAATGACTATGTTAAAGATATCCATGACAAATTGAGCGTGGGAGATATTGTAACTGCTGTTGTGGTGGGCGATAATCATGGCAAAATAGCTTTATCAATTAAGCAAGCACAATCTCCGCAACCGTCAAAAGCGGGTAAAAAGACTTATCATCATGACAAACCAACTGCGAAAAAAACCAGTAGTGAGGGATTTGATGATTTATTGGCCGACTTTATGAAAGAGAGCCAAGATCGCTTATCCACTTTGAAAAAAAATACTGAAGGAAAACGCGGCGGTCGTGGTGGCCGCCGAGGTTAAGTTCGAGCTAGTCCTCGGACTTTTTTATTAAAAATGGATCAAACTGAATTAAAATTTATTCAACAAATCAAAAACAAACCTTTTTTTACTGCTCAAGATCGTTTATTAGTAGCGGTTTCGGGAGGAAGCGACTCTTTAGCTTTATTAGCTTTATTATTAAAACTGCCAGCAGCCTTAAAGGCTCATGTAGAAGTAGCCACTGTTGATTTTGATTTACGCGCGCATAGTTCACAAGAAGTCGAATTAGTGCGCCACTTTTGTGCTCAACAGCAGGTGCCTTTTCATACTACTGTGTGGCAGCATAATTCTAATCTAAAGGCGATGGAAGTGCAGGCCCGGATATTTCGTTATAACTTTTTTGCAGAACTGATGCACCAATACCATTTGAACAAATTGGTAACTGCTCATCAAAATGATGATCAAGTAGAAACAGTCTTAATGAAACTCATTCGTAGTGGCAGCTTTTGGGAAAGTGGCGGTATTTTGCCGCAGCGTTCGTTTGCCCAGGGTCAGCTAATAAGGCCGTTGTTAAATTTTTCCAAGTCAGAATTAAAGGATTATTTGCAAAGACGGCATATTAAATTTGCCGTTGATGAGAGTAATTTTCAAGATATTACGATGCGCAATCGTCTCCGCAATGAGGTCGTTCCTTTATTGCAAGCTGAGAATCCTCATTTAAATCAGCACGTTGCGGCTTTTGTTGAACAGCAGCAAACTTTACAAAAATTTGTACAAGCTTATTTTCAAAACTTGGCGCAGCAAGTGGTTCAGTCGCAAGCTCAAGGATGGCAAGTAAATTTATTAGGTTTACAAAAATTACCACCTTTAATGATAGCTTTATTTCTGCAGAATTTTATTCATTTAAATTTAAATTTAGAATTAAATCAGCAACAATTACTGCAAGTACAGCAGCTCTTGGCGAAACCTCAAGGTCATTTAGATGTAGCCAAGGGTTGGGGATTGGATAAATTTTATCAGCGGCTGGTTATTCAGCCGCAGCGCTTGCCTTTTAATTCTTCTAAAGAATTATTCTTAAAATTAGACCAGCCAATATTGGCAAATGAGCAACAAAAGATTACAATAAAACAGTCCACTCAAAAGAGTGCATCTTCCTTTTACTTTGACCATTTGCCACATCAAATTGTTCTACGTACCCGCCACGCGGGGGATCAAGTGCGATTATTTGACGGTCATTATCAGAAATTAAAAAAAAGGTTAATCGATCAAAAAATTCCACAAGATCAGCGTGAGCAATTATGGGTATTGGTTTTTGATGGACAAATTGTTTGGATCCCTGGAGTTTATCGCTATCAAGTTAGTCCAACGCCATATTTATTTGAAATAATTATAGGAGAATAAAAATGAGTATGAATCAAGATATTCAAGAAGTATTATTTACACCCGAGGAAATTGCTGCTGCTAATCAACGTTTAGGGCAACAAATAGCTCATGATTATCAAGGCAAAAATCCCTTGTTAGTTTGTGTATTGAAGGGAGCAATTTTATTTTTAACAGATTTAATTAGGCAAATTCCTGAGAGTGTAGAAATTGACTTTATGGATGTTTCTAGTTATCATGGCGGCACAACTTCTTCAGGAGATGTCAAAATTATTAAGGATTTGGATGTTTCTGTAGCTGGTAGAGATGTCATTTTTGTTGAAGATATTATTGATACGGGCAATACCTTAAAAGCTTTGGGAGATTTATTTGCTTCCCGCAAAGCCAAATCTGTTAAAATTGTTTCACTTGTTGATAAACCAGCTCATCGTAATCAGAGTGTAAAGGCTGATTATGTGGGCCTTAGTTGCCCGGATAAATTTATTGTCGGCTACGGCATGGATTATCAAGATCGTTATCGTAATTTACCTTATATTGGGGTCTTGAAACCTGAAGTTTATTTATAGAAGCAATTAAATTATTGTGTTAATGTATTAACATAGACTAAGTCATGTGCGTGGAGGAAAACCAGATTGAAAAATAATCGAAATGGACTGCGGAATAACAGTCTGTTTTATATCATTATTTTTATATTATTAATTTTAGCAACCAGTTGGTTTGTTGGAGGCCAAGGTTCCTCAGCAACAGAAAATTTAACCTCTAATGAATTTATCACGCAGTTACGTGATAATAAAGTAGAAAAATTCTCATTACAACCTTCAAATGGTGTCTATAAAGTCAGTGGAACCTTAAAAAGGGCTGAAAAACAAAAGTCGTCCAATAATAATTTAAGCCTTTTTGGTAAAAATTCTGGGCAAACCAGTAGTTCCAAGCAATTTTCTGCAACAGTTTTGCCCAATGATGCTTCTCTCAATCAAATCAGTCAAGCAGCTCAGAAAACTAAGACCCAAATGAATACTCATGAGGAATCCCAAAATGGAATGTGGCTGAATTTAGCCATTACCGTGGTTCCGTTTTTGATATTTTTCTTCTTCTTGTATTCCATGATGAGTCAAGCTGGTCAAGGCGGTGGTGGTGCCGGGAAAATTATGAGTTTTGGCAAATCCCAAACTAAGCCGGTAGATCCTAAGAAAAATAAGGTTCGTTTTTCTGATGTTGCAGGTGCCGAAGAAGAAAAACAGGAATTAGTCGAAGTTGTAGATTTTTTAAGAGATCCTCGTAAATATTTAGCGTTGGGAGCACGGATACCTTCAGGTGTGCTTTTAGAAGGACCTCCGGGAACTGGTAAAACTTTATTAGCACGAGCAGTTGCTGGAGAAGCCAAAGTACCATTTTATTCAATTTCCGGATCGGATTTCGTGGAGATGTTCGTAGGGGTCGGAGCTTCCAGGGTTCGTGATTTATTTACTAACGCTAAAAAGAATGCTCCGGCGATTATTTTTATTGATGAAATTGATGCTATCGGTCGGCAGCGGGGCAATGGCAAGACTGGCGGCGGTAATGATGAACGTGAGCAAACCCTTAATCAATTGTTGGTAGAAATGGATGGTTTTACTGGCAAAGAAGGAATCATTGTTATTGCTGCTACTAACCGTTCGGATGTCTTAGATCCAGCTTTGCTGCGTCCAGGCAGATTTGACCGTAAAATTCTTGTCGGCCAACCCGACGTCAAAGGCCGGGAGGCTATTTTACGGGTGCATGCGAAAAACAAGCCTTTAGCTGAAGATGTTGATTTGAAAGTCATTGCTCAGCAAACCCCAGGATTTGTGGGGGCAGATTTGGAGAATGTTCTCAATGAAGGAGCATTGGTAGCTGCTGAGCGAAATAAAACTAAAATTGATGCAGCCGATATTGATGAGGCCGAAGATCGGGTTATTGCCGGTCCGGCTAAAAAAGATCGTATTATTTCTCCTGAAGAAAGAAAAATGGTGGCTTATCATGAAGCTGGCCACGCAATTATTGGGGTTGTCCTCAGTGATTCGCGGGTAGTTCGGAAAGTAACAATTATTCCGCGGGGGCGTGCAGGCGGTTATGCAATTATGCTGCCTAAAGAAGATCAAAACTTGCTGACCAAAAAAGATTTGATGGAGCAAGTAGCAGGTTTAATGGGCGGAAGAACAGCTGAAGAAATTATTTTCCATAGCCAGTCTTCAGGGGCCTCTAATGACTTTGAACAAGCAACCCAGATTGCTCGGGCCATGGTAACTGAATATGGTATGTCAGAACGTTTGGGAATGACCCAGCTGGAAAAAGGCGGTGCTCCTGTCGGTGCTTACGGGCAGCCTAATTATTCTCAAGAAACTGCTACAATTATTGATGATGAAGTTCGCAAGATTTTGGATGAGGCGCATAAGACTGCTATTGACATTATTCAGAGTCATCGTGAACAACACAAAGCAATTGCCGAAGCACTGTTGAAATATGAAACCTTGGATGAAAGACAAATTCTAAGTCTATATAATACTGGTAAAATGCCGGTAAATAATCAGGAAGAATTTCCTTCAGAAAAGGCTTCTACATTTGAGGAAGCTAAAAAAATTGCTCAATTGCGCGATGAGAAAAAGCAAGCCAAAGAAGGCCATAATTTTGATCCGTCGGCGCCATTGGAAACTCCAAGTGAGAAATCTGATCAACAATCAGATCCAAATCAGAAGAATGATGATCAACCAACAACCTCTGATGATAATGAAAATAATGATAAAGATTAACTCTTTATAAATAGCTAGTTTTTAAAATCATAGTGAAAGTTGCAATAATTAAGGCTGGGATCTCTAATCTCAGCTTTTTATTTTGCTTAATATTACTTTGGGGAGATTGCCAAACTTTACAGAAGTTAACCGTACAGTTATACTGAGATTTTAAAAAATTTACTAAACTGAATTTTTATCAGGTCGACTAAGGAATATTCAAGCTATTTTCAACTGATAAACTGCTTTGTTATTTTAAGAAAAAGACTGGGCAGGTTTTAACTGAGATTTATCAAATTATTAGCGAGAAGTAATTGCAACTCAGACTATTGTTTTGCTATTATGTAATTAATTAGCTCCACAAGAAAGGAAGAAATTAATGGAGTGGAAAATCGGAAAAGTAACTATACCTAACCAAATTGTAGTGGCACCTATGGCCGGAATTTCTAATTATTCTTTTCGGATGACTGCTAAAGAATTCGGAGCTGGCTTAGTTGTTTGTGAGATGGTTAATGATCGCGGAATTTTATATAAAAATCAAAAAACTTTATCCATGCTGTATGTGAATAAAGAAGAACATCCAATTAGTATTCAAGTTTTTGGAAGTTCAAAACAAACATTAGTCCCCGCAATTCAGTATGTGGCAGAAAATACGGCGGCAGATATAATTGATATTAATATGGGCTGCCCGGTAAAAAAAGTGGTCAAGACTGGAGCAGGATCGCATTGGCTCTTGGATCCCGATAGTATTTATGACTTGGTTAAATCTGTCAAGGCAGTGATCGACAAGCCACTGACTATTAAAATGCGTACCGGCTGGGATCAAGATCATATTTTGGCCGTGGAAAATGCGCTGGCTGCCCAAGAAGGTGGAGCTGATGCCATTGCTATGCATGGCCGGACACGGGCTCAAATGTACAGTGGCCAAGCGGACTGGGAGCTGCTGCATGAAGTAGCACAGCACTTAAGTATTCCTTTTATGGGTAATGGTGATGTACGTACACCGCAAGATGCTAAAACAATGATTGAAGATGTCGGAGCTGATGCTGTGATGGTAGCGCGCGGAGCTATTGGTAATCCTTGGGCTTTAAAAGCAATGGCCCATTATTTAGATACGGGTGAACTGTTACCGGAACCGACTCCTATCCAAAAAATTCAAATTGCAAAAGAGCAATTGGAACGCCTAGTAATGCTCAAGGGGGAGCGAATCGGTGTGCCGGAATTTAGGCAACAACTATCTTACTATTTAAAAGGAATTCCTCGTTCTGCTCGAACAAAAGCGGCGGTTAATGAGGCTGAAACGCAACAAGAAGTAAATCAACTTCTAGATGATTTTGCAACCAAACTGAGTACGATTTCTACTAAATAAATTTGTAAGGGAGATATAAAATGGCTAAAACTGAAGAAGAAATGAATGATCAATTACGAGTGCGTCGCCAAAAAATGGAGGACTTACGAGCAGCAGGAATTGATCCCTTCGGACATCGTTATGAACCTTCAATTACAGCTTTGCAATTACATCAAAAATATGATCAGTTAGATAAAGACAAAATTGCTGCGCAAAATGAATCTGTCAAAATTGCGGGCAGAATGATGTCTAAACGGGGTAAAGGAAAAGTTGGCTTTGCTGATTTAAAAGATCGTACTGGAAGAATTCAAATTTATGTGCGTAAAGATACTGTCGGTGATGATAACTATCAACTTTTCAAGAAGGCTGATTTAGGTGATATTTATGGTATCGAAGGCGAAGTTATGAAAACAGACATGGGGGAGCTGACCGTTAAAGCTAACCATGTAATTTTGTTGACTAAAGCACTGCGGCCTTTACCGGATAAATATCATGGCTTAACTAACGTTGAACAGCGTTATCGCCAACGCTATTTGGATTTAATTAGTAACCAAGACAGTTTTGATCGTTTCATTAAACGGACCAAAATTATCGCTGCTGTAAGGGAATATCTTGACCAAAATGGTTTTTTGGAAGTGGAGACCCCGGTTCTGCATAATCAAGCGGGTGGGGCAGCTGCCAGACCCTTTATGACCCATCATAATGCATTAAATGTCGATCTCTATTTGCGAATTGCGCTTGAACTTCATTTAAAACGATTAATTGTTGGTGGTATGGAACGTGTTTATGAAATTGGAAGAGTATTTCGGAATGAAGGTATTGATACAAAGCATAATCCCGAATTTACAGAATTAGAATCTTATGCAGCCTATTTTAATTTTGAAGATGTAATGGATGAAACTGAAGGTATTTTCCGTTATGCAGCTCAAGCTGCTTTAGGTACACAACAAGTTGTTTACCAAGGGCAAAACGTTGATCTATCTAAACCATTTAAACGGATGCATATGGTAGATGCAATTAAAGAAACCACCGGAGTTGATTTTTGGCCGCAAATGACTCTGGAAAAAGCACGTCAGTTGGCAGATGAGCATCAAGTCCATTATGAAGACTATTGGCAAGTAGGCCATATTATTAATGCTTTCTTTGAAGAGTTTGTGGAAGACACTATTAAAGAGCCAACTTTTATTTATGGTCACCCAATTGAAATATCTCCTTTGGCTAAAAAAAGTGAAAAAGATCCCCGTTTTGTTGATCGGTTTGAGTTGTTTATTTTGGGAAATGAATACGCAAATGCTTTCACAGAATTAAATGATCCGATTGATCAACGTCAACGTTTTGAAGCCCAAGCTGCCGAAAAAACTGCGGGAAATGATGAAGCAGAAAGCATTGATGAAGACTTCGTCGAGGCTTTAGAATACGGCATGCCGCCTACTGGTGGCTTAGGAATTGGTATTGATCGTTTGGTTATGTTATTAACAGATGCTCCTTCTATTCGTGATGTCATTCTTTTTCCTACTTTGCGTCCTGAGGACCGACCATAAAAAGTAATCTGGATAAAAACTAAAATGTGGTTGAATTTTGTGGGATAAATTGTTATACTATAACAGTTGTCAGATAGTTGATAGCTGTTGAGTCGCTAGCTCAGTTGGTAGAGCAACGGCCTTTTAAGCCGTGGGTCGTGGGTTCGAGCCCCACGCGACTCATTTTGCAGATGATTGTTTACATGTGCAAAAGTTAAGCAAGCAAAATTTTGATAAATGGTCTATACTTTGCGGAAGTAGTTCAGTGGTAGAACATCACCTTGCCATGGTGGGGGTCGCGGGTTCGAATCCCGTCTTCCGCTTTCATTATTTTGCCGGGGTGGCGGAACTGGCAGACGCACAGGACTTAAAATCCTGCGGTAAGTGATTACCGTACCGGTTCGATTCCGGTCCTCGGCATTATAATGAATAAGCACCCATAGCGCAATTGGATAGAGTGTCTGACTACGAATCAGAAGGTTGTAGGTTCGACTCCTACTGGGTGCATTAGTAAAAATTTATAGTTTGCGGAAGTAGTTCAGTGGTAGAACATCACCTTGCCATGGTGGGGGTCGCGGGTTCGAATCCCGTCTTCCGCTTTTTAATTCGGGAAATAGCTCAGCTTGGTAGAGCGCTGCGTTCGGGACGCAGAGGTCGCAAGTTCGAATCTTGTTTTCCCGATTTTTTTGTGTAAGCTGATTTTGTCCGCAAATATTAACTCGAAATATTAACTCGGCTTGTAGCTGTTTTGTGGGCTTTTTGTTTGTCTTTGTTTATAATAATAACTAAAGTATTATTTGAAGAACAGGTAAGTTAGTTGTTATAATTTGTTACCAAATATTAAAGAAGCTATTGTTTAATGATGATTTCAACTAGGACATCATTTATCATAATTTATTTGATTGTGGTATACTTTCCAAACATACAAGAAAGAAGGGCTGTTCATGAATGAGATATTTACTGCAAGTGCTAAGGAAACTTTGAGGTTGGCGCAACAAGCAGCTAAAAGATTTCGCCATCATACAGTCGGCAGTGAGCACATTCTTTACGGATTGGCAAAAGAAGGCTCCGGAGTTGCGGCAAAGACGATTACCGATTTAGCGGTATCAGCGGAAGACATTCAAGAAGAAATTGAAGCTGTGACTGGTTATGGTACAGATGATTCTAAAGCACAAAACTTGATTTATTTACCTTATTCGCCGCGAGCAGGCCAAATTTTAGAAGAGGCAGCTCAGCAGGCTAAGATTTTAGAGGCTCCCCAGATTGGTACTAGCCATATTTTATTAGTGTTGCTTCAAGACCCGACAATTTTGGCTACACGTATTTTAGCCAATTTAGGTGTCAGCATAGTTAAAGCACGAAAATTATTATTACAAAAAATGGGTTTATCCACTAAGAATTCTAATAAGAAGCCCACGTCTTTATCAAAAGTACGGTCTGCTAACGGCAAAAGCTTAACGCCCACACTTGATTCTTTAGCTCGTGATTTAACTCAGTCCGCTCAAGAACAACGACTAGATCCGGTTATTGGGCGTGATGCGGAAATTAAACGGACTATTCAAATTTTAAGTCGGCGCACCAAAAATAACCCCATTTTATTAGGTGAGCCAGGTGTCGGCAAAACCGCCATTGTGGAAGGTTTGGCTCAAAAAATTGCTGCGGGCGAGGTCCCTCAAGAAATGGCAGAGAAGCGCTTAATGCTTTTGGACATGGGATCTTTGGTAGCGGGAACTAAATATCGTGGTGAATTTGAAGATCGTTTGAAAAAAATTATTAATGAAATCTATCGTGATGGACAAGTAATTTTATTTGTTGACGAATTGCATACGATGATTGGTGCTGGCGGTGCAGAAGGAGCTATTGATGCATCCAATATTTTGAAACCTGCTCTTTCACGGGGTGAGTTACAAATGATTGGTGCTACGACTTTGGATGAATATCAAAAATATATTGAAAAAGATGCAGCTTTTGCACGGCGGTTTGCGAAAGTTCAGGTTGATGAACCTTCCAGTGAAGATAGTCTATTAATTTTACAGGGATTACGTGCACAATATGAAAATCATCATCAGTTAAAAATTACTGATGCAGCTTTAAAAGCAGCGGTTAAATTATCGCAGAGATATTTACCCAACCGTTTTTTGCCTGATAAAGCGATTGATTTAATTGATGAAGCCAGTGCACGGGTGCACATTCAGGCCAGTTCACAACATTCTCCCACTAAATTAGATCAGTTGGAAGCACAGTTAAATGCTACTGCACAAGCCAAGGATCAGGCTATTGTAGAGCAAAACTTTGAACAGGCAGCACAGTATCGCCAAGAAGAAATGAATCTTAAAGCTAATTTAGCTCAACAAGAACAGCAGGCACAATCTAGTGAGCAACAGCCGCAGGTAGGTCCGGGCGATATTGCCGTGATTGTTTCCCAATGGACCGGTGTGCCTGTAACTAAAATGACTGATGAACAATCACGTAAATTATTGAACTTAGAAAAAGAGCTGCATCAAAGAGTGGTTGGTCAAGAAGAAGCAATTAGTGCAGTTGCTCGTGCTATTAGAAGGGCACGTAGTGGTTTGAAAGATCCACGGCGTCCAATTGGCTCATTTATGTTTTTGGGACCGACTGGTGTTGGTAAAACAGAATTAGCGAAGTCTTTAGCTGCAAGCATGTTCGGTAGTGAAACAGATATTATTCGCATTGATATGTCCGAATATATGGAAAAATTTAGTACTTCACGGCTGATTGGTTCAGCTCCCGGTTATGTCGGCTATGAAGAAGGGGGCCAACTGACTGAACAAGTACGTAATCACCCTTACTCAGTTATTTTATTAGATGAAGTAGAAAAGGCACATCGTGATGTGTTTAATTTACTGTTGCAAGTTTTGGATGATGGTTTTTTAACTGATTCTAAAGGGCGCCGGGTTGATTTTCGAAATACCATTATTATTATGACCTCTAATTTGGGTGCGACAACACTAAGAGACACCCATACAGTTGGCTTTAATGAAGCAACCAATACCAATCAATATGAAAATATGAAACAACAAATTTTGACAGAAACTAAGCAGTTTTTCCGCCCAGAATTTTTGAATCGGATCGATGACATTTTGGTATTTCATGAATTAACGAAAAAGGATCTGCATCAAATTATCCGGATTATGTCCCAAGGACTGGTGCAAAGACTACGAGAACAGCAAATTAAATTACGGATTACTCCGCGGGCTTTAGATTATTTGGTAGAAAAGGGTTATAGCCCCCAATTAGGGGCACGGCCGTTGCAACGGACTATTCAAGTTGAAGTAGAAGATAAAATCAGTGATTTGTTATTATCTCATCAATTACAGACGGGAGATAATCTATCCGTGGGAGTCGCCAAAAAGCAGTTAAAATTTAATATTCGCAATTTAGAGACTGTAAAATCATAATATCTTGACAAAGATGAGCTTTTATTGTATCATTTATCGTGATTAGTTAGCGTGGTATGAAAAGCGTATTCTTTATCGAAATATTGTCCGATAAGGAATTATAAAAAGGCAAAAATAGTTAATTAGCTATTTTTGGTTTTTTTTTGCTTAAAAAGTATCATTTGCTAATTTGTAATCAAATTGTAATATTTGGTGTTCAAATTTTATTGAAAGGGTGAACAGCTTGACGGAAGAAAAAGTTCGTTTCCATAATGTCAATTACGGAAAGCATCGGACAAGACGGAGTTATGCCCGGATTAAAGAGGTTTTACCGTTACCCAACTTAATTGACATTCAAACCAATTCTTATAATTGGTTTTTAGATGAAGGCTTAAAGGAAATGTTCCAAGATATTATGCCTATTGATGATTTTGCTGGCACCTTATCCTTGGATTATGTTGATTATAAGCTTTTGAAACCCAAATACACTGTCAGTGAAGCACGTAATCATGATGCTAATTATTCTGCACCATTGCATGTAACTTTACGTTTAACTAACCATGAAACTGGAGAGATTAAGACACAGGATGTCTTCTTTGGCGATTTTCCATTGATGACAGAGCAAGGTACTTTTATTATTAATGGTGCTGAGCGGGTTATAGTTTCACAATTGGTACGTTCTCCTGGAGTTTATTACACAGCAGAAGCTGATAAAAACGGCCGTATGATTTATGGTACGACAGTTATTCCTAACCGCGGTGCTTGGCTAGAATTTGATAATGATGCCAAGAATATTGTGTATGTGCGCATTGATCGGACACGGAAATTACCGATTACGGAATTAATTCGTGCCTTAGGTTTCGGTTCTGACAGTGAGATTTTAGATATTTTTGGTAATAATAGCGACTTTTTGAATTTAACCTTAGAGAAGGATGTCCATAAAGATCCTTCTGACTCAAGAGTGACTGAGGCTTTAAAGGATATTTATGAACGTCTCCGTCCTGGTGAACCAAAGACAGCTGAAAGTTCGCGGTCTTTACTGTATGCTCGATTTTTTGATCCCAAACGTTACGATACCGCTCCTGTTGGGCGTTACAAAGTTAATAAGAAATTAAATTTGAAAACTAGGTTACAGGGCTTAACCTTAGCTGAAACCTTAGCTGATCCGGATACTGGGGAGATTATTCTCAGAAAAGATACCAAATTGGATCGTGAAGCCTTAAATAAATTATCACCTTATTTAAAGAATCCTGATTTTAAGGCGGTAACTTTCCAGCCTTCAGATGAAGGAATCTTGGGTGACCCTGTCAAATTACAAATTATTAAAGTATATTCTTTAGAAGACGAAGATAAAGTTGTCAATGTTATTGGTAATGATAATATTGATGAAAAAGTTAAACACATTACACCCGCAGATATTCTAGCTGAAATTAATTACTTCTTTAACTTACAAGAAGGTATCGGGACAGTCGATGATATCGATCACTTGGGAAATCGGCGAATTCGTTCTGTCGGCGAGTTATTACAGAACCAATTTCGTTTAGGTTTATCAAGAATGGAACGGGTGGTTCGTGAGCGGATGTCAATTCAAGATACAGCCACTGTAACTCCACAACAATTAATCAATATTCGCCCCGTTGTCGCAGCAATTAAAGAATTCTTTGGATCTTCTCAATTGTCCCAGTTTATGGATCAAAATAATCCTTTAGGTGAATTAACTCATAAACGCCGTTTGTCAGCCTTAGGACCGGGTGGTTTGACTCGTGATCGCGCCGGTTATGAGGTTCGGGATGTTCACTATACCCATTATGGTCGGATGTGCCCCATTGAAACTCCTGAAGGGCCAAATATTGGTTTAATTAATAATTTGGCTACTTACGGGGTCGTTAATAAGTATGGCTTTATTGAAACTCCTTATCGGCGTGTTTCATGGGATACTCACAAAGTTACGGATAAAATTGATTATTTAACTGCTGATGAAGAAGATAATTATGTTGTTGCCCAGGCCAATACACCTTTAAATGATGACGGTTCTTTTGCGGAAGAACGTATTTTGGCCCGTCATCGAGATGATAATATTGAAACTACCTCTGACAAAGTTGATTATATGGATGTTTCTCCTAAACAAGTAGTTTCGGTTGCGAGTGCTTGTATTCCTTTCTTGGAAAATGATGATTCCAACCGGGCTTTGATGGGAGCTAATATGCAGCGCCAAGCAGTACCTTTAATTAAGCCACACTCTCCGTTAGTAGGAACGAGCATGGAATATGTAGCTGCCCACGATTCAGGGACCGCCTTATTAGCCCATGATCCCGGTACTGTTAAATATGTAGATGCGCAAAAAATTCAAGTAGAGCGTGCTGATGGAACAATGGACAATTATGACCTGATTAAATTCCAACGTTCCAATGCGGGTAAATGCTATAATCAGCGCCCAATTGTGGAAAAGGGCAACCATGTTGATAAAGGCGAAATTATTGCCGATGGCCCAGCAATGCAAGCTGGTGAGTTAGCACTAGGGCAAAATCCGTTGATCGCATTTATGACTTGGAACATGTACAATTACGAAGACGCGATTGTCTTATCGGAACGCTTAGTTCGTGATGATGTTTATACTTCGATTCATATTGAAGAGTATGAATCAGAGGCACGGGATACCAAATTAGGACCGGAAGAGATTACTCGAGAAATTCCTAATGTAGGTGAAGATGCGCTCAAAGACTTAGATGAAAGCGGCATTGTGCGCATTGGCGCCGAAGTGCGGGATGGCGATATCTTAGTCGGAAAGGTAACCCCTAAAGGAGTTACTGAATTAAGCGCTGAAGAGCGGCTGTTACATGCAATATTTGGTGAAAAAGCGCGCGAAGTCCGCGATACTTCTTTACGTGTGCCTCATGGCGGCGGCGGAATTATCCAAGACGTTAAGATTTTTACCAGGGAAGCTGGCGATGAACTCAGTCCCGGTGTAAATACAATGGTACGGGTCTATATTGCTCAAAAACGTAAAATTCAGGTGGGCGATAAAATGGCCGGTCGTCATGGTAATAAAGGTACAGTTTCAATTGTGGTGCCAGAAGAAGATATGCCTTATATGCCTGATGGAACACCAATTGATGTCCTATTAAATCCTATGGGTGTTCCTTCGCGAATGAATATTGGACAAGTATTGGAACTGCATTTGGGAATGGCGGCTCGAACTTTAGGAATTCATATTGCTTCACCAGTTTTTGATGGAGCTACTGATGATGACCTCTGGGCTGCTGTCAAAGAAGCTAATATGGCTTCTGATGCCAAAACTATTTTGTACGATGGCCGTACTGGTGAGCCTTTCCATAATCGGGTAGCCGTGGGTGTAATGTACTATATGAAATTAGCACACATGGTTGATGATAAGATTCATGCCCGTTCAATTGGACCTTACTCCTTAGTTACACAACAGCCTTTAGGTGGTAAAGCTCAGTTTGGTGGCCAGCGTTTTGGTGAAATGGAAGTTTGGGCTTTGGAAGCTTATGGTGCGGCTTATACCCTGCAGGAAATTTTAACTTATAAATCTGATGATGTTACTGGTCGGGTCAATACCTATGAAGCCATTGTTAAAGGTCAAACTATTCCTAAACCTGGAGTACCTGAATCTTTTAGAGTTTTGGTTAAGGAATTAGAGTCTTTAGGCTTGGATATGAAGATTTTGGATCATGAACATCATGAGTTAGAGTTACGCGATATGGATGAAGACAGCACAAGTAATGGTGTTGACGCACTGTCTCGTTTAGCTGAACAGCAGGAACAAAAGCGGGCCCAAGAACAAGCTCAAAATGAAGAAAATAAAAAAGAAGAACAGCAACCAAATTTAGATAGTTTAATGGATAAAATTAATAGTTTGAGTTCTGATAATAGTAACAGTGACAATTAAGAGGAGGTTGCCCATTGATAGATGTCAATAAATTTGAAAGTATGCAAATTGGTCTGGCATCCCCAGATAAAATTCGCAGCTGGTCTTATGGTGAAGTTAAAAAGCCTGAAACCATCAATTACCGGACTTTAAAGCCTGAACGCGATGGACTTTTTGATGAGCGGATTTTTGGACCCACCAAAGATTGGGAATGTGCTTGTGGAAAGTATAAGCGAATCCGTTATAAAGGGATTGTTTGTGATCGCTGCGGCGTAGAAGTTACTAAGTCTAAAGTACGCCGGGAACGGATGGGGCATATTGAATTGGCAGCTCCTGTAACTCATATTTGGTATTTTAAAGGTATTCCTAGCCGTATGGGTTTGGTTTTGGATATGAGCCCACGAGCTTTGGAAGAAATTATTTATTTTGCCGCATATGTTGTTATTAAAGCGGGAAATACCGATTTAGAAAATAAGCAATTATTAACAGAAACTGAATATCGGCAAAAACGAGAAGAATACGGCAATGCTTTTGTAGCCAAAATGGGTGCTGAAGGAATTAAAGAATTACTGGAAGCAGTCGATCTAGAAAAAGAAGTGGCCCATTTAAAAGAAGTTTTAAAAACTGCCACTGGACAAAAGCGGACCCGGGCGATTCGTCGATTAGATATTTTAAATGCTTTTAAAAAGTCTGGTAATCGTCCCGAATGGATGGTAATGGATTGTATTCCAGTTATTCCGCCCGATTTGCGGCCGATGGTGCAATTGGAAGGCGGACGTTTTGCGACTTCTGATTTGAACGATTTATATCGCCGCGTTATTAATCGTAATAACCGTTTGAAACGTTTGTTAGATTTAAATGCACCTAATATTATTGTGCAAAATGAAAAGCGGATGCTGCAAGAAGCAGTAGATGCTTTGATTGATAATGGTCGTCGTGGACGCCCAGTTACCGGACCTGGTAATCGGCCTTTAAAGTCGCTTTCTCATATGCTTAAAGGTAAGCAAGGTAGATTTCGTCAGAACCTTTTAGGTAAGCGGGTTGATTATTCCGGACGTTCTGTTATTGATGTGGGTCCGACCTTGAAGTTCTATCAATGTGGATTACCACGTGAAATGGCACTGGAATTATTCAAGCCATTTGTAATGCATGAATTAGTAAAACGGGAATTGGCTTCTAACATTAAAAATGCTAAACGTAAAATTGAACGCCAAGACGATGCTGTGTGGGATGTCTTAGAAGATGTAATTAAAGAACGTCCCGTGCTTTTAAACCGGGCACCAACTTTGCACCGGTTAGGTATCCAAGCTTTTGAACCAGTTTTAGTTGATGGTAAATCTATTCGGCTTCATCCGTTGGCATGCGAAGCTTATAATGCGGATTTTGATGGTGATCAAATGGCGGTCCATGTACCACTGTCCGATGAAGCTCAAGCCGAGGCCCGAATGTTAATGCTGGCGGCTCATCATATTTTAGCTCCTAAAGATGGCAAACCAATTGTTACTCCTTCCCAAGATGTAGTTTTAGGTAATTATTATTTAACCTTGGAAGAGCGTGGCCGTGAAGGCGAAGGTATGATCTTTAAAGACATGGATGAAGTCGAAATGGCCTTTCAAAATGGAGTCGTTCATTGGCATACGCGGATTGGGCTTTCTACTAAGTCATTAACTGATTTTGATTGGTCTGACGATAATCAAAATCGGATTATGATTACCAGTGTTGGTAAAGTGGTCTTTAATCGCATTTTACCGAAGGGAATGCCATTTTTAAATGAGCCGACTCAGGAGAACTTAACCAATAAAGTGCCCGAAAAGTATTTCTTAAAAGAGGGCGAAGATATTCATCAACGTCTCAAAGACATGCCGTTAACTGCTCCTTTTAAAAAGGGTTATCTGAGTGATATTATTGCTCAAGTCTTTAAGCTTTATAAAGTTCAACGCACTTCAGAGCTCTTGGATGATATTAAAGAGTTAGGCTATACCATTTGTACTATTTCGGGACTAACCGTTGGAGTTGCCGACGTGCCCGAATTGGATGATAAGCAGGAAATTGTTGATGCAGCGCACCAAAAAGTAGCTACTGTTTCTAAGCAATTTCGGCGGGGATTAATTACCGATGAAGAACGGCATAATCGAGTTATCAGCATTTGGAATGATGCCAAAGATGAGATTCAACAACAATTAGTCGATAGTTTTGATCCGAAAAACCCAATTTCCATGATGTCTGATTCTGGAGCGCGGGGAAATATTTCCAACTTTACCCAATTAGCAGGTATGCGGGGATTAATGGCTGCTCCTAACGGCGGAATGATGGAAATTCCTGTTACTTCTAATTTCCGTGAAGGTTTATCAGTTTTGGAAATGTTCATGTCGACTCACGGTGCTCGAAAGGGTATGACCGATACGGCTTTGAAGACTGCTAACTCAGGTTATTTAACACGGCGTCTAGTTGATGTGGCACAAGATGTTATTGTTCGTGAAGAAGATTGTGGCACTGATCGCGGAGTGGAAGTCAGCGTGATTCGCGATGGTAATGAAGTTATTGAGCCGTTATTTGATCGTTTGGTAGGTCGTTATACGCAAAAAGCGGTCCGTGATCCACAAACCAATGAACTGCTGGTAGATAAAAATGTGTTGTTAGACGAAGATAAGGCTCAAAAAATTATTGATGCGGGTGTCACTAAAGTTACTATTAGAAGTGCCTTTACCTGCAATACGCGTCATGGTATCTGTCAAAAATGTTATGGCCGTAATCTAGCTACTGGTGAAGAAGTAGAAGTAGGAGAAGCTGTTGGTGTAGTAGCTGCGCAATCAATTGGTGAACCAGGTACACAATTAACTATGCGGAACTTCCATACCGGTGGTGTTGCTGGTGGTGAAGATATTACTCAAGGTTTACCTCGTGTTGAAGAAATTTTTGAGGCCCGTAATCCTAAAGGTTTAGCCATAATTTCTGAGGTTGACGGTGTAGTTACTGCTGTTGATGAAAATCCGGCTGAACATACGCGAGAGATTACAGTTGAAGGTAAAACTGATACTAGAACTTATAGCGTTCCTTATACTGCTAGTGTTGCCGTAGCTGAGGGCGATGAAGTCCAAAGAGGTAGTAAATTAACTGCTGGATCAATTGATCCTAAACAATTAATTAAGGTTACCAATGTGCAAACCACTGAAAATTATCTCTTATCGGAAGTTCAAAAAGTTTATCGGATGCAAGGTGTAGATATCAGTGATAAGCATATCGAAGTTATGATTCGCAAAATGTTGCGCAAGATTAGAATCCTTGATCCGGGAGATACTGATATTCTTCCAGGTTCATTGGTAGATATTGGACAGTTTACTGATGAGAATAAAGAGGCTTTAATTGATGGTAAGTTACCAGCTACTGGTTCGCCGGTATTGCTGGGGATTACCAAGGCTTCTTTGGAAACTAATAGTTTCTTATCAGCTGCTTCTTTCCAAGAAACAACGCGTGTATTAACTGATGCTTCTATTCGCGGCAAAAATGACCCCTTAGTTGGTCTAAAAGAGAATGTTATGATTGGTAAAATTATTCCTGCAGGTACAGGGATGGCCAAGTATCGGCATATGGAGCCGGAAAAGGTTGGTCCAAGTTTACCAAAAACAACTGATAGTAAAATTAGTATTGCCGATGTTGAAGAGAAGTTAAAAGCTTATCAGGAAAAACAGCATTAAATGTAAGAAAATAAAAGCTCGTTTATCTTTTTAGATAAACGGGCTTTTTTAATTAGCTTGAATAGAATTATTTGGTTAATAATTCGTGGCTAATAGCTTTGGTAATTTTAGAATCAATATTTTTTTCTAAAGTAAACTTGGTTAAGGTTGGACAATCTTCCGGCTGGACATAGAAAGTTCTTTGGGTAAGATCATATCCTGACCAATAGCCAGTGTAGTCACATTTTTCACTTTGAGCATTAACATGTTCAATTCCTTTTGGAAGAGTAACTGCTTTAAACACATTATATAATTGGCAAATGCCCTGTTCACGCTTAAAAGGAGCCAAAAAATTAGAGAGAAAAGTACTTCTTACAAAACGAGAGGGAGCAGTATAATCTCCAGGCAAGCCTAATAAACCCGAACCACTTTCAATTTGTTTAATATTTAATTGGGAATTGAGTTGCTGTTGTCCTAAATTATGATTGGTTAATTGAACATAGTTACGCAAATTGTCTAAATGCCAAGGATATTCAGGACTGTTGGTCATAACACCAATACTTTCGTAAATTTTAAAAGCGCCTTGGTTCACTGGTTCTAAAACGACACTATTTCCAGCGTCATCAAAAAAAGTATAGTGCATCGGAATAGGAGTGGGTATGCCGGTATCGGCATCATCCCAATCGGGATAATTAGTCTTTATTTGACCAAAATGCGTAAAAGCACTTTTAATTTCTGCAATACTGCCGAAGTTACTGAGAACATACGCCACTACCTCTTCTCCAATAATGGGTTTTAAAGAACGCTGTTGTAAATTATCAAGAGTATCCCAACTTGCTTCTTCTAAAAATTGGGCATCGCCGACAATGCCGGCACTATTAATACCATCATTAAAGAAGAGAGAATCATTAACGTTCACACCAGCAAAAGCATATTTAGTGGTCCATTCCTGCTGCAAACCCTTTAATGTGTAGCCTTGAGGATATGCAGTAATTTTGCTGTCGGCACTGGGCTTGAATGGATCAAAAGTAAAATCCATAGTTCTTCCCCAAAAGACATCATGATTAACGGCTTCAATAGCAATACTAGTACACATTTTCCTGCCTCCTTAATTATAAATATTGTAGCATTAATTAAAATTAGAGGCGTAAAAATATCATTTTAGAGAAATAGATTTATAATAATAATGATCTAGGAGGAATTAATATGAACGAACATGAAGAAACAGCAATTTTTGCGGGCGGATGCTTTTGGTGCATGGTACAGCCGTTTGAAGAACGTCCCGGAATAAAAAAAGTAATTTCAGGTTATACTGGTGGTTTTGTTCCTAATCCTACTTATGAACAAGTTTGTCGGCATGAAACCGGACATACAGAAGCTGTTAAAATAATTTTTGACCCGACAATTATTTCTTATAAAGAATTAGTTCAAATTTACTGGCAGCAAACGGATCCTACCGATGCTATGGGACAGTTTCAAGATCGAGGAGATAATTATCGCCCGGTAATTTTTGTTAAAGATTCAATTCAGCGCCAAATTGCTGAAGAATCTAAGCGTTCATTAGAAAATAGTGGAAGATTCAGTGAGCCGATTGTAACAAAGATTGAAGCTGCCCAAGCTTTTTATCCTGCAGAAGAAGAACATCAGCAATTTTATCAAAAAAATCCGCGGCGTTTAGCTTTGGAAGAAGCAGGAGGTCGAAAAGATTTTATTGCCTCCCACTGGTCTAAGTAAAGTATTAGATAAAGGCTAAACGTACTAATAGAGCGATTAATAAATATGGTACTAGAGGAATAGCCACCTTAAGTGAGACCAAGCGCTTTTTAGAAAAGATAATTTTAATTACGATTAAGCTTGTGGCGATGATAATAACTTCTAAAGTTATTTTTAATTTTAAAAACAATGACATAAGCGCCAGAATCTCCAGATCACCCCAGCCTAATTTTTGGCGTTGGCAAAAGTATAGAATTAGTAAGGTAAGATTAAAGAACAACCATTCCCATCCATCTCTAGCGGTGAATGAGGCCACAAATAAAATGCTGATGAAACTAGGCAATAGAATAACCGGCCAAATTGCTAAATAATACCAATCGGTAATGGCACAGACGGCTAAAGTAATAATAAAAATAATGAGCACATAAGGATTAACAAGTTGCTGGTGGCTAGCTTCGATTCCAGCAATTAAACCCGTAATTTCAATCAGGAAAATAACTGGTTTAATAGGCTGTTTACAATAAGCACAACGTCCATGTAAGCATAAATAGCTGATAATGGGCAGCATTTGATACCAAGCAAGTTGGTGTTGGCAATAATCACAGTGAGAATGTCCCCAAATAATCGACTCTTGCTGGGGCACTCTTAAGGCGACCACACCTCCAAAAGAAGCTAAGCAAATACTAAATAATATGTTAAAAATAAACATTTTGCACCTCATATTGTAATTACCCTAAAAACAGATTTTTAGATAATTAATTATTTAATAGTTAAATGGGGTTGACAACGGGCATAAGTGATGTTAGTCTGGAGACTGTGCTTTTTAGAGGTAATGTTTACCGCAATGAGCGATTAACCACATCTGTGGTATTTTTCTTTCTATAAAAAAGAACCACCTGGATGTGTGTACTTAAAAAATCAAGGAGGAACTTTGAATGCCAACAATTAATCAATTGGTACGTAAAGGCCGTAAATCAAGAACTTCAAAGTCAGATTCGCCAGCTTTAAATTTTGGATATAATAGTATGAAAAAGATGGCTACTGATAATCCAGCACCACAAAAACGGGGAGTTGCAACTCGTGTAGGTACTATGACACCGAAGAAGCCAAACTCTGCGTTACGTAAATATGCGCGTGTGCGTTTATCTAATTTAATTGAAGTTACTGCCTATATTCCTGGCATTGGTCATAATTTACAGGAACACAGTGTTGTTTTAATTCGTGGTGGCCGTGTAAAAGACTTGCCTGGTGTTCGTTATCATATTATTCGCGGCGCTTTGGATACTGCGGGTGTTGATGGCCGGATGCAAGGTCGTTCTAAATATGGCGCTAAGAGACCAAAAAAATAATAATCCAATCAAACCAATTCTAGAGGAGGATACACATGCCAAGAAAAGGTAGCGTTGCAAAACGTGATGTTTTGCCAGATCCAATTTATAATTCAAAACTTGTAACTCGTTTAATTAATCATTTGATGATTGATGGAAAACGTGGGAAAGCTTCAACAATTTTATATAATGCTTTTGATATTATTAAGGATAAAACCGGCAATGATCCGGTTGATGTCTTTGATGAAGCTATGAAAAATGTAATGCCGGTTTTAGAGGTTAAGGCTCGTCGAATTGGTGGTTCTAACTATCAAGTGCCTATTGAAGTACGTCCTGAAAGAAGAACCACTTTAGGTCTCCGTTGGCTTGTTAGCTATGCTCGTTTACGAGGTGAACATACAATGGAGCAACGTTTAGCTGCTGAAATCATGGATGCAGCTAATAATACTGGTGCTGCTGTTAAAAAGCGTGAAGACACGCATAGAATGGCCGATGCCAATCGGGCCTTTGCGCATTATCGCTGGTAATTTATAGTTATTATTTGAGAGGAGTACTATTATCTAATGGCTAATAAACGTGAATTTCCTTTAGAAAAAACACGTAATATCGGAATCATGGCCCATATTGATGCCGGTAAAACTACGACAACTGAGCGTATTTTGTATTATACTGGTAAGATTCATAAGATTGGTGAAACCCATGATGGTGCTTCGCAAATGGACTGGATGGCTCAGGAGCAAGAGCGTGGTATTACTATTACTTCAGCTGCTACAACTGCTCAGTGGAAAGATCATCGTATCAATATTATTGATACTCCCGGACACGTAGACTTTACTATTGAAGTGGAGCGTTCTTTGCGGGTCTTAGATGGGGCAATCACTGTCTTAGATGGTCAATCAGGTGTTGAGCCACAGACAGAAAATGTTTGGCGGCAGGCAACAACTTATCATGTTCCACGGATTGTATTCGTTAATAAAATGGATAAAATCGGTGCTGATTTTGATTATTCTGTACAGACTATTAAAGATCGTCTAGATGCTTTGCCATTACCAATTCAAATGCCTATTGGTGCGGAAGATTCTTTTGAAGGCGTCATTGATTTAATTGAGATGAAAGCTGATCTTTACGATGAAGATGAATTAGGTTCTAAATGGGATACTGTGGACGTGCCGGATGATTACCGTGAAGAAGCTGAAAAACGTCGTTCCCAAATGATCGAAACCCTGGCTGATGTTGATGATGATATCATGGACAAATATTTAGAGGGTGAAGAAATTTCGAATGATGAAATTCGGGCAGCTATTCGTAAGGCAACAATTAAATTAGAGCTGTTTCCAGTTTTGGCTGGTTCTGCCTTTAAGAATAAGGGTGTGCAAATGTTGATGGATGCCGTAGTCGATTATCTACCATCACCTTTGGATGTTCGTCCTTATAATGCTAAAGACCCTGATACTGGTGATGATGTAGAATTAAAGGCTGATGACAGCAAGCCGTTTGCAGGTTTAGCATTTAAGATCGCTACAGATCCTTTTGTAGGTCGTTTAACTTATTTACGGGTTTATACTGGTACTTTGGAATCAGGTTCTTATGTTTTAAATGCTACAAAGGATAAACGTGAACGTGTAGGTCGTTTATTGCAGATGCATTCTAATCACCGTAAAGAAATTCCAGAAGTTTTTTCAGGTGATATTGCGGCCGCAATTGGTTTAAAGAACACTACTACCGGTGATTCTTTAACTGATCCGGATCATCCTTTGATTTTGGAATCAATGGAAATTCCTGATCCAGTTATTCAAGTATCGATTGAACCTAAATCTAAAGAAGATCGTGACAAGTTAGACGTTGCTTTGCAAAAATTAGCAGAAGAAGATCCTACTTTTCAAGCTGAAACTAACCCGGAAACTGGTGAAACTTTAATTGCAGGTATGGGTGAGTTGCACTTAGATATCATGGTTGATCGGATGCGGCGTGAATTTAAAGTTGATGCTCGTGTGGGTGAGCCTCAAGTTGCTTATCGTGAAACCTTTACTAAGAAGGCATCAGCAGAAGGTAAATTTGTGCGTCAGTCTGGTGGTAAAGGTCAATATGGTGATGTTTGGATCGAATTTGAACCTAACGATGAAGGTAAAGGCTTTGAATTTGAAGATGCCATCGTTGGTGGTGTAGTTCCTCGGGAATATATTCCATCTGTTGAAGCTGGACTTAAGGACGCAATGGCTAACGGTGTGTTAGCAGGCTATCCGTTGATTGACATTAAGGCTAAATTATACGATGGTTCCTATCATGAAGTTGACTCTTCTGAGGCAGCCTTTAAAGTTGCGGCTTCCATGGCTTTACACAATGCAGTTAAAGATGCTGGAGCAGTAATTTTAGAGCCGATTATGAAAGTAGAAATTGTAACCCCAGAAGACTACTTGGGTGATGTTATGGGCCAAGTAACAGCTCGTCGTGGACGTATTGAAGGTATGGAAGAACGTGGCAATGCTCAGTTAATCAATTCCTTTGTACCTTTAGCGGAAATGTTTGGTTATGCTACTACTTTACGTTCAGCTACTCAAGGCCGTGGTACATTCACAATGACTTTTGATCATTATGAAAAGACACCAAAGAGTATTCAAGAAGATATTATTAAGAAAAATGGCGGTAATGCTAAATAAATTTAAAAAATCTGCTGCAACTATGTTTGTGGCAGATTTTTTTTAATGAAAAAGCTACCAAATTTCTTTATTGTTTTGCTATTATTAAAAATAATACTTATTAATAAATATTTTCAGATAAGATATGGAGAAAGAAGGTTATAGATATGAATTCAGAAGCATTATTAATTATTGATTATACCAATGACTTTGTTGCTGATAAAGGTGCTTTAACTGCAGGAGAGCCAGCACAAAAACTGGCAGAACCGCTGGTTAACTTAGCTGATAGTTTTCTTAGTCAAAAAAATTGGGTAATACTGCCAACTGATCTGCATCAAGAGAATGATCCTTATCATCCTGAAACTAAATTATTTCCGCCGCATAATTTAGCTAACAGTTGGGGTCGCCAATTTTATGGGCAATTACAGCCGTGGTATGAAAATAATCAGAATAATTCTCATATTTATTATTATCCTAAAAATAGATATTCAGCCTTTGCTAACACTAACTTGGATAATTTTTTACGGGAACGGCACATTGATACACTGCATTTAACTGGTGTTTGTACTGACATTTGTGTCTTGCATACAGCCATAGATGCTTATAATTTAAACTATAAATTAGTCATTCACCAAGACTGTGTAGCCACCTTTAATCCTGCTGGTCAAAAGTGGGCTTTAGAGCATTTTAAAAACAGTTTGGGAGCTCAGATTATCTAGAAAAAATTAATGAAAAAACCTTGAAATTAATAGCTAGAGCGTGTATTATTGTAGGAGTGCTGAATTTTGAGGGGAAAGTTTGCCCTGAAACTGACGGCAATGAGCGGTGTTGAGGCGAGAGGTTGCGACACGCCCGGGAGCTTTGCCACGACAGGGTGGTCGGTAATTTTCGCAGAGCCGGTATCTTAAAAGATGCAAAAAGGAGGGAATTCCATGGCAAGTCAAAAGATTCGTATTCGTTTAAAAGCTTATGAACATCGGATTATTGATCAATCAGCTGATAAAATTGTTGAAACAGTAAAGAGAACTGGAGCAGAAGTTTCTGGACCAATTCCATTACCTACTGAACGGGCTTTATACACAGTTATCAGTTCACCACATAAATTTAAAGATTCACGTGAACAGTTTGAAATCCGGACCCATAAGCGTCTAATTGACATTATAAATCCATCACCAAAGACAGTTGATTCATTAATGAAGTTAGATCTGCCAAGCGGTGTTGATATTGAAATCAAATTATAATTTTTATTAACAATTAAAATCAATTAATGGAGGTGTGATCATGACCAGAAAAGGAATTCTTGGCAAAAAAGTTGGAATGACACAGTTGTTCACTGACAAAGGCGAACTGATTCCAGTAACTGTGATTCAAGCAACGCCCAATATTGTGATGCAGCTTAAAACTAAAGAAAATGATGGTTATGAAGCTGTGCAATTAGGCTTTGAAGATCGTCGTGAAGTTCTAACTAATAAGCCTCAACAAGGTCATGCAAAAAAAGCCGATACAACTCCCAAACATTATCTGCGCGAATTTCGTGATGTAAACTTGGGTGATTATAAAGTCGGTGACGAAGTAAAAGTAGATACATTTACCAGTGGCGATGTAGTGGATGTGACTGGAATTACTAAGGGCCATGGTTTCCAAGGCAATATTAAACGTTTTGGACAATCACGGGGTCCGGAAACACACGGTTCTCGCTACCATAGAATCCCAGGTTCAATGGGTACGATCATTAATCGCGTTTTCAAAGGCAAAATGTTACCTGGTAGAATGGGTGGCAACCAAGTTACTACTCAAAACCTTGTTATTGTTAAGGTTGATACCGAAAACAATCTATTGATGATTCGTGGAAATGTTCCTGGTGCAAACAAATCTTTAATTAAAATTCAAACAACTCTTAAAGGTATTAAGGGTAAAAAGAATATTGGTTCAATAATTTCAGATACAACAGCTTCTGCACAAGAAGCCGAAGCTACAGAAAAATAGGAAAGGAGGCAATTAGTTAATGACACAATTAGATGTATATCAACAAACTGGTACTAAAAATGGTACAACTGAAGTGAAAGCGGAAGTCTTTGGGATTGAACCTAATAACCATGTTGTTGCCGATGCGGTGATTATGCAACAAGCCTCTTTACGTCGTGGAACTCATGCAGTTAAGAACCGCTCAGCTGTTCGTGGCGGTGGTCGTAAACCATGGCGGCAAAAGGGAACTGGTCGTGCGCGTCAAGGTTCTATCAGAGCTCCACAATGGCGCGGTGGTGGTGTCGTTTTTGGACCAACACCAAGATCATATGCTTATAAATTGCCCCGTAAAGTGGCGCGTTTGGCATTGAAATCTGTTTTATCACAAAAAGTTGCTGATCAAGAAATGATCGTTGTTGACAGTTTGGATTTTGATAAGCCAAGCACTAAAACTTTTAAACAGTTATTGGATAAATTAGAAGCCAAGGGTCGTACTTTGGTGGTTGTTGAATCCGGTAATGATAATGCAATTTTATCGGCTCGTAATATTGATAAAGTTAAAGCAATTACTGTAGAAAATGTTAATGTTTTAGATGTAATTAATAATCAGCAAATGATTGTTACTCAAAAAGCATTAGCCAAAATTGAGGAGGCGCTTGGATAATGGCAGCACAAGATATCATTTTACGTCCTGTAATCACGGAAGCTTCCATGGCAGATATGGATGATAAAAAGTACGTTTTTGATGTTGCAGTTAATGCTAACAAAATTCAAGTTCGCCAAGCTATTGAAGAATTATTTGATGTAAAAGTAGCAAAAGTCAACATCATGAATGTTAAACCCAAAAAAAAGCGTGTAGGACGCTATGTTGGGAAAACTAATAAAAGACGTAAAGCAATTATTAAATTAACTGAAGATTCTAAGGAAATAAAGATTTTCGAAAACGAATAATAAAATAGGAGGTAAAAAAGCGTGGGTATTGTTAAATATAAACCGACTACAAACGGACGTCGGAATATGACCGCTTCTGATTTTGCTGAAATCACAAAAACAAAACCGGAAAAGACCTTGCTTGAATCCCAAAAACGCATTGCTGGACGTAATTCTTATGGTCAGATTACTGTTCGTCATCGTGGTGGTGGTCATAAGCAAAAGTACCGTATGATCGACTTTAAGCGTAATAAAGATGATGTAGTAGCAACAGTTAAGGCAATTGAATATGATCCCAACCGTTCTGCTAACATTGCATTATTACATTATGATGACGGTGTTAAGTCTTATATTTTGGCTCCTAAAGGGTTAGAAGTAGGTCAAAAAATTCAATCTGGCGTTAATGCTGATATTAAAGTCGGCAATGCATTGCCTTTAGCCAACATTCCTGTAGGTACAGTTATTCATAATATTGAGATGAAACCTGGCAAAGGTGGACAATTAGTTCGTTCAGCTGGAACCTCTGCTCAAGTTTTGGGCCGTGATGGTAAATACACTTTGGTGCGCCTGGCTTCTGGTGAAGTACGGATGATCTTATCTGCTGCACGGGCCAGCATTGGAGCAGTTGGTAATGAACAACATGAATTAATTAATATTGGTAAAGCTGGTCGTAAGCGTTGGATGGGAATTCGTCCTACCGTTCGTGGTTCCGTAATGAACCCTAATGATCACCCGCATGGTGGTGGTGAAGGGAAAGCACCAGTCGGACATCCATCTCCAATGTCACCTTGGGGTAAGAAGACTCTTGGTAAGAAGACCCGTTCTAAACGTGCTCAATCTGAGAAGTTTATCGTACGTCATCGTAAGAATAAGAGAAAATAATTTTTTGTAAAAGATAACAAAAAAGGAGGTTGTCTGATGAGTCGTAGTTTGAAAAAGGGACCGTTTGCTGATGCTCATTTGATGAAAAAGATTGAAGCACAAGCTGACCAAGAAAAGAAATCAGTCATTAAAACTTGGTCACGGCGTTCTACTATTTTTCCTAGCTTCGTAGGTTATACAATTGCTGTTTACAATGGAAGAAAGCACGTCCCGGTTTATATACAAGAAGACATGGTCGGTCATAAATTGGGTGAATTCGTACCGACACGGACATTCCACGGTCACAGTAAAGATGATAAGAAAACTGGAGCATAGAAAGGAGAGATTACACGATGGCAGAACAAATAACCAGTGCATCAGCTACTGCTAAGACAGTTCGAATCGCGCCTCGTAAGGCTCGCCTTGTCCTAGAGCTTATTAAAGGCAAGAGTGCTGCTGAAGCTATGGCAATTTTGCAATTTACACCGCGTTCAGGTTCACCAATTGTTGCTAAAGTGTTAAAATCAGCAATTGCCAATGCTGAACATAACTATGATTTGGATTCGCAAAGCTTAGTAGTCAGTGAGGCTTACGTTAATGAAGGACCAACCTTGAAGCGTTTCCGCCCACGGGCCAAAGGTTCAGCATCACCAATCAATAAACGTACCAGCCATATTACGATTGTTGTATCAGAAGAAGAATAAATTTCATAAGGAGGGAAAAACGTGGGTCAGAAAATTAATCCTATCGGATTTCGTCTTGGCATTGTTCGTGATTGGGATGCTAAGTGGTACGCTGATAAAAAGGATTTTTCAAAATTTTTACTAGAAGATATTAAAATTCGCCGTTTTATTGAAAAAAGATTAGCTAACGCTTCAGTTTCCAGAATTGAAATTGAACGTGCAGCCAAAAAAATCAATGTCTCAATTCATACTGCAAAGCCAGGAATGGTCATTGGTAAAGGCGGATCAGAAGTTGAAAAGTTACGTAAAGAAATCAACTCTTTAACAGGCAAAAACATTCACATTAACATTGTGGAAATTAAAAAGCCAGATTTAGATGCTAAATTAGTCGGTGAAAGTATGGCTCGACAACTAGAAGCTCGTATTGCTTTTCGTCGGGTTCAAAGACAGGCTACACAACGTTCCATGCGTGCCGGTGCTAAGGGTGTGAAAACTCAAGTTTCAGGTCGTTTAAATGGTGCGGATATGGCTCGAGTGGAATGGCATACTGAAGGAACTGTGCCGTTGCATACTTTGCGTGCTGATATTGACTATGCATGGGTTGAAGCTGCTACAACTTATGGTAATTTGGGTGTAAAAACTTGGATCTACCGTGGAGAAGTTTTACCTGACAAACCGAGAGTCAATAATCGCCGTAACAATAATGGAGCGAAAGGAGGAAACTAATCAATGTTAGTACCTAAGCGTGTAAAACACCGCCGTGAATTTCGTGGTAAAATGCGTGGTGCAGCGAAGGGCGGCCGCGAAGTAGCTTTTGGTGAATACGGCTTACAAGCCTTGGAATCTCATTGGATTACTAATCGCCAAATTGAAGCTGCCCGGATTGCAATGACTCGTTATATGAAACGTGGCGGTAAAGTTTGGATCAAGATTTTTCCTCATAAATCCTATACTGCTAAAGGTGTTGGAGTCCGGATGGGTTCTGGTAAAGGTGCCCCAGCTGGATGGGTTGCTGCCGTTAAACGTGAAAAAATCATGTTTGAAGTTGGCGGTGTTTCCGAAGAAGTCGCTCGTGAGGCTTTGAGGCTTGCATCCAACAAACTACCGATTAAAACCAAGTTTGTTAAGCGTGAGGAAGTAGGTGGCGAATCTGATGAAAACTAGTGAAATTAGACAATTAACCACTGCTCAAATGCATGATAAAGAAAAGCAATACAAAGAAGAACTTTTTAATCTTCATTTTCAACAGGCAACTGGGCAATTAGAAAATACTGCAAGAATTAAAAAAGTTCGGAAAAATATTGCCCGCATTAAGACAGTATTGCATCAGCAGGAATTAGAGAGTAAATAAGAAAGGAGCGAAACTAATTGAGCACAACAGATAATACTCGTAATCATCGTAAGGTATATCAAGGACGTGTAGTTTCTGACAAGATGGATAAAACTATTACTGTTTCTGTAGAAACTTACAAGACACATCCTGTTTACGGCAAACGCTTCAGATACTCCAAGAAATTTTATGCTCAAGACGATAAAAATGAAGCTAATGTTGGCGATATTGTTCGAATTATGGAGACTCGTCCGTTATCCCGTTTGAAACGGTTTCGTCTATTAGAAATTGTTCAGAAGGGTGTTAGGGTTTAGGCTCTATTTATCCATAAAAACTATGAGAGGAGGATCCAATCTTGATTCAACAAGAAACCCGTCTTCGTGTAGCTGATAACTCAGGAGCACGAGAAATTTTAACCATTAAAGTCTTAGGTGGTTCAGGTCGCAAGGTCGCTAGTGTTGGTGACATCATTGTTGCAACTGTTAAACAAGCAACACCAGGTGGCGTTGTCAAAAAAGGTGACGTGGTCAAGGCAGTTATTGTGCGTACAGTTGCTCGCTCCCATCGTCCTGATGGCTCCTACATTAGATTTGATGATAATGCTGCTGTAATTATTAATGCTGACAAGACTCCTAAAGGTACACGTATTTTTGGACCTGTAGCGCGGGAGTTACGTGATAATAACTTTATGAAGATTGTTTCATTAGCACCAGAAGTATTATAATTTGGAAGCTTAAAAGGAGGTGCTCGAACAGTGTTTGTCAAAACTGGCGATAATGTTCAAGTCATTGCGGGAAAAGACAAGGGTAAGACTGGAACTGTTGTTCAAGCTTTCCCTAAAACCAATAAGGTAACTGTTAAGGGTGTTAATATGATTAAAAAGCATCAAAAACCTTCCCAAACAGAACCTAATGGTGGCATTAAAGATGTAGAAGCTCCACTTGATGCATCTAATGTTAAAGTTGTTAGTGCTGCTGAGGAAGCTGCAACTAAAAAATCAACCAAAACAGAAGATAAAGAGAAATAAGTAGGAAAGGAGGTTCTTAGTGAAAATGGATAATGCTTTGCACACTAAGTATGTTAAAGAAATTGTTCCTAGTTTAGTTAAGAAATTTGACTATTCATCAGTTATGCAAGTACCTCATATTGAAAAAATCGTTTTGAATATGGGAGTTGGAGATGCTGTTTCAAACTCCAAAAATTTAGATAGTGCTGTTGAAGAATTAACACTTATCTCTGGCCAAAAACCGTTAATTACTAAGGCTAAAAAGTCTATTGCCGGTTTTCGCTTACGTGAAGGAATGGCCATTGGTGCTAAAGTTACTTTACGTGGTCAGCGGATGTATGATTTTTTGGATAAGTTAATCAATGTTTCCTTACCTCGAGTAAGAGATTTTCACGGTGTAAGTGCTCGTGCATTTGATGGTCGGGGCAACTATACTTTAGGAATTAAAGAACAATTGATTTTCCCAGAAATAGATTATGATAAAGTTAATAAAGTACGCGGTCTTGATGTGGTTATTGTTACCACTGCTGCTACTGATGAAGAAGCTAAAGAATTATTAACTCAAATTGGAATGCCGTTTGCTAAATAAATTAGGAGGTCAAGCTATTGGCTAAGAAATCACAAATTGCTCGCAATCATCGTCCAGCAAAGTTTTCATCTCAAGCTTACACACGTTGTGAACGCTGCGGTCGTCCCCGTTCAGTTTATCGTGAGTTTAGACTTTGCCGTATTTGCCTTCGTGAATTAGCACATAAGGGTCAAATTCCTGGTATGAGAAAAGCTAGCTGGTAAAAATTTTAAATAGGAGGTCAGCAAATGTCTATGACAGATCCAATTGCGGATTATTTAACTCGGATTCGCAATGCGAATATGGTACGTCATGCTTCAGTTGAAGTTCCAGCTTCTAACATGAAGAAGAGTATTTCAGAAATCCTCAAACGTGAGGGCTTTATTCGTGATTATGAAGTAATTGACGATCATAAACAAGGTATGATCAAGATTTACTTGAAATATAGTAAAGATAACGAACGTGTAATCTCAGGCTTGAAGAAAATTTCTAAACCAGGTTTACGTAGTTATGTTAAGGCTGATGCAGTCCCGAAAGTCTTAAATGGCTTGGGTATCGCCATCCTCTCCACTTCTGAAGGTGTAATTACTGATAAGGAAGCACGGGCTAAGGACGTTGGCGGCGAAGTTATTGCTTACGTTTGGTAATTCAAATCATGAATAAGGAGGTGCGTCTAGTATGAGTCGTATCGGAAATAAACTTATTGATTTACCAGAGGGTGTCACTGTTACGGTAGATGAAGATAATCATAATGTGACAGTTAAGGGCCCCAAGGGTGAATTAACAAGACAAGTTAGTCCTAAAATTAAGATTACACAAGACAGTAATCAATTGAAATTTGAACGTGATAACGACAACGATAAAGCTATTCATGGAACTACAAGAGCTAATGTGAATAACATGGTCGTCGGCGTTACTACTGGCTTTAAAAAGAGTTTGGAATTAGTCGGGGTTGGTTATCGTGCCCAAAAGAAGGGTACTACCTTAATTTTGAATGTTGGTTACTCTAACCCTGTGGAAATAACTACTCCAGATAACATTGACGTTGATGTACCTTCCAATACAGAAATTAATGTTAGTGGTATCAGCAAGCAAGCAGTTGGTCAATTTGCTGCTGAAATTCGTGATGTTCGGCCACCTGAACCTTATAAGGGCAAGGGTATTAAATACGCTGATGAACATGTTCGTCGTAAAGAAGGTAAGACTGGTAAATAAGCCGGTTAACTGATTAAATTTATGAGGTGAAAATTGTGATTACAAAACCAGATAGAAATAAAATCCGGATTAAACGTCATGCACGTGTCCGCAATAAAATTTCTGGTACTGCTGAGCGCCCACGCTTAAATGTCTTTCGTTCTAATAAAAACATCTACGCTCAAGTAATTGATGACGTAGCGGGTGTCACGCTTGCAAGTGCCTCAACTTTGGATAAAGAAATTACTGCTACTAATAAGACTGAACAAGCCAGTGCAGTGGGCAAAATGATTGCGCAAAGAGCAATTGCTGCTGGTAAAGAAAATGTTATTTTCGATCGGGGCGGTTATATTTATCAAGGGCGTGTTCAAGCCCTAGCTGAAGCTGCTCGGGAAAATGGATTAAAATTTTAGAAAGGAGGAATAAAACTTATGGCTTTTGTAGATCCATCTCAATTAGAATTGGAAGACCGTTTGGTGGCTATTAATCGTATCACTAAAGTTGTTAAGGGTGGTCGCCGCATGCGCTTTGCTGCTATTGTTGTGGTAGGTGATAAAAATGGTCACGTTGGCTTAGGAACAGGTAAAGCACAAGAAGTTCCGGAAGCTATCCGCAAGGGTGTTGACAATGCGCAAAAGAATTTAATTGAAGTACCGAAAGTCGGTACAACTATTCCTCATGAAATCATCGGTGAATTTGGTGCCGGCCGCGTGCTGTTAAAACCAGCTGTTGCTGGTTCTGGAATTGCTGCTGGTGATTCTGTACGTGCCGTAATGGAATTAGCCGGAATTGATGATATTACGACTAAATCTTTAGGCCGTAATACACCAATTAATATGATTCGTGCTACAATTGATGGTTTATCAAAATTGAAAACATCACAAGAAATTGCTGCTTTACGCGGTATTTCAATAGAAGATTTACAAGGTTAGGAGAGTGTACAATGGCTAATAAAATTAAAATTACTTTAAAGCGTAGTGTTGCACACCGAATTCCCGCTCAACGTAAAGTTGCTAAAGAATTGGGCCTTGGCCGGATAAATAGTTCTGTTGTTAAGCCGGATAACGCGGCCATTCGTGGTGCTGTTTTGAAGATTGCTCATTTAGTTGATGTTGAAGAAGTAAAATAAGACAAAGAGGAGGTGCCCTGAAAGTGAAATTGCATGAATTACAAACAAGTCCTGGATCTCGTCGTCCCCGTAAACGCGTTGGTCGTGGTACTTCATCTGGTTACGGCAAAACTGCCGGTCGTGGACAAAAAGGCCAATTAGCACGTAGTGGTGGTAAAACTCGCCTTGGTTTTGAAGGTGGACAAATGCCTTTATTCCGGCGTATGCCTAAGAGAGGCTTTAATAACATTAATCGTAAAGAATATGCTATTATTAACCTTGATGATTTAAATCAATTTCGTGCCGGCAGTGAAGTTAATGCACGGGTTTTGCTGGAAGCCGGTGTTATTAAGAAAGAATTGTCCGGTATTAAGTTGTTAGCTAATGGTGAATTAAAGAAGAAATTGACTGTTAAAGTAAATAAAGTATCAAAGGCTGCTAAAGAAGCCGTTGAAGCTGCGGGTGGAACAATCGAGGTGATTTAATGCTAGGAACACTGAGGAATGCTCTCAAGGTTAAAGAAATAAGAAAGAAAATCTTTTTCACATTATTTATTTTGGCTATTTATCGTTTGGGAGCACAGATTGCAGTTCCAGGTATTAATATTTCTGCAATGGAAAAACTTAGTTCTACAGGTTTAATTCCATTACTAGATACTGTTAGTGGTGGCGGTTTGGCTAATTACTCTATTTTTTCGATGGGGGTTTCCCCTTATATTACTGCCCAAATCGTTATTCAACTTCTGCAAACTGACATTGTTCCTAAGTTTGTTGAGTGGAGCAAACAAGGTGAAGTTGGTCGCAGAAAATTAAATCAAGTTACTCGTTATTTGACAATTGTTTTAGCATTTGTGCAATCAATCGGAATCACTGCTGGTTTTAATGCCCTTAGTGGAATGGGGTTGGTTTCTAAACCTAGTGTCCAAACTTTCATTACTCTAGGGATTATTATGACCGGTGGTTCAATGCTGCTCACTTGGATGGGTGAACAGATTACTGATAAGGGTATCGGTAATGGTGTTTCGATGATTATCTTTGCTGGTATTGTAGCGCGGTTACCTCAAGGACTTTATCAGTTAATACGTGAACAAGTTGTTAGTGCCAAAGGTAATGAAATTTGGTTAAACATTCTTTTCATTGTTATTATTCTTGTTTTAGTTCTGTTAGTAACACAATTTACCACCTATGTACAGCAGGCCAATCGTAAAGTGCCAATTCAATATACTCGCCGTGCTACTAGTGGTGGTTCTGAAAGTTATTTACCATTAAAAGTTAATGTAGCGGGTGTTATTCCTGTTATCTTTGCCAGTTCGTTGATTGTTACACCGGCGACTATTTTAACTGCTTTTCAAAAATCGCATGCCGGTGATACTTGGTTCCAAGTTTTGCAAAACGTCTTTAGTTTACAAACAACAACAGGAGCGTTAGTTTATACTGCTTTAATTGTTTTGTTTACTTTCTTTTATGCCTTTGTTCAAGTTAATCCCGAAAAATTAGCTGAAAACTTACAAAAGCAGGGAGCTTATATCCCAGGTATCTGGCCTGGAAATGAAACAATTAAGTATGTCTCAGGTCTATTATTACGTCTATCAACTGTCGGTTCTGTATTCTTAGGTTTAATTGCTTTATTACCACAATTAGCAACTAATATCTTTGGTCTGCCCCAATCAATTGGTTTGGGCGGAACGAGTTTATTAATTGTTGTCGGGGTAGCAATTGAAGCTAATCGCCAATTAGAAGGACTATTAATGAAGCGGGAATATGTCGGCTTCATTCGGTAATAGTAGAAAATGAGGAGATGTTAGTATGAATTTAATGCTTATGGGTTTGCCTGGAGCCGGTAAAGGTACACAGGCAGAAAGAATTGTTGACAAATATCATGTGGTTCATGTTTCAACTGGAGATATGTTCCGAGAGGCAATAGCTAATAAGACCCAAGTAGGTTTAAAGGCCAAGTCTTTTATTGATAAGGGGGAATTGGTTCCCGATGAAGTTACTAATCAAATCGTTCAGGAAAGATTAGCCCAAGCTGATATCAATCAAGCTGGTTATATGTTAGATGGTTTTCCACGGAATTTAGAGCAGGCGCAAGCTTTAGATGAGATTAATGCTAATTTAAACAAAAAATTAGACGCAGTGATTGATATTGAAGTTGATCCGCAATTATTAGTAGAACGTTTATCTGGACGTTTCATCTGTAAAAATTGTGGTGCAACTTATCATAAATTGTATAATCCACCTAAAGTAGCTGGTACTTGTGATCGTTGTGGAAAACATGATTTTTATCAGCGTGAAGACGATCAGCCCCAAACTGTTAAGAACCGCTTGCATGTGAATATTGAAATGAATACTCCGCTTATTAGTTATTATCAAAAAGCAGGGTTGTTAAATAAAATAAATGGTGCACAAGAAATTGATCAGGTATTTGCGGAAATTGATGCTGTTTTAAGTAAAATCAATTAATACTTGGCAATATCATTATTGTGTGGTATACTCAGCTGGTATATTGACTAGTGAGTGCCAAGCTCTCACTATTTTTGTGTTCAAAGAGGAACGAGGAGGATACTTTTTTGGCTAAGGATGATGTAATCGAAGTTGAGGGAACTGTCTCTGATACTTTGCCAAATGCAATGTTCAAGGTTAAGTTAGAAAATGGAGCAACTATTTTAGCTCATGTTTCAGGGAAAATCAGGATGCATTATATTCGAATTCTTCCTGGTGATAAGGTTACTGTTGAATTGTCTCCTTATGATCTAACTAAGGGACGTATCACTTACCGTTTCAGATAATAGTGTTAGTATAAAGCAGATCCGTCAGTTTTAGATGGGAGGATTTAATATGAAAGTAAGACCATCAGTTAAACCAATGTGTGAGCATTGCAAAGTTATCAAGCGTAAGGGTCGCGTAATGATTATTTGTTCAGCTGATCCTAAGCATAAACAAAGACAAGGTTAGTAAAAGGAGGTTAATAGCATATGGCACGTATTGCAGGTGTAGACTTACCTCGTGATAAACGAATAGTAATTGCGCTTACCTATATTTATGGTATTGGAAATACTACTGCTCAAAAGGTTTTAAAAAATGCCCAAATTTCTGAAGATATAAGAACACGTGATTTGACACCCGATCAGGAAGAAAAAATCCGGGCCGAGGTTGATAATATCAAAGTGGAAGGCGATTTACGCCGTGAAGTTAGCTTAAACATTAAACGTCTTCAAGAAATTGGTTCTTATCGTGGTATGCGTCATCGGCGTGGCTTGCCCGTACGCGGACAAAATACGAAAAATAATGCTCGCACGCGTAAAGGTAAAAAGACGAGTATTGCTGGTAAGAAAAAATAGATAAGGAGGTAAAAATATGCCAAATAAGAAAACTACGCGTAAGCGTCGTGTGAAAAAGCATGTTGAATCTGGTGTAGCACATATTCATTCCACTTTCAATAATACGATCGTAATGATCACAGATGTTCGTGGAAACGCGATTTCTTGGTCTTCAGCTGGAGCATTGGGCTTTAAAGGAAGTCGTAAATCAACACCTTTTGCAGCCCAAATGGCTGGGGAAGCAGCTGCTAAGGAATCTATGGAACAAGGTATGAAGACAGTTGAAGTTGCTGTTAAGGGGCCTGGTTCTGGTCGTGAAGCTGCTATTCGTTCTTTGCAGACAACTGGCTTGGAAGTTACTGCTATTAGAGATGTTACTCCTGTGCCACATAATGGTTCTCGTCCTCCAAAGCGCCGTAGAGTATAGTTTTGACCTTAAGCATAAAATTTTTTGTTGCTAAAAATCGTTGTTGAAAGGGGCAAAACATAAATAATGATTGAATTCGAAAAACCGGTTATTACAAAAATTGATGAAACAGATAATTATGGCAAATATGTTATTGAGCCTTTGGAACGCGGCTATGGAACGACCTTAGGTAATTCCTTAAGACGAGTTTTATTGGCTTCGCTCCCTGGTTCTGCAGTGGCAGATATTCAAATTGACGGAGTTTTGCATGAATTTTCAACTATTGATGGCGTTTTAGAAGATGTAACAGAAATTGTTTTAAACATTAAAAAGTTATCTCTAAAATTGCACAGCGATGAAAAGAAAGTTGAAATTAATGTTGATGGACCTAAGCGGGTGACAGCAGCAGATATTGAAACTGATGCAGATTTAGAAATTTTAGATCCTGATCAGTATATTTGTTCTGTAGCCGATGGCGGGCATTTTCATATGCAAATGACTGTGAAAACCGGTCGGGGTTATACTCCTGCTGAACAGAATAAAACTGATGAAACTCCAATTGGTGTTTTGCCTGTAGATTCAATTTTTACCCCAGTTTCTCGTGTCAACTATCAGGTTGAACATACTCGAGTAGGGAAACGTAACGATTTCGATAAATTAACTCTGGACGTTTGGACAAATGGTTCGATTGATCCACGTGAAGCAATTAGTTTGGCTGCTAAAGTCTTAACTGAACATTTGACTATTTTTGTCGACTTGACTGATGAAGCCAAAAATGCAGATATGATGATCGAAAAAGAGGAAACTCGTAAAGAGAAAAAACTCGAAATGACTATTGAAGAGCTGGATCTATCTGTACGTTCTTATAATTGCTTAAAGCGTGCCGGTATCAATACAGTTCAAGAACTAACTGATAAAACTGAATCAGACATGATGAAAGTGAGAAATCTGGGCCGCAAGTCCTTAGAAGAAGTTAAGGAAAAATTGGCTAATTTAGGTTTGTCATTACGTCAGGATGATTAGTTGAAAAGGAGGCAAAGAGACAATGAGTTATCGTAAATTAGGGCGATCTTCCGATGTCCGTAATGCAATGTTACGTGATTTGACGACAGATCTATTCATTCATGAACGAATAGTTACTACTGAAACACGGGCAAAAGAAGTCAGAAAAACTGCTGAAAAAATGATTACTTTAGCAAAAAAAGGCGACTTACATTCTCGGCGTTTAGTTTCTAGTTACATTCGTAAAGAAGTAGCTAATATTAGCGAAGAAGATGACGCCGTTGTTATTCAATCAGCTTTGCAAAAGTTGTTTAGTGACATTGCACCACGTTATAAAGAGCGTCAAGGTGGTTATACCCGTATTTTAAAGACTGCTCCAAGACGTGGAGATGCAGCACCAATGGCAATTATTGAGTTGGTTTAGTCTTATTTAATTATTTGAAATAGTTATTTAATATCATTCTTTCGATTAGTAGTGAGCGTAACGATGTTGGTCAAAAACTAAGTCTAGCTCTAATGCTTCTGCGCTACTTTTCGGGAATGATTTTTTTATATCTGGTTTTTTGTAACTTCTGAGGATTTTTACCGTATTCATCTAAAGCCGCATGCCATTGTTGAGCTTGTTGATAATCAGTTGTCATGTCAGGCTGATTTTCAAAATATTTTTGGGCAGCTAAGTATGTTATTTTTGGCGGAAGAAGATTTAGTGTGCTATAAAAACGCAGACAATATTTATCAGGTACAAAAACCGGTCGTTTAAAGACATAGAGAATCATGACATCGGCAGTTTCCGGTCCGATCCCTTTAATTTTATTTAGTTCTTGGCGCAGTTGGATTGTAGTTGCGTCCTTGAATAAGTTGAGATCGTAGTAGTAGTGTGCCAGCCAATGGGCAAAACTCTGCAAACGTGCAGCTTTTACATGATAAAAACCACTGGGGTAAAGGGCCTGTTCTAATTGTTCCTTGTTCAATTTTTGCAACCGAACCCAAGTTTGATTATAGGGTTGATCAAAGATATGATAGGCCTGCAAATTTTTAATAGCCTGTTCGACATTATGGCTGGTAGTTTGCTGGATTAAAATGGCTTCCATTAAAATCTGATTGGGATTATCATATTGCCACCATCCGGAAATTTCAGATTGATAGACTTTGACCAGTATGTTTAGGGGATCAAAAAGCGACATAGTTCTACTCCTTAACTTAAGACTATGATATTATACTTTAGAAAACTATTATTGACGGAGAAGATTATGGATCCAATAATATCTTTACAAGACGTAACTTTTACATATGAAAATGCCCAACACCCGGCCTTAAGTGAAATTACTTTTCAAATACAACCGCAGCAATGGGTAGCAATTGTAGGCCTAAATGGAAGCGGCAAAAGTACTTTATCTAAACTTATAAATGGGCTATTACCGGCTGATTCTGGTACTATTAAAATTGCAGGAAAAGTATTGTCTGAACAAACGGTCTGGAATATTCGCCGCGATATTGGAATTATTTTTCAAAATCCCGATCATCAATTTGTCGGAGCCACAGTAGAAGACGATGTAGCTTTTGGATTAGAAAATCAAAATATGCCACGAACCAAAATGGTTGCGCGCGTTAAATGGGCTTTAGCCCAAGTGCATATGACTGAGTTTGCTCATAAAGCTCCGCAAACCTTATCCGGAGGGCAAAAGCAGCGGGTAGCTATTGCTGGAATTATTGCTTTGCAACCAAAAATTATTATTATGGATGAATCTACAAGTATGTTGGATCCCAACGGCCGGCAAGATATCCTACAAATTATGAGAAACTTGCAGCAGCAATTGGGAATAACTATTTTATCGATTACCCATGATATGGCAGAAATTGTTCAAGCTGATCTAATTATAGCTTTAAAGGATGGTAAAATTCAAAAGCAAACGACTGTACAGGAGTTATTTTCCGATATAGATAGTTTAACCAATATTGGCTTACAGCCTCCCTTTACGAGCCGTTTGCAAGTATTGCTACGGCAAGCCGGGATTCCGTTAACAACAGCTTATCAAACCAAACAGAGATTGGCAGATGAATTATGGCAATTACATTTAAAAACGTAACACATGTGTATCAACCGGGAGGACCTTTAGAATATGAAGGACTGACTAATGTTAGCTTTGAAATACCAGATGGTTGTTTTACTGCTATTATCGGTCAAACAGGTAGTGGTAAATCAACTTTAGTTCAACATATCAATGCTTTATTGAAGCCAACCTCCGGAACAATAAAAATTGGCGAACGTATTATTACATCGGAAACCAAAAATAAGCATCTAAAACCTTTGCGCCAACAGGTGGGCATGGTATTTCAACTACCAGAACAACAATTATTTGCCGAAACAGTTCTGGATGATATCAGTTTTGGTCCCCAAAATTTTGGCATGACCCAACAACAAGCACAGAAAACCGCCTATCAAATGTTAGACTTAGTCCGTTTACCAGCAAGTGTGGCTTCAAAATCACCTTTTGATTTATCAGGTGGTCAAATGCGCCGGGTTGCCATTGCCGGTGTACTGGCCTCTCAACCAACAGTATTGATTTTAGATGAACCAACCGCTGGTTTGGATCCACAAGGGCATCAAGAATTAATGGATCTGTTTTATCAATTGAACCAACAAGGGACCACAATTATTTTAATTTCTCATCAAATGGAAGATGTGGCTCGCTACGCCCAGCAAGTCCTGGTAATGGATCAAGCTCATTTAATTCGGGATGATCAGCCCCAAGCTATTTTTAATGATCGTGCTTTTTTACAGGCGCATAATTTATTGGAGCCGGAAAGCACTCAATTTGCGCGTCAGTTAGCACAAAAGGGATTTAAGTTTAATAAACTGCCGATTACTGAAGAGCAATTGGCTCAGCAATTAATTCCCCAATTAGGAGGCCATTATGGGTAAAATGATTATTGGCCGTTATTTGCCTGGAAACTCAATAATTCATCAATTGGATCCGCGTTGTAAATTTATTGCTACTTTTATTTTTGTAGCAATTGTTTTCTTAGCTAATAATTGGTTAACTTATTTGATTTTGAGTATTTTTGTTTTAGTAGCAGTAGCTTTTTCACAGGTTTCCCTAGGCTTTTTTATTAGAGGAATCAGGCCCATGATTTTTTTGATTTTATTTACTGTGGCCTTACAAGTGCTGTTTACTCCAGGGGGTCAACCTTTTTGGCAATGGTGGATTTTTTCGTTATCAAATTTGAGCATTAAAAACGGTATCTTTATATTCATGCGTTTTTTACTGATCATTTTGATTTCTACTTTATTAACCATTACTACTACACCGCTGCAAATGTCTGACGCCGTGGGAGCAATTCTCAAGCCTTTAAAAGTGGTGCATTTTCCTGTAGAAGAAGTAGCTTTAATGCTTTCAATTGCGTTGCAATTTATTCCTTTATTATCAGATGAAACTACTAAAATTATGAATGCCCAACGCGCGCGGGGAGTGGACTTTGGTGATGGCAATCTTTTTCAACAGCTGAAAGCTATCGTTCCAATTTTAATTCCTTTGTTTGTGAGCAGTTTTAATATTGCTTATGATCTATCGATTGCTATGGAATCACGCGGCTATCAAAGCAGTTCTCATCGCAGTAAATACCGGCAATTACATTGGCAAGGTGCTGATTCTTTAGTAATATTATTATTTATAGTTTTGACAATTTTGTTAATTATATTTCGGAGTTAGTTGGATGACAGTTTATAAATTGACCGTACAATATGATGGTACTCGTTATCATGGTTTTCAACGTCAGCCTAATTTGTTGACTATTCAAGGGACTATTGAGAAAGCTTTAGCAATTATGACTAAAGGCCAACCTGTAAATTTGGTGGCCGCTGGAAGAACTGATGCTGGTGTTCATGCTTTAGGGCAGGTGATTTCATTTGCGTATCCGGGAAATATTCCCGCGGATAAGATGGTAAAGGCCTTAAATAGTTTAATGCCGCGAGATATTTTATTTGTTGGCGGCGTGATTGCTGTACCTGATTTTAATGCCCGTTTTGATGCTTTAGGTAAAATTTATGAATATCGGGTTGCCTTGGGACGTTATACGAATCCTTTTTTGCGGCTATACACAGGCCACTATCCGTTTGCACTGGATTTATCAAAAATTCAAACTGCGTTGTTAGATGTTATAGGAACGCATAATTTTGCCAGCTTTGAAGCTAGCGGTGGAGTTATTCGCAATAAGGTGCGGACCATTTATACAGCCGATCTGGATACTACTAACTATCCACAAGAAATAAAATTTATTTTTCACGGTGATGGTTTCTTATATAACATGGTGCGGATTATGGTAGCAACCTTATTGGAAATTGGCAGTGGTCGGCGGGATGTGCATGATTTTTTGCGTCTTTATCAAGTTCAGGATCGTCAACAGGCACGTTTGACCGCTCCTGCCAGCGGCCTTTATTTAAAAAAAGTTTTTTATCCAAGTAGTAATATTGACTAATATATAGAGAAGTAGTATATTTGTAAATGGTATTGTTTACCCCACGATAGGCCCCGGAAAACTTATTGAGTGTGTAAACAGACACAGATATTGGAGGAAATTACATGCGTACAACACCTTTAGCTAAACCAAGCGAAGTTGAACGTAAATGGTATCTTATAGATGCAACTGATGTCGTTTTAGGACGATTGTCTACTGTTGTTGCTACAATTTTACGTGGCAAAAATAAACCGATCTTTACCCCAAATATTGATACGGGTGATCATGTTATTGTAATTAATGCTGATAAAATTAAATTAACTGGGAAAAAGGCTACAAAGAAGTTTTATTACCATCACAGTAATCATCCCGGTGGTTTAAAAGTTAAAACTGCTGGTCAGATTCGCGAGAATACTCCAGAAAAGTTAATTGAAATTTCTGTTCGCGGAATGTTGCCAAAAAATTCCCTTGGCCGTCAACAATTTAAGAAACTTCATGTATATGCTGGTGCAGAGCACAATCATATGGCTCAACAACCTGAAGTTTTAGACATTAATCAGTTGATTTAAGGAGGAAAAGAATTTGGCACAATTATCTTATGCTGGAACTGGCCGTCGTAAAGACTCTGTGGCTCGTGTTCGTTTAGTACCTGGAAAAGGTAACGTTACTATTAATAAACGGGATGCAAAAGATTATATCCCTTCTGCAAGTTTAATCAAAGATTTGAAACAACCACTAGATATTACTGAAACAACAGATAGCTATGATGTTTTAGTTAATGTTCGTGGTGGTGGTTTTTCTGGTCAAGCTGGTGCGATCCGTCATGGTATTGCACGGGCCTTGTTAGAAGTTGATCCCGATTTTCGGGGACCATTAAAGCGTGCGGGTATGTTAACTCGTGATCCGCGAATGAAGGAACGGAAGAAGCCAGGTCTCAAGAAAGCTCGTAAAGCTTCACAATTTTCAAAACGTTAATCGTTATTATATCAAGATTGCAGACACTTTCTCATTGCGAGAAGGTGTCTTTTTTCGTTGTGGTCATGGAAAAGGTAATGACAGTATTCCATCAGATTATAAGCCAATATAGGTAATAAATTTTTCTGCCGCATTTCATTGTGCTTTTTCAGGTATATGAGAATAAGTATTGAGTGCATTTCACGCATTCGAATAGTTATTTGTCCGCATATCCCCTTTTATTTTTATTGGAGCTGTTGTGGGTATTTTTTTGACGTGGAAAAAATATTAAATAGTCAAATTTTTCCATTTAATAAAAATCTAATTAATGTTGGTAGCGTGGGGAATCCACTAAGTATATTCAGAGAGTCGGAGTTTGATAGTGTTTTTCATGAAACTACTTAATCCCAGTATCTAATTGTCGAAAGGAATTTTGGTGCTAAAGAAGATGGTTCTGGCTTGTCATATAAGTTTAGTAAGAAATAAAACCATTTTTTCAACACTCAGATATTTTTCCTGCTTACTTAGCTTGTTAATAATTTAAGCACTTTCCTTCAGGAAAGTGCTTTGTTATATTTAATAATAAACGCAATCGAAGACAGAATATTTTGTTGAAGAGCTTTCTTACCTCATGCAAAATTAAAGGAGATTATTGATGATTAAGGCAGTTTTATTCGATATTGATGGAACCTTATTAGATACAGAAAAGCAAGTGATAGCCGGATTACAAGAGACCTTACGCGAACAAAAAGGATTTCAAGTAGCTGCCGAGGATTTATTTTATACTTTAGGGATCCCGGGAAAACAAGTAGTAGCAGATTTTGCCGACTCGGATTCTGAAAGTGACCAGTTACTTCAGAGTTGGGAAAGTAAGATGAAAACTAATTTTAAAGATGTTCAAATATTTCCCGGAATTATTGATTTGTTAGAGGGACTGCGAGAGAAGGGTTTATTATTGGCGATTGTTACTTCTAAAAATAAATCAGAATTTGTAGATGAAGTAACTCCTTTTGGACTGAATTCTTATTTTCAAGCAGTGATTACAGCGTCGGACACGCTCAAACATAAACCTAATCCGGAACCGGTCTTAAAGGGTTTGGACGAGTTACAGGTTTTAGCCGAACAAGCTATTTATGTAGGCGATGCTGTTTATGATTTACGCAGCGGCAAAGCCGCCGGGACTAAATTTGCTTTGGCTACCTGGGGGGCAAAATTTCATTCAGAATTTGAGCAAGCTGATTATCAATTACAACACCCACAAGATCTTTTACAGATTATTACAAAAGAAAATTCGAGTAATTAAACCATAATAGTAAAATAACCAAAAAACTCAAGATAAAATTTTATCTTGAGTTTTTTTACTACAGCTTGAAAGGCTGATTAGTATTTAAAAGTTGATGGGTCTTAAGATCCATGAAGTACATAGAAATTGTATTTTTGGTATCCTTCGTAGTATATATCATCGCTGTGTCAATCTTTTGCCCTGGGGCAACTTCTTTTTGACCCGCGTTTAATTTGTCTTGTGCATCGTGGTTATCACTGGCAGGCGTGGTTGTCTCTAAGGCCTGGTCGTTTTGTTTCAACTGGATATCCTGATGAACAATGTCAGCGGGTTTTTGCGGTTGCTTACTTTTATTAGTAAAGGTATATTCAATAAATAAGGCCGGCTTATTATTGGCATCAGGTATTAACTTCACTCCATTAGAAGAATTATTCAATTGAATCGTGAAGTCATCTGTATCGTATTTCATATCATCATAAGAACCAGAATTATTCCATTCGCGTGCTTTTGGCTGCAGGGCTTTTTTATCCGCCTGCAAACTGTTTTGCTTTTTAGCAACGTCTTTAGCCGGATGTTTTTTAGCATGAAGCGCCTTATCAGGAGAATCAGTAACTTTTTCAGTTTTTACAGGTCTACTAGAATTAGAAGTATCTTTTTTGGTAGGTGGCTGTAATAATAAGAAAAGGATGATGCCCACTGCTGCCAATACTATAATAGCAATAACAATCCACACCACTGGACGTTTCCAAAAACGAACCGCAGTCTTTTTAGCTTGTTGCGGAGATTGGAGATTAGGATTGACTGTGGGTTGATATTGGGGCTGTTTATTGCTCGGATAGGGTGGTTTTGCGGTTTGACCATCAGCAGCATTATACTGATGGGGTTTAATTACAGGCATCGTTACGGTCGGTTGACTAAAAGGTACTTGATCTTGATGAGTATTAAATTTAGAATTATTGGGTTGCTGGGGCTGATTAACAGGAGGATAAGATGTTTGATTGGCCGGTGTTTGCGGCATTTGTCCGGCATTAGGATTGATTACAGGATGATTAGCAGTATTATTTGCTGGAACAAAATTATCGGCTGCTGTCGATTCCGGTATTTCACCTTGATAGTTAGTAGGAACTGGCTGGGGATAATTATTAAAATTATTTCCCGGTTGCAGCTGGTTATTAGGATTTACCCCTTGTGGCATTGGCGACTGGCGATTGATATTGTTTTTCCGTGTTTTAAACTGGTGTTGTCCACGGGAATTCTGGTTAGGCATGTCAAGACCTCCTCATCTATTACTAATATTATACAATTTCCAGCGTCAATGAAAGCCTGAGGACTATTTCTACAATAAATTTAAAAAATATTTTATTAATTCGGTTGAATTAAGATTCTAAAAGTGATATAACAGTCTGGTTGCAATAATTGAACTTAATTGTGGAGGAATAAATCATGTTATTTGCTGACCTTATTGGTCGTCGTGTGTGTGACTATGAAGTTGTTGTAATGTGTAAGATGATTTCTGGTGAGCAAGTTATTGTTAAAAGGATTTGTCATAATGTTTCTAAACGTGAGGCAGCGGAACATATGAAACAAATTATTCAAGATCGTTATCATGAATCTTTAGATTTAAATCGCCCGATTAAAGTAGTTGTTAAATCTGTTAATGAAAAGTAAAAACAGCGGCCTTTTTGAAGCCGATAGGTTGAATATTTTAAAATTATTCTTTAGAGTGGATGTACAGAATTTAGTATTTTGTACATCTTTTATTTTGGCAAAATTTTCTGAGAAATAATCTGGAATTAAATAAAAATTGCTCGTTGCAATAAAAGTTAAGATAGCCTAAAATCTGTTTATATAGGAGGCAGTAAGATGGATGAACATCATAACGGCAATATGTCTGATACTAAATTTGCAAGCGTAACCGCTCTAAATGCCATAATTACGATAGTAGAATTTGTCGGTGGAATTGTTTCCGGCAGTCTCGGTTTGATTTCTGATGGTTTTCATAATATGGAAGATACGCTCTCAATTGTCTTATCCTTTGTGGCTCATTTAATTGGGAAAAAAGATAATAATGAGCGTCAAACCTTTGGCTATCAGCGGGCTGAAATTTTGGCGGCCTTTGTTAATTCTGCTATTTTAATTGCTATTACTATTGTGTTGATTATTGAAGGCATTCAACGCTTAGGTCATCCGCAAAAAATTGACGGCGGGATTATGCTTATTGTTTCGATAGTCGGCTTAGCAGCTAATTTATTTTCAATGTTATTAATGGAAGCTGACTCACATCACAATCTTAATATTAAAGCTACTTTTTTACATATGGCTGCTGATACTTTGTCTTCAGTAGGTGTAATCATTGCAGCTTTACTGATTAAATTTTTTAATTGGATGTGGGCCGACCCGGTGTTGACCTTAATTACTGCGGCTTGGATCATGAAAGAATCCTATGGAGTTATTAAACAGACGGTTTCAATTTTAATGGAAGCTGCCGGTCCTAATATAGATTTGCCGCAAGTACAGCAGACTTTAATGCAGATTCCCGATATTGTGAATGTGCATCATGTGCATTTATGGCGAATAGATGAACATTTAGTCGCATTTGATGCCCATATTAATGTACGTTCCAATGAGACTATAGAACAATTGGAAGAATTGTATCAACGAATCGAGCAGCTATTAAAAGAAAAATATGGAATTAATCATGTCACTTTGCAGGCTGAATGTCAGCGCGGAATTAATGAACATTTAGTCTATCATCAGGAAGTTAGTAAAAGAAGTTAGTAAAAAGTGATACGGTGTATAGGCCAAAAACGTAATTTGACCACTCCAATGATCCGGTCCTGACTGACAAAACCGAAAGTACGGCTATCAACAGATCGGGGACGATTGTCTCCTAAAACAAAATAGGAATGAGCCGGAACTTTCTTAGTACCAAAAACATCTTGCATCTTAAAATTAGGAGTTAAGAGATGGCCTGGTTTTAACTTGGCTTTATAGGGATCTAAATAAGGTTCATTTAAAGCTTTACCATTGATGTAAGTAACATCGTTTTTGGAAGTGATATTATCTCCAGGCAAACCAATTACCCTTTTGATAAAGGGTTTATTTGCGGTGGATCCAGGCGGATCAATAATGATAATATCTCCACGATGAATAGGAGCGGTGGGCGAGGCAAAATAGCGGTCACCGTTGTAAAAATTGGGTTGCATTGATTTTCCTCGAACTTCACCATTAATCCAGACTACATTAACAATCAGATAGGTCAGAATAATTACTGTAATGAATAAACCGCTTATTATTGCTATTAAATAAAGATTAGAGTGTAATTTACTTTGAAGATAAGATCTCAACTTTTTTAACTTGTACATAAGAATTATTCCTTATAAGATTTTCCGAATATAATATGTAAAAAATTCTCGGTAAGAATATCAAATTAATGTTAACATAGAAAAAAGAAAAAAGATTACCATAATCGAGGTTTTTTAAGTTGTTATTTCATAGTATTAGCGGTGTGTTAATAATTTTAGTTATGATTATAGTGGGATATATTCTGACACGAGTCGGATGGTTTGATGAACGCTATAGTCGGATTACTTCCAGATTAGTTACCCAAATTGCGCTTCCTTGTTATATGATTAACACGATAACTGCTAAATTTTCCCGTGCAGAACTGTTTCGTATTTTTCCGGATTTGAAATTTCCCATTCTGTCAATGACATTATTGTTTCTGGTTTCTTATTTCGTACAGTTTTTATTGCAGATTGAGCCAGAGCATCGGGGGTTATTTAAGTCGATGTTCTCCAATTCTAATACGGTGTTTGTAGGTTTGCCAGTGAATATGGCCCTTTTTGGAAAAGCAAGTGTGCCCTACGTTTTAATTTATTATATGGCTAATACTACCTTTTTTTGGACTTTAGGAGTTTATTTAATTCGTAAAGATGGAGATTCCCAAGAGCGCATGAGTATTGGGGAAATTTTAAAAAAAATCTTTTCGCCGCCCTTGTTAGGTTTTATACTAGGGGTATTATTAGTCTTGTTTAATATAAATTTACCTAGTTTTATCCTAACTGATACTAAGTATATCGGAGATTTAACAATTCCTTTATCAATGTTTTTTATAGGTATGAAATTGGCCCAGGTCGGAATTAAAAATATTCATTTTTCCCGTGATATGCTGGGAATTTGCTGTGGCCGGTTTTTCTTAGCGCCACTATTGACCTTTGCATTGGTTTTATCAGCTCCAGTTCCAGTTATTATGAAAGAAGTTTTTGTGATTCAATCGGCGATGCCGGTTATGACTAACGCCCCGGTAGTAGCTAAATTGTATCATGCTGATTCAGACTATGCTGCCGTGATGGTTACCACTACTACCATTTTAAGTCTTATTGTTGTTCCCATTTTAATGAATTTAGTTACGCGTATTTTTTGATGAGGAAAATAATGGTTAAATTAATTTTAGTGCGTCATGGTCAAAGTGTTGCCAATGCGCAAAATGAATATACCGGTTGGTCAGATGTGCCTTTAACCACACGAGGGCGTCAAGAAGCTCTTGTTGCTGGACGCTTATTACAGCAGGCGCAAGTTTCATTTGCGGCTGTGCACACTTCAGTTTTACAACGAGCAATTATTACGGCCTATTTGATCCAAGAACAGTGTCAAGCTCTAGCAACTCCTATTTATAAGTCTTGGCGGTTAAATGAACGGCATTATGGAGCTTTGCGCGGTTTAAATAAAGATTACACCAGGCAAAAATATGGCGCCCATCAGGTGGCTTTATGGAGGCGTAGTTATTTTAGTATACCGCCAAAATTGCAACAAGTAGATACTCATATTCGCGCGTATCAACGTTATCCCCAAAGCATTTTACCAAGATCAGAGAGTTTAGCGATGGCTTTAAAAAGAACTATTCCGTATTTTCAAGATCAGATAGCACCACGCTTAAAAAGCAATCAAAATCAGTTGGTTGTGGCTCACGGGAGTACTTTACGAGCACTGATTAAATACTTAGAAAATATTAGTGATCAGGATATCGATGGTGTTGAAGTAAAAAATGCTCAACCAATTATTTATGAATTTAATCATGATTTACAAATCATAACAAAACGGACATTACATTCATAAAAGATTTAATGAATTTGATATTAAAAAGCCGGTGAGAAGAATCATTCTCATCGGCTTTTTTGTTACTCATCATCATCCCCGTCATCATAATATTTAATAATGGGATCTCGCTTGATTAATCTTAGTCTGTCAGAACGCAATTGCCCAAGAATAAGAGGAACTCGTTCCATAACAACGTCACTATAAGAAAGTCCAAACCAAATGGCAGGAGTCACTGTATAGCGTTGCAGCCACAAGCGGGCCTGGATAATACTTTTTTTAATATTATTTAATTGAGTATCTGGTGATAATTCCTCTTGAATTAGCACAAACGAGAAATCACCTACATTGCGGTCGGGAATGGTTGTATAAGTCTGAGGCTGACGTGGCAATTCGCCTTTAATCATCATTTCATTAACAATTTGCCGCAAGAAGAAATTCACTTTTTGTTCCATTCGAAAACCTAAATACAGCTGGACATTGACCATATAATCAGTGCCAAAAGTGTCTACGCTATATTCGGTTGTATAGGGATTATCCGTGACGTTAACAGTGACAAACCAATAGACTTTCGCTCTTTTAGGGCGTTTATCCAAAATAGAATATAAAATGTCTTTTTTAACTTTATAGCCTTCATGAATTTTAGTGAGGTAGACTAAATTCGTAGTATATAATGGCAGTGTATCATCTTCACTTAATTTCTTTAGTTGTCTTTTATAAGCTAGTAAAGAAACGTATTCGCGATGAAAGGTATTATCATTTTTAAGCAATTCGCCATACTGCCAAATGATCATAATCATGATTAAAATGCAGGCGATTGTAAAAGTTACATAACCGCCTTCAAAGAATTTCACACTATTGGAAATAAGAAAAATTGTTTCAATTATTAAGAAGAAGACAATGATTAATTCAGAAAGGAAACGATTATGCTTAGTTGTTAGAAGCCAAGCATTTAGAAGAATTGTAGTCATTAACATTGTAATCGTAATAACTAAACCGTAGGCCCCAGCCATGCGTTCAGAATTTTGAAAATAAATAACAATCGCAATGCATAAAACCCAAATAATATTATTAACTGCGGGAATATACAGTTGACCTTTAAAGTTGGTCGGATAAATCATCCGCAAACGCGGCAGCAATTTTAATTTAGTGGCTTCAGAAACTAAGGTATAAGAACCGGAAATAAGTGCTTGTGAAGCAATAATTGCTGCTAGAGTAGCGATGATAGTCATTGCTAGACGAAATGGAGCAGGAACCATTTCAAAGAAAGGATTGAGAGTATCCATATTTTGATAACTGACTAGATCCTTGACTTGATTGAGCCAAACGCCTTGACCCAAGTAATTAATTAACAGACAGATTTTAACATAAGGCCAACTGCCATAGATATTATTTCTGCCGACGTGGCCCATATCAGAATACAAGGCTTCGGCACCTGTAGTTGCTAAGAAAATACTGCCTAAAATAAAAATGCCGTTTTTATTAGCAGGGCTTATTAAAGTTTGAAAAGCATAATAGGGATTTAAAGCACGGAGAAAACTCCAATCTCCAGCCAAACGATACAATCCGGCCACAGCCAGACTAGTGAACCAGAGTAACATAATGGGGCCAAAAGCTTTACCTAAGGCTTCAGTGCCAAAACGTTGGATAAAAAAAAGACATGATAAAATAATAATGGTTACTAAAACAACAGTTTGTTGATTCGTAATTAAAACATGATTATTAATGTTAAGCCCTTTGAGCCCTTCAATTGCAGTAGTAACAGTCACCGCCGGAGTCATCATACCATCAGAAAGAAAAGTGGCCCCGCCAATCATCGCGGGAATCAAAAGCCATTTAGCCTTTTTTCTGACTAACGTGTACAGCGCAAAAATGCCACCTTCACCGTTATTGTCGGCGCGAAGTGCAATCAGAACATACTTAGTAGTAGTAATAATAGTTAACGTCCAGAAAATTAAAGAAATACTACCTAGAATAAAGTCTGTAGAAATATTTTGCAAACCACCATTTCCAGCAACTAAAGATGACATAGTATACATGGGGGAAGTTCCAATATCGCCATAGACTACACCGAGGGCCACAAGAATACCAGCCAGCGTCATTTTGTTATGGGAACTTTTCGGGGCATTCAAAGAATTTTGTAATTTCATTTTCTTCTTACACTTCTCCAATTATTATCCATGCAGAGATATTTATATTTTAAATATAATAGATTAAACTATTAGCATTATAGCAGAAAAAATTAGAAGTGGCTGCTTGTTCTGTGTTTCAAAATATAAGGAAAATGAGGCATTCTGATGTTCAAGAAAGAAAAGATCATACTCTTTTTGTTGGTGTGTGTGAGTTTTATTATAAATCTATCAACGCCGCCAGCACAGGCAGCCAATATAGTGGCTCCAAAGATAGACGATCTTTTGCAAAAAAATAATTTCAGTGGTAATTTACTGATCGTTAAAAAGGGGCATTATTGGTTTGAGCAACAGTCCGGCTATGCCAATTATGCGCAGAGACGTTTACTTAATAAAGATTCTGTTTATCAATTAGCTTCCTTAGAAAAATCTATCACTGCAACTTTAATTATCAAAGCGCAAACTCAACATAAATTGGAACTGACTAATTCTTTACAGCAATATTTTCCACAAATACCTTACAGTGCCAATTTAACTTTAACCCATTTAATGCAGATGCAATCAGGTTTAAATTTGACAACAGAACCTACTTCTAATTTACGGGGTAAAAAATTAGATCATTATTTGAATACTCACACTAGTTTTGATAGTCATTACGTGAATCGGTGGCATTATAGTGATGTTAATTATATTTTGTTAGCCCGAATTTTAGTGCAGGTTTATCATTGTTCTTATCAAACCTTATTTAAGCGTTATTTTAAACAAAGATTGCATTTAAAAGATACTGATGTTGATAATCAATTTGCTTTTAATCCCAATCATGTATTAGCTTATGCAGTCAATAAGCAGCCAGTAGATTACAGCCACCCTCTAAGCTTAAATCAACAGCGCTTAAACTTTGAAGGAGGTGCAGGCCAACTCTATTCTAATGTAGGAGAATTTTATCGGATACAGGCTGCTATCGTTAACGGAAGAATTGTTGACCGTCATTTTATTCGTCAATTTCGGCAAGTACCGCCTACTAATCCTACTAATGGCTATAATGGTGGAGTCTATAATGATAAGTCTAACCATTATTTTTATGCACACGGCGTAGAACAAGGTTTCGATACTGTCTTTTTGATGTCCAATAATGCACAAAATGCCATAATATTATTTAGCAACCGGCATAATCCGTATGGTACTAATACCATTAATTTAGTTAAGAAAATTTATCAACAGGTATTCTAAATGTTCCTGGATGAGATTAGATATTAAAAAGATGGAACTCTTAAATTATTAAGAGTTCCATCTTGTTAGCGTACGGTTAATAAATCATGGTTATTAGAAAAAGAGACATTTTCTAAGCCAAGGCTCCCATAGGATCCCAAGGGGCTAAGACTTTAGGTGCATCTTTTTCTTGTTCATAAACTTGTTGTAATTTTTCTGGAAGATACTTTTTATCTATTACCAATTGATAAACAAATTGGTCAAACCAGGCATCACTCATTACAAAATAGCCTTTGTTGCCAACTTTTTCTCCCCAGGAGTTTTCAACTTTCCATTTAGTAGGTTGTTGATCGTTGTTTAAGTCAACACCCGTGATAACCATAGCATGATTCATCATGCTTTCTCCATAATCTAAACGTTGAGCTTTAGTCATGTTTAAATCAATATTAAAAAGCCCATTTAAATCATAGAGTTTGGTATCCATAATTCCAGTTTTGCGATCAGACATTTGGGCAATATCACTACCAAACCAAACCGCTTCGCCAGCCTGTAATTGTTTAATTGCAGCCTGTTTGAAATCTTGTAATTCTAAATTTAAGTGTCGTACTTGCCGTCCACCAACAACATTGCCCAATAATTCTACTGTATAAACATGATTATAAGGCTTATCAGTGGTAGGAGCATTGATAGTAGAAATATGATCCGCTAAATTGAGATTAATATATTGTTTATAGAATTCTTGGGGAGTAATATTTTCTACTTGATGAAATTGCTGATTATCATCGCGATAAGACCAGTTGAACTTGGTTGGAGGTTCTCCAATTGTATAAACCAGCATACGATAAACTTCGCTAAGCATGTTTTCTTTGGTGGCCTCAACTTCACTCAAAGAAACTCCATCATTGACTAATTTGCGTAATTGAACGGCGTCTTTACGTAATTTAGAGTTGAGTACATGATTTAATTCGGATGAATTAATGCGGCTGGCTGTATCCGGCATAATACTTTTTGGAACGACACCATATTTCTCTAAAAGACCACAGATTAAATCCCACTGGCCACCATCTTGTTGAGGAGTAGTCATAAGAAAATCAATTTTGCGATCACCGATTTTTAAATCTGCAGTTTTAATAACATTTTCATAGAAATAATTGGATTTTTCTAACTTGTCCCAGAAAAAGATGTAGCCTTGTGATAATTCAAAATCCTTAATTTTAAATTTTGCCTGCATTGGATGCCGCAGAGTGTTTAAGGCCGCAAAAACCCAGCACAAACCGGACTGTTTTTGGTCAGCCACTTTGCCGGTTTCCAATTCAATTGAAAAAGTCGGGTCCATTGCAATTTTGGATTGAAGAGTAGTACTAGATTTATAAATACCGTTGTTGGCCACACTGTTTTTAATTACTTGAGCAGCTGGTATTTTATTGAAATCAGCATTGAATTTATTCAAAACTGCTGAGTCGATAGCTTGTCCCATTTATAATATTCCTCCTTTAGACTTAAAAATAAATGTAAATTAACTTTATATTAATTTTGTTTATTAGTCTAGTTACTTAGCGGATATGATCAATAATTTTAGGACCATTATCGCTGCCAATAATTACAGTATTGACGACATCTAAAAACAATCCGTGTTCAATAATACCTGATTGATGATCCAGCCAATCAGCTAATAAATGGGGATGCTTTATTTCTTTTAAATGAAGATCAATCACATAATTTTTCATGTGAGTTAAGAATTGATTGCCTTGATCATCCACACGAAAAACCGGGTGTAAATTTTCAGCTTGCAGCCGCTCAAAGAGTTGCTGCGAACCAAAAGGATTGACTTCTAAAGGTAAGGGAAATTTTCCTAAATGTGAAACCATTTTGGATTGATCTACAATCCAAACATTTTGGTGGGAATTCAGCGCTACTATTTTTTCACGAGTATGGGCACCACCGCCGCCTTTAATACCTTGATAGTTTTGGTCAATTTCATCAGCACCATCAATTGTCAAATCAATTGTATGAACTTCATCTAACTTTTTCAGAGGAATACCAAGTTTTTCTGCTTGCTTCCAGGTTCTGTTGGAAGTAGTCACACATTCCACTGCTAAATTTTCCTCTTGGACACGCCGGCCTAATTCTTCAACCATGTAATAAACGGTGGAGCCAGTTCCTAATCCCACAGTCATGTGTGGCTGAATTAAATCCACAGATTTAATTCCAACAGCCTTTTTTAGTTCGTTTTGGATCATTCTTTGAATTCCTCCTGTTATTTATTGAATTTTTCAAGAATGGGTGGAGCTGTATTTCCGATTGAAGGACTTTTTTAGCATAAGGACAAACAGGAACAATTTGCCAGTGCTTTTGCTTTGCCAACTGCAATACAAATTGGAGCAATTGGCGAGCAATTCCTTGATTGCGATAATCCGGATGAACAAAAGTATGATCAATACTAATACAAGTAGGTGAAATTGAAGTAAATGTAATTTCACCAATTAATTTCTGCTTCGAATCAAAATAAGAAAAGCACCCTGGTTCGGCCTTAAGCTGCAATAAGCTCACCTCCAGTCAAAAACTTGCTATATTAATCATACCTCAATATAATGTTAATGTTACTATTAAGGAGAAAATTAATTGAAAAAACGTGGCTTTGAAATTGTTTCTCGCTATGACAAGCAGCAGATCCAGTTACCGCAAAGACAAACGCAATTTGCTGCCGGTTATGACCTGCAAGCAGCAGAAGATTTTTTAGTACCTTCTATCTGGCGTTCAGGGGCTTTGCCTACACCAGCCGCTCTCAAACCAGTGCTGGTGCCTACCGGTATTAAAGTGTTTTTACCTTCAGATGAAGTATTATTATTGGTTAGCCGCTCTAGCGGTCCTTTAAAGCGGGGATTAGTTATTCCTAATTCTGTGGGGGTGATTGATGCTGACTATTATAATAATCCAAATAATGAAGGCGAAATTTTTGTGCAAATGTTAAATTTCTTTTCGCAGGATTATTGGATTCATAAAGGTGAGCGGATCTGTCAAGGTATTTTTACGAAGTATTTAATTACTACTGATGATGTCCAAAATACTATCAAGCGTAACGGCGGTTTTGGTTCATCAGGTAAATAAGGAGATAAAGTGGCCAAAGTAAAAACTAGATATGTCTGTCAAAATTGCGGTTATATTTCGCCAAGAATGTTAGGACGTTGTCCCAATTGTGGTGCCTGGAACCAACTTGTAGAGGAATTAGAACCCCAAAAAGTAATTGCACCAGTTACCCCAAATTCTGCAGGTGAAACCAAGCAGCCAGTTAAATTATCAGAAATTACTTTTAATGAAGAAAAAAGAGTGCATACGGGCCTGACTGAATTGGATCGAGTTTTAGGCGGTGGTGTTGTTCCCGGTTCTTTAGTTTTAATTGGGGGTGATCCGGGAATTGGCAAGTCCACGCTGCTTTTACAGGTATCCGGTCAACTGGAACAAACCGGTGGACAAGTTCTGTACGTTACAGGAGAAGAAAGTGCTTCGCAAATTAAATTGCGTGCTAATCGCTTGCATGTTCAGGGCAAAGAATTGTTTATTTACCCGGAAACGGACATGAATGCTGTTACCCAAATGGTCCAGCAGCAAAAGCCTGACTATTTAATTATTGATTCAGTTCAAACGATGAATATTCCGGATTTGTCTTCGGCTATCGGTAGCGTAGCTCAGGTGCGGGCAGTGACTTCGCAGTTAATGACAATTGCTAAACAACAGGGTGTCACTGTCTTCGTTGTGGGTCATGTGACAAAAGGTGGCGCGATTGCGGGGCCGAAGATTTTGGAACATATGGTAGATACGGTTCTTTATTTTGAAGGAGACTTGCATCATAATTATCGAATTTTACGCTCCGTTAAGAATCGCTTTGGTTCGACTAATGAAATCGGCATGTTTGCAATGCAAGATGATGGTTTAAAAGAAGTTGCTAATCCTTCGGAAATTTTTCTGGAAGAACGCCTAGCACATGCCACAGGTTCCGCGGTTGTGGTTTCCATGGAAGGAACGCGGCCGATTTTAGTAGAGATTCAGTCTTTAATTACACCGACTCTTTACGGAATGGCCAAACGAACTACTACAGGATTAGATCATAATCGAGTAGCAGTCATTATGGCAGTTTTGGAAAAGCGGGCAAACATTCTCTTGCAAAATCAGGATGCTTATTTAAAAGCCACGGGTGGAGTTCATTTGGATGAACCAGCTATCGATTTGGCGATGGCGATGGCAATTGTCTCCAGTTATCGGAATTTAGGTCTGGCAGCTGATGAATGTTTTGTCGGTGAAATAGGTTTAACCGGAGAAATTCGACGGGTGAATTTGATTGATCAAAGAATTAAAGAAGCCGCTAAATTAGGCTTTCAAAGAATTTATGTGCCAGCTAATAATGAGGTTACTCACAAAAATCAGCATCAAATCGAAATTATTGGCGTTCGCACGATTAATGATGCAATTAAAAAAGTTTTTAAAAATCAACGGTAACGCGTTGATTTTTTAGCAGAAGCAGGTAAGCTAGTATAATAGAGAGTTTGTAAGAAAGAGGAGTTAATTGTGACTGATAATCAAATAAGAGTACGTTATGCACCAAGTCCAACCGGGCATTTGCATATTGGTAATGCGCGAACTGCTTTATTTAATTACTTATTTGCCCGTCATAACCAAGGGACTTTTGTAGTTAGAATTGAAGATACTGATACTAAGCGTAATGTCGCTGGCGGCGAACAAAGTCAGTTAGACAACTTAAAATGGCTGGGTATTGATTGGGATGAAGGCCCAGACGTCGGCGGCGACTTTGGTCCCTATCGCCAATCAGAGCGGCGCGCAATTTATCAAAAATATATTCAGCAATTATTGGATGCTGGAGTTGCTTACGAGTCTTATAAAACGGAAGAACAATTACAAGCTGATCGACAAGCCCAAAAGGCGCGCGGAGAAATGCCGCATTACGAATATGAATATGCGAATATGACAGCTGCTGAAAAGCAGGTGGCTATTCAACAGGCTCAAGCGCAAGGATTAAAACCGGTTATTCGGATTAGAGTGCCACAAAATAAAACTTTTGCTTGGGATGACATTGTCAAAGGACACATTAGTTTTGAATCACAGACTATTGGCGGTGATTGGGTCATCCAAAAAAGAGATGGCATGCCTACGTATAATTTTGCGGTAGTAATTGATGATCATTTAATGAAAATTACCCATGTTTTACGCGGTGATGATCATGTGGCTAATACACCAAAGCAGCTGATGATTTATGAATATTTGGGCTGGCAGCCGCCTAAATTTGGCCATATGACTTTGATTATTAATAGCCAAACTGGTAAAAAGTTAAGTAAACGTGATGAATCAGTTTTGCAGTTTATTGAACAATATCGTGAACGTGGCTATCTGCCTGAAGCCATGTTTAACTTTATAACTCTTTTGGGCTGGTCACCAGTAGGTGAAGACGAAATTTTTACCCAAAAGCAATTTATTAAACAATTTGATCCTAAACGGTTAAGTAAGTCACCCGCAGCCTTTGATCAGAAAAAATTAGAATGGGTTAATAATCAGTATGTCAAGGCAGCTGATTTAAGCCGAATTACTGATTTATCGTTAGCTAACTTGATCCAGGCGCAGTTAATTGATGCTGATCCTGATTTAAAAACGATTGAATGGGTTCGTGCTTTAGTTTCATTATTTAAAGAACAAATGAGTTATACCAAACAAATTGTTGATTTGGCGCAGATATTCTTCACTGATCCTCAACAACTGGATGAAACTGCTATGTCAGAGTTAAAAAAGGATAATGCAGAACCGACTCTCAAAACTTTTCAAGCACAAATTAAAACTTTACCTCGTTTTACAGCCACGCAAATTATGCAGGCTATACAGGCAACTCGACGTGAGATAGGAGTTAAAGGCAGAAAATTATATATGCCAATTAGAATTGCTACTACTCGATCTATGCATGGCCCGGGAATTGGAGAAGCCATTGAACTTTTAGGCTACGACAAAACGCAACAACATTTAACTGAGACTCTTAAACAATTAGAAAATTAATTTTTAAAACACAGCGTGTCAGGTAGTTAGTCAACATAGCTGTGTTTTTCAGTGCAGAGGAGTTTAAACATGATTAAAATTTTTAATACTCTCACCAAAAAAAAAGAAACCTTTATTCCGCTTAATCCTCCCCAAGTTACGATGTATATTTGTGGACCTACAGTTTATAATTATATTCATATTGGTAATGCACGATCAGCGGTAGTTTTTGATACTATTCGCCGCTATCTGCAATATCGGGGTTACCAGGTCAAATATGTATCCAATTTTACTGATGTTGACGATAAAATTATTAAAGCGGCCCGTGAAAAGGAAGTTACACCAAAGCAGCTGGTAACTAAGTATATTGCCGCCTATCAAACAGATATGAAAGCTTTGAATGTTTTACCAGCAACCTTGAATCCCCGTGCAACTGATAATATTAATGACATTATTAAATTTATTAGTGACTTAATTGCTAAAGGATATGCTTATGAGAGTGCGGGTGATGTTTATTATCGCACTCGCAAATTTAAACATTACGGCCAGCTATCAGGACAGAATTTAGCGGATTTGGAACAGGGAGCTAGCCAAAGGACCAACGTTTTAGATACTAGTAAAAAAGAAGATCCTATGGATTTTGCTCTCTGGAAGCAGGCACCTTCTAATGAGTTGTCTTGGGCTTCACCGTGGAGCAATGGGCGCCCCGGATGGCATATAGAATGTTCGGTGATGGCAACGAAGTATTTAGGGCCTACGATTGACATTCACGGTGGGGGTGAAGATTTAATTTTTCCGCATCATGAGAATGAAATTGCCCAAAGTGAAGTTCATACTGGGCAGCAATTTGTTCACTACTGGCTGCATAATGGATTTGTAACTATTGGCAGCGATAATGAAAAAATGAGCAAATCCTTGGGTAATTTTATAACCGTTCATGAGCTTTTGCAGCAGCTTGATCCGCAAGTTTTAAGGTTTTTTATGGCTGCCACGCAATATCGGCGACCTATTCAATATTCAGAGGCCAACCTGCAAGATGCTCATAATAATCTCCAGCATTTACAAACTGCTGCACAAAATTTAAATTTTCGTTTACAAGATCATGATTTTGGTGATTTTGATGCTGCAGTTCAATCAAAGCAAGAGGCTATTAAGGAGAACTTTATTAGCCATATGGATGATGATTTTAATGTTCAGAATGGTTTAAGTGATTTATATGAATTAATGCGATTAATTAATCAGTATTCAGCGCAAAAACAAGTTAATCAACAAAATATTCATAATTTATTGGTCCAATATACAGATATTCTTCGTATTTTTGGCATAGAATTTGCTACTAATCCTCAGTTAGATCAACAAATAGAAGCTTTAATTCAGCAAAGAGATACAGCACGGGCGCAAAAAGATTTTGCCACAAGTGATGCTTTGCGCTCACAGCTGTTACAAATGGGGATTATCTTAGAAGATACTCCTCAGGGAACTCGGTGGCACAAAAAATGAGGGATTATCAACAATTCAATGGTTTGACTTTGGCTTATCTGGGTGATGCAGTTTGGGAACTATTCGTACGTGATCATTTACTGGCTAATGGTTTAACTAAGGTTAATCTGTTACAAAAGCGGGCAACACATTTTGTATCGGCTAAAGCACAAGCAGCTTTAATAGAATTAATGCGACAAGATCATTTTTGGACAGAAACTGAAGCCGATGTCTTTCGCCGTGGCCGTAATGCTAAGGCTAAAACGCATGCGAAAAATACTTCGGTTCAGACTTATAATATTTCCACTGGTTTTGAAGCTATCTTTGGCTATTTGCAAGTTAGTGAACAACACCAGCGGTTACAAGAATTAGCTGCTTGGTGCATTCAACAAGTAGAAATGGGGCGAACTAATGAATTCCACTTCCAATAAAGATCAGTCTGAAATAATTTTTGGGTATCATGCAGCTTGGGCAGTTCTTAAAGATCCTGATGCACCGCAAAAAGTTAATAAAATATTTTTGCAAAAAGGCTTGCACAGTGAAAAAATTGCTCGTATTATCGAGGCAGCACGTTCTCAGCATTTAGTTATTCAAGATGCACCCAAGTCGAAATTAGATGACATGACACAAGCGGGCAATCATCAGGGAATTGTTTTAACAACTACTCCTTTTGCTTATGTTGATTTGTTTACTTTGTTGAAGCAACTCGAAAAACGGCATGAAGCGCCTTTCTTTTTAATTTTGGATAATATCAATGACCCCCATAATTTTGGCTCAATTTTACGAACCGCTGATGCTGTGGGTGTTAATGGGGTCATTATTCCTAAGCGGCGGGCTGTCGGTGTAACTTCAATTGTAGCTAAAACTTCTACGGGAGCAATCGAACGTATACCAATTGTGCGGGTTACTAATATAGTTCAGACTATTAAAACTTTACAAAAACAAAATATTTGGGTTTTTGGAACTGATATGAATGGAACTGATTATCGGCGTTGGAATGCTCAAGGAGCTATTGCCTTAGTAATTGGTAATGAAGGTCGCGGTCTGTCACCGCTGGTTAAAAAACAGGTGGATCAGATTTTGACTATCCCTATGATTGGTACAGTTCAAAGCCTTAATGCCAGTGTCGCTACCGGGATTTTATTATATCAGGCCTTCACTAGTCGAGAGAGTAAATCTTTATGAAAAAGCAAATTATGATTGTGGATGGCTATAATGTTATTGGCAGTTGGCCCCAATTAGCACATTTAAAAAAATTGGATCGTTTGGAAGAGGCTCGCGACCGCTTATTAGACATCTTGGCTAACTATCGAAAATTTTTTGAGGGTCAAATTATTGTCGTATTTGATGCCATGTATGTTCCTGGTATTAAAGAGCAATTTAGCAAATGGGATTTAGATGTTGTTTTTACTCCAGAAGCTGTTACTGCTGATACCTATATCCAAAATTTAAGCGAAAAACTGAACATTATTTCCAATCAGGTAACAGTGGTTACTTCGGATCAAGCCGTTCAATGGACTATCTTTTCTCGAGGGGCAGTCCGTTTGCCTTCATATGAGCTTTATCAGCGAATTAAAGAGATGCATCGTCAATTGGATCAAGAGAGTCGCCAACATCATGATCGTAGTGTTCAGCGTAATAATCCATGGAGGGAAGATCAATTAGAACTTCTAGCAAAATTAAGAGACCACTTGTCGTCAAAATCTTAATTTTAATAAGTCTGTTATCACTAGTAAACTTGTCAGGTTGTCAATCTTTAGCGAATTCAAATGACAGTTTAAAAACTGGTGAGCACTGGGTACGACAAGGACAATTATTACGAGCGCGCCCCTATCTGCAAAATTCTCAACAGACTAAGGCTCAGCAGTATGCGCGGCAGATTTCAATGTTACAAACTGCGCAACAGGATTTTAATCAGGGACGCTTTGCGGCCAGTAAGAAAAAAGCTCAGCAAGTAAGTCAAGAACAGCCGACGCTTGGGAATATCCATCATGTTGCCCGACAGTTAGTTAAAGTTAGTCAAAAAGCCCAGCAGCAAAAATTTTTAGGGCCAACAGTACCTACCTCTTTAGCTCAGATGGATGCTACACAAGTAGGGCAGCAAATTACCGCGGGAATTTTAATTGATCAAAAAAGCGGTCAGGTTATTTGGCAAAAACAAGCTCGCCAAGTGTTGCCAGTCGCTTCTCTGTCCAAGCTTTTAGCCGTTTATACTATTTATCAAACGTTAAATACACGAAAAATTTCGTTACAAACAGCTGTAGTTGCGCCCACAATTATTTCCGGTCTGGAAAATCATTCTGATTTATCTACAGCCAAATTAACTGTGGGCCATAGTTATACGATTGAACAATTATTACAAGCAACGCTAGTGGCCAGTGCTAATGATGCCGTGATGGTTCTAGGGCAGTACTTGTATGGCAGCCAGGAGCGTTTTGTCCAAATAATGCTGCAAAATGCCCAGGCGCTACATCTGAAAAGTGTGCAATTAGTTAATGCTAATGGATTGCCGGCTGATATTGATCCAAGTGTGGAAAATAATTTTCATACACAAGTGTCAGAAAATCAGTTCTGCGCGCAAGATTTAGCACGTTTAACCCAAGTGTTAATTGAACAATTTCCTCAAGTTCTTAAAGTTACACAGTTAAAACAAATTAATATTGATGGGCGTAATTTAGACAATACTAATGAAATGTTGCCAGATGCCAAATATAGTCCTACCAAATATCAAGTTGATGGTTTAAAAACCGGTACTGGCGATAAAGCTGGTTATAGTACCGTTATTACTACTGTAATTCAAAAACGCAGAGTAATTTTAGTTGTGCTGAAAGCTCCTTCCAATGAAGATAGATTTTTACAAGCACGTGCTTTGTTAGATTATTTAGCACAAAACTGGGTAAATAAATATAAAAAACTTCCCACCTATCCTCAAAATAGTTGGCACTCTATTTGGCAGCCGCAACATGAGGGTTTCAATAATTTACGGTTACAATATCAGTTAGATCTGCTCAAAAAGCCTCAAAGGCTAGATTATTCTATTTGGGTCCACAAGCAACAGCTGCCTATTTTACGCACTCATTAATTAAACAAATGTTCTCTTTATGAGAACAATTTTTTATGGTATTTTTATGATATCGTTTACTGATTTGTCAGGAGTGATATTGTGAATTCCAAGCAGCTGATAGATCAAGATTTAATTTGGATAGCCGAAGTGAAGGAAAATAATTCGTCGGCGGCCTTAAAACATTTATTTGTTAAATATCGACCGTTAGTGGAAAAGTATGGTCGTTTATACAATATCCCTTTATTTGAACCCGAGGATTGGTATCAAGAAGCATGGTTAGTTTGCTATCAAACTTGTTTAATTTTTGATGGTCACCAAGGTTCAAAATTTGGCAGTTTCTTTAAGTTGCGTTTACAGCATCGAGCAGCTAATCTATTACGTGAACAATTGGCTGTGAAACGGCAGACTAATCTCAATGCTACTTCTTTGGAACAGCTAAGAGAGAGCGATCCGGAATTCAGTTGTTGTTTGCGGCAAAATGTTTCTGCCAATGATAGTAATGTGATTTTATTTGATTATCAATATTATCTTCATAGTCTCTCTGCTTTAGAACTATGTGCTTTAAAAATTTGGCTGGGTATTAAACCCGCTAAGTCTGAAGAATATTCAGCTCAAGCCTTACTGCGAGCAACACAGCGGGCCCGCAGCAAACTACGCCAATTAACAAATAGTTGATCATTAGACTTGACAGTGGGACTATAGTTGCATATTATTACTAATAATTGGTTAAAGATATGAAATCGAAAAAAATTATTTTGGAATGTGGCCAATGTGGGGCACATAATTATCGTACACATGTAGCAGTAGATCATAAGGAACGTTTAATTTTAAAAAAATATTGTCCTAGATGTCAGCAACATACATGGCACTATGAAACTAGATAGTGAGGCAAAAAATGAAATTTTTAAAGAGTGTTGTCAAAGAAATGAAGTTAGTGGAATGGCCAACGGCTAAAGAAAATCGTCATGACACTTTAACTGTCGTTTTGACTTCAATTGGATATGCGCTCTTTCTGGGTGCTTGTGACTGGATCTTTAGTAAACTGATTACTTTATTTGTTACCCATAAATAATTTGTAGTTCTGCTGAAAATTTGGTATTGTTATATTATGATTAGCAACAAAAACTTCGTGAAAACGAGGTTTTTTTATTTGGTATAGTTATAAAGGAGAATATTATGGCGGAACAAGAACAAAAGTTATGGTATGTTTTGCACACTTATTCAGGTTATGAAAACCGAGTTAAAGAAAATCTTAAATCACGGGCTCATTCTATGGGTATGGAAGACTATATTTTTGATGCCGTGGTTCCCCAAGAAGAAGAAACAGAGACGAAAAATGGTCGAACCAAAACGGAAATGAAAAAAACCTTTCCCGGTTATGTACTTGTAGAAATGATTATGACCGATGAATCCTGGTTTGTTGTGCGAAATACCCCGGGAGTTACTGGCTTTGTCGGCAGTCATGGTGCCGGAAGTAAACCAGCTCCTTTATTGTCTGAAGAAGTAGATCATATTTTGCATAGTATGGATAGTACAACAGCCAACTATAATATGGACTTAAATATTGGTGAAACAGTAAAAATTGTAGATGGAGCCTTTGCGGGATTAGAAGGCAAGGTTACCGCTACAGATGATGAACATGGCAAAGTTAAAGTTGAAGTAGACATGTTTGGCCGCTTAACTGAGACTGAATTAGATTATAATTTGGTACAAAGAATTTAGTTGTAATAATAGTTGTTTAAACGATTGAATAATGATATACTATCACAGTATGCCTTATGGCATTTCTGTGGGAGGGAAAATAAAGATTCCCATCTTGACCACATCACGGACTTAAGGAGGTATGTACCGTGGCTAAAAAAGTTGCTAATGTTGTTAAATTGCAAATTCCTGCTGGAGCAGCCACTCCAGCTCCTCCAGTTGGCCCTGCCTTAGGACAAGCTGGTATTAATATTGTAGAGTTCACGAAGGATTTTAATGCTCGTACTGCTGATCAGAAGGGCACTATTATTCCAGTTGTGATTACTGTTTATGAGGATCGTTCTTTTGATTTTGTAACTAAGACTCCGCCGGCAGCTATGTTATTAATGCAAGCAGCTGGTATTAAAAAGGGTTCTGGTAATCCACGCGATGAAAAAGTTGGCAAGGTTACCCAAGATCAAGTACGTGAAATTGCCGAAACCAAGTTGAAAGATCTTAATGCTAATGATGTAGAAGCAGCAGTAAAAATGATTGCTGGTACTGCACGAAGCATTGGTTTAACTATTGAATAATAGTCTCTTTCAACTTACGCTTTAAATGAGTGGGAGGGGGTTCCAACCCCCATTATGACCACAATCGCAAGGAGGAACTTAACTGTGGCTAAACATGGAAAGAAATATTTAGAAGCTGCTAAGCAAGTAGAAACAGGTAAATTATACGAACCACAAGCAGCAATTGATTTATTAAAAAAGATTAACTACGCTAACTTCGATGCTACTATTGAAGTCGCATATAATTTAAATATTGATACTAAACAAGCTGATCAACAAATTAGAGGTGCCATGGTTTTGCCTAATGGTACTGGTAAAACTCAGCGGGTATTGGTATTTGCTGACGGTGAACAAGCTAAACAGGCCGAAAATGCCGGAGCTGACTTTGTCGGTGCTGATGATCTGGTAGATAGAGTAACTGATGGTTGGTTAGATTTTGATGTAGTTGTCGCTACACCAAAAATGATGGCTAAAGTGGGTCGTTTAGGCCGGATTTTAGGACCTAAAGGTTTAATGCCAAACCCAAAGACCGGTACGGTGACAATGGATGTTGAAAAAGCTGTTAAGGATATCAAAGCCGGACAAGTTACTTACCGCGCTGATTCTCAAGGCTTAATTCATGCTCCTTTAGGCAAAATGTCATTTGACACTGAGAAATTGGTGGAGAACTTTACAGCCTTTAATAATGTAGTTTTGAAGGCTCGTCCCGCTACAGCCAAGGGCCAATATATTAAATCTGTTAACTTAACTTCAACTTTTGGTCCTGGTATTAAAGTGGCAGTTGACTAATTAGTTGATAAATGTTAAATTACCATAGAAAACTACCTAAGACTCAGGTGGCGCAAGCCTTAATATCCTGCCGAGGCTAGATGCTGAACAAATAGGGCATCATGTCATCGGACATGATGTCTTTTAAATTTTAGGTAGAAAATTATGGAGGTGAAGTTAGATGAAGGAAGCTGTTTTAAACGCTAAGCAAGCTCAAGTTGATGATATTGCTGACAAAATGTCACGTGCTGAGTCAGTAATTATTGTTGATTATTTGGGTTTAAGTGTCGCTCAAGTTACTGATTTGCGGCGGCAATTACATGATGCTGATGTTGAAATGAAAGTTGTAAAAAATTCTATTTTACAGCGGGCTGCTAAAAAAGCAGGTTATGACGAGTTAGATAATACTTTTGCAGGACCGACAGCAGTGGCTTTTTCGTATGAGGATCCAATTGTTGCTGCTAAGATCATTGCTAAATTTGCTGAAACTGCAGATGTTTTGGAAATTAAAGGCGGTATGATCGAAGGTAAAGTGCAAACCTTAGATAAGATCAACGAATATGCTCATATGCCAAGTCATGATGAGCTCTTGGCAACATTGGCATCTATGTTACAATCACCTGTACGTAAATTTGCTTATGCTGTTAAGGCAATTGCTGAAAAACAAGAAGCGGATGACTCCGCTGCTTAATTAGAAAAGAATAATTGGAGGAATAAAAAATGGCTTTTGATAAAGATGCAATTATTGATTCATTAAAAGAAGCAAGCATTTCTGATTTAAATGATTTAGTTAAGGCTATCGAAGAAGAATTTGATGTTTCTGCTGCTGCTCCTGTTGCAGTTGCTGGTGGTGCTGGCGATGCTGGTGCTGAAACCAAAGATTCCTTTGATGTTGAATTAACAGAAATTGGTCAAGAAAAAGTTAAGGTTATTAAGGCTGTCAAGGATATTACCGGTTTAGGTTTGAAAGATTCTAAGGCTTTGGTTGATAAAGCTCCTTCTATTGTTAAAGAAGGCGTTTCTCAAGCAGATGCTGATGACATGAAGGCTAAACTTGAAGAAGTTGGCGCTACAATTACTTTGAAATAATTGAAATTAAAATAAAACCACCAGTACTAAAAAGTGCTGGTGGTTTTTTATTAGTTCGCTATTGTATAATTAGAGATATCAAATTAAAACTAATTTTAAAGATAGTAGGTGAAATAGATGAAAATCGTGATCGTAGGTGCAGGAGCTATGGGCAGCCGTTTTGCATTAATGCTGCATCATAGTGGCAATGAGGTTACTTTGATTGACGGCTGGCCGGAAAATGTAGCAGCAATCAAAAAATTTGGTTTAAGAGCGCAATTTAATGGCAAATCAGTAGTTGCTAAAATACCTATTTATCAATTAGATCAAGTACAGCAGTTGCAAAATTATCAGGCTGATTTGCTTATTGCTTTTACTAAGTCTAACCAATTAGAAGCTACTTTTGATAAAGTTAAAACTCTTATTGGTCCTAATACTTATGTGCTTTGTTTATTAAATGGTTTAGGACATGAAGCAGTTTTACAAAAATATGTTTCTGTTGATCATTTAATTTTAGGAATTACACTCTGGACAGCAGCTCTATCCGGTCCCGGACAAGCAGTTTTAATTGGTACGGGAAATGTAGAGTTGCAAAACTTTTCTCCGAAAGGCAAAGAATTCACTCTGCAAGTCGAAAAAGTATTTGCAGCGGCGGGTCTTAATCCGCAATATAGTGATAATGTTAAATATTCGATTTGGCGTAAGGCTTGTGTCAATGGGACTTTAAATACCTTATGCTCATTATTAGAATGTAATATTAAAGAGCTCGGCCAGACTAGTTTTGCCCCCACTTTATTAAAAGAGATAATTGCCGAGTTTGCTGCAGTAGCTGCCCATGAGGGAATTAATTTGAATCCAGATGAAGTATATCAACATGTGGCAGTTGCTTTCACCTCAGATAGTGCGGAACATTACCCGTCAATGTACCAAGATCTAGTTCAAAATCACCGCCAAACTGAAATCGATTTTATCAATGGAGCTGTCTGGAGCAAAGGTCAACAGTATAAAATTGCTACTCCTTATTGTGCACTACTTACCCAATTAATACATGCTAAAGAAGAACTGTTGCAGCAATAAAATTATAAGCAAGATTGTTAATCGATTAGAAAAATCACTCGACTTCTAAAGTTACAGAACCAAGACCACAATTAAAATCAGCTCGCCAAGTCCCTGTAGTTAAGTTTTCCGGCAGAAGGAAAGTGCCGCTGGAAACTCGCTGACGTGCTTGTAGTTTTAAGCCTTGATCTTCCAACTTTTTAACCAGCCATTGTAAAGAATTCAAAGGATTTCCTAAAACTTCAGTAGCAGTACCGTCTTTTAAATGTTTTTCATCGTGGAATAATTGACAAGTTACTTTAGTCAGATCTTCTGGTTGCGAAAAAACTTGACTAGTTTCTACTTCTTGTCCGTAAACCACATAACCGCCTACGGCAGCATCTGCTACTACTAAGTATTTATCTAAACTGGGGAACCAATCTGAAAAGCGTGAATCTGGAACTTCAACTGCTGGCGCAACTTTCGTTTTTTGCATTAAATCTGCTAAAGTATCTTGACTGCTGAGATCTTCTTTGGCTGTGAACATTAATTCGACTTCAGCCAAGGGGTCCATTAGTTGATCAGCAGTAAAATGAGCTGGTGACTGTAGAAAATGGCTTGCAACTTGTGTTCCATAAAGAGGGGAATTAGAAGCAAACATTTTTTGGGTTTCCTCACTAGTTAAAGAAACCTTATAGCCTCCGACTGGTTCTTGTTTTTGCTGCGTTAATTGAAATTGTACCCGGTATGCGGAATCTTCATCATGAAAGAAACCAGCATAGTCACTTTGCTTTAAAGCCTTGTGATCTTCGTAAGCATGAAATAAATTATCAGCTACTGCTAGTTCATTTTCAGTTAAATCGTTCATTTTTTTGTCACTCATAAGTTAATAACCTCCATGGAAAATAATTTTTTAGTTTGTTGAAAGAATAATATCTAATAATTGGTTGGAAAATCTGAATCGGACCGGAATCATCATTGTTTAAAATACCAACTTTCATCTGGCACCACCACCTTTCAATTTTAAAATAAAAAGCACCCTTAACTAATATCTTTAGCTAAGGGTGCTTTTTAGACACGGTACCACCTTAATTTATACCTTCATTATTGCAATGAAGATACCTTGCTGGTTGATAAATATCTGACCAGTGCCACAATAATGGGTGTACCCAATATTATCTAGTCCTGCAAGCAGATTCGATAATACAACTCAGAGATGATTATCGCTTTGTGTCCTAGATTGCTTTGCACCAACCAGCAACTCTCTAACTATTTAACAAAGTGAAGTTCTCTTTAAAGTTTTTAATTTTAATTTAATTATTATTAAGAATCTATCATTCAAATGCATTCTTGTCAAGGACTTTTAAAAAAATTTTCCAATAATGTTTGAGTAATGGGTGGATTTATTTTAGAGCAAGCACTTAATTCCTTTAACAATATTATAAATAAAGAGAATAACATCGATAATGATGACACAGCCAATAAATGCTACAATAATCCATGATCTAAATTGGATTGCCGGATGGATTCCCATAAAAATAATAGCAAAAAAGATACCAATGGCTAAAATCGTAGGAACAAGATGCAAGAAGAAGGCGTTACGCGCATATTGGGACACATCAACATTATCACTACAAATAACCCAGACAATCAGAGGAAATAAAACCGGCAGAAACAGAATTGACAGATAGCATAAACTATCCAAGATTTTATTAGTGTTATTAAACATGTTAGCCTCCAGAAAAATAGCTTTAACAAGTAAAGCGTATTATAATTAAGAAATAGAATCAAGAAGGGAACCACATCATTAATGGAACAATATTTTACCACACATCCCCAAGTGGAACACCAGCAACGCACCTTTACTTTTCAATTGCGTACTCATAACTTACAGTTTACGACAGATAATGGTGTCTTTTCTAAACAGATCATTGATTACGGGACTAGAGTCTTAATCGCAGCTTTAAATTGGAATGGTTTACCGGCAGGAAAGTTGCTGGATTTAGGCTGCGGCTATGGTCCAATTGGTTTAACCATGGCCAAAGAATTACCGCAACGGCTAATTGAGATGGTTGATATTAATCAAAGAGCTTTAACTTTAGCACAAGCTAATGCACAAACTAATCACATTAGCAATGTGGAAATCAAACCATCCAATATTTATCAACAATTAAATGATCAAATTTATGCCGGTATTTATACCAATCCTCCGATTCGGGCGGGAAAAGTGGTTGTTACTAACATGATTACTCAAGCTGTGGAACATTTAAAACCTAACGGTCAATTATGGTTGGTTGTGCAAAAAAAACAGGGCGAGCCGACTTATAAAAAAATAATGCAGCAAACTTTTAATAATGTACAAATAATAACAAGAAATAAAGGATATTACGTATTAAAAAGTGTCAAAACTAACGATTAACGATCTATATACGGAAGTTGAACTCCAAAATTATATGCAACAAGCTCTTCTGACTGCCCAAGAGGCGTTAAAGTATAACGAAGTGCCAATTGGCGCGCTGATTGTAGATGATGAAACACATGAAGTGATTGCTCAAGGATTTAATCAACGCGAAATTCGCCAGCAGGCCACAGCGCATGCCGAGATTATTGCAATTGAATCTGCTTGTCAAAAACTGAATAGTTGGCGTTTAGAGCATCATTCTTTGTTTGTTACTTTGGAACCTTGTGCTATGTGTGCCGGAGCCATTATTAATAGTCGTATTGCACACGTAGTTTTTGGTGCTCGTGATCCGAAGGCGGGCTCAGTTGAATCTTTAACGCAATTATTTAATGTAAGGTATAATCATCATCCCGATTTTCAAGGAGGAGTTTTGGAAGCGGAATGTGGGGCTTTATTAACTAATTTTTTCCGGAAAATTCGGCAACGAAAATCCTAAACATAGCAAACAATGATAAATTGTCCAGGTTGCAAAAGTTACTAAAATATGATATTATCATGTTTGCCGCAAGGCCGGAGGCAATGGTAGGCTTATGAATCGTGTCAGGTTCGGAAGAAAGCAGCACTAAGTAAGATTCTGTCATGTGCCTTTTGTTATGACTATCAATACTCTTAGCTTTTAAGCTAGGAGTTTTTTATTATAATTAATAAATACAACATCAAAACAGATTTTGGATTAAAATAGAACTGTAATTTTTTTGAAAGGAGTTTTTTATGGCTTATCAGGCTCTTTATCGTGTTTGGCGGCCGCAGACCTTTGGTGATGTTATCGGCCAAGATGCAATTACCACAACCCTGCGCAATGCTGTGGCTACTAAACAGGTGAGTCATGCTTATTTATTCACGGGACCCAGAGGTACTGGGAAAACTTCCTGTTCAAAGATATTAGCCAAGGCGGTCAATTGCTTGCAGCCACAGAAAGGCGAGCCGTGCAATCAGTGTGAAATTTGTCAGGAAATCAATGCTAATAGTTTAAATGATGTAATTGAAATTGATGCAGCCTCTAATAATGGTGTAGAACAGATCCGGGATATTCGTGACAAAGTCAAATATGCTCCGACAAGAGCTGCCTATAAGGTCTATATTATTGATGAAGTGCATATGCTTTCAACAGGAGCTTTTAATGCCTTATTGAAGACTTTAGAAGAGCCGCCAGCACAAGTGATTTTTATTTTGGCCACTACGGAACCTCAGAAAATTCCCGCCACTATTATTTCGCGGACACAACGGTTTGATTTTCGAAGAATTACGGCTACTACCATTTTAGAGCGCTTAGAATATATTTTAAAAGCTAAACAAGTGCCTTATGATAAGCAGGGATTAAAACTGATTGCCCAAGCGGCAGAGGGCGGAATGCGTGATGCCTTAAGCATTTTAGATCAGGCACTGTCCTTGGATAATAAACGTTTAACTCTAGATAATGCTATACAAGTAACCGGAACAGTGGATAAAAAGCAGCTGGAAGCGTATTTTTTAGCAATAATCGCTGCCAACGCCGCTCAAGCTCTGGAAGATCTTCATCAATTATTGGCGAGCGGGCGTTCGCCACACCGCTTTATTGAGGCAATTATTGAAACTTGTCGGGATTTATTATTAATTAAAACTGATGACAAATTATTGGATGATTTTAGTAGATCTTTAATTTCACCACAAATTGTAGCAGTCCATGATCAAATCAGCCAGCAGCAATTATATCAAATGATTAATGCAGCTTCTCAAACACAGCAAGATCTGCATAATGTGAGTCGAACTGATATTTATCTGGAAGTATTGACAGTGAAATTATGCGAGATTATGCAGTCAACTAATTCTGAAGAATCCACTTCTTCTTTGTCTCAAACCTTACAGGATCTACAAAGTGAAGTAGAACAATTAAAACAAAATATGGCCGATTTGCAAAAGAAAATTGCTAAAGCTCCTCAGGCCACTGCTTCACCTAAAACTGCTCCGGCGAAACCTTTCAAGTCAGCCACTGGTCATACTCATGTTGACCAACAAAAGATTAACCAAATTTTGGCTAATGCAACTCGCAAAGCTCTTAATCAAGTGCGCGAGGTATGGCCAGATTTAATGAGCATGTTGAATGTAACGCAAAAAGCAGTCATGAAAGTTTCAAAACCAGTAGCAGCTAGTAGTGCAGGCGTAGTGGTAGCTTTTGATTATGCAATGTGGTTTGAACGTGTGATGAGTAATCAAGAATTATTGGAAATATTAAAAAATAATCTGGATAAGTTATTGCATAACGATGCCGATGTTGTCATTGTTGCCGCAGAAAACTGGCCGCAAATTCGGCAAACTTTTTTACAAAATCATGAAATTACCAATTCATCTGCTGCAGACGTCAAGAAGACCAAGTCAACCAATGTGGCAGTTGACAAAGCTCAAAAATTATTTGGAACAGAGCTGGTAGAACTAAAAAAAGATTAAGGGGAAAAATAATGAAAGCACAAATGCCAGGTAATATGCAAAATATGTTGCGGCAAGCCCAAAAATTACAAAAAGAAATGACACAGGCGCAAAACAAACTCAATGAAACTACTTTTGTGGGCAAAGCTGCTGACGAAATGGTGAAAGCTACCTTTACTGGTGATCATAAATTAAAGGATATCACGATTAAGCCGGAAGCAATTGATCCTGATGATCCTGATATGTTGCAAGATTTAATTATTATGGCGGTTAATGATGCGATGCAGCAAATTGCTCAACAAACGCAAAAAACCTTGGGTCAATATACTTCGGGATTGTAGGAGATGAAAGAATGCAATATCCAAAACCTGTAACTAATTTAATTGATTCTTATATGAAATTACCGGGTATTGGTGAAAAAACTGCGGTCCGCCTCGCTTTTTTTACTATTGATATGGATAAACAAGATATTCAAGAATTTGCTTCCAGTCTTCAAGCTGTGAAAACCCAACTGCATTATTGTTCAATTTGCGGCAATATTACAGACATTGATCCTTGCGAAATTTGTAGTAATCCTCACCGCGATGCCTCGCAAATTTTAGTAGTGGAACAGGCAAAAGACGTTATGGCTATGGAAAATATGCAAGGATATAATGGCCTGTATCAAGTCTTGGGCGGAGTTTTATCGCCAGTTAAGGGCATTGGGCCCGATGATTTAAATATTAAGCAATTACTCCATCGTTTAAAGCAACATTCACAAGTAAAAGAAGTGATTGTGGCTACTAATGCTACACCGGAAGGAGAAGCGACGGCTATGTATTTGGCAAAATTAATTAAACCTGCTCAAATTAAGGTAACCCGTTTAGCACATGGTCTAGCAGTAGGCGCCGATATTGAATATGCTGATCAAATGACTCTCCAACGAGCAGTAGAGGGAAGACAGCAGATTTGAGTAATTTATCTAATAATAAATCAGGGAAGAAGAATTCTTCAGTTCTTCTTCCCTGATTTTTAGTATTAGTCAGAATTATTCAGATTTAAAATAGCATCAAAAACACTCTGTGGTAGTTTAATATCACTTTGGGCAGCTTTACGTTTATTGATATTTTGGCGACGCAATAGTTGCTGCTTTTTAGAGATGCTGCGCTTTTCTCCATTAACCGCGGCATTTTTTCGTAGTGGTGGAACATCGATGCGTGCAATGGATTTATTCTCGACGATAGCTTGAACTGGCATCGGGTATAGGCGGCGCGGCACTGTATATTTCATTTTTTGAACTAATTGTTTGGCAGTTTGCGCAGCTTTAGGCCGTGGTACGATAATGTCTAAGGCATCAACTGGCGCATAATTAATTTGGATTTGAATTTTGACTACGTCTACGAGTTCAAAATCCAAAAATTCAGTATCTAAGGTAGCATAGCCGTGAGTAATTGCTTTTAGAGCATTAAAAAAGTCATAAGCAATTTCTGAAACCGGCATCTTATAAGTGATGACTACTAATTCTTGTTGATTAGACAACTCAATCATTTCACCATCATGCTGGGTTGCCAATTTCATAATATCACCTAAATAATTATTCGGTGTAGTGATTGTGGCTTTAACATATGATTCAGTGACATAATCAATCTCGGAAAAATCAGGAAATTTGACCGGATTAGTAATGGTTAAATATTCTTGGTTAACTAGGGGCTTTTTTAAATACACATGATAAGTAGCATTAGGAGCGGTTGTTAAAACTTCAACTTGGTACTCCTTTAAAAGCCGTTCACGAATAATTTGTAAATGAAAAATACCTAAAAAGCCGCATCTAAAACCGGGACCTAATGCCTCTGATTCTTCGGCCAGGTACTGAAAAGAAGAATCATTCAAAGCCAATTTACTGATGGCTTCTTTTAAAGCTGCGTAGCTAGTTCCGTCTTTAGGATAAAAACCGGCATAGACCATTGATCGGGCAGGTTGAAAACTGGCCAGAGCTTGACTGGTAGGCTGATCAGCACTAGTAAGAGTATCGCCTACTTGCACACTGCCGACGTCTTTAATTCCGGTAATTACATAACCGACTTCACCGGCATTAAGAGCAGCAGTTTTTTTCATGTTCGGAGTAAAAATACCGATCTCTTGTGCCTTAAAATTGACCTTCTGCTGCATTAGTTGCAATTTTTGTGAATCTTGAAGTTGTCCGTCAAAAATTCGAATATAAGCAATAACACCTTTATAAGAATCATATTGGGAATCAAAGACTAAAGCTTTTAAGGGTGAAGCAGCTGTTGTTACTGGGGCTGGTATTCTTTGATAAATTGCTTCTAAAACCTGATGAACATTTTGCCCAGTTTTAGCAGAAATTTTTAAGATTGGCATTTGCGCAAACTCGGGCCGTAATTGACGGATCTGTTCTTCAGTTGCTTGAACATTAGCCGCAGCATTATCAATTTTATTAATTACCGGGATAATAGTTAAATGATTCTTCAGGGCTAATCTTAAGTTGGCTACAGTTTGGGCTTGAACGCCTTGAGTAGCATCCACTAATAAAATAGCACCATCGCTGGCAGCTAAACTTTTAGAAACTTCATAAGAAAAATCGACGTGTCCCGGCGTATCTATGAAATTATACTCATATTCCTGTCCATCATCGCCTTGATAAAAATTTCGGACGGTACGTGATTTGACAGTGACACCATGAGCTTGTTCAACTTCCATGTTGTCTAATAATTGGTCGCTGCTTTCTCTTTGACTAACAGTTTGAGTTAACTCCATGATGCGATCGGCCAAAGTGGATTTGCCATGGTCAATATGAGCAATGATAGCAAAGTTACGAATGTATTTAGTTTTCATGATGATGCACCTCTAGTAATTGCTTATGCAAGCCTTGTAAATAAAATAGCCAGACTTGATTGGCTTCTTTTTCTAAATCAATTTTGAATTCCTCAAAGTTCACTTGTAATTTGGCATGGTTAAATTCATCCAGTCCCATCATATTCATTAAGCCGCTAATAATAGCACTTTGTGTTATGAATAAGTGACCGGCCTGTTGCGCATTAATTAAGTCAACCTTTTGCGCGATAATTTGACCTAGTTTTTGATTGATTTGATAGAGCTTTTGCCGCTGGGTCAGGGTTTGTTCCCGATTAGCCCGAATTTCCAATAAAGGGGCCCGTAAAGCATCTAATCGCAACAGTTCCGGTTTTTCCTGAATGAGAAACCGATTTTGTTTAATTAAAAATTCTTCCAACTGTTCCCAAGTTAAAATAGGTGGAAAATTTTGCCATTGTTGAATAACTTCTTGTAAATACTTTTGATAACCTGTGAGTAACAGATACATAAAGAGATTTTCTTTAGTTTCAAAATAATTAAATAAAGTTCCCTTGGCGATACCAGATTGATGGGCGATTTGGGCCATTGAAATGGCTGTAAAGTCTTGGGTTTGAAAAAGTCCTTGAGCAACTTGGGCTATTTTTTGAGTTTTTAATTCTTTTTCATGGGCGCTGAGAATATTCACTAATCAAGACTCCATTTTGATTTTTAATAATGACCAACGGTCATTTTACAATACTAAAAAATAAATAGCAAATATTATTTAGAATTGAGGAATTAACTGTTTGCTTGCAACAAATTAGTCGATCTGACTTCTTGTCTAATAGTTAAAGCTATTTTGAAGATAATTTTGTTAAGCGCGCTTGTGACAATCTGTGTCATAATAAAATAGGTAATTATGATAAAAATGAAGAAATGAGTAAGTTAATAATGGTTAAAGAATTAAGACGTTGTTTGTGGGCCAAACAGGGAGATAAATTAATGCAAGCTTATCATGATTGTGAGTGGGGACGACCAGAAAGAAATTCCCAAAAATTATTTGAATTATTAACTTTAGAAATCTTTCAGAGTGGCTTAAGTTGGCAAACAGTTCTTCACAAAAGAGCCAATTTCCGTCGGGCCTTTGCGCATTTTGATATTGCGGCAATTGCTCACTTTACTAATGCTGATGTTCAGCGTTTATTGAATGATGCCACCATTATTCGTAATCGTCAAAAAATAACAGCGACAATTAATAATGCTCAGATTGTGAGTCAAAAATTTCCGCGGGAACAATTTAGTAATTATATTTGGTCGTTTACCCATGGTCAGGTAATTAATCACTGCTATCAAACAATGTCAGATATTCCCAAATTTGACAATTTAGCTTGGCTGGTTAGTCAGGACTTACGACAACAACAATTTAAATTTATTGGTCCTACAATTGTGTATGCTTTTTTACAAGCTGCTGGTGTTATTAATGATCATACTGCTGACTGTTTTTTAGCCAAAAATAGAGCAGTAAATTAAATGGCAATTACTAGATGGACGATTAATATCGTGATTAAGGCAGTATTATTATATAATAGAAATAATAAATTATTAAATTATAAAGGAGAACTATGAAAACAACCATTGCAGTTTTAGGTGCCGGTTCTTGGGGGAGTGTTTTAGCTAGTGTTTTAGTGCAAAATGGACATCAAGTGCGTTTATGGACACGTCATCCCCAACAGGCCGCTGAATTAAATAACCAGCATACTAATCAGCATTATATGGGTGATTATCAATATCCGCCGCAATTGCAGACTCTAACTAATTTAGCGGCAGTTTTGAAAAACGCCGAAGTTGTTTTATTTACAGTACCAACACCTGCAATTCGCTCAGTTGCTGAACAAGTAGTACCGATTCTTCATGCTCAAAAAGCTTGTCCCTTAATTGTTCATGCCAGTAAAGGCTTAGAGCAGCAAACACATTTGCGGATTTCGGAAATTTTAACAGCCACAATTCCTGCACCATATCGGCAAGAAATTGTGGCTCTGTCTGGCCCTAGTCATGCCGAAGAAGTAGCGCGCAAGGATATTACTTTAATTACTGCAGCCAGCACTAGTTTGGCAGCGGCTCAGCAAGTGCAGCGATTATTTATGAACAATTATTTTCGAGTTTATACTAATACAGATTTAATTGGAGTGGAATTAGGGGCTGCTTTTAAAAATGTGATTGCTTTAGGTGCCGGGGCCTTACATGGCTTGGGTTACGGTGATGATGCCAAAGCGGCTCTAATGACACGCGGATTAGCGGAAATTTCCCGTTTAGGGGTAGCATTAGGAGCGCAACCGTTGACTTTTATTGGTTTATCTGGTGTGGGTGATTTAATTGTAACTTGCACTAGTATACATTCCCGTAATTGGCGGGCCGGAAATCAGTTAGGCCAAGGTAAAAAATTAACCGCTGTAATTAAGGATATGGGAATGGTAATTGAAGGAATTAAAACCTGTCAATCAGCCTATGAATTAGCTCGAGCGCAAAATATTGACATGCCGATTACCGAAGCTATTTATCATGTTTTATATGAACAAGCTGATATTAAACAAGAAATTACCGCTTTGATGCAAAGAGAAGGCAAATCTGAGTCTTATTAGAATGAAACCTAGAAAAATTGCTGGCGTCCAATTAAGGTGAAATTAGCTGCCAATAATTGGCGTAGTACTTATCCAGGCTTATTTTTGTCATTAGTTGGGCAAGATTTTACAAGAGATTTTACTTGTAAAATTTTTTTAAAAGCTTGATAATTTTAATAAATTTAACAGGAAAGTTGGAAATGTATTGACAGGGATTTTTATCTCTTTAGAAGGCCCCGATGGTTCGGGAAAGTCAACGGCAGCAAAAAAAATAGTGCCGCAGTTGCAGCAGTTATCTACTCAAGAAGTAGTTTTAACTCGAGAACCCGGGGGTAGTGCTATTGCCGAGCAGTTACGGGATATAATTTTAGATGTGCATAATAGTGCTATGGATGCCCGAACAGAGGCACTTTTGTATGCAGCCCAACGGCGACAGCACATAGTAGATGTTATTTTGCCGGCACTACAGGCTAATAAAATTGTTCTGAGTGATCGTTATATTGATAGTTCGGTTGCTTATCAAGGTGCAGGCAGACAATTAGGAATGCAGGAAATTTGTCAACTAAATTTATTTGCCACGCAAAAATTATTACCACAATTAACTTTATATTTTGATATTCCTCCTGCAGTGGGATTAAAACGGATTCAACAAAAGCGTGCTCAAGCCGCTGATCGCTTAGAAAAAGAGCAATTAGATTTTCACCAGCGGGTAACAGCAGCTTATCAACAATTAATAAAACAAGATGCAGACCGAATCGTAAAAATTGACGCCCTACAGACTCCAGATCAAGTTGTTGCTGATTGCCTGGCTATTATTAGCCAGCGATTTAATTTAGGAGATTAGCCATGAAATTAATAATTGCTTTTATTCAAGATAAAGATTGTAATCGGCTGGTAAAAGCTTTGAATAAAGAAAAATTTCTTTCTACGCGTTTGTCAACTACTGGTAATTTTTTAAAACGAGGTAATTCAACCTTACTTTTAGGTGTAAAGGATAGTCAGGTAGAACGCGTTTTAGCAATTATTAAAGATCATTCCCATATGCGCCAAGAATTTATTACTACTTCTATGGCTACTAATATGATGGGCGAAGTTCCTAATCAACCCGTAGAAGTAACTGTCGGCGGAGCTACGGTTTTAATTTTACCTTTAGAAAGAATGGTTCATTTCTAATGGCGGCAATTGTCGAAGAACAAAAACAAATTACCCAGATTTTAGCTCATGATATTCTTCAAAAACGCGTGTCGCATGCGTATTTATTTACCGGTGCAGATCAATTGCAGACTACAGCTTTAGGATATTGGTTCTGTCAAGCTCTTTTTTGCCCCCATGCTCACGCCGGTTACCCCTGCTTAAAGTGTAATAATTGTCGGCGGATTCAGAAGGGAGATTTTCCTGATGTTTCCGTTTTGCAAACGTCTAAGCAAAATTTGGGAATTGATGAAATTCGCGATTTTAAATTAACCTTGGGGCAAACTGGTTTAGAAAACAATCACCGGGTTTTCTTAATTAAGGGTGCTGAGAAATTAACTTTAGCAGCGGAAAATAGTTTATTAAAGTTATTGGAAGAACCCGAAGGGGATTTAACAATCATTCTCTTAGCTGCTTCCCGTAGCTCGTTATTACCGACGGTTTTATCACGTGTACAAATCATTAATTTACCGGCCAGCAGTGATCAAGATTTACTGCAGCGATTGCAACAACAAGGTTATGCGCGACCGGATATAGATTTAATTCAGAAAGTACATTTAGAAGATCAGGTAATTACCGACTTGTCAGCGAATCAATTTTCTAAAATTAAAACGCAGGTACAATCATGGTTTCATCTGTTGTTAGATAATCCATTACAGGCTTTTGTTGCTGTGGCTGCTTCTATTTTGCCAATAATCGAAAATCGTTCCCAACAAGAAATATTTTGGAATTTATTAGAATGGTACTTTTCGCAAAATTTGTCCGAACAAACAGGTTCAACTTCAGCTTTGATGAAAAGCCGGCAATTAGGTGAGCAGTTTTTACACGCGCAAAAATTATGGTCCGCAAATGTTAGCTTTGAAAATAGTTTGGAACAGTTAGCTTTAGCAGCTGATTCAATCAGCAAAGGAAGTTAAGAGATGTCACAAAAAGATTACTATGCTAAATTTACTGCATTACAAGCAGTAGCCCAGGATTTAACCCAAGAATTAGCTGCAATGAAAGAAGATATTTCGCAAGTTTTAGAAGAAAATGCTGAATTAAAAATTGAAAATGAACATTTACATGCGCGCTTGACTGAGTTAGATGCGCAAAAGGAGCCGGAATTACCTGAGGCGCGGCGAACTTTAGAAAAACTTTATGAACAAGGATTTCATGTTTGTACAGTTTTATATGGTGCGCATCGAGAAAATAATGAAGAATGCGCCTTTTGTTTAGATGTTATTTATGGAGATCGTTCGCAAAAATGATTACTGAAGTGAAGAGTTTTGTGCCGCAAAAACAGGGTTGTTTGTATTTAGTACCAACCCCCATTGGCAATTTGGATGATATGAGTATGCGTGCAATCCAAACATTAAAAGAAGTTGATTTGATTGCGGCCGAAGATACGCGCAATACGCAAAAATTATTAAATCATTTTGCTATTCATACTAAACAAATTAGTTTTCATGAACATAATACCCAGCAAAGATTGCCGGAATTACTACAAAAATTACAAGCGGGTTATAATCTGGCACAGGTGAGTGATGCGGGAATGCCTTCTATTAGTGATCCGGGCCAAGAATTAGTAGCAGCTTGCGTTCAAAAGCAAATTCCCGTCGTCCCGCTACCGGGACCCAATGCGGCTTTAACGGCGCTGATTGCTTCGGGACTTGTGCCCCAGCCGTTTTATTTTTATGGCTTTTTGCCGCGTAAGTCCAAACTACGACAAAAAGCCCTACAACAATTAAGCCAATTAACTGAAACTTTTATTTTGTACGAATCACCTTTTCGGGTAAAAAAGACGGTAGCTTTATTGAGCGAATACCTCGGCAGTACCAGGCAAATTGTACTTGCGCGGGAATTGACGAAAGTTCATGAGGCTTTTTTACGCGGAACGTTAGCGCAAGTGCAAGAGTATTTTGCTAATAACGAACCCCGCGGGGAATATGTCTTAATTGTGGCTGGAGCATCTGACAGTGTGACGATTTCCCAGCCAGCGGATGTCCAGTTATTAGAATTGGTTAAACAACAAGTGGCTCAAGGCTTAAAACCCAACGCAGCAATTAAAACTATTGCTCAAAAGTATCAGCTGAGCCGCCAGTACGTTTATAATCTTTATCATGGATTGGAGGATAAATAATGGGACAACAATATCAAGAAACGAAAGTTATTCCTTTTTACAGTACAAATGCTACTTCTGAGATCAATATTTCCGCCTTATTTAATGAAATGCTGTTGGTATCTGAACATCAATTGCATGCGGTCGGAATTGATTCTCAGCAGATGGTAGCTCAAGGAATTGGTTGGGTTGTCACTAAGTACCATTTAGAAATTAAGAGATTGCCGCGAATTAATGAAAAGGTCACAATTGTTACGGAAGCTAACAGTTATAATAAATTTTTTTGTTATCGGACTTTTACGCTTTATGATAGTCAAGGACAGCAATTGTTACATCTGTTGAGCAACTGGGTCATGATGGATATTAAAAAACGTTCCATGATTGAGGTTATACCTGAAACTATGGCTAAAATTGGTTGTGAATATTCAACGGATATTTGGCGCTTTCCACGAATTCAACGTTTTAAATATTCACAATCACCGCAGATTTATCGAACTCGTTTTTTTGATATTGATGTTAATGGTCATGTTAACAATTCCATTTATTTAGATTGGATGCTGGATTCTTTAGGCAAGGATTTCTTAATGCAGCATCAATTACAGACTTTGGACATTAAATATGATCGAGAAGTGGCCTATGGGCAATCTGTCCAGAGTTTTGTCCAATTGGAAGACAACTTAATCAGCCATCACCAAATCTTGACGGATAACAAAGTTAATGCTCAAGCCCAAATGCAGTGGCAGCAGCGTCAAAAATAAAAAAGTGGTGAATGCATAAATATTTTAATAAGCATAATTGTTAAATTAATATTGTGATCTATAGCCTTTTCAAGTTTCTACTGCTTATTTACGACAGTTTATTTTTGCCCGTCCCACTCTTGTTGAAACTCCGTTAAAAATTGTTGCATATATTGACTACGTTGTTGAGCTAATTTTTTACCGGCTTTAGTATTCATAAGATTTTGCAAATGAAGCAGTTTTTCATAAAAATGGTTGATAGTAGTTGTCTGATGGTGTCGATACTGAAAGTGATTGCTTAATTTTTCGGGCTGGAGATGGGGATCATAAATAGGTTGTTGGTGGCTGCCGCCATAGGCAAAAGCCCGCGCAATTCCAATAGCACCCAAAGCATCTAAACGATCGGCATCTTGCACATATTGTCCAAATAACGGTAACTTCTGTTGTTGTGCAATATTTTTAGAAAACGACATCTGTGTAATTGTACTAATAATATCTTTTTGTTGTGAGGCATTAAATCCGGCCGTGGTTAATAAGTTACGAATTTGACTGAGAGCTTTTTGAGGATCAGCAACTATTTTTTCATCCATGGTATCATGTAAATAACTGGCAGCATTAATTTCATCATTATAAGTTGCTGTCGAAAAATCTTGCTGCCATAGTTTCTGGGCACTGACTGCTACTCGTTGACAATGATAAAAGTCATGACCGCTAACATCCATTTGTAAAATTCTTTTAGTATATGCTTTAATTAAGTTTAAATTCAATTTAAATCGCCTCCTCTTTATGATAACAGATCCGACGTTTGGTATAATATAAATAGTTAAATGAGAGAAGTGAGCATATGAAGGCAGCGGAAATTTTAATTACGACTACAGAAAAAATTCCGGGTAAAGAGTATGAAATTATAGGAGAGGTTTTTGGATTGTCAACCCAATCCAAAAATATGATTAGTGATATGGGTGCTGGTTTAAAAAGTATTGTTGGCGGAGAGATTAGGGCGTATACAAGAATGTCGCATACAGCCCGTGATAAAGCTTTGGAACGTTTACGCCAAGAAGCCAGCGATTTAAATGCTGATGCGGTGGTAATGATGCGTTTTGATTCTGGATCAATGGCTAATGATATGCAATCAGTCGTTGCTTATGGTACGGCTGTTCGTTTTATTTAGTGTGCTTTTAGTGTGAAAGCAATAAGGGGGGAATTACAATGCAAAACGATCTTCTTGTTTGTCCAAATTGTGGAAATTATGTAGCGGTAGGAATGCCTAATTGTCCTTATTGCGGCCGAGTTTTGACTAATGTAGGCTATAGCAATCAAGGCTCAGTGCCACCACCACAACAGGTTAATACTCCTGCTCCTAATTTTAATCCTAATCCCAATAGCAATACTCAGATGGAAGTTCCTGTTTCGCAGCCGCCGACTTCTAAAAAAGTTCAGGATTCAAAAACCTCGGGATCTTCGGCTGTGGAGCCCTTATCTTTAGCAGGATTTTTGCTGGGCTTATTATCATTAATTGCTCAATGGGGAGGATTACTTGGCAGTGTCGCCATTGTCACAGCGGCTTTAGCCTTAAATAAGCATGTACGAGGCAAAGATAAAGCGCTGGCAATCGCAGGAATTATTCTGGGTGTGGTCAGTTTAGTATGCTTGATTGTTGAATTAATTTATCTCGGCCATACGCTTTCATCTTTCACTCATTTATTGAATAGTTTACGTAACGGTATTCAGCAATTAATTAATCATTGATGGGGTTTTTAGATTTGACTAAAATTTTATTGATTGAAGATAATTCTGACATTTTACAAGCTATGCAGGAAAGATTGACTAAATGGCAATATCAAAGCTTTACGATTGAAAATTGGCAACAGGTGACACAATCCGTAGTGCAAATTGAGCCCGATTTAATTGTTATGGATATAACTTTACCGGTTTTTGACGGCTTTTATTGGACGAAACAGATTCGTTCTTTTTCCGAAGTGCCAATTCTTTTTGTATCTGCAGCACAAATGGACCCCAATGCCGTTCGGGCTATTGCCAGCGGCGCTGATGATTATTTGGTAAAACCCTTTTCGTTGGATGTTTTCATCTCTAAAATTCAAGCGATTCTCAGACGAACACAAAGAGAAATTAAAGAAGAGCTGCTTTTTCAAAATTATCATTTAAATATATTAACTAATGAAGTTAGCTATCAGCAGCAGACGGTTAAATTGACTCCTACTGAAGGACTCATTTTAAAATTATTTTTTTTACAACCTGATCAAACTTTGTCGAAAGAGGATTTACGGCAGAAGATTTGGCAAAGTGGCAAATTTTTGGATGATGCAATATTGAATGTAAATATGAGTCGTTTGCGTAATAAAATTGCTCCTTTACATTTACAAGAACATTTGATCACGGAGCGCGGCCGCGGCTACCGCTTGGTAAGTTCATGAAAATTTGGAAATTAGTATGGAAACAATGGCCTTGGCTTGTAGGATACATAATTGTTTTGCTGATTTTAGCATTATTTTTTCAATTGTATAATTTACCCAGTAATCTGGTAGGGGATTTATTGCGTTATACCTGGTTTATTTGCCTGGCAGTTATTGGTGGCCGAGCAATTTATCAGGCGCAGCAACTTAAAAAACTCCAGCAATTAAAAACTCAAAAAAGCCCCGCTGTCCCTCATTTTTCTCATCCAGTGTTACAAGCCTACAGTCAGGCCTTTCAGGAATGCAAACAACAATTGTTTAACTTGCAACAGCAACAAGACCGACGCAAAGTTAACCAGCAGGATTACCTTAAAATTTGGAGCCATGAAATCAAAACCCCCTTGACTGCTTTAGCAATTTTGGCTGAAGATCAAACTCAAGTACCCAGTAGTCAGGTTCAGCAGCAAATTTCTTTAATTCAAAATCAATTGGACTTGTTATTAAATTATCAACGTTTTGCCGATTTTCATCATGATTTAGACTTTGGCTGGCAAAAAACTGCTGTCTTGCTGCAACCGATTATTCAAAAATATGCCATTTTCTTTGCTCAAAAACATCTACATTTGCATTTGGAAGTAGAGTCACAACAGTTATTAACTGACTCCAAATGGTTTAGTGTCGTTTTAGAGCAAATAATTTTTAATGCTATCAAATATTCCCCACCGCAGACGACTATTACGATTCACGCTCAAGACCAGCAATTATTGATTCAAGATCAAGGAATCGGCATTGCCAGCACAGATTTGCCCCGTATCTTTGAACCTGGATTTACAGGCAGTAATGGTCGTAAACAACAAGTGGCTACAGGGATGGGCTTGTATTTAGCTTTTAATATTTGTCAACGTTTAAATATTAATTTACAAGTGCAGTCGCAGTTAAATCAAGGTACAACTGTGATTTTAGGTTTTGCTCAGTCAGATATTCGTTAAAATAACAAATTGTAAGGTTCCTAACCAGAATGTAACTAGTAGCTGGTTAGGAATTTTTTTATACTAAGAATCATAAAGGAGGCAAACAATAATGACTTTATTAGCTTTAAAACATGTAAGCCGGATATTTGGGAAAGCTCCCAACAATCAAGTGACAGCCTTGCGTGATATTTCCTTAGAAGTTAATGCAGGCGATTATGTTGCAATTATGGGGGAATCAGGTGCAGGAAAAACCACCTTATTAAATATTATTGCTACTTTGGATCAGGTGAGCAGCGGCCAAGTGTTACTGAACAGTCAAGATGTCAGTCAATTACCGGAAAAAGAGGCTGCTAAATTTCGCCGTCGGAATTTAGGATTTGTCTTTCAGAATTTTAATTTATTGGATACATTCAATAATCAAGATAATATCTTTTTACCATTAGTGTTGGATCGTCAACCCTTATCTTTAATGAAAAAGCGTCTATTGCCATTGGCTCAGCAATTAGAAATTACAGATATTTTGCAACGTTTTCCTTACGAAGTCTCAGGCGGTCAGCGTCAAAGAGTAGCAGCGGCTAGAGCTTTAATTACTCAACCCCAATTATTACTGGCTGATGAGCCTACAGGAGCATTGGATTCACAAAATTCACAACGTTTATTAAATGCTTTTGAACAAATTAATCAAGCGGGACAAACTATTTTATTAGTTACGCACAGTGCGGCCACGGCCGCTCATTCGCGGAGAACGCTTTTTATTAAAGACGGCATAATTTATCATGAATTGTTTCGCGGCCAACAGTCGTTTGATTCCTATCTGCAGAAAATTAATAATAGTCTGCTGGCTTTGATGACCACAGAAAGAGGGGGTGCTGATGTTGATTCATCTCAAACTGGCCAAAAGCACTTTGTTTAGAAATAAACAGCAGTATAGCTTATTTGTTTTTGTGGTAGGAATTTTATTAGCGCTCAATTTTATTTTTTTGAATTTGATGAATAATACTACTTTAAAAAATAGCAGTAATGGTATTTATGTCATTGCCATGACGCGCATCTGTGCCGCTTTTGTTTTATTTTTATCCTTTATTTTCATGTTTTATGTTAATAGTTTTATTATGAAGCAACGTAATGGCGAATTAGGATTATTTAACATTCTTGGGCTTACCCGCGGAGATTTACGTTTAATTATTTGTCTGGAAAATTGCTTTTTATATCTTTTGAGTTTAATTCTGGGCTTAATTTTGGGAACTAGTTTTTTAAAGTTAGCTTTTTTGATTTTACAAAAGTTTATGCATATTAAAGGATTACAGGAACAATTTGGCGGGCTGCCTTTTGTTCAAGTAGCCATAATCTTTATGATTATGTTCGGCTTTATTTTTCTATATGATATTTTTTGTTTACAAAAAATTAAACCCATGGCTTTATGGAATCAAGCTTATCAAGGAGAGAAACGTCCAAAAAATCATTGGCTCATGGGAATTTTAGGGGTGTTGTTACTGGCAGGAGGCTATGCGATTGCAGTATCTACCAAACCTAATTTAAATAGTCTTATCCAATTTATTTTTGCTATTTTTTTGGTTGTAATTGGAATTTATTTAACTTTTATTGCCGGCAGTATCACCTTACTCAGTTTTTTACAAAAAAGGCCCCAATTTTATTATCGGCCGAATCATTTTATTTCTATTTCCGGGATGTTGTATCGGATGAAACAAAATGGTGCAGGGTTAGCTTCTATTTGTTTATTATGTACTACCATTTTGGTTACACTGATTACGACCATTAGTGTTTATCAAGGTACGACAGAGATTTTAAAATTATTTAATCCTTATGATGTTATGTTGACAACGAATAAGCCCTTGACAGCTAGTGATCAACAAAGATTACACGTTTTGGCTCAGGCTAATCAGGTACAGATGAAATCGCCACAAAAAATAAAAATGACTGTACCTACTCCAGGTATCTGGAAAGATAACAAGTTTCAATTAGGTAATTCTGCTGATAGTACCGATACAATAACGACTATAACGCTGGCAGATTATAACCGTTTGGAACAGCAACAGCGCCAACTGAAGGCTCACCAAATCTTAATTTATACTTCTAATCAAAAATCTCAACCCAAAAATGTAATTATTAATGGTGCTAGTTATCAAGTAATTCCACTAAAACATTTTAAATTGTACTATAATTACGGCCATTCGATTTGGCGTCCGATTATCATTGTGAGTGCTAATGAACAAGTTGCTCAACAGATTAATCACCAACCTTGGCAGTACGTTCAGGGATTTAATGTAGAAGCTGAGAAAGCCAATCAGCAAAAATTTGCTCAGCAAATACAGCAAAAATTTAAATTAGATGTCACTAGGTGTTCGGACTATGCCCAAAATGAGAGTATTTTTAATGCTTATTTTGGAGGTCTGCTCTTCTTAGGAATTATTACTTGTTTAGCAATGACAATTACGGCCGTTTTGTTAATTTATTATAAACAAGTAGCAGAAGGTTATGCTGATCAAAAGCGTTTTGTAACGATGCAGCAGGTCGGGTTAAGCAAAGCTGCTGCACGCAAGGCAATTCATAGCCAGGTTTTAACAGTGTTTCTTTTACCGATAATAATGGCAATTGTTAATACTATTTTTGCTTTGCCGGCTATTATTAATGTGTTAAAACAATTCAGTTTATATAATCAACGATTAATAACACTGGTTACTTTCTGTTCTATTGTAATTTTAGCAGTAGCCTATATCTTGGTTTATACTTTAACTACTAAAACTTATGAGCATCTTGTACATGCTTAAAAAATTTTAAGGCTTTATTAATAGCTATTTATCTGAACTATCCGTAAAATGAAATACAGATAGGAGGAACTATATGAAAAAACTTACGTCGGATATGAAAGAGCTGCTGCAGACACAATTGAGTTTTTTGGCCACTACTGATGGCCATAATCATCCTCAAGTCGGTCCTAAAGGGACTATGCGGATTTTGGATGATACACATTTACTGTATGATGAACATACAGGCAAACAAGCCTGGGAAAACATTCATGTAAATCCGCAGGTGGCTGTGGCGGTTGTTAATCATGATGTCTTTAAAGGCTATCGCTTTGAAGGAAAGGCAATAATTCATCAAGACGATCAGATTTTTGCTGATGCGCAAGAATTTGCTAAAGGTCATCACGTTCCGCAACCGATTGCTGCAGTAGTGATTGAAATTGAAGAGATTTTTTATCTGGATGCCGGTAAAACAGCAGGAGATCCAGTACAATAATTAGTCGGTCAATTTCAATAAAATTCAGATTAGCTTCAGTGGCTAATCTGAATTTTTGTGTAATTATCCTTAAAAAACGATAGCAATTGTTAAAATAACTAAACTGACAATACTCAGTAAGTGAAAATACTTATAACGTAGAAGAATTGCCGCAAATTCCCGTCCCAGGGCGCGGCACCAAAAAGAAAAATGAGTTTTACTGCCTAAACCAGCAATATTTAAGCCAACTTGATGAGCCATTAGACCCGCTCGATAAACATGATAATTACTAGTAACAAACAAGCCTTGAGTGAAAGCGATACCTTTTTGAGCGATGATTTTTTGGGAAAAAAGCATATTTTCATACGTATTATGAGAATGCTTTTCCAGTAAAATGTGGTGAGGATCGATACCTTTTTGAAGAAGATAGCGGCCCATGGCTTGAGCTTCAGCAAGGTGCTCATCACCACCTTGGCCGCCAGAACAAATAATCAGTGGAGGAGTGAAGCCAGCGGCTTTTTGTTGTTGATAAAATTTTATCCCCCGGTTAATACGTGCAGCCAATAATGGAGAAATGTATTGTCCGTGCAGTAATCCTGCTCCGAGAATAATTAAATATTTTTGCGGGAATTTTGGCTGCCATAAGCTGAATAGGTAAGCAGTTGCTAAAAAAGTTAGAAAACAAATGAGAAAATAGGTAAATATTAAGCAGAGACTGAAGAAAAAAAGATAATTAATCTTGTTTAAAAATTTGGACCAGCCAAGCCAAGAGAATCCGAAGATGCCGAGTATCAGAACACTAATTAGCAGTACAGCTAAGCCCACAATATGTTTTTTTGGGGCCCAAATAAGTAGTTGTCGTTTGTGAAAATTATTCTGCATACAATAAAGTAAACAGCAAAAAAGTAAACCGACAAGCACTATCCCTAGACTCCAGCGGTATAAATTATGCCAAGTAAAATGAATAGTATTAATTAGAAAGCTACCAATGAAACTAAAAAAAGCGCTGACTAAACAAAAACCGTTAAAAAGACGTGTTCGATTATGATGGTAACTAATATAACAACCAGTTAATGAAAGACCACCAAGAGTTAGACCCAGCAAGATACTTTTTAGCATTTATTCTTCCTCTGCAAGTTAAAAATTCGAAAATAACTCAGTTAGACTGTTACTGCAATAATTGTTATTTTTGATTATGTTGTATTTGTGAGGTAACTGTCAAATAAAAACCTAGTCTTAGTAAAGTAAAATGATTTTCTTAATTTTTCAGGGTTGAATAACAATTTCTGTTTGAGTCTTTATGTTTACTTTTGAGAAAAAATAATTCCGCTGCAATATTTGTAGTAGACAGGTTAAAAGACGCAGAGTAAACTTTGGAATATATCTGAGATATCTGGAGGAGAAAAGTATGCTTAAAGTAGAGCATGTCAGTAAAAAGTTTAATACTTTTCCAGCGCTTCAAGATGTTAACTTTACCATTCAGCCTGGGGAAATTATGGGTTTGATTGGTCAAAATGGCGCAGGGAAAACCACCACGTTTCACAGTATTTTAAATTTTCTTCATTACGATGGAAAAATCACTTGGGAAGATCAGCCCATTACTGAAAAAACTTTTGATACGGTAGGCTACTTGCCCGAAGAACGCAGTTTGCTACCTAAAATGACTATTGAGCAGCAAATTGTTTATTTGGCGCGGCTAAAAAGCCGCCCGGCAAAAGAGATAAAACCGCAAATCGATGATTGGTTGAAACGCTTTGATGTTCAAGGCAAGAAAAGTGACAAAATAAAAACGCTTTCGAAAGGTAATCAGCAGAAGGTGCAGTTAATTTGTACCTTAATTCATCAACCCCAATTAATTATTTTGGATGAGCCCTTTAGTGGTTTGGATCCGGTCAATGCAGATTTGCTTAAAAACGCAGTTTTAGATGCTAAAAAGAATAATGCAGTAATTATCTTTTCCAGTCACGATATGTCAAACGTTGAAGAAATCTGCGATAGTTTGATCATGTTGAAAAAGGGACAAGTTATTTTAAGTGGTACGATTGACGCTGTTCGTGATTCCTTTGGGAAAACGGAAATTTACTGCAAAACTACCAAGTCGCTTGCAGAATTAAAACAACTCCCTCACGTTAAAAAAGTGGAAAAGAAAGCTCATGGCCAATATCTTTTACATATTGATGATGAAAATAGTGGTCCGGAAGTCTTTGATGCCTTGACAAATGGTGAATATGTTGCAGAGTTCCGGCAACAACCACCAACACTGGACGAAATCTTTCGAATGGAAGCTGGTGAACAACATGAATAAATTATGGACCGTAACACTGCAAACTTATTGGCATCAAGTGAAGTCTTGGTCTTTTCTGATTTTAATTTTGGGTCCTTTTTTCATAATTGGATGTAGTGCTTTAGGAGGAGCTATCAGTGCTAATTCTGATGCAGACAGTCAGATTGCAGTTATCAGTTCCAATGAGCAAGTTCGCCAAAACTTCATTAAAAATAATGATAAATATGTTGATTCTAAAATTAAAACCGTTGAATCTGCTAAAAAGGCTGTCAAAAAAGAAAAGATTGATGGTTATCTGGTATTTGGCATGCAAAAAAACCAAGTTAAGGCCATTTATCATGGAATATCATCTATTGATGATGAACTAAAGCCCAAAGTAAAAAGCTATTTACAAGTCTTGCAGAGTCAACTGAATTTGCAAAAGGCGCAATTAGCACCACATCAGCTTAAGGCCTTACAACAGCAACCGCAGTATAGTGAGATCCTCCAGAAAAAGCAGCTGGGCGATAAACTGGCTAAAATGGTGTCATTAATTATAGTGATTATGGTCGTTTACATGGTTTTGCTTTCCTACAGTAGCATTACAGCTCAAGAAATAGCTTCTGAAAAGGGTACGAAGATTATGGAAATCATTTTTTCCAGTACAACTGCCGCAAAATATTTTTTAGGCAAAATTCTGGGCATTTTCGGTGTAATTATTACGCAACTTTTAATCTATATTGTTGGCGGCTGGGCCACTTACCGCTGGGCTTTACATGCAAAAATTACGGCTTCTTTTATGCGTGATAATCAGGTGATAATAAATAAGGTGCTGGGCAATTTGCTTAACGTCAACCTCATTTTTCTAATTCTTGGTGTAGTTATTTATACGATATTAGCAGCCTTTTCAGGAGCTTTAGTAGCTAAGCCAGAAGATTCTTCAAAAGCTGCTCAAAGTACTATGATGATTTCTCTGATCGCATTTTTCTTGGCGTTTGCATTTATTTCTCATCCAGAGCAAATTCTGCCGCAAGTACTATCATATGTACCCTTCTTTTCTTCATTCATGATGCCAATTCGAATAATTAATGGGCAGGTTGGTAGTCTGGAAGTTATTCTGTCATTGGTAATTTTAATTGTAAGTATTATTGGCTTGACAATATATATTAGTAAAATCTATCAAGGTGTAATTTTGCAAACTGATGATACCAGCTTTTGGAAAAGATTAAAACGCGGACTTTCGTATAGTCGTTTATAAAGAAAGTTTGATTGTTATAAGAAGTATTGTTCTTGAAGAATAGATTCTTTTAATAATTTTAAAAATAATTCGGCTACGGGAGACAGTTTAACTCCATGTTTCCAAATTACTCTAATATTTTGTTGTAAGGCTGGAGCTATTTTTTTAAAGGTGAGGCCGGAGTTGGGCGAGGTGTTGGCAAGATGGTCCAAAGTAAACATTAATGCAGCTCGATTTTTTACTAATAAAGTACCGTTGAAGTTTAAATTATAAGTACCGATAAAATTAACATAATTGCTATAGTTTCCCAGCCAGTTTTGAAAAAGTTGCAGTTCTTGGGCTTGTTGTGAATTAAGTATTGAACGACCGACTAAATCGGCGGGCTTAATAACTTTTTTAGTTGCCAGAGGATCATTTACGGGCATTAAAATTACCCAATGATCTTTTTCCGGTAAAGTTAATGAAGCATAGTTGGCAATTGAAGTATTACCTATAATAACTGCAAAATCGACAGTGCCGTTATCTAATTTACGTTGGGCGTAGCTATAGTCGCCACTGAGAAGATGAATTTTGACCGTAGGATACTTTTTAATGATATTGCTAATGACATTCATGATTCGTTGCATGCCGAGACTTTCACCAGCAGCAATTGTTAAATCCCCACTAATAAAAGAAGTAGTTTGCAGATTTTTGCGAGTTTTAACTACTAATTCTAAAATTTCCTGAGCTTGTTCTAATAAATATTGACCTGCTGAAGTTAAGGTAAGATGACGGTTTTCCCGGTTAAATAATTTGACTCCGAGTTCATCTTCTAAAGCTGCTATTTGGCGTGATAAAGCGGGTTGAGAAATGAGTAGTTTATCTGCTGCGCGGGTCATATTTTTTTCTTGAGCTACAGCGACAAAATAATTTAAAACTCTTAATTCCATATTTTCTTCTCTCTTTCTCGGAATAGATGCATTTTTTTAATGATTCATGATTCTGAATAAGTATTTCCCCGCAAAAAGAAAATCGTTTACAATTAAAGTGTGGGCGAGAGATCCTTAATCTTTCATGGTTCTATGATTAGTTTTAAATGTTGCCATTAAAGCTGGCAGATATTTTTAAATTCTTGCTAACAATCCCAGATGCTAGGGAAGTAATTACCAAGGTATGGTTTGGTGTGGGAGCTATTACTGTTTCTAAGAGAAAAATTATTGAAAATGTAATCATTTCTACTGGGACGTGAGCATCCACGGAGTAGCTGTTAATAGGTATAATTGTCCAAACAATTAAAAAATAAAACAATGAAAGGAAAATTACTATGAATTCATGGTCACAAAAGGACTTAAGTAGTTTTATTAATGATGAGGCAATTAAGATTGAACCATTTTATGCTGATGGTCAAACTCATAATACTCCAATTCCAATTTGGTTTGTAATTCAAGATAATAATCTGTATATTCGTGCTTATAGTGGGGTAAATTCAAGCTGGTATCAGTCAGCAATTTTACAAAAAAATGGCTTAATGACAGCTGCTGATAAAGAATATAAAGTAACTTTTACAGCTGTCAAAAATAATCCGGAACTTGATCAGCAAATTAATCAGGCTTATAAAGATAAATATGCAGGGCAGGAGCCATTAGAAGGAATGATCACTTCGGTTCCCATGCAAGCAACTTTACTTATTACTCCGAAAAGCTAAGCAGTATTAATTATTATTTTTTCTCCAATTTTAGTATTGCGGTGTGTTTTGTTAGACCAGCAGACTAGCGCTTTAGTAAGGCTTTTTCTGCAATTTTAACAGTAGATGTTCGAGACTATTTTTCATACTTGAAAACAACAGCAGCAATTAGATTAGTTAAGCAGAGATAAATATCTATTTTAACTAATCTATTTTACTGTAATACTTAAAGTTTAGTTTAAGTCAATAAGAAAAGAGTTAGAATTTATGAAAATATCTGAAGTAGCGAAAAAAGTGAATTTATCTCCGGTAACATTACGCTATTATGAAAAGATGGGCTTGATTCCTCCTGTGCAAAGACAGCAAGGTGTAAGAGAATATCGTATTGAAGATCTGAATTGGATCAACTTTATTAAATGTCTGCGTCAAGTTCAGATTCCGATTAAGGATCTCAAGCAGTATACAGAGCTATTTTACCAAGGAAAAAAGACAAAACCGGCGCGGCGGCAAATTTTAGTAAAAGAATTACTACGATTAGAAAATCAGGAGCAAAAGCTGCAGGCAACCATTCAGCGGTTAAAAAATAAAATCAGGTTATATGATAAGGATGAAATTGATTAAAATTTGTTTTGTAGCTATTGGAAAACAGCATTTGGCAATTGCTGGTCTTTGTTGCAGTTACTTTTAAAATGTTTAATTTAGATAAAAAAGTAGCACAAATTTCTCATATTTAGAAATTTGTGCTGCTTAATGATTTTCCTGATCTTTTTAGAATTCGAAATAAGATCCAGCTGTGAATCTAAATAATAATTGTGTTAGCAGATCAGGAAAAAGTAGAATTTATTTTGAATTTAGGAAAGAAAGTCGGAGTAAAGTTTGCCTTATTTTAGACTGTTTTTAAATCCTGGAGAATTTGTTCTACCGTTAAATGATTTTGCAGATAAGTTTCATTGATTGGAGTTTGGTCAGTATAAACTCGTTTTTGACCATAATTCAACACAGATATATTTTTGGGTCCCAGATAAGCAGCAACTTTTTGTCCAAAGCCGCCATCTAAGATATTATCTTCCAAAGTGATAATTATCTGATGTTTCTGTGCTAATATATCTAAACTTTGATAATCTAAAATATTGGCTGCCAACGGGTTTACTAAGGTAGCACCTAATTGATCAGCAATGCTTTTTCCTAAGGAATAAAAATCACCTAAGGCAAGAACGGCAACATCTTTGCCCCAGTTAATTTGATAATTAATTTGATCATAATCAACAATAACTTTTTGATTTTGCTGCGGTGTTTGTGGAACATCATTAACAGGTAATTTAATTGCTATCGGATGGTTCCTTTGTTTAAGAGCCCATAGTAGCATCGCTTTTTCTTCCGCCAGATTTGTAGGTGCTAAATAAACCCAGTTGGGCAGATTGGAGATCATTACTTGATCAAAAATTCCCAGATGCGTTTTGGATTGATTAGAGATGCCACCGCCAGCTACCAGCATGACCACGGGTAAATCATTAGCGGCTACGTCATGTGATAGTTGATCAAAAGCCCGCTGCAGGAAGG
>NZ_KQ033877.1:461633-530834 GCF_000967245.1 Bombilactobacillus mellis
TTGAATTTTCTAAAAGAATTGGAATGCCGCCTTCTTTGGCAAAACCAGCCGCAAAGGCTATAGATTCTTGCTCGGCAATTCCGACATCAGTGTAATTATCAGGGTAGTCTTTTTTGAAATTTTCTAGGTCAAAAACGCCTGGAATAGCAGCATCAATGGCCATAACTTGTTTTCCATTCTTAATCTGTTGGGTGATAACATCCAAAATAACGGAATTTACGGTTGGGGTAGCAGGATTTTTTTGGAGAGGCTGATCGTTAGTTAAATCAAAAGGTGCTACCCAATGATGAGCTTCTTCTTCGGCGATCGCTGGTTGATAGCCTTTACCCTTAAGGGTATTAATATGCAACACTATGGGATGATCTACATCTTTGACTGCGCGAAAAGCTTCAATCAGAGATTTAATATTGTTACCCTCAGCAACATAACGGTAATCAAAGCCCAAAGCGGTAAAGGGATTTTCAGCAGTTTGACCGTTAGAATCTCGGAGTTTTTTTAAGGCAGTAACTAAACCGCCCACATTTTGGTCAATGGACCATTGATTATCGTTAATGACGATTACCAAATTATGTTTTTCAATTGCCGCGTTATTTAACCCTTCATAGGCTAAGCCGCCTGTCAGAGAACCGTCACCAATTAAAGCCATGATATTTTCATGACCGCCGCTTAGATCACGGGCTTTAGCCATTCCAGTTGCTAAAGCAATAGAAGTTGAAGTATGACCAACGGTGTAATAATCGTAAGGACTTTCATCAGGACTAGAATAAGGGGAAACATCTTGATAATGTTCAGAATCAAGCCAAGCTTGAGCTCTTCCTGTAAGCATTTTATGAGGATAGGTTTGATGAGAAACATCCCAAATTATTTTATCTTGAGGTGCATTAAAGACATAATGATAGGCAATGGTTGCTTCTACAATACCTAAATCCGGTCCCAAATGACCGCCTGTGACTGCGTCTTTTTCTAAAATTAACGTACGTATTTCCGCTGCTAATTTTTCTAAGTCGGTAAGGTTCAGCATTTTCAAATCTTGAGGACTCGAAATTTGATTTAATAAATAATCTTGATGTTTATTCATTGATTAACCTCCTTACAATTATTTTTCATTATAGAACTCTAACGACTAATTATAAAATACTTTCTTTTTATAAGATCTTATTCAAAAAAGTAATAACTCGCATTATTTAGCTTTTTAGTGCTGATTATGCTAATCAATGAAAGCTAATTTTAATTTAACAACAATAATGATTTATATTGGCCAGTTATGAAAGAATTTTGAAATTGCTGGAGCGAAAATGCTAAGATAGTTGCTGGACACTATTATTAGGAGGAATCAGAAGTTGACGGTTGAACAAAAACCAGCAACGCGACTACGTTTATCCCAAAAGCATCATATGACCATTCATTGGAAAGATTTTATCAGTGATGACACTATTTGCGCTACTGAGGCTAGTCTGGCAGAACGTTCCGGAGTGGTAGGACGCGTTGGTATTATGCTTTTAGCTTGCGGCACAGGTGCTTGGCGAGTGCGCGATGCCATGAATATTGTGGCACGTTCTTTAAATTTAACCTGCTCAGCCGAAGTAGGATTATTAACTATTTCTTATACATGTTTTAGTCAAAATTATAGTCATTCTCGAGTTTTAACAATAGCTAAAAGCGGTGTAAATACAGATAAATTGGGGATTATGGAAAAATTTGTCAAAAAATTTCCCAAAGAATGCCAGCATTTGACCATTCGCCAAATTCATATACAGCTGGATAAGATTCAACATCAGTCTGGTAATTATACTATTTTCCAAGCTGCTTTAGCAGCGGCATTAGCTTGTAGCTCCTTTGTATTTTTATTAGGCGGCGGGCCGATTGAGATGCTTTGTTGTTTTGTTGGGGCCGGTATTGGTAACTTAATCCGTAAATTAATGGCCACTCAAAGAATTACCTTATTAGCTGATATTTCGGTTAGTGTTGCGGCAGCTTGTCTATCATACTTATTTTTCTTTAAGTTTTTAAATTTGGCTTTTGGCGTTTCTTCGCAACATGAGGCTGGATATATTGGGGCGATGTTATTCGTAATTCCGGGTTTTCCCTTTATTACCAGCATGCTGGATATGTCTAAATTAGATATGAAATCCGGCTTGGAACGTTTGAGCTATGCTTTAATGATTATTATTACGGCCACTTTGGTTGGTTGGCTAGTGGCGCTAATGGTACATTTACGACCGCAAAATTTTTTACCTTTACCCTTGAGTCCGTTATTAATGATGTTATTACGTTTACCTGCCAGTTTTTGTGGGGTATATGGTTTTTCAGTCATGTTTAATAGTCCACGAAAGATGGCCTTTGCTGCTGGAGTTTTAGGTGCTTTGGGTAATACTTTACGCTTAGAATTAGTTGATTTGACTAATATTCCCGCTGGAGCAGCAGCTTTTGTGGGGTCTTTTGTCACTGGTATTTTAGCTTCTGTAGTTAATAAAAAACATGGCTATCCTCGTATTTCTTTAACGGTTCCGGCAATTGTGATTATGATTCCGGGATTATACATTTATCGTGGGGTATATAATATTGGAATTAATGCTATTGGAATTGGAGCCTTGTGGCTTTGTAAAGCAGCCATGATTATTATGTTTATTCCATTAGGATTATTTATTGCTCGAATTTTGCTGGATAAAAAATGGCGTTATTGTGATTAGGTAATAATTATGAAAGCCAAACAATTAGGTGTTAATTGTAAAATCATTTTGGGACAATTTTAATAGCTATTTTTGGGGTAATAATTTCAGAAATCGATATCCGTTTTTATCCTACCTTGGATAGATCTTAGAAAACACTTAGGCTGGTCAGTGATGGTCTTCGAATTATTATTTGAAGTGGGTTAATGATTTGGCGATATAAGCAGCGTTCACAAATTATTGCTTTTCTCCTAAAAACCTCTGGCAATAGTACTGTTGGGGCTTTATGATCGGTTTATTTTGGTTTACTATGGTTTGGCTAATAGCAGTGCTGAATAAAGGGTTTATGTTAAATATATTTTTAATTGGGACAATAGCGTCTGGTTTTGCTTATTTTTAATCAGATTTATGGTGCAAAGTATGTTTGAAGAACTGCTGTGTCGCTGTTATGTTATGGACCGGCTCTTAGAAGCCAATTTGTCGAAAACTGCTATCTGGATAAATTCACTCTTATTTATGATGTTGCATATGGCTAATGCTGGTTTTAACTGGCTGCCTGCATGTGGTCTTTTGTTTTTTGCCTTGGCGATGTCTATTATTAGACTAAAAACGCAAAGTTTATGGTTTGTTGGGGCTTTTCATGCAGCTTGGAATTTTGCTGAGGGAGTAATTTTTGGCTCCTCAGTTTCTGGAGAAGAGACAGTGGCTATTATTTTCCATTCTGTTCCTCTGCCAGCTAAGCCGCTGATTAATGGGGGTGAGTTTGGTATTGAGGGTAGTTTGATTAGTGTGCTTTTAGATGGTCTGCTGTTATTATTAGTAAGTTTATATTTTTTATATAAGACCAAGTATAAAAATAAAAGGCATCTGACAGATATTTAAGTATAAATTGCACAGAAGATTGTTGGAAAATAAAGAAAAGTTCTATATTTTAGAAAATAAAAAACCGTGGAAAATGATTTCCGCGGTTTTCTTTTTAATTTTTTAAAAAATTTAAAACGCTGGCGATTTCAGTTTTGACACCATTGATTAGAGCTTTTTCATTAATCATAAATTTGGGACTGTGATTAGAATAAGGATAACCTTCAGCTTCATCACCACCGCCTAATAAAAAGAAACAAGTAGGGGCCAGTTGGCTATAAGCAGAAAAATCTTCACTTCCACTCATCATTATTCCCTCAGGTACCATCTGCTCAGGGAGAACTTCTAATGCACTGGCTTTTACCAATTTGCTCAGGTGTGGATCATTAATAACTGCCGCATAGGCAAACTGATAATTTAAATCATAGGTTGCCCCGTAAGTAGCACAAGTATTATGAATAATTTCTTTGATCCTGCGAGCAATTGACTGTCTAGTTTCCTCATTAACTGTACGTACAGTTCCACCTAAAAAGGCAGTGTCTGGTAACACATTAACAGCATTTCCTGACTGAAATTCGCCGACAGTTACAACATTGAGTTCTTTAGGGGGTGTAAACCGCGAAGTAACAGTGTGTAATTGATTGATAATTTCGGTTCCTACTGTAATCGGATCGATGCCGGTTTGGGGCATTGACCCATGGCTGCCTTTACCCTGAATAGTTACTTCAAAAGCATCAGCGCCAGTAGTGGCAGGACCGTCCAGAACCACGTTAATGATACCAGTTTTAAAACCGTTCATAATGTGTAATCCCAAAACAGCATCAATATTCTGTAATTGTCCACTATTTACGATTGCTTGAGCACCACCCGGAACTTGTTCTTCTGCATGTTGAAAAATCACTTGTACTGTACCGTGTAACTGTGAGCGGAGCTGATTAAGAACTTTAGTAGTAGCTAATAAGATTGCTGTATGAGTATCATGACCACAGGCTTGCATAATGTTCGAATTTTTAGAAGCAAAAGGCAGGTTTGTTTCTTCGGCAACGGGCAAAGCATCAATATCAGCCCGCAGAAGAATTTTCTTACCAGGATATTCGCCTTCAATAGTACCTAAAACACTGGTAGGTGTAGGGTGTGAAATTTCAATTCCGCCAAATGATTGCAGTATTTGACTGATATAAGCACTAGTTTTAAATTCTTTAAATGATAATTCTGGATATTCATGAAAGTGACGCCGCCATTCTATCATCTCTTGTTGCGGAATCAACTTCAACCAAGATTTATCTTGCATAAAATTCTCCTTAATAAGCTCGCTGCCCTTTTTTATAAACGGCTTTGTCTGTTTGTTGTAAGGCTTTAATCTCAGCCAGAGGATCATTGTCTAAAACTAAAAAGTCAGCAAATTTTCCGGCTTCTAAAGTTCCATATTGGTCATCAATCTGCATTAGTCGTGCTGAATTTTGCGAAGAGGTAGCCAGTGCCTCATAAGCGCTGAAACCATGTTCTACCATTAATTGTAATTCGACTGGAGTCATGGAGAAGTCATTAAAGGGTGTGCCAGCATCAGTACCTAAAGTAATGGCTACACCGCGCTTTTGGGCGTGCACAATATTTTTTAGAAGATCATCCAAAGCATCAGCGGCTTTTTTAATTTCCCAGTCTGGTAAGATACCTTGGCCAAATTTAGGAATTGCCCAATCAGCAACAATTGTCGGAGTTAAATAAGTTCCCTGTTGTAACATCAGGTCAATTTCTTCATCATTAACATAGAAACCATGTTCGATCGAATCCACACCAGCTTTAATGGCATTGAAAATACCAGGATTGCCTTCGGCGTGAGCGGCAACGATATTGCCTTTATGATGAGCTTCTTCTACAGCCGCGGTAATTTCGGCAACGCTTAATTGCGGATCATTCATAAAATCATTTTTTGTCATGACGCCACCTGTGGCCATAACTTTGATGGCTTTGGCGCCAATTTTTTGGCCTTGACGGACGGCTTTGCGCATTTCGTCAGGTGAATCCACTAAATGACCAAAATTAGGGAAATCTCCATGGCCGCCGGTCATAGAGTAAGGGCGACCTGAAGGCAAGATTTCCGGCACTTGGGTGAGCATCCCCTTAGCAATTAACTGACTTAAAGTAATATCAATATCGTAACTGCTGCCGCATTCGCGGATATAAGTAACTCCTGATTTTAACAAGGTATGCAAATTAAGCACTGCCCGTACTGTGGATTCGATGACATTAGCTGTGGTGTCGCCATCTCCTGTAGCAGGATCCATTGTAATATGGGTATGACAATTAATTAAGCCAGGTGTGACATATTTTCCTTCTAAATCAACTTGCTGATCCGCTGTCGGCGGGTTTTGGTTACCAATATCAATTATCTTTCCTGTTTGATCATTAACTTGCATCCAAGATTGCTTCTTTAGTTGGGGCTGTTGACCATCAAACAATGAAAAATTGGAATATAACGTAGTTGTCATTAAGTGATCTCCTTATATTAGGGTTTTTTAATAGAATATTATTATCATAGTGATGTTTAAAACCAATGTCAATAACCTTGAAAAAAAGTTGACTATTGTGAGAATAATTTGTATCATTACATTAATTTTTTTTAATTAATAACCAAAGAAAAAGAGGTAGATAGTTTGCAATTTATAATGTCATTTTTAGTAGTTATGGTGTTTATGATGGTTGGTGAATGGGTGTCTTCGATTTCACACGCCTATATTCCATCGGTTTTTGTTACCGCAGTTTTGTTTGTTTTAGGCTTTTGGACAATTATGCCCAAAAATATTGTTGCCTCAGCTTCCTTTGGTACTAATTTCAGTTCTATTTGTATTGGACTCTTGTTGGTCCATTTAGGGACATTAATGAGTCTTAAGGAACTTTTACAACAATGGCGGGCTGTTTGCATTGCTTTGTTAGGAGTCGTAGGGACTTTAGTTTTAACTCTAACAGTTGGTACTTGGATTTTTAATTGGCATACTGTCGTAGCTGCGATCCCCCCATTAACAGGAGGATTGGTTTCTGCCTTGTTAATGTCTAACGGCCTGAAGGCTCAGGGAATTCAGTATTTGGTAGCCTTGCCGGTGTCTATGTTTGTGCTTCATTCCTTAGTGGGCTATCCTTTAACTTCCTGGCTACTAAAAAAAGAAGGTCATCGTTTAGCTACCGAATATCAGCAGTTACCGGCTGCACAAAGAGATCTTTTGCAGAACAATGCAGCAAGTGGTGAAGGTAAAGTTCAAGATATCTTTGCCAAACTGCCTTCCCAATATCATACTGCGGCTTTTGCACTGGTTAAGGTTGCTCTGATTGCGCTTTTAAGTAATTGGGTTGCCAGTTGGACTAATGGCGCTATTAATTCTAATGTGATTTGTCTTATTTTTGGTGTCTTGGCTCACCAATGCGGCTTTTTGGAAACTAATATTTTAAATAAAGCCGGCGTTTATAATTGGCTGATTTATGGTCTGTTGGCGTATATCTTTGCACAGCTAAGTATTACGACTCCAAAACAAATGGGAGGAATCGTACTGCAAATTATTGTCTTAATCGTTTTAGGTTTATTGGGGATGTTTATTGCTTCTAGTTTATTAGCCAAACCTTTTAAAATGAGCTGGCAAATGGCTTATGCTTGTTCTTTAACTTCATTGTTTGGCTATCCCGCAGATTATATTTTAACCTCAGAAATTTCTCATGAGGTAGCTACCAATAAAGAAGAAGAAAATTACCTTTTGAAACATATGATGCCGAAAATGTTAGTTGGCGGTTTTGCAACAGTTTCGGTAGCTTCAATCATTATTGCTTCTATATTTTTGAAATTATTATAAATTTAAATTCAACTGAGCTGATCTTTGATGATCTGGTTCAGTTTTTATTTTAATTATTTGTAGGATTAAAAAGTGTTATCTGAATTGAAAAAAAGCTAAAATATTTATGATAAATCCTTTTAAAATTAAGTAAATATTTGCTGAAATTAAGGGTTGTTATCCAAACTAAAAAAGATTTTATGTAAAAAGGGTTTGCTGAAACAACGCAAAAGTACTTCTTGTTTTAAACAATAGTTACAATAATTGAAACAAGAAAAGAGGCTCAATATGTTTTTGGCAATTAAGGAAATCCAGCATAATAAGCTGCATTATGGTTTAATCATTTTTATGATTATGTTAATCAGCTATTTAATCTTTATTTTAACCAGTTTGGCCACTGGCTTAGCGGCTGCCAATCGGCAAGTGATTGATACTTGGCAGGCAGATAATATTGTTTTAAATGCGGCCGCCGACGGCTCCTTAACCAAGTCTACTTTAACTAGTAATCAAGTTCAGCCGTTAGTAAAATCCAGTTTAACAAGTTCTCTAGGAGAAATGCCGGTGACAATAAATAAGGCGGCACATGTTAAGGTAGGGGCTGAACTTTTAGGAATTAGAAAAAATCAATTTATTTATCAAGAAATGAGAATAAGCTCTGGTCATAAATTTAGACATAATTTTGAGGCTGTTGTTGATAGCAGTTTACAAAATAAAGGCTATCATGTAGGCGATCAGTTAAAAATTGCAGCTGATAAACCGGCGGTGAAAATTGTAGGTTTTATCAAGGGAGCCCAGTTAAGTGTTTCCCCCGTAATTTATACTTCTTTATTTACTTGGCAAAGACTCAAGTTTGGGAATAATCGAGTAGCAAATTGTAGTGCGGTGGTTTTAAAAAATAATTATCCCATTCGTGCAAATTCTACTTTAGAAAAACTATCTATTGCCGAATTTATTAAAAAACTGCCGGGTTATCGGGCTCAAATCTTAACTTTCGAATTTATGATAGGCTTTCTAATGATTATTATGCTAATTGTTATCGCGATTTTTCTTTATATTTTGACAATTCAAAAATTGCCTGTATTTGCCGTTTTGAAGGCTCAAGGAATTCCTACTAATTATCTGATTAAAAATACTATCGTACAGGCTTTATTAATGACAGTGAGTGGTTTAATTTGCGGGATAATTTTAACTGTCATTACCAAATTAGTTTTACCACCTGCAGTCCCAATCACGTTTAATTATTCACTATTATCACAAGCAGCAATTGCTTTGTTGTTCATGTCCATTTTAGGAGCATTAATTCCGGTTTGGACAATTAAAAAAATTGATCCTGTCACCATGATCGGAGGCAATTAATGGCAGCGATAATTATGCAAAAAATAAATAAAATTTATGGTCATGATTTAAGTTTAGTGCAGGCCTTAAAAGATGTTGACTTTCAGGCTGATTTGGGTCAATTAGTAGGCGTGGTAGGTCCTTCAGGATCTGGGAAAAGCACCTTTTTAGAAATTGCCGGAGGGTTACTAACTCCTACTTCGGGTGTAATAACAGTTGCGGGCCAGGATTATTCTCATTTATCTGTTACAAAACGTGAACAATTACGTTTAAATAAAATTGGGTTTGTTTTGCAAGCATACAACTTAGTTCCCTATTTAACAGTAAAAGAACAATTTGAACTGGTAAATCATGTTAAAAAGACTAGGAACATGCCCCACAATCAATTTCAGCAAATAATTCAGCATTTACAAATTGATTCGTTGTTAAATAAATATCCAGCTGATCTTTCCGGAGGACAACAACAACGGGTTGCCATTGCCCGAGCTTTGTATGCTAATCCGGAAATTATCCTTGCAGATGAACCCACAGCTGCTTTAGATTCTGCAAGAGCATTTTCAGTGATGGAAACTTTTCGCAATTTGGCCCATGCGACTGCAAAGGCAATTATTGTCGTAACGCATGATTTACGTTTAGAAAAATATGTGGATAAATTATACAAAATAAACGATGGTCATATGCACGTGATCAAATAGTTTTATCAATTAAAAAAATTCCTTTGACTATTTATAATCAAAGGAATTTTTTTAAAATACTATCCAGAAATTTTACTCTTAACTACAATTGCTAAGCGGGATGTAATCCATTATAAATTTATCTTTTAAAAAGATATGTGGATATGATCAGTTCTTAGTTTAAGAATTAATATAATGAGCCAGCTTTGTTCCAGAAAGTCCTGCACTTAAACCTACTAATAACTTAATGCGAGCTTTTTGTCCATTAAGACCCCGACAAAAAATAACTCCCATTTTTTGAAGATTAACACCACCACCTTCATAATCATAAACTGGTTCGGCAATGCCATTAAAGCAACGTGATACCAAAATAACAGGAATTTGATGGTGTAATAATTGTTGGAGAGCTGGGAGAGTTTGCGGTGGCAGATTGCCAGCTCCTAAAGCTTCAATAACGATTCCCTGAGTGGAATCTTTATCCAGAGCAGCCAGAATAGTACCATCCATTCCTGCATAAGCTTTAATAAGATAAACGTGATCATTAATTTTGTTAATGGGTAAACATTTTTCGGAAATAGTGTCTTGTACATATACTACATGATTGTCCGAAATAATCCCAATTGGACCAAACGTAGGTGTCCGAAAAGTGGCTACATTGGTGGTATGGGTTTTAGTGACAAAACGAGCAGCGTGAATTTCATCATTCATCACTACAACTACTCCTTTATCAATTGAAGCAGCAGCACTAGCAACCATGATTGCCGACTTAAAATTATAAAGACCATCGCTGCCAATTTCATTAGAAGAACGCATTGCACCGGTGACTACTACCGGCATTTTCTGATCTAAAGTAAGATCTAAGAACAAGGCGGTTTCTTCTAAAGTGTCAGTACCATGAGTAACTACTGCGCCAAAAAAGCCTTCTTTTTGTGCTTGACGGAGTCTTAAACTTAACTTGAGCATATGTGGGGGATCCATATGCGGTGAAGGCACATTAAAAATTTCTTCTGTTACTAATTCCAGATTATGGCTTAGTGGTAAAGGTAGCTCAGTAAGCGGATTTTGTTCATTAGGTTTAACTTTGCCACTGGAGTCTTCAGACATGGAAATGGTGCCGCCAGTGTGCAAAATCAAAATTCTTTTTTTCAATTATTATTCCTCCTTGAAAGGATAAGCTGATTTTACCACTTCTTCAGCTATTTGTGATATGGTGGTGACATTGTTAAAAATCTGGAGTAGGCTTTAAAGCGTTAAGCACTGGTGGAACGGAATGTGAACACCGGATGAAGAAAGAAAATTAAGAATGATTGTTACTTAATTTTAATTTCGCGATTTTATTGCCGCATTCGCCACGATTAGTGGCAGCTCCACTGAGGAGATGCTGAAAATGAATAAAATACAATCAATGAACAAGACTATGGAAATCACCTGGTTAGCTATTTTGTTGGCCTTACAAATGGTTTTAGGGCGAGTTCATGTAGGCCCCAGTTTTTTGAAAGTTGGTTTCGGTTTTATTGCCAGTGCCTTAATTGGTTATTATTTTGGACCTTGGAAATCAATGTTAGTTGGCTTGATAAGCGATGTTGTCACTAATTTTTTATTTCCGGATGGAGTTTTCTTTTGGGGATTTACTTTGTCTGCGGTCGTCACGGGTTTGATTTATGGGTTTCTGCTTTATCAAAAAAAGCCTACAATGAGCCGATTATTGTTAACAACTGTTATAGCAGTTGTAATAGTTAACTTAATACTAAATACTTGGTGGGTTAGTATTCTTAGTCAGATGAGTTTTCAAACACTATTTTGGCTGCGTCTAGGCAAGGAGTTAGTGTTTATTCCTATTCAGACAACCATTTTGGTAATAATATTCAAATGGTTGCATTATCATCATTATGCTTAAGTAATTACAGATAAGAGAGCGCAAGCTCTTTTTTTATTGGTTAAAGTTTTATTATCAAGTTATTATGCTAAAATATGAAAGGAAATAAGGAGAAATGTTATGAATTTATTAGTAATAGATACTTCTAATACACCGCTAGTGGTGGCAACTGCTCAAGATCATGAAATTATCGCCCAGACTAGTGATCTACAAAAAAACTCTCATAGTACCAATTTATTACCGGCAATTGATTTGGTAACTAAAAAGGCACATTGGCAACCGACAATGATTGATCGAGTTGTAGTTGCCCAAGGACCTGGTTCGTTTACGGGTGTGCGGATTGCAGTTACTACGGCTAAAATGTTGGCTTGGACCTTAAATAAAGAGTTGGTAGGGATTTCCAGTTTGGCAGTTTTGGCTCGAAATATTCATCATTTTACCGGCTTGGTAGTACCCTTTTTTGATGCCCGTAATCAAAATGTTTTTGCTGGTGTTTATCAAATAGACGAAAATGATAATTTAATTAATGTAGTTGCAGACCAGCACTGGAGTATGAAAGTACTATTAGATCAATTAAAAAAATATTCGCAACCAATTACTTTTTTAGGCACGGGGATGGCGAATTATCAAAATATGATTCAAACAGTTTTACCTCAGCACAATATAATCGTTCATGGAGCGCAGCCACAGGCAAGTTCTTTAGTTGAATTGGGTCTCAAAGCACAGCCCACAGCCGATTTGAATGCTTTTAGTCCGATTTATTTACGGCAAACACAAGCTGAAGCTGTTTGGGTGAAAAAACATCCACAGGCTTCTTCAATTAATTATGTGGAGGATGTTTAAGGAGAAAAAATGGCAAAAGATGTTATAATTTTAGCTTTTGAAAGCAGTTGTGATGAAACAAGCGTCGCAGTTGTAAAAAATGGTACCGAAGTATTGGCTAATATTATTGCTACTCAGATTAAAAGTCACCAACGTTTTGGCGGGGTAGTGCCTGAGGTTGCAAGTCGTCATCATGTTCAACAAATTATTCGTTGCACTGATTTAGCCTTAAAAACTGCTGCTGTAGGGTATCAAGATTTAGCAGCAGTAGCTGTTACTTATGGTCCTGGACTCGTAGGTTCTTTATTAATTGGCTTAATGGCTGCTAAAACTATTAGTTGGGCTCATAATTTGCCGTTAATTGGTGTTAATCATTTAGCAGGACACATTTATGCAGCTAATTTAGTAAAACCGTTAAAGTATCCTGCTATGGCGCTGGTAGTTTCCGGAGGGCATACTGAATTAGTGCAAGTTTCAGAACCCGGTGAATTTACCATTTTAGGTGATACCCGTGATGATGCAGTCGGAGAAGCATTTGATAAAGTGGGGCGCATGCTGGGAATTAATTATCCTGCAGGAAAAACCATTGACCAATGGGCTCATGAAGGACAAGATACTTTTGAGTTTCCGCGGGCAATGCTTGAAGAGCATAATTTGGATTTCAGTTTTAGCGGTATTAAAAGTGCAGTGATTAATACCTTACATCACGCCCAACAAGTGGGGAAAACACTGAACAAAAAAGATATTGCTACTAGTTTTCAAAAAGATGTAGTAGAGATTTTAACAACTAAAACTCGTTGGGCCCTAGAACAATATCCTAGTCAGCAATTGATTGTTGCCGGCGGTGTGGCCGCTAATAATGGTTTGCGAACCAGTATACAGCAGGAGTTTGGCTCCCAATTAGAAGTGATTTTTCCGCCATTACGTTTATGTGGTGATAATGCAGCTATGATTGGAGCTTTTGCTTATATTAAATATCAAAAGCAACAATTTAGTGACTTGACTTTGAATGCAGATCCTAGTTTGGACTTTGCCTATTTACAAGAACAATAACTGTTTATAAAAATTTATTGTTTTGAAAGAGGTTAAATTTAAGCCACTGGGAGTAAATTAACCAGTGGCTCGCTAGCTGCAAGTTTTATTGAAAATTATTAAATTTTTCTGAATAAACTGGGACTGCTTTTACTAAATTCTAAATTTAATTTTATTATGACAAATTATTCGATAAGATCCGCCCACTGATCTTCGGCGGTCTTTTTTTGTGCGTTGATCTGATCAATCTGGGATTGGAGGTCTTGTAATTTTGTATAGCTTGCAAGATTTTCAGGTAAGGTCATTTCTTGATTAAGTTGGGCTATTTGTGCTTCATAGTCATCAATTTTTTGCTCTAGATGAGTAATTTGCCGTTGTTTTTTACGTTCCGCCCGCTGTTGAGCCTTAGCTTGCTCGTAATTTTGGTTGCCTTTGCTGCCTGTGGTATCCAAATTTTCTGTGGCTTGAGCAGCATTAGTGGTGGCTAAAGCCTCATTTTCAGCCTTTTTGGCTATATAATAATCATAATTGCCCAAATAAATAGTACTTGTCTGAGGCTGTAATTCCAAAATTTTAGTAGAAATTTTATTTAATAAGTAACGATCATGTGAAACAAAAAGTACCGTACCTAAAAATTCATGTAATGCAGTTTCTAAGACTTCTTTGCTTTGAATATCCAAATGGTTGGTAGGCTCATCCATAATTAATAAATTATCATGTTCTAAAGATAATTTGCAGAGTGTCAGTCGGGCCTTTTCGCCACCGGAAAGAGCTTGAACAGTATTATAAACATCATCAGCCTGAAATAAAAAAGAACCAAGGACATTACGAATATCTTTTTCATCCATTGTGGGATGTTCATCCCAAATTTCATGCAGAACATCTTTTTGGGAATTTAATTGATTTAAAGTTTGATCATAGTAGCCGATATCAACATTAGTTCCCCATTGAATGCTGCCGCTGATAGGATTAATTTGCTGAATAAGAGTTTTAATGAGTGTAGATTTACCAACGCCATTAGGTCCAATAATACCGAGTCGATCTTGTTTATTTAAGTTAAAGGTAATATCTTGGTTTAAAGACTGATTCTGATAACCGGTTTGTAAATGACTAACCTTTAAAACATCATTACCGCTCATCCGTGCCGGCGTAAATTGAAAATGAACTTGGGGGTTGGCAGTTTTGGGACGTTTTAGTAGTTCCATTTTATCTAACTGTTTCCTGCGGCTTTGAGCCTGCTTAGTAGTGGAAGCACGAACAATATTTTTTTGGATAAAATCTTTGGTTTTTTTGATTTGTTCCTGTTGCTTTTCATAAGCCTTCCAAGCCAAGGATAAATTTTTATCACGTTGCTGTAAGTACTGAGTATAATTACCTTGATAGTGGTTGAGGGTTCCGTTTTCCAAGGCATAAATTTCAGTGACCGTATGATCTAAAAAATATTGATCATGCGAAACAATTAATAAGGCTCCTGAGTAGGTTTGTAAATATTTTTCTAACCAGTTTAAAGTTTCAATATCTAAATGATTGGTTGGTTCATCTAAGACTAATAAATCATGTTTTTCCAGTAATAATTTGGCAAAAGCTAGGCGTGATTGTTCCCCACCAGATAAATTTTGGGCAGGTTCTTCCATTCTTTTTTCATTAAAGTCAAAACCAGCTAAAACCGAACGAATTTCCGCTCGGTAGCCATAGCCATTTTCATTTTTGAATTTGGTTTGTAACTGATCGTATTGCTTTAATAAATGTTGATAATCAGCAGTAGCAGCCTGCTCAGCTTGTTGTGTGATTTCTTGTTCTAATTGATGGAGGCGTTGTTCATCTGCTTGTAGGTAACTGAAGACCTGAGCCATTTCTTCATAAAGTGTATTACCAGAGTGAAAATGGGGAGATTGTTCTAAATAGCCAATACTTAAATTATTTTTATAAATCATTTTACCAGTATTGGGTTCATTTTCTTGAGTAATTATTTTTAAAAGCGTAGATTTTCCGGCTCCGTTAGGTCCCACTAAACCAATACGTGTTTGATCGGAAATTTGAAAATTAACATTTTGAAAAAGGCTTTCCCCACCGAAACTGCGGGAAATGTTCCGGCCTTGAACTATTAACAATCTAATAAAACTCCTCTATCTATTTTTCATAAATTTATTTTAACATATTGACATTGTGATATTGTATGAGTAATACTGTAACATGTATTGGAAATAAATTCACAAAGGAAATGCTGTATGACACAATATAAAATACCAAATGCAACTATTAAACGGTTACCATTATATCACCGCTATTTTCAATTTTTAAAAGATTCTGATAAAAAGAAGATTTCTTCTACGGAATTGGCAGAAGCTGTTCAAGTAGATAGTGCTACTATTAGACGTGATTTTTCTTATTTTGGTTCTTTGGGTAAACGAGGTTATGGCTATGAAGTAGAACCCATGTTGGACTTCTTTAAAAGGTTACTCAAGCAAGATAAAACATCACCGATAGCTCTTATTGGTGTGGGCCACTTGGGTAATGCTTTACTGAATTATAATTTTTCACAAACTAACAATATTAAAATTGTAGCGGCGTTTGATAATAATCCTGAAATTATTGGTCAGAAAATCAATGATATTTTGGTTTCAGATATGCAGGATTTAACTAACTTGTTGCAAGCTCAAAAGATTGATGTGGCTATTTTAACAGTTCCTGCTACCAGTTCTCAAAAAGTTGCTGATCAATTGGTACAAGCGGGGATCAAGGGAATTTTAAATTTCTCACCTATAAGATTAGCCACTCCTCCAGCAGTACGCGTTCATAATGTTGATTTAGCTAATGAATTACAGACTTTAATTTATTTTTTAGATAATTATCGTTAATTCAAAGGAGGTTCCAATTGCCAGTACCACTTTTTTTAGAACCAGTTTTTCAAAATAAAATCTGGGGTGGACGCAAATTAGCTCAAGAATTTAATTATCAGCTGCCGGCAGGTAAGATTGGTGAATGCTGGGCCATTTCTGCGCATCCGCATGGACCCTCTAAAGTTATGAGTGGTCCTTATGCCGGAGTATATTTAAATGAACTTTGGCGTTCAAATCCGGAATTATTCGGTTATCCGCAGGAGCAAGTTTTTCCCCTATTAACTAAAATTTTAGATGCTGAAGCCAATTTATCTGTGCAAGTGCATCCGGATAATGCGTATGCCTTAGAGCACGAAGGCGAATTAGGAAAAACTGAATGTTGGTATATTATTAAAGCGGATCCGCAAGCTTGTATAATTTATGGACATAATGCCCAAACTCAGGATCAATTGACAAAGATGATTTCACAAGGAGATTGGCAACATCTACTAAAGAAGCTGCCTGTTAAAACCGGTGATTTTGTTTTTGTCCCTAGCGGCACGGTCCACGCGCTCAACAAGGGGATTCTAGCTTTAGAGACGCAGCAAAGTAGCGACACGACTTATCGATTATATGATTATGATCGCGTTGATATCCAGACCGGCCAGAAACGCCAACTACATTGGCGACAGTCAGAAGAAACAATTAATGTACCTTTTATAGCTCCACAACTGCAAATTGAGACTCAAAAAGTTCAACATAGTAAGATCATCAGTTATGTAAAACCGCCACTCTCACCTTATTTTGCTGTGTGGGGGCTAGAAATTACAGATGATTGCTTATCTTTAGAACACCAATTAGGTGCTTATACTTTATATTCTGTTATTGCTGGTGAAGGTTATTTACAAGTTGAAAATCAAAAATACACTTTATCCTTGGGCAGTCATTTTATTATACCTGCAACGATTACTCATTGGAAAATTTCGGGTTTAAAATTACATTTAATTGCTTCGGAAGCTACAGAACCAGAACAATAGGTCGAAAATCTTTATTTAGTCTAATAATTGCAAATTAAAATTTTGCCTGCTATATTATTTCAGTAATTGCAGTTTATTTAATTTCTAAGTAATAAAATATTAGGTGAAAAGGCTAGAGCAAAGGGCTCTAGCCTTGAATTTTTATAAAAATTAGAGGTTCACGTGAATAAGAAATTTGTAAAAATTATTTATCGAATAGGACAATTGCTGTTAGTATTTCTTACCGCCGTTATGTCATATTTTTTCATGCAACTGGCTATTACCGGTCACTTAAATCGAGATTATGCTGCAATGTATAGGGAAATTGTCACTAATCAGCCAGCTACAATTATTAATATTTTAATGCTAGTTATACTGGTAGTTACGATTATTGCTTTCGTGGGAGATTACTGGTGGGGACTTGCTGCTGCCATTATTTTATTAGTGGTGGCCTTATTTGTTGATCATCAGAAAATTTTATCCCGTTCTGAACCATTACTGCCTTCTGATTTGATCATGGTTAACCAAGTTGGCGGCTTAATAAAAATGGTGCACTGGATGTCCATTTTAAAATTGATTCTTTTTATCGGATTGATGTTTGTTGGTGCCTATTTTTTACGTAAATTTACTAAGAACTATTGGATTAAGAATTCTTTTACTATTTGGGGCATACGAGCGGTTCTCGTTCTTTTTGGGATTTGGGCTTTTGCTTTTTTGTTTCAAGCAGGAAATGCTGAATCAGCAGTTTGTAAGCAACTGAATCAATGGGGAATTGCAGATGATAACCATAATCCCCTTAATATTTATCGTTCTCGGGGTACTATAATCGGCTTTGCTTTTAATGCCAGTTCCAATAAAATGGCTGAACCGCATGGCTATAGTCCTCAAGCTATGCGAAAGCTGGCTCAGCGTTATCGCATTAATGCAGAAGTGGCTCCAAATACCGACCCGGTGAATATTATTTATATTTTAAATGAATCTTTGACTAGTCCTCAAACCACTATGGATAAATATCCGATAGAAGAAGACTCGCCTTTGAGTTATATTGATAATATTTTGCAGGATCCGCAAACTAATCAGGCGAGTGGTTATATGGTTTCTCCTGAATATGGTGGGGGAACGGCTAATGTAGAATTTGAAGCTAATACAGGTTTCTCCAATTATTTTTTGCGCAGTACACCGTATCAAGATATTTTACCTAAGAAAAGAAGTTTTCCCAGCATTATGCGCTATTTGAAAGCACAAGGATATCAGTGCCAAGCTTATCACCCCTATGATGGAGCGATGTACCAACGCCCAGAAGCCTATCGAGCTTTAGGGATTTCTAAATTTTCTGACCGTAGTAAGTTACACAATTTACATCAAGGAAAATTTGGAGAATATGTAAGTGATGCTTCAACTTACCCTAATATTTATCGCCAGCAGAAAAAATCGCGTCAATTTAGTTTAGTAGTCACCATGCAAAATCATATGCCTTATTTAGAGAATATGGGTACACAAAGTGATTATCATTTAATTGATGCTGTCAACGGTGATGCCACAAAAACTCAAAAATTGCAGGCTTACTTTCAAGAACTGCATGAATCCGATCAAGCTTTTAAAAAGCTTGTAAATCATTTTCAGAATTCTCGGCAAAAAACTTTAATTGTAATGTACGGCGATCATTATCCTGGAGATGGCCTTTATGACAATTTGGCTGATGAAACTTTGACTGTACATGCTACTCCTTTTGTAATGGCGGCTAATTTTGACTTGCCACAACAAAATTATGGATACTTTTCTCCTAATTATATGTCCTTATGGATTTTACAACAGCTGGGTTATCCGTTAACACCGTTTTATAATTTATTAATGCAATTGCATCAAGAAGTACCTGTCTTAACCCAGGCTTTACAGATGGATAGTAATGAAAATCAATATACTAACTTACATTCGAAAACAACGGCTTGGCAAAAGTCTCAGGTTTTTCGGGATTATGAAATGCTGGAATATGATCTGACTTATGGTAAGGGTTATGCCTATAATTATCATATGTTTTCTGCTTCTAATACCAAGCAATAAAAGAACCAAAAACAAGACAGGTTTTTGGTTCTTTTTATTAATAAAAAATATTTTTTTCTGGTTAAATACTTGCATAGTTTTTTAAACATGATAATATATAAAGTGTTGTTAGCACTATGTTACAGAGAGTGCTAAACGTGCTAAAATTAAGATAAATTTGGAGGGATTACTGTGTTAAAGCCATTAGGTGATCGCATCTTAGTACAAGTTGATGAAGAAAAAGAGCAAACTGTTGGTGGCATTGTTTTAGCTAATAATGCTAAAGAAAAACCTCAAAGTGGTGAGGTTGTAGCTGTTGGCGCTGGAGAAAAAGCTCCCGACGGCAAAGTTATTCCTATGACTCTTAAAAAAGGCGATAAAGTTATTTACGACAAATATGCCGGCTCCGAAGTTAAATATGAGGGCAATAAATATTTAGTTATGCATGAAAAAGATGTTATGGCAGTAATTGAATAATAAATAATATTAATTGAGGTGGAAAAATATGGCAAAAGAAATTAAGTTTTCAGAAGATGCCCGCGCTAAAATGCTGAAGGGTGTAGACCAATTGGCAGATACAGTTAAAACAACTTTAGGACCAAAAGGCCGTAATGTTGTTTTGGAAAAATCTTATGGCTCTCCTAATATTACTAATGATGGTGTAACAATTGCCAAGGATATTGAATTAGATGATCATTTTGAAAATATGGGTGCTAAATTAGTTTCAGAAGTTGCTTCTAAAACTAATGATATTGCTGGTGATGGTACAACTACAGCAACAGTATTGGCCCAGTCTATTATTCGTGAAGGTATGAAGAACGTTACTGCTGGAGCTAACCCAGTTGGTATTCGTACTGGTATTGAAAAAGCTACTCAAGTAGCAGTTGATGAATTACACAAGATTTCTCATAATGTTGAAGGCCGTGATCAAATCGCTCAAGTTGCTGCTGTTTCTTCTTCCAGTGACCGTGTTGGTGAGTTAATTGCTGATGCAATGGAAAAAGTTGGCCACGATGGTGTTATTACAATTGAGGAATCTAAGGGTATTGAAACTACTTCTGATGTAGTTGAAGGTATGCAATTTGATCGTGGTTACTTATCTCAGTATATGGTAACTGATAATGACAAAATGGAAGCTGACTTAGAAAATCCTTACATTTTAATTACGGATAAAAAGATTTCTAATATTCAAGATATTTTGCCATTATTACAATCTATTGTTCAACAAGGTAAAGCACTCTTAATCATTGCTGATGATGTTGATGGTGAAGCTTTGCCAACCTTAGTTTTGAACAAGATTCGTGGTACTTTCAATGTAGTTGCAGTTAAAGCTCCAGGCTTTGGTGATCGTCGTAAAGAACAATTGGAAGATATTGCTATTTTAACTGGTGGTACAGTAATTACTTCTGATCTAGGCTTAGAATTAAAAGATACGACTATTGATCAATTAGGACAAGCTGGTCGCGTTACTGTAACTAAAGATAATACTACTATTGTCCAAGGTTCTGGTTCCAAAGATGCCATTGATGAGCGTGTCAACTTAATTAAGAAGCAAATTGAAGAATCTACTTCTGATTTTGATAAAGAAAAATTACAAGAACGTTTAGCTAAACTTGCTGGCGGTGTTGGTGTTATCAAAGTTGGTGCTGCTACAGAAACAGAATTAAAGGAACGTAAATATCGTATTGAAGATGCTTTGAATGCTACCCGTGCAGCTGTTGAAGAAGGTTATGTTGCTGGTGGTGGAACAGCTTTGATGAATATCATTCCTGCTGTCGAAAAATTAGCTGCTTCAGAAAATGGTGATGTTCAAACAGGAATTAATATTGTTAAACGTGCTTTAGAAGCACCAGTTCGCCAAATTGCCGAAAATGCCGGTAAAGAAGGCTCTGTTGTTGTAGAACATATGAAGAGTCAGGAAAATGAAATTGGTTATAATGCTGCTTCTGACAAATGGGAAAATATGATTGATGCCGGAATTATTGATCCTACTAAAGTTACTCGTTCAGCTTTGCAAAATGCTGCTAGTGTTTCCGCTTTGATCTTAACAACCGAAGCTGTTGTTGCTGATAAGCCAGAACCAAAGGCTCCAGCTGCTGATGCTGGTGCTGCTGGTAATGGTATGGGCGGCGGCATGATGTAATCCTGTAAAAATTTAAGGGATTATTCTAATTGTTAATAATATAAAAAACTTTTAAAGATTTTATCTTTAAAAGTTTTTTTGTATAGTAATTTATAAATTAAAAAAAAGGAAGTATTTTGATTATTAATATTACTTCAATAACTAGCCTTAGAACTCTCAGCCTTAAATAAAAATCAGTAATGAGAATTCGCTAACTTCTTGCTTTCAATTTTAAAATACAGGTCATTATTAATATTTTATTGAAAATTAAATCTTGATACTCAGTCTAGAAGACTTCAACCACATTAAAGTATATTCAAACAACAGGTAGCCTAGTTTATAACTTTTAATTAGTAATTTTAATTTGTCGGTCAAATTTTGCCAAATCATTAACTTTCAATTTGGAAGTATGTTGTTTCCATTTATCATATTCTATACCGATAATCGGTTTATCTTTTTGATGTACAAAAAAGCTTTGAAAAATACTATCTTCACTCATATTTGGTGCCCAAAGATAATCAGTGTTAGGATAATTAATAATATAAATTTTTGAGTTTGCAGTAGTTTGTTGGTAATTACAATATTGTTTAGATAATTCATTTATTTGCCAATAATTAAGGGCGATTTTATCAAAATGAATTCCCAACATCATAAATAAGGCCAAACTAATCACGGTGAAAACTTTAAAATAGTTTTGTAACCAAGCAATCCAATTGGTGATTAACAAGGTGGCTAAAAAGACATAGCTGGCAAAGATGCACCGTGGGCCAAAGGGATTGATGACAAAAAAAGGAACTATGGCAACAAGCGCATCAACTAATAGTAAAGCGTTAATTGTTAAAAATTTAGAATCAGGCTTTTTTCTAAAATTAAGCACAAAACCAATTATAATAAAAACAATAAGAAGTATTATTTTTTTATTACTAAAAAAAGTCTTGAGATATGGTAAGAGCATAGCTTGTTGACTATCGAGACTGCGATAACTGTCATGACCCTGCCATAGTATTTTTAAGTAAGCCCCATTGATAAACATTAAAATAGCGCCCACCAAATGACCGAGTCCCAACCAACGAAAGTATTTATGAAAAAAATCAGAACTAAAATGGCGGTGCAAAAAAAGTAAGATTATTAAATCATTACAACAATTTAATAAAGTAATGTGTTCAGCTAAAAACTGACTTAAAATAGCAGTTATCAATAATAATGATTTGCTAAATTTCGAAATATTAATTGTAGCGGCAAAGTTATTGTAGTACTTACTAATAATATATATGAAAAAAAGCGGGAAAATAACTGAAGGAACGTAATTAGCAAACCCCGCATGCCAGCCCCAAATTTGGCGATAAATATCTTTGGGTGGTGATAGCAATATTATTGCTGTCAGCATAAGTGTCAGAATAGGATGATAGTTATTAAAAAGTGATTGTGCAATTTTCATGATTAAATAAGAAATTGCAACTGCACTCATTCCATAAATAAGAAAAGAAATGATTTTAAAGTGAGTCATTAATATGACAAGTAGATCACCGAGATAGCGGCCGTCATAAGTCAAAAAAGTACCACTAAAAAAATAATTGGTTCCCCATGAACTCCACCAATTTAAATCATCACCCACCAAGGGGTTCCAGTACCCAAGCAGTCCAAAAATCACAAAAATAAAAACATAAGTTAATGTTAGGGCTTTGTTACGCATGCGTTTTCCTCTTTAATTTTAAATGAATTCCTTATTGTTATGAGTTGAATGAAGAATGCTAATTATATATGATATAGTTTTACCTTAGAAACTGATTGCAATGTAACTTGGTGATAATTACCAAAATATGATTATCCCTTAGTACAAAATTATTATTGATCTTAACTTGATAATAAGCATACCAATTTTACCATATTTATTTTATGAAACCAACGGGCTGTAGCCATTTATAGCAGTCAAAACAAGGTAATTAGTTCTAAATAGAGGTTATTTTGGCATAATCTATTCGAAACAGCGCTACATTGCAAACTGTTGTCGTTATTTTATAATTTAAGGAAGCTTAAAAGCGATATGTCAAAATAATTCTGATAATCATAACTATTTGAAGGATTGAAGGAGAATAAAATGCGAGTCATATTTATTGGTGATGTTATGGGAGAAGCCGGCATGCGCGCCATTAGTACTTATTTGCCGGCTTTAAAGAATAAATTTCATCCCCAAGTCACCATTGTTAATGGGGAAAATGCTGCTCAAGGCCGCGGTATTAGAGCTAAGCAATTTAAAGAAATTTTAAAAGCTGGCGCTGACGTAATTACTCTGGGAAATCATGCTTGGGATAAGTCAGAAGTAAACACTTTATTGCAGCAAAATGATAACTTATTACGTCCAGCCAATTATCCCGGAGCCAATACTCCAGGAAAGGGCTTGGTAATTAAGCAAATTAATGATCAAAAATTAGCAGTGCTGAATTTGCAAGGCCGTGCTTTAATGAATCCAATTGATGATCCGTTTACTAAAGCAGATGAATTATTAGCGCAAATTCCTTCTGATACTAAGGTGTTCGTAGATTTTCATGCTGAAACCACAAGTGAAAAGGGAGCTTTAGCGCATTATTTGGATGGCCGGGTTGATGCAGTGATTGGAACCCACACGCATGTGCAAACTAATGATGCGCGTATCCTGCCGCAAGGAACGGCCTTTTTATCTGATGTAGGTATGACTGGGTCATATGATGGAATTTTGGGAGTAAAAGTTGCTAACAGTATACAACGATTTTTAACTCAACAACCAGCACATTATGAAATTGACGATCAAGGACGTTTACAAATTAATTACTGCATTTTGGATTTTGCTAAAACCAATCACATTCAGATTGGTCAAATAAATCCCGATCAGCCCTTAGATATCTAAAAGTTGGGTTTTTAGTTATAATAGATTTATATTTTGCAAGAGAGTTGAGAATTAATGCCACAAAAAACTAAAGATACGCCCATGATGCAACAGTATCTAAATATTAAAAAAGATTATCCTGATGCCTTCTTATTTTATCGGATCGGTGATTTTTACGAAATGTTTTATGATGATGCCATTAAAGGATCACAATTATTGGAATTAACTTTAACAGCACGTAATAAGAATGCAGCCGATCCAATTCCAATGTGTGGCGTTCCCCATCATGCGGCTGATAGTTATATTGAGGTGCTCGTAGATAAGGGTTATAAGGTGGCTATTTGTGAACAGTTAGAAGATCCGAAAACTGCTAAGGGAATGGTCAAACGCGGTATTATTAAACTAGTTACACCAGGAACTAATTTGGAAGATAAACCCAATCAAAGCAAAGAAAATAATTATCTGGCAGCTATTGATCCTCATAATCAGCAGTGGGGCTTTGCCTATACGGATTTGTCTACCGGTGAAGTTAAGGCAACGGTATTGACCAGCTTAGAACAAGCAAAAAACGAATTGTTGAATCTACGCTGTAAAGAAGTTGTTGTCAGCCCGGATTTTGCCTCACAGTGGTGTCAAGAAATTAAAGACATGGGTATTTTAGTTTCTCAAGAAGAGCCGCAAAAAGAATATGCCGAAGTGGCTTTTGTCAACCAAGGGGTTCAATCGCAAGCAGCCCAAAATACTATTAAATATTTAATTTCTTATTTAGTTGAAACTCAAAAACGTTCTTTAAATCATTTACAAAAAGCCCAATTTTACGCTGTTAATAAATATTTACAATTGGACCATAATGCTCAAAGTAATCTGGAATTATTTCGTTCCTTACGGACAGGAGAAAAATCAGGAACGCTGGCTTGGTTGTTAGATCAAACCAAAACAGCAATGGGAAGCAGATTATTAAAGCAGTGGTTGCAGCGGCCTTTATTGGATGTTAAGCAACTAACTAAGCGCCAAAATATTGTGCAAGTATTATTAGATAATTATTTTCAGCGCAGTTCGTTGCAGGATTATCTAACTAAAGTATATGATCTGGAGCGGTTGGCTGGCCGTGTAGCATTTGGCAATGTTAATGGGCGCGATTTAATTCAATTAGCTACTTCATTAGTTCAAGTACCCAAAATCAAGGCAATATTACGCGACTTGCAAGAGCCGGTTATTAATGATTTATTGAAACAAATACCTGATTGTCAGAATGTAGCACAAGCAATTACTGAGGCCATTGTCGATGACCCGCCAATTTCGGTGACCGAAGGCAATTTGATTCGTCCGGGCTATAATCAACAACTGGATCAATATCGTTTAGCTATGAAAAATGGCAAATCTTGGATTGCGAAAATGCAGGTCCAAGAACAACAACGAACAGGCATTAAAAACCTGAAAATAGGTTTTAATCGTGTATTCGGGTATTATATTGAAGTTACTAATGCCAACAAGGAGCAAGTACCGGCGGATCGATATCAGCGTAAACAAACTTTAACTAACGCCGAACGCTATATTACTCCGGAGTTAAAAGAAAAAGAACGGCTGATTTTAGAAGCAGAAGAAAAATCAACGATTTTAGAGCATGAATTATTTAGTAAATTGCGTGAACAGATAAAAAAACAGATCGCTCCTTTGCAAACTTTGGCTCAACAATTAGCGTTATTAGATGTCTTACAAGGTTTTGCAGTGATTAGTGAGAATTATCATTACGTGCGGCCGCAGTTTACAAAAAATAATCAGGTGCAAATAATTGATGGCCGCCACCCCGTAGTAGAGAAAGTTTTAGGAAAGCAAAAATATATTCCCAATAGTATTCAAATGGATAAAACTACTTCTGTGCTTTTAATTACTGGCCCCAATATGTCTGGTAAAAGTACTTATATGCGGCAGATGGCCTTAATCGTTATTATGGCACAAATTGGCTGTTTTGTACCCGCACAAAAAGCGCAGTTGCCGATTTTTGATCATATTTTTACGCGCATTGGCGCAGCAGATGATTTGATTTCGGGTAATTCTACTTTTATGGTTGAAATGATGGAAGCTAACGACGCTCTGCAACACGCTACCACTCACTCATTAATTATTTTTGATGAGATTGGCCGTGGAACTGCTACTTATGATGGAATGGCATTAGCCCAGGCGATTGTTGAATATTTAAATAATCAAGTTCATGCTAAAACGATGTTTTCTACCCATTATCATGAGTTGACAGCATTAGCTGACCAGTTAGATGAAGTCGAAAACGTTCATGTTGATGCCACGCAGGAAAACGGCAAGTTGGTTTTTCTACACAAAATATTACCGGGTCCAGCGGACAAATCTTATGGAATCCATGTGGCCAAATTAGCAGGATTACCGGAATCTTTATTAAAACGAGCTCAAATTATTTTGGAAGACTTGGAAAAAACGTCTGCCCAAAAGCCAGCGCAACCAGTTGAAAAAACAAAGGACACTACTAACAAGGTCGCTGCAGATAAGTCTTACGTGAAAGAACAGTTGTCTTTATTTAAGGAACCGGAAACTAGTCCTAATCAGGTATTACTTCAACAACTAAAAGATGCTAATTTAATGAAAATGACACCTTTAGATGCTATGAATCTTTTAGCACATTTACAAGATGAATTAGTAGATTAAGGAGATTTATATGGCTCAGATTCAGCTTTTATCGTCAACTTTAAGTAATCAAATTGCTGCCGGTGAAGTTATTGAACGCCCGGCTTCCATTGTTAAAGAACTAGTTGAAAATGCTATTGACGCACAAGCAACCCAAATTGATATAGCAGTAAAAGATGCAGGAATTTCAGCTATTCAAGTTACTGATAATGGTAGTGGTATTGCCAACGATGAAGTGGAATTAGCCTTTCAGCCGCATGCTACTAGTAAAATCCATTCTAATAACGACTTGTTTAATGTTAAAACTTTAGGCTTTCGGGGTGAAGCTTTAGCCAGTATTGCTGCTGTGGCTAAAGTTCAACTAATTACAAGTACTACTGGTCTGAGGGGAACATTAATTAAGATTGCTGGCGGAAAACAGCTGCAAAAACGCTTGGTAGCGGCCGCAAAAGGAACTAGCATCACCGTCACGGATCTGTTTTACAATACGCCGGCCCGCTTAAAATATTTAAAGACGGTTAGCACTGAATTAAATCGGATCATTGATATTGTAGACCGATTAGCGTTAGCCCATCCTCAGATTGCTTTTACTTTAGTTAATGAGCAGCGTAATTTAATTCGCACCTCAGGCAATGGTAAATTGCAGCAAACGATTGCCGGTATTTATGGCCGCAAAACGGCAGCACAAATGGTCGAAATTCAGCAGAATACTTCTGACTTTCAAGTAGAAGGTTTTATTTCTCTACCTCAACAAACCCGAGCAAATCGGCAATATATGTCCCTTTTGATTAATGGCCGCTACATTATTAATTTTCCGTTAATGAAAGCTGTTCTTGCCGGTTATGGTTCAAAATTAATGGTCGGACGTTATCCTGTAGCCGTTGTCCAAATTCAAATGGATCCCTTATTAGTTGATGTTAATGTTCATCCAACTAAAAGAGAAGTCCGTTTGAGTAAAGAAGAACAGCTGGCAACTCTGATCCAACAGACAATAGCCGCTAAGCTGTCACAACTAAATTTGATTCCGGATGCGGTAAATAATTTACCTGCACATTCCAAGACTAAGCAACAGCTACAAGCTGGTTTTCCAAAAGAAAGTGCTCCAACTACTCAAATGGCAGATACTTCACAAATTGCTGAACCACAAGCTGATAATACTTCTTTAGATCCGTTTGTTAGTCCGGCAGCGATTCATTTACAACCGATTTTTGAAGATCCGCAGCGGCTGGATGCTTGGGATCAGCATGTACAACAGTTTCACCAAAAAAGTGTTGCTGCTCAAGCTAATAGTGAAACAGTTAATGTGAATACAATTTTTGCGCCGCGTAAATTTCCGGATTTAAGATTTGTAGCTCAAATCCATAACTCTTATTTAATAGCTGAAAGTGATAACGGTTTTTATCTTGTCGATCAACATGCAGCCCAAGAACGTGTTAATTATGAAAAATTTCGTCAGGAAGTTGGTCAAGTTAGTCAAGATCAACAACAGTTGTTAGTTCCTTTAATTTTGGATTATTCTAATGCAGATGCGATCGTTATTAATGAACATTTGGATATTTTGCAGAGCGTGGGAATTAAAATTGCTGTCTTTGGACAAAATAGTTTTATAGTTCAAAGTCATCCTACTTGGATTCCCAAAGGTCAAGAAGAGACTACGATTCGCGAAATTATTGATTATGTTTTAAAAGACGGTAAAATTAGTATTGCTCAGTTTCGTGAACAAACGGCAATAACTATGAGTTGTCGTTTATCCATTAAGGCCCATGATCCTTTAGACAAAGCCCAAGCACAAGCGGTTTTAGAACAATTGGCGCAAACGCAAAATCCTTACAATTGTCCTCACGGGCGTCCGACGCTGGTTCATTTTACTGATCAGGATATCCAAAAAATGTTTAAAAGAATTCAAGATCCCCATCAAGCTCAGAGGAAGAAATGAGGTTAGGTAGTGTTTGAATATTTAAAAGGTCTTGTAACATATATCAATTCTCACTATATTGTTGTAGAAGCTAATGGAGTGGGTTATCATGTTTTAGTGGCTAATCCGGCCCGTTATCAACCGGATCAAACCAACACTGTTTATGTCGAATTGGTTGTTCGTGATAATGAACAGACTTTATATGGTTTTTTTGATTTGGCTGAAAAAAGACTTTTTCAACAATTAACCTCTGTATCTGGTATTGGGCCGAAAAGTGCCTTAGCCATTTTAGCGGATGATAATCATCAAAATTTGATTCAAGCGATTATGCAAAATGACGTTAAATTTTTAACTAAATATCCTGGAGTCGGTAAAAAAACAGCGCAACAGATCATTTTAGATTTAAAAGATAAATTAACTCAACAAAATAACCTTTCTCCAGTACAGAGAAATGGTGCAGATAATTTAACTACAACTGCTGATACTAATTCCTACTTAAAAGATGGCTTGGCTGCTTTAGCTGCTTTGGGTTATAGTAGTCGCGAAATTGCCAAGGTTACTCCAAAATTGCAACGCTTAAACTTAACTGCAGCAAGTGAATATTTGCGGGCTGGACTAAAGTTATTACATTAAAAGAGGTGATTAGGTGAGTGAGTCGGATATTACTAGCGATCAGATTTTAAATGAACAGGAAAAAACAATCGAAAAGACTTTGCGTCCGCAATATTTGCGGCAATATCTTGGTCAAAACAAGATAAAGCAGCAGTTGCAAATTTATATTCAAGCAGCTCAAAAACGACAGGAATCCTTAGATCATGTGTTGCTCTATGGACCACCAGGGTTAGGCAAGACCACCTTGGCTTTAGTGATTGCTAATGAACTTCAAGTTAAATTACATTCTACAACTGGGCCTTCCATTGAAAAGGCTGGCGATTTAGTAGCTATTTTAAGCGAATTGCAACCGGGAGATGTGTTGTTTATTGATGAAATACACCGTCTACCTAAGAATGTAGAAGAGATTTTATATTCTGCTATGGAAGATTTTTTTATTGATATTGTTGTGGGACAAGGAGCAGAGGCTCATTCTGTTCATTATCCATTGCCACCCTTTACTTTGATCGGTGCTACAACCCAGGCAGGTCAACTATCAGCGCCTTTACGCAGTCGCTTTGGTATTATTGAACATTTGACTTATTATAATGAACAAGAACTCACCGCGATTGTACAACGTTCAGCCGAAGTATTAGCCATTGCCATTAATGAAGCTGGAGCTCACGAATTAGCGCGCCGGTCACGAGGAACACCCCGGGTAGCTAATCGGCTTTTAAAAAGAGTACGAGATTTTGTGCAAGTGGCAGGTGATCAACAAATTACCGCTACCAATGCCGCTAAGGCCTTAGATCAATTGCAAGTTGATACGGCCGGTTTGGATCAAACTGACCGTAAATTATTAAAAATGATGATTAATCTTTATAACGGCGGTCCGCTGGGTTTAAAAACTATTGCAGTTAATATTGGCGAAGAGCAAGAAACTGTAGAAGCTGTTTATGAGCCTTATTTATTGCAGCAAGGTTTTTTAAAAAGAACTCCCAGAGGCCGCGTGGTAACTTCCAAGGCGTATCAGCATTTAGGAATTAAAAAAGCACAAGAGAACGGAGATTAGAATGCTTACTTTAGATGATTTTGATTATGATTTACCGCAAGAATTAATAGCACAAACTCCCCTAAAAAAACGTGATCAATCACGTTTGATGGTTTTAGATCATCAAAGTGGTGAGTATCAAGATCGGCACTTTTTCGATATTGTAGACTATTTGCATCCCGGAGATGCCTTAGTAATGAACGATACGAAAGTTATGCCGGCGCGTTTATATGGGATTAAAATTCCAACCAAAGCACATCTGGAAGTTTTGTTATTAAATAATACTGCCGGTGATGATTGGGAAGTTTTGATGAAGCCGGCCCGGCGTGCACCTGTCGGAACTAAGGTCAGCTTTGGTGACGGTAAGCTGCAAGCAACGGTAACCAAAGAACTGGATCATGGTGGTCGAATGATCCATTTTGATTACGATGGTATTTTTATGGAAATTTTGGAAGAATTGGGCGAAACACCACTACCACCTTATATCAAGCAAAAATTAGATGATCCCAATCGTTATCAAACGGTTTATGCCCGTGAGGAAGGATCGGCAGCTGCTCCAACAGCCGGACTCCACTGGACTAAAGAATTATTGCAAAAAGTTCAGAATCAAGGAGTGCAACTGGTATATTTGACTTTACATGTGGGTTTGGGTACTTTTCGCCCCGTATCAGAACAGAATATTGATGAACATAAAATGCACAGTGAGTTTTATCGTTTGACTCCCGAGGCGGCCCAAGTTTTAAATGAGGTTCGGCAAAAAGGCGGCAAAATCGTGGCTACAGGAACCACTTCAATTCGAACCTTGGAAACGATTGGTACCAAATTTCAGGGGGAGATTCGACCGGATAGCGGTTGGACAGATATTTTTATTAAACCGGGATATCAATGGAAGATAGTGGATGAATTTATTACTAATTTTCATTTGCCTAAGTCAACTTTAGTTATGTTAGTTGCATCGTTTACGGGACGGGAAAATATTTTGCGAGCTTATCAACATGCTGTCGATGAGAAATATCGTTTCTTTAGTTTTGGCGATGCCATGTTTATTAAATAAAAATTGCAGCAATGAGGTCGTTATGGAACAACCAATTAGATATCACTTAATTAAAAAAGAAAAACATACAGGAGCTCGTCTGGGAGAATTAATTACTCCGCACGGGACTTTTCCCACGCCGATTTTTATGCCGGTAGGAACACAGGCCAGTGTCAAGACTATGGCACCGGAAGAACTTCAGGAAATGGGAGCCACAGTTATTTTGGCTAATACCTACCATTTATGGTTGCGCCCCGGATCACCGTTGGTTAAAGAGGCTGGGGGACTGCATCAATTTATGAATTGGAAGCAGGGGATTTTAACTGATTCAGGCGGCTTTCAAGTTTTCTCATTAGCCAAACGCCGGGGAATTACTGAAGAAGGAGTAACTTTTAAGAGTCATTTAGATGGTCGGCTCATGTTTTTATCTCCTGAAAAAGCGATTCACATTGAAAATGATCTGGGCCCTGATATTATGATGAGTTTAGATGAATGTCCGCCTTTTTTTGAATCTTATGATTATTTGAAAGCTTCAGTTGCTAGAACTTCGCGCTGGGCCCAACGGGGATTGCAAGCACATCGTAATCCTAATAGTCAAGGAATCTTTGGTATTGTCCAAGGTGGTGGTTATGAAGATTTACGGCGTCAAAGTGCCCAGGATTTAACTAGTCTGGATTTTGCCGGCTATTCAATTGGTGGCTTATCAGTAGGGGAATCTAAAGCGGAAATGAATCATGTTTTAGAATTTACAACACCACTATTGCCAGAGAATAAACCGCGCTATCTAATGGGTGTAGGTACGGCGGATTCTTTAATTGATGGTGTAATTCGTGGAATTGATATGTTTGATTGTGTTTTGCCGACACGAATTGCCCGTAATGGTACTTGTATGACTTCCCAAGGACGGTTAGTTGTTAAAAATGCGCAGTATGCCCATGATTTTACGCCCTTGGACCCTAACTGTAATTGTTACGCTTGTCGAAATTATTCTCGGGCCTACATTCGTCATTTACTTCAGGTTAATGAAACTTTTGGAATTCATTTAACCAGTTATCATAATTTATATTATTTAATACATTTAATGAGTCAAATTCGTCAAGCTATTCAAGATGATAATTTGTTAGATTTACGAGCGCAGGTTTTTGAACAGTATGGTTTTAACCAAAAAAATGCCAAGAATTTTTAGTGTAAGGGTGTTTGCTGGTTAATTGTTTGTTAGAATAGATATAATAAGTAAATTTTTATGAGGTGAAGAGAGTGAAATTATTAGCAGCAGCAGCAAATAATAGTGGAAGCTATTCGATGATTATTATTATTGTTTTGATGTTTGTTCTGATGTATTTTATGATGTATCGGCCACAGAAAAAGCAACAGCAGGAACGTCAAAAAATGCTGAATCAAATTAAAGTGGGAGATCCCGTAATAACTATTGGTGGTTTACATGGTGTCATTGATTCCATGAATGATGCTGATAAAACGGTCGTTTTAGACTGCGACGGTATTTATTTAACCTTTAGTCGTTCAGCAATTCGTGGAGTAAATAAAGCAGCCGATGCAAGTGCGGAGGCACCTAAATCTTCGTCAACAGCATCAAAAGCCGCTGCTTCAGATGATAATAAAACCACTACAACATCCGAGAGCCAAGCAGCTGCTTCAGAAGAAAAAACAACTGCAGCCGCTGCTTCAGAAGCTTCAGACAAAACTGATAATGAAACACAAGCTGAAAAAGAATAATCTAATGAATTTTATTCAGACTACCGGTATTGTACCAGTAGCAATGAAAACAAAAAGGAGATTGAGTAGTAGCGCTCATCTCCTTTTTTGCGAATAACTGGCTGGTCAATTGACGCTAGGTATAAAATATTATTATGATAAGCTGTTTTTTGAAGTGAACATAGCAAAATTAAAGGCGAATGAAGAGCTTTAATTAAGGTTTTTCAAAAAATTATATGGTGGAGGAACTATGGCAAAAGAGCAACGGGTAGTTTTTATAATTTTTGGGGGTTCAGGAGATTTGGCCCATCGTAAATTATATCCTGCTTTATTTAAACTTTATCTCAAAGGGTATTTACATCATCATTTTGCTGTCATTGGTACCGCAAGACGGCCTTGGAGTCATGAATATTTTCGCCAAACTGTAATGGAATCAATTGGAGAAGATATTGGTGATCAAGAAAAAATTTCAAGTTTTGCGCAGCACTTTTACTATCAGTCACACGATGTTAATGATGCTGCCCACTATTTGGCCTTAAAAAAATTGGCCGCTAAGTTAAGTCAGCAATATCAAAGTCACGGCAATCAAATTTTTTACATGGCGATTGCACCTAGGTTTTTTGGTGTGGTTGCTAAACATTTACATTCAGAAAATTTATTAACAACAACTGGTTATAATCGCATAATTATTGAAAAACCTTTTGGACGAGATGTACAAAGTGCAACTACTTTGAATGCGGGCATTGCTGCAGCTTTTAGCGAGAAGCAAATTTATCGGGTGGATCATTATTTAGGTAAAGAAGTTGTTCAATCTTTACCTTTATTGCGTTTTGCCAATCCGCTTTTAGAAGCAGTTTGGAATCATCATTATATTAGTAATATTCAAATTACTTTGGCCGAAACTTTAGGTGTTGGCGAACGGGCGGGGTATTATGAAACGGCCGGCGCCTTACGGGATATGATTCAAAATCATGCTTTACAAATTTTAGGACTTCTAGCAATGGAAAAACCTGCCGAATTCTCTTCACAGGCTATTCACCAACAAAAAGAGCAGTTATTTGCTCAATTGCCGCAGTATTCTCCTAGTCAAATTGAACAGAATTTTGTCCGGGGTCAATATGATACTGATAAAAAGGGCAACCAATTGGCTTATCGCCAAGCAGATAATGTAGCCAATGATTCATCTATCGAAACTTTTGTGGCCGGAAAAATTCTTATTAATAATTCCCGCTGGCAAGGGGTTCCTTTTTATGTACGGAGTGGTAAACGGCTGCGGCAAAAATCTACCCGGATTGATATAGTTTTTAAAAATAATAACAGTAAAATTTTTACTCCGTCACAACTGCAAACAAGTACAGTGCAACCGGTAATTTTAAGTATTTGCGTAGAGCCGGTGCAGGGGCTTAGTCTAACTCTTAATGGTACTAATCCCGGCCGGGGATTGAAACCTTTTGCGCATACATTAAAATTTCAGCAATCATTAGAAGAAATGAATAATTCACAAGAAGCTTATGAAAAGCTGTTAATTGATATTATTCAAGGAGACCAAACTAACTTTACAACGTGGAATGAGCAAAAGTTAACTTGGGGCTTTATTGACCGGATTCGGGAGTATTGGGATCATACCCGTCCACAATTTCCTAATTATTTAAGTAGTACTTTTGGTCCACAACAAAGCGCGGCATTATTAGCCCAAGACCATCATAAATGGGTCTGGGGATCTGAGGATTAACTATGAGTTTCTTGGAATTGCCTGATATTATTCATGATGAACGAAAAATTATTCATGTAGATATGGATGCTTTTTACGCTTCTGTCGAACAAAGAGAACATCCAGAATATCGGCAGAAAGCTTTGGTTATTGCAGCCGATCCCAGAGAACATAATGGGCACGGAGTCATTACAACTGCTAATTATCAAGCACGCAAATATGGCGTAGGTTCAGCTATGCCGGCTATTAAGGCCGTGGAAAAAATTCCTCAGTCGGAATTAGTTTTTACGCCGCCAAACTTTCCATTATACCGTCAAGTTTCTGCTCAAATTCATCAAATTTTTACTCAAGTAACCGATGTTTGGGAACCTGTTGCTTTAGATGAAGCCTATTTGGATGTTACCAGTAACAAACTCCAACTGGTTGATGTCATTCAAGTGGCACTGATTATCCAACGAACTATTCGCCGACAATTAGATTTGACTTGTTCGGTAGGAATCTCCTACAATAAGTTTTTAGCTAAGATGGCTTCTGATTACGCCAAGCCCTTCGGTCGAACCGTTGTTACTAGTGCGCAGGCCCGTAATTTTTTAGCACCTTTACCTATTAGTAAATTTCATGGTATCGGCAAAGCAACCCAGGTTAAAATGCAACAGTTAGGGTTACAATTTGGTCGAGATATCCAACAAACGCCCTTTGATTTCTTAACTAAAAAATTAGGAAAAATCGGTTTTCTGCTTTATCAACGGGCACGTGGAATTGATAATCAGCCGGTAAAGGCGCATCGGCAAAGTAAGTCAATTGGCCGCGAACAAACTTTTAATCGGCCTATTTTTAATGATCAAGAAAGCCGTCAAATTTTTCAAACAATGGCACGGCAAGTAGCACATACGTTAGAGCAAAAGCGATTGGTAGGGTATACTGTGGTTATTAAGGTTCGAACTGTCGAATTTGTGACCTATACCCGCCGACAGACTTTAAGAAAGGCTACTAATGATGCGGAATTAATTTTTAAAACTAGTTGGGATTTATTGCAGGCTTTAAATTTACAGACACAACCTTTACGTTTATTAGGTATTACAATGACTAATTTACGGGAACAGAATTTTGTAGAAATTGAGTTATTTTAGAGAGGAAAAATATGAATACTTTTGGAGAAATTATTGGACAAATTACGGCAGCATCTAGTATTATTATTCATCGGCATGTCAATCCTGATCCGGACGCTTTAGGATCCCAATTAGGATTAGCCAGTAGTATCCGCAGTACCTATCCTGATAAAAAAGTTTTCGTGGCTGGCGAAGGTGTCGGTGACTTAGATTGGATCGGTACTATGGATCAAGTCGCGGATCAGGACTATCAAAATGCGCTTGTCATTGTAGTTGATACGGCCAATCGCCCTCGGATTAGTGATCAGCGTTTTACTAAAGGGAAAACTTTAATTAAAATTGATCATCATCCGAATGTCGATCCTTATGGAGATTATACCTATGTGGATACCAGTGCTTCCAGCTGTTCAGAAATTATTGCTGATTTAATTAATGCGGCCGGTACTAAATTACAAATGACAACTACAGTGGCGCAAAATTTATATACTGGAATTGTCGGAGATACGGGGCGTTTTTTGCATCCAAGTACTACCGTCCATACTTTGAATATTGCAGCCCAATTAATAAGCTATAATTTTAATCCTAACGCCATTAATTTAAAAATGGGTGAACTAACATTAAGTCAGGCTCAGCTGCAAGGATACGTTTATGAAAAATTACAAGTAGATCCGAGTGGAGCAGCCCAAGTAGTAATTACACAATCTCAACTGCACGCTTTAGGTTTGACAGCTGAAGATGCTCATGTAGCGGTTTCGACTCCGGGACGTTTAAAGGGTGTGCAAAGCTGGTTCGTTGCTGTTGAACAACCAGCTGGTGATTACCGCATTCATTTACGTTCTCAAGGACCGACAATTAATGATTTGGCTGCCAAACATCGCGGTGGAGGACATCCACTAGCCAGCGGAGCCAAAGCTGCTGATTTGGCTGAGATTCAGAAAATTTATACAGAATTAATTACTTTGCAAAAACAATTTAATTAACGAGGTTATTAGTATGACAACATTTGCTGAATATCATTGGTCTGATTTTATTAATACGGCATTGCAACAGATTAACTTTCAACAACCAACACCAGTCCAAGATAAAGTTATACCTTTGATAACTGCAGGTCATGATGTAATTGTGCAAGCACAAACAGGCAGCGGCAAAACACATGCTTATTTATTGCCGCTGTTAAACCAGATTACTCCTCAGCTGCAGGTACAATTAATTATTGCTGTCCCCAGTCGGGAATTAGCAGGTCAAATTCGAGCCGCCGCTGAAAAAATAATTGCTTTGGCTCCAGAAAAACTGCATATTGGTTTTTATGTAGGAGGAACGGATAAACAAAAGCAAATTCAACATTTAAACAACTGGCAGCCGCAAATTGTTATTGGTACCCCCGGCAGAATTTGGGATCTGATCCAAATTCAGGCGCTGCAAGTACAAAAGACACAATTTTTGGTGATTGATGAGGCAGATATGAGTCTGGATTTCGGTTTTTTGCCGGTAATTGATCAAATAGCCAGTAGTCTGCCTGCAGAATTACAAACAATGGTCTTTTCTGCGACTATTCCGCAGAAATTACAACCATTCTTAAAAAAATATTTGCGACAGCCTCAAGTGGTTAACTTAGAAGCTGCGACTGTGATTGCACCTAACATTAGTAATTGGGCACTTTTTACACATGGGCGAGATCGTCAAAAAATAATATATCAACTGCTAACTTTAGGGCAACCTTATTTGGCCCTGATTTTTGCCAACACCAAAAAGAATGTGAATCAAATTTATGATTATTTAAGTGCTCAAGGACTGAAAGTGGCTCGTATTCATGGTGACTTACCGCCGCGGGAACGAAAACGAACAATGAAGGCTATTGCCCAAATGGAATATCAGTTTGTGGTAGCTTCTGACTTAGCAGCTCGTGGAATTGATATTCCAGGGGTTTCACATGTTATTAATGCCGAGATTCCAGTAGAAGATGAATTTTTTATTCATCGGGTGGGACGTACAGGACGTAATAAGATGAAGGGAATTGCTATTACTTTGTATGGCCCTGATGAAGAAGCCAAAATCCAGCATTTAGAACAATTAGGCATTAAGTTTGAATTTAAAGAAATTAGAAATGGCCGACTACTAGCAGCTAAGGCTCATGATGCGCGGCAACAACGCTCTGCTCACCAGCAGGCTTTAGATCCGACTTTAAGAGGCTTTGTGAAAAAACAAAAACAACGGCGAAAACCTGGATATCGGAAAAAAATAAAACAAGCGATTATTTCTGATCGCAAGCGCAAGCAAAAGATACAACAACGCTCTCAACGCCGGCATTTACGTGCGTTAAAAAAGCAGCAGGGTTAAGATAAGAAGTTGACTTTTGACGAATTTGTGCTTATCATTTGTTTGGGTATAGTATTAGTTGGATTTTTTTTAGAGAGGGTAAGGCAGGTGTAATTACCTAAAAATTAACTAATATTGCTACCAGACTTTATTAAAATAAAAATTTAAAGAGGCAAACGATGATCGTTGCAATCAGGGTGGTACCGCGCTTAAGCGTCCTTGAATAGCAGCGATTTTATTTTTTATCTGGAGGATATTACTATATGAAAAAAATGTCGAGTGCTGAAGTAAGGCAAATGTTTCTGGACTTTTTTAAATCCAAGGGACATACGATAGAACCAAGTGCATCGCTCATTCCTAAAAATGATCCAACTTTATTATGGATTAATTCGGGTGTTGCCACTTTGAAAAAATACTTTGACGGCGAAGTTATTCCCAAAAATCCGCGCTTAGTTTCTGCGCAAAAGAGTATTCGGACCAATGATATTGAAAATGTGGGCAGAACTGCTCGTCATCAAACTTTCTTTGAAATGTTAGGTAATTTTTCAGTAGGGGATTATTTTAAAAAAGAAGCCATTGCCTGGGCTTGGGAATTATTAACTAGTCCTGATTGGTTTGGTTTTGATCCTGAAAAATTATTTATTACTGTTTACCCTAAAGATGATGATGCTTACGAAATATGGCGTCAACAAGGGATAAAGGCAGATCATATTTTTAAAAATGAGGATAACTTTTGGGATATTGGTGTGGGACCAAGTGGTCCTGACTCAGAAATTTTTTACGATCGGGGTCAAGAAAATAATGATGTAGCCGAAAATGATCCGGAAAATTATCCCGGTGGTGAAAATGCCCGCTATTTGGAAATCTGGAATATTGTGTTCTCCCAGTTTAATCATTTGCCGGATGGACGTTTTGTTGATCAACCCCATAAGAATATTGATACGGGAATGGGATTAGAACGGATTGTATCTATTATTCAGGATGCACCGACTAATTTTGAGACGGATTTATTTTTGCCGATCATCAGAGCAACCGAAAAAATTAGTCAGCAAAAGAACTACAATGATAACCAAGCAGATGATGTGGCTTTTAAAATTATTGCTGATCATGCGCGGGCAGTAACTTTTGCTATCGGAGATGGCGCTATTCCTTCTAATGAAGGCCGGGGTTATGTCTTACGCCGCTTAATTCGGCGGGCAGTGCTTAATGGAGGGAAATTAGGTATTAGGCAAGCATTTTTGTATAAATTAGTACCCGTAGTTGGTAAAATTATGCAAAGTTATTATCCGGAAATTTTAGAGCAGCAGGACTTTATTCAAAAAGTTATTCGCACAGAAGAAGAACGCTTTGCTGATACTTTGAGCGATGGTTTAGAGCTTTTAAACCAGGAAATAGCTCAAGTCAAAAAATCTGGCAGTTCTGTTTTGAGTGGTCAAGCCGCATTTCGTTTGTTTGATACTTACGGTTTTCCTTATGAGTTAACCGTAGAATCCGCCCAAGAACATGGTCTCAGTGTCGATAAGGCCGGTTTTGCAACGGAAATGGAAAAACAAAAAGAGCGTGCTCGTCAAGCTCAGGGACACCAGCAGTCAATGAGCATGCAAAATCAACTATTAATGTCTATTAAAACTGCCAGTCAATTTATTGGTTATGATTGCTACAGCAGTGATCAGTGTATTTTGAAAAATATTATTAGTGATAATCAAGCAGTGGACCAGTTAGATAGTGGTGCGGCACAATTGATTTTTGATCAGACACCATTTTATGCAGAAATGGGTGGACAAGTAGCCGATGTCGGTATCATAAAGGACACAAATGGCAATGTTGTAGCCGAAGTAGAAGATGTTCAACATGCACCTAACGGTCAAAATTTACATTTTGTTAATGTAAAAGCTCCGATTAAACTCAATGAACGTTATTGTTTGGAAATTGATGTAACCTTCCGGCAAAAAGTCCGGCGTAATCATACAGCAACGCATTTATTAGATCAGGCTTTACGTAATGTATTAGGACCTCATACTCATCAAGCCGGATCTTTAGTCGAACCGGATTATTTACGTTTTGACTTTACTAGTTTAGAAAAAGTAACTGATCAACAATTAGCACAGATTGAACAAATTGTTAATGAACAAATTTGGAAAGAAATTCCTGTACAAACTATTGAAACTGACTTGGAATCGGCTAAGAAAATGGGTGCTATTGCCTTATTTGATAATAAATATGGTGATCAAGTGCGAGTTGTCAAAATTAGCGATTTTTCGCTGGAACTTTGTGGCGGAACTCATGTTGCCAATACAGCAGAAATTGGTCTTTTCAAAATTACAAATGAAACTTCTACGGGTGCAGGTGTGCGCCGTATTACAGCTGTTACTAGTCAAGAAGCTTGGCAATATTATGAACAGCAAGTTGCAATTTTAAATTCTGTTCAAAATCAATTGAAAGTGGCACAAGTTAAAGATATTCCTAACAAAGTGGAGCAATTAAATGCCGAACTCAAAGCAACTCAAAAACAATTAGAAAATTTACAAACGCAATTAGTGCAAAAACAGGCTTCTGGCATCCTCGACCAAGTAGAACAAATTGGTTCTTGGCAACTAACGGCTGCTATTACCCCAGTGAAAAATATGAAAGAATTACGGCAAATTGCAGATGATTGGAAAAATCAGGGTAAATCCGATATTCTGATTTTAGGTGCTAAAAATGGAGCAAAAGCTAATTTATTAGTAGCAGCTAATCAAAAAGCTATAGCAGCTGGGTTAACAGCCGGAACTTTAATTAAACAAATTGCCCCTGAAATTGATGGTGGCGGCGGCGGTCGTGACCAGCTGGCTCAAGCAGGTGGTAAAAACCCTGCCGGTTTGCAAGCGGCTTTACAATTAGCTAAAAAATTATTGCAGGAAGCTTGATTGTAAGCAAAGATTATTTTCCAGCAGCTGTTAATAATTAAGTGATTTTCATAAAATAATATTTGTGGTTGATTTAGTTTTTGAGTATGATAGAACATATAAAAGAGGTGGAAGCTTGTGAGTTCATTAGACAATACAATGAGTTTTGATTTCAATGAAAGTCGAAGACAGGATGTTCGAGATACTCTAAAAAAAGTTTATCAAGCTTTGGAAGATAAGGGGTATAATCCGATTAATCAAATTGTGGGTTACTTATTATCTGGAGATCCGGCTTATATTCCCCGGTATAATGACGCCCGAAATTTGATTTTAAAACATGAGCGTGATGAAATTATTGAAGAATTGGTCCGCTTTTATTTAGAACATGATCATCGTGAGGCAGATAATTGAGGATTATGGGTCTGGATGTAGGTTCTAAAACCGTTGGTGTGGCAGTTAGTGATTTATTGGGCTGGACCGCTCAGGGACTAGAAATTATTCCGATTGATGAAGAAAAATCAGAATATGGTCTCCAGCGTTTGGCTCAGTTAGTAGAAAAATATCAGGTAGAAAAATTTGTTGTGGGTTTTCCCAAAAATATGAATAATTCCATTGGGGATCGGGCTTTGAAATCCCAACATTATGGTCACTTATTAGAAGAAAAGTTTCATTTACCTGTAGATTATATTGATGAACGCTTAACAACAGTTCAAGCATCAAGAATGCTGATTGAAGAAGGCGATGTTTCCCGCCACAAGCGCCATCAAGTAATTGATAAATTGGCTGCTGTCATGATTTTGCAAAACTATTTGGATCGTTTATCCTATCAAAAGACACAGCCACATGATAAGAAAGGATAAGATATGGCTAAACAAACTGATGATGATCGTGAGATTATTTTAAGCGATGATCAGGGAAATGAAGAAGTTTATCGGATATTATTTACTTTTGAAGCAGAAGAATATGGTAAATCTTATGTTCTGTTATATCGTGCTGCTGATGAAATTAATGCTGAAGTTGAGGTGCAGGCCTTTAGTTACACTCCGGATGAAAACGGTGATGTCACTTCAGGAGATTTAGAACCAATTGAAACTAATGACGAATGGGATATGATTCAAGAAGTATTAAATACCTTTTCTGCTGACGATCAATCAGAGGAACAATAAAATTATATTAGGGTGTAAGAATGTTAAGTGGAATAATTATTCTAATTCTAGCTTACGGGATTTATGTGGGGGTTAGACGCGGATTAGTACTTCAAGCAATTTATACTTTCAATTTTGGGATTAGTTTTATAGTAGCTTATTTATCTTGTCGTTGGTTAGGCCCGAAACTTGATCTGATTGTTCCTTATCCGTCTGCTTCTCCGCGCAGCTATTTTGCTTTTTTTAGTAACAAGGTTAGTTTGAGTCTTGATCGTTCTTTTTATTATGGAGTTGCTTTTTTGTTAGTTCTGTTAGTTGGTTGGCTGTTTTCCCAAATTATCGGTCATTATTTATATGATTTGACTTTTTATCCAATGGCTGAGGACTTAAGTCATGTAAGCAGTGCCTTGTTGGCCTTTATTTGCAATTATATTGCTATTTTCTCCGTTTTATACGTTTTGGCCTTAGTTCCTGTTTATAGTTTGCAAAAAGCACTGGACCAATCTTGGGTAGCCTCAGCGATGATCCGCTATTCTTTAATTTTAACTAGATCATTTACGCATTTATTATTAGTGGCAGTTTAACCTTGGCAGAGTTGTTCCAGATGGAAAATTAATTATTTTTGATTTAAAATAAAGAAAAACATTTGAATAAAGTGATTTAATTAGAAAATACAGGCGATAATGGGAATTTTTGAAACTTAACTTATCTACTGTTTTCTAGAGGAGTGGGGAAGATTAATTTATCTCGGCTCCTTTTTCATATTTGTAAGGAAAAATAGATGAATAAAAGAATTTTACAAACTTTAGAGTACTACAAAGTTAAAAATGCCTTGAGTCAATTTTTAATTACGAACCAAGGACAGCAGCAATTGCAAAAATTATTACCCAGTAGTCAACGCCAGCAAGTGCAAGACTGGTTAAATGAAACTAAAGATGGTATGGATGTTTTACGTTTGGATCAGGAAATTCCGGTGGCTGCCACCCAAGATATTCAGCAGGAATTACGTCGCTTGAAAATTTTTGCTACTTTGAATGCCACCGAAATTTATCATATTAGTCAAGTTTTGCAAATTTCTCAAAACATTAAAAAATTTATGGCGGATTTTAGAGAAGCTGGAGTAGATTTTCGCTGTTTATATACGTTAGCCGACCAGTTAGTGGCTTTACCACAAATTACAGAGCGCTTAGTCCAATCAGTCGATGCAAGTGGCAAAATTTTAGACAGTGCTTCACCACAATTACAACAAATTCGCCATACTTTACAAGTTACCCAACAAAGAATCCGCGAACGTTTAGAAGGATATGTCCGCGGCTCTAGTAGTAAATATCTCAGTGAACCGTTGATTACGGTTCGTGAAGGTCATCTGGTGTTGCCAGTTAAACAAGCAGCGCGAAGGCATTTTGGCGGGATTGTTTATGATCAAAGTGCCAGTGGTCAGACCGTTTATGTTGAACCGCAGAGTGTTATTGGATTAAATAATACAGTCCAAGAACAGCAACTGGCAGAAAAACAAGAACTTCAAAGAATTTTGCAGGAACTTAGTGATTTAATACGTCCATATCAAACTGAATTACGGCAAAATGCCTGGCTAGTGGGTCACTTTGATCTGATTAACGCCAAGGCCCAATATGCAAAGTTATTACATGCTACGGAACCGCTGCTAACGGCAGATAACCGTTTTAATTTAAAATCGGCCCGCCATCCTTTAATTGATCCGCAACAAGTAGTTCCTAATTCTATTAGTTTAGGAACGGATTATCATAACTTGATTATTACCGGCCCTAATACTGGCGGAAAAACCATCGTTTTGAAAACGGTGGGGCTTTTAGAATTAATGGCGCAATCAGGATTGTTCATTCCAGCAGCAGAAGGCAGTCAAGTAGCTGTATTTCAAGAAATATTTGCTGATATTGGTGATGAACAATCAATTGAACAAAACTTAAGTACCTTCTCTTCCCATATGGATAATATCATTAATATTCTGCGCCAAACAACTACTGCCAGTTTAGTACTTCTAGATGAATTAGGAGCCGGCACAGATCCGCAAGAAGGAGCTGCTTTAGCAATCGCTTTGATTGAAGCTTTTTCCCAACAGCATTGTGATTTAATGGTTACCACTCACTATCCGGAATTAAAAGTTTTTGCTTATAATTATGCACAAACAATTAATGCCTCGATGGAATTTGATCAACAGACTTTACAGCCCACTTATCGGCTGCTGGTGGGAATACCTGGTAGTAGTAATGCGTTTGATATTGCGAGTCGTTTGGGAATGCCAGCACAGGTCGTTGAGCGGGCGCGTCAATTACAAAGTGGTGCCAGTCAAGATTTGAATGCGATGATTCAGTCTTTAGAAAAGCAGCGCCATAATTATGAAACGACGACTAAAAAATATCAGCAGCAATTAAAAGAAGTTCAACAACAGCAGCAAAATTTAGCTGCTCAAACTAGACACTTGCAGCAGCAGCAGGATCAAATTATTGATCAGGCTAAAGTAAAAGCTAATCAATTAGTTGATAAATCTGAAAAACAGGCGGCCAAAATTATCAAACAATTGCGAGAGCTGCAAGCCAGGTCGGCGGCAACTATTAAAGATGATCAGTTAATTAGTGCGCAAACACAACTGAAACAGTTGCGTCAGGAACGAAAACTTCAAAAGAATAAAGTATTACAACGGGCCAAAAAACAAAAGGCTATTAAAGTGGGCGATGACGTTCATGTGGATAATTATGATCAAGATGGGGTTGTGATTGGTAAGGATAAAAAAGGCAATTTTGAAGTTCAATTAGGAATTTTAAAAATGCGTTTACCCCAAGAACAATTGACAAAGATTGCTGGGGCTCAGCAAGATAAAAAACAGACAGTTTCCCGCCACCGGACGCGAACTTCTTTACCTTTGCAATTAGATCTGCGTGGCAAACGCTATGCCGAAGCAATGGCTGACTTGGATCAATATATTGATGCTGCCTTATTGGCTAACTACGGCCGGGTAACTATTATTCATGGCTTTGGCACCGGAGCTATTCGTAATGGTGTGCAAAAATATCTGCAGAGTAATCCGCGCGTTAAAAAATTTGCTTATGCCCCAGCCAACGCTGGCGGTCAAGGAGCAACTATTGTGGATTTAGGCTAATAATTAAAGCAGATAATTTTGTGATTAACATCGGACTTGCTACAATGATAATGAGTAAGAGGAGATGAGATAATGGTAGAAGAAATTACTGATCAAAACTTTGCAGATGAGACTAGTCAAGGGTTGGTTTTAACTGATTTTTGGGCAACTTGGTGTGGTCCTTGTCGGATGCAGGCTCCTGTAATTGAAAAATTAGCTGAACAGTATGACGATGTCAAATTTACAAAAATGGATGTTGATGCTAATCCGAAAACTCCAAATGAGTTTGGAATCCAAGCCATTCCAACTTTGATTTTAAAAAAAGATGGACAAATAGTCGAAACTATGGTGGGCTATCAAAGTGAGTCCCAATTGAAACAAACTATTGAAAAACATTCATAAAATAAAAATTATAAAAAGGTTTGGGAAATATTTCCTGGGCCTTTTATTTTATCTTCCGGGAGGCACAGCCTACTTAAAGGTATTTTTTGAGAGGGGAAAAGCTGCTTTTTTTATCCAATGAAATAGTTGTTCCTAAGTATGATTTTTACTATAATGTACCTGATTATTGTCATTTGTGATTTAAGCTAAGAACGTAATAAAGCGTTATAATAAACAAATGTTGACAAAGGGAGTAATAACTATTGAAAAAGTTTTTACAACAACACCCAGCTGTGAAATTTATTGCGCAGACACTTTTTTATTTTTTGATTATCATGGCCTTGGTTTATTTGTATAGTTACGCTGGCAACAATAATAGTGGCTTCATCTATAATGAATTTTAGGAGGAAGATGAACTCGTGCGTTATCAATTAACTAATATTTTGACCGCAATTGATCAAAAAGCAAAAAATAATCCCGCTGCTTGTTATCAAGATGATCAGGGATTGCACTCTTATCAAGATTTATATCAGCAAACCAATTGTTTGGCAGCTTACTTTCAATCATTAAACTGGCCCGCTCAGGCGCCGGTAATTGTTTATGGTGATCAAAGTTTCTTTATGATTGTTGTAATGATTGCAGTAGTGAAATCGGGGCATGCTTATATACCTGTGGATGCTCATTCACCAAAAGAGCGTTTAATACAGATTAATGAGATTGCTCAGCCGGCAGCAGCTTTGGGCGTGGTGGATTTGCCGGTTCAATTGAATGTCCCAACTTTGACTTGGCAACAGTTACAATCTAATCTTAACTATCACAAAACGACATGTGATCGTACTCAAAGTATCCAAGGAGATCAGAATTTTTATATTATTTTCACTTCAGGGACGACAGGAGTTCCTAAGGGAGTCCAAATTAGCCACAATAACTTATTAAGTTATGTGAACTGGACTATTAATGATTTTAATTTGCATGAAAAAATTCGCTGCCTGTCACAACCGCCCTATTCTTTTGATCTTTCTGTAATGGATTTATATCCTACTTTAGTATTAGGTGGAACTTTATTAGCTTTATCACATGAAACTACTGAAAATTTTGGGCAACTGTTTCAAGTTCTGCCGACTCTAAACTTAGAGGAATGGGTATCTACACCTTCTTTTATCGAATTATGTCTGTTAGATAAAAATTTTAATCAGAATAATTATCCGCATTTACGGCATTTCTTATTTTGTGGAGAAGAATTAACCCGCAGCACGGCTCAGAGTTTACTGCAACGTTTTCCTAAGGCCCAAGTTTTTAATACTTATGGACCCACAGAAGCTTGTGTGGCTGTGACTTCTTTAGAGGTCACCCCGCAAGTTATTGAGCAAAATCAGCGTTTGCCCATCGGTTTTGTTAAACCGGATACCACGATTACAGCTATTGATGAGAATGGACACGAAAGTTTTGAGGGAGAATTAATTATTAGTGGCCCCAGTGTATCTAAAGGTTACTTAAATAATCCTCAAAAAACTGCGCAGGCTTTTTTTACCAAAGCAGAACAGCCTGCTTATCGTTCAGGCGACTTAGGCTCAATTAAAGCTGACGGCTCAATTTATTATCATGGTCGGACGGATTTTCAAATCAAGCTGCATGGCTATCGGATTGAATTAGAAGATATTGACCAAAATCTTTTAGCCTTGCCCAGCGTTGATCAGGCAATTACGGTGCCTCGTTATGATAAGAATCATCGGGTTAAACAAATTATTGCTTACGTGGTTTTAAATCAAAAATTAGAAGATGCGCAAACAGTTTTAAAACAGCAATTAGCCAAGAACGTAATGGAATATATGATTCCGCAAAGAATCGAAGTTCGTTCACAATTGCCGAAAACTGCTAATGGTAAAATTGATCGCAAGACATTGATGGCAGAGGTAAACGGACATGATTAATTTGCAACCTTATCAAAATCCGCAATACTTTATTTTATTATTGATAGCTTTGTTGCCATTAATGATTGGGCTTTATCGCGGGCAGCGCTGGCATTTTTATGAGAGTCTGGTTTCGCTTTTGTTCTTATTTTTTATTTTTGATGCCGAAAAAACGTCTCAGGGTCTGGCTTTAATTGCCTATACGATTATTCAAACACTGATTGTGAAAAGTTATTGTAGTTATCGCAATAATCCACGTTTTCAGAATAATTTTTGGGTTTTTGCTTTAGCGATTGTTTTATCGATTCTGCAGCTGGTTATTGTCAAGCTAACCCCTTTATTTGCAGCGGGGAATGATTCTATTATCGGTTTTTTAGGTATTAGTTATTTAACCTTTAAAACGGTCGGCATGATTATGGAAATCCGTGATGGAGCTATTAAAGAGTTTAATCTAGGCAAATTTCTCCATTTTTTACTGTTTTTCCCCACCATTTCTTCTGGACCCATTGATCGTTACCGGCGTTTTATCAAAGATTACGATAATGTTCCTAGCCAAGAAAAATATATTGGTTTAATTGGTAAGGGATTGCATAATATTTTTCTAGGTTTCTTATATAAATTTTTACTAGGATTTTTATTTGGTAAAATGTGGCTGCCGCAGATTCAACAATTAGCGCTGGCTCAAAGGCATACTGCTCCTTTAGGAATTTCAATTTATTTGCTTGGTTATATGTATTGTTATAGTATGTATTTATTCTTTGACTTCGCTGGTTATAGTTTATTTGCGACTGGTGTTAGTTATTTGATGGGAATTGAAACACCTGTCAACTTTAACCGGCCTTTTGCCGCCCATAATTTAAAGGAATTCTGGAATCGGTGGCATATGACTTTATCTTTCTGGTTCCGTGATTATATTTATATGCGGTTTGTTTTTTGGGCGATGAAAAATAAAGTTCTCAAGAGCCGAATTGCTATGGCTAATGTCGGTTATTTATTGTTATTTTTAACGATGGGTATTTGGCATGGTGAAACTTGGTATTATATTATTTATGGATTATTTCATGCTGTAGTGTTGATTATGACAGATGCCTGGCTTCGTTTTAAAAAACGGCATCGCCAGCATATTCCATCCAATCGTTTTACGAAATACTTTGCAATTTTTATGACTTTCAATACAGTTTGTCTCAGTTTTTTAATTTTTTCCGGATTCTTAGATACCCTGTGGTTTAAATAATTAGGAGGTTTTTATAATGGATGTAAAAACAACAGTTTTAGATATTTTGGCAGATTTGACTGGTGATGACGATGTGAAAAATAACTTGGATACTTCGTTATTTGACAGTGGTTTGTTGGATTCTATGGCGACCGTGCAATTATTATTAGAGTTGCAGCAGCAATTAGGTATTGATGTGCCGGTTTCAGAATTTGATCGAAAAGAATGGGAAACACCTAATAAAATTATTGCAAAGGTTGAAAATTTGAAAAATGAGTAATCTAAAAAAGCTGGTCAGAGTTATCGCACCGATGATTTTGGCTGCTGCTTTGGCTGTTTTGGTCTTATATGGTCCTTTGCATTTTCCAATTACCAGCCAAACCGTGCAAAGAGCTTCGACTTCTTTAACGGCTAATGTTTTAAGAGGAGATCAAATTAAAGATCGGGCTTTAGATGACGGCTATTTAATGATGATTGGCTCGTCTGAACTTTCGCGATTTGATTCCTTACATCCAGCGGTCCTGACACAAAAATATCACCGCGGTTATCGCCCGTTCTTATTAGGATCTGCGGGGACGCAATCTTTAACCCACTTTTTCTCAACTGAGGCCATGGGGAAGCATTTAAATCATAAACGGGTAGTAGTTTTTATTTCACCGCAGTGGTTTGTAAAAACGGGCGTTGATCCGCAAATGTTTGGCCATTATTATTCCAAACAGCAGGCAGTTTATTTTATTAAGCATGCTAATCCGCAAACGCGTGCTGATCGTTATGCGGCAAAGCGCTTATTGGCTATGCCTTCGGGGCATTCTGACGATAATATTGAAAATGCGTTGCACAAGATTGCCGCTGGAAAAAATATTAGTGGTTGGAATCGATTTATGGTTGGTCAGTTAAGTAGTGTGAATTTACGCCACCAGGATCAGTTATTTACGCGCTTATTTATTGATAACAACGAAAAAATAATTAACGATCGTGCTAAAATGTTGCCGGAGCACTATAATTATCAGAGACTAGATCAATTGGCTTTTATTCTGGGTAAAGAACATACAACCAATAACGAATTTGGCGTCGATAATAAATTTTATAAACGAAAATTACGTCCTTATGTGAAGGGTTTGAAAAATAGCCAAACCAAATTTACTTATGAATATGGTCCGGAATATTCTGATTTTCAGTTATTATTAAATCAGTTTAAACGACATCAAGTAACACCTTTGTTTATTATTACCCCAGTTAATGGTGCCTGGATGGATTATACTGGTTTACGGCCCCAAATGTTGGATCGTTTTGACAAAAAGATTAATTATCAGTTGCGGTCACAAGGATTTGATCACATAGTTGATTTGCACCGTGATGGCAGAATCCCATTTTTTATGCAAGATACCATTCATCTGGGTTGGCGCGGCTGGCTGCGGGTTGATCACAAAATGCATCAGTTTGTCCAGCAACCCTTGACAACGCCACATTATCACCTGGATAATTATTTCTATAGTCAAAATTGGCGTGATCGTAATCCACGAACTTTGAAGCAATTACCATAGTTATGCAAAAGTAATTTTATCAAAAATCAAAGAGGCCGGCGACTTATGTTTCGGCCTTTTTGAATAGAAAGCAGGAAAATAATGGATAATCGTCCTATTGGTTTATTAGATTCAGGAGTAGGGGGACTAACAGTTTTAAGACAAATTATGCGCCGTTTACCTAATGAGAATACTATTTTTATCGGTGACCAGGCCCGTTTACCTTATGGTACCAAATCAGCAGCTACTATACTTCAATTTGGGCGGCAGTTGGTTACATTTTTACAAAATCAAAATGTCAAATTGATTGTTATTGCATGTAATACGGTAACTGCGGTAGCTTTGCCCAGGTTACAAAAAGAATTTACGGTGCCCATCATTGGGGTGATTGCTGCTGGCAGTCAAGCAGCAGTAAAAGCGACTCACAATCAAAAAATAGGAGTCATTGCAACACCAGCCACAATTGAGTCTCAGGCCTATCAAAAAGCCCTGCAACAATTACAACCTCAAATTCAGGTGCATGGCTTGGCAACTCCCGAATTTGTTAGCCTAGTGGAAAGCCGCCAATATCATTCAGTTAAAACCCAATCCATTGTTACACAAACTTTGCAGCCATTATTGAATTGTGGAATGGATACTTTGATCTTAGGTTGTACGCATTTTCCCTTATTACAGCCTTTAATCCAACAAGCCGTTGGTCAGCAAGTGCAAATCATTGATGCAGGCTTAGCAACTGCTAATTCAGTGATTGACCAGCTGCAACAAAATCAGTTGCTGGCTGCTGGGCACTTTGCTCAGCATCAATTTTATACTACCGGTGATCCACAAAAATTCATGGCGATTGCTAATGATTGGTTAGCACCTTTCGTTATTCAGGCCCAGCATCTGGATCTCAGTGAGTTGGAGGAGCAAACAAATGACTGAATTATTAATTGCAACTAAAAACCGCAACAAAGCCCGGGAATTTGCGCAGGCTTTAAATGATGACAATTTGCAAATTAAGACTTTATTAGATTATCCCGATTATCCGGATGTGGAAGAAACAGGTACGACTTTTTCAGAGAATGCCCATTTAAAAGTAGCTGCAGCAGTCAAAGCCTTGCATGTTGCTACCTTAGCTGATGATTCAGGACTAATGGTTGATTATTTACACGGACAGCCGGGAGTACGTTCTGCGCGTTATGCAGAGGATCATAATGATGCCGCTAATAATGCTAAGTTATTGGCAGAATTAGCTGGGGTGCCGCTAGCGCAGCGACAAGCACAATTTTTAACGACTATTGTTTATCAAAATCCAGCAACAAAACAAGAAATTGAAGTTGTTGGTAAACTTTCAGGACAGATTTTAACCGTGCCGCGGGGAAATAATGGCTTTGGCTATGATCCGTTATTCTATGTCCCCAGCTTGCACCAAACCTTAGCTCAACTGAGTACAGAACAAAAAAATCAGATTAGTCATCGCGGTCAGGCAATTAAAAAGTTTGTGGCAGCTTATCAAAAATTATAATATATAAAAAACACTCCTAGGAGTGTTTTTTTAATTCTTAATATCTTATTGAGTTAAGTCAAGAGTATTTTCCGGCATACTGATGTTAGCTTGTTGTAAAGCTGCCAGATAGGCTTCTAAGAATTGTCTTTTAACAACTAATTGGGCCCCGTTTTTGGTGTTTAAACTAATTTGATAATGCAATAAGCCTGCTTGCACGTCAACTGGTCCAATTAATTTAGGAGCTTGGACTAGATCAGGAACGTGGGGTGTCAGATTATTATTGACTTGTTCTAAGACCTGCGTCACTTTTTTAATATTGGTCCGCGGAAACAGTTGTAAATCAATGACCGTGGTCATATTACCACGGGATAAATTTTTAACAATAGTAATGTTTCGATTAGGAATATAATTTAACGTACCATCAGCACTGCGGATTTGCGTTGTCCGTAAACCAATGTAAGCAACAGTTCCGGAAATATCACCTACACTGACTGAATCACCGACGTCAAATTGCTGTTCTACCAGAATAAAAAATCCGGTAACAACATCGCTAACAAAACCTTGAGCTCCTAGACCTAAAGCCAAACTGAAAATTCCGGCTCCAGTAATTAAGGTGCCGACGGGCGCTCCCATAATTGAAAGGACCATATAAATATAAATAAAAGCTAAAAAATAAAAATAAATATTTTGGGTTAAAGTAGCAATAGTGCGCGAGCGATTCGAGCTGGTAGCATTAGTGCGCAGGTTATACGTAACTCTGCCGACAATTTTTTTGCCAAATTTATAGAGTAGCCAAAAAAAGATAGATAGTAAAATAATTTTAACAAGGTTACTTAAAAAAGTATTAAACAGGTTAATCCAGTATTGCGGATTATTAATTTGTTGCAGAAACATAGGTTGCTGATTCTGATTGGGTTGCTGTTTGTTATTATTAATTAAAGAATTATACTTATTTAAGATGTTGTTCAACCTACCACTCCCTAATTATGTTATACATAAAGTATAACCTCTCCAATTGCCGTTGTCATGAAATGATGATAAAATTTAACTGATTATAGTGAGGAGGAAGTTATAATGACAATAGGACAAATAGCTGCTTTAATTGCAGCCATTGCATTTGTAATTTTAGTAATTTACTTAGTAATAATGTTGTTTCAATTGGCCAAGGTACTTAAGAATTTACGAGCAACAGTTTTAGAAACTACAAAGGCTGTTAAAACTTTAACCATTGATTTAGATAAAATCGCTAATCAAGGTAATAATTTAACTGGTAAAATTAACGATTTGATGGATGATGTAAATCAAAAGAGTGGCAAATTGAACCCATTTTTTCAATCACTAGAGAATTTTGGTAATAGTTTAACAAGATTTAGTAATAAGTCAAATGATTCGCAGTACAAGAAAGGTTGGAAAATTTTATCTCCTTGGATGGCTCAAAAAGTAGCTAAGGGTGCGTGGAAAGTTTTACGGAAGAAAAAATAATTAAGTAAAGAAGTGATAATATGTCAAAAGCCAAATTTGCCATCGGCGCTGCAATTGGTGCCGGACTATCCTATTGGGCAGCCAAGAAAGTTGTTAGTCATAAAGACCTGATCATTAGTTTTGTTACGGATAAATTTGATCAAGTTCCTAAAGTTAATAAGCAAAAAATGAAGCAGGCTTTTAATGAGGAAACGAGCAAGCTGCAACAAACGATGAATACAAAAAATTCGGCCGATATAAAGACTAATTTTGATGATATTAAATTAGATGCGGACCAGATTAATTTGGATAAATAGCCTACTATAAAATGAAGACCGTAATTAGATGGCCTTCTTTTTTTGTATGCAGATAACAGCAGCTAATCATTGCCAAGATAAGTGGTCCTCTTGCTATGTACAGGTGAAATATGGAATTTTTGGGGATGCATTTTTATCCAGCAAACGATAAAAAAGTGATCGTTAAAAAACGACCACTTTTTGAGAAGAAAATTTATTTAACTGGTAAGACTTGGAGTTGCTTAGTAGTATGAGTAAAAGGTTCATTACCATCTTCGGTTAGATAGACACAGTCTTCAATTCTGACACCTGCTACACCTTGAATATAAATACCAGGTTCAATAGAGAAACACATGCCGGGCTTTAAGACCATGTCATTACCTTCCATAATCGATGGAAATTCATGCGTAGAAGTTCCAATACCATGGCCTAAACGATGAATAAAGTATTCACCATAGCCAGCATCGGTAATAATCTTCCGGGCTACAGCGTCTAATTGCGCCGCGGTAATTCCCGGTTTGGCTGCATCCATAGCCGCAAGTTGGGCTTCTAAACAAACGTTATAAATTTCTTTTTCTTTATCATTGGGAGTACCAAAAGCAACTGTCCGTGAAGCATCACTCATATATCCTTGATTGACTGTTCCTAGATCAAAAAGGGTCAGGGCATTGGCTTGAATTTTATTTTTTTCCGGTCCACCATGGGGATTGGCGGCATTGATACCAGATTGAACAATAGTATCAAAACTAGTATGCATGACACCCTTTTTCATTAAACCATACTCAATTTCTGCAACTACCTGTTGCTCACTGCGTGCAGTTGATAAAGCTTCAAAACCCAGCTTAAAAGCATAATCTGCTTGACGTCCTGCTTCTTTCATTAGTTCGATCTCATCCGGAGTTTTAAAAAGTTTTAATTGATCCAAAAATTCGGAAGCATTACCAGGGAATTCAGCTGCTGGGAATTGTTCTTGAACAGCTTCATAGCGGTGATAAGGTAAATCTGCTTTTTCAATAGCCCACTTGGTAGTATTGGCAGTTCTTTCTTTAATGTGATCGGCAATTATTGCAAAGGGATTTTCATGATCTAAATAACCATAAACATCATGGTTCCAGCCGGCTTTTTTGGCAGCCCCAACCTCTAATTCCGGAGTAAATAAGAACGGTTCAGCTTCCGGAAACACAAAAAGCGCTAATACCCGCTCTTCAGGGTCACTACTGAAACCGGTAAAATACATAATATCGGTTGGGTTACTGATGTAAGCAACATCATAGCCCGAATCAGCCACCCATTTTTGTAAACTTTGTAAATGATTCATACATAATTCCTCCCATTATTTGTTAATAAAATTATAGCACTTTTAAGAAAAAAACATATTCTTGGCCTGAAGCGCTTGCAATTGGGAGAATTTTTTGATAAATTTAATTATGAAAATCTATGAAAAGAATAGTTTTCAGAAAAGTACAAATCGAGGTAATAGTTATGAATAAAAACGACAAGGAAATCACGATTACCGACGTTGCCCGGCAGGCAGGTGTGTCTATGGCAACGGTTTCGCGAGTTGTTAATGGGAACAACAATGTTAAGGAAACAACTCGTAAAAAGGTTATGGAAGTTATTGACAAGCTTCATTATCGCCCGAATGCTGTAGCACGGGGATTAGCAAGTAAAAAAAGTACAACTATTGGTGTTATTTTACCAAGTATGACGGATTTACTCTATGCTAATTTGGCTAAGGGGATTGATGACGTCGCTTCTATGTATAAATATAATATTATTTTAACCAGTCTCAAAAATGGTATTGGCAGTGAACAACAACTCTTCAATGATTTGTTAGCTAAGCAAGTTGATGGCATTATTTATATGGGTGAAGATGTTTCTGCTTCATTATATAAAGAAATGTCTAATTCCCGCGTACCAATTGTTTTTGCAAGTGCAATTGATCCTGAGAATAAATTTGCCAGTGTGAATATTGATTACGTGACAGCTGTTCGTGATGTCATTAAGTTACTCATTGATTCCGGTAATACTAAGATTGCGATGGTTACTGGTAATTTAGATAGTCCGATTAATAGCAAGTTTCGTTTGAAAGGCTACCAGCAAGCATTGGAACAGGCAGGTTTGAAATATTCATCTGCTAATGTTTTTGAGACAGTTTATAATTTGACCGCTGGAGCCGCTGCTTGGGATGCTATTCAAGATAGTGGTGCAACCGCAGCTTATGTTGCCAACGATTTATTAGCTGCAGGTGTTTTGAATGCTGCTTTAGATGCCGGTGTCAGAATACCGGAAGATTTTGAATTGATTACCGGCAGCAATACCATTTTATGTGATGTTACTCGTCCGAAAATGACTTCTATTGCCCAGCCTTTGTATGATATTGGTGCAGTATCTATGAGAATGTTGACTAAGTTAATGAACGATGAAAATATTCAAGACAAAACTATTCTGTTACCATATAGTTTAATTAAACGTGGAACCACACGCAACTAGTTAATAAAAGCAGCCGAAATACAAGCGTATCTCGGCTGCTTTTGTTCTGATTTAAAAAGATTATTGTAATTACATATTACTCGCTTTAAGGAACAGAAGAGGAAGACTCGTTTTCTGAAGTCAAACTGTTGTCTTCATTATTGTTCAGGGAACTCTCTTCAGTATTTAATGAACTGGCAGGTATTTGCGCAGTGGTAGTTCTATTAGGGATCGGATTATAACCCGGACTATTAGTGCCGCCGCTCCAAGAATTAGTAGAATTATTATAAGAATTATTACTTTCATTATTAGTGGTACTTTGGGAATTATTATTCCAGACATTGCCGGAATAATTGCCGAAAATAGAATTCGGACTAATTGCTGAATTATAACCTAATCCATTACGATGACTGGATTTGCTGGTATCTTCACTTAAATACTTAGTAACCCCATAACCGTTATCTTTACCAAAGTAGTGATCCCAAAATAACTGATAATTAGCGTCCTTACCACCAATAGCAAAATGCTTACTGAGAGGGTTGGCATGGGCTTTATAAAAGAGGCTGGTAGTAACTGGAGTGGATAAATAGGACTTGTAACCTTCATAGATTGTACTGCCGGGTAAAGTTCCCGTTGCCGATAAAACTTTTTGTTCGTTAACACTGGCAGGACGGGGAGTCTTTTGCTCTGCTTGTAATAATTGCGGATTAACTTGATAAACACTGTTAATTAAATTTGCCCAGAGGCTTTGATTGGCTTCAGTAGAATCATCAGCTAAATTATAATTATGTCCATACAGATTGTCATAACCGATCCAGGAAGCTAAAGTAACACCGGGAGTACTGCCAACAAACCAATTATCGCGGAAGTTATTGGAAGTCCCTGTCTTACCAAAAGAATTCTTATAATTAAAGTTTAATTGATAGGTCAAAGAAGAAGCTGTTCCTTCTGTAATAACCGAGTGCATCATTTTTTGGAGGATATAACTAGTACCTGGTTGAAAGACGCGTTGACGTTTTTGTGGATGCTGATAAATGATATGGTGATTAACATCTGTTATTTTATCGATATAGTAAGGAGTAATATGAACTCCTTGATTGGCGAAAGTCGCAAAAGCGCTGGCTTCTTGGGCGACAGTAAAGCCATTACGGGTTCCGCCTAGGGCAATTCCCAATTCCTGATATTCTTTTTTGCTTAATTTAAGACCTAATTTATCCATATAAATTTTGGGATTAGTTTCTTGCTTAACTTGTCGATAGAGATTAACTGCAGGAATATTTAAAGACTGTTCTAGAGCTTGATCGGCTGGGACAAATTTATTAGCGATTGTATCGTCAAAGTCAGTGGGAGCATATTTTTTAAATTTAACTTTAAAATCAGCCAACATTGATTTGCTGCCAATTAAGCCGTGTTCAATGGCGGGAGCATAAACTAACATGGGTTTAATAGATGATCCCGGAGAACGACGAGTGTCAAAAGCATGGTTTAATTGATTATCTTTGAAATTCTGGCCGCCAACAAAGCCTAACACTGCCCCGGTATGGTTATTAATTAAAACACTACCGTGTTGAACGGGTTCTTTAACAGAAACTATTTTCCCGGTGTTAGGATCTGTAGCTTTACTTTGATGGACCGTTCCTAATAAATCGGCATTCTGCTGAAAAGCGCTCTGCATATTATCGTAAATATCTTTATCAATGGTCGAGTGGATTTGATAATCATGCTCACGCATTAATCTATTAGCGCGTTGACTATAGGCTTGATAAATATCCTTATCCTTAATAACTTCAGAATATTTAACATTATCTTCTTTAGCTAATTTTTTTATCAAACGAACTCGTAATTGTTCTGTGAGAAGGTTATAGAGATAACCGTATTTGATTTTAATTTTGGGTGCGGGCTGTTGAGCAGCAAACTGGTCTTTTAAATTAACTTTTTTAGCTGCTTCATACTGTTTTTTGTTAATATCGTGATTGCGATACATTCTAAAAAGGACAACGTTTTTACGCTGTAATCCGAGTTTAAGATTATTATTAATTCTTCCTTCATCATCATAAGGGGTATAGACCGAGGGGCTTTGAGGTAGACCTGCAATAAAAGCAGCTTGGGCTAAAGTGAGATTATTGGCATTAGTATTAAAAATTCCCTGAGCAGCAGCTTGGACACCGGCGATGTTTTGTCCGCGATTGTTACGTCCCATAGGAGCGACATTCAAATAAGATTCCAGAATCTGATCTTTGGAAAAATGTTTTTCTAAACGAGTGGCTAATAATATTTCCGTAGCCTTACGTTTCCAAGTGGTTTCAGAAGACAATAACTGCATTTTAACCAGCTGCTGTGTCAGTGTCGAGCCCCCTGTTTGGGCACCAAAACCTGTAGCTTCCGAAATAAGAGCCCGAAAAATTGATTTGGGTACAACCCCGTGATGGCGATAAAAATTTTCATCTTCAGTGGCAACTACCGCTTTTTTGAGAGTGGGTGAAATTTGATCAAAAGCAACTTTTTGTTTCACCGTATCGCTAGGAACGCGCTCCATTTTTACGTTATTAGCAAAATATAACGTGGTTGATTGATCAACCTTTTCGATCTGATTTTTGAGACTAGTGTTACTAGGAATGGGTTCTTGTTTAATAATGGCGCAAAAATATCCCGTTGCCATTCCTAATCCAAGGCCAATTAAAAGAATGAGGCCGACAACAACCGATAAGACTAATTTGCGGATAATCCCAATGGTTAAATTGATTTTACCATTTAAAGAGGTAGGTAAATCCTGACTATTAATAACCTGATATTTTTGCTGAGCTGACTTAGTAGGTTGCTGATCGGTGATATACCGGTTATGCTGTGGTCGCTGATAGTTTTGAGCATGAACTCCAATCGGTTCATTTGTATCTAGAAAATGCTTTTTTAAAGTTTGATAAACTCTGTCCCACCATGAACTACGCTTACTCAAAAAGAAAACCTGCCTTTTTATTTATCTCTAACATTATATAACAAGTTGTTTTCTTCTGTATGCATTCTCCAGAAAAATTATCTATTAATAAAGACGAAATTGTACTCATCAGATTGTGATCTATATGAAATAGAGTATCACGAAGTGTTTTTTGCGCAATATTTTTAAAGAAAAAAAGAGTTGATCAGCCGGTGTTAACAAAAAAGGAAGCTATTTTAGTGACCATTATAAAAAGATGAGTTTCTGAAGCGAAAACAAGTGTATTATACAATCGAATATGTTAGCATATTAATAACGCTTTGCAGAATGCTGAGCGCTTTATTTTTAGCTAGGATAGGATAGAAGTATGAATATGACGAAAGAAACCAAGCGCGCAATTTATATTTTAATTTTTGGAAATTTTTTAATTTGTTTAGGGATTAGTTTGGTTATCCCCGTACAGCCGTTTATTAAAAAAATGTATGGCTATTCCACCACTGATATCGGAATTATGACTTCTTTATACGCTTTTGCCCAATTTTTAGCTTCTCCAATTGTGGGCAGAATTTCCGATCGGATGGGCCGAAAGGTTGTTATCGTTACCGGCTTATCACTGTATATGATTTCGGAAATAATTTTTGCACTATCTAATAGTTTGTGGCTTTTTAATGTTTCTCGAATTATTGGTGGTTTATCGGCAGCAATGTTTATGCCGACTTCTATGGCCATGGCTGCTGATTTAACGGATAAAAAGGAACGGGCCCGCGTAATTGGCTGGATTTCGGCGGCTTTTAGCGGCGGTCTGATTTTAGGCCCAGGTATTGGCGGTTTATTAGCAAATTTTTCGATTAAAACTCCTTTTTGGGCAGCAGCTGCTTTAGGTCTGATCAGTACTATTTTTACAATAATCTTTTTAGTCGATGAACCGCAAAACTTGATGACCAAATCAGAAAAAATTAGTTGGAAACACTTTTTAAAACCAATGATGATCGTTTTATTTGCTATGATTTTTATTTCTTCTTTTGGCTTGCAAGGCTTTGAAAGCATCTATAGTATTTATGTAAATCAGGTTTTTAAGTTTAGTATGGGAACTATTGCTTTAGTATTAACGCTCAATGGCATTAGCTCTTTGTTTTTTCAAATTGTAATGTTTGATTGGTTGACTCGGCAATTAGGTGAACTGCATTTAATTGGTTTGTGCTTTTTTCTCGGCGGATTATGTACTGTTTGGATTACCCAGGCGCATCATCAATTAGAAGTTATTATAGCTACTTTAATTGTTTTTACTGCCTTTGATATTGTGCGGCCAGCAATTACTACGTTATTAACTAAGACTAGTCAAGCTAATCAGGGACTAATTAATGGTTTAAATATGTCTTTAACTAGTGTCGGGAATGTTGTCGGTCCGATTATGTCCGGAATGTTAATGGATATGAACCCGCAAGTTCCTTATATAGTAGTTGCGATGATTCTTTTTGCTTCCTTTGTAATTACACTTATTGTGCAGCGAGTAGCAGTTCAGAAGAGTTAAAAGTTTTTCTAGTTTAATAATTACAAAAAAAAGACCACGAGCAAAATGCCCGTGGCCTTTTTGATAATTTATTTAGTGCAAGCTATGCGCGCTAAAACAGCGGTATAAGCAGCAGTTAAGAGTGTTAGTTGTTCGCAGGTAGTGCAAGGATCATTAACTAATAAATTACCAAAAGCAAAACTATTGTTCAGAATTGAGTGATAACAACTGGGCCTTAAAACTAATTGCGACGTGGTGGGTTTAATAACCTCTTGATAAGCAGCTAATATCTTGTGGCTGAGAGGATTAGATTTAGCATTTCTTTGAATAGATGCAATATTAGATTGGAATTTTGTCTGATAGTGCTGAGACAATTGGTAACAACTGTGATAATAGTCTTGCAAATCCTTAGAATTAACAGCATTGTGCGGCACAATAATTTTAATCCAGCCACCAGCAGCTTGCTTATAAAAGGCCTCAAAAGAACTATTTGGCAGCAGCGAATTTAAAAGATAATGTAAAACCAATAAAAATTGCTGACTCCCACTATCTAAGGGCAATTTTAATAAGAATTGCTCAAGGATTGGTTGCAAAGATATATTATGATTAAGTGTTGAAGAAATGGTAATTTTGACTTGTCTTTCAGCAATATCTAAATGGCCTTGAAAAGGATATTGATTGATAAAATGGAACCATTTTTGATGAATTTCTTGCCAATTCACAGTCATTAAGAAAATCTGAAGATTGGCAGTATCACTTTGCCAATGAAGTTTGTCTAAATAAGATCCTTGAGTATGGCTAGAAGGAGCAAAATTAAAAGTGAAATTAGTAGTGGGATCAAATGGTGAATTATCAGCAGCAACAATACTGGCTTGAGGAGCAGTGGTAGTATTTAAATACTGTTGTAAAATCTGGGGATCATTATTTTGAAAAATTATTAAACGTAACCGTTGACGAACGGGCAGCTGTAGTTTTTTCAAGAGTCCAAAAGCCTGATAGGCGGCCACTGTTTGCACTAATTGCGGCGCCAATGCAGTAACGATGATGGCAAAAGTATGAGTCCCATGACCATATTCCAATTGACCAATATTAGAATTAATGATTTTAGACTTAATGTGTTCTTGTTGTCCCCAAAGGATAATTTGGTTGATGATTTGATCCGGTGTCTGTAAGTTTTTTAGCTGAGCCAACTTTTTTTGAGAGTCAGCTTGCTGCATAGATGCTAACTTGTTCCAATTCATAAAAGCCTCTTTGCTTATCGTTTTAGTGGGATATAATTTTGAATACTATCGAGATTGGGTAATAATTGTGTATTATAGCTAATTGCTGGTAAAGCAGAGATCAAACTCGGCTGGGAAAATTGAGAGTAGGGCGAAGATTTAAGATTACGTTGTAGAAGAATATTATTGGTTTGCATCGGGGCACGATTTTTTTCTAACTGCGGATTGAGCTGTTGGGGTTTAAGGGGAGTATCAATTAACAAATTATTTAAATTAATCCAACCATAATTGTTTAATTGCGCATAACTATGACCATCAATATTTTGTAAAGCACTGATATGATAGATTTGATTGAATAAGAGACTACCGGCTGGTTGCTGGAAGCTCCCTGGATCTTTCCAAAGTGTCCTATCAGTTAAGGGCGATTTTAATTGGGCCTTCTGCTGCCAAAAAGGTGCTAAATTGTGCACTAGATCTGCTTGCACGAATCCTGTAGTATTAAGAAAACGGTTATCAGCAATTTGAAAGAAAGTCTGCTCTTGGACATGGACTATTTTTTGAATATGGACCCAGCTTAAAGGTTGGAGATCTCCCTTTTGCGGGGCTTGAGGATAAGGATTTTCCCAAATGGGAGCTGCTTGCTCATTATAGTAAATAGCATCAAAATTTGCGTCATTTTGCTGAGAATGTTCGGTCAATCGTTGATAATAGACAGCGGTGGCCGGGAAATTAGTAACAATACCATCTATTGGTAGATTAACTAACCAATTCCATTGCTGGGGATTTTCGTTCATTTCATCCCAAACATAGACCTGCTGTCCCAAAGCATGCAATTGGTTAATTAAGTTGGAATTCAATAATGAAGAAGAAACATTGACTGCATTAGAATATTGAAAAACTTCAAAATTTAAGCGACCTAAACTGCCTGCAATAAAAATACGGGGAATAGCTGGCATGAGTTCTTGCATATTTTTTAAACTTGCCAGCGAAAAAGAATGAACCATCACTCGATTTTGCATGTGATACTTTTTAATACTATTGGTTAACAGGAATTCCATGTTTTGCGGATTTCCATGTTTGGTTTTTTTAGTTTCAATGAGAAATTTAATATTTGGCTGATCCTGGTAATGGCTGAAAAGTTCTTCCAGAGTATAAATATTTTGGCCGTTGCTTTGTTTTAATTGGGTTAATTGGCTGGCCGGGTGCTCTGATACGATGATATTTTGGCCTGTCATACGAAATAAATTACGATCATGTGAAATAATTAGTTGGTTGTCACTAGATTCATGTAAATCAAGTTCTACCCATTGAGCTCCTTCATTAAAGGCCGTATCAATACTTTGAAAACTTTCTTCGGGGGCTTTGATGGGATCGCCACGATGACCCACAACGACAAAGCCGGTATTAGAAATAAATAGAAATAATAGTAAAATAGTAAGTGAAATCTTTTTAAACATAATTAACCTCATGGGAGCTATTAGTATGCAAGAGTATCAAAATTTTAACTTAATTGAACAAATTACCCGTAATGATGGCAGTAAGTATTTTGAATTAGGTAATATTTTTTTAAATGGTCGTGCAGAATTAGCGGCTGAGCGTGGCTTCATTCAAGAAGTGCGAATTTTAGAATTAAATATTCCTCGTTCTACTGCGGTTAAGACTTATGAAAAATATATAAATGAAAATTATGAATTTCCTGATGTCAATTTTGACCACTGGGAAGAATGGGATAAACCAGCTGGAAAAATTCAAACGGCTTTTCAAGAAATTCTGCGGGCTAATCATATCAATTAAAGCACTGGGTTAGTAGTCTACTAGTTTTTTAAAACTATGAAAACAATAGAATATAAAAAGCTATTTGTTATTTTCGGTATTCTACGCCAGTTGCTAATTTTAATATTCTTTCTTGACCAATTCTAACATGAATTGGCTGGAATAATCTGAAAATATGATAATAAGGAGGATGCCTCATGGAAAAGCTGCATATTATTCACACAAATGATTTACATTCGCATTTTGAAAATTTCCCCTTGATTGCACGTTTTATCAACCAGCAGCGGCAATTGGATTTGCAAAAGCAGCAACAAACTTTTTTATTTGATATTGGGGATGCTTCTGATCGAGTGCATCCTTTAACTGAAGCAACCATGGCACAAGCCAATATTGCTTGGATGAATCAGCAGCAATATGATGCAGTAACGATCGGCAACAGTGAGGGTTTATATTATGACCATCAAATTTTAGAGCACATGTATGATCGGGCCAATTTTCCGGTTATCGTTGGTAACTTATATGAATCTCAAGGAAAATTACCCGCTTTTGCTCAGACCTATAAAATTATTCAGACTAATGCGGGAACTAAGCTGGGCATTTTGGGCTTAACAGCACCGTATCTGTTAACATATCCATTATTAAATTGGGATATTCGGCTAGTTCAAGATGTTTTGCCGGCTTTAATTGCCAAAGTGCGACCACAAGTAGATGTATTAATTTTGTTGTCACATCTAGGAATTAACACAGATCGCTATCTTTGTCAAAAATATCCGCAACTAGATATAATTATTGGTGGTCACAGTCATCACTTGTTGCCTACAGGTACTATTATTGGCAAAACGTTAGTTACTGCAGCTCAAAAATATGGTAATTACATTGGCAATATTTATTTAACTTTAGAAAACCATCAACTCCAAACCCGAACGGCGCAAACTGTTGCAACCAAATCTTTGCCGCACTTAAAAACTGATAAAAAAAGTGAACTGGAATACCAAAGAAAAGGAGAAGAGCTGCTAAAAAAGCAATTGGTAGCTAAAATACCTTATCCCTTGGAGGCTAGCCCAGCAGGAGAGCATCCAGCTATTAATTTAGCTTTAAAGGCTCTAGAACAAGTAACTAATACAAAAGCAGCCATGCTCAATTCCGGCTTGTTTTTATCTGATTTGCCAGCAGGAATTATTACCCAAAACGATATTCATCAACAATTACCACATGCAATTCATCTTATGAAAACCACACTTTCCGGCCGCGAATTATGGCGCTTTTTAATGGAGGTTAACAAGAATCGCAATTTCTTGCGGCATTTTCCGCAAAAAGGCATGGGGTTTCGGGGGAAAATATTTGGAGAAATAATATTGGATGGTGTGGCAATTAATGAAAATACAAGACAAGTTTTTTATCAAGGTCAGGAATTAGATCCGGTAAAAAAATACGAGATTGCGTTATTAGATCATTATTTATTTATTCCCTTTTTTCCAACTTTACAAATTGTGGGCGAAAATCAGTTATTGTATCCTGATTTTTTGAGAACCGTTTTTGCCCGCTATTTAGCACAAAAATTCCCTTTGAAAGTAGGTGCAAAAAATGACAGACACTAATAATATTGAAGATAACTCCAAAAAAAGTTCGACTTTAAGTAAAAGTATTGCTCACGCGATTGCAGCGAGTGATGATGAAGCAGAAATCGAACTTGCGGCAGACGTAGTGCAATTAAGTACTGATAAAGTAAAAATCAATCAAGATCTGTATAATATTACCATTAATCATGGCAATCAATTAGATACTCGTCGCTTGGCGCGCCGTTATAACACTGTTTTACGTAAATATGACTACATTGTAGGTGATTGGGGTTATGGACAATTACGCTTACGGGGCTTTTATGATGATATTCGTCCCCAAGCAAAAATTGATCAGAAAATTTCTACTTTACAAGATTATTTATTAGAATATTGTAATTTTGGTTGTGCATATTTTGTCCTTGAGCGCGAGCAGAAAGAACCGGTTAATCCTACTAAAAGAACGGTTTTAAAAAAGAAGAGCAGTAAAAATCATCGTCATCGTTCAACCACTCGCTTTCATCGTCGTAAACTTAATGAACTAAAGAAAACAAATACTGCACCCAAAACTAAAGTGAAGCCAACGACCAATACTAGAAATATACACAAAAAAGCACCATTTAAAATTCGCAATTTAAAGTAATAAATTTTTAGGGGAATAGTATGCAAAATTATCAAGGTTATTTAATAGATTTAGATGGCACCATTTATCATGGGCGACAGCCAATAGCTGCCGCCCAACGTTTTATTAAACGCTTACAAGCAAATAACATTCCGTTTATTTTTTTGACCAATAATACTACGAAAACGCCGCAACAAGTTGTGGATAATCTTGATCAAAATCATCAGATTCAAGTAACCGCAGATCAAATTATTACGCCTTCTTTGGCTACTGCTAATTATTTACGGGAACAAAGTTCGGATATTAGACAAAAATCATGTTTTGTCATTGGTCAGGTAGGATTACAATCGGCCATTTTCAAGACAGGCATTCAGTATAATGAAATCAATCCTGATTATGTGGTAGTCGGCTTAGATTTTGATGTGACTTACCATAAATTCGAAGTTGCTACTTTAGCTATTAAACGCGGTGCTCAGTTTATTGGAACTAATTCGGACACCAATTTGCCTAACGAACGAGGTTTAGTTCCGGGTGCCGGGTCTTTGGTTTCTTTAGTAGCAACAGCTACTCAGCAACAACCAGTTTATATTGGCAAACCCGAAAGTATTATTGCTAATTACGCTTTAAAAATTACCGGATGGTCGAAAAAGCAGGTAGCTATTATTGGTGATAATTATAATACTGATATTAAGTGCGGTTTAAACGCTGGTATCGATACAATTTTAGTGTACACTGGTGTTAGTAATCCAGAACAAGTGGCACAAGAAACGAGCCAACCAACTTATCAAATTAATAGTCTGGATGAATGGGATGTGGATTGAAAATGCTGATAAATATCGCTTTTGATCTTTTGTTGACGGTTTTTACTATTTCTAGCACGTTGATACTAACAATTTTGGCCAGTTATTTGATTTTTTGGATAGATGCCCGTTATTTACAATTAGATTTAGTAACGAATTTAAGTCAACAACAGATCTGGCATAATTATCAGCAAGTGATGGATTATTTAACTCACCCCTGGGTCGCTAAACTAAAAATGACTAATTTTTTTTCATCAGCAGCAGGATTAGAACATTTTTCCGAAGTGCGACTTTGGTTTATGGTGGGGGTAATTATGTGGCTGGTTAGCCTTTTGTTACTAGTTTGGTGGCACAAACGCGGCCATTTTCAACAAAGACTCTGGATTAATCAATATTTTATAGTCATTTTAGGCTTAGGGATTTTAGTGCTTGCTCTATTAGCGATTATTGATTTTGATGGCATGTTTACCGTCTTTCATCATCTTTTATTTTGGAATAATGATTGGCTGTTTGATCCAAACAAAGATCCCGTGATTAATATTTTGCCGGCTTCCTTTTTTGCACATTGCTTCTTATTTGGATTTATTGTTTGCGAACTAATTCTGTTGAGTTTTTGGCTCCAAAGTCGGCGTTTATTAAAATCACATCGTAAATAAAAAAGGACTCAGGTTAATTCCTGAGTCCTTTTAGTTTTATATTATTAGGCAGCTTTTTTGGATTTGAAAAAGCCAATAATCGCTGGCAAAAGAGAAATAAAAATAATACCTAAAACAATAAGAGAGAAGTGCTCTTGAACAAACGGCAGGTTGCCGAACAAATGGCCGCAAACTAAACAGATACTTACCCAAATAAATGAGCCGATTAAGTTATAGTGGATAAATTTGGGATAAGTCAAGGCGCCACTACCAGCTACGAAAGGAACAAAGGTACGCACAATCGGAATAAAACGACCTAAGGCGATGGCTTTGCCGCCATGCTTATCGAAAAATTCTTGGGCTTGTTGTAAATATTCCGGCTTGACAAATTTGTGAAACCAGGGTTTACTTTGGAGCCACTTATTTAAATATTTACTAATAAAAAAATTACTAGAATCTCCGCCAATAGCGGCAACCAGAAACAAAATAAATAAAATCCAAAAGTTTAATTGACTAGCATTATTGGCTGCTAAAGCTGCTGCTGCAAACAATAAAGAATCTCCGGGTAAAAATGGTAAAATAACGGCACCCGTTTCGATGAAGATGATTAAAAATAAAATAATATATGACCAATTACCAAAATTATTGACTAATTCAGCCAAATGACGGTCTACATTTATAATAAAATCAATTAACTGCATATATGCTCCTTTTTTAATGAGTTTAAAATCTTAGTTTATCATAAATATAGATATTTTTTAATTAAACAATGATGAACTATGACCAAAATGAGATTTTTCAGGATAAAGCTGCTGAATAGCACTATTAATGGCAAGCATTCCTTCAGCAAAACCCAAAGTGATAAGCTTTTGTTTACCGGTATAAGTGACAGCATCTCCGGCTGCATATACGGATGCTAAATTAGTTTGCATTTTTGAATCGACAGAAATAAGAGGTCCCTGCAATTGAAGCCCCCATTGGCGTAAGAGACGAGAATTATTGGTCATGCCGTAATTAACTAAGAGCTTGTCAACATTGATTTGAGCAGTTTGATCAGTGCCTACGATTTTATAAGTAACCACTAATTTATCGCTTTGGGGGTCTAATTCTAAATGTGTGATGATATTAGGAGTTAAAATTTGAACTGGTGATTGTTGCAAATTAGTAACACTGGATTCTAAAGCACGAAATTGATCCCGACGGTGCAGAAGATAAGTTTGATGAGCAATTTTACTAATTTCTAAAGCCCAATCAACGGCGGTATCACCACCACCAGCCACTAAAACGTCACAGCCTTTGTAATCTTGCAAATCTTGCACAAAGTAATTAAGCTGTTTTCCTTCTATGCTGGGATCATAAGCAAAGGTTAATTTTCGAGGTTGAAAAGGTCCATTACCAATAGTAATAACAAGAGCCCGTGCAGCGAAGGTTCCATTGTTAGTTTCTATTTGGTAATAATCATCCACTTTGGTGAAATGTTGCACAGTAGTAGCTACTTGAGTTTCATAGTTAAAGCGCTGATCTTTTATTAATAAGTTTTTTGTTAGATCTTCGCCGCTGATACCAAAATTGCCCGCTACATCGTAAATTTTTTTCTGAGCATATAAAGTATTTGGCTGCCCGCCTAGAGTAGGCATGCTTTCAAATAAGATCGTCTTTAAATTACGCATGGCCGCATAAAAAGCAGTAAAAATTCCTATTGGCCCACCGCCAACAATTGCTATATCAAAAATATTTTTGGTCATCTAAATTCACCTCATAGTTATAGTATACTTAATATAATAAGCTGAAAGTCGGAGGAAGTGCTGATGAATTTTAAAATTGGTGATATTGTTTATGGTAAAGTGTCTGGAATTAGAACCTATGGGGTTTTTGTTAAGCTGGATAACACTGATGAACAAGGCTTAATTCATATTTCAGAATGTAAAAATGGATATGTGCCTAATCTTGAACGACTGTTTCAAATTGGTCAACGAATTAAAGTTATGGTATTAGATATTGATGAATATACTAGTAAAATCAGCCTCTCTATTAGGGCACTAGAGCCGGTTTTATATAACAAAAATCATTTCCATAAAAAGCATTATTGGACAAATTATAAACATAAAATTGGTTTTCAAACAATTGCTGATATAAAGGCAACTTGGGTAAAAGAAGCAGTTAAAGATATGGAATAATTTATTTTTTTAAAAAAAAGACTTGCATCTGCGGACAAAAGTTGG
>NZ_KQ033877.1:535931-558231 GCF_000967245.1 Bombilactobacillus mellis
GGAAGTTTAGCTCAGTTGGGAGAGCGTCTGCCTTACAAGCAGAGGGTCACAGGTTCGAGTCCTGTAACTTCCATTGAGTCGCTAGCTCAGTTGGTAGAGCAACGGCCTTTTAAGCCGTGGGTCGTGGGTCCGAGCCCCACGCGACTCATTTCTGCGGGTGTGGCGGAATTGGCAGACGCGCTAGATTTAGGATCTAGTGTCCTTTGGACGTATGGGTTCAAGTCCCTTCTCCCGCACTTGTAAGGTTCTTTGAAATTTTAATATTCATTATTTTACTGTATTGCCGACTTAGCTCAGCTGGCAGAGCATCTGTCTTGTAAACAGGGGGTCGGAGGTTCGAATCCTCTAGTCGGCATCATGCGGAAGTAGTTCAGTGGTAGAACATCACCTTGCCATGGTGGGGGTCGCGGGTTCGAATCCCGTCTTCCGCTTTCATTATTTTGCCGGGGTGGCGGAACTGGCAGACGCACAGGACTTAAAATCCTGCGGTAAGTGATTACCGTACCGGTTCGATTCCGGTCCTCGGCATTATAATGAATAAGCACCCATAGCGCAATTGGATAGAGTGTCTGACTACGAATCAGAAGGTTGTAGGTTCGACTCCTACTGGGTGCAGTTTCGGGAAGTGGCTCAGTTTGGTAGAGCACCTGGTTTGGGACCAGGGGGTCGCAGGTTCGAATCCTGTCTTCCCGATTAGCATAAGTTTGCTAATTGTGGCGGTGTAGCTCAGCTGGCTAGAGCGTCCGGTTCATACCCGGGAGGTCGGGGGTTCGATCCCCTTCGCCGCTATTTCGGACCTTTAGCTCAGTTGGTTAGAGCAAACGGCTCATAACCGTTCGGTCGTAGGTTCGAGTCCTACAAGGTCCATGAATAACATTTGTTTTTGGTTATTGGATTTTGTATAATATTATTATCGCGGGATGGAGCAGTCTGGTAGCTCGTCGGGCTCATAACCCGAAGGTCGTAGGTTCAAATCCTTCTCCCGCAATTGGTCCTATGGTGTAGTTGGTTATCACGCCTGCCTGTCACGCAGGAGATCACCGGTTCAAGTCCGGTTAGGACCGTATAATGGCTCGGTAGCTCAGTCGGTAGAGCAATGGATTGAAGCTCCATGTGTCGGCAGTTCGATTCTGTCCCGCGCCATTGTAGTAAATTAACTGCGGGTGTAGTTTAGTGGTAAAACCACAGCCTTCCAAGCTGTTGTCGCGAGTCCGATTCTCGTCACCCGCTTTGGGCCTATAGCTCAGCTGGTTAGAGCGCACGCCTGATAAGCGTGAGGTCGATGGTTCAAGTCCATTTAGGCCCATTTGGAGAAGTACTCAAGTGGCTGAAGAGGCGCCCCTGCTAAGGGTGTAGGTCGCGCAAGCGGCGCGAGGGTTCAAATCCCTCCTTCTCCGTAGGAATTTATTTCCGATATCATTTGGTGGTATTTGTGGAGGATTACCCAAGTGGCTTAAGGGAACGGTCTTGAAAACCGTCAGGCGTGTAACAGCGTGCGTGGGTTCAAATCCCACATCCTCCTTAGTTTAAATTTATCGCGGGATGGAGCAGTCTGGTAGCTCGTCGGGCTCATAACCCGAAGGTCGTAGGTTCAAATCCTTCTCCCGCAATTGGTCCTATGGTGTAGTTGGTTATCACGCCTGCCTGTCACGCAGGAGATCACCGGTTCAAGTCCGGTTAGGACCGTATAATGGCTCGGTAGCTCAGTCGGTAGAGCAATGGATTGAAGCTCCATGTGTCGGCAGTTCGATTCTGTCCCGCGCCATTTATGGAAGGGTAGCGAAGTCTGGCTAAACGCGGCGGACTGTAAATCCGCTCCTTCGGGTTCGGTGGTTCGAATCCACTCCCTTCCATTTGTAATAGGGATATAGTTTAAAGGTAGAACTACGGTCTCCAAAACCGTCGGTGTGGGTTCAATTCCTACTATCCCTGTTATATTCTGGCGGTATTGGTGAAGTTGGTTAACACACCGGTTTGTGGCACCGGCATACATGAGTTCGAGTCTCATATACCGCCCTTTATATTAATGGGTTATAGCCAAGTGGTAAGGCAATGGACTTTGACTCCATTATGCGCTGGTTCGAATCCAGCTAACCCAATTTATTATCTGGCGGTATAGCCAAGTGGTAAGGCAGAGGTCTGCAAAACCTTCATCACCGGTTCAAATCCGGTTACCGCCTTTGGTTATAAACCAAGAGATATTTTGCCGGTGTGGCGGAATTGGCAGACGCGCTGGATTCAAAATCCAGTTCCTGTTAAGGGAGTATCGGTTCGACCCCGATCACCGGTATTAGATAGCGTTTTGGAGTATCTTAGAGAAGCTTATAGAACGAGAAAGCCTTGTTCTATAAGCTTCTTTGTTTTCCTAAATCTTATGAGAGTTTATCCCAGTCAAGTATCAACAAGGTTCCTGATTTCAAGGATAAAAAAGCCCCATAAAGGGAAGGGGGCTATACATATCGACAATTACTTAAATAAATAATACAACTATTAAAAATACCATTTTATTAATAAAGTAAATGATATATTATAGGGATATATGAACGATAATGAGGTATAAATTATGAAAACTAATATTTTTATTGACGATTCTGGACAACTTCATATAAAATATCCTAAAAAGCACATGTTTATATATGGTGGATTTTGGGCACCAGAAAATGAGGTTAGTAAAATAAATACATATTATTCAATTATTAAAATGCAATTATTTAAAAGTAAAAAAGAAGTTAAGGGTTCAAATATGTCTCCAAAAATTAAGAAAAGAATAATTAATAGAATATGTAAAAAGTTTCCTCAAGGATTCCACCCAATATTTATTTGTGTAAACGTTGATAATTTAGATCGACTCAATTTTAATAATAAAAGAAGCGTTCAATTGTTTAAAAATTATCTTATCAGAAGATTAATAGAAATAGCTATTTTAGATCAGAGACGTTATGGTTATTATAGTAGGGATACAGATATTTTTATTGATAATCAAAGCAAAACACAATTAGGTTTCTTTGATTCATTAGAGCCGTACTTGAATAAATATTTCCATGATAGATATGCATCAAGAACTTATATTAAAAATAGTGCTAATTTTAAGGCGAAGTTCTTAGATTCTAAAGCAAGTAATTTAATTCAAATAGCAGATATTTTAGCTAATTCTAAGTATCAATATTATACTGGAAAATTTGATACGTTCAAAATAATTATGAGCGCAAAAAAAGTTAAAGATCCTTTGAAACTTCCTTAAGGTTTCCTCGTGTATGGTAAATATAAATGTTGACATTATATTTTTATTATTTTACAATGTGATTACAGGAGAAATCCTGATAAACGGCCTAGAGCTATATATATAGTCAGTGCGAGGCACCTCATGGTCGTTGGTCTCATTCATCTTTATGTTGGATGAGATTTTTTTATTTATAAATTATTTTTGATCAATTAAAAGTAACGCTATCAATGAAGAATTAGACCAAAAGATATTTGGCTTAATGTAACTGAAAAAAACAGGAGATAAAATCATTAGAAAGATTGGAAATTAGAAGTCAGTTTATGGATGATAACAGTAAAGATAAAAAATAAGCCACAGTCTTAATCGATTGATATCTTTATTTTTGTCTTCTAATTCTATTGTTTCACCAATTAACATTTTTTTGTGTTTGCGCGGTCTATTGGCGGACTAAAGTGTGAGCGTTGATTGATATAATAGCATTTGTATTTTAGAATAATACCGATCACCAGTATTAGATAGCATTTTGGAGCAATTTAGAGAAGCTTATAGAGCTATAAAACTTCGTTCTATAAGTTTTTTTGTTTGCCCAAATCTTATAAATATTGTTGTACTACTTTTACACTTTTTAAATATAATTTGATATCATTCAAAAGGTCTTTCGCTTCATCAGATGATATTAAAGCTGTGTTGTAACAATTCATTTCCCAGCCAGTTTTTGGCTTTCTTTTATTAATATACCATTCTTGAACTTTTGGGATTAAAAATACAATTAATCCAGGTGTCCCAAACTCACCATTAGTTTTTTTAGTAATTATTGCATGCAAAATCAGATGCTCAATCAAATTGCAGTATACTAATCTATCTTTAGTTTGATATTTAAAATTAGGCTTTTTAACTAAAATAAAATCCTTATTCCCTAAATTTAAAAATTTATCTTCATCTATATGGTGGCAGTATAATCCATCTTTTGTTCTACTAGTTTTGCCCTTAGTAGGAGATTTAATCTCTCCGTTTAAAAATTTATTATAGGATGCTTCTTTAAAATAATCATCTAATGCGTAATGCGGCACCATACTTTTTAATTAAACTTTGGACTGCATCATCATATTCTAAATTCAGTAAAGATTTATAATAATTTAATTTATCTGACATATAAATTATCCTTTATACTTAAGGGTATTATCCATAAATAAAATTTCCAATTCCTATTTTACCAGTAAATTCAAATCAAAAATCTTTAAGTATATCCATTCCCTCGTTAATAATAGCTTTCATTACGTTCGCTATGGCTAAAACTAGTTGATAATTGTTTTTTAGGCATTGCCTTCTTTAAAGTTAGGATTATGCATTCTAGCATACATTTTGCCTTCTTGGGTTCTAGTAAGAATCATATCTCTTTCAAATTCTGCGAAGGCGCTGAATACGTTAAAGATTAAACGGCCCGTGGGTGTATCTTCAATTATGCCAATGTTTAAAATATGTACTGCAATTTTTTTGTCGAAAAGTTTTTTCACTACTTGGATATCTTCTACAGTATTGCGGGCAAAGCGATCCAATTTATTAACCATAAGTGTGTCACCTTTTTTAAGCTTTTTAAGTACTTTTTTAAAAACAGGACGATCTACCCTAGTGCCTGTAAATTTTTCCGAATAAATCTTTTGTGCGCCTTTATTTTTTAATTCCTCAATTTGAGCATCTAAATCTTGACCAGCTGTGGAAACTCTAGCATATCCAATAATCATAAAAAAAGCTCCTTACTTTTGAACATAAGTTTTGATACTCTTTCGAGTTTTGATAAAAGTATCTGTGTTTATATTATCAATATTCTGAAGATTTGGGGGATAAGTCTGTCTTCTTTGAATCGAGTCTTAAAAAAGCTTAAAGCAGAAGGATTAATTCTTTAGAAAGATGGTCAGGGGCAAAATGCAGCCAAATTTGCGACCTATAAAACAATAATTACATTAAATAAATCTAAGTTCAAAGAGCGCTGAGAACCAACCTAAAACATTTACAGCAGGCGACTGCAAAAGAACGAAAAGACAAAAGAGAAGCTACGATAATTCAAGTAAAATTGTGGGAGGATACTGGTTAAAAATTTTGTGTTACCAATTGCCTATATATATCTGTATTCGTTTCTTTTTTGCCGTAAGTTAGGAGTCTGTCCTGGGGATTAAGTTGCCTTTTATTTTGACTGCTGTTATTTCTAAATTAGATTATTATTTTGTTTTTTGACAATAGAATAATTAGCTTTTGATCTTTGTAAGAATTGCACTTATAAAGAGAAAATCTTAAAACTTAGCTGAATAAAAATATAAAATTTTGCAATTAAAATAATTATTAGTTTACTGGTATGAGACTAAAAACCAGTGCTTCAAAATTTTTATAATTTTGGAGTTGTGGTTCTCGGGTATACCCTTGGCAGACAATGATTTTTGCGATACTTTTAGGGTTGAAATTGTCTGATAAAGGTGTCTGAAAGGATGAATTATTTTGAAGATTGGATATGCTCGTGTATCTTCGTCGGATTAAAACCTCGATCGTCAACTCGAATCTTTGCAAAAGGCGGGGTGTCAGCAGATTTTCCAGGAGAAGATCAGCGGCAAAAACATGGAACGACCAGAATTGCAAAAAATGTTGGATTTTATTCGAACTGATGATGTTCTTATCATCAGCAGTTTAGAGTGCTTAGGTAGAAATTCCAATGATATCAAAAATATTTTAACTACAATTCAACAAAAGGGTGCTAACGTAGATATTTTAGATTTACCTTCATTTAAAGGAGTGTCGGATCCTAACCACCGCAAACTATTAACGAACTTAGTTGTGGAATTAATGAGTTACGTCGTGCAAAGTGAACGCGAAAAAATTAGGCAGCGGCAGCGAGAAGGTATTAAGCTGGCGAAGCAAAAGGGTGTCTATATAGGTAAACAACAGGAATATTCAGCTCATGCTGCTGATCCACAGAAGCGAGCTATTTATCATGCCGTAATGCGGGCACTCAAAGAGAAAGATTCGATTTTATCGATTATTAAAAGGTATGGGATTGCCCGATCCACAGTGTATCGGATTAAAGCATAATTAGCGTAATAATCACACTAAAATTTAGCTGATTTTTGTTATAATAGTAAAGCAGAGAAGTTAAAGGCGGTGGCGCTCTCATAGTGGGAGGTGGTGCTGATGGTGTAAAAACCCGAGCAGCAGATCCTAACGAAAGGAGTAGCCTAGGTGTCCGTGCCGGAAATTCCACGGCTATTTCTAGTGCTTTGGAATTGAAATTAATACGAACCAGCATTTAATTTTAAAACTAAAAATAATTCCTTTATAATGTTAGTTTCTACAATCAGCCATGGAAGCAGAACTTACTTTGAGCATTACTACTTTAACGTAGTTTGACTTTGGAACGAAAGCCATTTTAGTTCAACTATGCCAAATCCAGCAGCAGATTTCTGATAAAAATCGGCGTGGCTAAGTCTGCCATTTTAACCGAATTACAACGGGTTCAGACTTACACTACAGTTTTAACCCAACAATATGCGAATTAAAAAAGAAAACACCGTGGTCTCAAAACCGTTCTTAACGTCCCGCTCAAGCATTTGGTAAAAGATCATTTACGCTTGACTTGGTCGCCAACAGCGATTGCTACTAAATTTAAGTTAGCGACGGCTTCAATTTAGAATTAGCTGAATCAAAGTAAGCTGACTTTTGAGCCCCAGTATTTTGTCAGTATCGACGTAGTCAAGAGACTCAAGGACATTAATAAACTTGAATCTAGCAATGTTCGGAAGCAGTCAATCAGCGTGTAAAGTTTGGTTATTGGAAAGTAGATACTGTCTTATCGAGTAGTGGGCAAGCTAAGAAGGTTTGGTTTAGTAACTTTTGTAGAGCGCCACAATCGCCCATTTTTGGGCAATGAAAGCGAAGAATCGCACCTCACAGTCCTTAAAATTTTAAATGTAGTTGTTTAGGTCGATTTATATCATCCTTATTCTCTTTGGGAACGTAGGAGTAATTAGTGTTTTAACCGCCAGTTGCGCTGGTTCTTTCCTAAGCAAACTAACTTTAACCAAGAACTATTGATCAAGTATTGAAAGCTGTCAAAAAAAGTTAAATTATTTTAAAATAATATTATATTTTATTAAACTTATGTATGGTATAATTTTAAGTGTAGTGAAATCGTTTCCTACACGAATGAAAGTAAGATTATATTTGATTGAAGAAGTGATTTTGAAAAATGGGTCTATTTAGAAATTTTGCGTCAAAAAGATGACAAGGTAGTAATTCATAATATAGATAATGATCGAATGATTGTAACTAATAATGCAGTTTTTGGTTTTTTGAAAAACACAACTGATACAAATAATCCATTATTTGATTTATTTGATTTTTTAAATACAAAAAAGAAAGTTGTTCGAAATACATTTGAGATTGATATTTTTAGTAAAACTATTGAATCTTAAATTGTAAAAAATTAGTATTTCCATTTATATTATTAACTAACTATGTTTCTTTATTTCAGTTTTTTATTCAAGAAATTTATTTTATCAAATTATAACTCTTTATTGAGCATCAGTATTGGAAGAATAAATATATTAAAATTAATAATATATTATATTGCATCAATGATCATAATAACTTTTTTGCATGAGTTGTCTCATTACTCTTATTACTATACTTATCTTTCACCAAAGAGATTTACCTTTGGAATAACGATTAGATACATATCTATGATTATGTTTTTTACAAATATACCATTTATAAATACAATTAATGCAAAAGATAAGATTAAAATTATAAATGCTGGCATAAAATGCAATTTGTTATTAGTTCTGTAGTTATATTACTTGGCAGTATAACACCTAGTTTATTTTTGTCTGTACTTTTTTTATTGTAAACTTAGTAACGTTGATAACTAATTTACTACCTTTTTTAAAGCTAGATGGATATTGGGCTATTAGCACTTTTTTGGGTGTATCTGACTATGACGAATATATTAAGATGTTAAAACATAAGGCCCCCTTTAAATCAAATACTATTATTCTAGGCACTTTTAACAGTATATTAATATTATTAACAGTTTTATCATTGTTTTTTGAAATTTTTAAGTATGTTATATCTATTTTATAGGGAGATTATAGCTATGTCTAAGTATTTATATTTATTAATTGTTGCTATATTAATGATAGCACTTGTAGTAGTTTATTACTTTAATATAATATCATCATTAGGTATGTTCGTTTTGGTATTAGTTTTATTTCTATTTCAAGTATTTTTGTATTATAGAATTAAATAATATCAATGTGATTGTATTTCTTGATAATATAAATGCAGATACTTTTATCAAATGACAGAATAGTGTCATAACTTAGGCTCAAAAATGAGGAGATTTATTATTATTGGATATTCCAGAATTTTCATAGCTTGTCAATATTTAAAAAGCAAAATTGCAGAATTAAAAAACTCACAAAGAGTTTATGCTGAAAAATACGTGAGTACTAAATTAAATGTCCAGTTTTTGAATGTGTTCTCAAAAAACTTAAAAAAGGAGACACACTCATGGTTACTAAATTGGATCGTTTCGCCCGCGATACCGTAGAAGCAATTCAAGTAGTCCAAAAACTTTTTAACAAAAAGATTGCAGTACATATTTTAAATATTGGCATAATTGAAGATACACCTACAGGCCACTTAATTTTTAATATCTTTAGTGCCTTTGCAGAATTTGAAAGAGATATGATTGTTACTAGGACTCAAGAAGGCAAAACGTATGCTAGAATGCATAATCCTAACTTTAAAGAAGGCAGACCTAAAAAACAATTATCAACTAGTTTTAGCCATAGCGAACATAACGAAAGCAGTTATTAATTAAAGAATGGATACACTTAAAGATTTTTGATTTGAATTTACTGGTAAAATAGGAATTGGAAATTTTATTTATGGATAATACCCTTAAGTATAAAGGATAATTTATATGCCAGATAAATTAAATTATTATAAATCTTTACTGAATTTAGAATATGATGATGCAATCCAAAGTTTAATTAAAAAGTATGGTGCCGCATTAGATGATTATTTTAAAGAAGCATCCTATAATAAATTTTTAAACGGAGAGATTAAATCTCCTACTAAGGGCAAAACTAGTAGAACAAAAGATGGATTATACTGCCACCATATAGATGAGGATAAATTTTAAATTTAGGGAATAATGATTTTATTTTAGTTAAAAAGCCTAATCTTAAATATCAAACTAAAGATAGATTAGTATACTGCAATTTGATTGAGCATCTGATTTTGCATGCAATAATTACTAAAAAAACTAATGGTGAGTTTGGGACACTTGGATTAATTGTATTTTTAATCCCAAAAGTTCAAGAATGGTATATTAATAAAAGAAAACAAAAAACTGGCTGGGAAATGAATTGTTACAACACAGCTTTAATATCATCTGATGAAGCGAAAGACCTTTTGAATGATATCAAATTATATTTAAAAAGTGTAAAAGTAGTACAACAATATTTATAATTTTTGTTTATATCTATATGTAAATAATTTCTATATATTAACGTTAATAGTAAACGTTAATAGTATCGGTTAACGGAATTAGTGAATTATGATTATTTACGAAGCTTATAGAACGTGAAAAATGCGTTGTATTAGCTTTTTTAATTATTAAAATCCATTCAACCTTACTTAATTAATATTGCTATTTCCTTTTTAAACTTAGTTTATTCTAGAGCCGGTATGCTCACATCATCTGCTCACTCTATAAAACCTAGAAATTATAAATTCAGCATATATTCCAGTGGTATTGGGATCCTTTTTGTCAATCTAATCTTCTCATTTGGAAGAACGTATTTTAAAGTATGTCTATTTAAAAGCTGTCTTATAATAGTCAATATATTTTGTAACTACAAACAAAATTTGACAGGTTTATATATCATAATTTTAAGTTTAAATTTAATTTATTTGATTATTTACTTTAATTATGTTTTAATTTAGTGAAATATAATTAAAGTATTAGATTTTAAGAGGTATAGGCATTTGAGTAATAAACATCAATGGTTGGATAGTTTGACACCTGATGAAGAAGCATTTGTAAAAAACTTTATATTAAATTCTGGGTCTCTTAAAAAATTACAACGTGAATATAAAGTTTCATATCCTACAATTAGGCATAAACTAAATACTATTATAGAAAAAATTCGGGAAAAGCCTGATCGCAAAAATAATTTTAATCAAAAATTAATGCAGTTAGTTATTGATGAAGATATTAGTTTATATGCTGCTAATATAATAATGCAAATGTACAAGGAGGAAAAAGATGATTAGTATTCAAAGCATAATTATAGGCCTGATTTTTATCGTAGCTCAAAGTATTTTATCCCGCTTTCATAAGTATCCTTATTTAGGGTTTATTCTTCCTTTAGTATACTTATTTTTCATTCTGTACAAGTATTTTGTGGTAAACATGATACCTCACCTATGGCAAGCTGCGCTTGTGTTAATTGTTGGCGAAGCTTTGTTACTAGAAATTCAATATACAGATTCTAAAGAATCAAAAAATAAAAGGAAAAGAGAGCTTGATAAAATCAAAGCTCACGATTCTAAAGAATAAAAAAGAGAAAGTGTTTTCCAATGCGCTTTTCTTAAAATAATCCAAAAAGGATTTAAACATGTGATTCGTTCTAAGTTCATTGAAACTACGACAGCAGTTATTTGTGTGATTAAAGATAAATAGACGGAATTTCTATTCACCACTTCAAAAAATTAAAAAGAGTCTAGATCATTGTTTATGTAAAGATTGATTGCATACTATCTTTTTTTTTGCTTTTTATATTAAAATTTCTTAATTTTTTAAATATCTATGATTGTTTGCAAAAGTATAATTTGTAAAAGTCCAAACTTTTATTTGGACTTTTTGTTTGTCAATAAATCAAGAAAAGATGTGAAACGAATTTAAAGCAAGTTAATCATGGTTAATTACATAAAATATGTGGATTCAAATCGTATGGTCAGTAAAAGCCGTGAAGAAAAAATTTTGAGATCAATTAATATCCTCATGGTGTAGAATTTTGTTTTTGCTTCTAAAATGCAAGTAGAACTAGAGAAACCTAATCTTGTTTTAATGATGCTTATTCTGACAGCTATCATAGTATTAGCAAGATTTATGTTGTTATGAAGTCAAAGATAGGAATAAGACGAGTGTTCAAATAAAGACTAATTCAAAAGTCTGGTATAATTTCAAAAAGAAAAACACAGAGCCATTGATACGCCAAATAAAGAAAAAATTACCAGACCTAGATAGACTGGATTTATTAAGATATCTAGGCGTTAATTACTTAGAAATATGGTCATACAATTATGAAAATTATCAAGTCAATAGTTAGCGATAAGTTATTAGTAATCAGTTTTTTGGTAACATTATTAACTTTTTTCGTTGGAAGACCTCAGGGTAAAGATATAGATTGGCAAACAATCGGGTCTTTATTTATGCTGCTGGTGGTAGTACAAACGTTACAATTTTTAGGGATTTTTAAATACTTAGCATTTTCGCTGACCAAAAAGGTTCATGATACCCGCTTATTAATTGGTGTTATTGTTCTCATTGCCTTTTTTAGTTCCATGTTAGTCACTAATGATGTTAGTATTATAAAGTTAATCCCGCTTTTAGCTTTAAGTATTAGTAAAACTGCAATTGATCCGATTTTTCCCGTTATTTTGTTATGCTTGGCTGCTAATTTAGGAAGTTTATTAACGCCCATGGGTAATACCCAAAATTTATTTTTATTTATTCATTATAATTTAACAATCAAAAAATTTTTACTGATGGGTTTGCCTTTGAGTCTAGTAAGTTTATTGCTTTTAGAAATCATGTGTGGGACTATCAAGCCACAGAAAATTCAAAGTTTAACAATCACTATGCCAGATTTGAATAAAAAACAACTGGTTTTAGCCTTGGGAGGCGCGCCTTTTGTATTTATTATCAATCTTAAAATTTGTTTCCTTATTAGGGAACATTTTAATATCTGTGGGAATAGCTTGTTTAATTTCCAGAAAAATTTTGCAAAGTGTTGATTATTCAATTTTATTAACATTTATTTGCTTTTTTGTTGCGATTAGTAATATTAGTAATTCTAATTTTTTAGTGCAATTATTAAAACAAACGGGAAATAATACTTATCATGTATATTTTATTAGTATTTTTTTAAGTCAATTTTTAAGTAATGTACCTCCTACTTTTTTGCTGGCACCTTTTACTAATCATTATTATGCGCTTTTTTAGGCAGTAATATTGGCGGTTTGGGAACGATTATTGCTTCCTTGGCTAATGTTTTGGCTTTTAAGCAATATTTATTACATTTTTCTAAAAAAGGTGGGGGCTATTTAATTAAATTTACTATTGTTAGTTTTGCACTATTGCTTATTTTAATTTTAGCAGGTGTGCTTTTAATCTTTTGGAAAACTTAATTTTTTAATTGTCTTAGATGGAAAAATTATTAAAGGAACAGTTTTGGTTATAGTTTTAGCTGGGAAATAACAATAAGTGATGAAGTTTTCAAGTATCTAGCTTATAATTAATTGCGAAATAAGCTGATAAGCGGGGGCGGAAGAATGAAAAGTAGAACGAGTAAAATGTTAAGTTTGATTCTGGCTATTTTAGCAGCAATATTTGTCACTATGTGGCTTGATTTATTTTTAAATAATTATAGTATTTCCCCATTTAGTACAATTTATTTTCTGGAGATAGCAGTCGGTTTTACTTTAGCCATTAAGCAGTTAATGAGGCCCACTTCACAATTATTATTGCGAGGTGGAATTTTACTGCTAGTTACAATTATAGAATCTCTAATTGTCTTACTAGTTGGTTATTTACAATTGGGTACTTTTACGGGTTTTAGTTGGCAATTTGTCTGTGGATTATTATTAATTAATACTCTTTTTGTTTTTAGCAATTGGCACCAATATTCACTCAATTTATGGCAGTTTTTTCTAGCTGTGTTAATAGTCGTTTGGGAAACTTTAGCTATTGGCTGGAATTTTGATGTGGCTAGCACGGAATGGAATTGGCTTATAATTATTGGTGGTTTGAATTTATTAATAACTATAATCGCTTTTGCCCACATTTCTAATTCTCAGTCTTGGAAACTGGCAACTGTTGCTGGGGTCCTATTTGCTTTAGCATTGGTTTTAGGCAAGCCGTTATATGAAACCTATAAATTCCCCCGTTTAAATAGTGAAGTATTAATCAAATTAGGTGGATTTATCTTTTTTTGGACGATTGTTGTAGCTTTAATACTGGATTTTTTAATTACTAAACATCCCCGAATTACTCAAACTTCTGGATATGTAAAAATTCAAAATTGGTTTAATAATTTACCGCATCCTTGGTTATTAAGCAGCAGTATTTCCTTTATTATTTTTATACCAGCTATAATCGCTTTAGCTCCAGGTATTTGGAGTTATGATACTCCTTTTCAGTATTTTTCTATGACTCATGGCGAGTGGAGTATTGGACAGCCTATCGCTAGTATGTTTATTGTATATATCTTTGTGCATCTTATTGGGTCACAGCTTCTTCACTCACTTAGTTTAGGGATCTTTTTATTAATTATTGTTCAATTTTTATTGGCGGCGTTAATTTTTGGTTATGGTTTGCAGTTGTTAAATCGCTGGCATTTGCCCTGGCCAATTCAGTTATTAACGTGGGGATGGTGGAGTTTACATATTACTAATTGGACCTCATTGGCACAGGTTAATACTAAGGATACTTGGAGTGCTTTGGCTGCAACTTTAATTATGATTTTTCTCTTAGAAATGTGGCTGGATCAGGATCGTTTTTTTCATTCTTATGGCAAATTATTCATATTGGTATTGGCGATATTAATTTTTTTAACTTTTCGAAATAGTAGCCGCTTGGTTCTCTTATTATTTATTCCTTTGTGGCTAATTTTATGTTGGAAATATTGGAAGAAATTAATTGCTTTGTTTGCCGTAATTGGAGTAATATTTGTCGTCTTTAATGGTCCGGTTGTTCAACATTTGCCTAGTAAAAACGCTAATGCTACTACGGGAGTAAGGTCTTTAAGTTCTACAGGCGGTTTAAAAACGCAAATTATTTTTGGTAGTTACGTGAGTGCTGGGCAACATTTTAGTGCTGCCGATAAAAGTTTACTCTGGACTATTTTACCCAAAGGTACCCCAAAACAATATCAACGTTTCTATAGCCCCCAGTTTGCTGATCAAGCTAATCTAGTTTGGCAGCAATTTTATAAATTTTATCCATATATACATCGGGGTAATTTTCAACAACGACGTTCACAAATGTTAAAACGAATTATCATTCATTATCCCCAGGCAACTTTACAGGCAATTTTAAATTTAAATTTAGGCTGGTATTATCCTCAAAGTACTTATCCTTCACGTTCTGGCAATATTTATAATGAAGTTATTAATGAAACTAAAAACGGGCCCATGACTAAACCCGGGGTTATTATTAATAATTGGCAGTGGTGGCCAGGTCTTTATCAAATGGTTTATGATTTGGAACAGAGTGGAAATTATTCACAGTATCCTGTGATTGCCAGCTTTTTTGATCCTGCCTGCTGGAGTTGGATCTTACTAATTATTTTATTAGCTTTAATTTCTCAAAAATCATGGTCTGCCTTATTAATAGCGGCTTTTGCAATGCTGCAATGGCTTTGTTTATGGGCCGCCCCAGTAGTTTTAGCACGCTATATCTATCCGATATTTTTGCTCTTACCCCTATTACTAGCTTTAATCTACTTACGGCCACACACTAAGTAACCACTAGATTTGGTAATTAGAAAAAAAGATATACAATATGTAGTTGGTTTATGCTATTATGTATAAGTTGTTTAATAATGGGAGGAAGCAAATGATGATTGTTTTAAGCGGCATGATTGGCGCAGGTAAAAGTAGTTTGACAACTATTTTGGCAGAACATTTGGGAACTCAGGCTTTTTATGAACAGGTTGATGATAATCCTGTGTTGCCGCTGTTTTATGCTGATCCGAAAAAATATGCTTTTTTATTGCAAATTTATTTTTTAAATAAACGATTTGCTTCAATTAAAAGAGCTTTAGCAGACGATAACAATGTTTTGGATCGCTCGATTTATGAAGATTCATTGTTTTTTCATATCAATGCGGATATGGGCCGGGCTACAGAACAAGAGGTCCAGGTTTATGATGAATTGCTAGATAACATGATGGAAGAGCTGCCTTATGCAGCCCATAAAAAAGCTCCGGATTTATTGGTCCATTTGGAGATTTCTTATGATAAAATGTTAGAGCATATTAAAAAACGGGGTCGTTCTTATGAACAGCCGGAAAATGATAGTTCTTTAGTGGGTTATTATCATAATCTATTAGATCGTTATGATGCTTGGTATCAAAATTATAACTATAGTCCCAAGATGCAAATTAACTGTGATCAATTAGATTTTGTAGATAATCCGGTTGATCGTCAAAAAGTTTTGGCCCTGATTGATGAACAGTTAAAAAAACGGGGCACTTTATAATTTTATTTTTATTAAGACAGTTTGTTTCCAGGAATACCTGTCTTTAAACAAATATGATGGAGGAAATTATCATGAAAAAATATTTTGCTGCTTTTACAACTCAAGATTGGATTAAGAATGCCTTAATTGCGGCTATTTATGTAGTCTTAACAGTGACACCCCCACTAAATTCAATGGCTTATGGCAGTATCCAACTGCGAATTTCTGAAGTGATGGTTATGTTGCCTTTTTATAATGCTAAATTTGTTCCCGGTCTAACCTTAGGGTGCTTAATTACCAATATGTTCAGCCCTACAGCAGCAGTCGACATGGTTGTAGGAACGTTAGCTTCCTTATTAGTTTTCTTAATAATTATTCATTTACAACACGGCTACTGGGTACCTTTAGTGGCTGGGGTTGTCAATGGCTTAATTATTGGGGCAGAATTATTTGTGATGACCAAAGTGCCATTTTGGCTGACGGCTTTTTATATTTTTATAGGTGAATTTATTGCGGTTTTAATAGGTTATATTTTATTTGCCCTGCTTTTAAAGAATCAGCAGGTGAATAAATTAATTAAAAGCTAAGTCCTGTGTTCGTGGTTGCAGTTTGGAAGTAGAAAAATAAAATAATAATTTTTGTAGATTTGAACTAAGTTGATAATTTTTATTATCTGAACTTAGTTCATTTTTAGTCTTAAATATGTTTTAAACTAGGATTTTGGTATAATGAATTGTATTAATTGATTGAGGTGAGCTTCAAATGAATGTTGGTATATTTACGGATACCTATTTTCCCCAGGTAAGTGGTGTGGCAACATCAATTCAAACCTTACGTAATGATTTGGAACGTAAAGGTAATACAGTTTATATTTTTACCACTACTGATCCGCACGTTGCCAAAAATACGATTGAACCTAATATTTTTCGTTTAGGGAGTATTCCTTTTATTTCTTTTACTGATCGGCGTATTGCTTATCGCGGAATGTTTCATGCTTTAAAATTGGCGAAAGAATTAGATTTGGATATTGTTCATACACAGACAGAATTTTCCCTAGGCCTGATTGGAAAGTTTGTGGCTCATAACTTAAAGATTCCTTGTGTTCATACTTACCATACGATGTATGAAGATTACCTGCACTATGTTTTAAATGGCCATTTATTAAAACCTTATCACGTTAAACAAATGTCTAAGTTATTTGTTTCGGGAATGTCCGGAATAGTCGCTCCTAGTACACGTGTTTATGATACTTTACGGGGTTATGGTATCAAAACTCCGATGGAGATTATTCCTACAGGGGTAGATTTATCGGAATATACACGCCCAGTGGATACAGTCGCTTTACGTAAAAAATTGCATTTAACCTTGAATCAGCCCATCTTATTGACTTTAAGTCGGGTCGCTAATGAAAAAAAGATTGAAATTCTCATTCAAAATATGCCGCTTCTCTTAAAATATTATCCTAATCTAGTCTTACTAGTAGTGGGGGACGGTCCGGATATGGACGATTTGGTCCTTCAAGTTCAAGAATTAAAAGTTGCACGTAACGTTATATTTGTGGGTGAGGTTGAACATGATCAGATTTCACCTTATTATCATTTGGCGGATTTATTTGTTTCGGCCAGTGATACCGAATCTCAAGGCTTGACTTTTATTGAAGCCTTAGCTGCCGGCTTAAAATGTGTGGTCCGCTCTAGTCCTTATACGGATGAATTGTTTGATGATCCTTCATTAGGGGTGACTTATAGTCATCCGGAAGATTATGCTGGACTAGTGTTACAATATTTACAACATCAAGGGGCTTTTGATGAGATACAGCATCGACAAAAGAAACTTTATTCTATTTCTTCTGATTATTTTGGTGACCAGATTTTAGAATTTTATCAGGATGCTTATAAATATTTTCTCCGCAAAAAATTAGCTAATGAACCTCTGAAGGATGGTCAATACTATGACGATTAAAATAACAATGTTTTCTTCCGCTCAAAAAGTAGCTGGTCAAGGGGTAGGCAGTGCTTATAGCGAGTTAATTAGACTGTTAAAAACTTATTTAAACAATGATTTTGAAATTTGCATCAACGATTATCACCGTACTGATATTAGTCACTACCATACAATTGATCCGCAATTTTACTTGTCTACTTTTTCACCTAAGCGGGGGCGTAAGATCGGTTATGTGCATTTTTTGCCGGAAACTTTACAAGGGAGTCTTAAAATTCCGCATTTAGCTCAGCCGCTAGTAGCTAAATATATAATTTCTTTTTATAAACGAATGGATCAAATTGTTGTCGTAAATCCCAGTTTTATTCCCAAGTTGACTGCTTATGGGATTGCTCCGGAAAAAGTCACCTATATCCCCAATTTTGTTTCCCAAAAAGAATTTTATCCGGTATCTGAAGACCAAAGACAGCAAATTCGGCAGCAATTAGGTCTGACGGCCAGTGATTTTGTGGTTTTGGGTGATGGACAAGTCCAAAAACGTAAGGGAGTCGATGATTTTTACCGTTTGGCTCAGAATAACCCGCAGATACAATTTATTTGGGCAGGGGGCTTTTCTTTTGGCCGGTTAACAGATGGTTATCAGCACTATCAACGATTAATGCAAAACGCGCCTCATAATATGCATTTTACCGGCATTGTTGATCGCCAAAAGCTGAATGATTACTTAAATGCCGCCGATTTATTTTTATTACCGTCTTTTGATGAGTTATTTCCAATGTCAGTTTTAGAAGCTTTTAATACGCACACTCCGGTTTTATTACGTGATCTGCAATTATATCATGATATTATTGCCGGTTATTATCAGCCTGCTGAAAATTATCAAGAGATGAATCAAATTATTCGGCATCTCTGGACCAATCCGGCTGATTTACTGCAACTGGCACAATTGGCAGCCGCAGGGGCAGATTACTATTCAGAGCAACATTTAAGTGAGATTTGGCGAACCTTTTATTTACAACAATATAACCAAAAAAGAGGCTAACTATGAGTCGAAAGAATCAATTATCGGCATTTATAATGTTACTTATTGGTTTGGGGATTTTTGCTTTTGAAATGCGCAATACTAATTTACGTAGCTTATGGCATCAGGCCCTGCAAATGAATTTGTTTTGGTTAGTAATTGCTTTTGGGGCGATGTTTTTATCATATTTTTTTGAGGCCCTAGTTTTAAAAGTCTTACTAAAAAATCGGGAAGATTCGCTGCATAATTGGTGGAACATTTGTAGAATACCTTGGATTCAGGCCCTTTTTAATGCGATCACCCCTTTTTCGTCTGGTGGACAGCCGGCGCAATTAATTGCTTTATTACAGTCTGGAGTAGAGGGTGGACGTGCCAGTTCTGTATTATTAATGAAATTTATTATTTATCAAACGATAGTTCTTATTAATTTTATTATAGCCATGGTATTTAAATTTCAAAGCATTGCTCAACATTATGCGGCTTTGTCCTATTTAATTGCTGGCGGATTCATTATTCATGTATTTACTATTGGCTTATTATTGATGATTATGTTTTACTATCGTTTTACCCGAAATCTGTTCATTGGAATTATGAAGATAGTATCTTGGTTCATAAGTCCGCAAAAAGCCCAAGCTTGGAGTCAGAAAGTTTTAAGCAAGATTGATACTTTTTATAATGAAAGTCTCGTTTTAAAAAAGGAATGGCGAAAAGTTTTATTAGCAACATTGTTGACGTTTATTCAATTATTGTTTTACTATTTGGTAGTCTATTTTACATTATTGGCTCTGCATGTAAATCATGCCAAGTTAATTGATATTTTGATTATGCAGATCATGATTGTAATGATTACGTCTATTTTTCCTATTCCGGGCGGTACTGGCGGAGCTGAGTATAGTTTTAAAACTTTATTTGCTAAATTTGTTAGTACACCAAGCCAATTATTTTTAGGAATGTTTATTTGGCGTTTTATTACTTATTATTTAGGTATGTTTTTAGGGATTATTGCTGTAGCTTTTAAACCAATCAACGAGCGCAAGAATGTGCAAATGCGTGGAGGAAAAATTTTTAATGAAGAATTTAAAAAATCGAATAACTAATTTCTTGAATACAAAACTCGGCTTTTTTGCTTTTGCCGTGATTTTGTGTTGGATCAAAACGTATTTGATTTATTTAACTAAATTTAATTTAGGCGTACATGGAAGTATGCAGGCCTTTTTACTCTTATTAAATCCCATTCCCACTACCTTATTATTATTGGGAATTGCAATTTATATGAAGGGCAGAAAATCATATGTTTATATGATAATTATTGATCTGATTACTGCCACTTGGTTATTTGCCAATATTTTATACTATCGAGAATTTTCTGATTTTTTAACTTTAACCTTAATGAAGGGATCCAGTTCCGTTTCTAATAACTTAGGTAAAAGTATTCTCGGAATTATTAAGCCGACGGATTTTCTGGCTTTTATTGATATTTTAATTTTAGTAATTCTTTTAGCTGCCAAAATAATCAAAATTGATATAAGCAAATTAAATAAGCGGATACCAACTACCATTACTGCTATTGCCGTAGTAGCCTTTGGTATTAATTTAACATTAGCACAACAGGATCGTTCGGGTTTACTGACACGAACTTTTGATAATAATTATATTGTTAAATATTTAGGATTAAACTCGTTTTCGGTTTATGATGCAGCTAAAGCAGCTAAAACCAGTGCCGTCAAGGCTAATGCTGATAGTTCGGATATGAATACTGTAAAAAATTATATTAACAATAATCGCTTACCCTCTAATGTCCAATATACAGGAGTAGCCAAAGGGAAAAATGTCTTTATTATCCATTTGGAAAGCTTCCAGCAATTTTTAATTGATTTTAAATGGGATAATCAAGAAGTAACCCCGAACATTAACAAATTGTACCACTCCAAAAGTACTTTAAGTTTTGATAATTTTTTTAATCAAGTTGGTCAAGGAAAAACAGCGGATGCGGAGTTAATGTTGGAAAACTCCTTATTTGGCTTGCCTGAAGGAGCAGCGATGGTAACTGATGGTACCTCCAATACTTTTCAGGCAGCACCGGCTATTTTAGGCCAAAGAGGCTATACTACCGCTTCGTTTCATGGCGATGTTCCTAGTTTCTGGAATCGCGATAACACCTATAAGTCTTGGGGATATGATTATTTCTTTAGTTCCAAATATTACAAAGACAAAAAGGACTATAACATCGGTTATGGTATGAAAGATAAAATTTTCCTCCGTGATGCCGCTAATTATGTGCAGCAGCTGCCGCAGCCTTTTTATGCTAAGTTGATCACCGTGACGAACCACTATCCTTATTTACTGGATAAGAAGAATCAAACTATCCAAAAAACTAATACTGGTGACAGTACTGTTGATGGCTATGTTCAGACAGCGCATTATTTAGATCAAGCCGTGGGAGAATTTATGGATTGGTTGCAAGCAACTGGCTTAGACAAGAAAAGTGTCGTCATTTTTTATGGAGATCATTATGGAATTTCTGCTAACCATAAAAAAGCTGTCGCTAAATTATTAAATAAAAAAGACTTTGATAATTTTGATAATGCTCAATTTCAAAGAGTACCTTTTATGATTCATATGAATGGATTACAGGGGGGAATTAACCACACGTATGGTGGTGAAATTGATGTCTTACCAACGATTTTAAACTTATTAGGTGTAAAAAATGATGATACAATTCAATTTGGAACCGACTTATTAGCACCAAAACGTTCTGAAGTAGTAGCTTTTCGTAATGGAGATTTTGTGGCCCCTGATTTTACTAAGGTTAATGGCACCTATTATTACACTAAAACTGGGGAAACTGTCGGTTCTTTAACCCCAGAGCAGCAACAAAAAGTTGAACAAATGTCTAATCGTGTGGATACTGAATTATCATTATCAGATAAAGTGATTACAGGAGATTTATTACGTTTTTATAAACCTAAAGGCTTTCAAAAAGTAGTTAAAAAGGATTATAGTTATAATAAAAATAAATCTTTGAAACGCTTACGAAAGCAAAACCATCTTAAAAAGAATAGTATTATGATGCAAAATCATGATAAATCTTTAATGAACTTGTATCATACTGATGCCCCAGAACTAACCAAGCAAGGAGGATAATAAAATGGCTAACAAGGAGTTAGATCAACTGATAGCGCAGTTACGTTCACAAAAGATTAGAATCACTGATCAACGGCTGGCAATTTTAAAATATATGATAACCCATCATAATCATCCTACTGCCGAAGATGTCTATAATGATTTAAAGGACACCCATAATAATATTAGTATTGCAACTGTTTATAATAATTTACGCTTTTTAGTGAAAGTAACACCGATTAGGGAATTAACTTATGTGGATAAGTCAATTCACTTTGATTATTTTCATAAAGAGCATTTTCATGCAATTTGCGATCAATGTGGACAGATTTTTGATGTCAATTATTCTGATTATTCAAATTTATTAAAAAATTTAAAGTCGGATTCTGCCTTTCAGATTAACAATGTGCAATTAAATATTCATGGAATTTGTCCAGATTGTCAAAAAAGACTTGCATCTGCGGGCAAAAGTTGG
>NZ_KQ033877.1:562769-751662 GCF_000967245.1 Bombilactobacillus mellis
TTTATATTTGGAGAGTTGTCCGAGTGGCTGAAGGAGCATGATTGGAAATCATGTATACGGAATTTTCTCTGTATCAAGGGTTCAAATCCCTTACTCTCCGTTGATATTTATTATTTATATCTGACCCGTTGGTCAAGTGGTTAAGACATCGCCCTTTCACGGCGGTAACATGGGTTCAAATCCCGTACGGGTCATTTGGAAGTTTAGCTCAGTTGGGAGAGCGTCTGCCTTACAAGCAGAGGGTCACAGGTTCGAGTCCTGTAACTTCCATTTGTTATTTATATTTTGACCCGTTGGTCAAGTGGTTAAGACATCGCCCTTTCACGGCGGTAACATGGGTTCAAATCCCGTACGGGTCATTTGGAAGTTTAGCTCAGTTGGGAGAGCGTCTGCCTTACAAGCAGAGGGTCACAGGTTCAAGTCCTGTAACTTCCATTTATAATAGATGATATTGTCTGTCTTTCTGTAAGGAAAGGCAGATTTTTTTATTTAATTATTAGAGCAATAATTTCAAAGTCTTATCAAGAAATTAGGTTAAGTAAGGAAAAGATAATTCTAAAGATTGAATTTTTATCTGACTTGAATCGATTGGACAGATATTTACTGATTAATAAATTGGCCAGATAAATTAAAAGATAACTCACGGCTGTAATCATGCTCAAATATTTCAGCAGGTATAAGGCTATAAGAATTATAATGATACTGATTAATGCCAGCAATTGCTCTTTAATGGTTTTATTGATTTGCAGCAGCAGTACTAAAAAGTTAATTAAAATAGTAATAATAATGTTACTCGGAGCTATAAAATGAAACAGTGAATAAATTAATAAAACTGTAGTAAATATGGGTATTACAAAAAGGCAAAGCAGATTTTGAATTTTTTCAAAACGGTTTGCGATGAAAGCGATAAATAATTGGCAAAAGAAGAGGATAACAAGTTGAATTGAAAAGATTATTCGATAATTTTGATAAACAAGAAGGGTCATGATAATTAAATAGACAATATTAAAATATTTATTAGGATGTAAGGGAATAAAAAAATTAATGTATAAGATAATACTAAAAACCATTACTAAAGATATTAAAGTCGATTGATCATAGTGATAAGGGTATTTTGCAGTTAAAATTAACGGGAAAAGAGTAACACTGATAAAGGAGATGAAAGTTGAAATTAATGAACGAAATATTTGCATTTAGCTTCTTCCTTACTTTATTTTAAGTAGTGGTTCTAAGTTTTAACTATTGAAGATGATTGGGGTTTGGTGTAGTGTTTGAGTATTGAATTTAAATTAGGAGCTATAATTAGATGTTAGAAAAAAATTTTTATAAACAGTTATTAAAAAGTTCATTCAGTATCCCGATTGAAGTTACTTATTGGGATCATACCACTGAAAAATACGGTGAGGGCACTCCGCAAATAAAAATAATTTTTAATGAACCCGTCGCTATTAAAGATATCATGAATAATGCCTCGTTAGCTTTAGGCGAAGCTTACATGGATAAAAAAATTGAGATAAAGGGCAGTATCGAAGATTTAATTCTGGCGGCTTATAATAATAAGAATAGTTTCTTTTATAATAAGAAATTAAAGAAATTTATGCCTCACCGCAAGCATTCCGAAAGTGATAATGAAAACTATGTGCAAGAACATTACGATTTAGGTAATGATTTTTATAAGCTGTGGCTAGATGAGACCATGACTTATTCTTGTGCTTATTTTGAGCATCCTGATGATGATTTAAAAACGGCCCAATTAAACAAGGTTAATCATATTATTAAAAAGTTAAATCCGCAACCCGGAAAAACTTTAGTTGATATTGGTTGTGGTTGGGGGACCTTAATGCTTATAGCAGCGAAAAAGTATCATTTGAAAGTTACCGGCATTACTTTAAGTGAAGAGCAGTATAATTTTGTTTCTCAAAAAATTAAGGACTTGAATTTGACAGATAGTGCAGAGGTTCTTTTAACTGACTATCGCGAATTGGTTGGGCGTCAATGGGACTATGTGGTTTCTGTCGGAATGTTTGAACATGTGGGCTCCGAAAATTTACCCGGCTATTTTGCGGATGTTGCTAAATTTATGAAAGAAGATGGAGCAGCATTAATTCATGGCATTACACGTCAAGGCCAAGGAGCTACCAATGCCTGGATTGATAAATGGATTTTTCCAGGTGGCTATATTCCCGGAGTAGTTGAAAATATTCAAAACATTTTGGATGCAGGCTTACAGATCAGCGATTTAGAAATGTTACGCCGTCATTATCAAAAAACTACTGAAACTTGGGATCATAATTTTAATGATCATTTGCCTGAAATTACAGAAATGATGGGTGAAAGATTTGTCCGTATGTGGGACTTATATTTACAAGCCTGTGCTGCTTCTTTTGCATCAGGAAATATTGATGTGATGCAGTATTTACTTACTAAGGGACCTTCAGGGCAAAATCTGCCTTTGACCAGAGACTACATTTATCAAAATCAAAACTAATAATGTTTTGCCATAAATAATTTGTTATACTAGTAATGTTACATTAAAATTCCTGATGGGACTGAAAAGTCTACCTGTAACCTAATTAAGGGGGAAATATATTTTGGAAAAAGAAAAACATTTTTTTACATCGGAATCAGTATCAGAAGGACATCCTGATAAGATTGCTGATCAAATTAGTGATGCTATTTTGGATGCAATTATTGCCCAGGATAAAGAGGCCCGAGTGGCTTGTGAAACAACAGTCACTACTGGGTTAGTCTTAGTGGCAGGAGAGGTTACTACTAGTGCTTATGTAGATATTCAGGCAATTGCAAGAAAAACCATCCGCCGAATTGGATATACTAGTTCCGATTATGGTTTTGATGCGGATACTTGCGCAGTCATTGTCGCTTTGGATCAGCAATCACCAGATATTGCCCAAGGTGTTAATGATGCTCTGGAAAAACGTGAAAGCCGCCAAGATCAGGATCCTTTGGATCAAATTGGTGCTGGCGATCAGGGGCTTATGTTTGGCTATGCAACCAATGAGACCCCGGAATATATGCCATTGCCGATAGTTTTAGCTCATAAGTTGACTTATCAAGTGACACAAGTCCGCAAAAAAGGAATTCTCACTTACTTACGACCTGATTCTAAAGCCCAAGTGACAGTAGAATATGACGATAATGGACATCCTTTGCGGGTAGATACGGTTGTTTTAAGTACCCAACATGATCCTGACGTCAAATTAGAGGACTTAAAACAAGATATTATTGAACAAGTTATAAAAAAAGTAATTCCTAATAAGTTATTAGATGAAAAAACTAAATTCTTAATTAATCCGACCGGACGTTTTGTTTTAGGCGGTCCCAGCAGTGATACCGGTTTAACCGGAAGGAAAATTATTGTTGATACCTATGGTGGTTTTGCTCATCATGGTGGTGGTGCTTTTTCGGGCAAAGATGCTACTAAAGTTGACCGTTCTGCTAGTTATGCGGCCCGCTATGTTGCAAAAAATATCGTAGCAGCCGGCATTGCTCAACAAATTGAGATTCAATTAGCTTATGCGATTGGGGTAGCGCGCCCGGTATCCATTGATGTAAATACTTTTAATACCAGTAAATATAGTGATGAACAGATTATCACAGCGATTAGAAAAGTATTTGATTTAAGACCGGCCGGTATTATTAAAATGTTGGATTTAAAGCGGCCCATTTATGAACAAACAGCTGCTTACGGACATTTTGGCAGAACTGATATTCAACTACCTTGGGAGCAACTCGATAAAGTTAAATTATTGCAGGAAATTATTGAAAAGTAGGTTGATTATGTGAAGAGAACTGCGCAAAAAACAAATGTAAAATTAGTTACAATTGCTGTTTTTATTGCAACTTTTATGACAGCAATTGAGGGAACAATTGTCTCAACGGCAATGCCCACCATTATCGGGGATTTGCACGGCTTAAGTTTGATGAATTGGGTATTTTCGATTTATTTGCTTATGAGTGCTGTAACCACTCCTATTTATGGTAAGCTATCTGATCGTTATGGTCGCAAGATTTTAATGAATATCGGTCTAATCATTTTTGTCGTTGGCTCATTTCTGTGCTGCATTTCACAATCAATGTTGCAACTGATTTTCTTTCGAATTTTGCAAGGTTTAGGTGCTGGCGCGATTCAACCATTGACCTATACGATTTTGGCAGATATCTATCCTCTGGAAAAACGCGCTAATATGATTGGCTTAAATGGTTCTTCTTGGGGAATTGCTTCAATTGTGGCGCCGCTTTTAGGTGGCTTTATTGTAGAAAAATTGAGTTGGCATTGGGTATTTGCCATTAATATTCCGATTGGTTTAATTACGATTATTTTAATTCAGCTGTTTTTACATGAAGATATTAAAGCCCAGTCACAGGCCATTGACTATCAGGGAATTGTCCTTCTAACCTTGGCCTTAGTATTTTTGATGTTGGGCTTGCAAAATCTTAACAACATGCAGACTTTAGTTTTAAGTCTTGTACTTTTGTTATTGGCTGCTGTAGCCTTCTTTTTCTTAATAAAAGTGGAGAAAAAACAAGCTGATCCGGTATTGCCAATTAATTTGTTCACTAATCAAGCCTTTGTCATTCAAAATACAACTATGCTGTTGATTTCGGGATTTTTAATTGGTTTTGAGGCCTATCTTCCTATTTGGATGCAGAGTGTTCTCGGATTACCGCCAACGTTGGGTGGTTTTGCCGTAACTCCTAGTTCGGTGGTGTGGTTATTAGGTTCTTATGCTTCGGGAAAATTAATCGCTAAATATCCGCCGCATCGCTTGACGGCTATCGCTTTAATGTTCTTAATTGCCGGCTGTATTTGTTATTTATTTTTACCTTTAAAAACAGCTTTTTATGTTTTTTTGTTAATTTCAACAATTTATGGTTTTGGCTTTGGTTTATCAGTAACCACTTCAACTGTTACTTCACAAAGTGTGGTTTCACCGGCCGAAGTCGGGACTGCTACTAGTTTTAACACCTTAGCGCGGAGTCTGGGGCAAACCTTAATGGTTTCTGTTTTCGGCATTATTATGAATTGGAAATTGGCTCAAGGAGTTAGTCATACCAGTGGTTTAACTTTTAATATGGTTAACAAGATGATTAATCCTTCAACTGCTGGTCAAGTACCAACCAAGTATTTAGGTGTGGCCCGCCAAATAGTATTTTCCGGCTTACACAGTATTTATGTGGTCGGTTTAATAATTTTACTCTTAGCATTTATCATTAACTCTTTTGATTCGAAGAATCAAAAATTGTTAAGTGACTATCAAAAAGCAGATATTTAATTAATAAGGTGTTGGCGGTAGCTATACAACAACCAGCTAAGACATCACTAAAAAAGTGTACTTGTAAAATAATACGGCTGCCCATTATTAAAAGAGCGATTAGAGCTAATAAATAAAGCCCTAATCGTTTTTTGGTATTTTGCCAAATAATGATTTGTAAAACTAAAACCAAAGTGGTAATTGCCACTGCATGACCACTAGGGAAGCTATAGCCTTGGACTTTTACTAAATGAGGAAATTGTGGACGCGGTCGACCAATAAGATATTTGAAATAGTGATTACCAACGGTATTAATGATAATAGTGGTCAATAAAAAAATTCTTTGTTGTTTGTTTACCAAAAAGCTGCCTAAAATTGCTAGAAGTACAACTGTAAGTGGTTGTCCCAGATTAGTTATTAATTGAAAAAATTTTAAATAAATTGGATTAGAAGAATGTAACAACTGCCAAGCAGAATAATCGATCTGCGGGATAAGACTATTTTTCTGGACTACTAACAGAGTTATTAGCAAAAATAAAAGATATAAACTAATTATTAAAGAAAGTAGTTTGATGTTTTTTTTCATTTATCGGGTTTCCTTGTTTTATTGTGAAAAAACTAGTATGATTAATGCTAGAAGAGTAAATTTTGCTTAAATAATATGGGGAGATTGTACAATTGAATTGTAAAATAATTTGTACTAGAACGCAAAAACCTCTACAAAAGGTTTTAAGTCGTTGTTGTGCGGCCTTATTTGTAATGGGCTTGTTATTTATAAGTGGCATTTTTAATGCGCACACTGTTCTTAATGTGCAAGCGGAAACTACACCAATGACTCTTGGTGCTAATGATACTGACGATCTGAAGAATAATATCATTACTTCGACAGGTTATGGTGACGTAACCTTTTTAAATTATTTAGGGCTCTCAGCTCAAAAATTAGCCAATAATAATGATTTATATGCTTCAGTAATGATTGCCCAGGCTTTATTAGAAAGCGGCTGGGGGACTAGTGGTTTAGCTCAAGCCCCTAATTATAATTTGTTTGGAGTTAAAGGTACTTATCAGGGTCAGAGCGTAAAATTAAGTACCCAAGAAGATGACGGGAGCGGCAATCTCTATGCGATTAATTCCGGATTTCGGCGGTATCCTTCCTATAAAGAATCACTGGAAGATTATGTTCGGGTATTACGTTCTAATGAGCAATTGTATGGCCCTACTTGGCGCAGTAATGCTAAAACCTATCAAGATGCTACGAAAGCGTTAACTGGTCATTATGCTTCTGATACTAATTACGATCAAAAGTTAAATGATATGATTGAAAAATATAATTTAACTCGTTTTGACCAGTTTACCGGAACTGATAATCAACCGAGTGCAAATGATATTGTGGTTAATCAGGTGAGTTTGTTAGTTAATCAAACTCAGACCAGTGCGTTTGCGAAAAATGCCTATCAAAAAGAACAAGCGCCGGTTATTATTTTGGATCATTACGATCATCCTGTAAGTGCTCAACGGACTCAGGAAACTTCAATAATGCCTAAACCGGCTTATGATGCTTTAAGTATGGCAATTAACTTTAATAAGGAAATTACTCAAACTTCTGTTGTTCCTAAAGCTCCATTGGTTAAAGATTACAGCTCTTTAGGTAAAAAACAAAATGTCATAGCTGTTAAAAAAGATAAGGATACTGATGATTCCTCCAGCAAATCTGAGCCGTCAGTCAATGTTAATAAGGATAGTTATGAGTCGCAAAAGCAAACCGAAGATCAAAAAAATTCGGATACGGTATTGAAATAAGAGTACTAGTTATCTTATAATACTAGGTATTATTAATTAATATTTAACAAACAATGCGAGAAATTAGTAGTTATTAGATGCTTTGACAGAGAGTGGATGACAGGTGCAATTCCATAAGGCGCTAATAATGAACTCGTTCTCAAGTTTAAGTATTGAAATTAGTAGATATTTACGGGGTATCGTTAATTACATTGAGGGTTGTGTTCCAGACACAAAACTTAGGTGGTACCGCGATGATTCGTCCTATTGCAAATATAGCAATAGGATTTTTTTATAAGGAGGAGCATATGAGTTATAACCATAATGTAATTGAAAAAAAATGGCAGGCTTACTGGAAAGAGCATCAAACCTTCCGGACAACTAATGACAAAAATAAAAAAAATTTCTATGTACTGGATATGTTTCCTTATCCTTCCGGCAAGGGCTTACATGTGGGCCATCCAGAAGGCTATACAGCAACAGATATTATTGCACGCATGAAACGGATGCAGGGCTTTAATGTATTACATCCGATGGGATGGGATGCTTTTGGACTTCCAGCTGAACAATATGCAATTAAAACCGGTAATAATCCGCGGGATTTTACCCAGAAAAATATCAATACCTTTAAAAAACAAATCAATTCCTTGGGCTTTTCTTATGATTGGCAGCGAGAAGTTAATACCACTGATCCCAGTTACTATAAATGGACGCAGTGGATTTTTGAACAATTATACAAAAAAGGTTTAGCCTATGAAGCAGAAATTCCAGTTAACTGGAGCCCGGATTTAGGTACGGTAGTTGCTAATGAAGAGATTATCGACGGAAAAACGGAGCGCGGAGGATTTCCCGTTTATAGAAAACCAATGCGTCAATGGATGTTAAAAATTACTGCCTATGCTGATCGACTGATTGATGATTTAGATCTGTTGGACTGGCCGGAAAGTATCAAAGATATGCAGCGCAATTGGATAGGCCGTTCTACTGGTGCTGAAATTACTTTTAAAGTTGCTAACTCGCAACAATCATTTGCTGTCTTCACTACTCGTCCAGATACTATTTTTGGTGCTACTTATATGGTAATGGCTCCCGATAAAGAATTAGTTGATCAGATTACAACTCCGGAGCAAAAAGCAGCCGTCAAAGAATATCAAGCTGAAACCAGTCGAAAAAGTGATCTGGATCGAACTGATTTAAATACTGACAAGACTGGTGTCTTTACTGGGGCTTATGCTATTAATCCAGTAACTGGCCAACAGGTACCGATTTGGATTTCCGATTATGTTTTGGCAACTTATGGTACTGGTGCTATTATGGCGGTTCCGGCTCATGATCAACGCGATTTTGATTTTGCTCAAAAATTTAAATTGCCTATTATCCCTGTTATTGCTGGAGGAAATGTAACTCAAGAAGCCTATACAGGCGACGGGAAGCATATTAATTCCGGCTTTTTGAATGATTTAAATAAACAACAAGCAATTGCTAAAATTATCGACTGGCTGGAAGAGCACCAAGTCGGTCACAAAAAAGTTAATTATCGTTTACGTGACTGGGTCTTCTCTCGGCAACGTTACTGGGGTGAACCGATTCCGGTTATTCATTGGGAAGATGGCGAAACTACCCTCGTACCAGAAGAAGAATTGCCTTTACGCTTGCCAGCAGAAGCTGATATTAAACCATCTGGTAATGGGGAAAGTCCTCTAGCTAATTTGACGGATTGGGTCAACGTAGTCGACAAAAATGGTCGTAAAGGTCGTCGGGAAACTAACACAATGCCGCAATGGGCTGGAAGCTCTTGGTATTTCTTGCGTTATGTTGATCCCCACAATGATCAGGCTTTGGCTGATTATGATAAATTAAAAGCTTGGCTGCCGGTCGATTTATATATTGGTGGGGCTGAGCACGCAGTTTTGCATCTTTTGTATGCTCGGTTTTGGCATAAATTTTTATATGATATTGGTGTCGTTCCTACAGTAGAACCATTCCAAAAATTGTTTAACCAAGGGATGATTTTAGGTCAAAATCATGAAAAAATGTCCAAATCTAAAGGAAATGTGGTTAATCCTGATGATGTTGTAGAAGAATATGGTGCGGATGCTTTACGCTTGTACGAAATGTTTATGGGGCCTTTAGATGCTTCTATTTCTTGGAGTGAAGATGGCTTAGCCGGTTCCTATCGTTTTTTGGAAAGAGTATGGCGCTTGTACATTAATAATGATGATGATAATACTTTACGGCATGATTTTATCCTTGAAAAAGACAATCCCGAGTTAAAGAAAACTTATAATGAAACCGTCAAAATCGTGACAGAACGTTATGAAAAATTGCAGTTTAATACGGCTATTTCGCAGATGATGGTCTTTACTAATGCTGCTCAAAAAGCTCAATTTTTGCCGAAAGAATATGCGGAAGGTTTTGTTAAACTGTTAGCTCCGATTGCACCGCATATGATGGAAGAACTCTGGCAAAAATTAGGTCATAATGAATCTTTGACCTATGCTAGTTGGCCGACTTACCAGGAACAGGATCTTTTTGAAGATAATGTGGAGATTATATTACAAGTGAATGGTAAATTACGAAATAAAGTTAAGGTACCATTGAATACCTCTAAAGCTGAATTAGAAAAAATAGCTTTGGCTGATACGAAGTTACAAAAGTTTATTAATGATAAAAAAGTTGTAAAAGTGATCGCGATTCCTAATAAAATTGTTAATATTGTAGTAAAATAAATGCTTTGATAACTTAAATCAGAGAGGACAAATTTGATGGATAATGCAAGTCAAACAGCCAAGACTTCTGAAGATAGCTCGCAAAGCAAAGCAACTTTAATTAAGGGGTCAGCTTGGATGACTGCTGGGAGTATTTTCTCCCGCATACTGGGGGCAGTTTATGTTATTCCGTGGAATAACTGGTTTGGGTCCTTATTAACTGCCCAGTTAGCAAATTCTTTATTTGGCAAGGGCTACAATATTTATAGTTTGTTTTTAATTATTTCTACGGCAGGCATTCCGGGGGCAATTTCTAAACAAATTGCTCATTACAATGCTATTAATGAGTATGCTGTCGGCAACAAGCTCTTTAAGCAGGGTTTAAAAATTATGGCCATCACAGGACTAATTACGGCAGCTATTATGTATTTTGGAGCACCATTTTTAGCGATTGTTTTATCGGGTGGTGATCAAAAAGTTGTCCCGATTTTACGGGCTTTATCCTGGGCATTATTAATTATTCCGATAATGAGTATTGTCCGGGGGTATTTTCAAGGTTATGCCCAGATGGCTCCCTCAGCTATTTCCCAATTTATTGAACAAGTAGCACGGGTAATTTATATATTGGCAGCTACGTATTTTATTATGAAAATTCAGCACGGAAGCTATATTAGTGCAGTGGCGCAGTCTACTTTTGCAGCTTTTATTGGAGCACTTTTTGGTTTAGGCATCTTGGTCTGGTATTTTTTAAGACAATTACCACATTTGCGAAAATTGTCGCAGAACAGCAGCAATGTAGTTGCCGTTGATGAACAAAATTTCTTTTTAGAAATTTGGAGTCAGGCTTTACCTTTTATTATTTTAGATTCAGGCATTGTTTTATTTCAGATCTTTGATCAATCGACCTTTAGCTATATGATGAACTCATTCCACCATTTTTCTGAAGATACTTTGAGTTCGCTGTATGCACTCTTTGGTTTTAATACCAACAAGATTATTATGATTGTTGTGTCATTATCAACTGCTCTAGCTATCACCGCAGTTCCTTTATTGTCAGCGGCCTATTCACGCAAAGATTGGCGTAATGTTAGTGACCAAATTGGTAATACTTTACAATTATTTTTCCTAGTTATGTTGCCTTCAGCGTTAGGAATGTATGCTGTGGCGCGACCTTTGTATATTTTGTTTTATCGTTACGACCAACTAGGAATTTATATTTTACAGTTTAATTCAATAATTGCTATTTTGTTAGCCTTATTTACGGTTTTATCAGCCATTTTGCAGGGGTTATATCAAAATGGTTTGGCTATTAAATATTTTATCATCGGTTTTATTGTAAAAATAGTTGTGCAGTATCCTTGTGTTTATGCGTTTAAGACCTTTGGACCGCTAATGGCTACGGGAATTGGAATGTCAGTGACTTCTTTGTTAATGCTGCGGCTGCTGTGTTTTAAATTTGGCTTTGAAATTCGGCAAACTTTAAGGCGAACAATGGGAATTTTATTACTTTCAATTCTTATGTTATTGGTAGTTATAGCAGTTGATTATGCTGGATATCAATTTATTGCTCCTAATAACCGGATTTTATCTGTAGTATTATTAGTCATTGAAGTTATAATCGGTATTTTAATTTATGGTTATTGTGTTTTAAAAGTCCGAATTGCAGAAAAAATCGTCGGCCCACGAGTAGCTCTGTGGCGCCAGAAATTACACATTAAATAAAATAAAAAACTCAATTTGATCTAAAATTGAGTTTTTTTATTATTCGGAATGATTGCAACCGCTTGCGGTTTGCGGTTTAATATAATTGCAGTTGAAAAGAGGTGAATTAAATGACTGATTATGGTGAAAAATATGAACAATCTAATCAAGAAGCAGCTATTTTAAGACAGCAGTCTCCGGAAGAAATGAAAGCTTTTAGCGGCTTATTAAAAACTACGATGCGAGAAGGCGCCCTAGATGTTAAAACTAAAGAAATGATTGCTTTAGGGATTGCGATTGCTGATCGGTGTGAAGGATGTATTATGGCGCATGTCCGCAATAATTTAAAAAACGGTGTGACACTGGAACAATTAGCCGAAGTAGTTGATGTGGCTATTTTAATGGGTGGCGGTCCTTCAACCGTTTATGGAGCCAAAGCTTTGGCTTTTGCTAAATACTTGCAAGATCAGGAGCAATAACAGCTGAATTACTTTCAATAAAAATTATCCCTTTAAAATATTTTAAAGGGATATTTTTAAAGTTTGATATTTATTATTGAGCAGCAAATTTAGCCATCCAGAATGGAAGTTGTGGGGTAATCATTGAAGGTAAGACTACATAATGCTTTGGTGCCAGTTGTTCTGCAATGTAGCTATGCAAAAAAACTGCTGCTAAAAGTGCATCTTGCCAAGGGGAAAATTGGGCCAGAAAGCCGGCTATAATACCGGTTAGTGTATCACCCATACCCCCAGTGGCCATAGCCGGCGAACCAGCGGTATTTTCATAAATATTTTGATCATTATTAAAGTAAATATGCGTTGGAGCACCCTTAAGTACCAAAGCAGCCTGGTTTGGAGCAATTTCTGAGAATACTTTTTGATTATTATAGAAAGTTTGCTGGGGAGGATTTAATCCACTTAATCTTTGCCATTCAATAACATGGGGGGTTAATACTACTGGAGCCTGACAGACAGTGAAATCAATTTTATTGTGCGCAATTAAATTTAAGGCGGAAGCATCAATAATAAGGTATTGCTGCTCTTGAATACGATTAAGAACTGCCATTAGTAATTTACTATTAGCAGCTGAAGTTTCTAAACCTGGTCCGATGGCAATAACATCTACCGTTGGCAAAAGCTGGAAAACTTGTTCAAAGTTATTAAGGTTTAAAACCATCGCCTCAGGTAATTGAGCATGGAGGCTGGTAAAATTACTGGGATCCGTAGCCACGCTCACTAAACCTGCACCCGAATAAACTGCAGAAGTAGCAGCCATAATTGCCGCTCCTCCAAAATTGGCACTGCCGGCTATTAATAATACTTTGCCAAAAGTACCCTTATGGGACTGCTGGGGTCGTGTTTGAATGACTTGGGATAAAATATTTTTTGTAAGTTTTTCCATAATTTTTAAATTTCCTAGTTACAAGTAACGTAAAATTTGATAAAATGTATATTTGTAAAGCCGCTGTGGCGGAATTGGCAGACGCGCAGCGTTCAGGTCGCTGTATGGTTTTCCATGTGCAGGTTCGACTCCTGTCAGCGGCAATATTCATTAGTTAAGTTGACTAGATAAAATTAGAAAAGTCTTAAAACATGGTTTTTAAGGCTTTTTTGTTGCAGTTTGAAACTTTTTAAATCTGTGTTCATGATAAACCTAAGCGCGCTTAACTTCAATTGTTTGATTTTAAGAAACTAGAATTCTCGGTGAGTCCAAAAATTTAATATTCTTAATCAGAGAAAAATTAGCTGCTGAAAAAGGTGAGTTGTAAGTTAATAAGGATACATTATCTTCAATGAGCGAGACGCTATTATCGGTAAAATTTGAGAGATTTGACATATATTGTTAAAAGAATAGTCTAATAGCAACTATTTTATGACATTCTGAAAGTATTTATTGAGGTTCTTGTAGATGATCTAAATTATACTTATTTATATTGATTGCTTTGAACAATAAAAAAGCCCTTAAAAGGGGCTTGTTATTATAGAAAGAACTATTTCATTGACGTTTGAGACTTTCCGCTAACTTTTTCGTTCGTAAAGGTAACATTAAAGTTAGCCCCAGTTTCTCCTTTGATGTTTGAGGTAAAAGAATCCATTTCGCTTGATTGATTACCAATCTTACTTTCTGAATACTGGTTTGGTTTACCAAACTTATTAAATATTTCTTCTTTACTCTGTCCATTTTGGATTGTATTAAAATCCTGCAATGAAATTTTTTTATTTCTCTGTACTTTTAGGCCGGTAATAGTTTTTGAAATTGCTTTACCATTGGAAAACCCTACAGAAAAATTACCGCCAAATTCTCCGCCTTGAATTTTATCCCAGATTTTTTCTTCAGCCTTAACATTTTGTATTGTCTGACTAGATGTTGTAGAAGGTTTGCCAAATTTTGATTCTAGTTCACTTTCACTAGTGCCGTCATTTTCTCCAAGCTGTATAGCTTTATAATCTTCTAGACTAGGACCATTTGCTTTTGGATTTTTTTCTTTTCTTTGTACATTTTCAGTTTTTAAATTATTGGAACTTTTATTTTGTTTTGATGATGAACCAGAGCCTATTCCCGCTGTAATGAATAAAATTAAAATAACAGCCAGTAGCCAAAACCACCATTTTTTATAAAAAGGTTTTTTAGACTTTTGCGGTGGTTGTTGATACCCACCATTGGAATATTGATAACCATTAGGTTGTTGGTAATAACCTTGCTGATTATAATTACCATTAGGTTGCGGTGGCTGTTGATAATTGCCATTATAGTTAGGATATTGTTGATTATTAGGTGGGTACCCATTATTAGTTGGTGGTAGAGGCTGTTCTCTTTTTTCAGTATTAAATTTTTTTCTCATCTTGATTACTCCATTATGTATTAATATTTTTTAAAATCTTTAAATTTGTCATTTGATTTAATTTTAGCATTTATAATTTATAAACATATAAAAAATAAATAATTAATTTAAATAACTAATTTTTATTATATATTGATCTTGCCATCTGGTTTTGTTAAAAGATTTTTGGTATTATCCTGGATTTTAGGATCATTGCTTGCTGGCAAGGCTTCTTGATAATAAACTATATAATCGTATAGGACATTTACATATGTTTTAAAGGATTTCTTTACTTACTAACTAAAAAACAATTGCTCACTGTTCGTTTTGAAAAATTTAATTCTCCAGCAAAATCTTTTATTAATATGTCAATGTCTAAGCATAAAAATTTTAATATATCAGTCTTATGAGTCCTGTATGTCTTTTAACTAATTAATTTATATGAAATTTGTAATACCGGTTATTTAGCAAATCTCTTAGTTGTCATATTCTAATTGTTTAACCATTGATAATTTAATTTATGATGTTTTTACTTTAAACAAAAGTTATTCCCACTATCAATTTTTGCACTACAATTATAATGTAAATGTACTAACTAATAAGGAGATAAAATTGTTGATGTTTGATGAAAGCTTAAACAATTGATAAGGGTAATCTTGATTGAGTAAATCTTCCAGAAATAAGCGATCTTGCTTAATTAAGCGTTTTTATTGTTAGGAATGGATAAATTCCAAATATTCAAACATCTAGTAAGTAACTAAAAGAATTAAGTATGTAAATACATTACTTTCTTAAAGGTAAAGAAAGAGTTTTTAATTTTTAATAATTAAATCATATAGAACTGTTACAGGACTTTAAGTAATAAAAATGAATTTTATGGGGATGAATGTTTTGCATAGGACAGTAACTAAAGAAGATTTAGCAAGCAGCTTTTTTACTAAATTAAAGCAGAAACACATTTCTGCAAAAGAAGCAGCAGAAAATATGCATCTAGCTCAGAGCACTTTAAGTATGTGGAAAGAAAAAAAAGATATACCCGATCAACAACTTGTCAATGCAGCCAAATATTTACAAGATGGCGATTTTTCGACGCAAGTATCTAATTATTTATTTGGATGGCCGACTTTAATTGAAGATAAAAACTTGAATATTGATCCTTTAAGTCTTTGGGTGCACTTGCTAATTGTTGAGAAGGAAAAATCTAGTATCTCTTATGATTTAGAAGAGATTTTAGTTCATTCAAATTTTAATATAAGCGACCGATCAACTATAATCAGCTCAATTAGAATGCTCCAAAACGAAGCTGCGATAGAAAATCGTTTAAGTACTTTATTAATTGATAATTATAATATTACAGATAATGAATTACACCCAGTGGCAAGCAAGTTTGACAAATATCATTAATGGGTTGTCAAACATGCAATGGAGCAAATTAGTTCAATTACTAAGTGAACAAATTAGATAGAAAACGATATAGAAGTTGTTTGAAATATGTAAATTTCAAAAAAGCAGCTATTGTCTAGGTGCAATTTAACAAGATAAAAACCTAATTATGCTACACCTGATCTCACTTTGCTAAATAATTTTGATATTATGGTTATGTCACGCCTGATGTCAAAGATAAAATGTCTGTAATTTGCTTGATAAGCATGCTAATATGTAAGAATTAAAGCTATTTGTTATACTTTATGGTAATGAGTACAATTTATCTAATATGAAAATCACTGATTCTGTTCTTAGGTATCGTCCGATTTTGACGATAGTCATCAAAAATATTGATATGTTCGAACTGGCATTGATAAGGAGACAGACTAAAAAGAGGGGAAGCAGAAATGAATAAAAAAACATTTTGGAGAATTATTGGGGGTATTTTTCTTTTTATTGCATTGCTATTAGGAGTTTTTGCAAAAGAGCCGTTTATTAATTTGGTTGTAAATAATAATGAGTTAGCATTATCTGGTTCGTTCTCACTTTTGTTTTTGGTGATGGGAATTATTTCCATGGGCTACTCTATTTTTATAAAGCGTGAATAAAATTTGTTTTGATAAAAGGACGGATCTAATATCCGTCCTTTTTTATCGGTTAGCTGACATTTTTAGATTTTTTTGAGTCGTTACAATAAACGTTATGACTGGAATTTTATGGTAAGAACTTGTCTTGCAGGTATTTCAACTTGCTCATTCTTACTCATAAATAAGTTAATTATGCAAATTTAAGATAAGCAATGTTTTATAAATAAACCAGTTTTTTTAACGATTTTATAAAAGCAATAGATATGTGGAGATATGATAACAAAGAAAAATTTATAGCAGTAGTAATTATAAATTATACCTTTAAATTCTCTTTAATTTTGTTTCAATGTAACAATCGGCTAATTTTTCTACAGGTTTATTAAATGGTATAAGCTTATTTTCATCAGCAAATTCAATCATATGATTTTGCCAAAATATTAGTTTAACTAAGTTCAATTTTATCCTAACAATTTTTTATAAGTGTCCAATCATTTCATCCCGCTTTTAAAGCGTTTACTAATTGTGAGACCTGACCATATAAACACTAGGACAGTAAGAACTAGCAAAAAGCCAAGCATAAGTAACATCTGCTGTGGATTTTCGAGCAATAGCTTTAACATTCGTGCAATCCAGGACCACGGCAAAATCCACCAGATTCTATCTCCAAGTGAAGTCTCACATAAGGCGGCGATAATAATTCCCGCCATACCTATACCCAAAGTAGCTGCAACACTGGTTAAGTAGCTAACTGTGAAGTAGATCATATATTGTGCGAGGCTAAAAAACACTGTCAGAATAACCATTAAGCTCAATAATCCAAACGATAAGGGCTTTTTCAAAACTGCAAAACCAGATGCAAAAATTGCAGTTGCCACTAGAACACATACAGCAAATGAAAGCCAAGCCATCAGCACCTGCCCCCAAAAGGCGATGGTTCGAGATGGGATAAGACTAATTAAATTTTTATAATTACCGGCTTTTTCTTCTTGATCACGACATAAACTGGCAATAATGGCTATTGGCAAAGGTAAAGCCATGGCTAGTAATTCAAAGAAAATAAAACTGATCTGATTAACGGTCATTATGGACAAACGTGAACGCAGATAAAGGACTAAGACTAATGGATACAGGATAGTGGCAAGTAAATGTAGTAACGGGAAGAGGCCCCGTTTTTGTTTAATAAAATTACTATTTATAGCGCGCTTTAATTGAATCATGGTTGTCATTTAGTAATCTCCTGTCTTTTAAAGGACCAACTAGCTAAGCCGCTCAGGACCACAAAGCAGATTAAGCTTAATATGAGACCCAGAGGTATGGATTGACTGCTTAAAAATGTGCTATTAGCAGGTAGTGGAATTCCGTTAATATGCATGCGTGTAATGGGCATCAAAATACGCAAATCCCAAGCATATGGAAAAATCAGCCAGCTGTCAGTGGTCGCAATACCTGTGCCCATCAAAAGGGGTGCTAGCGTGTTTAAAATAATGGGTACGTAGAAAATTGTTTTACGTGACAGCCAAAGACAAAACGGAATTTGCCATAAAGTGGTTAACCAAATAACCCCCACTGCCAGCAGACAGTTACCCAACGAAGTAATACTAGGTGTATCTAGCCATAATGAGTTTAGAATCAATACAACACTAACAATTAAAGTACTAATCAAAGTCATTACCGCAATCAACCCAATACGAGTCAACTCGATTCGGCTTAAACTAACAGCTCGACCACTATAGATCATATAACGAGTGGATTTTTTTTCGTTGCGGTCAATAGTTCCGGCTAAAGTGGCGATTAAAGCATTGATCCAAATAATTGACCAGTGATTAATGATTGTTTCATCACTAAGCTTAAGAATTTCTGTACCGCCGAGAGCACTAAACCCTAAAGCTACCAAAATCCCGATTAAAGGAAAAAGCCAAATTGCCCGCACTAAGTGATTATGCCGGAGCTTAAGTACCTCAGCTTTGAAATAGCGTGCCATGACTATACCTCCTGAACAACTTGATTAAAGAGGGCTTCTAAATCTGTTGTTTTATCATAAGCCTGTTCCAGCTTAAGCTCTCCATGATTAATAAACGCAATATAGTCTGCTAAATGTTCAACTTCCGACAAGATATGGCTGGAAATAATGATGGTGATCCCCTGATCTTTAAAGTCACTAATAATTTGGCGTAATTCTTGAATTCCTAAAGGATCAAGCCCGTTTGTTGGTTCGTCCAAAATTAAGAGTTGCGGGTGATTAATCAAGGCTAGGGCAATTCCTAGTCGTTGTTTCATACCCAATGAATAATTTTTGGCCGGTTGGCTGCCTACATCAGCTAAATTAACAGCTTTTAAGACTTCTGAAATCCGTGACTCCGGCAAGCCTAACATAGTGGTAATCACTCTTAAATTATCTTGTGCACTTAAGTTGCCATATAAAGGGGCATTTTCAATCAAAGATCCAATCGTTAATAGATCTTGTCGGCTCCAAGGATGGCCATTAATTTCAACGCTGCCGCTGGTAGCCGTAATCATACCTGAAATGATCTTCATAATAGTCGTTTTGCCTGCTCCATTAGGTCCAATTAAACAATATACTTTGTTTTTGGGCACATGAATAGAAACAGATTTAAGAGCTTGTTTTCTCCGATAGGTTTTACTCAGTTCTTTTGTTTCAAGGATATTTTGTGTCATATAGGTCCATCTCCTTAAATCAACTGCCATTTTCATTATCATACTCCAATTTAATGTAGAAATAGGGGAAACAGTCAAATTAAAGATATTCTTAAAATTCAGAAAAATCTAAGATTTTTTATTTAAGTTATTTAACATGTGACTTTTGAGTAAGGTTCAGTACGAAAAATAAGTCCAGCGCTTTGAGACTTCTGTCACAGACTTGGACAATTGGATGTCTATGTTCAACTGTGCTGAAAACCTGCTGTCCAACTATTTCTATTTTTTATACGCATAATAATACAATTAATACATATTTGTGGAAAATTCATTCTGAAAGAGTTATAAAGGAAAATTATTTTATATCCGAACTTATTTAAAACTTAATCTTATTACCAATTAAATAAAAGACAATTTGTTTAATAGATCAATTATTTTTATTTTGATTGTACAGTTAGATGGTGATAAATATGTAAACAGCGATAGAATAATTAGTCCAAGCTTTGAATATTTGCAGATATATAAAAATAGCCTCACTTTTCAATAAGTGGAGTTTTTAATATAACTGGATAGTTTATTATATTCATGATGAGCATTATCTTCTGCAAAATTTTCTTTTTTAGGAACAATTATATCTTCAGTCTTTGAGGCTACATTAACAACTTTTTCACCCTAATTAGTTATATATCCATAAATTGCATCCAAGCTTGCATCTTGTTGTTGTCCACTATCTGTTATAACAATTTTCTGATCATGATAGCATTAGTCAAGATTACGGTTAGCTTTCGCTGTAACATTCATTTCAATAATTTCTTCGGCTTTTTTCTTTGAGACTGATTTGTAAATATATAGCTTTACCTTAAGAATGTCTACTTTATTAACGGTAATGTTGCTTCATTTTAAGATTTATCAGTAAAATTGGCTCGATATTTTCTTTGATATAACCACAATATGACCCAACAGGAAAGATGGAGTTATAGCTCTAATAATTTTTGACAATATTAGTCTATCGCCCAATTTCAAGGCAGTTACAGCAATTATGACGTCAGTACCTTATACAATAAGTTTAATACTATTGGCTAAAAGAATAACAAAATTTCTACATAAGGTTAGATATATAAAATTTAATTGACACTTATTTTAGCTAATCTATAATAGAATATATCATTCAGATAAGGGAGGGTAAAAAATGGCAAAATATAATCTTTCTGTCCATTATGATGGTGAAGGTTTGCAAGAAAATCGTATACCTGTAGCTGATTTAGCCCCCTCTTTAATAGCACTATCTGATACTTTTCAACAAATTCAAAAGCTTGTAAATCCTAATGAACAAACTCTATCATTAGATATAGTAGCTAGCGAAAAGGGATCATTTATTATTGATTTAGTATTAGCTAGTGGGTCTGATCTTATATCAAAAGCAATAGATCTTTTAAACAATAATAACAGTGTTGCAATTGCTAATCTTGCAGCTTATGTAGATATCATTTTTAGATTAATAAACTTAATTAAAAAATCTTTTAAACATAAAATAAAGAAAAAACAAGAACTACAGAATGGAAATATAAAAATAACTTTTGACGATGGTACTAAAATTACAATTCCTGAAGAGACTTTAGATGCTTATCAAAACGTTAATATTAGAAAAAGCATTCAAAAAAGTATAAGTCCTCTTACAAAAGATGGAATTGAAAGAATTAATTTTTATCATAATAAAAACCAACAAATAACAATTGCCAAAAATGAGTATTCTTGTTTTGATATTCCTGAATTGGAGCAAGAATTAGGAACCGTAGAGACAACTAAATACCTTCAAATCGAAAATATTGCTTTTGAACATGGTAAATGGAAATTTTCAGATGGTTCAAATCATTTTTTTGCTAATATTGAAGATAAAAATTTTTTATCAGAAGTAAAGAAAAATCAACAATTATTTGGTTCAACGGATACTCTTAAAGTTAATTTAAGAACCAAACAGTATATAGATAAAAGTGGGAACTTGAAAACAGAAAATACTATTGTTAAGGTATTAGAACATAATATTGGCGGACAACAACTTAAATTTGATATAATGGATACTAGTTCAGTAAAAATCCAGAATAAAATAGAAAATAAAAGCATTAATAAAAATTTGAAATCTAATAATAAAGATAATAATTAATATTTAAGCTAATTAGGTTATTTTTAAGCATTATGCTATATCTAAATTATCGTTTCCTAATTTAAAGGGTCATGTACATGAAGTACATGGCCTTTTTTATATTGAATTTTTCCAATTTAGAATTACACTAAAATTATATTACATATTAAAGGTTAAAGGAGAAAGGGCAATGTATCAAATAAGTAAGCGTCTAACTATGGTGGGAGCTTTTTTAGGCTTAGCTTGGAGATTTTTGTTACCACAAGAGTCAACTAAGGCAGCAAACACGTCACAGGCAACTACACCAATAACGCAAGTAGTTAAAGTGGCTTCTAAGGTTGTCGACCAAGGTATTAATGAAAACACTTGAGCAATCTATTATTTTATTATATTTTTAGAATTTAGTTATATATAATGAAATAATTATTCAGGGGTTATTAACAGTTAAAAAGTAAATTTAGTTTTTATGTATATAGGGTGGTTATATTGTCTTGTAAAAATTGTCGTTATGCTAATTCCATTTCAGAAGTTTTAAATGAACCAATGGATCTTTTAAATTCTAAAATGTCTGCTGATGGCAGGCAATTGCCTCATTTGTTTCTGTATAGAGGTCAAGAGAAGAGGTATAGTAATACTAAATATTTGGCAAGTTTATATCGCCAAAAAAACAAGGTGGAAGAATATACTTTAACTAGTGAATATATGCGTATATGTAATCTTAATAGTCTCGATAATAATTTTTCCAGGCTTTCTTACATGCAACATTTTGGGTTACCTACTAGACTTTTAGATGTCACAAGTAATATATTAGTTGCTCTTTATTTTGCTTGTCTTTCTTCAGATGATGACGGTATTATTGATGTTTTTTTGACTAATAAAGAGCAACCAGTTGGTATTTCTAAAAATCAATTTTGTTATTATAATTCTATTGATAATGATACGGTTGAAATATTATCTACTTTGGCATTGATGAGTGGAGATATTAAGTCAAATATTTATTATCGAATTCATAATTTTAAGAAAAAAGTCGAAAAAACGTTTTCAAGTATTTCTAATGATTCTAATGATATTGAAATGATTGGTAAGTATTATAATTTCTTCTATTGTTTGAAACGTCAGTATATGATTAGTAATCAAAACATATCTTTCGAACGATATATTAATAATCCTATTTTCTCATATTGTGGTGATAAAGAATTTTATAAAGCCTTTATAACGGTGTCTGACGCTTATGATGAATTGAACTATTCGGAACAGGTACAGTCTCTTTATTCCTCTATTAGTAAAGATATTGGATATTTTCCTCGTGTAATTGATTTTTTAGGATTGCTGCACCCTTTTTTTGTTCGTCCCAATATTAATAATCCTAGAATTAATGCTCAAAGTGGTTATTTCCTTTTTGAACCATATGAATATACTAATTACGAAAGCACAGAAGACTTAAGCAAAATCAATTATGATATAGAAAAAAGACTAGTCCTGAAAAATTTATCAATTACCATTCCTTTATGTAAAAAAAAGTCAATTCTTAAAGATTTAGATATAAAATGTGGTATTAATAGAGCTACTTTATTTCCTGACAGTGAGAATATTGCTAAATATGTAAGTGATGATTTTCTTGCTAATTATTAAAAGTAGTTAATCAAGGTTTAGATGGACCTTTTCATTGTAAAGAAGTTAAGAAAGAAAATGATTTAGTATTAACTATTCACGCCGGACAGCTTGATTATGGCTTTATATTTCAATAAATTAATAATTATTATGATTGTTATTGAGACTGATGTCATAGCACCAAAAATTTTTAGTTACTTATTTTCTGGTTTTAACAATTTCAGAGAATTTGTTGACCTTTCTAATTTCGTTACTTCTCAAATAAATAATATGCAGGGTATGTTTGCAGATAGCCCTAATTTAGAAAAAGTAAACGTAAAGAATTTTAATACTAAAAATATGTATCGAACGGTTTTTTGTTTGAATGTCGAAAACTACGAAAATTAGATATTAGTGATTTTGAAACACCTAATCTTATAAATGCAAATATGATATTTGGTGGGGACCATCTTGACTATGTGGATATGAGAAATTTTGATAGTTCAAATTATATTAATATTTTGAAATTAGTTATATATGCAAATTAACGATAGGTTCCAAACTTATTAATCAATATTTTCCTCAACCCCTAACAGAAGAGATATTTGATAACAATAGTATTAATAGGGTTTCAACAGGATAAGATTGAATTGCTTTAAATGGGCCGATAAGGACGCTAAAAAACTCCTGATGAAATAACCAGTATTAAAAGAACTTAACCAGTGACATATATATATTAGAAAATAAAATTCTAATAAATCCCTATTTAGAATATAAGACTGTTACCAGAACTATTAAAATCCATCCTAATATAATGATATAGATGAGACAGTAATTTTTAAACAAAAGGCTACAATCCATCGTCAAGTGGCTATTAATGAAGATGTAACTAAAACTTACGGTGAATGGTCAAAAGATTATCGTGACGAATATAATGCTCCCGATACAGATGCAGGAAATCCAAGACCAGCCAAAGTAGATAGGCAAGTCGGGAATATTCAAGACCAAACTGTAAATGTTTCTATTACAGAATCCTATCTTTAAGTTTTTGATAACTTAATATAATCAACTAGATATTTATTAATTGAAATTCAGAGGTTAAAACGTAGAACTAAAAGTAATTATTAAGAATTGATGTGTTGCTTGAGCAATTCTTGAACAATTTCGGATAGCACTTTAGTATACACATTATTGATCCATTTTCTATTCTGGCAATACTTGATTGATGTTTATCGACTAATTTAGCGAATTATCTTTGGCTCATTCCCACATTTTCACGTAGTTCATGAACTTTTTCTGACGCTTTCAGGTTAATATTTTCTTGTTCAACAAGTTGCGTAAAAACAGAATTAATTTTATTTATTTCCATCCATGTTATTCATTATGCTCCTCTTTTTGTCTGAAACATTGCCAATATAAAAGCCTATCTATGAGTTTTTTATAATATAATACTTGTTTTGTGAAATGCTGAGAACTCTCATACTTTGTTATATAAAACATTAACTTAATAATCTTACTAGGATTTAATAGTTTACATAATTTAAGCTTTCTATACCATAAGAATACTAGTCTAAATCTTGAACGTTTTCTCTAGTGCAGATATAAATATAAAAAGCACCATTCTTAAATAAATGGGGCTTTTTATAATTTTTTAATATAAAATTATTAAATTAATACATAAATGAATTTATTTTTTGACATTATTATAAGATTTTTTGACATTATTATAAGATTTTTTGACCATTTTTATCTATTTTTTAATTGTTTTCAAAATATTTATTTCTTACATTCCAATAGGCATTTTGTCTGTTAGATAAATTAGAGTATAATTCTAGTAATTTTTCTCGATTTTAATTGCCACGTTTACTAAGCAACAACAATGAACAGAAATAGACAAGTTAAGAATATATATAATAAAACTAACGGGATCTTTAATTTTAGTGAGAACTCTAAATATAACGAAATCTCTACATTTAGCAAAAAATATCTAATTCTCATATATTACACTATTATTTGTATATAAGTTCTGCACTTTTTAGCTTTCCACCAGCTCCACAAGTAGAATATATAACGTCAGATATGCTTATTTTATTTAGTTCATTATGCTTAAAAATTTTAATTCCTTCATGGAAAAAATCTAATTTCAATTTTATGTTTTCAGGCATTTTAATTTTTTCAGTAGCGAAAATAGTCAATACAACTTTATACTCATTTTGAATATCATAGCGGTATTTTCCATTTTTCTTTGGTTTTTCAAAAAAGCATTTATATAAATATTTTTCAAATAAACTAAGATCGTTATCTGAAGGTTTCCATTTTTCTAATTTCTCTTTATCATCTTTACATAAAGTTCTACTTTCTTCAACCTGCATATCTATATATTTTATCAAACCAGCTTTTATAGTTACATTGTCGAAATTATCGAAATCGTCTAATTCGTCGAGATTATAGATTTTTTCCATTGCATAGTACTCTTTACTCTTTTGATCTAATTTTTTTTGTCTTAAATAGAAAAAAATGCACAATAATTTATAAAAACACAAGGTAATAACACCTTCAGGGAAAATTACCGCTGCTCTTTCCTTATTATTACTATCTAATTTTTTAAGTCTATCAACTGTATCTTTTTTTATATATCCATTTTCGAAATCGCTTTTATACAATGCAGTGAAACATGAAATGTATGATTCGCTATTTTTAGAGTAACATGATAATATATCTTTATAAGACGTTATAGGGTCTTTCTTATTTAATAAAAAACCTTCAAAGGGATCTCCTATCGGTGGATCTTGATACATAAAAGTACTTTCTTTACTTAAGAAAAGTTCTCCGTTTTGAAGGTCTTTGGGATAATCATTAAATTTAATAAAACCTATGAGTTCTGAATTTTTCGATGAATTTTCTTGTTGATTGTTAATACATGCCATATATTGATTGATTCCTCCCTTTTAATAATTAATTATACGTCAATAGTTATTATAAAAAACCATATTTATAATATTAATAATTATATTTTGATAAACCTTAAATATATTATTTTTAAAGATGAGTGTAAAATAAGGATCCTGCCTATATATTTTTCTCAATAAGTAATATTAATGACTCATAATTTAGAAGAAAAATATCTTTTGTAATACCATTATATGATGTTGTGCAATTAATTATTAATTCCAGCTATTTGACTGCTGATAACTTATATCATAAATATATTAAAAAAATATGTTAAAATATAATCTATGCTATTTATTGGAATCCTGGCCTATCAATAAAACAAAATAAATGACAAAAGTATAATTTGTACTTTTGTTATTTATTATACCTTTAAGTTTCTGAATCATTTTTCAATTTCTTCTTTTAAACTAAACTTTTCTTTGTATCAGCATCTAGTTTTGCTTCAATGTAAGAATCATCTAATGTATCTACAAATTTATTAGATGTTGGGTCTATTTTAATAAGCTTTTTAAGGGAGTATTTGAAGATTATAGCACTTATATAATACTAATTATCATTGGGATAAATTAATAATGGCTCAAAAGAACAGATCTCTTTGAGCATATCAATATAAATATTAACTTTGTAAGGTGAAAAATGACTGGAATGACTGGTAGGTATAAAGTGAGAAACTATAAACATCCATTTCAAAACGATCTTACAAGACTCGCTAATGTTTTCTAAAAATTGATATGACTCTGATATGTTATTTGTAAAGCGATTGGAGCTAAAGATTGATTGAAGATCATCAGATAGGTTTTTATTTAGTGGTATTAACTTTCTTCCATGCAAAGTGTCAGATAAAAGCCAATAATGTTTTTTGGATGACTGCTGTAGTTCATTGAGCTTGCTTTTGGAATTATATCCAAGAGTTGAGCAACAGTATTTAGTCATTTGATCAATGCGTTGTGAAAAGCCTGCCCTTTTTGATTGATTTAATATATTCAAATGCTCATATAATAACCTAATATAAACATCTAAAAATAATCGTTGTTTAATTTTACAATTTACTTCATGATCCATTAAAGCGTCTATGATAGATTCTATTGCTTTAGTGCGGGCAAGAGTTAATACGTTTGAATCATTTTCCGTATTAAAAATATCAGCACTAAGGTCTTTAAGTATAAAAAGCAATGCATGAACTGAAGAAATTGGTTTTTTTAACTCAAAATTGTCATTGTAGTTCAATAAGTTACACTGTATTAGATCCAAAAAGTTTCCACGATCATCTGTTAATTGATTTACTAGTCCAAAATTTCTTAGTGAGCTGAAATTTTCATCCTTGTTATCTTGATCCATTTTTTCTATTTAGACCTTTCTTCATATCCTGCAATAATGTTGAATTATTAGATCTTTTGTGGCTTGCAGGGGATTCATAAGGCTTATCATTAAAAAAATTGTAGAAAGATTCAAACAATTTTTTTAATCTTGTTGAATCACTTTCATTAGAAATAAGACGATTTATCCGTGCACATAATAGTGTTCTTGAACTAAATAAATATGGTCTAAATCCATCGTTGCCATCTTTATCTTTGACTTGGAAAAAATCTTCAAAAATAGTGATTAATGGGTGTAAAGAATCATTTGAACTAAAAAGAGATCTGTCCAATATAATTTGAGTGCTAATGCCCATAAAGTAATATTTTCTAATTTCCATGCTCATGGATGAATCGAATAGAAACTTGATATCATAACTCATTCTTTTGAGCTCCCTCCGCTAATCTGTTTTGAATTTCATCCACTAGGTCATGGATCTTTTTTTTATGTTTAGGATGACGGGTTTCTATTGCTTCATCAAAATAAAGGGCTGACTTAGTTATAAGATATTCATAATTATAAAAAAGTGTATCAAAAGGTTTAACTTTTGAATCTACTAATTCTTCCATCGTATCAGTAAAGTAATTTTCGATATCAGTGCGAAATTTTTTCTGGTCACGAGCGATACCATCTTTCGCTTTATTTTTTTTCAAAAACATATAAACTACTCCAAGATTTTTAAGAGGTTTATTAACAGAGTTAACTTTATCTGAAAGTAGTTCGGCCAGAAGAGTAATACCAATTGTAGAAAATTCATCAAGTTTTGTTGGAATCAAGTAGTAATCAGATGTTGAAAGTGCTACTGAAGTTAGTTGTCCCCAAGTAGGAGGACAATCAATAAGAATATAATCATAATTATCTTTTAAGTTATTCTTCTTGATAAAAGATTTAAATTTGTCAGAAGCAGTGTCGTTTATATCAACTATTAATCCCATATCACCAGGAATGATGTCTAATACACCACCTTTATCATTACCTTTATTATTAGGACTTAGTGTATGTATGATAGAAGCTGCGGGAGTCTTAATAGTCGCTAATTGGGAATTTCCAATTCCACGGGACTGATTTGTAGATTGAAAAACACGGGCCAATGTTTTGCCTTGATCTCTAAGATTAAAATAGTTATCAAGGTTTTTTTCAAAAAATTTCATAAGGGTTTGTGTAGAATTAAATTGCGGATCTACATCTATAACTAATACGCGTTCATTTCTATTGAATAATTCAACAGAAATATTTGTTGTGATAGTTGTTTTCCCAACCCCGCCTTTCATATTTAAAATTGAAATAATTGTTGCAGTCATAAAAATCTCTCCTCGTAAATTAATCATTTTTAAGGCAACTATACTATTACTATCTTCTAATATAATTATACTCTATTAATTGTAGTTTGTTTTTGTTACCTTCAAAAATGTCACTAACTTTTATTAGGCTTATTTTTATGTACGCTCTCTTTCTTGTTATTTTTTAGAGGTATTAGAATTCTCAAGAAAATCACTTAATTTTTGAACATGTGCCGTTAATTCTTTGTTTTCTGCGCTAGTATTTTTCACTTTTTGCTACCTGTTTGTTAGTTCTTTTTTGGTAGTGACATTGCATAGTCTGTTTAAAGATCGTAAATTCTTCCCCCCTTTCGGAGATAAGCGAGGAGGTCTTGTCTTGCTTTATCTGATAATTCTTCATTACGTTATTGAATATTGAAAAGCTTTTGACGCTCATCTTGAAAATTTCCTTGATAAAAATTATTTGCGTCTTTTCTTTAGAATACGGGTAATATAAATGCAGATATTTTTATCAAATGATAAAATAATATCAAAATTTATTTTTATAAGTAAAGGTTATTTATATAGATTATTTTTAAGCATTATGCTATATCTAAATTATCATTTCCCGATTTAAAGGGTCATGTACATGAAGTACATGGTCTTTTTTGTATTGAATTTTTCTAATTTAGAATTACACTAAAATTATATTACATATTAAAGGAGAAAGGGCAATGTATCAAATAAGTAAGCGCCTAACTATGGCGGGAGCTTTTTTAGGCTTAGCTTGGAGATTCTTGTTAATACAACAGTCAACTAAGACAGTAAACACGTTACAGGCAGCTACACCAACAACGCAAAAGGTTATCAATCAAGATAATGATATGGTGGACAATGGAAGGGTTCTGGTGACTCAAAAATGAGAATAAAAGTTAGGAATGTTTCAAAAAAATTTTCTGGATCTTATGTCCTACATGATGTAAATCTGACTTTTGAAGGGGGTAAATTCTACGGCATCATTGGTCCTAATGGAGCCGGAAAATCAACATTAATTAACATAATGATTGGGAACATTTCGGCAGACGGTGGCAATTGTGATTGGATCCATGACGATGATAAACTCAGCAAATTAGAAATAAAAAATTCTCTGGGTGTTGTATTTCAGGAAAACCACTTAGACCCCCTTTTGTCAGTTTATGAAAATCTCATGTCCAGAGGGAAAATGTATGGCATGAGCAAAAAAAATATTAATGATAGGATTAATTTTTTAAATGATTATATTAATATTGAGGGCATTTTAAAACAGCGATATGCCGTTTTGTCCGGGGGCCAAAAACGTAAGTGTGAGGTCGTGAGATCGCTGCTACATGATCCGAAAGTTTTGATACTAGATGAGCCAACAACAGGTCTCGATCCGCAAACTAGGTCAGGAATGTGGCAAGCCATTTCCAGATTTCATAATGAAAATAACCTTACTGTGATTTTGGTGACCCACTATCTGGAAGAAATGTCAGATTGTGATCAAATTTCCGTCATTTTAAAGGGAAACGTTCTTTATACCGGAGATGTTGATCAATTTATAAAAGATCACTCTAAAACACAACTTTCAATAAAATTAAATGATCTTAGTGATGTTAAAACGGTTTTGAGTCGTCTGAATGGTAAGTATCAGTATAGCAAGGACTTGAAAAATGCCCGATTAACAGTGTCAATTCAAGAACCCTCAGAAATGATTGACCTTTTAACAGAGATTAAAAAAATAGCGAAAATAAATGATTTCCAAGTGTATCATGCTACCTTGGAAAGGGCTTATCTAAACTTACTAGACAATGAAGGCAGTAATATCGAAGGAGGAAAGACCGATGCTGGCATTAATTAAAAGAAATATGAAAGTCTTTGTAAGAGATCGAATGGCATTTTTTCTTTCGCTTTTATCGGTGCTCATTTTGCTGATTTTATATAAAGTCTTTTTAGGCCAAATGCAAATTGATGGTATCAAAGCAGCAATGAATGTCAAGAATGCACCATCAAATGTTGTGACAATGGTAAATTACTGGCTTATTGCGGGATTAGTAACAATTACTAGTATGTCGGCAACTCTAGGTGCATACGGAGTGTCCGTGGATGATCGACAACATCATAGAGTTGATGATTTTATGCTCACGCTCCTTAGTCCAATTAAAATTGAAATCAGTTATATGATTGCTGCGATATTGATTGGATCTTTAATTACTTTTATGTTATATGCGATATCGATTGTGGTACTTATTGGTGGAACTGGGTTATTAATAGGATGGACAACAACATTAAAAGTTATGTTGTTAATTATAGTTTCATCTACTCTTTCATTATTAATTGTCTATCCAATTATGTATTTAATTAGAACTAACTCCCAATTTGCATCATTTAGTACGATTATTGGAACTGCAATTGGGTTTTTAACAGGTGTTTATATTTCTATTGGCTCTGTTTCGACTTCTATTAAAAATATTATTACATGGTTTCCCTTAACACCGATAAATTCAGCAATTAAGCAACTCATTATGAAAAATTCTTTAAGTGAAGTATTCAAAAACGCACCTAATCAGATTCGAACCAATTATGAAATCGACTATGGAGTCTTGTTACGGTTTCCCAATGGCACACATTTTACAAATATGACTATTTTGGAGTATATGGGTATTTTAATTGCTGCTTTGATTGTTTTAGATGTGATTATCACCAAGTTGGTAAAAATAAATGGTCGGAGATAATCATAAACAGCAATCTGGAGCAATTATTGGTTGTTCGAGTTTCTTTCGATATGCCATTCGAAGTATAGCACCAGTTGAGCACGTCTATCGTGGCTTTTTATTGACTGATAGCAGTAACAGATCAGGTGCAACAATTGCCACTCTCTGTGAGATGATGGGTAAAACTAAGGAATCAGTTAAAATCCAGCAATTAATTTTTGGGAGTAAAGAAGTCAAAGGGTTTTATGAATACTAACTAGTTCAGAATTATATTTAGCGATTATCTTTTAAGGTCATGTACATGGCCTTTTTATTTTGTCTAAAATTAACAGATAATATAACTTATGTCAATCTCTACGTGGTAGGACAAAAAATGATTAAAAATACTGGATTTTTGCTTCAGACATATTACTTTGCTTGTAGAAAGAATAGGAAAGTTTAGCAATCAGAAGAAGGATGTTGATAATAAAAAGTAAAATCAATCATAGTTTTGGTAGACTTAACTGAATTATATTGATTTTTAAGTGGATAGAGTTCTTGAAATTTAGACATTAATAATTTATATTATAAGAAATAAAAATATAATGTGCGTCGCCGGACGCTAAAGCAATTACCAATTCTCTTAGGCCAACGTGAGAGTTGTTAATTGCTTTTTTTGAAGGGAGCTTTTTATGAGTTGGATTAGTCTATTGATTGCTGGCTTTTTTGAAGTTTTCTGGGCAACTACTATGAAATTAAGCCATGGTTTTAGTAAATTAAATTTCTCTATTTTGACAATTATCGGGATAACATTAAGTTTTATTTTTTTGGCACAAGCTACTAAACATTTGAATCTAAGCATTGCTTATCCAGTTTGGACAGGTATTGGAGCAGTGGGTTCAATTTTGATTGGTGTATTTATTTTTAAAGATCAATTATCAGTAACGACTATTATTTTCATTATCTTATTGGTAATTAGTATTATTGGTATTAAATTGACAAGCTAATATATATTAGTGTTTTATTATTACACTGAAACAAATCACATTCCCATAACTACATGAATTACTCTAGATATTTTAAAAATGGAAGGATAAGTTTTCCAATTAAGGATCCATATAAGTTGCTAAAGGGAATACGTGACGTTTATATATTAAAAATAAATGTTTAAAAATTAATAAAATGAATTAATATAGTACTATAAACAAAATAGAATTAAGGAGGATCAGAAAATGACAGATAAGGATGCTAAGCAAACAAAGGCACAATTTATTATCAAAATAATCATAGGCTGTATCTTTATTGCGTTTTGTGGATTAAATATTACTAAGCCTATATTTAATTTTACTAATATGCCAAGAATTTTATACAACACTGTATTTATTTTACTAATAGCATATACAGTTTACGACTTATACAAAATAATTAAGAAGAGAAAAAAATAAAAATTTTAATCACTTTCACCAATTTTTTAAAAGGTAGGAAAATAATGGCTTTTAAAAAGAGTGTAAATTTTGTTATCCAATTATTAGTTGCCTTAATATTATCTTTTATAATACAAATACCTTCATTATTTGAGCGCCCCTTAAATAATGAAACTATTAATAAAATAAATATAATTTCACACTTTTCTTTTTATATAATTTCCGTCGTTGTTATTTTTTTATTAACTTATATTAGTTATATAAAAATAAATGGCAAAAATATTTTAGAACCAAAGATTATAATATCAAATGTTAAATTTGTAATTATTATTGAAATAATAGCTATAGTTTTAGAAACTGTTATTTTATATATTGGTAATTATATATTTCATATAACTACTCCTTCCGGACCAGCAGATAACTTCTCTGACAAACTATTACATGTTCAAAGTCCTTTAATAATTATCTTAATATTACATTTAGTAATTGTTGGGCCCATCTTGGAAGAATTATTATTTCAAGGTATTATCCAAGGAGGAATTCTCAAGTCATTCAATGTGTATATTAATGTTTTTATAACTACATTATTATTCTTATTCGCACATGGACTTTCAATATTTTCTTTTAATGGATTATCTTCATTTATTCCCTTATTAAGCTTTGGTTTAATTTATTTAAAAACTAAAGATATTAAGATGTCTTGTTTGGGACATATGATAAATAATTTATTAGTTACATTGTTGCATATACTATATGATTAACTTTTTAAAAATTAAATAATACAGGATAATAAAAAGCCCCTTAAGTAGGGGCTTTTATAGATATATTAATTTATATTTATCAATAACAATCGGACGAAGCTATCAATCCAGCTAGTCGAGCCAAGAACACCAACAATCTGATAGAATACGCCCTTGTATAATTTTATCTTTTCAAATGAATATGTAGTATTGCAAATATAATCCTATCTTGAGCAATTGCTTATACTACCTGAAATATCATCTGAAGCATCAACCTGGGCGCCTCTTTTTGTTGTTGCTTGGCTGCTAACATTATAATTAACAATTGCAATTAATTTTACTGTTTGGATCGCTGCTACTGGCTTATAAACAACGATCGTATCTCTGGCTGTTTAAGTAATTATGGTTGTTGCAATTGGTAATAATGCTAGATTCACAATTGCTGTAGATAAAAATTGTAACTTCATTTTCTCCCTCAAATAATATGGTTTTTACTGGCTTCCTAATAGATTAGAATTATAAAAAGGTTGATAAATAATTCCATATAACACAAAATTATTATCAAATCTATAAGGTAAAAAGTTGTAATTAAAGTTATAGAAATAATAATTAATTTATAATAGCAATCACTGGGCAACTATTCTCTTCATAATCAAAAAGTTAAGCATTTATGCTAATTGTTGCTTGACTACTAATATATAAATAACAATATACTGGATACTTTTTTGACCGTTTATGTCATTGATACTGGCTTCTCAATGATTGCGGTAGTAAGCTTTAGGTAACTGCGATTATTGCGAACGGTAACAATGTTAGTTCCACAATTTTTGTTGGTAAAATCTTTAACTTCATTTTTTTCTACCTCCAATAATTATATTTTTTAGAAACCGACTTCATGATAAATTAAACTTGAAAAAAATTCAATTAATACGAAATTACGTTGCAAATCTTATACAAAAAATTAGGCCATACCTATAGTATTTAAATGTTTCTTTATTTATAACTTGTTTTAATTCTTAGAAGTTGTGCCAAAATTTGATAACATATAAGATTTGTTATAAGCGTCTAAATACGGGTATTTAAACAGGATAATTACACAAAAAATCATGTCTAGGTAATAAGTGGTTATGCTGTTGTCCAACTGTTCAAAAAAGAGGATTATCTCTAATGCTTTGTGGCTTATTTTAATAAGAGCATCTCCATTCCTTTATTATTTGTCAAACAAACAAAAAATAAATGAAAGTCGATAAGTTTTCAATCGTATTATTAAAGCAGTTAGTTTATTTTTAATTATTATTCGATATTTAATTTATTGTTTACTGAGTTGGAAGGACATGTACATGAAGTACAGGTCTTTTTTGTTGAAATTTTGGGGTTTGAAATTACACTAAAGTTGTATCACATTTAAGGGGGGGAAGGACAATGTATCAAAGAAGTAAATATGTAAATATTGTAGGATCCTTTATAGGATTGGCTTTTGGCTTCTTGCTAATGCAACAGCCAATAAATGCTGTAACCACGTCGCAGACGGATACAACAACACAAGCAGTTAAAGCAGATTCTAATGTTCTTGACCAGGGCGTTGATGGCACTTGTAAATGGGATGTATTTAAAGACGGTGACGAGGGAGTATTAACTATTCATGCTGGTCAACTTGATCCTGGAGCTATATTTAATAACATAAAGTATCCTTTTAATACGGAAATCACTAAGTTAGTAATTGATCCCAGTGTGATAGCACCCAAAAACTCTTCTAGTCTATTTGGCAATTTTAATCGAGTCAAAGAATTTGTTGGTCTTTCTAATCTTGATACTTCTCAAGTAACTAATATGCATCAAATGTTTGACGTTTGTGGAGTAAAAGAACTAGATCTAAGCGGTTGGGATACTTCTAATGTTACTGATATGGGGGCAATGTTTCTGAATTGTTATAACTTAGAAAAAGTCAATTTAAGTAGTTTTGATACAAAAAAAGTAGAAAATTTCACTGCTATGTTTCTAACAGATTATAAATTAAGGAATCTTGATTTAAGCAATTTTGTAACACCTCATCTTAAAGATGCTAAACTGATGTTTGAAGGAATGTATCTCAATAATATCGATATTAGGAACTTTGATAATACTCATATAAATGATGAGAACTTCTTATATAATGCATTTTTAGGAACTCGTGGTATTAACAAATTAACTGTAGGGCCTAATATCAAGAATACTTCTTTTCCAAGATTCTTACTTAATAATCCTATCTTTAATGTAAACGGAAATGCGATGGTAGCGACAAATAACACATGGATAGCTACAAGTGGTTCAGATAAAGGAATCCTCAAAACTTCTGATGAAATGAAAAATGTAACTAGAACTGAACCCATTACTTATACTCCCGAACTGAAGCCCTTAATAAATATGAGTACTGAATATAAAACTGTAACAAGAACTATAAATATTCATTTACCATATGATCAAGGTATAAATTCAATTGTTCAAAAGGCTACCATTCATAGACGAGTGACTGTTAATAGTGACGGAACTAAAACTTATAGTGAATGGACAAAAGATTATTGGGACGAATATAATGCTTTAGCAATAAACAATGGTGATTTACCAAGGCCATCCAAGGTAGATAAGCAAATCGTGGACGGTAATACTCAAGATCAAACCGTAGATATTTACTATAATAATTAATTAAAAAACTCCTCATTAAGTGAAAAAAAGCAATTATTCAAAGTAACAGCTTTTTTACTGCAGCCATGCTATTTAGTGCGTGGCTTTTTTGTATTTAATTTTTTCAATTTAGAATTAGACTAAAGTTGTATTACATTGAATCCAAGACAAGAGATATAAAGTAAGGAAAACAAAAATAATATACGCACATCCTTATATAAAAAGTTTTGATTATACAATACTTAAGAAGATTATGTAGTTATAGATTTATATAACGATAAATTTGATCCAACATGTTCTACTGGTGTGGAACCTTCTGATAAAATTATTGTTACAACAACTTTCAGTTGATTATCTATACTAATAGTTATTATAGGCGCATATAAGAATTAGATTTTTAATTTTTAATACAATAAATATTATAAAAAATGAGGTAAGTGATTTTTGGGTACCTTTAATAATTAGATGAGAAATCTTTACAAGCTGTTGTAACCACAAATTGTTTGACTAAATTTTTATCTGCAAATCGCCTATTGTATTTCTATATTAGAATGATTATAATGTAGTTGCAGAAAAAAGGAGGATCATATTTTATGAAAGTTATTGTAGTTGGTTCATCACATGGTGGTTTTGAAGCTGTTCAAGAGCTCTTACAAGATTATCCTGATGCCGAAATTCAATGGTACGAAAAGGGCGATTTCATTTCGTTTCTTTCTTGTGGGATGCAGCTCTATCTCGAAGGTGTCGTAAAAGATGTTAATACGGTTCGCTATGCTACCAAAGAAGGAATGGAGAAAAAGGGAGTTCATGTTTTTGTGCAACAAGATGTAACTGCCATTGATCCAGCACAACATCAAGTAACTGTGCACAATTTGGTTGATGATTCTACCAGAACTGAAACCTATGACAAATTAATTATTAGTACAGGAGCAGTTCCAATCGAATTAAATGTCGCTGGAAAAGATTTAGATAATATTTATTTTATGCGTGGCCGAGATTGGGCAATGAAGTTAAAGCGGGCCAGTGTAGAGCCGCTGATTAAAAATGTAGTCGTTGTCGGATCTGGTTATATTGGGATTGAAGCTGCTGAAGCTTTTGCTAAGGCAGGCAAAAAAGTCACTGTGATTGATGTTTTGCCACGAATTTTGGGTACTTATTTGGATTCAGAGTTTACAGATGTGCTGGCTGATGAACTAGAAAACAATAATGTAACTTTGGCTTTAGGAGAGCGTGTGCAAAAATTTGTAGGTGAGAATGGTAAAGTTACTCAAGTAGAAACTGATAAAAATACTTACGCAGCAGATTTAGTAATTGAAGCTGTAGGAGTTAAACCCAATACAGAGTGGTTGGCAGATACTTTACAATTAAATCCTGATAAAACTATTAAAACTGATGAATACCAGCAAACCAGTCAACCTGATATTTTTGCTGTTGGAGATGCCACCTTGGTTAAATTTGCACCAACAGGAAAAACTGCAAAGATTGCTTTGGCAACGAATAGCCGTCGTCAGGGACGTTACGCAGTTAAAAATTTGAATAAAGCTACTCAGCCAACGCCAGCAGTTTCCGGTTCTTCTGCACTGTCAGTTTTTAGCTATCATTTTGCTTCAACCGGTATTAAAGATGCTACTGCTGAAAATTATCAAACTAAAGTGGCTTCAGTTTATCTGGAAGATACTTATCGTCCCGCTTTTGTTCCAGCAGAGCAAAACGCCAAGGTTCAATTCAAATTAACCTATGCTCCTGAGGATGGTCGCATTTTAGGAGCTCAGATTATGTCAACCGCAGATGTTACAGCTGATATTAATACGATTTCATTAGCAATTCAGCAACATTTGACAGTTAATGATTTAGCCTATGCTGATTTCTTCTTCCAGCCTGGTTATGATCGTCCTTGGAATGTGATTAACGTCGCTGCTCAAAAAGCACAAAGACAGTTATTAAATTAATATTAGTAAATAAAAAAGTGATCCCCAGCAAAAAGGGATCACTTTTTTTGATTTTAAAAACTGCCATTGTGAACTTCAGCGATACTATCAGTTAAAATAAATGCATTTTGATCGATATCATAAATGATATCTAAAATAGAACCATAACTTTGGGTATCTGCTACAAGCATCAGCATTTCTTTTGGTTGATTAGAATGGCCACCGCGAACGTCAAAAACCGTACTGCCAATTGCCATTTGAGCAGTGAGTTTAGCTTTAATTTCTTCTAGTTTGTTTTCACTCATAATGTAAACGACTAATTTTTTATCGAGACCGGTTTGGACGTAGTTTAAAACGATAGTTGAAATGCCGACTGAGAGAATTGCTAAAAAGAATTGTTCCCAACCCGAAACCAAAATATTTCCTAAACACACAATGCCATCGATCACAAATAAACTATTAGCATTCCGAATATGGAAGTATTTATTAAGAATCATCGGTGGAACTGTAGTCCCACCTGCAGAAGATCCCATGCGATAGATAATAGACAGCCCTAGGCCAAAAAGAATACTTCCGATAATATCCGATAATAGGGCATCCTGAATAACTTGAGTGTTGGGAGTAACAGCTAAAAAGATGGGCAAAACAATGCTGCCAAAGGTAATTTTGGCAGCTTGGGCTTTGTCCAAAAATATCATAGTCAAAATCCACATAAAAATATTAAATACTAGTAGGGTAAGTGGCATTTGAACATTTAACAATTCTTTAACTAAAATAGCAATACCAGTAGCCCCGCCAGCTGCGATTTTATGTGGAGCAAAAAACATCGAGACACTGACGGCTATTAATTCTAATCCTACTAAAATACTGAGAAAACGTCCGGCTTTTTTTAAGTATAGGCTTTTTCTTATTTTTAACATAACAGTAATATTATTACAAAAAAAATAAAAAAATTCAGCAAAAATGCTTATTTTTGTGTATAATAGTATTTGTGTTTTGCGGATGTAGTTTAGTGGTAAAACTTCAGCTTCCCAAGCTGGCGTCGCGAGTTCGATTCTCGTCATCCGCTTTTTGTTATGTTGAGGATGTTTTATGTTGATTGGTAGAGGTGGGTGTTTGCTAATATAATGGGATTTTTGGTCTTATAAGGTATATCAATTTGTGCCAAACTAAAAAATTGGTCTAAAATTATAAAAAAAAACGATGGATATTTTCAAAGATTATCGAGAATTTCCATCGCTTTTTCATTTTCTTTATCACGTCGATCTTTTAACAAATGAGAGTAAACACGGGGAGTAGTTTGAATCGAAGAATGATCCAATCTCTCTGATATATAATCAATACCAACTTTTTTGCTATCAAAATGGATGCATGAGTGTGTCTAAGACCGTGGAATGTATATTATTAGCATCAATTTGTTTCAGCATATGAGCAAAGGGCTTATTAGTGCCGTTGTTCGAATTAATGGTAAAGATATTATTCCGAAAAACTAAGTTTAAGGGGTCACGATAACCATGTTTAAAAAAGAATTCATTCTGTTCTTGTCTCAGTTGCTGGAACATTGAATTAACTCATTATTAATACTAATTGTATGTACAGATGAATCTGTCTTGGTCAGTTCAAAGCCACTATTCTTTATATAGTCCCAAGATTTTTCAATAGATATTCTTTTAGTTTTGAGATTAATATTGTCCCGTGTTAGACCAGTAACTTCGCTGTATCGACATCCTGTTAATAAACCGGTTAGAATCATGTATTGACGAATATTATTAAAACAAGCTTCGTCTATACAGATCTGTTTCAGTTCTTCAGACACGTTTAATTCTAAAAACTTCAAATCTCCTGATTTAGATTTCAGTCCTCCTGAGAAGTAAAAAGCTTTTAAATTATTCAAATATCTAAAATCTATAAACCGAGACTATTTTTTACGCAGGCTTTGGCTGCATCCTTTATAACATCAAATGAAATACTTAATCCTTTTTCAGAAATCAATTTTTTGATGTTATTCCATGTGGATTTATTCTTAATAGAATTTAGGTATTCATTTCCTTCCCATGTTAGATTACCTGGCATAACTCTTTTTGGTTTATTACTTGCATATTCTACCTCGTGATTTGTAAAACCGGCTTCAAATAGTTTATTGACGGTAAAAGCAAGTTGATTAATTGGAATATTTTTACTTTTGGAAAATTCAATGGTTTCTTTATTTGTGGGGCCAAATTTATGCTTACTTTCAGCGCAAAAGATTAATAAATCTCTCACAAAATCATAATCAAGTTCCATATCTATCACCTCCTTTAAGGTGATTATAGCAAATTACTTGAAATTAAAGGAGGCAAGATATATGGATGAATTCATGGACAAAACAGAAGCCTGCCTTGGACAAGCTGGCTTTTTTGTTTCCTCAATAATATTATGTTACTGAGGTGAATTATTGAGGAAATCATGGAAGAATTTATTGAAATTTTTAAAAAAGTATTGGTACATTGGTGTATTAATTGTCTTTATTATACCTTTAATTCTTAATTTATTAATGTCAGTTGGTGATTTTGGTGTTGGCAGTAATGACGGCTGGTTAGGATTTTGGGGCGGTTATTTAGGATCTATTTTGTCAGGTGTTGTAGCTTATGGTATTGCTAGGTATCAGATGTCACAGGAAAAAGAAAAAGAATATAAGAATAGAATTTATGACTTATTGCCATATTTTAATTTAGATGGTGGTTGGAATAGTATAGAGAATGAAATTCAGTATTCTATTAACTTATTTGTTTCTACAAAAGAAAATAATTTACCTATTTTGAAAACTCAATTAATAGCTTACTTTATTATAGAGAAAGAATCTAATAAAGCATCCAATGATAAAAAACATAAGTATATTTATATAGAGAATATTGGACATGTTTTTCCAAACAAAAAAATTATAGATATGAAAATATCTAGAGAAGTGAATGAAGCATTCTATAAACAATGGGATAATCATGATGATCTAATTTTAGATAGACTTGATATTAAATGCTACACAGTTGACGAGACAGAGGTATTTTTTACATATGGAGATGGTATAAGTGGTGCACATTCATATTTGAAAGATAATGAATACTATTTATATGTAAAAGATGAAAAATTTGATCAAGAAAAATTCGATAACAGAAAAAATGAATTTGATAAAATAAAAAATTATAAAGAAAAAGGATACACTTATATAAGGCACGATTAATATTATTTAATATCTAAAAAGTTAGGTAATTGTTGAGATGGTTTAATGGAATGGGGTAGCATAGCGGACAGGGCAAGTGCAATAGCAGCATTTTTAGTTGTTGTTTCTCTACGTTTTTCTTCTAAGCAAAATAGGCAGCGATTAAAACTAGTATGTAAGAACGCAAGAGCTAAAGCGATTTGGACTGATGATATTGAAATAGATATAAGTAACTTTAGCAATTTGAATCTTAATATTGAATAAATAGGAATAACAAACAGCTATTTTAAATTAAGTCAAAGTGATGAGGAATATTATATTAATTCTAATTATTGTGAGGACAAAGATAGCATTCCTTGCTATATATCATCGAGAAGCTCTGCAAGTATTTTGATAATTAAAATAATCGTGTATGAATCTTTCAATGGAGAGTTTCCAAATCAAGTACAGAAATTAGTTCTTTTTTGTAGAGATAATTTAGACAGAGTATATTTTTTGAAAAAGTTTACTATGAACGATTTCAAATCTTAAACAACAAGATGAAGCACTCATTCGAGTGCTTTTTTGTACCCAAAGTTAAGGAGGCGGTCCAATATAATATGTGAATTTGCGAAAGCTATGAGAAAGCAATATAAAAGCCACGTATATTAGTGGCTAAATGTTTAATTTTTCTCGTAGCGTATTTGTTAATGCCTCACTAAAGTTAATACCTTTTTCTTGGCCCAATTCGTTTAAATAGCTAGGAATTGTAACAGTCTTTTTGACAGTACGATTATCAATTGTTGCACGATATTTATTAACATTAATATCAATATAGGTGACTATATCGTCTTTACTATCTGCCTGGACATTGCGGGAGGCTTTGGGAACATCCAAACCTTCATCTTGTCGGGCTATAATTTCATCTCCAATTGCACATCTAGCCATTTTAATTACATCTTCAAGTGATTGACCAGTAGTATCACTATCCAAGTCAACTATATGTGCAAAATATGGGTATTCTGTTTCATTACTATCATAGCTAATAATTACAGGGTATGCATCAACAACATTTTGAAATTTTTTTTTCATAATGAACTCCTTTCGTTCCATAAAAAGGGGTTATTTTAACCCATTTCTTTTTAGGATAGCTTTAGCAAGTCTTTCAGGTATTTCTCGGTGTCTTTCGATTGGTTCAGTTTTATTACCTTTTCGATAAACATCGTGATTAGCTCCGTTACGAACTAATTTCCAACCATCGGCTTCTAAAGCTTTAATAAGTAATCGACGTTTCATACTTACCTCCCAATAAATATAAGTATACCATATTACACGTATAAAATAATAGAAAAAGACATATTTATGATAATAATTTTTTAAAAATAGAGGTAGTAAAAGATGAGTGATAAAGAAGCAAAGAAAATATTAAGAGTATATGTTACTAAGTAATGTTAAAGACAAACTATTTAAAATAGTTGTTGGCGGTAAAGTCATTTAAAAAGATTTGGATTTTGTAATAGTAGATCTACTTTATAACTCAGTAGTTAGGTATATAAAAATTAATAATCGCAAGATTAACAAAAAGAATTTTGATAAAGCGTTGTGTGAATATCAGAGGGCTGTCAAGGTTAATATTAATATGCTTTATAATTTGAAACATTAAACAGAAGGATTAATTAATGAAGAACAAGTTTATCAATGGCTATTGAATTATATAGACATGCATAATTTGGAAGTTATCTTTTTCAGATATGATGCTTGGGGTGCTACACCAACAATTAAACAATTAGAACTAAATACTGGTTGGCCATTAGAACCAATTCGACAATGTACTAGTGAGTTAAAAGCCCCAACTAAATTCTTGCAAAAGATATTTGTTGAAGAAACAGTTACTAGACTTGATGACAAAATTATGGAAAAGGTATTGTTAAATGCAGAATATTCTAAGATAAAATTGGCATTCAAGTTGATAAGACTAAAGCCACTTTAAAAATTGATGTGGTGGATGCAATTAAGAAATGTATCATTTTGAAGATTTTGCTGACGTTAATGATCCTGACAAACAAATTTACAGAATGACAGAAAAACAGGTTTTGGATTGATTCAATGATCCTAAATCAGGAATGATGAGTGGTGAGGACGATGATATTTAAAAAACTGCTTATTATTGGTATAAATATTAAAAATATACAAACAAATATTGGCCATAATGCCAATGCATTAAAATGAGCTTGAATAATAATGAAAATAACCATGAATGAAGTAATTATGATTAAACTTGAACAAAGTAATTTTTAATGGATTTTGAACAAATATTTTTCTTATTGAGTAAGTAGTATAATAGTGTTTTATTATTCATGTATAATTATGCATTTCTTTAATAAAATAAACATATTTCTTAAATATAGGTTTATAGAATTTATATTTGATAAGCTATTAATCTATGTTCTTTTAATATTATCCCTATATGTTTTAATTTATTGTTCGGTTAAAAGTATGACACTTTTGTTCTCTATTTTTCATATATGTTACTTTGCTATGTGTTTTTTCAGGTTTTAATCTAAAATAGAAAGTCATTTTTGTGTTTGTTCATCTCTTGCATCCTTTCCTTAACATTTTATAAAACAATACACTGTATTAAAAAGCAAGAAATTTAAAAAACATTCCTATTCAGACTTAAGCTGGCAGAGTGATTTGCAATCTTATCAAACGAAAATTACACATGCTCAACAATTTAAATTAAAAAATCTTGGAACTTTTTAGCGGTTAAATATGCGATTGTGCAGCGAATTAAATAAAAGTTGCAAAGAATGAGATTTTCAGTTATTATAAGTTCGCAAAGAAATAAAGTGTTAAGTTAGTTGTAGTGACAGTGAGGTCAGGAGAGTGAGAACTGATCCTAATTAATACCGTCGCGTCTTTGTATTTTTTATAATATTTTTTAATTCAAGTGGATTATTACTAATCAACTAGAGTGGTACCGCGGGTTTTCTCGTCTCTTTCATAATTTATTGAAAGGGACTTTTTTAAATTGTTAAGGAGAAAGATAAATTTGAAAATTAATCAAGCTCGACAATTGGTTCAACAAGCTGTTTACGAAGCTTTAAAAAATTTAGACGAAATAACAATCAGTCCAGAACAAGTTCAACAAATGGTAGAAATACCTAAAAATTCTCAATTAGGTGATTTTGCGTTTCCTACTTTTCGTTTAGCTAAGCAATTACATCAGGCGCCGGTAAAAATTGCCCAAAACTTGGCTAAAGAGGTGGATAGCAGTCAATTTGCTCAAGTTTGTGCTCAAGGACCATACGTTAATTTCTTTTTACAAAGAAAAGATATCGCCGCCACAACTATTGAGGAAGTTATTAAACAAAAAAATAACTTTGGCAATTCTACTGTGGGTGCAAATTCTGTCGTCACGATTGATATGTCTTCACCCAATATTGCTAAACCAATGTCAATGGGTCATTTGCGTTCGACTGTTATTGGCAATTCCATTGCCTTAATTTTAGATAAACTAAATTACCACCCTGTGAAAATTAATCACTTGGGTGATTGGGGAACCCAATTTGGTAAATTAATGGTTGCCTATAAAAAATGGGGTTCGGAAGCCGATGTTAAAAAAGATCCTATCACTAATTTACAAAAATATTATGTAAAATTTCATAAATTAGATAAAGAACATCCTGAATTAGATGAAGAAGCACGGGAATGGTTTAAAAAATTAGAAAATGGTGATGAAGAAGCTACCCAACTTTGGCAATGGTTCCGTTCAGAATCCTTAAAGTCATTTATGAAAGTTTATGATGAATTGGGAATTAAGTTTGACTCCTATAATGGGGAAGCTTTTTATAATGATAAAATGGATGAAATCTTAGACCTACTGGAGCATAAGGGCTTATTACAGGAAAGTAAGGGCGCTGAAATTGTTGATTTAGGTTCCGATCTGCCGCCAGCGCTAATTAAGAAATCTGATGGAGCTACCTTATATATTACACGGGACTTAGCGGCGGCCTTATATCGCAAACGGACTTATCATTTTAAAAAATCTTTATATGTGGTAGGTAGTGAACAGAGTATTCATTTTGAACAATTAAAAGCCGTTTTAGCAAAAATGGGCTTTACTTGGGCCCAAGATATTGAACATATTAAATTTGGGTTGATTACGGCTAACGGGAAAAAGCTTTCTACTCGAGAAGGTCGAGTAATTTTACTGGAAAATGTCTTACATGATTCAGTTCAATTAGCTCAAGAACAAATTGCAGAAAAAAACCCTACTTTGGCTAATAAAGATCAGGTGGCTCATGCTGTAGGTGTAGGTGCAGTTATTTTCCATGATTTAAAAAATAATCGGACTGATAACTTTGATTTTAATTTGGAAGAGGTAGTCCGTTTTGAAGGTGAAACTGGACCTTACGTCCAATATACTCATGCCCGGGCAATGAGCATCTTGCGCAAGGCTGGACCACAAGCTCAAGATGAAGCGGCGGTGTTTGATACTGATGTAGATGATGTTACTTGGGACATTTTAAAACATTTGGCTAATTTCCCAGAAACCGTACAGCAGGCAGCACAGTTAAGAGAGCCTTCAGTAATTGCTAAATATGCTTTGCATTTAGCAAAATCTTTTAATCATTACTATGCACAGACTAAAGTATTAGTTGATGATGACCAGTTAGCAGCCCGCTTAAATTTAGTTCAAGCCGTTGCGATTGTTTTAAAAGAAGCTTTACGGCTGTTAGGCGTTCAAGCGCCAGATGAAATGTAATGTGATTAAGTAAGTTAATCTGGCCTCGTGATTACTGGTGTAATCATGAGGTATTTTTTTGGTTAAAAATAAAAATAAATATTTTAATGTTGACTGAGAAATATTTGACCTGGAACTATTAATGTTAATTGTTTAATAAAGTCGTCTATGGTAGGCTAAAATCAATCAGCTTTAGATTAAGATAAGGAAGTAAATAAAGTGGCTAATAAAATCGTTATTCTAGGTAGTTTAAACTTAGATTCAATTCTGCAAATCTCCCGTTTACCACAACCAGGAGAAACTTTGAGTATGACAGGGAAAAATTCTGCACCCGGAGGTAAAGGTGCTAATCAAGCCGTGGCAGCCGCGCGGGCTGGTGGAGCTCAGACCGCTTTTATCGGGCGCGTGGGTCAAGATGAGACGGGAAATTTTTTACTGGAAACTCTCAAAAAAGATCATATCGAGACGGACCATATTGTGGTTGATCACCAAAAAGATACTGGACAAGCTTATATTTTATTACAAACGACTACCGGTCAAAATAGTATTTTAGTTTACGGTGGGGCTAATCAAAATTTATCACTAACCGATGTAAAAAATGCTCATTCCATAATTAAAGAAGCAGATTTTTTGATTAGTCAGTTTGAAACTCCAGTAGAAGTTACCACTGCAGCCTTTGTTTATGCTCATAATGTTGGAGTCAAAACTATTTTGAATCCTGCTCCCGCACTGGATCAAATTCCCGCCCAATTATTAGCGGCTACAGATTTAATCTGCCCTAATGAAACAGAGGCTCAAGCGCTAAGCAATGTTTCGGTTACGGACTTAAATTCGATGCGGCAGGCTGCTGCCTTTTTCCAGAAACAAGGCTGTGCTCGGACCATTATTACGTTAGGAGCCCGGGGCGCTTATATTTATGATAATCAACACAAAATTGATCAATTTGTCGACGCGTTTAAAGTTAAAGCAGTGGACACGACTGCTGCTGGCGATACTTTTATTGGCGCTTTGGGAGCAGTTTTGAAAACTGATTTTAGTAACTTAGTAGCGGCAACTTTATACGCTAATCGAGCTTCATCTTTGGCGGTTCAGAAATTGGGAGCTCAGCCGTCTATTCCTACTGCTGACCAAGTACAGTCTTATTTTAATTAGTTAGTTGGTAAAAGTCAGCAGGAATAGAAATAGTGACGGTCTGAAAGTCTTGAGAAAAGGGTCTCTGATATTTTAATTGATAGGCATGAAGATACATGCGGGTACTTGTTGTTCCGTAGAGTGGATCACCTAAAATTGGCATACCAATAGATTGCAGATGAACACGGATTTGGTGAGTGCGTCCGGTATGCAATTGCAGCTGAACTAAAGCATATTTTTGATTGTGTTGAATAATTCGATAATCTGTCCAAGCAAAAAGGCCCTGAGAAGTAATCTGCCGTTTTCGGGGATCAAGCAGATCGTGGCCGAGAGGTCGTTTAATAGAGCCAACATGGGCTGCTTGAGGATTATATTGAGTAACGGCGAGATAATTGCGGGACATTATTTTTTGTGATAACTGCCGATTCATTATTGGAATAATAAGCGGATTTTTACCAATCATAATCAAGCCGCTGGTCATTTTATCAAGACGATGAATCATGAGCGGATTAAATCCGAGATAGGTTCGAACTTGGTTGAACAAAGTATCATTTTCCTGCGGTTGATTAGGGTGGGTTTTAATACCTGCTGGTTTATTAATGACCAGTAAATCGGAATTTTCATAACAGACAGAGAAATCATACTGAGCTGCTGCTAAATAGTTTTGATTTTTAAAATTGAGGTCTAAGCTGAAGTCTACTTGATCGCCATTATCTAAAAGAGTATTAAAAGGACGATATTGGTGGTTAATAAGAATACGGCGTTGACTCCGTAATTTGTGCTGCCATTTGCGGGGTAAATACCATTTTTTAAGCGCAGTACGAATTGTTAGGGGATTAGGCAAATCCTTAATAATGAAGTGGCGTTCTAGAAACACGGCTTGACTCCTTTTTATGGTAAAATATTAACTATGAAACATAATGAAAAACTAAGTTTGCAACAATATTTAAAAAACTGGTTCTCTAAGTTAGGACAATTTGTCCACTATTTTTTCAGACGCTATCACTTGTGGCGGTGGCTACTTTTAACCTTTCTAAGTTTCTTTTTAGTTTGTAGTGTTATCTTGACTTTTCGAGCAAAAACAGCCAACATTGCTAATTTAAAGGCCTCGTTACAAACGACAACGACAATTATGGATGATTCCGGACATAAGGCCGGGTCGCTATATGCTCAAAAAGGGACCTATGTTAATTTAGAGCGGATTTCCCCGGCAATGCAAAATGCTGTGATATCAACAGAAGATCGCACATTTTGGCGTAACTATGGTTTTAGTATTCGTGGTTACGCGCGTAGTGCTTTGGGTTTTCTTTTACATCATCAAATCAGCGGTGGCGGAAGCACTATTACCCAGCAATTGGCCAAAAATGCATTATTAACACAGAAACAGACGTTAGTGCGAAAAGCGGAAGAGTTTTTTTTGGCAGTAGAGATTAACCATGTTTATAGTAAAAAAGATATTTTATCAATGTATTTAAATAATTCCTATTTTGGCAATGGCGTCTGGGGTGTGCAAGATGCTGCCCAGCGCTATTTTGCTCAAGATGCAAGTGAATTAAATGCCAGTCAGGCTGCTACTTTGGCGGCCATGTTGCGCAATCCCAGCTTTTATGATCCGATTCGTAATCCCCAAAATTCCAAGCAACGACGCAATTTAATTTTACAATTAATGCGGGATAATAATAAACTAACATCTCAGCAAATGCAATTGGCACAAAAAGCACCTTTAACTATTACTAATGGTTACCAAAAACAAAATGGCTATCGTTATCCTTCTTATTTCGATGCGGTGATTTCTGAAGCAGAAACCAAGTATCATTTATCGGAGTCGGATATCTTAAATAAGGGCTATACCATCTACACTTCTTTAAATCAGACTGTCCAACAAAAAATGCAGGCCAGTTTTGATAATGATTATTTATTTCCGGCTAACGCTGCTGATGGCACGTTAGCTCAGGGCGCTTCCATTGCTGTGAATCCCAAAAATGGCGGTGTGAGTGCTATAGTAGGAGGGCGCGGCCATCATGCTTTTCGTAGTTTAAATCGCGCAACGCAAATGAATCGACAACCGGGCTCAACTATCAAACCTTTGGCAGTTTATACTCCTGCCATTGAGCGGGGATATAAATTAGATTCCATGTTGCCCAATCAAGTAACCAGCTTTGGTAAAAATCATTATACTCCTACTAATGCTGACGGCTCAATTTCTGATGAAATTCCTCTTTATCAAGCGTTGGCCCAAAGTGAAAATATTCCGGCAGTTGCGTTATTAGACAAAATTGGAATCAACAAAGGCGTAGCCGCTATGGAGAACTTTGGCATTAAAGTACCGAAGTCTGATCACAATTTGGCTTTAGCCTTGGGTGGGTTGCAGACTGGTTTGACCCCTTATCAACTGGCACGTGCTTATACTGCCTTTGCTAATGAAGGCCGCTTAGCTAATACTCATTTTATTACAAAGATTGTTGATGCTACTGGGGCAGTGATTGCCCAAAATCATAATGATACTCCGAAATTAATCATGAGCAAGTCAACTGCTAAAACAATGACGAGTTTAATGTTAGGGGTCTTTGATCAAGGTACAGGCCAGAATGCTAAACCTAATGGTTATCGTTTAGCCGGAAAAACTGGTAGTACTGAAGTGCCGGCTGAATATGGTTCTGGCACTAAAGACCAATGGATAGTAGGATATACGCCCGATATTGTAGTTGCTACTTGGATTGGCTTTGATAAAACTGATCAAAATCATTTTTTGCAGGATAGTAATGAACAAGGAATTGCTCCGTTATTTAAAAATGAATTGGAAAATATTTTACCGCATACTAAAAATACTGCTTTTCAAGTAGAGGATGCTGCTGTAATTGCGGAACGTAATCAGCATAATTCACCGCAAGATTGGTTTAACAACTTTAGTGGGGAAATGCGGAAAAAAGTGGAAGATACGATTAATAATTTTAATAATACTCGCCAGGGAGTCAGTCAATGGTATAATCAAATCAAAGGTTTTATAGGACATTAAAAAGGAGAATATAATCAATGATCAACGTTTATGACACTGCCAACCAATTGGAGAATGAATTGCGTCAAACTCCAGAAATTATGGGACTACAGGGTGCTTTTAGTCAGATGAAAGCCGACGCTATGGCTTATAGCCTTTTTCAAAAATTACAAAAGATGCAATTGGATTATCAACAAAAAGAATTAAGTGGTCAACAAATTACTGATGAAGAAATTAAGAATTTACAGGATCTCTCCACACAATTATCTAAGTTTGATTCCATCAAAAATTTAATGGAACAAGAACGAAAAGTAAATGCGATGATGGAAGAATTAAATAAGATAATTTCTAAACCTGTGGCTGAAATATATCAGGGATGATTGTAATTGGGGCGATACTTATGGTAAGTGTCGTCTTTTTTGTGTTTTAGAATAGAAAATTTTTGACAGTAGTGTAGCTGTGATCGAGGTATTAGATGAAATTTATTCATACAGCTGATTTACATTTAGGCAGTCCGTTTAAGGGGCTAACTTATTTGCCGGCGGCGATCAAAGAGTCCGTAGTCAATTCAATTTACCAAACTTTTGATCAATTAGTAGCCGATGCCATCAATTTTGCAGTAGATTTTATTATTATTGCAGGTGATTTGTTTGATAATGTGCAACGCAATTTACAGGCGCAACTTTATTTACAGGCTAAATTTCAGCAACTGGCGCAAAAAAATATTCGGGTCCTAATTATTTTTGGAAATCATGATTATTGGACCCCATCCAAAGCAATTATTACTTATCCAAACAATGTCTTTGTTTTTGGTCCCAAGATTACTACTATAACTTGGGATTTGGGTTTAAACCAACGGATTGCTATTAGTGGTTTTAGTTATGATAAAAACCATATCTATCAAGATATGGCCCAGAATTTTCCACGACGTTTATCCAATGTGGACTATCAAATTGGTATTTTGCACGGTCAATTAGGTGTGGCTCAACAGAATCCATATGCACCTTTTACTTTACAGGATTTACAGAATAAAGGCTATGATTATTGGGCTTTGGGACACATTCATCAACAACAAATTTTATGTAAAAATCCTTATATCATTTATCCGGGTAATTTACAAGGACGTCAGCAGCAAGAAAGCGGGGCTAAAGGGTATTATTTAGTAGAGTGGGATGGGCAGACCACTACAGTTGAATTTCGTCCCATTGCTCGTATTATTTGGCACAATTGCCGCTTAGACGTACAAAATGTTACTAACCTGGATGAGCTGTTAACTCAAATAAAACAAAAAATAGCAAACAAAAATAATTCTTTGCTTACTCTGACCTTAGAGAATTTTGAATGTTTAGATCCCGACTTGCAAAAATTAGTTAATTCAGGTGAATTACTGGCTAGTTTACAACAACAGATTACTTCTGATCATTTTAACTATATTTATAGTCTAGTGCCGCAGATTAACTCGCGTACAATTTATCAATCCCTTGATGAAACCTTTTGGCAGCAGGCAGCCCAGGAAATTTTTACACCTGATAATATTGCGGATAAATTGGGAAAGTTGCAACAAGTAACTCCCATCAAAGATTTATTACAAGAGGAGGATTTTTTAAACAAATTGAAACAAGACGTACTGAAAACCATGAGTCAAAATAAAATGGAGGATTAAGTTGCGAATAACAGGTGTAAATATTTATGGATTCGGCTGCTGGGTAGATACACAATTAAATTTTCAATCGGACTATCAAATTATTTGCGGTAATAATGAAACTGGTAAAACCACATTGTTGTATTTTATCAGGTCTATCTTATTTGGTTTTGCATCTGCACGCGGTCAAGAAAAGTATTGGCGCTACTTGCCGCATATCAGCAATCAATATGGCGGTGAGATTTATGCTTTAGATGCCACACAGAATCAGTGGGTTATTCAGCGGGTAAAAAATAAAAAGACCGAAAAATTACAAGTTTTTAAAAATAATCAAGCCGTTTCGGCAGAACTTTATCAAAAATGGCTACAGCCGATGACTGCTGACTTATTTGCGCAAACGAATTTTATCAATCGTGAATCTTTAGAGCAAGTTTATAAATTATCAGCGGATGAATTATTGGAACGAATTTTGGCTTTGGGGGTCATTGGTTCCAATGAGTGGTTGCAGTTGCGGCAAAAAATGCAAAAAGAGGCTAATAGTTTATATCGTCCGCGGGGCAGAAAACAACCTTTAAATCTTTTGTTGAAAAAAAGAGAAGAATTAAATGACAATTTAAAACAAGTAGCCGAGGAAAACCAACATTATCAGCAATTACTTCGTCAAAAAGAGCAATTAAAGAACCAGCAAGTGCAGCTGCGAGCGCAACAACAAAGTGCGCAGCAGGCAGTTGATTATTGGTTGACTCTACAGCAACAATGGGAGCAATATGCAGAATGGCAACAGTTAAAACAACAGCTTCAGTCCTCTTTGGCGATTAGTCATGAAGAGGAAAGGGATTTTTATAAATATAAACAACAAATACAAACGGATCAGCAAATTATAGATAGCCTCCAGCAGCAGAATCGGCAACTTACTTTGCAACAAGCTCAGCAATTAGAATATTTTACTGCGCATCAAACTGATTTTGATAATTTACAGCGTCAATGTGGACAATTACAAACACAAGCGCAAAACTTAAAAACCACGCTGCAGCCACAACAGCAACAATTACAGCAGCAGCAACAGGAGTTGCTCCAACAAAATCCACATTTGGCGACAACAGCGCAACCTCTAACTACAAAGCAATTGCAGAATTTTCAACAATTGCTCAAAAAAAATCACTCACGGATGCGCAAGAAATCGCTAGTGGTTGTCTTAGTTAGTGTTATTGTGGCCTCGTTTTTAATGATTGCTGGTCTGGTAATAACTCATCATTGGATCTTACCAGCAATAGTTGGATGCCTTTTTTTATTAGGAAATGTTTGGTTTTTGACAAAGAAACCATTTCATTGGGCAACAACAAAATTCACAAAACCAATCATTAATTTTAAACATGAAGCTGGCGTAGATGAATTAACCAATCAAGAAGTAATCTCTTTACAGGGAACCATAACCCAATTAGCACATTTGCGCCGGCAACAGCAGGCTAATCAAAAACAAATTGCGCAGTATGACTGTTCTTACCAAAAGTGGCAGCAGCAAGTGAAGCAGTTATTGTCTGTGAAGGCGCCGCAAATAATTGATTTTGCTTTTTTTACAACCAGTTATCAAAAATATCAACATTTAGTCGAATTAAAAAAACTACAAACAGCTAATTTACAAGAAGTTGCACCTAAAATAAATGAATTTAAACAAGATTTGCATAAGCAACAACAACAGTTGCAAAATCTCCGTCATAAATATCATTTACTAACTGATCAAGAATTGGATTTATTAATCCAACACCAAAAAAAGCGGCAACAACAAGTCCAACGCCTGGCGGTCTTAGAAGAGAATCTCAAATTAGTATTAGCAGATTTGCAAAAGATAAACAGTGCGCAGCAATTAACGCAAAAACAGCACCAAGCCCAACAGGACTTAAAAAAAGTGCAACAAGAGTTAAATCAGAATACTCAACAACAAGCCCAGCTGCAAGCACAGGCCCAACAGTTAGCCCATGATAATACTTATCAGCAATTAGTGCAGGCAATTGAATTTAATAATACTGATTTACTTGATACTTTTAAACAATGGCTGAGTAATACTATGGCAGTAGATTGGATTAATACAACTTTAAATGTTGCTAGTGCTAATCGTTTTCCCCGCTTAATCAAACAAGCAGAAGAATTTTTTAAATTATTGACTGATGGGCACTATATCCAAATTAAATTTACGCCTAATCAATTAGTTTTATTAACCGCAGATCATGACTCTTTTGACGTTCATGAATTATCACAGGGAACAGCTGCACAGTTATATCTAGCTTTAGATTTGGCTTTTATTGCTGAAATCGCGGATTTAACAGTCATGCCGATTTTAATTGATGACGCCTTGGTAGATTTTGATCAATCTCGCCAGAACAACATTAGTAAAATTATTAAGCACTTAGCCAAAACTACCCAAGTTATTTATGTTTGTACTGCTGATAAGACCGCAGCTCTTTTTCCGATGGACCATGTATTAAAACTGAAAGGATAAAACAATGAGTAAAAATTTGGCCGATTTACAAGCAGGAATGGATTTTGAATTACCAGTTTTAATCAAACAAGTGGATGTCCGTATAGCTCGCAATCAGAAACAATTTTTAGCAATTATTTTTGCGGATGCAACGGCTGAGTTACCCGGTAAATTTTGGGATGCTACTGCCCAAGATGTTTTAAATTTTACGGCAGGTAAAGTAGTAGATTTGACCGGTAAATGCGAGTTATATAAAGGCAGCTTACAAATCAAAATTGTTGCAATGAAAATAGCTGCTGCTGAGACTTATTCTTGGAGTCAGCTAATTAAACATGCTCCTTTACAGAAGCAGCAACTACAAGACCAAATTAATGAGTTATTGTTTCAAATTACGCAACCGGAATGGAATCGGATTGTTCGCTTTTTATTAAAGCAGCATCAAGAAAGCTTTTTTGAATATCCAGCGGCGAAATCGAATCATCATGATTATGCCGGCGGTTTAGCTTATCATACATTAAGCATTGCTCGTTTAGCCTTAGATGTTTGTCAACATTATGCGCAAATTAATCAGTCTTTATTACTAGCAGGTGTAATTTTACATGATTTAGGCAAAACCAGTGAATTAAGCGGTGTGTTGAACACGCAATATACATTGGCAGGTAATTTATTAGGTCATATTGTTATTATTGATGGTGAAATCGTGACTGCCTGTAAACAATTGCATCTGGATGCTAATTCAGAAGAGGTGCTGCTGTTAAGACATATGATTATTGCCCACCATGGACTTTATGAATACGGCTCTCCAAAAAGGCCGCAATTATTAGAAGCTGAAGTATTGCACAGTTTAGATGAATTGGATGCGGCCATAAATATGATTACCAAAGCCCAACAAAAGGTGGCTCCGGGTCAATTTACCGATCGTATTTTTGGAATGGACAATCGCCGTTTTTATGTGCCTAATTTCAAGGATTAAAAAGTGAGTTTCTGACCTGAAAAAAATAGCCTTAACTTCGGTTGTGAAGTTAAGGCTATTTTTAATTAAAACAAACTTTATAATGCAGTTAATTATTTGTTGGAAGAAGAGGATTGTGATTTTTTAGCATTTTTGTCATTAGCCAGATAACCTGATAAGATATTCTTCATATCATTATCCTTAATCGAAATATCAGCACGTTTAAGGACTTTAGAGATTACTTTTTGCATAGTGGCAGAATCTTGCATCCGTGCAGCGTAAATCTGATTTTCCAATTCCTTCTTGTGACTATTCAAAGTACCTTTACCTGGGTGTTTAATCATCTTAATAACATGATAACCATAAGAAGATTTAACTGGTTCTTTGGTATATTGTCCCTGCTTGAGTTTTAAAGCTGCCTTTTTAAAGTTAGCATCCAAAGAGGTATCACTATTGTTAAAGGCTGGTAATTTACCACCACTGTTCTTGGTTCCCGAATCAGTAGAATACTTCTTAGCCAACTTATTAAAACTAGCACCATCATCCAGTTGCTTAATCACATCTTTAGCAGTACTTTCATCCTTAACTAAAATGTGTTGCACAGTAACTTTAGGAGTATACTTTTTCCACTGTTTATTTAATTCTGCTTGCGAAATCGAAGTTTCCTTACGTACTGCCACTTTAGTTAACAGGTTAGTCCGAATGGTATCTTTAAATGAAGCTGCATCTAGACCATTTTGCTGTAATAAGCTGTCAAACTGGGATCCGTATTTATCTTTATATTGATTATATTCTTTATTGACTTCTTTATCACTGACGTTTTTGCCATACTGATCTTTTAAAGCCTGAGAAATAATCATTTGCTGCAGTGCTTGTTGGCCAGCCTGAGACTTTTTCATTTTTTGGTACAGCTGTTCTTGAGTGATTTTACCACCCTTCATTGTAACTACAGCTTTGTTGCTGGAACAGCCGGCAACAAGTGTAACTGACAAGAAGGCGACCAGCGCCAACATAAATTTATTTAACTTTTTTGACATAACTTTTATCACACATCCAATCTAGTTTTATCTTATCAAGATAACAACTATCAAGATAACATACTTTAAGTTTATTTTATAGCACTATAAAATAAATTTCACATAAATTTCACTATTTTTTCGGCAAATCCGTTTTTAGGTTATTAGCTGAGTTAATTATTTGCTTTAAATCATCATCAATTTGCAGCTTGCTTTCCGCAATACTTTGTTGTATTTCTTTTACAGTAGGAACTACATCTTGTTTGAGCTGGTTAGTAATAATTTTAAACTGTTGTGGCCAAGAACTGAGAGAGTCTTCAGCTGAGTTTTTGATTAATGGCTGCGGCCAAAAGCCTCCGACAGTTCCCAGAGTTGCTCCCACTAAAAAGCCGGATAATAGACTTTTCATGATTTATTCTCCTATCTGCTGGGCAATTTTTTGGGCAATTTGCGTGAGTTTTTGTTCATCATATTGATCGGTATTATCGGCCCATTTCATTTGGAAACCATCTTCGTTACTATAACGTGGCACAAGATGGATATGGGAATGAAAGACTGATTGATAAGCAATTTTACCATTATTAATACATATATTCATACCTTGAATCTCCGGATTAGCTGCGCGAATGGCCCGAGCAACTTTGGGAACTCGCGCAAAAACTGTTCCTGCATGCTGTGCATCATATTCAAAAATATCTTTAACGTGTTTTTTAGGGACTAAAAGTACGTGTCCGGGTGTTACCTGTGAAATATCTAAAAAGGCTTTAACTACCTCATCTTCATAGACGGTATAACTAGGTATTTGACCGGCAATAATATTACAAAAAACACAATCCGTTTCAGGGTTACTCATTGAAAAAACCTCCTTTAAAATATGAATAAAAATTCCAACTTATTCATATTTAATGCTATCATAATTACAGCCGATTTGAAGAGAGTAGGGTTAAATTTATGACATTAAAAATAACAAACTTGACCGGCGGCTATGGTCGCATACCAGTTTTACAGCATGAAAGTTTCACAGTAGAAAATGGACAAACTGTGGCTTTAATTGGCTTAAATGGTGCGGGTAAATCCACCACAATCAAACATATTATGGGCCTTTTGCAGCCGCAACAAGGAACGATTACTGTTGATGGTTTGACCTTAGCTGATGACATTCAAGCCTATCGTCAAAAAATAGCTTACGTTCCGGAGTTACCCGTTTTATATCCTGAATTGACTTTGAAAGAGCATTTAGAATTAACCATGATGGCTTATAATTTGGATCCGCAAAAAACCTGGCCGCAAGCACAAAAACTTTTAAAAATTTTTCGTTTAGATAATAAATTAAACTGGTTTCCGATTAATTTTTCTAAGGGAATGAAGCAAAAAGTTATGATTGTTTGTGCTTTTGTGACACCCGCACAATTATTTATTATTGATGAACCCTTTACCGGTTTAGATCCACTAGCTGTTCGAGACTTGTTAAAACTAATTCAAGACAAGAAGCAGCAGGGCGCGGCCATTTTGATGTCCACTCATATTTTAACAAATGCCCAACAAAGTGCCGATCGCTTTGTGTTGCTTAATCATGGTCAAGTTAGGGCTCAAGGTACTTTGGAACAAATTCAAAAAGAATTTCAGATGGATGCAGCTAATCTTGAGGAATTATATGTGCAAATGTCCAAGGAGGATGCCCAAGGATGAAAGCCTTATGGCAGCAACGTTTTATAAATCACGTTAAAGAACAGAGAAAATTTTTAAAATTAGTTTTTAATGAATATTTTATTATTGCCCTTATCTTTATGTTGGGAGCAGTGGGATTTTGGTATTCACAAGCTTTAACTACTTTACCGCAAGGTGTCTGGTGGGCTCAACCGGTGGCAATCATTATTATTGGTTTAGTTACTTTATTATTTCATCCTGTGACATTATTACAAGCGGCCGATGAAGCCTTTTTGTTACCACAAGAGCGTTCTTTACCAGAATATTTACGTGATGCATACAGCTATAGTCTCTTGATGCCAATTATCTCCTTGATGTTATTGGGATTTTTTTTAACACCATTTTTAGCTCGGGGAGTAGGATTTTCTTTACTGCAAGTGATTTTACTAGCCATAATTGCGATTATTATAGTAATTACTCTTATTAGTAATCAGCTGACTGCTTTTTATCAATCTTCTCCGCATCATTATTTACTGGGCGAAAATATTATTTTAAATTTTGGACTTTTAATTATTGCCGTATATTTAAATACTTGGTTAGCTTTAGTGCTTGCTGTGCTTTGGTGGTCATGGTGTGAATATCGCTGGCATCGTTGTTTAAAAAAGGGAGTTTTTCAATGGCATGCAGCGATTATAAAAGAAGCAAATCGTTCCTATCAGTTGAAGAGATTTTATAACTTGTTTACGGACGTGCCGGGAATTTCAAGCAAGGTGGCCCGTCGAAAGTGGCTTGATTGGCTATTTCAACCCATTACTTTGGAGCAAAAAAATGCTTATTTTTATTTATTTGCCCGCGGCTTTGTGCGTAACAGTGAATATAGTGGCCTTTTTGTGCGCTTAACTATTGTCGCTTTATTATTGATCTATGCCATTCATAATTATTGGGTACTGACTGTAATTGGGGCTCTCTTTATTTATCTAGTGGAATTTCAGTTGTTGCCGCTCTTTAAAAAGTACGATGCGATTGTCTTAACTCACATTTATCCGTTAACTGAAAGTCAAAAACAGCAAAGTTTTCAATTATTAGTAACAATAGTTTTACTGCTGCAATGGTTAATTATGACGCTGGCCTTGTTAATTTTTTTAGGTTTGCATCTAACGACTTTTTTACCTATAATTATTAGCTTAGTTATGGTTATAGTTTTGGTAAAATTCTATTTACCTAGACAGCTGCAAAAATTGAAACAATAATTAAGGATTGGTGATATGCGTTTACGGAATAAACCCTGGGCTGAGCAATTGATTCAAAAATATCCTGAATTAATTAGTGTTAGTCCACAAAACATGCAGGGACAGTGGCAGCAAAAGTTTGCCCAAAAACAACCCTTAGAATTAGAATTGGGCGCCGGTAAAGGCCGCTTCATTATTCAAAAGGCACAACAGAATCCACAGATTAACTATGTGGCCATGGAAATTCAAACCGCAGCAATAGCTATGATTTTAAAGCAGCAAGTTGAATTGCGGTTACCTAATTTACATTTAGTGCAGGCTAATGGTCGTGATCTAGTTAATATTTTTGCGAAGGGAGAATTTGAAAAATTATATTTAAATTTTTCTGATCCGTGGCCTAAAAAAAGACATACCAAACGGCGGTTAACGGCTCCCAATTTTTTAAAACAATACCAAACAATTTTACAAACGGACGGGATGATAGAATTTAAAACAGATAATCAAGCTTTATTTGAATACTCCCTACAAAGCTGTAATAATTATGGTATGAAATTTGATAAAATTTCTTTGGATTTGCATCATAGTTCTTGGGCAGAAACGAATATTTGGACGGAATATGAAGAAAAATTCAGTAAAAAAGGCCAGCCAATTTATTTTTTGGCGGCCCGGTTTTAATTTAAATTGTTGAATTTTGATAGCTAGAAACAGCAATTGTAATTAAACTCTTTGAACATCCAGTATTTGTCCAGTAAGAGCCGAAGCTATAAAGTGATACTGAGCTTCTTCGTCATTTTGAACGGCGGTAACTCCACCTACTAGTGCCCAAACATCTTGGCCATCAACATTAACTTTTTGGAACATTGGTTCAACCCAAGTGGTAATAATATTGGTGTCTGCACCGAGATTAGTTTTTATACGTTCAAGCACTTGTCTACTGTCGATTTCATGTAGTAAGTATAATACACCTGCACCAGCAGCTGCCAGTGCCCCGGCAGTAACTGCAGTTGTTTTAACAAGATTTTTTAAACTCATAATTCGGCCTCCTATGTTTGATACTTATATTTTATCATTATATAATACCAAGTTGAGGTATTTGACAATATTTTTTAATTTATCATAGTTATTATTAGCATGATGAAAGGATGAAACCTGATGAAAGAATTAAATGATTATTCAACAACCGATGTACAAACAGTTACACAAGATGGCAAATATATTTTATTCTTTTCTGCTACTTGGTGCCCAGACTGCAAATTTATTGAACCGTTCATGCCGGAAATTGAAGCCGATTACCCTGATTATCAATTTGTTCATGTAGACCGGGATCAGTTTCTGGATTTAGCTAAAGAATTGGGAATTATGGGTATCCCGAGTTTTGTGGCGTTTGATCGGGGTCAAGAAATTGGTCGCTTTGTGAATAAGGACCGTAAAACCAAAGCGGAAGTAGAAAACTTTATTAATTCATTAAATTAGAAGGAGAGGCTGAAAAATTAGTGTTAGTTAGTTCTTATAATCCCCAGGTTTTAGGAGATGTACTGATAGTTGTCACTGGAGCCGATAGTGGACAACAACAATATTATCAAAAAGACAATATTGTTCAGATTGTTAATGATCACCAGCAGGTAATCGGCTATAATTTTTTTGCTGTTGCACAACAATTGGGCTTAACAGCAGCAGATGCGGGTCAAGTGTTCTTAACGGGCCAACAAGTGCAGCTTTTAAATCAGCTTTTGACAGCAGCTGGCTTTAAAACTTTATTGACTGAAGACACAACCCCTAAGTTTGTTGTAGGTCAGGTCCAAACAATGGAGCCTCATCCACATTCTGATCATTTGCATATTTGCCAAGTTGTAATTAATGACGATCAAAAAGAACAAATTGTTTGTGGTGCTCCTAATGTGGATCAAGGACAAAAAGTTGTCGTGGCTAAAACTGGGGCAATGATGCCGAATGGCCAGATTATTTTCCCAGGCCAGTTACGTGGAATTAGTAGCAATGGCATGCTCTGCTCAGCGCGTGAATTAGGTCTGGATCATGCTCCCCAAAAGCGGGGAATTTTGGTTCTAAATGATAGTTATCAAGTGGGCTCAGCACTTGATCTGCAACAATTAAATCAAGACTTTAAGTAATTTGGAAAGGAATTTTCCATGGAAACTACTGTGTATTATTTTGTTGGTATTAAAGGTACCGGCATGAGTGCTTTAGCATTAATTCTCCATGATTTGGGCTATGAAGTTCAAGGCTCAGATATCGCGAAAACTACTTTTACCCAAAAGGGTTTGCAACAAGCGGGGATTAGAATTAATGATTTTAATGCGGATAATATTCAAGAAGGTATGACTATAATTTTAGGTAATGCTTTCGGCGAAGATAATCCCGAAGTTCAACGTGCTCAAGAATTAAATTTACCCATTTTAAGTTATCCACAAATGGTGAGCCAACTCATCGAGCAATCTACTTCAATTGGAGTGGCCGGAGCACACGGTAAAACCAGTACAACTGGTCTTTTAGCCCATGTTCTCAGTGGTATTGCCAAAACCAGTTATCTTATCGGTGACGGTACCGGCAAGGGAATTAAAGATAGTCAGTTTTTTGTTTTTGAAGCGGATGAATATCGCCGGCATTTTTTGGCCTACCATCCTGATTATTTAATTATGACTAATATTGATTTTGATCATCCAGATTATTTTCGGGATTTAGATGATGTACTGTCCGCTTTTCAAACTGAGGCTCTACAAGTGAAAAAGGCTCTATTTGCTTGGGGTGATGAACCGATCTTACGAAAAGTTCATACTGAATCTCAGGTTCCGATTTATTATTATGGATTAGGCGACTCGAATGATTTTCGCGCTGTTAATATTGAACGTGATACTCAGGGGAGTCATTTTGATGTGCTTTATCAGGGGCAAAAAATCGGCCGTTTTTCAATTCCTTTGTTTGGTGAGCACAATGTTTTAAATAGTTTAGCTGTTATCGGTATTAGTTTTTTGGAAAAAATTGATCCTCAATTAATTCAACAGGAATTAAGCAGCTTTCAGGGTGTAAAACGCCGCTATAGTGAAAAACAAGTTGGTGATATGATTCTTATTGATGATTATGCTCATCATCCTTCAGAAATTAAAGCTACGATTGATGCGGCGCGCCAACAATATCCGCAGAAACATATAATTGTCGTTTTTCAGCCGCATACCTATAGCCGAACTAAAGCTTTATTAGCTGGTTTTGCTCAAAGTTTGGATTTAGCCGATACGGTTTATTTGACCAATATCTTTGGTTCGATTCGTGAACAACAAGGGCAAATTAGTAGCCAGGACTTAGGTAACAAGATTAAGCATGGTGGCCAGGTGATTACGCTGGACAATTTGCAACCTTTATTGCAATATCATGATGCTGTCCTTATCTTTATGGGTGCCGGTGATATTCAAAAATATGAGCTTGCTTATCAAAAAGCTTTAGCAGAAAAATAACAATTGGACAGATTGGAATAATAAAAATTTCCAATCTTTTTTATTATTATGGTTCTTGAAGAATTTACAGACAAAATGGTATTTCCAAGATGCAATTTAAAATAACCGCAGCAAAAATAACTCTAAAAAGTTTGCGATTTTAATACCGGTTTTTGGCAGGTTATTCCAATATTTGCTAAAATAAGAATCGAAGAAATGAGGTAAATTAATGGAGCCTAAAAAATTAATTCTGGTTGATGGAAACAGTATTGCCTTTCGGGCCTTTTATGCTATGTATACAGTATTAGAAAAATTCAAAAATCCTGAAGGACTGCATACTAATGCTATTTATGCCTTTAACAATATGTTAGATTTGATTTTATCTAAAGGCCAACCTACAGATATGTTGGTAGCTTTTGATGCGGGTAAATACACTTTTCGTAATCAATTGTATGATGACTACAAGGGCAATCGTTTAAAAACTCCTACAGAATTTCAAGAACAGATGCCCTTTATTAAGCAATTATTAAAGGCTCGGGGTATTAAAACTTATGAATTAGAAAATTATGAAGCAGATGACATTATTGGAACTGTAGCTAAAAAAGCTCAAAAAAAGAATTTTCAGACTACCATTGTTACCGGCGATCGTGATTTAACCCAGCTGGTTAATGAACAGACTACTGTTGCTTTAACCATCAAAGGTGTTACTGAACTGGAATTTTATACTCCGCAGCATTTTCAAGAAAAATTAGGTATTAAGCCAGCTCAGTTAATTGATGTTAAAGCTTTGATGGGTGATACTTCGGATAATTATCCTGGTGTAACTAAAGTGGGCGAAAAAACAGCTCTTAAACTAATCAAGCAGTACGGGTCTTTAGATCAATTATATGCTCAGATTGATAAAATGAAGGCCAGCAAACTCAAAGAACATTTACTGCAGGATCGAGATGTTGCTTTTTTATCACAAAAATTAGCTACTATCCAATTAGATGTTCCCGTTCAATTAGATATTGATCAGCTAACCTATGAGGGTGATCAAATTAGTCAGCTGCGTGATTTTTATCAAAAAATGAATTTTCGAACATTTTTATCCAAAATGGATACTGAAACAACAGCTTCCACAATAGAATCAGTGGAAACTAATATTAATTTTCAAGAGTTAAACGAGAATAATATTAAAGAAATTACAGCTTCGCAACAAGCAGCAACAGTTTTGGTTGAGATGGTGCAAGACAATTATCACAAGGCTCCTATTATCGGTTTTGGTATCGGGATTAAAGATCAAATTTGGGTAACTGATAATGCCGAAATTTTGCGTAATCCGCAATTAAAATCTTGGTTGCAAAATCCTCAAATTAAGAAGGCGGTTTTTGATTTTAAGCGTAATTATGTAGCTTTAAATCGTTGGCAAATTCATCTTGCTGGGGTTAATTTTGATGCACTGTTAGCCTCTTATTTAATTGATGTGAATGAAAACTCTAATGACTTAGGAAAACTGGCCCAGGGTTATGATTATCAGGATTTGATTGCTGATAGCCAGTTTTATGGTCGCGGAGCTAAATTAACTATTCCACCGCGATCAGAATTATTACAACATTTAGCGGCCAAGATAACAGCGATTAATTTTTTAAAGACTAAATTACCGCAAAAATTACAGGATCATGATCAAGATCAATTATTTGACGAAATTGAGTTACCTTTATCGCAAGTATTAGCCGATATGGAAATTGCGGGAATTAAAGTTGATCGTCATAATTTAGAGCAAATGCAACAAGATCTAGATCAACGTTTACAGGATTTAGAAGCAGATATTTATCAGCAAGCCGGTCATGAATTTAATATAAATTCGCCGCAACAGCTAAGTAAAGTTCTGTTTGAAGAATTGGGCTTAAAACCGATCAAGAAGAATAAACGAGGTTATTCTACCTCTGTCGATGTCTTAGAAAAATTACGCGGCCAAGCACCGATTATTGCTCAAATTTTGGATTACCGTCAAGTTGCCAAAATCCAATCAACTTATGTCATCGGCTTAATGAATTCTATTGCAGTAGATGAGAAGGTGCATACACGTTATCAACAGACCTTAACTCAGACTGGGCGGCTATCTTCGGTGGATCCGAATTTGCAAAACATTCCGGCTCGGGATGAGGGCCGAGAAATTCGAAAGGCTTTTGTGCCTAGTCATGTTGGATGGGAAATTTTTTCCAGTGATTATTCACAGATTGAGTTGCGGGTTTTGGCACACATTTCCGGTGATCAAAATATGCAAAAGGCTTTTGCTGATAATTATGATATCCATGCTCATACCGCGATGCGTATTTTTGGCCTTCATGACATTTCTGAGGTTACTCCGGATATGCGGCGTCAAGCTAAGGCCACTAATTTTGGAATTGTTTATGGAATTAGCGATTATGGTTTATCCCAGAATATTGGTATTTCCCGCAAACGGGCGGCAGAGTTTATTAATGCTTATTTTAAACAGTATCCGGATGTGAAAAATTATATGGATAAAATTGTCCAGATGGCGCGAACCGATGGTTATGTTGAGACTATTATGCATCGCCGCCGTTATTTGCCTGATATCCATTCCCGAAATTATCATCTGCGTTCCTTTGCAGAACGGACTGCGATGAATACTCCTATTCAAGGCAGTGCCGCTGATATTATTAAAATAGCCATGATTAATATGCAAAAGAAACTGCAGGCAGATAATCTGCAAGCTACAATGTTATTACAAGTTCATGATGAATTAATTTTTGAAGCTCCCAAAAAGGAGATCCCGATTTTAGAGAAGTTAGTACCACAAGTAATGGATTCAGCGGTGCAGCTGGATGTACCTTTGAAAGTAGAATCAGCACATGGACCAACTTGGTTCGATGCTAAAGGATAGGTGAGAAAAACATGCCGGAATTACCGGAAGTAGAAACAGTGCGGCGGGGACTGAATAGTTTAGTTAAGGGCCGGACAATTACTAATGTCGAAATTTACTACGATAAAATTATTATCGGCTCCGTAGCCGATTTTCAACACCAGTTAGTTGGGGCTAAGATTTTAGATATTGGCCGCCGCGCTAAATATCTTTTGTTTCATTTTGATAATAATTTAACAATGATTAGCCATCTGCGTATGGAAGGCAAATATCAAGTCCGAGCCTCGAAAGCTGACTTTGACAAACATGTTCATATTGTTTTTCACTTGGATGACGGAAAGTTTTTAGGCTATCGGGATGTTCGCAAATTTGGGAAAATGCAATTAGTACCCACTACTGAGGAATTGCAAGGGAAAGCGATCGCCGCTTTAGGGCCGGAGCCGCTTACACCAGAATACACTTTGGCCGCTTTGCAGCAGGGATTACAGCGAAGAAAAAAATCAATTAAGGCTACTTTGTTAGATCAGCATGTTGTTTCTGGTTTGGGCAATATCTATGTTGATGAAGTCTTATGGCGAGCTCAAATTCATCCCGAAGAACCGGCCAATAAAGTAACGGAGCAACAAGTTGCTGCGCTTTATCCGATTATTAATGATGAAATCAAAACAGCTATTGCTGCTGGAGGGACTACAGTCCGCAGTTATGTTGATGCGACTGGACATGAAGGCACCTTTCAGTTACAATTGCATGTCTATAATCAAGAAGGCCATCCTTGTGAACGTTGTGGTACAATTATTAAAAAAATTAAGGTGGCAGGTCGAGGAACTCATTTTTGTCCTCAATGCCAAACACTTAATCCATAATGAGAAAAGCTATTGGAATTACCGGAGGTATTGCAACCGGGAAATCGACCGTTACTAAGATACTGCAACAGCAAGGATTTACAATTGTTGATGCTGATCACATTGCCCGGATGGTTGTTTTACCACAAACTGAAGGTTGGCAAAAAATAGTTAATTGTTTTGGAACGCGGATTTTACAGGAGGATGGTCAGTTAAATCGTCCCTATTTAGGACAGATAGTGTTTAATAATCCGCATTATTTAGACCAATTGAATCAAATTTTGCAGCCATTAATTCGACAACGTTTGACAGATTTGATTAAAAAAGTTTCTGATAATGGTGTTCCGGTCTTTTTTGAAATTCCATTACTATTTGAACAGCATTATCAACAATTATTAGATCAAATTATTTTGGTTTATGCCGCGCCTTCTGTGCAATTACAAAGATTACAGACGCGCAATCATCTAACGCTGGCTGCTGCACAACAACGGATTGCCAGTCAAATGAGCTTAAGTCAAAAAAGTCGCTGGGCAGATTTTATCATCGATAATAATGGTGATTTACATTATTTGCAAAAACAAATTGACCAGATGTTAGAGCTGTTAATTTAAAGGAGTACTAAAAAATGATTTGTCCGCATTGTCATCAAAATTCTTCCAGAGTTATTGATAGTCGACCTAGTGATGAAGGTCGGGTGATTCGTCGCCGCCGTGAGTGTGAAAATTGTGGTCATCGTTTTACAACATTTGAACGCATTGAACAGTCTCCGGTTTTAGTAATTAAAAAAAATGGCAGTCGGGAAGAATTTAGTCGGGAAAAAGTTCTACGAGGAATTGTTCGAGCTGCTGAAAAACGACCAGTAACTTTAGATGATATGAATCAGGTGGTCTCCCGTGTGGAGTCTAAAGTGCGCGCTACAGGCGAAAATGAGGTTTATTCGCGGCAAATAGGAGAATATGTAATGCAGGAATTGGCACAATTGGATGATATTGCCTATATTCGTTTTGCCAGTGTTTATCGGCAATTTAAGGATATCAATGGGTTGATGAAGGAAGTTCAAGAAATGATGGCTAATCAAAAAAATAATGCTGATTCATCAACTGGCGGTTCTGCCAATGACTGAAGCAAAAATTGATCCCTTATGGGGTTATTGGGTAACTACTGAAGATTTTTTAACTGATTATGATCGGCAAGTATTATTGGATTTATATCAGCCCTTAGTGGGCAGTAATGCTTTAAGCCTTTATCAATTATTGTGGAATCAACGACAAGCTTTAGTTTCGGAGCGAAATCAGCATGCACAGTTGTTAAATTTATTAGATATTGATGCACCCCACTTTTATCAGGCACGAATTAAGCTGGAAGCAGTCGCTTTAATGCATACTTTTTCTACGAAAGATGCTCTGGGACAATATTTAATCTATCAATTACATGAGCCTTTACGTCCCCAAGAATTTTTTAGAGATAATATTTTAAAAACTTTTTTATATGAAAAAATCGGCCGTTATGATTATGAACGCTTACAAACAAAATATCAGCCCCCTCGATTACCACAAAACCAACCTTTAACTGATATTACTCAAAGTTTTTTAGATGTTTTTCATTTGTCTAGTTCGGAAATTTTGAAAATGGCACAACAACCTACTCCAAAGACGACAACAAAGCTTCCCCATTATACCAAAGATCAATTGGCTACTTTTGATTGGCAGTTACTCACGGATTATACGGCTAGTTATCATGTCAGCTCGCAGGATATTGCCCAACATCAGAATGAATTATTTAATGTGCATGCCTTTTATGGTGTTACCGAAATCGAAATGGCAGATTTAATTGCCAATACTTTGAATGTTCAAAATAACAGTATTGATATCAGAAGATTGCAAAATGTTGCCCAGAAACGTTTTGAGGAGCGGGTTAATATTCAAGTACGTGATGAAACCAATAATCAATTGCAGCCGGAATTGACGGTCAAAGATTCCCAGGCCCAAGAATTTACAAAAGCAGAACAGCAATTAATTAAGCAAGCTAATCAGTTAGCACCGGGAGATTTTTTGGCAGCCAAAAAGCAACAGCTGCATGGTTTTGTAGGATCAGCTGAAACTGGTGTTTTACGTAAACTGCAGCAGCGAGCGGTATTACCGTTGCCGGTAATTAATATTTTGATTGATTATATTTTAAATAATTCCGCTACTTTAACACAAAGTCTTGTGGAAACTGTCGCTAATGATTGGGTTCAAAATGATATTCGTACTGCCGGCGCGGCCGTGAAACGGATTAAAGCTCGTGCGAATGGTACTGGCAAAAGCAGCCATATCAGGCGCAAGTCTGCGCGCAATAGTTACCAGCCTCATCAAGAGCAAACAACTGATTGGTCAAAGCATCAGGCAAAACAAGTTGATCCTGAAGAATTGGCTAAATTGCAACAGCAATGGCGTGATTTTAAAAATAATTCCTAATAGGTGAATAATATGAAAAATATGGCACAGGAGTTTTCGGGGATAATTGCTAAAAATCATTGGAATAAAAAATATCAGGAATTAACGCAGCAGGCTTTACAAGATCCAGATGTCCAAAAATTTATTCGACAACATCAAAGCCAAATAACGACGACCATATTGAATAATAATCTGGATGCAATCTATGAATTTGTCCAAGCCAAGAACCATAAGAATAATTTTGCCAGTGAATACGATCCTTTTTTGCGCTTAGTTAATCAATCGATTCAAGTAGTTTATCGACCCAATCCCAAGTTATCTGCTCAAAAACAACAGATTGCTTTGGAGCATAAGTTTATGACCTTAAATATGGCTAGCGATATTCGTCAGGCTAATTTGGATGATTATGCTCAAGGAGCATTAGGGCGGCAAGAATCCTATGCGGCGGCTTTAAATTTCGTCTTAAAATATAGCCAAAATCCCCAGCAATTTATTCCTGGTCTTTATTTATGCGGCAAATTAGGAGTCGGTAAAACTTATTTGCTGGCGGCCATTGCCCGGGAATTAGTAGAGCATAAGGTGACGGTCTTGTTGATGCATTTTCCGACCTTTGCTGTCCAGATGAAAAATGCCATTCAAAATAATTCGGTCTTATCGCAAATTAATCAGATTAAAGCTGTTCCCATTCTGATGTTAGATGATATTGGAGCAGATTCTTTAAGTTCCTGGATTCGTGATGAAGTATTGGGAGTAATTTTACAATATCGTCTGCAGGAAAAGCTGCCGACCTTCTTTTCCTCTAATTTTTCGATGGCCGAGCTACAAAAGCATTTAACTGTTAATCAGCGCGGTGATGAAGAGACACTTAAAGCTGCGCGCATTATGGAACGAATTCGTTTCTTATCGCAAGAAATAATTGTAAGTGGTCCTAATCGACGTTTTAAGTAATTGTTGCATTTTTGTTCTTTTCGTGGTTTAATGCTTTTATATTCTATTAATCTTCAATTCAGGGAGAGTTCACCACCGACTGAAAGTAACTCAACGAAGATTTTTAACCATAACCAGATTGAAGACTGAGCGGTTAGTTGCTTTATAGACTGATAGAGATGAAGCTGAGTGCTTTAATGTGGGTGGAACCGCGTATATTATTTTAAATACGTCCCTCGGAATTTTTCCGAGGGACTTTTTTATTGGAGGTAGAAGAATGTCAAATATATCATTAGAATTTCCGGATGGTTCTAAACAAGAAGTTGCTGCTGGAATTAAGCCGGCAGAAGTTGCTGCTAGTATTGGTAATAGTTTAAAGAAATCTGCTGTTGCGGCAAAAATTAACGGCTTTTTGGTAGATTTACAAAGACCAATTTTTCAAGATGCTAAAATTGAGATTATTACCTCCAAAGATGCTGCTGCAGTCGAAGTCATGCGGGAAACAGCAATTTTCTTATTAAGTGCCGTTTTAAAACAAAAATATCCTGAAATTAATTTTGGCGAACATCAGGTTAATGATGAAGGTTTTTATTTAGATACGGATAAGGCGGATGCTCAAGTAAGTGTCGACGAATTAGAAGATTTAAAAGATCGAATGCAAAAATTAATAGCCGAAAAACCAGAAATCGAACGGCAAATGATGGATAAAAAAGAATTGGCAGAAAAAGTGCAGGCTGATCCTTATAAATCTGCTTTAGTTGCGGCATACGATAATGTCCAAATTCCAGTATTTAAATTAGGCGATTTTATTGATTTTGGCGAGAAAGCCTTGTTACCAGAAATTAAGAATTTAAAATATTACCAGTTATTATCTGTTGCAGGTGCTTATTGGCAAGGTAAGTCCAGTAATCCGATGTTACAAAGAATTTATGGAACAGCCTTTTTAAGTGATGAGGATCTACAAGCAGACTTAAAACGACGCGCAGAGATTAAAGAGCGCGATCATCGGACTATTGGTCGAGAATTAGATCTATTTTTTGTTGATCCTAAAGTTGGTGCTGGTTTGGCCTATTGGATGCCTAAAGGAGCAACCATTCGGCGGGTAGTTGAACGTTATATTATTGATAAAGAAGTGGCTGCTGGTTATCAGCATGTTTATACACCGGTTTTGATGAATTTAGATGCTTATAAAACCTCAGGTCATTGGGATCACTATCGTGAAGACATGTTTCCGCCAATGGATATGGGTGAAGGAGAAATGCTAGAATTACGACCGATGAACTGTCCTTCACATATTGAAATTTATAAGCATCATATTCATTCTTACCGCGAGTTGCCGATCCGAATTGCAGAATTAGGAATGATGCATCGTTATGAAAAATCTGGTGCGCTTTCCGGATTACAACGCGTCCGTGAGATGACACTTAATGATGGTCATACATTTGTAGCTTTGGATCAGATTGAAGATGAATTTAAAAAAGTCTTACAATTAATGTTGGATGTTTATCATGATTTTGCGATCGATAATTATTCTTTCCGGTTAAGTTATCGTGATCCGGCTAATACTGAAAAATATTTTGATGATGATGAAATGTGGAATAGATCCCAAGGTATGTTAAAAGCCGCGATGGATGATATGGGCTTAGATTATTACGAAGCTGAAGGTGAAGCTGCCTTTTATGGCCCTAAACTAGATGTCCAAACTCAAACAGCATTAGGAAACGAAGAAACTTTATCGACCATTCAGTTAGATTTTATGCAACCGGAGCGCTTTAAATTAACTTATGTGGGTGAGGATGGTCAAGAACATCGTCCCGTAATGATTCATCGTGGTGTTATTTCTACTATGGAACGTTTTATAGCTTATCTGATGGAAATGTATAAAGGAGCCTTTCCAACTTGGTTAGCACCAATTCAGGCAATGATCATTCCAGTTAGAAATGATTTGCATTTAGATTATGCCCAAAAATTACAAGACGATATGCGCAAATTAGGGTTACGAGTAGAAATTGATTCGCGTAATGAAAAAATGAATTATAAAATTCGTGAAGCTCAAACTCAAAAGATACCTTATACAATTGTAATTGGCGATCGGGAAGTTAGTGACGCAAAAGTTTCCGTTCGTAAATATGGTGAACAAAATAGTGCGGAAGAAGATATTAGTATGTTTATTGACAGTGTCGTCGCTGATGTAAAAAATTATTCCCGTACTGGAAAAGAATAAAATAAATTGTTAAGGCAGAAGCAGTAATGTTTCTGCCTTTTTAATTGCCTTAATTTAAATTTTTAATTTTTTATTAGATGCATCATCTTTGTTAAGTTATACTTAAAGCGGTAAAGGTAAATCCTCAAAGTCATTAGCAAAGATGTTTTTTAATTTTGGTATAGATCATTTTTTGTTGTAGAATCCTTATTTAAAAGCAAAGATGACAGTTTTTAAAAAAATTGGTATAATAAAGATATCTTATTTTAAAAGGGTGATTGTTACGCAAGAATTAACAAAAGAATTGCTAAAAGAAAAATTTCCCACGCGAGAAGCTATCACCACGGAAATTATTAATTTAAAAGCTATTTTAAATTTACCGAAAAGTACTGAAGCTTTTATGAGTGATATTCATGGTGAATATGCAGCTTTTGATCATGTTTTGCGTAATGCTTCGGGGAATATTAAATTAAAGATTAAGGCTTTATTTAATGGACGTTTGAATGCTAAAAGCCAGCAGGAACTAGCCTTTTTAGTCTATTATCCTACACAACGTCTCCAGATCATTAAAGCCGGTTTTCAGCATTCGGAAGACTTACAGCAATGGTATTTAGATACTTTTGCCCAATTATTGGAACTATTAAAATATTGTGCGACTAAATATACTCGTTCTAAGTTACGGAAAGCGCTAGCACCAGAATTTGTATATATTACTGAAGAATTACTCTACGGGGATTTTGATACGCTGGATAAGCAAAATTATTATGCGCAAATAACAGCTGATATTATTAAATTAGGATCGGCAGATAAATTTATTATTTCCTTATGTCATACAATTCAGCGATTAGTTGTCGATCATTTACATGTAGTGGGTGATATCTATGACCGGGGACCCCATCCAGATAAGATTATGGATCGGTTAATGAATTATCATTCGGTAGATTTACAATGGGGCAACCATGATATTTTATGGCTGGGAGCTGTATCAGGATCACCTTTATGTGTGGCCAGTTTGTTAAGAATTTGTGCGCGATATAACAATTTATCAATTGTTGAAGATGCCTATGGTATCAATTTACGTCATTTATCCTTATTAGCCGATAAATATTATCATGATAATCCGGGCTTTGCTCCCAAACTTAATCCTCAAGAAGCACGGCCTTCTGCCAGTGAATTAAGTCAAATTAATAAGATTCATCAAGCAATTGCAATTATTCAGTTTAAATTAGAAGGACATCTGATTGAACGCAGGCCCGAATTTAAAATGCAATCGCGCCAATTGTTGGATAAGTTAGATCCACAGCAAACTCATATTTTGCTTAAAGGCAAAACTTATCCGATAATTAATGGCTGTTTTCAAACGGTTGATCCGAAAAATCCTTATCAGCTTTTACCTGACGAACAAGAAGTAATTACCCAATTGACGCAGGCATTTGTTCATTCAGAAAAATTACGCAAGCATATGGACTTTTTCATGCAAAAGGGCAGTATGTACTTAGTGTATAATGGTAATTTGTTGGTTCATGGCTGTATTCCTGTTGATGAAAAAGGTGATTTTGAGGGCTTAACTCTTAATCATCATCTCTATGCCGGAAAAGAATTATTCGATTTTTTAGAAGATAATTTACGACGCTGTTATGCTAATAGTCGTCAAAGTACAGATTTAGCGACTGATTTGTTATGGTATCTCTGGTCAGGTCCTGTTTCACCGTTGTTTGGAAAACAGGAAATGACAACTTTTGAAAGATATTTTATTGCCGATCCGCAAACCCATTATGAAAAGCCGAACAGTTATTATCAGTTACGTCATCAAGAACCTTTTATTGTTAAAGTTTTACGTGAATTTGGGGCTGATGCTGATTGTGGTCATTTAATTAATGGACATACTCCGGTTAAAAAGGGACATTCTCCCATTATGGCCAATGGAAAAATGATTGTCATCGATGGCGGCTTTTCTACTGCCTATCATAAGACGACCGGTATTGGCGGTTATACTTTATTGTATAATTCTCATGGGTTACAATTAGTGACGCACCAGCCTTTTACTACCCGCGAACAAGCAATTGAACAATTAAGTGATATTGTCTCGACGAAAAGAGTTGTTGAGCAGGAATTAGCACGCAAAACCGTTAGTGAAACAGATATTGGTAAGAAGTTGAAACAACAAATTCAACAATTAGAAGAATTGTTGGCAGAATGAATAACTGATCGCAGATTTTAAAAAGGAGTGGTCTAGAGAATGACTAAAACTTTTACTAAAACGCAATTAGCGCAATATAATGGTAAAATTAAACCTCAAAAATATGTGGCTATCGATAGCATAGTTTATGATGTGACTCAAGTTGATGCTTGGGCCGGTGCTAATCATCATGGGCAAGTTGCGGGTAATGATCTCTCGAAAATTATTTTAAAAGCACCGCACAAAAAAACAGTCTTGGCCAAATTGCCGGTTGTGGGGAAATTAACTGAATAAGAAAATAGTTATTGACAATGTTAACCTAGTTAGATATAATGTTCATTGAGTTTAAAAGCAGAAGCTCCCGCTTCTCACCCATGCAATTTTTGCCTCTGGGTTTTAAAGAATAATCGACTAGATATTATTTGCGGGCGCTTTTGCGCCCGCATTTTTGTGAGTGAATTTTTTGGAGGTGGATACCAATAGCTGCTAATAATAGCAAAAATAATATGATCGTGAACGAAAAAATTCGGGCACGTGAAGTGCGCGTAATTTCGGTTGGTGGAGAACAATTAGGTGTTAAGAATCGAGCAGAGGCTTTACGCTTGGCAGAACAGGCACATTTGGATTTAGTATTAGTCTCTCCTAATGCCAAACCACCGGTTGCCCGTATTATGGATTATGGTAAATATCGATTTGAATTACAAAAAAAAGACCGTGAAGCGCGAAAGAAACAAAAGACTGTTAGTATCAAGGAAGTTAGGTTAAGTCCTACTATTGAGAAAAATGATTTTGATACTAAATTAAAAAATGCTCGTAAATTTCTCGAAAAGGGAGCAAAGGTCAAAGTTTCAATTAGATTCCGGGGCCGTGCCATCACTCACAAAGAAATTGGTCGAGATGTTCTGGAAAAAATGGCGCAAGCAACTCAAGATGTTGCTACTGTTATCACGCATCCTAAAATGGATGGCAGAAGTATGTTTCTGATGCTTGCTCCTATCACTGATAAAAAGAAGAAATAATTAGGAGGATATTATAATGCCTAAGCAAAAGACACATCGTGCATCAGCAAAACGTTTTAAATTTACTGCTAATGGTGGTTTGAAACGTCATCATGGTTATACAAGTCATCGTTTCCACGGTAAGACCAAGAAACAACGGCGGCAATTATCACAAGCGGCGATGGTTAGTGCGAGTGATATGAAACGAATTAAGCAAATGTTAACTACTTACAAATAAAATAGATTTCTAGGAGGAATTTTTATGCCACGTGTTAAAGGTGGAACAGTTACTCATCAACGTCGTAAGAAAGTTTTAAAACTCGCTAAGGGCTATCGTGGTTCGAAACATATTCAATTTAAGGCAGCATCAACGCAGTTATTTAATTCCTATCGTTATGCTTTTCGGGATCGGCGTCAAGTTAAGCGCGAATATCGTAAATTATGGATTGCCCGGATTAATGCTGCAGCTCGAACCCATGATATGAGCTATAGTAAGTTAATGCATGGACTAAAATTGGCACAAGTTGATATTAATCGTAAAATGTTGGCTGATTTGGCTGTTAATGATCAACGTGCATTTAAAAAGTTAGTCGACACTGCTAAAACTGCATTGAAATAATAAATTTAATGATGGCGGTGAGCCATTGGAGGCTGGAGCAAAATTAAATTTTGTCGCAGCCTTTTTTTATTAAGAGAAACTGAGAAAGCTTTCAGCACACAGCAGCATTAAGTTGAGTAACGTTAGGATTAAGCGATTCAAAAGTTTTGGCAATTCTTGTTTAACAATTGATTAAACCTAGTTGAATTTAAAATAATATATTAGGAGTGAAGGGCTCTGGGACTTTTTAAACCGACCGTAATGATTGAACAAATCATGCAAGTAAATGCTCAAGAGTTTGTTGATCAAGGTATTAAGGTCATATTATCGGATTTAGATAATACTTTGGTGCCTTGGAATCAGAAATATCGTCGTGATCAGCGCTTAATAAAGTGGAATCAAGAATTAAAGGCGCAGGGGGTTAAATTAGTTATTGTATCTAATAATAATCGTGCGCGGGTTTTAAAAGCGGTGCAGGGGCTAGATGTGGAAGTAGTTGATCGGGCTCTAAAACCTTTGCCTTTTGCGATTAAAAAATATCTATCGGAACAGCATTTAGCTAAAAAAGACGTTATAATGGTAGGCGATCAATTAATGACTGATATTTTAGCCGGTAATTTGGCCGGTTTAGCAACGATTCTCGTGCGGCCTTTAGTGGCTACTGATGCTAAAAAAACTCGGATTAATCGTTTCTTTGAACGTCCTTTAATGTGGTTGAATAGTCGGCTTTACCGGCAGTTAAAGTGGAGGCAGCACTTGAATGAGTAATGAAGAGGCATTATATTGTATTGGTTGTGGTGCTTTATTGCAGTCGCAACAACAACAGCAGGCAGGATATATTCCTGAAGCTACTTTAGAAAAATATCTGGCTCAAGATAATGTTCAAGAATTATATTGCCAGCGTTGTTTTCGCTTACGACACTACAATGAAGTGTCAGCAGTACCTTTAAATGATAAGCATTTTCAACAGTTGTTACAATCCATTGGAAAACAACAGGCTCTTGTGATTTATGTAGTCGATTTATTTAATTTTTCGGGAAGTGTTATCAAAAAATTGCGTCAATATATCGGACGTAATCCAATCTTGTTAGTAGGTAATAAAGCAGATTTAATCCCGAGCTCTTTTAATAGTAATAAATTAAAAGATTGGCTGCGTCAGCAAGTCAAAAAATTAGGATTACACCCTGTGGCTATAGAATTAGTAAGTGCCAAAAAACTTACGAATATTGATGATTTATTAAAGCAAATCATGAAATTGCGCCAAGGAAAAAAAGTTTACGTCGTCGGGACTACTAACGTCGGCAAATCGACTTTAATTAATGCTATTATTCAAGCTCATTCGGATTGGCAAAACTTAATTACAACGTCCAATTTTCCGGGGACTACGCTTAATGAAATTCGCCTGCCTTTAGCCGAGGGCGGTGAAATTATTGATACTCCGGGCATTATGCATGATAATCAAATCTCTCAGTTTTTGGCTCCTTCGGAATTAAAATATCTGGCTCCCCAGCAGGAAATTCATCCGCGAGTATTTCAATTACAAGCGCAGCAAACTTTATTTTTAGCGGGTTTAGCACGATTAGATTTTATTTCGGGTCCTTCGGGTTCATTTGTCGTCTATGTAAACAATCAGCTTTATGTACATCGGACCAAATTATCGCAGGCCCAGACTTTTTATCACAAACATTTAGGCAAGTTGTTGCAGCCGCCTGTTTCGCAGGATCATCTACCACCTTTAAAAGCACAAACTATTATTACCAAAGTTAAAAGTGATATAGTTTTTGCGGGTTTAGGTTGGATTGCGGTTCCGGCCCAAGTAAGATTGCAAGCCTATTTACCCCAAGGATTACAGGTGGAAGTCCGCCCATCTTTAATAAATTGAATGAAGGAGTAGCTATGATAACACCTAAGCAGCGCCAATTTCTTCGAGGACAAGCGCAAAAACTGTCACCGATGTTGCAAATTGGCAAAAATGGTATTACAAAAACAGTTTTACAACAAATACAATGGCAAATTAATGCCCAAGAGTTGATTAAAATATCTATCTTGCCCAATTCTTCGGTGCAATCAGAAGAATTAATTCAGCAAGTACAAAAATTTGATACGCAAATTCAATACGTCCAAGATATTGGCCGCATGGTAATCTTATATAAACAAGCCCCCCAGCCTTCCCACCGCCATCTAAGTCTTAAGGTAAAACAAATTTCGAGGTAAGATTAATGACAAAGATTGCAGTTAAGAATCAGTCAATTACTGAACCTAAATTACAAAGAATAAATAATGGAAAACAAAAGCGGATCGGTATTATGGGGGGGACTTTTAATCCGCCTCATATTGGGCATTTAATGGTTGCGGATCAAGTTTTAAATCAATTAAGTTTGGATAAAATTTTATTCCTGCCGGATTCCAAGCCGCCGCATGTGGACAGTAAAGGTGCCATTGCGGCCAGTGATCGTGTCGAAATGGTTCGACGAGCAATTATTGATCATCGTAATTTTGAATTAGGATTGATGGAAGTTAATCGTGGGGGAGTTAGTTATACTTATGACACGATTCGCGCTTTAACTATTTCTCATCCTGAAAATCGTTATTATTTAATTATCGGCGCAGATATGGTTAACTATTTACCTAAGTGGCACAAGATTGAACAATTAGTGCAAATGGTTCAATTAGTCGGTGTTTGTCGCAAAGGTTATGAAAAAAAATCGGTTTATCCGGTAATTTGGGTTAATATGCCTGCCACTGACGTGAGTTCCACTTGGATCAGAAATACTATTCGCCATCATGGTTCAGTTCGATATTTTGTACCGGATCTAGTTTTGCAGTATATTGAAGAAAAGGGGCTTTATCAAGATGAAGCAGACAAATAGTGATTATCTTTCTGGCTTACAACAGCAGGTCAAGCAGCATTTATCCGATTATCGCTACCAGCACTGCCTGCGGACAAGTGAACGGGCAGTCCAGTTAGCGCAATTTAATAATTGTGACACTTATAAGGCTCAAATTGCGGGCTTGGTTCATGATTATGCTAAAGAGCGCAGCGATGAAGAATTTATTACAATGATTAAACAGGAAAAATTGGATGCTGACCTATTAAATTACGGTAATGCGATTTGGCATGGTATTGTGGGTGCCTTTTTTATTAAATATGAACTGGGTATTGTCGACGAAGACATTTTAAATGCTGTTCGGCGCCATACTACAGGTGATGTTCGCATGACAACCCTGGATAAAATCGTCTTTATGGCCGATTACACAGAACCGGGACGCGATTTTAAAGAAGCAGAGGAAGCACGAGCGATCACTGACCGTGATTTGGATGCGGGGGTTCGTTATCAATTACAGCATACCTTAGAACACTTGCTGAAACAAAAGCGGCAGATTTATCCTTTAACCATTGCCAGTTATAACGAATGGGTTGTGCAAAAATAAAGTGAGGTATTTTATTGAATAGTCAAGAAGTTATGCAGATGGCAGTTAAGGCCGCTGCAGAAAAAAGAGCTGAAGATATAGTTGTTTTAGATATGCAAAACATTAGTTTGATGGCCGATTATTTTGTGATTGCTTCAGGTTCTTCTCAACGTCAAGTACAGGCAATTGTTGATAATGTTACGGATCAAGCTTCTAGTGTTAATCATGTTGAGGGACAGAAGGATTCCCCTTGGGTTTTAGTAGACCTGGGGGATGTAATTGTTCATGTCTTTACACCGGAAGCGCGCGATTTTTATAAAATTGAAAATTTATGGTCTGACGCCCCGGTTGTCGATGTCACGGCCTTAACCGAGTGAAGATGAGTATTTGTGGCCTTATTGCCGAATATAATCCATTACATAATGGACATGTTTGGCAAATTCAACAGATTAAAAGAAATTTACAGCCCGAAGTTTTAGTAGTAGTCATGTCCGGTAATTTTGTGCAAAGAGGCGATTTTGCCATCTTAAATAAATGGCAGCGCGCACGCTTAGCTCTAGAAGCCGGGGCGGATCTGATTATTGAACTGCCCATTTATGGTGCTGTTCAGCCGGCAGACATTTTTGCAGAAGAGGCTGTGCGGATTTTACAGCAGTTGCAAGTAGAGACCTTGGTTTTTGGCAGTGAAAATCCTCACATAGACTACTATCAGTTGGCAGAACAAATTCAAAAAGTATCACTTAATTCAGAACAATTCACTGATTTTCATAATACGTATGCTACTCAATTTAATCAAAATCTTCAGCAGCAATTAGGGATTAATATCACGCAACCGAATCAACTATTAGGACTAGCATATGCCCAAGCATGTCTAAAACTAAATTATCCGGTTCGTTTACTACCTTTAGCACGTAAGGGACAGATAGCGCATAATGCCGTTAGTCTCCAGGGTAAATATTCCAGTGCCTCTGCGATTAGGCGCGCTCTTTTTGCGGGCAGTGCTTATCAAAAGGCCGTTCCTCAATTTACACAAGCAGCTTTAGCGCAGGCCGATTTATACAATTGGGAGGATTTTTTTAAATTTTTGAAGTACCGGCTATTAACTGTAAGTTTGTCGGAATTAGGGCAGATTTATCAGATGAATGAAGGCTTGGAATATAAATTGCGGCAGGAGATTTTGGCAGCACAAAATTTTACAGACTTTTTGCACCGAATAAAAAGTAAAAGATATACCTATGCGCGTTTACGGCGTTTATGTATGTATACTTTATTAAATATTTCCGTTACAAAAATGCAGCAAATGCGCCGGCAACGTTATCTGCACGTCTTAGGATTTAATAGGGCGGGGCAGAAGCATTTGCATAATGTCAAAAAAGATTTAGAGCTTCCCTTGATTACCAAAGTAACACAAAAAATAGGTAACGGTACTGGGCTTATGGCACCAACAGTTATGGCAGATCGAATTTTTAATTTGGTAAATGTACCAGAACAAAATTTTGGACGTCAACCAATCAAAAGAAAGTAGGTCAAAAAATGCTTGTATATCCGGTAAGACAGTTAGAAAAATATCGACAACATCCTTTACAAATTGAACAAACACTTAACTTACAGGCCAACTTACAAGCACGTGATCCTCAAGTGCTGGCGGTTGATCCAGTAAAAGTAAAAGGTGAAGTAGGATGGGAAAAAGGTTTGTTGTATAGTCAGCTTGTAATTACAACAAACTTAACTTATCCTTCTACACGTAGTTTGCAACCGGTGGTAATTCCCATTAAAGCACAGGTTAAAGAATTTTATAGTGATGAAGCTAATCAGAGTTCAGCAGAACATGAAGACGAGCTGATTATTCCCTTAGAAAATAATTGTTTAGATTTACAAGCGGCGATTGAAGATAATATTTTGTTGAATATTCCGACGCAAGTTTTAACTAATTCTGAAAAAAATACCGGTTCTATGCCTAGCGGTGATGATTGGAATGTGATTTCCGAAGATCAGTATCAGCAAAATCAAAAACACGCAGCTAATCCGCAATGGGATAAACTTAAAAAATTATTACCGCCGGATGAAAAATAAATATCTGCTTTAATAATAAGATCAGGTTTGCTACTATTGATGTGATGATAATGAGGAGGAAAATTTTGAATGAGTAAACCAACTATTGGCGTTATTGGAATGGCCGTCATGGGAAAAAATTTGGCTTTAAATATTGAAAGCCAAGGCTATAGTGTAGCCATTTTTAATCGCACCAGTTCGAAAACCGAAAAAGTGGTGGCCGATCATCCTGAAAAAAATTTGGTACCCAGTTATACTATCACAGATTTTGTGCAATCTTTAGAAAAGCCGCGACGGATTATTCTAATGGTAAAAGCTGGTCAACCTACGGATGCAGTAATTGATCAATTATTGCCTTTGTTAGATCAGGGTGATGTCTTAATTGATGGAGGCAATACTTTCTTTGAAGACACTATCAAACGTAACGCCCGTTTAGATAAATCAGGGGTTAACTTTATTGGAATGGGTGTTTCCGGCGGTGAATTAGGAGCTTTACAAGGGCCTTCATTAATGCCCGGTGGTCAAAAAGAAGCCTATGAATTGGTGGCGCCGATTTTGCAAAAAATTGCTGCCAAAGCTTCGGATCAAACCCCTTGTGTAGCTTATATCGGCCCTAATGGAGCCGGTCACTATGTTAAAATGGTGCACAATGGCATCGAATACGGTGATATGGAATTGATTGCTGAAAGCTATAATTTATTACGGCAACTCGGCCATTTGCAACCGCAGCAATTAGCTGATATTTTTGCGCACTGGAATCAAGGAGAATTGTCTAGTTATTTAATTGAAATTACCGCCGACATTTTAACGCGTAAAGATGATCAAGGAACTGATCAGCCAATAGTAGATATGATTTTGGACACTGCTGGAAATAAAGGCACTGGCAAATGGAGTTCTCAGAGTGCTTTAGAATTAGGAGTATCACAATCATTAATTACTGAAGCCGTTTATGCGCGCTATATTTCAACCTTTAAGGCAGAACGGCAAAAAGCTAGCACAATTTTAGCGGGTACGCAATTAACACCAGTAACACTTCCGGCTGATTTTACTGAGAAGATTCGCCAAGCCTTATATTTCAGTAAAATCATGAGTTATGCCCAAGGATTTGCGCAATTAAAAGCGGCTTCTAACCACTATGACTGGAATTTGCAATATGCTCAAATCGCGCAAATTTGGCGGGCAGGATGTATTATTCGGGCTCAATTTCTTGAAAAAATCACCTCGGCTTACCAGAATAATCCTCAGTTAGATAATTTATTGTTGGACGATTACTTTAAAGATATCTGTGCCAAATATCAAGATTCTGCTCGGGAAGTAGTCAGTTGGGCGGTTAAAAGTGGCCTTGCGGTGCCTGCCCTATCAGCAGCGCTTGCTTATTATGATTCTTATCGAACAGAGGTGTTACCAGCCAATTTAATTCAGGCACAGCGGGATTATTTTGGTGCGCACACTTATCAAAGAGTCGATCAGGAAGGGATTTTTCACTATCCTTGGTATCAAGAACAATAATCGTAAAACTGTTAACTTATTATCATGAGAGAGTTTTCCAGTAATCTTAAAAAGCGAGGATAACTATTAGTCAAAATCCTCGTTTTTTTTATTTTAAATTAAGATATATTTGGTATTTTCAAACTGAATTGTGATTGAATGTGTTAAGATAATATCGGTATATTACAAAATAATGAATATTTATTAAGAGTTGGAGTATTAAAATGGCAAAAATTTTAATTATTGAAGATGAGAAAAATTTAGCACGCTTTGTCGAATTGGAGTTACAGCATGAAGGTTATACAACCCATGTAGAACTTGATGGGAGAAAGGGTTTGGATGCAGCCTTAAATGAAGACTGGGATGTTATTTTGCTTGATTTAATGCTACCTACGTTAAACGGTTTAGAAGTTTGCCGTCGCGTCCGCCAAGAAAAAAGTACTCCGATCATTATGATGACGGCCCGAGATTCTATAATTGACCGGGTATCGGGATTAGATCATGGGGCAGATGATTATATTGTTAAACCCTTCGCCATTGAAGAATTATTGGCGCGCTTACGTGCACTTTTACGGCGTATCGATATTGAAGATCAAAAAATGGCTCCTCATTCTACCAAAATTGAATATCGCGATTTAGTTATGGATAAAGAGGCTCACACTTTAAGCCGCAACGGGAAGGTGATTGAATTAACCCGACGCGAATATGATTTGTTTTTGACTTTACTCAATAATATGGGCAAGGTCTTAAGCCGTGAAGAATTATTAAAAAGTGTTTGGGGTAGTGATATGACTCAAAGTGAGACCAATATTGTCGATGTTTATGTCCGGTATTTGCGTAATAAAATTGATTTGCCTGATAAAGAAAGCTATATTCAAACTGTTCGCGGCACCGGTTATGTTGTCCGCCCATGAAAAATAAATTAGCAAATTGGCGTTTAACGATACGTTTTAAATGGACCTGTCTTCTGAGCTTGGCCATTTTTCTGGTATTTGGTCTCTTTGCTTCATTAATTTACAGCTCGATTGAACAAGCTTTATTGCATAATGAAGAAAATAATGTTCGTGATACGATTTCAGCAGTGGACAGTCGTTTTAATGTTTATCAAGCGCCTTTAACCAGACAACAAGTGCAGGATCGCTTAGCGCCTCAATTTAATCGTCAGATACTGCGTCATGATAAAAATGGTAATGTCGTCTCTGAAAGACCGGAAGATTTTTATCGGGATAGTTTAACAAAACAACTAGCTCGAGGAGATTTGGCTTTAGTTTTGTTTGATCCTCAAGGACGGCCATTATTTAAAGTCGGTAATATTGATACTAAATTTAAGCCGGTTCATTCAGCGCATATAGCCGTAAAAAAGCGCGATTCTAAACGCTTAAAGTATTTACAGGCTAATATGCCGATTTATTCACAGCACAGTAAGAAATTGATCGGCTATGCCAAAATTAATAACGGTATGCGAAATTATCATCGAACATTTCGCCAACTAAATCAGAAAATGCTGGTAGTGGTGTTATTTGCCTTATTACTCAGTATCATCATGGGGTATTTGCTCACACGTCCTTTAGTTCAACGCATCAAGCAGGTTAATAAAACCATAGATCAAATTAACGCCGATCCTGACTCGACAGCGAGAATTCCCCAGCAGCGTTCGAATGATGAAATCACTGATTTGGTGGATCGTTTTAATCGAATGCTGGATCGAATGCAGGAGTATACTAATCAACAAAAAGAATTTGTTGAAGATGTATCGCATGAATTGCGTACGCCAGTAGCAGTCATTGAAGGTCATTTGAAATTATTACAACGTTGGGGTAAAGATGATCCGCAAGTTTTAGAGGAGTCAATTAACGCTTCGGTCAGTGAAATTGACCGTATGAAAAAGTTGATTCAAGAAATGTTGGATTTAACCCGTGCTGAACAAATCGAAGTCAATTATGTTAAAGAAACTACTCAGGCTAACGAAACTATTCAGCAGGCTTATAATGATTTTGTCATGCTGCATCCGGATTTTCAGATTAACTTAGATGATACAATTCCTCCGCATACGCTGGTCCAAATTTATCGTAATCATTTAATGCAAATTTTGGTTATTCTGTTAGATAATGCTGTAAAGTATTCCCAAGATCGCAAAGAAATTAATCTATCGGTATCTACGGAAAGTAACATGTTGACGATTGCCGTGCAGGATTTTGGTGTCGGTATTGCCTCCAAGGATTTAGAGCGGATTTTCAATCGTTTTTATCGTGTTGATAAGGCGCGTTCACGCCAAAGTGGCGGCAATGGCTTAGGCCTTTCAATCGCAAAGAAAATAGTTGAAATGTATAAAGGAACCATTACTGCGGAAAGTGCTCTCGGTTCCGGTACTATTTTCCGGATTAACTTACCGTTAGCTTCTTCAAAAGATAATAAATAAAAAAAGCTCGCTAAAAAGTGAGCTTTTTTATTATGATTAACCAAAGATCAAAAATCTGTGGGATAAATTCTAATGGTTTTTGGAATGATGCCGCTGTTTGCCAGCATTACGTTGCCGATTACGTTGATGCACTGAAACTGCCTGTTGGTTATCACTAGAATTTTTAGCAGCAGCTGTGGGACTAGTCGAATTTTTTAAGGATTCATGAACGTGCTGCTGTTTGCCAGCATTACGTTGCCGATTACGTTGATGTAATAAAGCTGCCTGCTGATTATCACTGGAATTTTTGGCAGCAGCTTCTGAGCTAGTTAAATTTTTTAAGTCAGCTTCTGTAACTACTGTGACTACAGGATGATCTTTCAAATTAGCATCAACTTGTTGGCGTACTCGTGGAGTGATGATATAATCACTAATTACTTGTTGAATAACAATGATGATTCCACCAATTAAAAAGTATAACGCTAAAGCTGCAGAAGAAATCAAACTAATAAAAAAGGTAGTTGCCGGACTAATAAGCAGCATCATTTGCATTTGTTGCTTTTGCTCAGCGGGAATTGTTTTGGTAGACATCCAAGCTTGAATAACATAAAACAAGGTGGCGATGATGGTAATAATGAGACTGGGTTTGGCTAAGGGTGCTCCCCAAAAAGTAGCTTTAGAAATTTCATGTGAGTACTGAACAGCTTGATAGATCGCAATAAATACCGGGAATTGTAAGAGTAGCGGTAAACAACCAATACCGCCGGTGAGTTTAATATTGTTTTTTCGATAAACGGCCATCATTAATTGACTAATTTGAGTTTGAGCTTGTTGTGTTGTAGCCTTGCTTTGATATTTTTGAATCAACTGCATTTGCGGTTGAATGACTTTCATTTTTTCTTGTTGAATAATAGATTTTTTTTGTTGATATAAGCCTAAAGGCAATAAGAGCAAGCGGACGATAAAGGAAATGATAATAATTCCCCAAGCATAGCCCTCTTTACCGCCAATGGTTTTGGAAGTATAGAGAATTAAATTCTGAAAAGGAACTGCTAAATATTTATAAATAAAGCCGTAAGGACCACCTGCTGGCGGTTGTGGAGTGGAATTATTGATTCCTTGCCGTGAGCAGGCAACAGTTAAAAAGACCAGGCCCAAAAGACCTGCTAACAAAATAAGACGTTTTATACTTTTTTTCATTGTTATCTCCAGTTTATTGTTTTATGATATGGAAAATTGCGAATAGTTTTCTAGAGGCCGTTCTTGAACTTGAACGTGATCTACATGGGCAAAGTGACTGGGGCCACTTTTTATGATATGCAAAAATTTTGATAAATTTTCTGCTGTTCCTTGAGCTTCAATGTGAACACTGCCATCACTACGATTAGCAACAGAGCCGACAAGTTCGTATTTTTGTGCATAGCTAAGAGTTGTATAACGAAAGCCGACTCCTTGGACACGGCCATAAACATCAACTGCAATGTGCTTAGTGGTCAATTTAATCACCTCACAATAAAACTATTATAACTGAAAGAAGTTTGAATCCAAAATATCTGGTAAAATAAATTTGAAAGGATGTTTTCGTTTATGGACTATATTACTTCAGTCAAAAATGAAAAAATTAAGGAAATAAAAAAATTAAGCACAGTCAAAGGCCGACGCCACCAACACCTTTATTTGATTGAAGGGGAGCATTTAGTTAATGAGGCACTTAAAAGCCAAGTCAATATTAAAGAATTATTGGTTACCGAAAATTTTATTAATCATGATGAACATCATATAATAAAGCAGCTATATAATCAAACTACTCAAATTAGTGATAATGTAGCACAACACTTGAGTGCGCTGGTAACGCCACCAGGGATTTTTGCAGTGATCGCACAACCGACAACCCCAACTACCATCAACTATCAAGGCAAATGGCTGGTATTAGATCAGGTGCAAGATCCCGGTAATGTGGGAACGATGATTCGCACAGCTGATGCAGCAGGCTATCAAGGTGTTGTTTTGAGTACCGATAGCGCTGATATTTATGCCCCTAAAGTTCAAAGAGCGATGCAGGGAAGTCAGTTTCATTTACAATTATTAAGAGCTGATTTAGAGCAAGTTATTCCGGCTTTTCAAAAGCAAAAGCTTCCTGTTTATGGGACTTTAGTTGATGATCAAGCCCTGAATTATCGCCAATTAACGGCTCCAGAAGAGTTTGCTTTAATTATGGGTAATGAAGCCCATGGAATGCAAGCAGAACTGATCCCATTAGTTGATAAAAATCTGTACATTCCTCTTGTAGGACAAGCAGAATCCTTGAATGTGGCTATTGCTGCTGGTATTCTGATGTTTAGTCTCTGATGTTTGAATGAGGTTGAAATAATGAAAAGAATGAATTGGCGTCAAAATCAGGAATATTTGGCTTTAGTGAGTGATTTATTAGCGCGGCCTGAAGTTCAGCGATTACAGACAATTACTCATCATCATTATTCTAATCGCCTGGAGCATTCAATTAATGTCTCTTATCAAAGCTATCTGTGGGGTAAAAAGTACGGCTTGGACACGCGGGCTTTGGCGCGTGGCGGTTTATTACATGATTTATTTTATTATGACTGGGATCCTCATCAGATGGATTTTCGAACTCATGCACACCTGCACGCGCAAATTGCTTTAAATAATGCGGAAAATTTGACGGATTTGTCAGCTAAAGAACGAGACATTATTATCAAGCATATGTTTGGTGCAACACCGGAGCTGCCTTGTTATCCTGAAAGTTGGATTGTTAGTCTAGTTGACGATTATTGTGCAGTTGAGGAAGCCTTGGCTCCCAAATTAATAAATTGGAAACAAAAAATGTTGTTAAAATAGAATTGAAATTTAATTATGAAAGTTTTAAACTGTGATTAATAACGATGAAGGAAAATAGTAGCACTACTAAAGAATTATTTACAGGGACAGTCGATTGAGTGAGAGCGATTGAATAATTCAAGTGTGAATTCACTCTGGAGTTATAACGTTAGTCAGCGTTATGTGACAGCAAGTGTGAGTAAAGACAAAGCTTGAAGATAATGGTTAAGCATTCGATGTTTTACAAAATGAAGAACCATCATTAATTTATTAAGAAAATAGTTCTGTCTTTTTCAAACTAGGGTGGTACCGCGAAGCCTCGTCCCTTTTGGGATGAGGCTTTTTTATTTTCCTAATAACTAGGAGGTAATTATGGAATTACAAAAGGTTTTAGATGAGCTGCACCAACAGGGATTGCAGCAAATTGCAGCTGCCGATAATTTAACAACTCTAAATGAGATTCGAATTAAATTCCTGGGTAAAAAGGGATCTTTAACGCAGGCTCTTCGACAAATGGGGAGTCTTTCCGAACAAGAACGTCCGCAAATCGGAGCTTTGGCTAATAATGTCCGTAATGATTTGCAGCAAGCATTGGATCAAGCTAAGCAGGATTTGGAAAATAAGGCTGTACAACAACAGCTGCAAGCTGAAAAAATTGACGTTACTTTGCCGGGTAAACCGCGACGTATGGGAACCAAACATGTCATTAATCAGGTAATGGATGACATTGAAGAATTGTTTATCGGCTTAGGTTATGAAGTAATTAATGGACCAGAAGTAGAAGAGGATCATTATAACTTTGAAATGATGAATTTACCTAAAGATCATCCGGCTCGTGACATGCAGGATACCTTTTATATTACATCAGAAATTTTAATGCGTACTCAAACTTCGCCGGTTCAAGCCCGTACTATGGAAAAACATGATTTTTCTAAAGGCCCCTTAAAAATGATTAGCCCGGGCAAAGTATATCGGCGCGATACTGATGACTTAACACATTCGCATCAATTTAATCAAATCGAAGGCCTGGTAATTGATAAGCACATTACTATGGGTGACTTAAAGGGAACCTTAGAATTAACTGCCCGTCATATTTTTGGACAAGAAAGAGAGATTCGCTTGCGCCCGAGTTACTTTCCATTTACTGAACCTTCTGTAGAAGTTGATGTTTCTTGTTTTGCCTGTGGCGGCAAAGGTTGTGCTGTTTGCAAACATACCGGTTGGGTAGAAGTTTTAGGAGCAGGCATGGTTCATCCTAATGTGTTAACCAATGCTGGAGTTGATCCAAAAGTTTATGGCGGATTTGCCTTTGGACTGGGTCCAGATCGCTTTGCAATGCTGAAATATGGAATTAATGATATTCGTGATTTTTATTTGAATGATGTCCGCTTTTTAGAACAATTTCAGGGGGAATAATAGATGAAGATTTCAACAAATTGGCTGTCTGAGTATCTAAACTTGCCCGAGACGCCAGAACAAATAGCAGATCGTGAGACTGTAACAGGTATCGAAGTAGATGAAATTATCAAACCGAGTGCAGGTCTGAAAAAAATTGTAGTAGGAAAGATAACCGCTTTAACCCCTCACCCTGACTCAGATCATTTAAATGTTTGTCAAGTAGATGTGAATGAATCGCAGCCTCTGCAAATAATTTGTGGTGCTCCTAATGTTGCAGCCGGGCAGACGGTCATTGTGGCCTTGCCGGGAGCAAGGATTGCTCACAATCAAAAAATTAAACGTAGTAAAATGCGCGGCCTTGAATCCCAAGGAATGATTTGTTCACTCCAGGAAATTGGCTTTGAAGAAACTGTAGTGCCCGAGGAATTTAAAAATGGTATTTATGTTTTTCCGGCAGATGCCGAAGTACAATTAGGTGACCCTGTTTTCTCTTATTTGGGTATGGATGATACTATTTTAGATTTTGACATAACTCCTAATCGCGCTGATACTCTCGGGATGCGGGGAGCTGCTTGGGAAGTAGCAGCTATGTATGATCAAAAACCTCATTTTCCACATCCGCAATTATCAGAAATCGAAAGCCCAACGGCAGATCGTTTACAAGTTAATGTGACTGATCCAACTTTGGCTCCCACTTATCGTATGCGGGTTCTGCAAAATGTCAAAATTCAACCAAGTCCATTATGGTTACAAATTCATTTATGGAATAATGGCATTAAGCCGATTAATAATGTTGTTGATATCACCAATTATATTATGCTGGATTATGGACATCCGCTGCATGCTTTTGACTTAGATAAATTAAAGGGTACTGACTTACAGATTCGTCTGGCGCACCCGCAAGAAGAGTTTACAGCTTTAAATGGTCAGACTTATCAATTAACTGATCAGGATATGGTGATTGCTGACCGCCAGCAAGTTGCAGCTTTAGCAGGAATTATGGGCGGCCAAGCAACAAAAATAACTGCCGATACCAAAACAATTGCCATTGAAGCGGCCGTTTTTAATCCGGTAAAAGTGCGCAAAACAGCTCAGCGGCATAATCTTCGAACCGAAGCTTCATTGCGTTGTGAAAAGGGTATTGATCTGTCAGCAACAGCGGAAGCTTTAGATATGGCAGCTCAATTAGTTACTCAATTAGCTCAAGCTCAAGCCTTAAAGGACCAGATTGTAGCTGCACAAGCACCTTTAGATCCTCCAGTTATTAACATCACTACGGAGCGTATCAATCATGTGTTAGGAACCAAAATTTCGCCAGCTCAAGTGCTTAGTATTTTTAAACGTCTAGGTTTCAAAACCCAGCTTCAAGGAGAAGAAATTGCGGTTACAGTACCTTTACGCCGCTGGGATATTAGTCTTGAGGCTGATTTAATAGAAGAAGTTGCCCGTCTTTATGGCTTTGATAAACTCCCCAGTACTTTGCCTGTAGGCGCTCAGACAATCGGTGGCTATAATTCACACCAGAAATTCTTGCGTCAAGCACGTTATAATATGCGGGCTTTGGGTTATGACGAAGTTATCAGTTATGCTCTGACAACTCAAGAAAAAGCAGCAGCCTTTAGTATAGAGGAACAATCTCTGACCAAAGTCAGCTGGCCAATGTCTCATGAACACGAATATTTGCGTTCCAATCTAGTTAGTGGTTTATTGGATGATATTCTTTATAATGTTGCTCGAAAACAGAATAACTTAGCATTCTTTGAACAAGGTCGTATCTTTTCTAAAGCTAATGCCAAAGTAGTTCGGCCTCAAGAAATTGAATATCTGGCCGGAGCGGTCACTGGTAATATTGAAGAACAAAATTGGCAAAATAGGGCGCAAAAGGTTGATTTCTTTGCTGTCAAAGGTGATGTAGAGCAATTACTGGCAAGTTTTAATAAGCAAGCTGCAGTTTCTTATCAAGCAACAACAGCAATTCCGCAGCTGCATCCGGGACAGGCCGCTCTTATTTTAATGAATCAGCAAGAAGTAGGTTTTATCGGAACTGTGCATCCCAGCTATGCGCAAAAATTGGGCTTACCCCAGACGGTTGTCTTCCAGTTGAATCTAGAAAAAATTGAACACTTAACTGCGAAGTCTAACGTGTATGTTCCTGCGGCCAAGTTCCCAGCCGTAACCAGAGATATTGCCGTTTTGGTACCACAATCTGTGACCCATGCCCAGTTACAAAATATTATTCAGCAATCAGGAGGACCATATTTAATTAAGGTGCAATTATTTGATATTTACGAAGGAAAAAATATCAAGTCGGGTTATAAATCAGTAGCCTATAATTTAACCTTCCAAAACCGGGATGCTACGCTAACAGACGTAATTGTTAATGAGAATTTCGAAAATATAGAACAAGCCCTGCAAGAACAAATTGATGCAGAAATTCGGTAAAATTTGCGCCATTATTGTGAAACTTGTGTATAATTATTCTTTGAGATTAACATTTGGAGGAACCATCTTTGGCTAATTCAGACAAGAATAAACAATACGAGCGGTCCGATAACGATCAGGTATCACAAAAGAAGCATCAACGGGCTTCCGAACGGCGGGTTGTTAACAGTATTGCTGGTTGGATTATTGTTATTATTGTTATTTTAATTCTAACTTTTGGCGTTTTGGGTTATAACTATGTGCAGGAATCACTGCAGCCTTTAAATAGTAATAATCATCAAGAAATTGAAGTAAAAATTCCAGTCGGGTCATCAAATAAGGAAATTGCGTCGCGCTTACAGCAAAAGAAGATTATTCGTAGTGCAACAGTGTTTAATTATTATGTTAAATCCCATAATTATACTGATTTTCAAGCTGGTTATTATACGTTTAAGCCGTCAATGACCTTGACACAAATTGTGGCTCGTCTGCAAAAGGGCGGCAGTTCCGAGCATATTGCTCAGCCCGATCATAATGTGTTAGTACGTGAGGGAGTTACGTTAGAGCAAATTGGTGATGCTATTAGTAAAAAGACCCCTTACAGTAAAAAACAATTCTTGGCTTTAATGAAAGATCAGAAGTTCCTCAAACAATTACAAAATCTGTATCCGCAATTACTGGAATCAACAATGAAATCCAAGAATGTACGTTATCATTTGGAAGGATACCTGTTCCCTGCAACTTATCCTTACTACAACGGCATGTCTTTAAAGAAATTAGTAACAATGATGGTTGCTAAAACCAATCAAGAATTAACACCATATTATGAACAAATTAAAACTAAAGATCTCACAGTTCAACAAGCTTTAACCTTAGCTTCCTTAGTAGAAAGAGAAGGTGTAACTGAAAAAGATCGGCGCATGATTGCTGGAGTTTTCTTTAACCGGCTTGATGAGAATATGCCGTTACAATCGGATATTTCTGTGATGTATGTTCTGAATAAACATAAGCGTAGTTTGACTAGGAAAGAAACGCGGGTAAAATCGCCATATAATCTGTATAAGAATGCCGGTTTTGGACCGGGTCCATTTAATTCACCAAGTATTAATTCGGTATTAGCTGTCTTAAATCCAGCTGAGCGTGATAAGGGCTATCTCTATTTTGTGGCTAATTTGAAAACTGGTAAGGTTTATTACTCTACCAACTACTCGCAACATTTAGAGACCATTTCATCAATTGGGCAGTAAAACTGAAATATAATTAAGGAAAAATGGTTATATTTTTTTCCTCACGGTTGATTCCGTGGTATTATTAATAGTTAATATGGAGCTTAGGGGTTGAGATAGATTAAAATCTCAATCCCTTTTGATAGGAGATAGTTGATATTGCAGCAAAAAGCACCTTCAAAGCATCCACTAATTATTGGAGTTAGTGGCGGCTCAGGAAGTGGAAAAACCACAATCGTCCGACGGCTAATGACAGAATTTAGCCAAGAATCAATCGCGCTTTTGCAGATGGATTCTTATTATAAGCAATTAGATTTACCTTTGGAGCAGCGAAAATTGCAAAATTTCGATCATCCTTTGGCGTTTGATATGGATCTCTTAGTTGCAGATCTAAAAAAATTGAAAAATTTTCAAGCTGTGGAAGTACCCATTTATGATTTTGTTCAGAGTAATCGGACCGCCACCACGCGCCATCAAGCTCCGGCTGATGTTATTATTTTAGAAGGAATTTTGGCCTTGTATGACCAGCGTTTGCGAGATTTGATGGGGATTAAAGTTTTTGTAGATACAGATGACGATATTCGCTTGATTCGCCGCATTCAACGAGATATTGATCATCGCGGGTACACATTGGAAAGAATTTTCAAACAGTATTTGGAACACGTTCGTCCGATGTATCAACAATTTATTGAACCCACCAAACGTTTTGCTGATCTAATTATTCCTGAAGGTGGGGCTAACGAAGTTGCAATTGATTTACTAACTTCTAAAATTAAGTATTTACTCTATCAGGGAAAAGAAAACTAATAATAGAAGTTGACAGTTTTAGTTTGTCTGCTTATATTGGTAGGCGTATTAAAGAATGAGGTGTAAAAATTGGCCGAAAAAAGATATCCTATGACAGCTGAAGGTAAAAAAAAGCTGGAACAAGAACTGGAAGATTTAAAATTAAAAAAGCGTCCGGAAATTATTGAACGTATTAAAATTGCTCGCGGTTTTGGTGATTTATCAGAGAATTCTGAGTATACTTCTGCTAAAGATGAGCAAAGTGTAGTGGAATCAAGAATTTCTGAGATTAAGACTATGTTGCAGTATGCTGAAGTAGTTGATGTGAATGACGTAGATGCAAATGAAGTCTCTGTCGGAAAAAAAGTTACTTTTCAAGAAGCGGATGAAGAACCGGAAACTTATCAAATTGTTGGTTCGGCAGAATCTGATCCTTTGGCTGGAAAAATTAGTAACGATTCGCCGATTGCCCAGTCTTTATTAGGTAAAAAAGTAGGGGATACGGTTACAATTGAAACTCCCGGAGGCGCTTTTGCTGTGAAAATTATTAATGTGGAAAACTAATTACTGGATAAAATCGCTTCCATGTTGTATGATTTTTAGCAGGTGATGAATATATGAAAATAACAGTAAGTCCAGCAGCACAAAAATGGTATCAAAATAATCTGGAGTTGAAACCTGGCGACGGTTTACATTTTTATGGTAAAGTATATGGCCGCACCAACGTTCATTTCGGGTTTTCTTTAGCCTTTGTCAAACAAAAACCGCAACATCCTTATTATCAAGCAGTTTATCAGGAAATAAGCTATTATTTTGATGAAGATGATATTTGGTTTTTTACAGGTTATGATTTGCAAATTGATTATGATGCTGATTATGATGGTCCCACATATACATTTGTAGATGAAGAGCCGGAATAGTTATTCAAGAATTTAGTTTGCACTAAAGAGTTCTTGGACTCATAGAAAGGGTTGGGGTACAATAATGTTTGGTCCCTGACTCTTTTTTGTTGATGATACCCGTAGTACTAATTGAGGAGATTTGATTAGTGAAATTTTTTAAACGACTGAATAAACCTAAAACAACCCAGTCTATTTTACCTTTTCGGTTGAATGTGCTTTTGGTAATAGTCTTTGTTTTATTTGCTCTGTTAGTAGGACAATTGGCTTATTTACAACTTTTAAACGGCACTAAATTTCAAGCGGAAGTGGAACGTTCAGATAAGACGGTTATTGCCGGTAATGTGCCGCGGGGACTAGTTTATGATTCTAAAGGACGGCTCATTGTTGATAATGAGCCTAGCAGTGCGATTACCTATACCCGCAGTGCCACAGTAAAGACGACAGATATGTTTCAAATAGCCAATCGGCTGCAAAAATATATTTATATTGATGATGCTAACTTAACCGCTCGTGATAAAGCAGATTATTATTTAGCTGATGAAAATCATTATAAAAAGGTTCAAAAAATAATTAATCGTCACCTCACTGAAGAAGAACAACAAGCCGAACCGGAACGTCAGGAATATCGGCGTGCTGTCGCTTATGTTAAAAAACAGCATGTAACTTTAACACCTGAACAGCAACAGGCAGCTGTAATTTTTGCCAAAATGAGTGCAGCTTATCAATATTCCACTGTCTATATAAAAAGTTATCAAACTACGCCGCAGGAAGTGGCCCAAGTCAGTGAGCATCAAACGGAATTGCCAGGAATTCAAGTAGGAATTGATTCTCAACGTTCCTATCCGATGGGAGATTCAATGACTAGTATCATTGGAAAAGTTTCCACAGAAAAACAAGGCCTACCGGATGATCGGATTAATCAATTACTAGCTCAAGGATATTCTCGCAATGATCGGGTAGGTACTAGTTATCTGGAACAGGAATACGAACCTATTTTAAAGGGAAGCAAATCTCTCACACAAATAGCTGTCGGCACAAATAATAAGCTGACAGATTCTTTACAAAAATATAAAGGTGAAAAAGGCGATAACCTGAACTTGACTATTGATGCAGATTATCAAAATAAGGTGGATCAAGCGGTTCATAGTATTTTTAATACTGCACTGGCTAATGGTGTAACCCAATATGCCGATGGGGCTTATGCGGTAGCCATGAATCCGAAGACTGGTGCTATTTTAGCGATGTCGGGAGTTCATTATAATCCTAAAACTGGTAAAATGACTGATGATTCATTAGGGGTCATTAATCGAACTTTTGTTATGGGATCAGCTGTTAAAGGCGCGACGGTCTTAGGTGGTTTGATGTCTGGCGCAATCACGCCGGACAATAGCGTCTTGCCGGATGATCCGGTTTATTTACCAAGTACGCCAATAAAGAAATCTGTCTATCCGGTTGGTACTTTTGGCGCTTTGAGCGCACAAAAAGCATTAGAATTTTCTTCGAATATCTATATGATGCGTTTGGCGATGAGAATCGGTAATGCCAAATATGTTCCTAATAGTTATATTCATATTGATGATGATATTTTTCAAAAGTTGCGCGGCTATTATAATCAATTTGGTTTAGGTGTCAAAACAGGAATTGATTTACCAGGTGAAAGCAGCGGAATTGAAGGAGCTACTACTAATAGTAACGGGATCGTCAAAGTTGGTTCAGCTTTAGATGAGTCTTATGGCAACTATGATGCTTATACGTTATTACAAATGGTGCAGTATGTTTCTACAATTGCTAACGGTGGCTATCGTATGCGGCCTTATCTAGTAAATTCTATTCAGAAAACGCAAAATGATGGTTCAATGGGCGCTATCATTCATCAAACTCAGCCCCAAGTCTTAAATCGGGTCGATTTTAATAGTAGTCAATTGAATGTGGTTAAAGATGGATTTTATAATGTCGTTCATGGGAATGGTGGCTGGACGACTGCAAAACAGTTGGCCAATGTTAAACCAGCCATTGCCGGTAAAACTGGAACTGCCCAATCTTTTTATTATGATCCTGATAATCCTAATAATGTAGATCCTCCTCAGACTATTACTTCAAGTATGGTAGCTTATGCGCCCTATGACGATCCGCAAATTGCGGTTGCAGTAGTTTTACCTAATTTAAGCAGTGAAAAAGGTGAGTATAATTTAAGTTTAATCAAAAGTATAATAACTGCTTATTTTGATACTGACACAAAAGATAACTAATAATACTGGAAAATTGGAGCTATTAATGTTAAAATGACAAAGTTGTATCTTATTCGAGTAAGAAAAGAGGTTGTAATATGCGAGTAAACATTACCTTAGAGTGTACTGAATGTCATGAACGCAATTATTTAACCAGCAAAAATAAGCGTAATAATCCTGACCGCCTGGAACTTAAAAAATATTGTCCACGGGAACATAAAGTGACATTACATCGCGAAACTAAGTAAAAGCAACAGGCCTGCCCTGTTGTTTTTTTATAACCACATAGTCAAAATTAAGGATATCATTGTAAATTTTGAACATAACTAACTAAAGGAGTTTATCTTTGGAGAGTAAAAAAATAATCCGGCAACAACAACAAAAAAAAATCCAAGAATGGTGGCATAGCCCCAATTTGCAAATAGCTTCTTTATATCAGCAATTATTTGCTGCGCCTTATTTTCAAAAAGCACAAAGTATTGCAGTATCTTTAAGTATGACTAATGAATTACCCACCCAACCTATTATTCAGACTGCTTTACAATTAGGTAAGCGAGTTTACTTGCCCAAAAACGGAGCGAATCGAAAGATGGAATTTTTTGACTTAGCAGCCCAGCAGCAATTTCAAAAAACTCTCTTCGGTGTGTGGGAACCTGACGCTATTGGTCCTTTGGGATCCAAGGGGGCTGATCTAACGATTGTGCCGGCTTTAGCTGTGGCTTTGGATACCAAACAACGTCTCGGCTTTGGGGCCGGTTATTATGATCATTATTTGGCAACACATCCAACTACGAGTGTGGTGTTGGCAATTCCGCCGGTAGCAATGCCGCAAGCAGCATGGCCAGTGGCAAAGTGGGATTATTCATTGGATTATATTATTACGGGAGAATAGAAACTTTGATGAGAAGGATTAGACAACTTCCTTGGGCCACTTATACTATTTTGTTGCTTCAAGTAATCGTATTTGGTTGGGAAATACTACAGGGTGGTAGTGAAAATATTTCCGCTTTGGTAGCTGCAGGAGCCAAGGTGAATGGTTTAGTTGCTCAAGGACAGTGGTGGCGTTTAATTACTCCAATTTTTGTGCATATTGGTTGGCAACATATCTTGATAAATTCTTTGACTTTATATTTTATGGGACAACAGTTAGAATTTTTATATGGACCCTTAAAATTTATTGGACTGTATTTATTGAGTGGTATCGGCGGTAATTTAATGAGCTTTGCCTTTGGAAGCAATACTTCTTTATCCGCAGGTGCAAGTACTTCATTATTCGGCTTGTTTGGCCTTTATGTAACTTTAGGATTAATTTTTCGGAAGAATGAAGTTATAAGACAATGGTCTCAACAGTTTTTGCTGTTAATTATTCTGAATTTAGGTACTGACATTTTTATGGGCGGTATTGATATTTGGGGACACATTGGCGGCGCGTTGACCGGTTGTCTCTTGGGGTTTGTGATTAGCGTTCCCCAAATGCAAAATTCTTTGTCCCGGTTAGGTCGGATAATTAGTATAGTGATACTACTAGTATTAACGGTTGTATTGTATCAAATAGGAGTAGCGCGGGCATGAGAGAGACTAATATTCGGACATTATATGATGTACAGCAAGTTTTAAAAAAGTTTGGTATCTATGTTCATGTAGGTCAAAGAATCTGGGATATTGAGTTGATGGCAATTGAATTAGATCGCTTATATCAGCAAGAAGTTATTGATCAGGCCACTTTTGTTACTTGTAAATTAGTATTAAATCGAGAACATAAGTATGAAGAACAAGGGGTGAAAAATAATGATAGCAGATCCCAAGCTACTGGGGATTGATTTAGGAGGTACTACTACTAAGTTTGCCATTATGAGGCCTCAAGGAGAAATTCAACAACGTTGGAGTATTCAAACGGATGTTTTAAATGACGGAAATAATATTATCCCTAATATAATTGACAGTATTAATCATCATTTACAATTATATCAAATGTCTGCGAAACAATTTCAAGGAATCGGTATTGGCACTCCCGGAAGTGTGGATTATCAAACTGGAATGGTCGATAGTGCTTTTAACCTTAATTGGGATCGACCGATGGCTTTGAAAGAACAAATTGAACTTCATACTAACATTCCAGTACAAGTGGAAAATGATGCCAATGTTGCCGCTTTAGGCGAACGCTGGCTGGGAGCCGGCAAGAATGCGGATAATGTAGCTTTTGTCACCTTAGGAACTGGTGTGGGCGGCGGAATTATTATTAATGGTCAAATCGTCCATGGTCAAGGCGGTTCTGCCGGTGAAATTGGACATATGACAATTAATCCTCAAGGCTATCGTTGTACGTGTGGCAAAAGAGGCTGTTTGGAAACCGTGGCTTCTGCTACAGGAATCGTTCATGTGGCTCGTGATTATGCTCAAGAATATGCCGGAGATTCCGAATTAAAAGCTAGTTTAGATAATGGCGATGATCTTACTGCTAAAGACGTTTTTGACTTAGCTAAGCAAAACGATCCCTTGGCATTAAAGGTAACTCACGTTGTTTGTGATCAGCTGGGTTTAGCACTGAGTATAGTAGCAGTAACTATCAATCCTCAGTATATAATTATTGGCGGCGGCGTTTCTAATGCAGGAGATTTTCTTTTACAACGGGTTCGAGAAAGTTATAACCGCTATGTATTTAGTTCAGTAAAAAAGACGACCACTTTAACTCTGGCAACTTTGGGAAATGAAGCAGGAGTAATTGGAGCAGCATCATTAATATTAAATAAATAATCATGAGGTGAAAATTGTGTCATTTTGGATTACTTTACTTTTAGTTATTGTAATTTTTTTAGCTTACTATGGAGGTTCTTGGCTTTATTATCGTTTTCGCGCAAAACAATTGGGTGGAGAATTGGATAATGCTCAATTTGAGTCGACGATGCGTAAAGCCCAATTAGTAGATCTTCGTGAAAAAAAATATTTTGATTCGGGACATATCTTAGGCGCACGAAACCTTCCTTATACACAACTAAAAATGTGGGTTTCGAAATTACGTAAGGACCTGCCGGTTTATTTGTACGAGCAGGGAGCGACTTTGAGTATTCGTGCGGCTTTAAAGTTGAAAAAGCTGGGATTTCAAAATATTAAATGGTTAAAAAGCGGATTTAATGAATGGGAAGGCAAGACTAAAAAAACTACCAAACTTTAATATTGTCAAAAAAGGGCTGGAATCTATTGATTTTTCCAAGCCCTTTATCTTAAATAATATTAAAATTTGATAATTTATTTAACTTCCAAATTAATTAGCATGGTGGGCGGAATGCGCTTTGCGGTTGGCCTTGCGACGATTGGCTTCAATTCTATCTTCTTCAGCAGTAGCGGGTTTAATAACTTTTTGCCGATAGGTTAAAGCTGATCCTAGAACTGCACCCGCAGTTGCTAATGAACCAATGAAAATTCCCTTGATCAAACCACTTTTTTGTGCCATGAATGTCTACCTCCTATGATGTTTCAATTTCATTATCAACAACTTAATTAATAATTTCAACTAAAATAACTATATTTTGGCAATGATTAGGTGAATAATTTTGCAAAAGAAAAAAGCAGTAGTAATTATTGGTCCGACCGCAGTGGGAAAAACAGCTACCAGTATTAAATTAGCCCAGAAATTTAATGGTGAGATAATTTCCGGCGATTCAATGCAAATTTATCGACATTTGGATATCGGAACTGCCAAAGTTAAACCAGAAGAAATGGCCGGAATTCGTCATTATTTATTGGACATTCGTGATGTAGAGCAAAATTATACAGTTTATGAATTTCAGCAGGCTGCCCAAAAGTTAATTGTTCAAATTCTTCAACAGCAACATCTGCCTTTTATTGTAGGAGGAACAGGTTTTTATATTAAAGCTTTGGTGGACAATCTAAACTTAGGCGGCCCGCATACGGGACAACAATCGGCTTCAATTCGTCAACATTATTCACAATTACTGGAATTATTGGGAAAAGATAAGTTATGGCAGATTTTACGCCAGCGTGATCCGCAAGCAGCTGCCCAAATTTCACCCCAAAACAGCCGACGTGTGATTCGAGCTTTGGAAGTCTTGGATGTAACTGGAGAGCCGTTTAGCCAACAACAGCAAAGCCAAGCTGAAATTGAATATTTGATAATTGGCTTAACAACTGAGCGTCAATTATTATATCAGCGCATTAATCAGCGGGTAGATTTAATGTTGCAAGCGGGATTGCAAGCGGAGGCAGCCTGGCTTTATGAAAGAAGAAATCAAGTGCCGCAGGCAAGCCAAGGTATTGGGTATAAGGAGTTTTTCCCTTATTTTGCTGGTAATATAACTTCTCAAGAGGCAGTAACTTTAATTAAGCGCAATTCACGGCGTTTTGCTAAACGGCAATTAACATATTTTCGTCATCAATTGACAGTGCACTGGTTTGATATTGTCAGACACCCGCAACAACTACAACAAATCAGTGCATTAATTAAGAAATTTCAGGAGTAAATTTAATGGATTGGAAACAGAAATTACCTATCAAAATTCAGCAGGCAGTGCAAAAGGTTGACCAACAAATTCAGCCGCAAATTGAAGAAATTAATCGACGCATTGATAATAATCAAGCTAAAGTTTTAGAGGCTTTTACTGATCAACACGTAGCTGAAAGTCATCTGAGCGGGTCTACGGGCTATGGTCATTTTGATGAAGGCCGCCAGACTTTAGATAAAGTCTATGCCCAAGTGTTTAAAACACCAGCTGCTTTGGTCAGACCTCAATTTGTTTCGGGTACACATACAATTGCTGTCGGCTTATTTGGCTGTTTAAAGCCTGGGCAAAAATTATTATATATAACCGGTAAGCCTTACGATACTTTACAAGAAGTAATCGGGAAAAATGCCCAGCAGCCAGGATCATTAAAAGAATACGGTGTTCAATTTAAATATCAGCCGTTAAACGCTCAAAAAAATGTTGACTATGAGCATTTAGATGCGACTTTGCAGGAATTTCAGCCGGATGTTGTAGCAATTCAACGTTCTCGCGGTTATGAAGTACGTCCTAGTTATACCGTAAACCAGATTGCTGCAATGATTAGTTTTGTTAAACAGCGTTGCCCTCAGACGATTATTTTTGTGGACAATTGTTATGGCGAATTTTCGGAAGAGCACGAACCCACCGAATATGGTGCCGATTTAATGGCGGGTTCTTTATATAAAAATGCTGGCGGAGGCCTAGCTACTACCGGCGGTTACTTGGTTGGTCGAAAAGACTTAATAGAACAAGCTGCTATTCGACTAACAGCTCCGGGTATTGGAAGCCAAGAAGGAGCAACAGGACCTTATTTGCGTGGAATGATTGAAGGATTCTTTTTAGCACCACAAGTAACGGGTAATGCCATTAAAGGAGCTATTTTTACAGCGGCACTTTTAGAACAACTAGGTTTTGAAGTGACTCCAAAATGGAACGAAGAACGTACTGATCTGATTCAGACAATCGTCTTGGGCAGTGGAGAAAAAATGGTACAATTTGCCCGCGCAATTCAAAAGTATTCACCCATTGACTCCTTTGTCAGCCCGGAAGCCAGTGAAATGGACGGTTATGAGGACAAAATAATTATGGCTGCGGGTACTTTTGTTGAAGGTTCGACCATTGAATTATCGGCTGATGGTCCTTTACGTCCACCTTATGCTTTGTATTTACAGGGTGGTTTAACTTATTCACATGTGCGTATTGCGGTGGCCAGAGCTTGTGCAGAAATTTTATAGTTAATGTCATCAAAGCTGACATGAATAGTTGACTCCCGAAATATTAATTGCTATATTTAGTCTAGGTTCGAGGTCAAGAGTGATGAATGAAAAACAAATTCGCAGATCTATTGCTATATTACCAGTAAGTTCGACAGCAAAGCTGACAGGACTAACTCCGCGCCAGCTCAGATATTATGAAAAATTTGGTTTGGTTCATCCGTGTCGCAGTCAGGGAAATCAAAGGCTGTATTCGTTGAATGATATTGACCGTTTGTTAGATATTAAAGAATATCTGGATTCGAAGATGACCATGGCCGAAGTGAAAAGGGTGTTAAGTAAGCACTCTTACGCTGATAAGGCCCATCAAACCAATCTGAGTGATTCTGCTGCGCGTAAGATTTTTAGTAATGAGATGCTGCGTATTGGTCGTTGGAATACTCATGATTCGAATAATATATATTGATGAGGAGATTAATATTATATGGCCACTACAAAGTATACTGCTGCAGATATTCGTAAAATTGCCCAAGAAGAAGATGTTGCTTTTTTAAGGTTGATGTTTACTGATATCAATGGAATTATTAAAAATGTAGAGTTACCTATTGACCAATTGGATAAAGTTTTAGCTAATAAAGCAACCTTGGATGGTTCGTCAATTGATGGTTTTGTTCGCATTGAAGAAAGCGATATGCTTTTATATCCGGATCTCAATACTTGGCTTATTTTTCCTTGGAGCTCTGAGCATGGCAAAGTGGCTCGCTTGATTTGTGATATTCATACATCTGAAGGCGATGAGTTTACTGGTGATCCGCGGAATAATTTACGCAGAATAGTTGAAAAGATGCATCAAGCAGGTTTTTCAGCCTTCAATATTGGACCGGAACCGGAATTCTTTTTATTTAAATTAGACGAAAAGGGACAGCCGACATTAAATCTCAATGATAATGGCGGCTATTTTGATTTAGAGCCCGTAGATCTGGGTGAAAATTGTCGTCGGGATATTGTATTAGAATTAGAAAAAATGGGATTTGAAGTTGAGGCCAGTCATCATGAGGTCGCACCTGGCCAGCATGAAATTGATTTTAAATACGCTGATGCTATCGAAGCCGCTGATAATATTCAAACTTTTAAATTAGTAGTGCGAACAGTAGCCCGTAAACATGGGTTACATGCTACCTTTATGCCTAAACCTTTGGAAGGAATTAATGGTTCGGGGATGCATATTAATATGTCATTATTTAATGAGAATGGTAATGTTTTTTATGATGAACATAGTAAAAATCAATTATCACAAACTATGATGTATTTTCTAAATGGATTAATGCAGCACGCGCGTGGCCTTACTGCCATTAATAATCCTACAGTAAATTCTTACAAACGATTGGTTCCCGGCTTTGAGGCACCAGTTTATATTGCTTGGTCAGGTAAAAATCGTTCTCCTTTAATTCGGATTCCCATGGCTCGAAAGACCGGTACTCGTCTGGAGATGCGTAGCGTAGATCCAACAGCTAACCCGTATTTAGCAATTGCTGCGATCTTAGCTTGTGGTTTACAAGGAATTAAGGAGCAGAAGGATCCAGTTGCGCCTGTGAATCGGAATATTTATACTATGACCGAAGAGGAACGCCACGCTAACGGAATTTATGATTTACCATCTACTTTGCATAATGCAGTTAAAGCCTTAAAAGAGGATCCGGTGGTTATTAGTTCAATGGGAGAACATCTTTATAAGAGTTTTGTAGATTCTCGAGAGTTAGAGTGGTCAGCTTATCGTCAAACTGTTTCAAAATGGGAATGTGATCAATACTTGAAACGATTTTAAATAGTTATTGACAATTGGTACTATTATTTCTATAATAGTACTTGTTTGTCGCAGTGGCTCAGCTGGATAGAGCAACGGTCTTCTAAACCGTAGGTCGTGAGTTCGAATCTCACCTGCGACATTTTAAACTTTTTTAACCACAATTCGATTAACGGGTTGTGGTTTTTATTTTGCCTGGAAATACTGATGTGACAAGTGTTTGACCTATGTTGAAATAAAAATATTTTTAATGCACTAGAATAGTTTTGTAAAAAGATAGTATTATAAGCTTTTGAAGTGCAGTAAAAACAGCAACATTCTGTATTCTGTCGATCGCCTATTATTATTTATACAAATTAGGAAAAACATTTCAGTGAGTGTTTAATTATATTTACGATGGATAAGAGAGAAAATATCTCATGTTACTAAAAAAAAGAGTAAGTCAATTTGAGATTTAAAATATATTTAACCATAATCCAACTAAAGGATTGTGGTTTTTTCGATGACTACTATAGATTAATGATCCATCCGACCTTTTAACAAAAGTTTTTTCAGATGAAATTTTTGATTTTAGCTTTATGAAGAAGATTTTATTTTTTATTGATACAAAGGAAGACGGTTAAATTATTTCCACTAAAATAAATACTATTGGCGCAAGTCAAAATAGTAATCAATTTTAGATTGATAGGTAATTTTTGTAGAAATAACCACTTGTAAATTATTGAAAATCATTTCATTTTTAGAGGTTAAAGCCATAGTCTCATTTATAAAATTTTAAAATTATTGCTTCTAATTTAAAATTATGAGTATCAAAAATAAAGTTTCGTGATTCTGCTTTGTCGTACATAAATATATCACTTCTAGTACTAAAAGTTCGAAATCAAAGTTTATTAATATTACTAATTCATGATTTATTAGTTGCTTTACAAGTAGATATTATTGCTAATAGATTAATAAAATCTAAGCCTTAGTTTAATTAGGCCGATATCGACCAATAATCAATTATTATTAAAAAAGTGTGATATCGAATATTATAAAAAAACAATTACTGATATAGTTGACAGTGATAAAGAATTAAGATATTGTCTAGTTATTATTAAGATTATTAAAAAAGCTGTATTTTTTTTGATGAAACATAAGTTGGAAATAAAAACTTTGAGGAGAGAGGTGATTTGTATGAAATGGATGTCAAAATTTTTATTAATACTTGTACTCATTAGTAATTTTATAGTGAATGTAAGCTCGGTAGCTGCAACTGATATAAACACTGGCGTTACTACTAGTCTCGAAAATGAAAACGATTTTTTAAATTCTTTAAAAGAATCCCAAGTATTTTTACCAGATCAACGAGAATCATTAACACAAAAAAATCAAACATTGACGAGCTTAATGCAGCCGCTAAATCAGCTTAAGCAGTCAGAGGGAATTCCTTCAACAACAATCAAAAAAGGAGATTTTGAACTTAATGGCAATTATAGTTTTGATGATACAGCTGATTCAGGTTCTGTAAAATTAAATTGGGATAAGTTGCCTAATTTGGCTGATGGTTATAAAGTTAAAAGAAGCACAGATAATGAAAAGTGGGAAGAAATTTCAACCAATTATGGTAAAAAAGTTAAAATTTTAAATGTTTATCCAAAAGATGCTAACTTAGATGCTGACTTTCTGATAGGTTGGATGGCAAAAATTAATGCTGAAAATTCAATTGCAGTTGAGTCTGTACCCTTAAGTGATTTTAATAATAATCCTGATAAGTATTTAAAAGCTGATGATGGTAGTTATAAATATGATGGTTTATATTTTGGCTCTGCTGATTCTAATGGAGGGTGGGTCGCTGGTGTTAATGATTTAACAGAAAAATCACAACCAGTGGTAGCAAAATTTGCTGATACTGGCCGCTCAATTATTTTAGGACATGATACTATAACTACTGCTGGACAGGGCGGGCACCCATGGTTTAATAAATTTGCTCCCAAGTTGGATCTTTGGGTGAGAGGTTTACAAAATCAGAATAATGATTATACAATGGGGACTAATCACATTTGGCTTAGCGGAACACAAGTTAAATTTATTGATCCCAATGGAGATTTAGCTCAATATCCTAATAAAGGTCTTCCAGAGGTAATGGATATTCAGCAAACTCATACAGTTGATCAATATTATTTGTATAATTCAGATGCTATCCGTTGGATGGTATTTTTGCCTACTTTTAGTAATAATGGTAGTGGTTCATTTAATGAACCTGATTACTTATATGATAGACAGGGCAAAAAAGTTGGTGATGATAATTGGTATCTAATTACTAAAAACAACTATGCTATGATCCAAACTGGACATACTACAGGTGCTTGTACCCCTGATGAAGCAAAAATTATTGCTAATACAATTTATTATACTAGTACTTTAAATACTAGTAATTCAGGTACAGATCCTAAAGCTAATGATAAAGCGGCACCAAATGCCCCCACCTTGACTTCGAATGATACTAATAATGATAAATTTGATCTTACTATTAATAGTCAGGATAATCCCTCTTATTACTATTATCAGGTCACCGGTAATGTTAATGATAAGACTACTAATAAACTTACTCCAAAATCTTCAGATGTGATTCAACAACAGGCTTTAAGTGATATTAAGGGTTACTTTTATGCTATTGACAGCAACTCTAATCCTGGTACCAACGCTGCTAACGTCAAATATAAAGATTCTGATCCTTCTAAAGTAGATACATCGGCAGCCAATTTTTTAAAGGTTACTCAGCCTAATACTAACGGTAATAGCGCTACTTTAACTAATCAACAATTACTGAAAAATTCAAAAAATTATATTCATGTTGTAGCAGTAGATCGAGATAATAATATTTCTACAGTTCAAACTCAAAAGATTAGTGACCTAGTTCCTAGTAAGAGGTCTGTTAGGGTTAAAGTTTGGATGGATAGTAATTATAATGGGATAATTGACACTAATGAAAAGATTAAAGCTAATATGCCAATTCATATCTTTAAAAAGAACACTGATGATTCATATGAAGAGCTTCAACAAACTAGCAACAGTAATATCACTGGCGATGATGGGACTTGCTCTGTTAACAACTTACAATCTAATACTTATTATGTGGGTTTAAAGATAAGTGACTGTAGAGCGATGTTTCCTACTGTAAGCGGTGGTAAGTCTATTTCTCAATTAATTAATAATAAAGCTAACACTATTTCACATGATAACTATTTCTTAACAACAGCGATTATTGTCAATAAAGATAATGATAATAGAACTGTTAATTTAGGTCTGATTGACCAATTAGGCTTTATTAGTATTACAAAGCTGCCCCAGCTGAATTTTGGCATTAGTTTAATACCTTATGCTGGAAGTATAAGTTTACCGAATCCGAATAAGGATGAAAATACATTAACGATAAATGATAACCGGACTAGTTTACAGACCGACTTGGCTGATTATTTTGTTCCTTATAAAGTCAACATTCAATTGAGTGCTTTCAAACAGGGGAAAGAAAAGGGATTGCAAGGGTCTTCTATCACGTTAACTTTCCCTAATGAGAACACAGTTACGGTCTCTTCAGAACAGACTGATAAACAGTTGTTGTTAACGCAACAACCGTCCCAAAATACAGAAGATACTACTAAGTTTAAAAATATTTCTCTTAATGTACCTCAAAAATCTATCGCGACTATAATTAAACCTGGAACTTATACTGCAACTATTACCTACGAAATAGAGGATACTCCTTAAGTAACCTTAACTATTATCAATTTTCAGATAAAATAATTAATGATATTGTTAATCTAACTGATTATCCATGTTTAAAAACAGGTTTCCATTTATTATAGGACTGTTTGCGGTACTCAGAAGATCTATAAAATTCCTTTTAATAATTAATAACTAACCATAATAGGCCACTCTGGATGTGCAACTATCACTAATTAATATAAATATCTGAACTATTATTTTTAAAGATCTGATGGGATTTTCATAGCAGCCAAAAATTATGTATAGTTCGTTGTTAAATTATTTTTCGATTTTTACAAGAACTATCCGATCACAATCATTTGGAGAACAAATTATGGTGATCAATATAAGCTTATCCATAATAATATCAGTTTCGGTTTTTCAGCAAAAATCTTCCCTTTTTCGTTAATAATTAGGAAAAAGGGAAGATTTTAAGCTTTATTTCTTATGTGTTTTGGCTTGAGCCAAGGCACTGCCAGCAATTGACTTGGTGTTTTTGCTGGCATTTTTATCCTTTAAAGTCTTGGAAGCCTCTCCGGCAACTTTATTGGATGTGGTTTTTTTACTTGATGATTGTTTAACCATGATAAAATCCTCTCCTTCCCCAATATTCAAGAATTGATATCATTTTTCTAAGGCTGTTTGAAAATATCAATTCTTAGCGTGAGTATAACAAAACTAGAGCGCCATTTATAATTTAAAGCCAAAAATTTTTGCTTAATCTTTCCTTATAAAATATACGATGTCTAAATTATTTCCAAATAGTTTGTCCGAGATCGTAAATTGAGCTTAAAATGGGGTTGATGTAAAATTAAGTTTTAAGTTATTTAAAGGGGCGGTTAGTTATCAAAACTTTAGTTATTGTTGCCCATCCCAAGATTGATAATTCCACTACGGAACAATTTTTTTATCAAGGAGCACAATTAGTCCAAGCAAATTGGCACCATTTAGATACCTTGGACAGGATCAATATTGAGCATGAGCAACAGCTCTTATTGCAGGCGCAACGTATTATTTTTCAATTTCCTTTGTACTGGTATCAAGCACCTGCTTCGCTAAGCCAATGGCAAACGCAAGTATTATCCAATCAATTTTTAAACAACTCCTTAAGAGATAAAGAATTGGGAATTGTGGTGACAACAGGACTACCAGCTAAAGCTTTCCAAGCAGGTGGACAAGTAGGATATTCTTTGGGGCAATTAATGACTCCATTTCAAGCGTTGGCTCGTCAGGCTCAAATGCAATTCTTGCCGATTTTTCCAGTTTATCAATTTTATTATCTGTCAGAAATTGAACAACTCCAATTATTTATGGATTACCAGCGCTATTTATCACAGGATTTTCCCGATTCATTAAAAAACCGTAGCCAGTGGTATCTGCATTATTTACAAAAACAGCAAAATCGAAAGAATGCTACTCAAGATTTAATAATTCAAACATTCACCCAAATGACGGATGAACTTAATAGTGCACAAGCTACGTTAGATTTAATAAAACAAGATGAGGATGATACTTTTGAATGATCAAGGTGCATGGCTAATTGAGCAGTTAACACAACTGATCAAATCCGAGAAAAGTTATGAACAAAGGGCAGTATGGCAGGGATTAAAAACTATAGTGCAGCAACAGCAGGTCCGCCTTAACCAAATTAAAAGTGAAATTGATGGGAAGCTGTGGAATCACGAACAATGGTGAATTATATTAATAGTAGTTATCCGCTGAAGCTTGCATTACAATAAAAGTATTGAAAATTTATTTAGGTGGTAAAAATGAAGAAAAAAACTCTGAAACAAATGCTCAAGAAAAGTAAAAGTAATCAGAAGCAAATTTTTGCGGAATTAACCTTTTCTGATGGACGTGTTTTGCGGGTCTCCGTGGATGCTGACGATCAGAAGGCGCTGGACAATTTAAAGGAACAATTGCGGGATAAGACGGGTACTTTTACAGATTCCAATAATAATATTTTTGATTTAAGAAATTTAGTCCATTACCAGTTCCTTGGATAAAATGGTTGACGCCGACGCAGTTTTTTTGTATGATTAAGCAGTTGTAATTGTGATACCACAGCTGCAACCGCACATGATAGGTTCAAGCATAGCACCTAGCGTGGCGAGTCTAAGAATGGAGGTGTACACATGTACGCAGTTATTAGAACTGGCGGCAAGCAATATAAAGTTGAAGAAAATAAGCCAATTTTTGTTGAAAAACTTGCTGCTGAAGAAGGACAAGATGTTACTTTTGATCAAGTATTGTTAGTGGGTAGTCGTTCTATTACGATAGGTACTCCAACAATTGAGGGCGCTAAGGTTACCGGTACTGTTGAAAAACAGGGACGGGAAAAGAAAGTTGTTACTTTTAAGTATAAACCGAAAAAGCATTCTCATCAGAAGAAGGGTCATCGTCAGCCTTATACTAAAGTTGTTATTAAAAAGATTGAAGTTAAATAAGAGTTTATGATTAAAGCAGTGTTTAAGTGTAATTCTGAAGGTCATGTACAAAGTTTTGAGTTTAGTGGTCATGCTTTGGCCGGCCCTTATGGACAGGATATTGTGTGCGCGGCAGTTTCAGTTTTAAGCATCGGTACAGTTAATTCTTTAACTGAAGTTGCGAATATTCAGCCGCAAGTGCAAACTGATTCCGCAGAGGGTGGTTATCTTTGCTGCCGAGTTAATTATGCAGCCATTACCGACCATGATCAGTTAATTGCTGTCAGAACACTTATGGATAGCTGTTATCAGATTAGTACTTCTCTTGCTGCTAATTATAGTGACTTTATAAAAATTGATTTACAAAATTGATAATTGAAGAGGAGGTAGAACCTATGTTAAAAATGAATTTGCAATTTTTTGCTCACCACAAAGGTGGTGGATCGACTGCTAATGGTCGTGATTCGGCTGGCCGGCGTCTGGGTGCTAAAAGGGCCGATGGTCAACACATTAACGCGGGGGCTATTATTTACCGGCAACGTGGTACCAAGATTCATCCGGGAGCCAATGTCGGCCGGGGAAAAGATGATACCTTGTTTGCATTAAAGGCGGGCGTAGTTAAATTTCAGCGCTTAGGTCGCGATCGAAAACAAGTTTCGGTTATTAGTGAAGATTAATGACTATCGGGAGTGAGACAAAAGCTTGTCTCACTCTTTTTAAATTGATTAGTCTTTCTTATAATTAAATCTATATCAATGATTAACTGTAATTTGTCCGGGATTAATATTATTGTCCGAGACTTGCTTTTATTAGTAGGAAATTGATATAGTATAGACAATTAGACTTAGGGAGTTAAATATGATTTCTGTAAATGAATTTAAAAATGGCTTAACCATTGAAGTTAATAATGAATTATGGCGTGTAATTGAATTTCAGCATGTTAAACCTGGTAAAGGGAGTGCTTTTGTTCGCTCTAAATTAAAAAATTTACGTACCGGGGCTGTCCAAGAGAAAACCTTCCGTTCCACTGAAAAAGTTCAACCTGCACAAATTGATAATAAGAAAATGCAGTATCTATATGCTGACGGTGATAATTATGTATTTATGGATACTACTACGTATGAACAAATTTCTTTACCACGAGAAAATATTGGTGATGCTTTAAAGTATTTAACGGAGAACATGGAAGTCAATATTATCATGCACGGTGGAGAAACTTTAGGAATTGAATTGCCTAACGTTGTTGATTTAAAGGTAAAAGCTACTGAGCCGGGAATTAAAGGAGATACATCTTCCGGCGGTTCTAAACCTGCCACAATGGAAACTGGATTAGTAGTTCAGGTACCGTTTTTCGTTAATGAAGGTGACATCTTAACAATTAACACAGTAGATGGTACTTATAGTTCACGGGCCAATAAATAATAAACTCAGAGGAGGTTTTTCATCATGGCTGATAGTAAATATATTGTCATAGATCCAGAAAATAAAAATAATTTGGGTGATATTAATATTTCACCAGCTGTTCTGGAAGTGTTGCTGGGGATTGCGGCCTCCAAAGTATCAGGTGTATCGGGAATGCGGGGGACACTGGCGGATTCTATTTTGGGTCGCGAAAAAAGAAGCAAAGGTGTCACTGTTTCCTATGATGAAAAAACTGGCAAGTTAACAGCTGATGTTTATGTCTATTTAAAATATGGGGTATCCGTGCCGCAAGTAGCATTAGAAATGCAAAAGGATTTAACTCAACAATTACAATATATGACTGAAATGGAAATGGCTCAAGTTAACGTTCACGTAGTGGGTTTAGTGACCCCTAAAACGGATAAACAAGTAGCCAATAGTAAATAATAAGAAAAGTGGGATTAAACAAGTGGCTATTACTCGGCACAAAGTTCGCGAGTTGGCTTTTCAAACTTTGTTTTTATTAAGTTCAAATAATATTAACTTGGAAGCTGCCTTGCAAGAAGTTTTAGCAACAGCTAAAATCACTGAAATTCCGGATTATTTGTATTTTTTAGTGCAAGGTGTCTGGCACAATCATGAACAACTAGATCAGCAATTGTCTCAGTATTTAAAGAAGAACTGGTCTTTACAACGTTTAAGCCGTGTGGATTTGAATATTTTACGCATCGGCTTATTTGAAATACAGCAAAGTCCAGATATTCCGGCTAAGGTGGCAATTAATGAAGCTTTAAAGTTAGCAGAACAATATAGTGATCCTCAATCTAAAAAATATATTAACGGTGTTCTGTCTAATTTTGTTCCGGTTTCTTAAACAGATTAAGCTCATTATTGGGCGGCAATCATAATTGAAGTAGATAAGTTGGAAATTGAAAAAGAATGACAACAGTTTTATCTGGTAAATTACCAGCCAAGATTTTAAGAACGCAGTTACAAGAAAAGATTAGTTATTTAAAAACACAGCATGTGATTCCGACCCTTGTCACAATAGTAATTGGTGATAATGCAGCCAGTCTTGGTTATATTCGCAGTGAACAACGCCAAGCCCGACAGATTGGTTTAAAACACAAAGTATTACAATTACCGCCGCAAATTAGTGAAAAACAGGCACAGCAGACAATTCTTCAGATAAGTCAGCTGGCTGATGTCGATGCAATTTTGTTAGCGGCACCTTTGCCGCCACATCTGTGTCGGCAAAAAATTATACAGGTAATACCCCAACTCAAAGATATTGAGGGCCTAACTGCTGAAAATGTCGGCCGTTTATGGACGGGCCAGCCAACTAATATTCCTGCTACGGCTTTAGGCATCATGAAGCTACTAGATTTTTATCAAATTTCTGTCAGCGGCCAGCATGTTGTTATTATCGGCCGTAGTGAAATTGTGGGTAAGCCTTTGGCAGCATTATTATTACAACAAAATGCAACAATTACAATTACCCATTCCCAAACACGAAATTTGGCTGCTATCACCAAACAGGCTGATATTTTAATAGTGGCAATTGGTCAGGCTAATTTTATTAATAAAAAATATCTGAAAAAGGGCGTTATTATTATTGATGTGGGTGCCAATTATGATTCTCAAGGACAGATGCAGGGTGATGTGGATGCTCTTAGTGTTCAACAAATGGCTGCAATGCTGAGTCCGGTTCCCGGTGGAGTAGGTCCATTAACAGTTGCCAGTCTCTTTGAGCAGGTAGTTAAGGCTGCAGAAAAGCGGGTAAAAGATGGTAGATAAGCAATATTTAACGGTCAGTGCTTTAACTAAATACTTGAAACGAAAATTTGATGTAGATCCGTATTTAAGGCGGGTTTATTTGACCGGCGAAATTTCTAATTTTAGATTACGCCCCCGTCATCAATATTTTTCACTGAAAGATGAACATGCCAAAATATCTGCAATTATGTTCCAAAGTGCTTTTTCTAAGATTAAATTTCGGCCTGAAGAAGGCATGAAGGTTTTGGTGAGTGGCTATATCTCACTGTATGAAATAACCGGTCAATATCAAATTTATATTGATCATATGGAACCCGATGGAATTGGAGCCTTGTATCAAGCCTATGAACAACTAAAAAACAAGTTGCGCCAAGAGGGGGTTTTTGCTTTACCTAAAAAACCTATTCCCCGTTTTCCCAAAAGGATTGCGGTTATTACCAGTCCCTCCGGTGCTGTAATTCGTGATATTATCACTACTGTTCAACGTCGTTATCCGATTGTTCAATTGGTGTTATTTCCGGCTCAGGTGCAAGGAAAAACTGCCGCTGACAGTCTGGTTAGCTGCTTAAATCAGGTAAATCAAATTGGTGATTTTGATACAGTGATTATTGGTCGGGGTGGCGGTTCGATTGAGGACTTATGGCCTTTTAATGAAGAAAAAGTTGCGCGGGCAATTGTCGATTTAAATATTCCGGTTATCTCTTCGGTAGGACACGAAACAGATACAACGATTGCCGATTTAGTAGCCGATTTAAGGGCACCGACTCCGACAGCAGCGGCAGAATTAGCCACTCCGGTTTTGAAAGAAACTTTGCTGCAGCTAAAACAGTTGCAAACTTCGCTGTATCAAACTGTAAGGAATATTCTGATTAAAAAGCGGCAGTTACTGCAAGTTTACCAAAATAGCCCTATCTTTCAACGGCCACAGAATTTGTACCGTGATTATATTCAAAGAGTAGATCAACTTACTAATTTATTACTAGATCTAACACAACAAAATATTCATAATGCTAACCAAAAGTGGCAGATGTTGTATCAAGCTTTAAAGTTTCAACGACCAGACATTAAACAATTAAATTTGCAACTTAATACTTTAGAGCAAAATTTACAGCAGAGTTATAGTCATAATTTGAAAGAAAAGCGGCAGCAATTAATTCAAGGGGCCACTAATTTAGATAATTTGAGTCCTTTGAAGACTTTACAAAGAGGTTATGCCATTGTTTCTGATCACCAGCGTGTAATTACAACAGTTCAAAAACTGTCAGCCAAACAGCAGGTGCAGGTACGGTTGGCTGATGGTGATTTTCAGGCACAAGTATTACAAATTGAGGCAAAGAATAATGACAGAAAATAAGACTTTTGAAGAAAATTTAGAAGAATTACAACAAATAGTTGATCGTTTGCAGCAAGGTGATGTTCCTTTGGAAGAAGCTATGAATCAGTTTCAAAAAGGTGTTAAATTGAGCCAAAAATTAGAAAAAACTTTGTCGGAAGCGGAAAATAAATTAACCAAAGTAATGACTGCTGATGGCCAAGAACAGGATTTTCACTTAGCAGATAAAGAGAGCTCGCAAGAATAATGAATCAATTTATTGATTTTCAACAGCAATATTTGGATCAATTTAATACTTATTTGCATAATCAGCTGGTGCAACGGATTAAACAGCCTCAAGTACAGGTCGGGATGTTGTATTCTTTAGATGCTGGCGGCAAGCGTATTCGCCCTTTTTTAATGTTGGCGACTTTGCATTCTTTAAAACCATCGGCTTTGATTAGTGATTATTTTCCGATCGCAGGTGCGATTGAACTTATTCATACTTATTCTTTAATTCATGACGATTTGCCCGAAATGGATAATGATGATTATCGACGTGGCCAGTTAACTAACCACAAACGTTTTACACCAGCGCGGGCTGTTTTGGCGGGTGATGCTTTATTGACTGAAGCCTTTATTTGGTTGACAGATAATGTTTTGCCGGCAACTTTACAGTCTTCTTTAGTTAAAACTTTAGCCCAAGCAGCTGGCGGCAACGGTATGGTGGCAGGACAAATGATAGATATTGTCAATACTGGGCGTGATTTATCTTTAGATCAAATAATTGATTTAGATCTGCAGAAAACGGGAGCTTTAATTAGAGCCTCGGTTTTAATGGGCGCCATTTGTGCACAGGTTAACCAGCACCTTCTAACAGCTTTGGATAATTTTGCCCGCAATTTTGGTATTGCTTTTCAAATTTATGATGATTTATTAGATGTTACCAGCACTCAGGAGCAGATGGGGAAAAAAGTTGGTAAAGATCAGGCGGCGGGCAAAAATACTTATGTCCAAGTTTTAGGTGTTCACCAGGCCCAAACTAAATTAAAATTTTTGGTGCAAGAAGCCCAATCTTATTTAGATAGTGTAGATCTAACAAATAGTGTTTTAGCAGATTCATTAAAGTATTTTGACTGAGGAGTCGGGATTTGAAAAAAGAACGTGTAGATGTTTTAGTAGTTGCCCAAAAGCTGGTCAGTTCTCGTGAACAGGCTAAGCGGGCGATTATGGCGGGGGAAGTTTATAATGCCGACAATTTACGCTTAGATAAACCGGGCGAAAAAATTGCCAGTGATAGTCAGTTGCATTTAAAAACCAAAACTCATCAGCATTATGTAGGCCGGGGAGCTTATAAATTGAAAAAAGCCTTAGAGGTCTTTAAGATTAACCTGAAAGGACGTTTGTGTTTAGATATTGGAGCTTCGACAGGGGGTTTTACTGATGTTGCTTTACAAGCAGGTGCCCGAACAGTTTATGCTTTAGATGTGGGATATAATCAATTAGCTTGGAAATTACGTACGGATCCGCGTGTTATTGTAATGGAGCGGGTTAATTTTCGTTATAGCCAGCCGGACGATTTTACTCAAGGATTACCTGAGTTTGCCATGACTGATGTTTCTTTTATTTCCTTAAAGTTGATTTTACCGCCTTTGCAAAAAATTTTGCTTCCGGGTCAAGATGCAGTATGTTTAATCAAACCCCAGTTTGAAGCTGGTCCAGAACATGTCGGCAAGCATGGTGTAGTGCGTGATGTTCAGGTGCATCAGGCTGTATTGCAGGATATTATTCATTTTGCTTTAGCTCATAACTATGATGTTTTAGGATTGGATTTTTCACCGATTACAGGTAGTGAAGGCAATATTGAGTTTTTAATTCATTTACGTTTAAGAGAACAAACTGGTCAAATAATGCCGCAAGTAGATGTCAACAAGGTGTTAGCACAAGCGTATCAAGTTTTGCGGCAAAAATAAGCTCTGAGGTAAACTATGCTGCAAGAATTAATTATCCAAGATTTTGCAATTATTAAAAATATTGATATTCAATTTAGTGAAGGTTTGACCGCTCTAACAGGAGAAACTGGAGCCGGCAAATCTATTATTATGGATGCTTTGGGTTTATTAGTTGGTGGCCGTGGTTTCAGTGAGTATGTGCGTACCGGAGCCCAAAAAGCTGTTATCCAAGGGTTATTTACCGTTACAGCCGAGCAGCAAAAAGTATTAAGTGAATTTTGTCAAAATCATGGTGTAGACTGGGATGATCATACTTTAATAATTCAGCGGGAATTACAGGCAAACGGGCGCAATGTTTGTCGGATAAATACACATTTAGTCCCGGTAACGGTTTTAAAACAAATTGGAAAATATTTAGTGGATTTAAGTGGTCAAAATCAGAGTCAAAGTTTATTAGACGCCAGTACCCACATTGATTTTCTGGATGCTTTTGGTCAAAAACAAATAGCACCGCTGTTAACTGCCTATCAAACTGAGTATCGTCGTTATCAGCAATTAAAACGACAATTGGATAATGTGCAAAATAATCAGCAGCAGCGCGCTCAACAATTGGATATGCTCCAGTTTCAAATTCAGGAAATTCAAACTGCCAATTTGCAGGCTAATGAAGAAGAAAAGTTATTAGAAGAACAAAAACGATTATCTAATTTTGAAAAAATTAATACTAATTTACAGACTGCATATGCTGCTTTAGCTCGGGGAAATACCGGCATTGTGGAACAATTGGGAACTGCTGCTAAAGCCCTGCAGGATATTGATGAATACGAAGTTGAGTATAATCAAATTGCCCAAGAAATGACTAATGCTTATTATGATTTGCAAGATAGTCAAGAACGCATCCGCCAACAATTAGAACTGCAGGATTATAATCCTAAGCGTTTAGATGAGATTGAACAGCGTCTGCAATTAATTCAGGATTTAGAAAAAAAATACGGCAACTCAATAGGTGCAGTTCTGGATTTTGGCCAACAGGCTCAAGAAAAATTACAGCGCTTGCAGACTGAACAGCAGGATCCGCAACAATTGCAAACTGAACTGGATCAACAAACACATATTTTACAGCAAAAAGCGCAGCTTTTACAGCAAAGACGCCAGAAAGCGGCTCAGCAGCTGGTGCAAGAAATTGGACAACAATTAAAATCTATGTATATGCCCAAAACGGTTTTTACAGTACATTTTCAGCATTGTCAATACAATCTCAAAGGCGATCAAACCATTGAATTTTATTTGCAAACTAATCCGGGGGAAAATGCCAAACCATTGGCCAAAATTGCTTCCGGAGGTGAATTAGCCCGCATCATGCTGGCTATTAAGACAGTGTTATCCCGCTATCAGACAGTAGCAACTTTAGTCTTTGATGAGATTGATACCGGTGTTAGCGGTCGTGTAGCGCAAGCTATTGGTGAAAAAATGGCCCAAATTGCCCAGCATGTGCAAGTATTATGTATCACGCATTTACCTCAGGTGGCGGCTATTAGCGACCAGCAATATTTAGTAGAAAAACAAAGTCAAAAGCAAAAAACAAATACTGTAATTACGGCCTTAAGCCCTGAGCAGCGCGTAGAGGTAATTGCTCAAATGTTGGAAGGTGCCAAAGTTACAACTATTACTCGACAACATGCCGCTGAATTATTACAATTAGCGCATCCACACTTGTTGGCTAAAAGTGAGATTTGCTAGAGGTAAACTGATGTTCTAACTTGAAAAAATTAGCTTTTTAGTTCAATATAGTAGTTAATATTTTTGGTAAAAGGTTAGTGATGTTGTTGGCAAGAGGAATGTTAATTGTATTATCCGGGCCTTCTGGTGTAGGTAAAGGAACGGTCAGAGAAGCAATGCTGAAAGAATCGATTAATAAGTTTAAATATTCAGTTTCGATGACTACTCGTCCTATGCGTCCTGGTGAAAAAAACGGTGTTGATTATTTTTTCTGTAGTAAAAACGAATTTGAAGAAAAAATCCGTCAAGGGGAAATGCTGGAATATGCTCGTTATGTTGACAACTACTATGGGACACCTTTACGGTATGTCCAAGATACATTAGCTAGTGGTAATGATGTGTTTTTGGAAATTGAAGTTAAGGGCGCAATGCAAGTTAGAAAGAAAATGCCGGATGGTGTTTTCATTTTTTTAACACCACCCGATTTATCAAGTTTACGCAGTCGCATTACGCATCGCGGCTCAGAAGATTCCACGACGATTGATAAAAGAATGGAAAAAGCTAGACAAGAAATTAAAATGATGTCAAACTATGATTATGCAGTAGTTAATGATGAGGTACCCAAAGCAGTAAAACGGATTGAACAAATTGTCAATAGTGAACATCTGCGGGTATCTCGTGTGATTGATAGTTATCGAAAAATGATAGGAGATAAATAAGATGATTTCATATCCTTCAATTGATAAGTTATTGGAACAAGTTAATTCTCGTTATTCTTTATCTGTTTTAGCTTCAATGAGAGCCCATGAAATTGATGATGGTGACGCTAAAATGTTAAATAAGTATGAGTCACCGCGTTCAGTAGGTCAAGCTTTAGAAGAGATTGCTGATGGTAAAGTCAAAATTAATCCAGAATCTATTTTATCTGAACGAAATGCTGAAAAAGTAGAACGCATTGAAGAAGCGAAGTTAGAACATCAAGAAGATATTGAACATCAAAAAAGTAGAAACGACAATTAAGCTGTTGGTGTTTTAAGTAGTTCTGGAAAGCTGATTTTAGAAGTTGGACTGGGTTAATTAAGTTTATTTATAATGGGGACTGGGATGATTATTTGTCCCAGCTTTTTATTTGAAAAAGTGAGAAGGGTTGGATTATTTGTACGCACAAATTATAGTTGACGTACCCACACAACAAACTAATCATAGTTTTGATTATTTGGTGCCTGCGGCCTTACAAGACACGATTCAAAAAGGGATGCGTGTGGCGGTGCCTTTTGGTCGGAGTCAGCGGCTTGTACAGGGATTTGTGGTTGATTTAAGTGCAAGTACAAAATTTGGCGGATCCATCAAACCGATCGATCATTTGTTAGATTTTGAACCAGTATTAAATGAAGAACTGCTCCAATTATCGCAATGGCTGGCACAACAGACCTTTAGTTTTTGGATTTCCTGTATGCAAACGATGCTGCCCAATATAATGCGGGCCAAATATCAAAAAATGGCGGTGGCTTTAACTGCTTCAATAAAAGCCAATGCTTTTTTTCAAGGACAATCGACCAAAATTTTAGATAATAAACTACCTTTAGCAATACAAAAGCAATTAATTACTTGGAAAAAACACGAAGTTATTGATATTAAATATTTAGTAAAAAATCAGGCGCAACCTTTAAAGCAATGGTTTATTAAGCGCAAGGACTATGACTACTCCAAACTATTAACTCAGTTACGGCCCCAAGCCAAAAAACAACGGCAATTATTACAGCTTTTTATTGATCAGCCGCAGTTGCGAACCATCAGTCTGCAAACCTTATTACAAGAGAAGCATTTTACTGCTGCAACAATTAATGCCGTGGTTAAAAAAGGGTGGTTGGCAAAAGTTAAACAAGTTATTTGGCGAAAGCCTACGACAGTAAATGAAGGTCCTACACACGCTTTACAACTGACTTTGCAACAGCAGGCTGCGTATCGACGAATTATTGCGGCTCACGATCAGGTTATTTTATTGGAGGGAATAACAGGTAGTGGCAAAACTGAAGTTTATTTGCAGTCTATTCAGTATTTTTTAGCCCAAGGTAAAACGGCTTTAATGTTGGTACCGGAAATTGCTTTAACGCCACAAATGGTGGCCCAAGTTCGGGGTCGTTTTGGTCAGCAGGTGGCAGTTTTGCATAGTGGTTTATCTAAAGGTGAACGTTATGATGAATGGCGCCGGATTGAAACTGGTCAAGCTCAAGTTGTGGTCGGAGCACGTTCGGCAGTTTTTGCGCCTTTAAAAAATATCGGAATCATTATTATTGATGAAGAGCATGAAGTAAGTTATAAGCAAGATGAAAATCCCCGTTATCATGCCCGTGATGTGGCCTTATGGCGGGGGCGCTATCATCATTGTCCGGTAGTTTTAGGTAGCGCCACTCCCAGTTTGGAATCGCGGGCGCGCGGACAAAAGCAAGTTTATCAACTAGTTCAATTAACACAAAGAATTAATCAAAAAGCTCTACCTCAAGTAGAAATAGTTGATCTGCGCCAAAACTCTAATTTAACCTCCCAACCGGACTTGTCCCTACCTTTGGTTAAGGCCTTGCAAGAATGCCAACAGCGGCATGAGCAAGCCATTTTACTGCTTAATCGCCGAGGATTTGCTTCCTGTTTACTGTGTCGCGAATGTGGCTATGTGCCGCACTGTCCGAATTGTGATATTACTTTAACTGTCCACTTACAGGAACATTATCTTATGTGTCATTATTGTGGACATAAACAGGCGATTATGAAAACCTGTCCGCGTTGTGGCAGTCATAAATTACGTTTTGGCGGTACTGGGACACAAAAAGTTGAGCAGCAGCTGCATTCAATTTTGCCTCAAGCACGAATAATTCGTATGGATAACGATACAACTAAGCGTAAAAATGGTCATCTTCAGCTTTTAAACCAATTTGAGCATGAAGGGGATATTTTGCTGGGGACACAAATGATTGCTAAAGGACTGGACTTTCCTAACGTAACTTTAGTTGGAGTTATTAATGCGGATACCAGTTTGGTGATTAACGATTTTCGTTCCAGTGAGCGCACCTTTCAGTTGTTAACTCAGGTTAGCGGCCGTGCCGGGCGTGCTCAAAAAACGGGTAAAGTATATATTCAAACTTATAATCCGCAACATTATGCTATCCAATTGGCGGCCCAACAGGACTATGAAAAATTTTATCAACAAGAAATGTTATTTCGACATCAGTCGGGTTATCCACCTTATTTTTATCTGATAAAGATTAGTGTTTCACATCATTCACAAGCTCAGGCTTTTAAATTGGCTTTCCAAATTGCGCAGCAAATTAAACCGGTTTTAAACCCCCCGGAGCAGTTATTAGGACCAACTGAGCCAACTATTGCCCGGATTAAAAATCGTTATTCTTATCAAATAGTAATTAAATACCGCATTAACCCTAACTTATTAAAAACTTTACATCAGATTGTTAATAATGTACAAGTCGATAAAAAAAGAGGCTTTCTTGTAGCAATTGATAATGAGCCTCAACAAATGGAGTGATATTGATGACTAAAGTTATTTTTATGGGAACACCGCAATTTTCCGTGCCGATTTTAGCAGGATTAGTTCAAGCCGGTTATGAAATTGCGGCAGTAGTGACCCAACCGGACCGCGTTGTTGGTCGTAAGCAGAAATTACTGTATTCTCCGGTTAAAGAATATGCTTTGCAGCAAAATTTAACTATTTATCAACCGGAAAAATTAACTCACAGTTCTGAGTTGAAAACTTTAATTGAATTAAAGGCAGATTTACTGATTACGGCGGCCTTTGGACAGTTTTTACCAACAAAATTGTTACAGTCTGCCCAAATTGCCGCCCTAAATGTTCACGGGTCTTTATTGCCGCGAAATCGCGGAGGAGCACCTATTCAACGAGCAATTATGAATGGAGATTCAATTACAGGAATTACTATTATGTATATGGTAGCGCAAATGGATGCCGGTGATATTATTAGTCAACAATCAGTTCCGATCGCGGATACCGATACTGCAGGGAGTCTGTTTGATAAATTAAGTTATGTGGGTCGAGATCTGCTTTTGCAAACTTTGCCGCAAGTCATAGCCGGAACTAATCAGCGGCAAGTTCAGGATGAAAGTTTAGTGACGATTACACCTAATATTGCTCCTGAAGAAGAACAAATTAATATTAGTCAGCCGGCGCTAAAGATTAATCGCCAAGTACGAGGTTTAAATCCTGATCCCGGTGCTTATTTATGGTTAAATGGCGTTAGGACTAAAGTATTTCAAACCACAGTTACTGATGAAACTACCGATTTAAATCCGGGACAAATAGTCCATAAGTCTAAAAAACAATTGGCAATTGCGGCTGGTGAACATTCAGTTCTTTATTTAGAACAAATTCAGCCAGCCGGAAAATCTTTGATGTCCATAGCAGCCTTTTTAAATGGTAAAGGAAAGGATTTTTATATTGGCCAACAAATCATTCAAAAATAATCCACGTTATGAGGCCATGCAGATTTTGAACCAGGTTCTAAACGGAGGAGGATATTCCAATATTTTAATTAACCAATGTCTTTCTCAGCGGCAATTGACAACTGCTGATCAGCATTTATTGGTTAATTTAGTTTACGGAGTATTACAACATAAGTTAACTTTGGATTATTTTTTGGAAAAATATCTGCAACGCCAGAAGCATTTACAATCCTGGGTGCAAAATTTATTACGGTTGTCGGTTTATCAAATGTATTACTTGGATCGAATTCCTGACCGGGCAATTTTTTTTGAAGCCACGCAAATTGCTAAAGCCATAGGTGGTCAAAAAGTTGCCGGTTTAATTACGGCAGTTTTACGTAATTTGCAGCGTGACGGCTGGCGTTCGTTGACCGAATTATCACCACTGGAACATTTAAGTATTACGGCGAGTGTCCCGACCTGGATTATTCAAAGTTTAAAACAGCAGGTAGGTTGGCAGAAAACAGAAAAAATCCTGACTAGTTTAAATCAGCCGCCTCAAATATCAGTACGGGTTAATACGAATAAAATAACACCCAAGCAATTGCAAACCGAACTTGAACATGACGGATTTCAAGTGCATCCAAGCCAAGTTAGTCCCGGGGGATTGATTATTGATAAGGGATCAATTATTGATAGTCAGTGGTTTCAAGCTGGTTATTGTACTATGCAAGATGAAAGCTCTATGTTAGTGGCTCCGGCTTTACAAGTGCAAAAGGGAATGAATATTTTAGATGCTTGTGCCGCTCCTGGTGGGAAAACCACTCATATTGCGACTTATCTTAATAATTCTCAGGGGCAAATCACAGCTTTAGATTTGCATGCACCAAAATTACATTTAATTGAGCAAAATGCACAACGGCTGGGAGTTCAGCAATATATTACTACTAAGGCTCTAGATGCTCGCCAAGCTGGGCAGGAGTTTTCTCCTCAATCTTTCCAGCGCATTTTGGTAGATGCTCCTTGTTCTGGTTTAGGCTTACTGCGGCGAAAACCCGAAATTCGTTATGCTAAAAAAGCCACCGATTTACAACAACTAGCCCAAATACAGTTGGCCATTTTAGAAGCGGTTGCTCCTTTAGTAGCGGTTCAAGGTATATTATTATATAGTACTTGTACTATTTTAGCTCCAGAAAATCAGCAAGTAGTAGCCAAGTTTTTAAAAAAAAATCCGGAATTTTCTATTATTCCGGCGGTCACAGATTGGCCACTCACTCAAGTACATCGAGGACAATTTATTCAGATTTATCCGGATGATTATCAAACTGATGGTTTTTTTATTGCCGCTTTACAAAAACAGTCAAGTACTCAAGTTCATCAATAAATTAGACTGCAGAGTTGAAACTTAGAACAGTTTGGGGAATGGAGTAAAACGATGGATATTGCTTTTAAAACAGATATTGGACAACAACGGAAAACTAACCAGGATTATGTGCAGTTTTATCGCAATCGCAGTGGAATAGTTTTTGCCGTAGTGGCTGACGGAATGGGCGGACATCGTGGCGGTGGTGTTGCCTCTGATATGGTTGTCAATCATTTTGGGCAGGCCTTTCAAAAAAATAATTCGCAAGATATTCAAGAGGTTTCGCATTGGGCCAATGAAATCCTCACTCTGGAAAATCAACGCGTAGTGGAACTTTCCCAACAGAAAACGGAACTGACAGGTATGGGTACTACCATTGTTGGTGCTTTTGTTTTTCCTGAAAAAGTACTGGTTTTTAATGTCGGTGATAGCCGCTGTTATCTTTTTAGTCAGCATAAATTACGGCAATTAAGTTTTGATCATTCTTTAGTCAATGAACTTTTAATTTCGGGAGCAATTACGGAACAAGAGGCTAAAAATCATCCTAATAAAAATATCATCACGCAAAGTTTAGGTGTCTCACCAAATGTTAGTCCTACTTTTGGAACTTTTTCTTTGCAAGCGAATGATCAACTGCTTTTATGTAGTGATGGTTTAACCAATATGGTCGATAATGATCAATTAGCAGCTGTTTTGCAACAAACTTCTACGGCACAGAAAAAATGTGATCTGTTGATTAAAATGGCTAATGAAGCTGGCGGTACCGATAATATTACTGCCTTAATTATTGATATCCAAGACAATAGTGAGGTGGCCGCCGATGATTAATAAAGGCGATCTGATCGCTAAGCGTTATTTGATTTTAGACACACTGGGCGAAGGCGGCATGTCTAATGTTTATCTGGCCGAAGATACTTATCTGCACCGCAAAGTGGCTTTAAAGAGTTTACGTGCGGATTTACAAAATGATCAGCAAATCAGATTACGTTTTCAACGTGAATCACGGGCAATGAGTAAATTATCCAGTCCCTATATTGTGAATATTTTGGATGTAGGTGATGAAGAGCTTCCTTTTATCGTTATGGAATATGTTCCCGGATGCAGCCTTAAAAAGTATATTAAACAGAACTATCCTTTGCCTTACCAGCAAGTAGTAGATTTGATGGAAGAGATTTTAAAGGGTGTGGCAGTTGCGCATACTCATGGGATTATTCATCGGGATTTAAAACCACAAAATGTGATGATTACTCCGGATCATCATGCTAAGGTAGCTGATTTTGGCATTGCTTTATCCCAAGGTGAACAATCTATTACCCAAACAAACTCTACGATGGGCTCAGTTCACTATATGGCTCCGGAGCGGGTACGCGGACAACAAGCGAGCATTCAGTCCGATATTTATGCTTTGGGAATTATTCTTTATGAAATGTTAACCAATAAGTTGCCCTTTGATGGCGACACTTCTTTAGCGATTGCTTTAAAACATTTTAACGAAGCAACCCCCAGTTTAAGGCGGGAGCATCCCGATATTCCTCAAGCCTTAGAAAATGTTGTCTTTAAAGCAACTGCTAAAGATTCAAAACAGCGTTATACTAGTGCTTTAGCCATGGCTGCTGATCTGAAAACTACGCTTTCACCTCAGCGGGCGCATGAACCGGTTTTTGTTGCCTTAGCTGCAGATACTAAGCCAATTGGTAACGATGAAGAAAAGACTAAGGTTATGGCGCAGGTGGCCGATGACAACAAAAACAAAGCTCAAAATAAGCCTGGAAAAAAACCTTGGTATCAAAAAAAATGGTTGTGGTTGATAAGTCTTTTGGGAGTAGTTTTAGCAATTATTGGCTTGATTTGGTTAAATGATCGTAAAGAAGTCTCAGTGCCAGACGTGGCTAATTTAAGCCCGGCCCAAGCACGGGCAGTTTTAGGTAACTCGCAGTTGAAAGCTCAAATTTCCGGCAATGAATATAGTAATCGTGTGGCGAAGAATAATATTATTCGATCACTGCCGCCTAAAGGCACACACTTAAAATCAGGTTCTGCAGTTAAATTGATCCGGAGTTTGGGACCAAAAAAATATTCTGTTCCCAATGTAGTAGGCGATAACTATTATGAAGCCCGGCAAAAGTTAATGCGGGCGGGTTTTAAAGTAAAACGTTCTAATCGTTATTCTGCAGAAGTTGCAGCTGGGACGATTATTAAGCAATCACCTCAAGCTAAAAAGAAAGTAGTTTTCCGAAAAAAAACGGTACGCTTAACGGTTTCTCTCGGACAAAAGAATTATAGTTTTCCTTTAAAAGATTTAACGGGTTATAATTTAAGAGGAGCTCAAGATTATGCTAACGAGGAGGGGTTGCAATTAGTTATCAAAAACATTGCTTCTAATAGTGTGGATAAGGGAATAGTGATTTCCCAAGCGCCGGCGGCTGGCACTCAAGTACTGCGAGGGTCTACTTTGACTGTGAATATTTCCAGTGGAAAATTAAACACTAATGAAACTAGTTCCAATACTAATGAATTTAATAATGATTTGACGGGCAATCCGGTTCAAACGGTTACGCGGGTGCTTACGATTCCTTTTAACGACCAAGATAATCACACTAGCAATCAGGTGCAAATTTATATTAAAGATGCAGCTCACAATTTAAATGAAGTCTATCGTACAATGAATATTGACAGTTCTACGCAAGTGACTGTTCCCTTTCAGTTAAACAAGGGGCAAATGGGGCAATATCGAATTGTTAATGACGGCAAAGTTGTCGAGACCGGAAATGTAACAGCAGGTTAAACGTAATGCAAACAGGAAAAATAATTAAATCTAACAGCGGCTTTTATGATGTCCAATTAGCTAATCAAAAGATAATTCGCACCCGCGCCCGGGGTAATTTTCGTCATCAAAAAATTAAACCGATAGTTGGTGATTGGGTAGAATGTGACCAGGGTTATCTGTTACGGATTAAACCGCGTAAAAATGAAATAGTGCGTCCCCTCATTGCCAATGTGGACCAGGCCTTAATAGTTATGGCTGCAATCCAGCCGTCTTTTTCCTCTAATTTATTAGATCGATTTTTAGTGATTTTGGAATCTCAAAGCATTGCACCGCTAATTTATCTTAGTAAAATGGATCTGTTAGACGCAAAGTGCAGCACGGAACTAAAACAACAACTACATTATTATTCGCAGATCGGTTATCCGGTTTTTTTATCGGAACAACTTAATAATCCGCTAAAGCTCAAACAAGCTTTAGCCCAGCGCGAAACAGTTTTGGCAGGGCAGACTGGAGCAGGAAAATCAACTTTATTAAACCATTTAATCCCAAATTTAAATTTAGCAACCAACAGCATTTCTAATAGTTTGAATCGCGGCAAGCATACCACCCGCTTAGTAACTTTATATCCGTTTCAACAGGGGTTAATTGCTGATACCCCAGGTTTTTCGTCTTTGACTTTACAAGCAATTACCCGCGAACAATTGCCGCAGTTATTTCCGGAATTTAACAAGTTGAGTCTTCACTGTAAATATCGCAGTTGTGTTCATTTAAATGAACCTGATTGTGCAGTAAAACAAGCAGTGGCTGCTGGCAAAATTTTACCGAGCCGTTATCAGAACTATCAGCAATTTCAAGCAGAAATTGCGCAAAAACGACCAGTTTATTCGAAAAATAACAAAAGGAGTAACTCAAATAAATGACAAATAAATTATTAATTGCACCTTCAATTTTAAGTGCTGATTTTCTCAATTTGCAGCATGAGGTGCAAGTAGCTACTGAAGCGGGGGCAGATTATTTTCATATTGACCTAATGGATGGTGTTTTTGTCCCGCATTTAACTTTTGGCCCCGATATTATTCAAGCTTTGCGCTCGGTGACCGCAGTACCTTTAGATGCTCATTTGATGGTGGATCATCCCGAAAACTATGTACAAAGTGTAGTTCAAGCTGGAGCTAATCTAGTTAATATTCATGTTGAAAGTACTCCTCATATTTACCGTTTGGTACAGCAGGTGCAGGAATTGGGTGCCCAAGCGGGCGTAGTTATCAATCCTGGTACTAGTGTATCGGCAATTGAAGCAGTTCTACCTATCGTGGATAACATTTTGGTAATGACAGTTAATCCCGGTTTTGGGGGCCAGAAATTTATTGCGGCAACGTTGTTCAAGATTCAGCAATTGGCCCGCTTGAAGCAAAAAAATAATTATCATTATAGTATTGAAGTTGATGGTGGCATCAATGAACAGACGATCCAGCAATGTCAGGCGGCCGGGGCTAATATTTTTGTTGCGGGGTCATATGTTTTTGGCCATGATATTTCCCAAAGAATTACTAATTTAAAACAGGCGATTATTCATGAAAAAAGTTAATTTACTACTCGGAGGAACAGGTGCTAATCTCCCTGATTTGTCAAAAGTTGAAGGACCTTGGATTGGGGTGGATCATGGAACAATAACGTTGCTATCTTTAGGCATCACTCCTTTAATTAGTGTCGGCGATTTTGATTCTTTATCTGCATCAGAACGCCAGCAAATGGAAGCACAAGTGGCTGATATTCGTTACTCCAATCCGATTAAAGATTATACGGATTCACAAATGGGGCTTCAAATAGCCCTCCAAGATTTAGCGGCAACCAGAGTTGATCTTTACGGCGCCACAGGCGGGCGTCTGGATCATGAACTGATTAATATCTTTTTGCCGTTGGATTTGAAGTCAGTAGCAGATATTGCTAAAATTCATTTAATTGATCGGCAAAATGTAATTGATTATTTTGTGCCTGGAAGCTATGAGCTTCAACATATAGCGGCGATGAAATACTTGGGTTTCTTTAATCTGACACCGGTAAAACAGTTAGTCATTGCTGATGCCAAGTATCCGCTAGCGCCCACTGATTTCAAGCGCCCGGTTTGCTTGGCCAGTAATGAATTTATTCATTCTACGGTTAATTTTTCTTTTCAAAGTGGAATTATGGCAGCCATTCAAAGTCGTGATTAGTAAAATAAAAGAGCAAGTCATCAGTCCGCTTTGTTTTCGGAATTTATCTTGTTATTAAAAAGGCAGCTAACTGCAGTTAGCCGCCTTTTATTTTTAATTATTTAGACACGTGTCACTTTACCAGATTTTAAAGCTCTGGCGGAAACCCAAACTCTTTTAGGTTTGCCATCAACCAGAATCCGTACCTTTTGTAAATTAGCTTTCCAAGAGCGCCGTGATGAATTCAAAGCATGGGAACGCTTATTACCAAAGCGAGTTCTGCGTCCAGTGATAATATCTTTTGCCATGGGACAAAACCTCCTTGTCCGCCATAAAATTTCTTTTGATGAACACTTAAATATGTTAACATCTACATTAAGAGAAAGCAAGCAGAAATAAAGTAAATTTACTTGACAGTTTTTCGCTGCTTTCGCCATTAAATATGCTATGATAAAATCTGAGTATGATATGTAAAGAATCGGGGTGTTATTTTTGGCAGTATCTATTAAGACAAAATATGGTAATATTGAAATTTCTAATGAAGTAATTGCGTCGGTAGTGGGATGTGCGGCCACGGATATTTACGGGATTGTTGGAATGGCCAGCAAAAACCAAATCCGTGATGGCTTTAATGATATTTTGAAACGCGAGAATTACGCTAAAGGTGTTGTTGTCCGCCAAACCGAAACTGGGACGGTTGTTGATGTTTATATTATTGTTGGATACGGCGTCAAAATTTCTGAAGTTTGCCGCAATGTGCAAAGTAAAGTAAAGTATAGTCTGGAAACTCTCCTTGGTGCACCTACTGCTCATGTCAATGTCTACGTGCAAGGTGTTAAAATTTTAGAGGAAGATTAATTGGAGGAAAACCCAGTTGTCAATTAAATTAATTACTAATACTGAATTCAAAGATATGATTCGGATGGGTTCACACCGTCTGGGGCAAAATGCCAAATTTGTGAATTCTTTAAATGTTTTTCCAGTGCCTGATGGTGACACGGGAACTAATATGAATTTAACTTTTCAATCCGGCTACCAGGCAGTTAATGAATCAACTGCTACTGGAGTGGGTGAGTTAGCCCAAGCTTTAGCCAAAGGCTTATTAATGGGAGCTCGCGGGAATTCGGGAGTAATAACTTCGCAGATTTTCCGGGGCTTTGGTAAAAGTATTGTACAGTTGGAAACTTTAACTGCGCAGGATTTTGCGCAAGCTTTAACTGCTGGAGTGCAGACAGCTTATAAAGCCGTGATGAAACCAGTGGAAGGTACAATTTTGACAGTGGCTAAAGGTGCCAGCCAAGCGGCAATGAGGGTAGCCGAAACTGATGACGATTTGACTGAAGTAATGCGGGCTGCTGTCAGTGGTGCTAAAAAAGCCTTAGCCTCGACTCCGGATTTACTGCCTGTTTTAAAAGAAGTGGGCGTTGTTGATTCTGGCGGTCAAGGTTTAGTTTTTATTTATGAAGGCTTTTTAAAAGCTTTAGGTGGTAATTTAGAAGAGGGTAATCAATTTCAGCCCGATGAAAATGAAATGGATGAAATGTTAAATGCTGTGCATCATCAAGCTGTCCAAAATCAATTTAGTAATGATGATATTCAAAATGGTTTTTGTACAGAGATGATGGTGACTTTAGGTCAAGATGCAACGACTTCAGATACTTTTAATTATGATGACTTTCGCAATTATCTTGATCAAATTGGGGATTCTCTGCTAGTTGTAGCTGATGATGAAGTAGTTAAAGTCCATGTTCATACGCAACATCCTCAAAAAGTGTTTACTTATGGCCGCCGCTATGGAGCTTTAGCTAAAATAAAGATCGATAATATGCGTATTCAGCACGAAACGATTGTTGAAGAACAACCGCAGAGTGCACAACCGCAGATTGATTACGGCATCATTGCTGTAGCTTCCGGAGCTGGTCTGGAGAAATTATTTAAAAGCTTAGGCGTGACTACAATTATCAGTGGGGGCCAAACTATGAATCCTTCCACACAAGATATTGTTGAGGCCATTGAAAAAAGTAATGCTCAGCGTGTTTTAGTGTTGCCAAATAACGGAAATATTGTGATGGCGGCTAAACAAGCGCAACAGCTAGTAAAAGTGCCGACGGCTATTATCCCCAGCAAATCTATTGCCCAAGGTATGACGGCATTACTATCTTTTGATATGACCGCTGATTTAAATCAGAATCAAGAAAACATGACAGCAGCTTTAGAGACGGTGAAGAGTGGTCAAATAACTACTGCTATCAGAGATAGTGAAATTGGCACTCTTAAAATTACCAAGGGTGACCTGATTGGTTTAGTTGATGGTGACATTGTTGTCAGTGGCCAAGACGTAGTGCAAGTTAGTCAAGATTTAGTAGCAAAAATGGTTGATAGCGATAGTGAAGTTGTCACCATTCTAGTCGGTGCAGATGGAAATGAAAGCCAGGCACAGCAGATTTCTGAGCAAATTGCAGCGACTTTTCCAGATTTGGAAACAGAAATCCATGCCGGAGATCAACCAATTTATCCTTATTTGATTGCGGTAGAATAAAATAGTATGTATTGAAAAGAGCTTTTTCAAAACTCTGTATTTTTATATTAGAAGGCTGGGATGGTTTTATTGTCGCAGCCTTTTTTATAGTACGAAAAATAAAAGCAAACTTTTCATTAAAGCAGGTTAAAAATATGTCAGATTTATTTAAGTCCGTTAGTTATTTGTCAGGTGTAGGGATTAAAACGCAACAGGCTTTAGCTGACTTAGGAATTGTCACTATTCAAGATTTATTATATTATTTTCCCTTACGTTACGAAGATCTCTTATTGAAATCGGTAAATGAAGCACATGATCAAGAAAAAATTGTCATCGCTGGTGTCGTAGCCAGTAATCCTGTCTTGCGCCGTTTTGGTTATAAAAAGACTTTACTGATTGTCCGTTTATTATTAGATAATGAGACGATTCCGGTTACCTTTTTTAATCAGCCCTGGTTACAGGATAAATTTATTGTGGGTCAAGAAACTCTAGTTTATGGTCGGTGGAATGAGGCCAAACGTTCACTTGTAGGAATGAAAATTCTCTCCGCAACTGCTCTAACAAAGACCAGTTTGGAGGCTGTTTATCCCACTAATAAAAAAATTCATCAAAAAACTTTAATTAAGCTAATCAAACAGGCAGTTACTAAATATGCTGATCAAGCGTTAGAGACTTTTGATGATCCTTTACGCCAAAAATATCACTTATTAAAAGAAGCTCAAATTATCCGCGGTATGCATTTTCCACAAAATATCGCCGAGGCTAAAGCTGCGCGCCGCAGCGCTAAGTTTCGTGAATTATTTTTGTATCAGGCCCGCTTAGCGCAATTAAAACAAAAAAATGCCCAGCAAACTAACGGAATTAGTGAATTATATAATCAAGCCTATGTCCAACAATTTATCCAACAATTCGATTTTACTTTGACGACAGCGCAAAAACGTGTTTTAAAAGAAATTTTAGATGATATGAAAGCAAAGTCAACTATGAATCGTTTGTTACAAGGTGATGTGGGCAGCGGCAAAACGGCTGTAGCGGCAATTGCAATGTTTGCTGCTGTGACTGCAGGTTTTCAAGCCGCTTTAATGGTACCGACAGAAATTTTGGCGCGACAGCATTATTTAAAATTAAAACCGTTATTTGACAGTTTTCAATTAACAACGACTTTATTGACCAGTTCTTTAACGCCCCTGCAACGGAGGCAGGAACTTTCCAAAATCAGCCAGGGCCGCTATAATATCATTATTGGCACTCAAGCCTTGTTTCAAGCTGATGTTTTGTACCAACATTTGGGGTTGGTCGTGATTGATGAACAGCATCGCTTTGGAGTAGAGCAAAGACGGGCGCTCAGACAAAAGGGACAGCAGCCTGATGTTTTGTTAATGACAGCTACCCCGATACCACGAACTTTGGCTATTACCTATTATGGTGAAATGGATTTATCGGTAATTGATGAATTACCAGCCGGCCGCAAAGATGTGGCTACTTATTGGCTGCGTTTTAATAAATTAGATCAAGTACGGCATTTTTTACAGATACAATTATCAAAAAATGCCCAAGTTTTTGTAGTTACGCCTTTGATTAGTGAATCTGATAAAATGAATTTGTATAATGCGGAAGATATCTATCAGCACCTGCAAAAAGAATTCTCTAATTATCGGATAGCATTATTATATGGTCAGATGGATTCTGAAGAAAAGCAAACTATAATGCAGGATTTTCAAAATCAAAAAATTGATATTTTAGTAGCAACGACAGTTGTAGAAGTTGGAGTGGATATACCTAATGCCAGAGTGATGATTGTTTATAATGCTGATCATTTTGGTTTATCCCAATTACATCAATTACGCGGTCGTGTGGGTCGAGGTCAGCAACAATCATATTGTATTTTGCTGGCAGATCCCCATAATAAAACTGCCATTGAACGTTTACGGGTTATGACTCAAACCAATGATGGGTTCCAATTAGCTCAAAAGGATCTACAATTACGCGGTGCGGGCGATTTGTTTGGCAGTAAACAGTCTGGAATGCCCAATTTTAAACTAGCCGATCCGTTAGCTGATGAGCAGATGCTTTTTTGGGCACATCAAGAAGTGCAACAATTATTTGCAGCCGATCCGCAGCTCAAAAAGCACTATCCATTAAAAATGTATTTAAAATCCCAATCCCAAACCAGTTTAGATTAATTATGAGGTAAAAAGATGAGAATAGCAATTGACACTATGGGCGGTGATCAGGCACCGCAAGTCGTTATTCAAGGAGTAGAACAAGCCCGTGATCAATTTCAGGATTTAGAATTTCTTTTATTTGGTGATGAAAAACAAATAAAAAAATATCTCCAGAATTCTGAACGTGTGACCATTGTCCCTACCCAAAGCGTTATTTTAGGAACAGATGAGCCTTTAAAGGCTATTCGGCATAAAAAGGATTCTTCCATGGTAATGGCAGCTCAAGCTGTCAAGGCCGGACAGGCAGATGCTTTGTTTTCTTTAGGTAATTCCGGAGCCTTATTAGCAGCCGGCATTTTTATTATTGGTCGTTTAAAAAATATTATGCGCCCAGCATTGATGCCTACTTTACCAGCGATGAATTCCAAGCAGGGATTTAGTTTTTTAGATGCCGGTGCTAATGCGGAAGTTAAAATAAATTATCTCAAGCAATGGGCCGTAATGGGCTTTTTTTATGCGCGTGAAGTGAAAGAAATTGCTCACCCCCGGGTAGGACTTTTAAATAATGGTACTGAATATGATAAAGGAGATAGTTTGCATAAAGAGGCTTATCAAGCTTTAAGCAAACTACCGGATATTAATTTTATCGGTAATGTAGAGGCCACCAATTTATTAGAGGGTGTAGCAGACGTTGTAATAACGGATGGTTTTACCGGAAATGCTACTTTAAAAGCAATTGAGGGTACGGCAAAAACCATCATGTCGCAATTAAAAAAAGCTTTGTTGAATAATGGTTTGCGGCCAAAAGTGGGCGCCCTTTTGGCCAAGCCGGCCTTAGCTAGTATTAAAACCACTTTTGACGTAGCCGCATATGGTGGTGCCGTTTTAATGGGGGTTAAAGCACCCGTAGTTAAAGCTCATGGTGCGGCTGATGCACGGACGGTATATTATGCTTTAGTTCAACTAAGAATGATGTATAATAAGGGAATGCTGCAACAAGTAATCGAGTATTTTGATCAGCAACCAAAAAAGTAATAATTATTAATGGAGATGAACTCAATGAGTGAACAAGAAGTTTTTGCTAAAATTGCTAGTTTATTAAGTGAAAGATTTGATATTGATCAAGACCAAATTACCATGGAGACGAATTTTCAAGAGGATCTACAAGCAGATTCCATTGATATGGTGGAATTTGAATTAGAATTAGAAGACGATTTTGGTGAAGAAATTCCCGATGAAGAAGCTGCTAAAATTAAGACCGTTGGTCAAGCAGTCACTTACATTACTGAAAATCAAAAACAAGCTCATTAACAAAAGTTGTTTGGGGTTTGAAGATGCCACGGATGCATCTTCAGAAGGGATTAATCGTGATTGATCAAGAATTAGTTAATTTACTCAGGAAAAAATATCAGATCGTTTTTAATGATTTAAGTTTGTTGCAAGCAGCTTTAACACATTCTTCTTATGCTAATGAACATCGAGAATTGCACTTGTCGGATTATGAACGTTTAGAATTTTTGGGCGATGCGGTTTTGGAATTAAATGTTTCTGAATATATTTATAAAAAATTTCCACATTTATCAGAAGGCCAATTAACAAAATTACGGGCCGATATTGTCTGCACAGCCAGTTTTTCGCAATTTTCGCGCGAGGTAGGCTTTCCCCCCTATATTAAATTAGGTAATGGAGAAGAAAAAGCCGGAGCTCGTAATCGTAATACTTTATTGGAAGATGTTTTTGAAGCTTTTAATGGTGCTTTATATCTTGATCAAGGCAACCAAGCGGTGGAAAAATTTTTACGACAGACAGTTTATAATCATATTGATGCCGGTGAATTTAGTGATGAAAATGATTTTAAAACTGAATTACAGGAAGAATTGCAAACTCAAGGTGATGTTGACATTGACTATCTAGTAGTTAGTCAATCAGCAAGTGAAGAAAATCCTTCTTTTACAGTTCAGTTAATAGTCAATGGTATTCAGCTTACTACTGGTACAGGTCACAGTAAAAAAGCTGCTGAACAACAGGCAGCCCAACGCCAGCTTTTAAAAATCCATCATGATAAGTATCAGAATCCTGCAACTAAAAGCTAAATAATTGAAATTGTTTATTTTAGTTATTTTCAGTAAAACTCCTTTAAAATGATTGTAAAATTTATTAGGAATTAAAAGTACAAGTTTTTTCGATCTATAGAAACAAGAGGTATATTTTGGCGTTAAAATCATTGAAAATTAGCGGCTTTAAATCTTTTGCAGATCCAGTTACGATAGAATTTGATCAAAAAATTACGGGGATCGTAGGTCCTAATGGCAGTGGTAAAAGTAACTTAACGGAGGCTTTACGTTGGGTTATGGGAGAACAATCTCCTAAAAGCTTGCGCGGCGGAAAAATGGAAGATATTATTTTTGCTGGCAGTGAAAAGCGCGCTCCCTTAGATCGAGCCGAAGTAATTTTAAAGTTTGATAATCATAATCGCCAATTAAATATAGAAACTGACGAAGTCGAAATTAGGCGTCGTCTTTTTCGTGGCGGTGAAAGTGAGTGTTTGTTAAATAATAAAAAAGTCCGTTTAAAAGATATTGTGGATCTCTTTTTGGATTCAGGGTTAGGCCGGGATTCATTTTCAATTATTTCTCAAGGAAACGTAGAAAGAATTTTTAATAGTAAGCCCAGTGATCGCCGTTTTATTATTGAAGAACCGGCAGGCGTATCTGGTTTTAAATTAAAAAAGCACCAAGCTCAGCAGCAACTCCAGCAAACAGATAACAATTTGCAGCGTATTAATGATATTGTACAGGAATTGGAGCATCAAATAAGTCCTTTAAAGCACCAAGCCCAAGTTGCTCAGAGTTATCAAAAACAAAAACGTGAAGCTGATGAGCTCAAGCAACTCATTTTGGCTTTTGAGATTAAGCAACTTAATGAACAAAAAGAAAAATGGTCCATTAAACAACAAGCAACTAACAAGCACTTGGCAATTCTTGAGCAGCGTCTGGCTGCAGCTAAAACTAAAGCTAACAATCAGCAAACCTTGGACCAACAATTAACGAGTGAAATTGATCATAAACAACAACAAATTATCAATTTTAGCCGTCAATTAGAATCTTTGCGGGGCCAGCAGGCACTTGTTCAAGAACGGCTTAATTTTAATGCTGCCAATTGTGCCAACTTGCAACAACAGAAAACGGCTAATCAGCAAAAGTATCAGAAATTCCAAAATGATTTTCAGCAACAACGGCAAAATGAACGCCACTTGAACCAACAGCTGCAGCAATTACAAGCGCAAATTGCCCAGCTTCAGACTGCTGTGCCTCAAGATCGACAAACACTGGATCAAAAAATCACCCAGTTGCAGGCACATTATGTAGCAATGGTTCAACAGCAGACTGCTTTATATAATCAGGAAAAATATCTAAAACAACAAAACTCTCAAATTAAACAGCAATTACAAGAGACTAATACCCAGTTATTAACCCAAAATCAGCAATTAAAAAAGACCGAAACTCACCGGCAAGATTTAACTCAGCAGTACCAGCAATTACAGCACACCCAAAAGTCTTTGTTAGTGAATAAAAAGGCCACTGAACAAAAATACCAGCAATTACAGGTTCGCTATGATTCTAAACGCCGGCACTATAATCAAAAATTACAGCACTGGCAACAGCAACGAACGGAATTGACTTCTTTAAATAAAATTGTGCAGCAGCACCAAGGCTATTACCAAGGAGTGCGGGTGATTTTGAAACAAAAAGAAGCTTTGCCGGGAATCATTGGGGCCGTTGCTGAATTAATTACAGTACCGCCACGTTTACAAGTAGCACTGCAGGCTGCTGTGGGTTCACAATTACAAGCAATTGTTACGCAAAATCAAACAGCGGCCCGCAAGGCCATTACCTTTTTACGGCAGCAGAAGGCAGGACGAGCGACTTTTTTACCTTTGAATGTTATGAAATCTCGAAAAATTGCCGCTGCCGACTTGCAAGGCTTAAATACGCAAAAGTATTTTATTGGCATTGCCAGTGATTTAATCAATTATGATCCCAGTCTAACTGCGGTGATGGAAAATGTGTTCGGCAGATTATTAATTGTAACTGATATTGAAGCAGCTATTGGGGCCGGTAAAATTATTAGGCATCGCTTTTTGATTGTTACTTTAAAAGGTGATCTAATTAATCCCGGAGGTTCGATGACCGGCGGACAAATAAAAAATGGTCTGAATTTACTAGCACAAAAAAATCAGGTGCGCAGTTTAGAACAAGAAGTGCAACAAGCACAACTCAAGCTGCAACAACAACGCCAAGATATGCAACACCAACAAGAACAAATAGCCCAAACCTCAGAGCTCTTAGCCCGTTATCAACGGCAATTGCGACCTTTGGCGCAACGTTTACAAAAAATTAAGAGCGACCTGTTATTGGAGCAGCAACAACAAACTAATCAACAGCAGCAGGTAAAGGAGAGCTCAACAAAAGTTGAGCAGTTAAAATTGCAGTTAGATCCAATTCAACAGCAGCAACTAACAGTAAAACAAAAAATACAAACACTGACAATGCAAATAACTCAACAGCAGCAGGAAATTAATCAAAAGCAGGTTTTAATCAAAGATTTTGCTGCTCAAAAGCAGGGAGTAGAGGAGCGCTTACAACAACAGCAGACCGAACTAGTAGTTTTGCAAAATGATATGCACAATCAACGCCGACAACAACATCAACTGCAAAATGAAATTCAGGACTTGCAAGAACAAAAAGTGCAACTTGACAAGCAATTGCAAAAACTGAAGCAGGAGCAACAGGATTTGACCGCTTCTAGTCAAGATCAGGATCAGCAAATTGCATTTCAAGTGCAGCAGTTACAAAGTTTGGAAAGTAAGCTCCAAGAAAAGAAAACCACTCGGCAACAACTTAGTCAGCAAATTCAACAAGTACAGCAACAAGTAACAGCATTATTTGCCTTACAGAAAAAATGGACTGCCGCACAAGAAAATAATGTTGTTCAAGTAACTACTATTACGAATCAAATTAAACAAAAATTAACAATATTAGAGCAGCAATATCGTATTTCTTTTGAAGCCGCTTATCAAAAAATTTTTCCTAATTGGTCTTTAGACCAGGCTCAGCAGCGGGCTCACCTTTTGCAACAGCAAATTACGGCCTTAGGGCCAATTAATTTAAATTCGATCACTGACTATGCGCAGCTGCAAAAGCGCTATAAGTTTTTGACCCAGCAGCAAGATGACTTAATCCAAGCTCGGCAACAGTTACAAAAAACTATTACCGAGATGGATCAAGAAGTAGCCCAGCGTTTTGCCAAAATGTTTAAACAAGTGGCCCACGCTTTTGCTGAAATTTTCCCCCAAATGTTTGGTGGTGGTCATGCTCAGTTGATTCTGGACAATCCGCAAGATATACTTACAACAGGAATTGAAATTATTGCTCAACCGCCAGGGAAGAAATTACAACGTCTGAGTTTGTTATCCGGAGGAGAAAGAGCCCTTACAGCGATTACGCTGCTTTTCTCAGTTTTAAAAGTTCATCCGGTAGCTTTTTGTATTCTGGATGAAGTAGAGGCATCCTTGGATGATGCCAATGTCAGCCGCTTTGCTGATTATTTGAAAAAGTACGATCAAAAAACGCAATTTATCGTCATTACTCATCGCAAAGGAACGATGATGCACGCTAATCGACTTTATGGCATCACGATGCAGGAGTCTGGTGTTTCACTGATTGTTAGTGTGCAATTAAAATAATACAGAAATGAGGTTTGTTTATGGGATTATTTAATATTTTTAAGAAAAAAAAGCCCACTGAGACCGCGGAAACTGAAGTTGATCCCGCCCAAAAAGAAACTGCTGCTGCTTCGAATTCAGAACCAGATTCTTCAACAGTAAATACCGAAAAAGCACCCGGTAAAACATCAAATGATGAACAAGAAGCTCCTGCCAGCCAGCCAGCTGAGGTTTCTGATTCATCAGATGCAACAACTGGTGAGCCCAGTGAAAAACAACAACCGGCAGAACCCATTGCGGCTTCGGTCACAAGTACACCAGAGCAGGACTCAAAACCGGCAACAGCGGCAGAGCAACAGCAAGATTATGACCAGGGATTAGAGAAAACGCGCCATAGTTTCCGGGATAAATTCAATGCCTTTATGGCCAATTTTCGTAGTGTTGATGAGGATTTTTTTGATGATTTGGAAGATTTATTAATTCAATCTGATGTTGGCTATAATATGGCCTTAAAAATTTCGGATGCTTTGCGGGCCGAAGTGCGTTTGCAAAATGCCAAATCCAAAAAAGAAGTCTCACAAGTAATTGTTAATAAAATGGCGGAATTATACCAGCAGGATGCTCAGGGGCATAATTTTCAACTGAATTTGGATAAGGAGCGTTTGCTTAATGTTATTTTATTTGTGGGAGTTAATGGAGCTGGGAAAACTACTACTATTGGCAAACTAGCGGCCCAATTCAAAGCTCAAGGACAAAAAGTACTGTTAGCAGCCGGTGATACGTTTCGGGCGGGGGCTATTGAACAGCTGCAAGCTTGGGGCCAACAAGTAGGAGTCGAAACAGTGGCCGGCTCAGAAGGTTCCGATCCAGCGGCAGTAGTTTATGAAGCATTGCAAAAAGCACAACAGCAGCAGTTTGATGTTTTATTAGTTGATACTGCTGGTCGTTTACAAAATAATACGAATTTAATGAAAGAATTAGAAAAAATAAAACGTATAATTACTAAACAGATACCCGATGCTCCCCATGAAGTGCTGTTAGTAATCGACGCGACTACAGGCCAAAATGCTTTAAGTCAAGCCAAGCAATTTGAAAAAGCTACGCAAGTGACCGGAATTGTTTTGACCAAACTGGATGGTTCAGCTCAAGGTGGAATAGTGTTGGCAATTAATGATGAGTTGCATATTCCGGTGAAATTAGTCGGTTTGGGAGAACAGGTGCAAGATTTACAAATTTTTGATCCGCAAAAATTTGCAACAGGCTTATTTAGTGACTTATTAGTGGATGAATGATTATGGCAGAAACTATTGAAAAAACTACCCAAATTAATATGCTGTATGATTTTTATCAACCATTGTTAACGGCTAAACAGGATTTATATATGCGTTTGTATTATGGCGATGATTACTCTTTAGGTGAAATAGCTCAGTTGCAGCATGTAAGTCGGCAGGCCGTTTATGATAATTTACAACGTACTGTCAAGACTTTACAGCGTTATGAGCAGCAGCTTCACTTATATCAATATTTTCGACAACGCAGTCAATTATTACAAAATTTACAAAAACAAATAGCCCAAAAATACGCTACTGACGGCGACCTAAAAGCAGTAGTAGAAGAATTAATGAAGCTGGAATAGGAGAAAAGAAAATGGCCTTTGAAGGATTAAGCGAACGATTGCAAAAAACTTTTTCTAAATTACGGGGTAAAGGTAAAATCACCGAAAGTGACGTCCGGGAAATGATGCGCGAAGTCCGGCTGGCATTACTGGAAGCGGATGTCAATTTTGATGTCACAAAAAACTTCATTAAAACTGTACGTGAACGGGCAGTAGGCAGCGAAGTCTTAGATAGTTTAACCCCGGCACAGCAGGTTATTAAGATTGTTGACGAAGAATTAACCAAAATTATGGGGTCGCAGGCTGTTTTATTAAATAAAGCTGCTAAAATTCCGACAGTTATTATGATGGTGGGCTTGCAAGGTGCCGGCAAAACTACTTCCGCGGGTAAATTAGTGCGTTATTTAAAAGAACAGTCTCAAGCACGCCCTTTATTAATAGCCGCCGATGTTTATCGGCCCGCGGCCATTGAGCAATTGCAAACAATTGGTCAGCAATTGGCTGTTCCGGTTTATGAAGAAGGAACTGCAGCCGATCCCGTAGAAATTGTCAAAAATGGTTTGCAGCAAGCTCAGGATGCTAAAAATGATTATGTTTTAATTGATACGGCCGGCCGACTGGAAATTGATGAGCAGTTGATGGATGAATTAAGTCGGATTAAAGAAGTAGCTCAACCGACAGAAATACTATTAGTAGTCGATTCTATGACCGGTCAAGCCGCTACACATGTGGCCGAAGGCTTTAATAAGCAGTTGGATATAACCGGAGTAGTTTTAACCAAATTAGATGGTGACACCCGAGGCGGAGCAGCACTATCGATTCGGGCAGTAACCGGCAAGCCGATAAAATTTATTGGTTCCGGAGAAAAATTAGACGCTTTGGAAGTTTTTCATCCTGATCGCATGGCTAATCGAATTTTGGGTATGGGCGATATGATGACCCTGATTGAAAAGGCCGAAAAGGATTATGATGAGAAACAAGCGGCTGAACTAACCCGCAAAATGCAGGAAAATACTTTTGACTTCAATGATTTTGTTGATCAATTGGAGCAAGTACAAAAAATGGGGCCGATGGATGAAATCATGAAGATGATCCCGGGGATGGCCAATAACCCGGCTTTGCAAAATGCTAATATGGATCCCCAAGATTTAGAACACCTGAAAGCCATTGTTTACTCAATGACGCCGCAGGAGCGTCAAAATCCGGACTTATTAAATCCGTCTCGCAGAAAGCGTCTGGCTAGTGGTTCCGGCCGTCCTTTACCTGAAGTTAATCGAATGATTAAGCAATTTAAACAAATGCAGACGATGATGCAAAAAATGACTAAAGGAAACTTTAACGCAATGGAGCAAATGATGGGGAATGGTTTCCAAGGCAAATTAGGTAAAATGGCCATGGGTTCTATGGTCCGGCACAATAAAAAGCGGAAAAAGAAGCGGCTCAAAAAGGTTAAAAGATTTAAATCATAGATGTAAAGAAAAAAAGCTTTACAGTTATAAAAAAATTAAGTATAATGATTGGCGTTAAGAAATTATTTGGAGGAATTAATTATGGCAGTTAAAATTCGGATGCGGCGCATGGGAAGTAAAAAGCGTCCTTTCTATCGGATAGTAGTAGCAGATTCTCGTTCACCACGTGATGGTCGTTTTATTCAAGAAATTGGTCATTATAACCCATTACGCAAGGAACAATTTAAATTAGATGAAGCAGCAGCTTTAGATTGGTTGCAAAAAGGTGCACAACCTTCTGATACTGTAAGAAATTTATTGTCTAAAAAAGGTGTTATGCAAAAATTTCACGAAGCTAAATTAGCAGCTAAAAAAGCTAAATAATGCAGGCTGTGAAATGAAAACTGATATCCAAGAACTTATTAAAGCAATTATCTTGCCCTTAGCAGAAGATAAAGAGCAATTTTCTCTGGTAACTAAAGAACAAGATGATTGTTTAGTTTACGATGTGCATGTGAGTACCAAAGATGCTGGTCGTATTATTGGGAAACAGGGAAGAGTAGCACAGGCAATTAGGACTATTGTTTATTCACAAAATCATGATAATACGAAAAGAATTAAATTAAATATTGTCCCGGAAGAAGGGTAATATTATTTATTTTACGGGTATTATTCTGGCAGTTGCTGAATAAGGTTAGTTTTCCTAATGATTTAAGGGTAGAGCGAGCAGTTTGGTTCTACCCTTTAACTATATCTTCTTAATTTAAGGAATGATGAAGGTAAAGTGATGACAGGACTAGATTATGTCCGTATTGGACAAATTATTAATACTCACGGTAATCATGGCGAATTAAAAATTAAAGCCGTGACTGATTTTTTGACAGAACGGTTTGCTCCTGACAAAAAGGTATGGATTAAAATGCCCGATCAGTATTTACCTTTTACAGTTGAGAAAATTCGCTCTCAACGGCAATTTTGGCTTTTAAAATTAGTAGAAATCAATGATTTAAATCAAGCACAGATCTACAAGAATTGTGATATTTATGCAGATACTAGTTCAATGCCTGCATTAGAACCAGGACAATATTTTTATAAAGATATTATGGGAATTACCGTTCAGGATCAAAAGCTTGGTGTTTTAGGACAAGTAGTTGATATTATGAATCTTGGACCTAATGATGTTTGGACAATTCGTGATCACCAAGGTAAAGAAATTTTAATTCCCATCTTAAAATCGACGTTAATAGCTGTGGACTTGCCGAATCATGTGGCTACTGTGGCTTTACCGGAAGGATTAATTGATGAAAATTGATATATTGACGCTGTTTCCCAAGATGTTTACACCTTTAGAGGAGTCCTTACTGGGAAAAGCTCAGGCGAAACAATTACTAAAAATAAATATCTGTGATTTTAGAAAATATTCCCAAGATAAACATCATCATGTTGACGATACGCCTTATGGTGGAGGTGCGGGAATGTTACTAAAACCGCAGCCGATCTATCGCGCCATGGATGAAATTAATGCTGCTGATTCTCAAAAAAAGCGGGTAATCTTGCTGGATCCCGCAGGTAAACAATTTAATCAAAAAATAGCGCAGAATTTGGCCACTGAAGATCATTTAGTTTTCATTTGTGGACATTATGAAGGTTTTGATGCGCGGATTGACAATTTAGTGACTGATCATTTGTCTATCGGTGATTTTATTATTACTGGCGGAGAAATGGCAGCTATGATTATGATAGATGCTTTAGCCCGTTTTGTGCCTGGGGTTTTAGGTAATGATGATTCGGCTTATTCGGATTCTTTTAGTGATGGATTATTGGAGTATCCCCAATATACGCGACCAGCAGAATATCGAGGAATGGCAGTTCCGGAGATTCTTTTAAGTGGGAATCATCAAAAAATAGCGCAGTGGCGCCATCAACAGTCCCTCTTAAAAACGGCCCAACTACGTCCGGATCTCTTAAAGACAGCCCAATTAACTGCTGAAGATCAAAATTTTCTGGCCAACTGGAAAGCAGCACACAAGATGTAACTTTACAAATATATAAAATGTGTTAAGATGTAATTTGTGTGTTTACACAATACAACGATATTCCGCTGTAATGTTTAGATTTACATGAGTATCAGTAAAGGAGAAGTTATTATGAGTAGTAAAAGTCCCTTAATTGATCAAGTAACACAATCACAATTACGTGACGATATTCCTGATTTTAGAGCTGGAGATACTGTGCGGGTTTACGCTAAGGTTGTTGAAGGTAATCGTGAACGGATCCAGCTTTTTGAAGGCGTGGTAATTAGACGTCGTGGTACAGGTATCAGTGCGACTTATACTGTACGTAAAATTAGCAGCGGCGTAGGAGTTGAAAGAACTTTCCCGTTGCATTCACCGCGAGTAGCCAAAATTGAAGTAGTACGTCATGGTCGTGTACGCCGTTCGAAGTTGTATTACTTACGTTCCTTACGTGGGAAAGCAGCTCGAATTGCAGAAAAGCGGCGTAAATAATTATTTGTTAAAGTTTGCAAAATGCAAAAAAGCACTTCGCTATCAGGAAGTGCTTTTTATTATAAAATTAAGATATTAATTAACGATGTTGAAAGTTGATAATTCGTATTTAGAAGATATGGGTCCGATAAAGCCCCACAACTTTACCCAAAATATTCACTTCAGTTAAGATAATAGGCTGAAATTCATCATTTTCCGGCTGGAGACGAACATGGTCTTTTTCTTGATAAAATCTTTTACAGGTGGCTTCATTAGCCGCATTCATGGCAATTACAATTTCGCCATTTTCCGCAGTACTTTGCTGGCGGACAATAACCTGATCGCCATCCAGAATTCCCGCGTTAATCATACTATGTCCCTTAATTGTTAACATAAACAATTTACCATCAGTATATTGTAAATCCGGCGGTAAAGGGAAAAAGTCAGTGGCGTTTTGTTGAATGGCTAAAATTGGTTCTCCTGCAGTAACAGTTCCTAAAATAGGTATTTGATTTTGTTGAATATTCAGTGCTTCTAAGCCGGTATTAGTGATCTCTAAAGCTCGCGGTTTAGTAGGGCTGCGTTGTAAAAAACCGTGTTTTTGCAACCGCGATAAGTAACCATGAACTGTTGAAGTTGAAGCCAAGCCGACTTCTTCACAAATTTCACGGACAGTAGGAGGATAACCATAGCCTTGAACATAATTATAAATACACTGTAAAATGTCTTTTTGTTTAGAACTAATTATTTGACCCATTATTCTACTCCTAGTATCTTTACTATAGAATACCATATCTGTTAATTAGTTTCAAACATACGTTCGTAATTATTAAGGAGAATAATTAGTGGTAGAACTAAATGAAAATAAACGTCAAGCCGAATTAATTCAAAGAATTAATGAATTGGCCCATAAGCAAAAAAAAGTAGGATTAAATAGGGAAGAAAAGCAGGAACAAGCCGCTTTGCGGCAAGAATATTTGGCTAATTTTCGCCAGGGTTTTAAAGCACAGCTTCTGCATACTAAACTGTACAATCCTCAGGGGCAGGAAATTACCCCTGCCAAAATACGTAAAATTCAAAAAAATAAGGGTTGGCGGTCAAATTAACTTTGCTAATCCTCTAAAAATCTTATAAACTATAATGAGTATATATATTGAAGGTGGAGTGAAAATGGCTATTACAATTACTGTAGGTATTGTGATGTTAATTATTGGACTAATTGGTGGTTTCTTTGGAGCACGAGCGTATATGAAACACTATTTGCAGGAAAATCCACCAATTTCAGCTGATATGATGCGACAGATGATGGCACAGATGGGACAAAAACCTTCGCAAAAGAAATTGAACCAAATGATGCAATTAATGAAAAATCAAGCGAAGAAATAATAATAGTCACCAGAGTGAAAAGTAGCTGTTGCTGCTTTTTTTATTATGTCATTTACAATTAAATAAAAACTTTCAACAGAGCATATAAAAACTCTAAAGGAGGCGGAAGATGGGGATCTTTAAAAAATTAAGTTGGTTCTTTAAAAAACAAAAGCGGCGTTATCTCATTGGGATAATCTTTTTATTATTAACTGCTCTGACTAATTTAATTATTCCGCGAACAATTGGTCAATTTGCTGATTGGGTTAATCAAAAACAGTTGACACAAATGCATGTTTTGGTAGCGTTAACAATACTGCTGGCGGCCGGTTTGGGCCAATATCTTTTTCGCTACGGTTGGCGTAATCAGATCTGGGGCGGAGCGGCCGATTTGGAAAAGAAATTACGCAGCCAGCTGTTTTGGCATTATTTAAATATGGATGAAATGTTTTTTAAACGTCACCGAATTGGCGACTTGATGGCACTTTCTACTAATGATATTTCTGCTGTGCAAAACGTAGCCGGCGTAGGTATTTTAACTTTAGCCGATTCTGTTATTACTGGCGGCATGACTATTGTAGCTATGATCTTATTTGTAGATTGGAAATTAACAGTTGTTGCTATATTACCTCTGCCTTTATTAGCGGTAATGGCATATTTTTTAGGAAAAAAGTTACACGATCGTTTTTCACAATCACAGGCGGCCTTTTCTCAATTAAGCAATAAGACTCAGGAAAGTATGACCGGGATTAAGGTTATTAAAACTTTTGGTCAAGAAAGCGAAGACATTGCTGATTTCAATCGGCTGGTTGATCGGACAATTTCTTTAAACCGTAAAGTTAACCTGATAGACGCCATGTTTGATCCCTTGACAGGTTTTATTATTGGTTTGACCTTTGTCATCACGATTTTGTCAGGCTCACATCTGGTCATTAATCATGTAATTACTATTGGGCAATTGATTTCTTTTGTAGGTTATATAAATGCTTTAATCTGGCCCATGTTTGCTATTGGACGTTTATTTAACGTCTTGGAGCGGGGAAATGCTAGTTATGATCGAATTCAAAATATTTTACAGGAAAAATCTTTAATTACTGAAAGTAAGCAGGGATTAACTGAACTAAATCGCGGAGAATTGCATTTTAAGGTTCAATCTTTTACTTATCCTGACGGTGAACAACCTGTATTAAAGAATGTTCATTTTGAATTAACCCCCGGTAAAACTCTGGGTATTGTAGGTCGGGTCGGAGCAGGTAAAAGTACAATTATCAAATTAATTTTACGACGTTTTGATGATTATCAAGGCCTGATTACCATCGATGGTCATGATATCCACGATTATTCTTTAGATACCCTCTTATCCAATATTGGTTATGTTCCGCAAAATAGTTTTTTATTTTCCACTTCCGTTAAAAATAATATTCGTTTTTCCGATTACAGTAGTAATGACGCCTTAGTTCGACAGGCAGCCCAAGAAGGTGTGATTGACGAAGATATTCAACATTTAAGTCAAGGATATCAAACCCTAGTTGGTGAACGCGGGATTTCTTTATCTGGGGGCCAAAAGCAACGGGTTTCCATTGCCCGGGCACTTTTAAGTTCTCCCAAAATCTTGATTTTAGATGATTCTACTTCTGCTGTTGATGCCAAAACTGAAGTCGAAATTAATCAAAATATGCAACGTTTTAGTAATGCACAGCAATCGAGGATCATTATTACGCAAAGATTACGCAGTGTAATGAAAGCTGATGAAATTTTGGTTTTAGAAGCGGGCCAAGTAATTCAAAGAGGGACCCATCAACAATTGTTACAAACTCCCGGCTGGTATCAACAGATGTGGCAACGGCAACAAATGAATTATTAAGTACGCAATTTTCAGAAAGAAGGTTACTATGGCAGCATATAATAATTATCGCAGTATTCCCACTAAGCAACAATTTAAAATTGTACACCGGCTTTTAAAGATTGCGGCTAAATATTGGCCTTCCTTTATCATTTCGATTCTGGCAGTGATAGTCCAATCAACAATGAATATTTTGTTACCGCGCTTTTTACAATATTATATGGATCATTTTTTAACACGAACCACTTTAGCTGAGAAAGTAATTTTATTTAGTGCGGTTATCTATTTAGTCGGAGTAATTATTCGTAGTTTCGGGCAGTTTTTTACCACTTTTGCTTTTAATATGGGTAGCGAGTATATGTTAGAGGACTTACGCCGTTCATTATTTGCTAAGCTGCATCAATTAGGAATGAGTTACTTTGATCGTACTTCTGCAGGCTCCATTGTTTCAAGAGTCAATAACGATACAATGTCATTATCGGATTTTATGCAAGTGTTTCTATCAGGCTTGGTTGGAATATTTTCGATTCTATCTGCGCTGATTGCGATGTGGTTGACGGACCAAGCAGCAGCTCTGGCTGTGTTATTATTTTTACCATTGTTAATCCTGTCAATTTGGGTTTATAACAAGTATAGTTCCAGCGCTTATCGCTACATGCGGCAAAAACTCAGTGAAATTAATACGCGGATTAGCGAGACTATTCAAGGAATAGATATTATTCAAAATTTCCGGCAACAAAAAAGAATCCAACAAGAATTTGAACATACTAATCATGAATATTTACAATCAAGGCGTTCAATGATTAAAATCAATTCTTTATTGCTGTCGCCCATTGTTAATCTTCTCTATACTTTGGCGCTCATTGCAGCCATGTATATATTAGGTTGGCATGCACATATCGGTTTTGTTCAAGCCGGAATGATTTATGCTTTTACAACTTATATAAGTCAGTTTTTTAATCCGATTACAAATATGATGGATACTTTATCCTTCTTTCAAGATGGTGTTGTGGCCGGTTCACGTTCTTTTCATATTTTAGATAGTAAAGAATATGGCCCTCAACAAAAATCTGACGCCAAAGGTAAGATTTCTGCCGGAGCGATTGAATTTCGTCATGTCAGTTTTGCTTATCCTGATGGTCCGGAAGTCTTACATGATGTGAGTTTTAAAGTGAATCCGGGGGAAAGTTTAGGAATCGTGGGCCACACTGGCAGTGGTAAAAGTACCATGATTAATATCTTATTGCGCTTTTATGAATTTCAAAAAGGAGAAATTCTCATCGATGGTCAGGATATACGGAAGCTGCCGGTTTCCGAAATTCGGCAAAAAATTGGCCTAGTATTACAAGATTCTTATTTATTTTATGGTGATATTAATTTTAATATTCGCTTATATGATCAAAATATTAGTGACGAACAAATTCAGGCGGCAGCCAAGTTAGTTCATGCTGATGATTTTATTCAAAAATTACCACAGCAATATCATACCCGAGTAACACCTGGCGGTAACGGCTTGTCTGCTGGACAAAAACAATTAATTTCTTTTGCGCGGACCATTGTTCATCAACCCTCGATTCTGGTTTTGGATGAAGCTACGGCAAGTATTGATACGCAAACAGAGGATTTAATTCAAACTGGTCTGGATCAAATGCAACAAGGTCGGACAACCGTCGCGATTGCCCACCGGCTTTCCACGATTAAAAACTCCACGAATATCTTAGTTTTGGATAATGGTCAAGTTGTTGAATATGGTAATCACAAAGATTTATTGAAGCAAAAAGGTTATTATTATGAATTGTATCGGCTGCAAGAAAAAGATACTTTCTAATAATTATCGTAGTTAAAATTATAAAAAAAGTATCCTTAACCAAAGTCGGGGATACTTTTTTATTTGTTTTTGTGTTTTAAAGGAACATAGTGGAAATTTGGATCAATGGAGTAGTCAATTTGCTGCCAGGCTTGCTGTATTTGTTGATTGACTTTTTCAATATGCTGTTCATCTACTTTCATTTTCGAATCAATTACGATTGGCTGTCCGAATTTAATTACAGCCCGACGTCGTTTTAAAAAGTCGCTAAAACGCAGAGGCCCCTGATAAACAACAGGAACTAATGGCTTTTTTGCTAATTTAGCAATTAAAACTGCACCACCTTTTAATTTTCCGGAGAATCTTGTTCCGGAAGGAAACATAATTAAACTCAGATTACGCGCGGTTAAGTCGCGAACCGGAATTTTGATAGCAGATAAACCGGGATGTTGGCGGTCAACAGAAAAAGCGTTGGCATGATGCAAAATAAAGCGTAAAATAGGATTTTTAAATAGCTCTTTTTTAGCCATAAAGGCACAAGGCAGCGGGCTGACCGCTAAAGCAAATAAAATTGGCTCCCACCAAGTGCGGTGTGGTGCTACCATAATAAAAGATTCATTATGCGGCAGGTTTTCTTTACCTTGAAAATGAGTATTACCATTAATCAAGGCAACAATTACCCGCACAACATGTACCATAAACTTATAAAACATTAAATCAACCTCATTTTGTAATTTGCAAATATTATATCAAAGATAGGATGAGAACCAATGACGAAAACTTTAGACCAAGTTCCGGGATTTGCGATTGATATTTTTCAAGATACCAAATTATTCCGCAGTTCTATTGACTCCGTCCTACTGGCTAATTGGGTTTATTTAAAACCTCAAGATCAGTTAGTAGATTTATGCAGCGGCTGTGGCATTATTGGTTTAAGCTTAGCGCAAAAATTTCAAGTTACAACCACACTTTTAGAAATTCAAGAAGCGTTAGCAAATTTGGCACAAGAATCAATTAATTATAACCATTTAGAAGACAAAGTCAAATTGATCAATAGTAATATCAATCACACTTTAGATTATTTAGATCATGATAGTATTGATGTGATTACCTGCAATCCGCCATATTTTTCCACTAAATCACAGTCCAAATTGGGTCAATCATCTTCACAAAATATTGCACGCCACGAACTTTATTTCAGTCAAAAATTGTTAGGGCAAGTAGCGCAAAGTCTTTTGAAAGATAACGGTAGTTTATATTTAGTTTATCGGCCGGATCGATTATTAGAATTAAGTCAAGTTTTACAAGCTTATCATTTGCCTATTAAAGAACTGTTATTTATCCGTCCGCATCAAAATGATTTAGCCAATTTAGTTCTAATCAAATGTCGAAAAACCCGAAGAATTAATGGTTTGAAAGTATGGCCTGAATTAGTTTTATACCAAGCCGATGGCACTTATACTCAACAATTGGGGGATTTTATTAATGGATAAAAGTCAGACCTATTCTGTTTATATTGTTCACTGTGCCGATGACACTTATTATACCGGAATTTCTAATAAAGTTGCGGCACGGGTGCGGGCTCATAATGCGGGTCAAGGGGCCAAATATACGAGAAGTCGGCGACCAGTTCAACTGGTTTATCAGGAATTAGTGGGTGATCGTTCGCAAGCTTCCAAACGGGAATGGGAAATCAAACACTATTCTCGCCAACAAAAAATGCAACTATTTACGCACAAGTCTTGATTAATATTATCAATTACAGTAAAATCTTTAATGGCATTAAATACACACGTTAATTTTAGTCGATGCGGGTGCATTTAGAAGTATCTAAATGTGGCATGGATAGTAGATTAACGGCGGAAAAAACCAATGGAGGAATTAATATGTCTGTTTTATCAATGAAGCAATTATTGGAAGCTGGTGTGCACTTCGGCCATCAAACTCGGCGTTGGAACCCGAAGATGAAGCCATATATTTTCACACAACGTAATGGGATTTACATTATCGATTTGCAAAAAACCGTGCATATGATTGATGATGCTTATAACTTTGTTAAAGATGTTGCAGCCGATGATGGGGTATTTTTATTTGTTGGAACTAAAAAACAAGCTCAAGATTCCATTGCCGAAGAAGCAACACGGGCAGGCCAGTATTATGTAAACCATCGCTGGTTAGGTGGAACTTTAACTAACTGGGATACTATTCAAAGCCGAATTAAACGCTTAAAGCAAATCAAGAAGATGTCTGAAGATGGCACTTTTGAACGTTTGCCGAAAAAAGAAGTAGCTTTATTAATTAAACAACAACAAAAACTAGAGAAATTTTTAGGCGGAATTGAAGATATGCCGCGTATTCCAGATGTAATGTTTATTGTTGATCCGCATAAAGAAAGTATTGCGGTTAAGGAAGCTCATAAATTAAATATTCCGATTGTTGCTATGGTCGACACAAATACCGATCCTGATGATATTGATGTAATCATTCCGGCTAATGATGATGCAATTCGGGCAGTGCGCTTGATTACTTCAAAAATGGCTGATGCAATTGTTGAAGGCCGTCAGGGTGAAGAAAATGTTGACTTCCCTGAACAAGCTGCGCAGGATAGTCAAGAAGCAAATGCTGATGCTGATAATGGTGAAGCTACAGCGGATATTGAACAAGTCGTTGAAGCCGATGCTGAACAAGCAACTGCTGATGCAGAAAATAAATAATTAATATACTGGAAAACTGTCTTGCTTACTGATCAAGATAGTTTTTCTTGTAGCAATCAAAAAGCTGGGAGGAATGTTAAATGACCAAAATTACTGCTGCTCAAGTAAAAGAGCTCCGCGACAAAACCAGCGTCGGTATGATGGACGCTAAAAAAGCACTAGTGGCTGCTGATGGTGATATGCAAAAAGCCATTGATGAATTACGGGAAAAGGGTGTAGCTAAAGCTGCGAAAAAGAGTAGTCGGATTGCTGCGGAAGGTTTAGCTGCTGTTAAAGTTGCTGATAATCGGGCCGTTTTATTAGAAGTTAATTCCGAAACCGATTTTGTTGCTTCTAATGACAAATTTAAACAATTAGTTTCAGATTTGGCAACTACCATTGTGGAGAATAATCCGAACGACTTAGCTGCTGCTTTGAAGCTGCCTATTGCTGGAGCCGACACGGTTGAAGCTGCCATCACTAACTTAACAGCTGTTATTGGTGAAAAAATTACTTTACGTCGTTTCCAAGTAGTAGAAAAAAATGATAATCAAGTCTTTGGTTCCTATCTTCATAACGGTGGAAAGGTTGCTGCTTTGGTGGTTTTGGATGGTGCTGATGGTGATACTGCCCATGATGTTGCAATGCACGTTGCAGCGATTAATCCAGAATATTTAAGCCGGGAGCAAGTACCGGATTCTGTGCTAAAGCATGAACGTCAAGTGTTTACTGAAGAAACACTTAATGAAGGCAAGCCGGAAAAGATTGTGCCGAAAATTGTTGAAGGACGATTGAATAAATATTTAGCTGAAATTAGTTTAGCAGACCAAGATTTTGTTAAAGATCCTGATCAAACTGTTTCCCAATTTGTGGCTGCTAAAGGTGGCAAATTGGTTTCCTTTGAGCGCTATCAAGTTGGTGAAGGAATTGAAAAGAGACAGGAAAATTTCGTTGATGAAGTCATGGGTCAAATTAAATAAAAGCGCGTAGCGCTTTTTTTTTGGACTTAATGAACGTCTCATTACTGATTATGTTAAAATAATTAAAAGAAATTGAAGGAGTTTATACATGTCTGTTAAATATCAGCGAGTGGTTTTAAAGTTGAGTGGTGAAGCATTAGCCGGGAAAAAAGGATTTGGCATTAATCCGCCCGTTATTGCTTCCATTGCTCAGCAAATTAAAAGAATTCATGATCTTGACGTTGAAGTGGCGATTGTTTGTGGCGGTGGTAACATTTGGCGGGGCGAAACTGGCGCCGAAATGGGAATGGAACGTTCACAAGCCGACTATATTGGAATGCTGGCGACGGTAATGAACGCTTTAGCTTTACAAGACGGTCTGGAAAGTATTAATGTTCCCACACGGGTGCAAACTTCCATTGAAATGCGGCAAATTGCCGAACCTTATATTCGACGGAAAGCAATTCGTCATCTGGAAAAAAAGCGGGTAGTCATATTTGCAGCTGGGACTGGCAGCCCGTATTTTTCAACAGATACAACGGCAGTTTTGCGGGCAGCAGAAATTGATGCAGATGTTATTCTAATGGCTAAAAATGGTGTCGATGGGGTATATTCGGCTGATCCTCAAGTAGATCCTACAGCTACTAAATATGATGAATTAACGCAATTAGACGTAATTAATAAAAATTTAGGGGTCATGGATTCTACCGCCAGTTCGTTATCAATGGATAATGATATTCCCCTCGTCGTCTTTAATTTAAACGAAACTGACAATATTTTACGTGTAGTTCAAGGTGAGCAGATAGGAACCACAATTAAAGGAGGAAAAAATAGTGACTAACTCAATTATTGAAGAAGCCCAAAAGCATATGCAAAAAAGCCAGGATTCCTTACAGCGTGATTTGGGTAAAATCCGTGCGGGCCGGGCTAATGCCAGTATTTTAAATGGAATTACCGTGGAATACTATGGAGCTGATTTGCCGATTAATCAGGTGGCTTCAATTAGTGTTCCTGAAGCACGCGTTTTGATGATTACTCCTTTCGATAAATCCGCTTTAAAGAATATTGAGAAGGCACTTTTAAAATCAGATATTGGTATTAATCCTGCTAATGATGGTTCGGTTATTCGCTTGGTGATTCCGCAATTGACCGGCGAAAGACGTCAAGAATTATCGAAAGAAGTAGGTAAAATTTCGGAAATGTCAAAGGTCAGTGTCCGTAATATTCGGCGTGAAGCGATTGATAAATTAAAGAAACAACAAAAAAGCGGAGATATTACTGATGATGAATTCTATGACTTGGAAAAGCAGGTTCAAAAAGTAACTGATAGTAATGTTAAAGCTATTGAAAATATTGCCGAGAAAAAAGCACAAGAATTAGTTGAAGGTTAAATTTAACCAATTATTAAAAGATATCGGCTCTATGAGTAAGTGAGGGCTGATTTTAATCGCTAATTTTTTGCTATTAATTAGTGCTTGTTTAATAATAGTCAAAAGATCAAGATCATTTTTATTTGATTTTAATCTTTGTGAGGTCGCCAGCTGAAAACCGGTTTGTCATCCAGAAGCCATTTTTAGCATTTATGGGCGACCATGCTTATTTATCAATCCTATTGCACAAATATGTTTTAGTTTGTTATAAATATTAATAAGGGTTGAAGAATCAAAGCTGACTTTTTAGGTCAGTAAATTCAGATAACGATGTTTTGTAGGAGTTAATATGGTCAAGTTGAATTTGCCTGAACATGTAGCAATTATTATGGATGGTAATGGACGATGGGCCCAAAAGCGGGGATTACCACGCATTGCCGGCCATAAGGCGGGGATGAATAATTTAAAAAGTATTGCCACTGCTGCTAGTAACTTAGGCATTAAGGCTTTAACGGTCTATGCTTTTTCTACTGAGAATTGGAAACGGCCCAATAACGAAGTTGAATTTTTAATGAATTTGCCAATTACTTTTTTTAATAAATTTATGCCGACTTTAATGCAAAATGAGGTGCGGGTAGTAATTACTGGTTTTATGGAGCAATTGCCTCCCAAAACTTTGGCAGTTTGTCAAAAAGCGATTAAACAAACGCGTCATAATCAAGGAATGATCTTAAATTTTGCATTTAACTATGGCGCTCATAGTGATATCGTTAATGCAACTAAAGCTTTTTGTCAGGCGGTTTTGGATCATCAGGCCGACTTAAATAGTTTAGACGAAACAAGTTTTGCCAGTTATCTGCAAAGCGCACAGTTGGCCGAATTACAAAATCCTGATTTTTTGATCAGAACTAGTGGTGAACAACGATTATCCAATTTTTATTTATGGGAATTGGCCTATGCCGAGATTGTTTTTGCCAATGAATATTGGCCAGATTATTCTGAAGCTAATTTCAAAAGAGACTTACAGAAATATAGCCAACGTGATCGTCGTTATGGTGGATTAGACAAATAAACGAATGAGGTAATATTTTGAAAAAAAGGGTAATTACAGCAGTCATTGCTTTGGCAATTTTTATACCTATTATTATAGCTGGCGGGATTTGGATTGATATTACCGCTTCGGTTTTGGCGATTATTGGCTTATCTGAAGTTTATATAATGCGCAAGCGGATTATTGTCTCGCTTGATTTTGTGATTGGTGCTATTGGGGTTTTCCTGCTTTCGTTGCCGGAAAATGCCTTGCGCTGGTTACCAAATGATTTTTCCCGCTTTGATTTAGCCTATGTTTTTGTAGCCTTATTATTGATTTTGATGGTCTTTACTAAGAACAGTTATAACTTTGAAGATGCTGGAACTACCATTTTGTCGATGTTTTATATTGGTAATGGGTTCCATTATTTAGCGGCAATCCGTAATGCTGATTCCGGAGGCTTATCATTATTGTTATTTGGTATGATAATTGTTTGGGTCACTGATAGCGGGGCTTATTTAATTGGTCGTCAATGGGGTAAACATAAGTTATACCCTGCGATCAGTCCTAATAAGACTTGGGAAGGATCGATTGGCGGTGTCATTGCAGCCGTTATTTTTGCTTTGATTTATATGATTAGTTTTAAGCAATTTCAATATATTGCGCCCTTACACCAAAGTGTGCCTTTATTGATAATCACTGTGATTATTTTATCGATAGCTGGTCAAATCGGAGATTTGGTCGAATCAGCTTATAAAAGATTTTATGGGGTGAAAGATTCGGGGAAAATTCTGCCGGGTCATGGTGGTATTTTAGATCGTTTTGATAGTATGCTATTTGTTTTACCGTTGATTCACGCTCTGGGCTTTATTTAGGTAAAACTTTGGAGGTAAACTAGTGATAGCCATAATTACATTTATTATCGTTTTTGGATTAATTGTTATTGTGCATGAATTTGGTCATTATTATTGGGCAAAAAGATCCGGCATCTTAGTGCGGCAGTTTTCGATCGGTATGGGTCCCAAATTGGTTTCCTATACCAAGAATCATACCTTGTACACGATTCGTTTACTGCCTCTCGGCGGCTATGTCATGTTAGCTGGTGCAGAAGATGATGATGAAGAACTGAAACCGGGGACAATTGTTGGTTTACAATTAAATGAACAAGAACAAGTGATTCAAATTGATAATTCACAAAAAGCCAATAACTCTGATTTAATACCTTTACAAGTTGCCAGCAGTGATTTACAAAAAGATCTGTTTATTGAAGGTTATGTCAACGGGGACGAACAAATTTTGCGACGTTATGCTGTTGATCATGATGCGACAATTATTGATGAAACCGGTACGGAAATGCAGATTGCTCCTGTTGATGTGCAATTTAATTCCGCTAGTTTACTGAATCGGTTTTTGACTAATTTGGCGGGTCCTTTTAATAATTTGGTTTTTGGAATTATTGTTTATATTATTAGTGCTTTTTTAATTGGCGGTCCTTTAAGCTCAGGGAATAAATTGGGTGAAATTCAGCCGCATTCACCGGCAGCACAGGTTAATCTGCAAGCTGGGGATCAAATTATGCAGGTAAATCAACAAAAAATTAAAAATTGGGATCAGTTAGCGCAGGAAATTGCCAAAAATCCTAATAAATCAACCAAACTGATAGTTAAAAAACAAAATCGGCAAGTACAGCAGGTGACTTTACGTCCCCGAGCAGTAAAAAGTGGAAAGGAAACAATTGGCCAAATTGGGATTATGCCTGCCAGAGATCATCATTTTTGGCCGACTTTAAAATCGGGGGTCGATTCAGCTTTCGGCTCGATGGTAATTATTTTTAATGCACTGAAGCAGATGGTGAGCGGCGGTTTTAATATTAACCAATTAGGCGGACCAGTGGCCATTTATTCTGAAACTTCCCAAGTTGCGGCAATGGGATATAAACAAGTTATTGTCTTTATTGCCTGGCTGTCAATTAATTTAGGAATTATGAATTTATTACCAATTCCAGCCTTAGATGGTGGTAAGCTATTATTAAATATTATTGAAGCAATTAGACGAAAACCAGTATCACAAAAAACGGAAATTGTTATTACGATGATTGGGATGGCCTTTTTAGTGGGCTTGATGATTGCTGTTACTTGGAATGATATTATGCGGTTTTTTATTAATTAAACGAAAGTAAGAGGAGGAGTAGCTGCTATGAGACAATCACAAGTCTTAATTCCAACTTTAAAAGAAGTACCCACTGATGCGGAGGCTGTTAGTCATCAATTAATGTTGCGGGCTGGCTTTATTCGCCAGATTGCCGCTGGGGTTTATGCTTATTTGCCTTTAGCGTTACGGGTAATTCAAAATGTGGAACGGATTGTCCGCGAAGAAATGGATAAAATTGACGCCGTGGAGTCCTTAATGCCGGCAATTTTGCCCGCAGAATTATGGCAGGAAAGTGGTCGTTATCAGACCTATGGTGACAATCTTTTTAAATTACAGGATCGACATCAGCGTGATTTTATTTTAGGACCAACACATGAAGAGACGATGACTTATTTAGTCAAAAATGTTTTAAATTCCTATAAAATGATGCCGAAAGTTCTTTATCAAATTCAAACAAAATATCGCGATGAAGACCGTCCACGCTATGGTTTATTGCGCGGGCGTGAGTTCATTATGTATGATGGGTATTCTTTTACTGCTAACAGTGATGACCTCGATAAAATTTTTGATCAAATGGAACAAGCCTATCATAATATTTTTGATCGTTGCGGCTTAGATTATCGGGTTATTTTAGGCGATTCAGGCGATATGGGCGGCAATAGTTCGCGGGAATTTTCTGCAATTGCCGATATTGGTGAAGATACGATTGTTTATTCTGATATGAGTGATTATGCCGCTAATTTGGAAATGGCAACGAGCATTATTGCGGACAATCCTACCGAAAAATTAGCGCCTCTGCAAGAAGTTGCTGCTCCGGGAGTTAATACGATAGAGGCTTTAGTGCAGCATTTGCAAGTAGCACCGCAAAAAATCATTAAGAATGTAGCTTTTATGGCTGATGATAAACCAGTCCTGGCTCTTATTCGTGGTGATTATGATATTAATGAAGTGAAATTAAAGAATTTACTGGAGGTTAATGAATTACGTCCAGCTACAGATGCTGAAATTTCCGAAAAATTTCAGAGTAGTCCCGGTTTTATCGGTCCGGTTCATTTATCAGTTAAACTGCCGATCATTGCTGATTTATCTGTTCAAAATTTGTGCAATGCTACTACTGGTGGTAATCATAAGGATCAACAAGTGCAAAATGCTAATATTGATCGAGATTATCAAGTAGATCAATTTGCTGACATCCGCACCGTTAAAGCAGGAGAAATTTCACCTGATGATAAAGGGACACTCCAATTTACTCGTGGTATTGAAATTGGTCATGTTTTCAAGTTGGGAACCAAATATTCTCAAAGTTTTCAAGCTGAATTCTTGGATGAAGCTGGACGGCCGCAACCGATTATTATGGGTTGTTATGGTATTGGTATTAGTCGATTATTATCGGCAATTGTAGAGCAGCATAACGATGAAAAAGGAATGATTTGGCCGTTGGAAGTAGCGCCTTATCAGGCTCATATTGTCATTGTTAATACCAAAAAAGCAGAACAAACTAGTCTGGCAAAAACAGTAGAACAACAGTTAATAAAAGAAGGCTTTTCGGTCTTAGTTGATGATCGTAAACAGCGTCCGGGGGTCAAATTTGCTGAATCTGATTTATTAGGGATTCCGGTCCGCATTGTTATTGGTAAAAAAGCTGCCGATAACATTGTAGAAGTTAAATTACGTAATCAAAGTGAAGCAATTGAAGTGGCTCAGAATGATTTGGTGGATACAATTAATATTTTATTAAAAAATTATATATCATAATTGGGGTGATTACTTGTCTAATTCTCAACAGCAAAAGTTATTTCAAACCCTTGTCCAACAACTAGAATTGCCAGATGATCTTTGTTCAACTGCCTTATTTCAGACCGCAAAAATTCAAAAAGTGCAAGTCCACACTGAATCGCAGCGTTGGACTTTTATTTTGGAATTTGCTCAGATTTTGCCGATTAAGGATTTACAAACTTTGGCGCAACATTTGCAGAATAGTTTTACCGATATTCAAGCTGTTGATTTTCGAATTGTGACACAGGACGCTCATTTTGACCAAAAATTATTATCGGCTTACTGGCCCTATGTAATGAATCAAACCAATCCTAATTCTTCGGTAATGAAGGAATTGTCTTTGCAGCAGGCACCAAAATTACAAGGCCAGCAGGTTATTTTATGTGTAGATAATGATGTTTTACGGGATTATTTGAATCAAAATTATCTAACCGCCATCGAGAATTGTTATCAGGAACTGGGTTTTGCGCCTTTTCATATTAAAGTAATTATTGATCATTCGCAGTCCCAATCTCAAATTGAGGAGTTACGTAAAAAACAGGCTGAACAACAACAGCAATTAGCTTTGTCTGTCGCGCAAAAACAGAATCAATCACCTGCCGCTAATACTAATGCAGTTCCGCAAATTATCGGGAAAAAGATTGATGCACAGCAAAGCGTAACTTCAATGAAAGAGATTACCGAAGAGCAACAGTCAGTCGTTATTCAAGGCTATATTTTTAAATCAGAAGTGCGACAATTAAAAAATAGTCGGCAATTATTAATTATAGAAGCAACGGATTATACCTCTTCATTTGTAATTAAAAAATTCTCTAAACCTAACGATTCCCCTGATGTTTTTGCAGAATTTCATGAAGGCGTCTGGATTAAAGCTCGAGGATCAGTGCAAGAAGATACCTATTCCCGAGATTTAACCGTTAATGCTTATGATCTTAATATCATTAAAAAAATTGGCCGCCAAGATCAGGCACCGCAAAAAAGAATTGAGTTACATGTGCATACTAATATGAGTCAAATGGATGCAGTCAGCTCGACTACTGATCTAGTTCAACAGGCAGCCCAATGGGGACAACCTGCTATTGCGATTACCGATCATTCTACCGCTCAGGCTTTTCCGGAAGCACATAGTGCTGGACAAAAATACGGCGTGAAGATTATTTACGGTGTAGAAATTAATTTAGTAGATGAAGGGCAGCCGATTGCCTATAATTTACGTGATCAAGATTTGAGTTCGGCTGAGTATGTTATTTTTGATGTCGAAACAACCGGGTTATCAGCAGTCTATGACTCAATTATCGAATTAGCGGCAACCAAAATGAAAAATGGTAAAGTGGTTGCAAATTTTGATGAATTTATTGACCCGGGTCATCCCTTATCGGCAACAACAATTAATTTAACCTCGATTACTGATGAAATGGTTCAGGGCAGCAATACTGAGGCGGAGGCTTTAGCCAAATTTCAAAAATTTGTCGGTGATGACATCTTAGTGGGGCATAATGTAACTTTTGATGTTGGCTTTTTAAATACTGCCTTACGTCGGCAAAAACAACCTCCGGTTACTGTTCCGGTCATTGATACTTTAGAAATGTCGCGCACTTTACATTCTGAATATCGCAACCATAAATTGGATAGTCTGGCCAAAAGATATTCTATCAACTTGGAACATCACCATCGGGCTAATTCTGATGCTTTAACCACGGGGTATTTATTATATAAATTATTAGCAGAAATGCAGGCTCGTTTTCAAACGGAAAATGTTCAGCAACTAAATGATCACTTAGGTGGTCCGGAAGCTTATAAACAAGCCCGTCCTTATCATGCCACCTTATTGGCACAAACACAGGCCGGTTTGAAAAACTTGTTCAAAATTGTTTCCTTATCAATGACTGAATATTATTATCGTACCCCGCGAGTTCCGCGCAATATTTTAAATAAGTATCGTGAGGGAATTATCATCGGTTCTGCTTGCAGTTCCGGAGAAGTTTTTACGGCAATGATGCAAAAAGGTTATGACGAAGCTTATCAAAAGGCGCAATACTATGACTATTTGGAAGTTATGCCACCGGATATTTATCAACCCTTATTAGATTCAAATTTGATTGCCGATGAAAATGCTTTGCATGAAATCTTATCTAATATTATTAAGTTGGGAAAAGATTTAGACAAACCGGTAGTTGCTACTGGTGATGTGCATTATATTGCGGCTAAGGATGCGATTTATCGTGATATTATTGTTAAAGCTGTGAAAAGTAATCCGCTCGCCCGACAAAAATTACCTTTGGCAAATTTTAAAACAACAACAGAAATGCTCAAAGCTTTTGACTGGTTAGACGAAAAAGAAGCACAAAAAGTTGTTGTTGATAATACTCATATAGTAGCTGATTGGATTGACGATGATATTACGCCAGTTAAAGATCGGTTGTATACTCCGAAGATGCCCGGCGCTGAACAGGAAATCCAAGATTTAACTTATCAAAAAGCCCAACAAATGTATGGTGATCCCTTGCCAACAATTGTACAGGAACGACTGGAAAAAGAATTAAAAAGTATTATTGGGAATGGTTTTGCTGTTATTTATATTATTGCTCAGCGTTTAGTGCATAAAAGTAATAAAGATGGCTATTTGGTAGGATCACGTGGTTCCGTCGGTTCCAGTCTAGTTGCGACCATGACAGGGATTACGGAAGTTAACCCCTTGCCGCCGCATTATCGTTGCCCTCAATGTCACTATACCCAATTTTTTACCAACGGTGAAGTGGGTTCCGGGTTCGATTTGCCGGATAAAGCTTGTCCAAAATGTGGTACTTCTCTTAAAAAAGACGGTCAAGATATTCCTTTTGAAACCTTTTTAGGCTTTAAAGGCGATAAAGTTCCCGATATTGATTTAAACTTTTCCGGAGATTATCAACCCATTGCCCATAATTATACGAAGGTTTTATTTGGTGAGGATCATGTCTTTCGTGCCGGAACCATTGGAACAGTAGCAGATCGCACTGCTTATGGGTATGTCAGCAATTATGAAGAATTAACTGATCAAAGATTTCGCGGAGCAGAAAAAGATCGACTAGCTGCCGGAGCTACCGGAGTTAAACGCACTACAGGTCAACATCCTGCCGGAATTATTGTTGTTCCTGAGGATATGGATATCTATGATTTTACGCCGATTCAATATCCGGCAGATGATCAAAGTGCAGCCTGGAAAACTACGCATTTTGATTTTCATTCTATTCATGACAATATTTTGAAATTGGATATTCTAGGACATGATGATCCCACCATGATTCGGATGTTGCAGGATCTTTCAGGTATTGATCCGCAAACTATTCCTACGGATGATCCGGGGGTAATGCAATTATTTTCAGGAACAGAATCTTTGGGAGTTACACCGGAAGAAATTGATTCAAAGATGGGGACTTTGGGTATTCCCGAATTTGGTACCAAGTTTGTGCGGGGAATGCTGGAGGAAACTCATCCGACCACTTTTGCGGAATTATTACAAATTTCCGGTTTATCTCACGGAACTGATGTCTGGTTAGGCAATGCTGAAGAATATATCCGCCAAGGAATAGTTTCTTTAAAGGATGTTATTGGCTGTCGGGATAATATTATGATGGATCTAATTCATTGGGGCATGGAACCGCAACTATCTTTTCAGATTATGGAGCATGTCCGCAAGGGTCGCGGTATTCCTGATGAATGGCAGGATGAGATGCGGGCTAATAAGAATGTACCGGATTGGTATATTGATTCCTGTCTAAAAATAAAATATATGTTTCCGAAGGCCCATGCCACAGCTTATATTATTATGGCGTTACGGATTGCCTATTTCAAAGTGCATTTTCCGATCATTTATTATTGTGCTTATTTTTCTGTCCGGTGTGATATTTTTGATTTACAGGCCATGTCACAGGGCAAAAACGCTGTTGAAGCTTCTATGAAAGCCATCCAAGACCAAGGTATGGATGCCAGTGCTAAAGATAAAAATCTTTTGACGGTTTTAGAAGTAGCTAATGAATGTTTGGCACGCGGTATCACGATTAAAATGGTTGATCTTGAAAAGTCGGATGCGACTAATTTCCAAATTTTGGATGAGCATACTTTACTAGCACCTTTTATAGCTGTCCCGAGTTTGGGCTTGAGTGTGGCTAAACAAATTGTGGCTGCCCGAGAAGAACAACCGTTTTTGTCCAAAGAGGATTTATCAAAGCGGGGTAAAGTTTCGAAAACAATTATTGAATATTTGACACAAAATCATGTAATTGACCAATTACCTGATGAAAATCAATTATCCTTATTTTAAGGCAGAAAAAGTGGTTCTGAGAAAAGGCTGCCTGTTTAAATTCTTGAAAAATTAGGCTGTAAGTTATATAATACTTTATAAGTTGATTTTACATGACGAGTGAGCAGGAATGCTCACTCTTTTTATTGAATTAGCCGTACTGGTAAAATAGTGAAACCGCGTTGATTTTTAATAAAGGAGTGATAAGTTGCAATCAATAACAGCAAAAATCCAGCAAATGGCACAGCCACTTTTAGAAAAGCATGGTTTTTATTTAGTTGATATCGAATATGTTAAAGAAGGCGCCAATTGGTATTTACGTCTCTACATTGACAAGCCAGCTGGCATTGATATTGAAGAATGTGCTCTCTTTAACCAAGAATTAAGTGATAAACTCGACGAACAGGCTCCAGATTTAATTCCTAATGCTTATTTTTTGGAAGTCTCATCGCCGGGAGCTGAGCGTCCCTTAAAAACCGAACAAGATTTGCAAAGGGCAGTAGGCAAATATATTCATGTTAGTTTATATCAAAAACAGCAACAGCAGAAGATTTTTGAAGGTGTGTTGCTCGATTATGATTCACAATATTTGCGCTTGCGCCAACATCAAAATAATAAATTTTCAGAAATTGAATTAGCACGAAAAAATATTGCTGCAATGCGGTTAGCAATCGAATTTTAAAAGATAGGGGATAACAAGGAAATGAGTAAAGAATTAGTTGATGCATTATCAGCATTAGAGAAAGAAAAAGGCATCGACAAAAATGTTATTATTGAAGCTATGGAAGCCGCATTAGTTTCTGCTTATAAACGTAATTTTGGGCAAGCACAAAATGTAGATGTTAGTTTTAATGAACATACGGGGGACTTTCATGTCTATACCGTCAAAGAAGTAGTGCCTGAAGTAGCTGATGAGCGTTTAGAAATCAGTTTAGAAGATGCGGAACATATTAATAAAGGTTATGAGCTGGGTGATCATATTAATTTTGAAGTAACCCCAAGCAACTTTGGCCGTATTGCGGCACAAACTGCTAAACAAGTAGTAATGCAAAGAGTCCGTGAAGCCGAACGCAATAACATTTATGATGAATATAGTCAGTATCAGGATGAAATAATTCAAGGAGTTGTGCAAAGAAGTGATAACCGCTTTGTGTACATCAATTTTGGTCGTGTCGAAGCTGTGATGGGACGAGCCGATCAAATGCCGGGAGAAGTTTACCGGCCACAGGATCGTCTCAAAGTTTATGTGTCGAAAGTAGAAAACACAACTAAAGGTCCTCAGATTTTTGTTTCGCGCACTAATGCCGGCTTAGTAAAAAGATTATTTGAACAAGAAGTCCCGGAAATTTATGATGGAACTGTAGAAATTGTTTCCATTGCCCGAGAAGCCGGTGATCGCACCAAAATTGCTGTGAAATCAGTCAATCCTGATGTTGATCCAGTAGGAACGACTGTCGGACCGCGTGGTCAACGGGTGCAGGCGGTAGTTGATGAACTCCATGGAGAAAATATCGATGTTGTAAAATATGAAGAAGATCCCTCAGATTTTATTGCGAATGCTTTAAATCCTGCAGAAGTAATTGCAGTTCAGTTTGACGATGAAACCAATCCTAAGTCCTGTATTGTAATTGTTCCTGATTATCATTTATCTTTAGCAATTGGTAAAAAAGGACAAAATGCACGTTTGGCTGCCAAATTGACCGGTTTTCGAATCGATATTAAACCTGAATCTGATGTGGAATTTGTTGATGATGATAATGCAACAGCCGCTGACGATAGTGATAATGATGCTGAATTAAATCAGGATCCTGATTTACAATTACCGGATGATGAACAAGAATAATGGCACTGTTAATTAAAAGGTGGTGGTGGACTTGAAAAAAAGAAAAGTTCCGATGCGTAAAAATATCCTAACCAATGAAATGGAACCTAAACGCTTATTAGTTAGAATTGTGAAAAATAAAGAAGGCGAAGTTGCTTTAGATCCCACAGGTAAAAAGCCGGGACGAGGAGCTTATGTGGGTTTAGATCCGGCGGCGGTTAAACAAGCAGCAGCTAACAAAACGCTGGAGCGGGTTTTAGAAACAGAATTATCGGCTGAGTTTTACCAGCAGTTGTATGATTATGTAGATCACCAAAAGGCGCGTTTAGACCTCTTTGGAGAATTAGGGAAAAAACATTGAATAAACAGCAAATATTAAATTTATTAGGTTTGGCTTATAAAGCTCATTGTGTGATCAGCGGACAGGATTTAGTATTAAAATCTTTAAAGCAACGACAAGTGGAATTTGTTTTTTTAGCGAGTGATTTAAGTACCACTTTTTTAAAGAAAATAACGTCTATCTTAGACCAATATCAGGTAAGTTTTACTACTGATTTTTCACAAGCTGAATTAAGCCAAGCTATTGGACGTTTGCGCAAAACAATTGCGATTACCGATCAAGGATTTGCTAAAAGATTTAAGGAGTTAACGATGATTAATTAAGGAGCGTGAATTTATGGGAAAAAAGCGTGTATATGAATTAGCTAAGGAATTAGCAATTCCCAGCAAAAAGCTAGTAGACTTAGCACAAAAAAATAAAATTGAGGTTTTGTCACATATGTCGGTTTTATCAGACCAGCAAGAAGCACAATTAACACATATTGTTAAGGGCCAACAGCCAGTGAAAAAGGCAGCAAAAACGGCACCAACTGCTTCCCCAAACAATAAGGCAACGAAAACCAAAATCAAAGTAACTGCAATTCGGAGAACTGAAAAGAAAAAAGTGAACGCTGAAAATCATTCTAACCAAAGCAACCAGACTAATCGTCGTTCCAATCGCAACAATAATAATCATTCTAATAATAACAATAATAACAATCGGCGGCGGCGTAATAACAACAATGTCAATTCGAACCGGGTTAATGATCATCGCTCACAAATGATCAATCGTGCAAGTGCGGGCCGGAAACATTTGGCTCAATATAAACAAAATGCACAAGCTTCAGTAGAACAAATCGAAAAGGATCGGCAAAAACCGGCCAAGCCGGCAGTTAACAAACAACGTGCACATGCTAAACCGCAAGGGCAGGCGACTACTTCACAAAGAAGTAAGCATCAACCTGTCAAAAATAAACAGCAAGCTATTAAATCTCAGCCCAAAGCTGCCGCCAAACCGGCTCCAGCTGCACCAGTAGCGGCCGCTACTGCTTCTAATACGAAAGAGACGCAAACAACTGATAATAAGAAGCGGCAACATGAATTCACTAATAACCGCCGTAAAAATGAATTTAATAATTATAAGAATCGTCCAAAGCATAAAAATAAGAAGAAATTACGCAAACAGCAGGCTGCTCAACCGAAAAAACAAGTGCCACAGCGTAAAGAACGGCCTTTACCAGAAGTTTTGGAATATAGTGTTGGTATGAATGCGCAGGATTTAGGCAAAATCTTACACCGAGAGCCGGCAGAAATTGTTAAAAAACTCTTTATGCTGGGAATTATGGTCAATCAAAATCAATCCCTGGACAAAGATACCATTGAACTTTTAGCTACAGATTATGGTATTGAAGCTCAAGAAAAAGTAGAAGAAGATATTACAGACTTGGATACTTTCTTTGAAGAGGAAGTAAATAATACTGATAATCTGACACAACGTCCCCCAGTAGTAACAATTATGGGTCACGTTGATCACGGCAAAACCACCTTATTAGATCGTTTACGTCATACTCATGTTACTGCTGATGAAGCGGGTGGGATTACGCAGCATATTGGTGCTTATCAAGTACGTTTGGATGATCGGCTGATTACATTTTTGGATACTCCGGGTCATGCGGCCTTTTCAAATATGCGGGCTCGTGGAGCTGACATTACGGACATAGTTGTCTTAGTAGTTGCTGCAGACGATGGCGTTATGCCCCAGACTATTGAGGCCATTAACCATGCCAAAGCAGCTAACGATCCAATTATTGTGGCCATTAATAAAATTGATAAACCAGATGCTAATCCGCAACATGTTACCGAAGAATTAATGCAATATGACTTGATTCCGGAAGATTACGGCGGTGATACAATTTTTGTTAATATCTCTGCTAAACAAGGTACCGGAATTGATGATTTATTACAAATGATTCTGTTAGAAGCTGATGTTCTTGAATTAAAAGCTAATCCGCAACAAAAGGCAGTTGGTACTGTAATTGAGGCTCGGTTAGATAAAGGCAGAGGTCCAGTGGCCAGTTTGTTGGTTCAACAGGGTACTTTGCATAAGGGAGATCCGATCGTTGTCGGTAATACCTTTGGTCGTGTCCGGGTCATGACAGATGATCGGGGCCGCCGCATTAAAGAAGCTCGGCCGTCACAGCCAGTTATGATTACCGGTTTAAACGATGTGCCGCAATCGGCAGATAAGTTTGTGGTATTTGCTACCGAAAAATTAGCGCGCTCAGCTGGTGAAGAACGGGCTAAACAAGCGCAAATTCAAGAGCGCAAGCGGACTAATGCCGTTACTTTGGATAATTTATTCGACACTATGAAACAGCAGGATATGAAAAAGGTTGACGTTATTATTAAGGCTGACGTTCAAGGGTCAGTGGAAGCCCTGCGTAATAGTTTGGAAAAGATTGATGTTGAAGGTGTCCGCGTTAATATTATTCATGCTGCTGCCGGAGCAATTACAGAAACTGATGTTACTTTAGCTTCGGCTAGTCATGCGATCATTATTGGATTTAATGTGCGTCCGACTAATCAGGCCAAAATTCAGGCTGATGAAGAAAATGTTGATATTCGCTTGCATAATGTTATCTATAATGCTATTGATGAAATTGAATCAGCGATGAAAGGCTTATTAGAACCGGTTTATAAAGAAAAAATTACTGGTAACTTAACTGTCCGGCAAACTTATAAGGTATCAAAATTAGGAACCATAGCTGGGTGCATTGTTGATTCTGGTTTGATTCAACGTGAAAGCGGAGTGCGTTTAATCCGTGACGGTATTGTGATTTATGAGGGTAAATTAGCGTCACTTAAACGTTTTAAAGATGATGTGAAAGAAGTTAAGCAAGGCTTTGAATGCGGCTTAATGATTGAAAACTACAATGATATTAAAGTTGACGATCAAATTGAAACTTATATTATGCAGGAAGTTCCTGTAGAATAGGAGGGTTGTCCATGAAATATCGCGTAGGTCGAGTTGAACAAGAAATTCAGCGCGAAGTTAATGATATTTTACTCAAGCGGGTTCGCGATCCGCGGGTTCAGGGTGTCACTATCACTGGAGTAGATGTTACTGGTGATTTACAGCAGGCGACAATTTACTTTAGTATCTTATCAGAAACTGCTAGTAATGCTCAGAAAGCTCAAGCAGGATTAGATAAGGCCAAGGGATTGATTCGCCATGAGTTGGGACAGCGTCTATCGATTTATAAAACACCTGAGATCTTTTTTAAACAAGATCAATCAGTACGTTATGGTGAACGGATTGATGAATTAATAAATAAATTGCATGAGCAAGATCAATAGCCGGGAAACCGGCTATTTTACTGGATTATTTATGCTATAATTAAAGGGTTGAATTATTTTTAAGAGTTATATTAAAATCGGAGGAATAAATATTGAATGGCATTATTCCCCTCTATAAGCCTTGTGGAATGACCAGTGCGGATTGTGTTTATCGATTACGTAAGATACTACAAGAACGAAAAATTGGCCATACCGGCACTTTAGATCCACAAGTAGATGGAGTTTTAGTAATTTGTGTTGGTCAAGCAACTAAATTAGTGAATTATTTGATGAGGCAAACTAAAACCTATCACGGACAAATTACTTTGGGCAAGGCGACTACCACCGAAGATGCTACAGGAAAAACGGTAGCACAAAAGCATTTATCTCAACCCTTTACTACTCAGCAGATCAAACAGGCAATGCAAGCCTTAACGGGTTCCTTACAGCAAACTCCCCCGCTGTATTCAGCGGTAAAAGTTAACGGTAAAAGATTATATGAATATGCAAGAGCGCAACAAGAAGTCCAACGACCCACGCGCACGGTGCATATTTATAAATTTGAATTAACTCAGGCTCCCGTCTTTCACATTATTGAAGGTGAGCAAGTGCTGCAATTTACGGTACAATGCTCTAAAGGAACTTATATTCGGACCTTAGCTGTGCAATTGGGAGAATTATTGCAGGTGCCGGCGCATATGAATCAGTTAACGCGTGTTAGTGGTGGTGGTTTTAACTTAGAGGAAACCTTTACTTTACAGCAAATTCAAGCAAAAATAGCCGAGCAGCAACAGGATTTTTTAATACCTTTAAGTCAAGTCTTTACGAACTTGCCTACTTATGATTTAAATATTCAACAATGGCAATATGTGCAAAATGGACGTTTCTTAGAGCTCAAGGAAACTGCACCGCAAGTGGCTTTATATTACCAAAAAGTTTTAAAGGCTATTTATCAACGGCAGCAGAATTTATATGTACCACAGTTAATGCTATTAAAAAATGATAGGTGAAAATTAATGAAAGTGCGCAAATTAATTTTTCCACAACAAATGGAAATTATTAATCACCAGCCTTTAATTTTAGCGGCCGGATTTTTTGATGGTTTGCATTTGGGACATCAAAACGTTATTGGAACCGCAATTCGCTTGGCACGCATCAAGGGCCTGCCAGCGGGAGTTCTCACCTTTGATCGGCATCCATCGGTAGTGTTTGGTCCCCAAAAAGGAGCAAATTATCAATATCTGTCTGCTCCAAAGCGAAAATTAGAGCTTTTTCGTAACTTGGGAGTTGATATTGTTTATATTGCTCAATTTGATCGGGAGTTTTCGCAATTAACGCCGCCTGAGTTTGTCGACAAATTCTTAATGTCCTTACATTTAGATACTTTAGTGGCCGGTTTTGACTGGACCTTTGGTCCTAAAGATCTTGCTACTATGAAACAATTAAAAATTTTAGCAGCTAATAGATTTGACATAGTGGAAATTCCTAAACTACAATTAGCTGGTGAAAAAATTTCTTCAACCAATGTCAAAAAGTATTTGGCACAGCACCAAATTTTCCAAGCCAATTTATTTTTAGGATATAATTATCAAAATTCCGGACCGGTGGTGCATGGCCGAGCGATAGGTCGAACTTTGGGGTTTCCCACAGCCAATGTGGCAGTCGCTGCAGACCAATTATTGCCCGCTTTGGGAGTTTATGTAACACGAATTTTAGTCGATGATTGCTGGTATCCGGCAATGACGCAAATTGGGCGTAATCTGACCTTTAATCAGGGCCAAAATCCCGTTACGGTGGAAGCCAATATTTTAAATTTTCAACAAGATATTTACGGCCAAAATGTCCGTTTAGAATGGCTGCAATATTTACGGGGTGAGATTGCGTTTGCGAATAAACAACAATTAATTGCACAATTACAACAAGATCAGCTAGCTACGCGAAAATATTTTGAAAAAAAATAGCAATCAACTTGACACAGTGCTAATAGATTGCTATATTTTATACTGTTAGCACTCCTAGATATTGAGTGCTAAGAGCGAGGTGATTTGTTATGATAACTGATCGTCAAGCACAGATTTTAAAAGCAATTGTGCAACAGTATATTGAAACGGGACAGCCCATTGGTTCTAAAGCGTTATTGGACGTTTTGCCAACGCATGTTAGTTCTGCTACTATTCGGAATGATATGGCTAGTTTGGAGAAAGCAGGATTAATTGAAAAAATTCATCTTTCTTCTGGACGGGTTCCTTCTGATAAGGGTTATCGGTATTATTTAGATAACTTATTGGAGCCGATAAATGTTTCTGAACAAATTTCAGAATTAATTCAGTCCGACTTTTCCAAACCCCAGTTTAATAAAATTGACGAGATTGTTCAGCAATCCGCAAAGATTTTATCAACTTTAACAAGTTATACTGCGATTGCTTTAGGTCCAGAAAGTAAAAATACAAAATTAACTGGCTTTAGAATCGTATCCTTAAGTCAGCAGCAGATTATGGCGATTATTGTCACGAGTAGTGGTGATGTTTATAATCAGATTTTTAAAATTCCCGCTGATTTACCCGGAGATCAAATTGAGTCGGTAGTTAGAATCATTAATGATCAGTTGGTAGGAGAAACTTTATCCAAAGTTTCCCAACGGCTGAAAACTGATTTTCCTTATTTAGTTTCCCAGTATTTAAGAACTCCGGATGGTTTCTTATCAATGCTGGATGAAATTATTGCGAATGTTTCGGCTGATCACTTTTTCGTGGATGGCAAATCAAATCTATTTAATTATATTGATGTGCGCAACAGCTCTAATTTAAAATATCTTTATTCATTATTTGATAGTGATCGTGATTTAACTAGACTTTTAGGGCTAGATCAAAATGATTTGGATACCGATCAAGGACCTAGTATTAGTGTTCAATTAGGTGATGAATTGGATCCACAAATTTTAAAGAATTATAGTTTGATTACGGCTCGTTATAGTGTGGGTGATTATGGCAAGGGTTTAATTGCTTTGTTAGGTCCGACAAATATGCCGTATTCACAATTAATTGGTTTGATTGCATCTTTACGCAAAGAACTAGCTAAACGGCTTTTTGATTACTTCCGTGAGATTAACGGTAATTCCAGCTAAAGGGAGGAAGAAAGATGGCAAAAACTGATCTTAATTCGGAAGAATTTCCTTCAGAAAAAAATTTAGATACCACTAAAGAAGAAACTAAAAAGAAAACCACTTCTGCTAATAAAAAACAATTTAAAGCAACAAAAGATCCAGCTTCTCAAGCCTCCAAGAAAGACCAGGCGGCAGTTGAACCGAAGAGCGATGATTCGGTTGTGGATAAACTTTTAGATAAGAATCAGCAATTGGAAAAACAACTGAAACAGGCACAAGATCAGTATTTACGTGCGGAAGCTGAAATTCAAAATATAAAACGACATAATCAACAAGATCAAGCGGCCCTCATTAAATATGACGGGCAAAAGTTAGCAACCGCCATTTTACCTTCAATTGATAATTTAGAACGGGCTTTGGCTGCTCAAGAACAGAGCCAAGCTGCTGCTAATGAAGGAATTTTGACTGGTGTGCAAATGGTATTAAAACATTTAAAACAGGCATTGGCAGAAAATAACGTTGTCGAAATTGCGGCTGCAGGGGAAAAATTTGACCCGACAGTTCATCAAGCAGTTCAAACCGTGCCAGCCGATGCTGATCATCCAGCAGAGACGGTCGTCCAAGTATTACAGACCGGTTATAAACTCAAAGATCGAGTAATTAGACCCAGTATGGTAGTCGTTGCTCAATAAATAAGTCAAAAGATCAATAAACAAAGGAAGGTATAATTTATGGCTAAAATTATTGGTATTGATTTAGGGACCACAAACTCTGCAGTAGCAGTTTTAGAGGGTGGAGAACCGAAAATTATTGCTAATCCTGAAGGCGGTCGTACTACTCCATCAGTGGTCGCATTCAAAGATGGCGAAACTCAAGTTGGAGAAGTAGCCAAGCGGCAGGCGATTACCAATCCTAATACAATTTCTTCCATTAAGCGGCATATGGGAGAAGCTAATTATAAAGTTAAAGTTAATGATAAAGAATATACTCCGCAAGAAATTTCAGCTATGATTTTACAGTATATTAAAAATTTTGCTGAAAAGTATTTGGGAGAAGAAGTTACTGAGGCTGTTATTACAGTACCAGCTTATTTTAATGACTCGCAGCGTCAAGCTACTAAAGATGCTGGTAAAATTGCCGGCTTAGAAGTTAAACGAATCATTAATGAGCCAACAGCTTCAGCATTAGCTTACGGCTTGGATAAAAACAAAGATGATGAAAAAGTCCTAGTTTATGATCTTGGCGGAGGAACCTTTGATGTTTCAATTTTGGAATTAGGCGATGGCGTTTTCCAAGTATTGTCTACTAATGGTGATACTCATTTAGGTGGCGATGACTTTGATAATGCCATTATGAATTGGTTAATTGCTGATTTTAAGTCTAAAAACAATATTGACTTGTCACAGGATAAAATGGCTTTGCAGCGTTTGAAAGATGCTGCTGAAAAAGCTAAAAAAGATCTTTCCGGTGTTTCTGAAACAGAAATTAGTTTACCATTTATTTCTGCTGGTCCTGAAGGTCCTTTGCATTTACAAACAACATTATCCCGAGCCAAATTTAATGAATTAACAGCTGATTTAGTTGATAAAACTCATATCCCCGTAGAAAATGCTTTAAAGGATGCAGGATTGAGCAGTTCGGAAATTGATAAAGTTATTTTAAATGGTGGTTCTACCAGAATCCCAGCTGTGCAAGAGGCAGTTAAGAACTGGACTGGTAAAGAACCGGATCATTCTATTAACCCGGATGAAGCCGTAGCTTTAGGTGCTGCTATTCAAGGTGGAGTTATTACCGGTGATGTTAAAGATATTGTTCTATTAGATGTTACCCCACTATCTCTTGGTATTGAAACAATGGGTGGTGTCTTTACTAAATTAATTGACCGTAATACTACAATTCCTACCAGCAAGTCACAAGTCTTCTCGACCGCTGCTGATAATCAACCGGCTGTTGATATTCATGTTTTGCAAGGTGAGCGTCCAATGGCGGCTGATAACAAGACCTTAGGCCGCTTTCAATTGACAGATATTCCGGCAGCGCCACGGGGAGTACCGCAAATTGAAGTTAAATTTGATATTGACAAAAACGGTATTGTAAATGTTTCAGCTAAAGATTTGGGCACTGGTAAATCACAAAAGATTACAATTAAGAGTTCTTCCGGTTTATCTGATGAAGAAATTGAGAAAATGAAAAAAGAAGCTAAAGAAAACGAAGAGTCTGATAAAAAGCGTAAGGAAGAGGCTGACTTACGTAATGAAGTAGACCAGTTGATCTTTACTACTGATAAAACTCTCAAAGATGTCAAAGGTAAAGTTTCCGATGAAGAAATCAAAAAAGCTCAAGATGCCGAAGATGCATTGAAGAAAGCCCAATCTGATAATAATTTGGAAGAAATGAAAACTAAGAAAGATGATCTGAATAAGATTGTTCAAGATTTAGCGGTTAAATTATATCAGCAAGCACAAAAAGATAATCCGCAAGGTGCTCAAGCTCAGTCTGATGGTAATAATCAGGCTAATGATGGCAAGGGCGATACAGTTGATGGTGATTTTAAGGAAGTTGATCCTGACAAAAAGAATTAATTAACTGGCAGGGATTAATCAGAACTATTTATTCAAGTTAGAAAAAGTTTTATATATGGGGCGGGAGAAAGATTTTGTCTCGACCCCATTTCATTGTAGAAGAAAGGCTGGGTGAGATAATGGATCCATATGAGACACTTGGTGTTGACCGGAATGCCTCAGAAGATGAAATTAAAAAAGCTTATCGTAAATTATCAAAAAAGTATCATCCCGACCTAAATAAAGCCCCAGATGCAGAGAAAAAATTTAAAGAAGTAAATGACGCCTATGAAATTTTAAAAGATCCGCAAAAAAAGGCGCAATATGACCAATTTGGTACTACTGGCAATCAACAAGGCGGTTTTAACGGTGGCCAGGGATTTAGCGGCTTTGATGATTTTGGCGATTTTGGCGATATCTTTAATTCTTTCTTTGGCGGCGGTACAAGTCGCCGCAGTGATCCAACTGCACCCAGAAAAGGCCGGGATTTAGAATATCGTGTCAAACTAAAATTTGATGAAGCAATTTTTGGCGGTAAAAAGACTATTCATTATAATCGGCAAGAAGAATGTGCTACTTGCCACGGAAGCGGTGCTAAACCCGGGACCAATCCGGTGACCTGTCATAAATGTCATGGGACAGGTTATATTAAAATCAGCCAAAGAACACCTTTAGGAATGATGCAAACCCAGCAAGTATGTGATGTTTGTGGTGGTCGCGGCCAAGAAATTAAAGATAAATGTCCTGAATGCCATGGCCGTGGTAAAGTCACACGCAATCATGCGTTGGAAGTTAATGTTCCAGCAGGAATTGATAATTTGCAGCGCATGCGTCTAGATGGACAAGGCGAAGCGGGGGATAACCGCGGTCCTTATGGGGACTTATATATAGTCTTTGAAGTCGAACCAAGCCGGGAATTTACTCGTGATGGTGATACAATTTATTCGCATGCCGCCATTTCTTTTCCACAAGCGGCGCTTGGTGATACTATTAAGGTTAATACCGTCCGTGGTCCTGTAGAATTGAAAGTTCCTGCCGGCACTCAAAGCGGGACTGTTTTTCGGCTCCGGGGACAAGGAGTACCACGGCTTCACGGTGGAGTTGGTGATCAGCGTGTAACAGTAGAAATCGTTACTCCTAAGCATCTGAATGTAAAACAAAAAGAAGCTTTACAAAAATATGCACAATTAGGCGGCGGCAAAGTCAAAGAGCAGGATCGTAATCTTTTTGAACGTGTCCGTGATAATATGAAAGATAAGTTTGGCAATTAAAGTTAATGGTATTGCGGTTTGCCGAAATGAACTATTTGCTAAACAAAAATGCAAAGTTTAAGGGAAACTTGACAGGTAATTGTCTGGTTTCCTTTTTGTTTGTTGGTTGATTTATAAGTGTTACTTTGTTTATATCTAAAAAATTGGTATAATTCATGCTGTAAGTAAAGGAGTGTTTGCATGACCGACTCTGATTTAAAACAAAGACAAAAATATATTCGTAATTTATCGATTGTAGCCCACATTGATCATGGCAAATCTACTATTGCCGATCGCATTTTGGAAATGACAGATACGGTTTCTAAACGGGAAATGGAAAATCAAGTCTTGGATGATATGGATATTGAACGTGAACGGGGCATTACGATCAAATTAAATGCGGTAGAATTAAAATATCATGCACAGGATGGTCATACTTATACTTTTCATTTAATTGATACTCCGGGACATGTTGATTTTTCTTATGAAGTTTCACGTAGTTTAGCAGCCTGTGAAGGGGCCTTATTAGTAGTTGACGCTGCTCAAGGAGTACAAGCTCAAACTATGGCTAATGCTTATTTGGCCGTGGATAACGACTTAGAAATTGTGCCGGTAATTAATAAAATTGATTTACCTTCAGCTGATGTTGACAATGTTAAAACAGAAATAGCTGATATGATTGGGATTGATGCCACCAATGCGGTCTTAACCAGTGCTAAAAATGGTACTGGAATTGCAGAATTATTGGAACGAATTGTAACTGATATTCCGGCACCAAAAGGAGATCTTAATAAGCCATTAAAGGCTTTGATTTTTGATTCCGTCTATGATAGTTATCGTGGTGTAGTCTTAAGTGTGCGCATTTTTGATGGTCAGGTAAAAATCGGTGATAAAATTAAATTAATGAGTAATGGTAAAGAATTTGAAGTTACTGAAGTCGGTGTAATGTCGCCTAAGGCTGTGCCGCGGCAGTTTTTGGCGGTAGGTGACGTGGGCTATATTACGGCCAGCATTAAAAGTGTGCAGGACACACGTGTCGGTGATACGATTACGGCTGCTGAGCGGCCAACGGATCATGCGTTAGCCGGCTATCGAAAAATTACGCCTATGGTCTATTCAGGAATGTATCCAGTTGATAATGCGAAATTTGAAGATTTACGAGATGCCTTAGAAAAATTACAATTAAATGATGCTTCTCTGGAATACGAACCTGAAACTTCGCAAGCCTTAGGTTTTGGTTTTCGTGTCGGCTTTTTGGGCTTATTGCATATGGATGTTATTCAGGAACGTTTGGAAAGAGAATTTAATTTAGATCTGATAATGACGGCACCTTCGGTAAATTATAAAATTATAACAAATAATGGTACAATGCAGGTGATTGATAATCCTTCGCAAATGCCAGAACCTTCAGATATCAAAGAAATTCAAGAACCAATCGTCCGTGCAGAAATTATGGTTCCCAAAGATTACGTCGGAGCAGTCATGGAATTATCAGAGCGTAAACGCGGACAATTTCAAACCATGGATTATTTAGATAATTATCATGTCAATGTTATTTATAAATTACCTTTGGCTGAAATTATTTATGACTTTTTTGATAGTCTCAAATCCAGCACGCATGGTTTTGCTTCTTTGGATTATAGTATTAGTGGTTATGAAGCTGCTAAAATGGTAAAAATGGATATATTATTAAATAAAGAACCTGTTGATGCTTTGAGTTTTATTGTGCATGAGGATTTTGCTTATGAGCGGGGGCGCGAAATTGTCCAAAAACTGAAACATATTATTCCTCGGCAGCAATTTGAAGTAGCAATTCAAGCAGCGATTGGAAACAAAATTGTCGCACGTTCAACAGTCAAGGCTTATCGTAAAGATGTTACCGGTCCTCTTTACGGTGGTGATCAAACCCGGAAAAATAAGTTATTGGATAAGCAAAAACGCGGTAAAAAGAGAATGAAAGAAGTAGGTAAAGTAACAGTACCCCAGGCAGCTTTTATGGCAGTTCTGCAAATGGGCGACGATGATTTAAAGAAAAAATAGGGATGAAACATGAAAAAATTGGGGAAAATTTTCTTAACTATTATTGTATTGTTGACAGCCTTGGTTTTAATCTTTAATGAGCCAATAAAAGTTAAATTAGTGCAGCAAGTTTCACAAAGCCGTTTAGAACATTTGTCAAAGGATCAGATTCGGCAGAATAATCTACGAGACGCTTCGTTTGATTTCTCTAAAGTCAAGCCTATAACTGTAAAACAGGCGGCTAAAGCAGCGGTAAAAAATAATGCTGCCGCAATTGGCAAAATTGCGATTCCCTCAGTGAGTTTAAAGTTGCCGATAGTCAAAGGAGTTGATGATACCGCCTTGGCTACTGGAGGCGGAACGTTAAAACCTGATGAAAAAATGGGAGAAGGTAATTATGCTTTAGCCGGACATTATATGACGGATAAAGGAGCTTTATTTTCACCTATTGCCCGAGTACAAATTGGTGATTTAATTTATATTACTAATTTGAAGAATGTCTATACTTATAAAGTCGAGCTCAAGCAGGTGATTTCTCCACGAGCGACTTGGACGATGAATAATCAGCCGCGGACGAAAATGATTACATTGATTACTTGTGCTGATGGGGGTGCCAACCGTTGGTTAGTACAGGGAAAATTAGTCAATGCCAGAGTGGCTAATCGAGAAACTTTAGCAGTCTTTGGATAGGAGTTAATAAGTTTGAGTTGGAAATACCAGTGGCAAAAAAGAGCACAACCGCACAGTCAACAAGTGGCACAATTAGCCAAACAAGCGGGTATTAATGAACTGGTAGCCACTTTATTGCTACAACGAGGAATCAAAACCTCTGCCCAAGCGCAATCATTTTTGCATCCCCAATTGCAGAATTTACATGACCCTTATTTATTACATGATATGGATAAAGCGGTAGAACGGTTGACGCAGGCGCTTTTTAGTAATGAAAAAATTTTAATCTATGGTGATTATGATGCAGACGGTATGACCAGTGCAGCAATTTTAAAGCTGGCGCTGGCTAATTTGGGAGGTCAAGCGACGGTTTTTATTCCGGATCGTTTTCAGGATGGTTATGGACCTAATCTGGAGCGTTATCAGCAATTTGTCCAAGAGGGCTATCAGCTGATAGTGACTGTGGATAATGGAATTACTGGTCTTAAGGAAATCGAGTATGCTCAAGCACATCAAGTGGATGTGATAGTGACAGATCATCATAATCTTCCTTCGCGTTTGCCGCCTGCGGTTGCTTTAGTGCATCCCCGTTTTACCCAGAGTAGTTATCCTTGCCCTGATTTATCAGGTGCGGGTGTCGCTTTTAAACTGGCCAGTGCCTTACTAGAAGAACCACCGGTAGAATTATTAGATCTGGCAGCCATCGGTACAATAGCAGATATGGTTAAATTAACTGATGAGAATCGAATTTTAGTTACTTGGGGTCTAAAACAAATGCAGCAGCACCTGCGCATAGGTTTGCAAAAACTGTGTGCTCAGGCTCATGTTCAGGCAACAACGTTAACTGAAGATGATATTAGTTTTCAGATCGCACCACGCTTAAATTCTTTAGGGCGCTTAGATCAAGCTTCAAAGGGCGTAGAATTACTGACCACAACAGATACTGCTCAAGCCCAGAAATTAGCCCAAGAAATCGAAGGTTTGAATCAAAAACGTAAGATTCTTACCCAAGAAGTTTATCAGGCAGCGCTTAAGCAGTCCCAAAAACAAATCCAATCCCAAAATAAAATTTTAGTTTTAGCAGGTAATAACTGGCATCAAGGAATATTAGGAATAGTTGCCGGGAAAATTGTCGAACAAACGCGGCATCCAACAGTAGTGCTCTCAATTCAAGCTGATGGGCGTGCTGTTGGTTCGGCTCGCAGTCCGGACAATTTCAATTTATATCAAACACTGGCAGCTTTACGATCTTTATATCAGAATTTTGGCGGTCATGCCCAAGCCTGTGGACTAACTTTAGCAGCTAAAGATATTTCTCAGTGGCAGCAGCAGTTAAATGCTTTACCACAAGTCCAAGAATTTGATTTTGAGCAAAAATTAACCCGTTATTATGATTTAAAATTAACGCCCAGCACAATTAATTTAGTATTATGGCAGCAGTTGCAACAGTTAGCTCCTTTTGGGCAGGGCAATAATTTACCAATAATCAAAGTGGTTGATTTTGATACCTATACGGCTCAGTATTTGGGCAGTAAGAACCAATTACATCTAAAGCTGCGCTTAAAACAGCGACAGCAGTTTTTAGAAATAGTAGCCTTCAATTGGGGCGCACAATTGGCGCAAGTGCAAAAATTTGACTTACAAGCCGTTTACGGTTCTTTATTAAAAAATAACTGGCGTCAGCAAAGCCATCTCCAACTAAATCTAGAAGATGTTGACTTTAAAGCTATTATTGTCCATCAAAATCAGCACCAGTTAATTGACTTACGGGCGCATCGCAGTTTAGAAAATCAAATTCAGCAGGCAGAAAATTTAGTTTTCTTTCAAGAACAGCATTTGCAGACCGTCCAAAAACAATACTCGCAGGCACATTGTCTGTTAGCTACGCAGGTGGCTTCGAATTTAACACAGATGAGTTTAATTGATCGGCCAACCAGTTTAAAAGATTTTGAGCAATTTATTGTTAATAACAAGCAATTAACACGTTTAGAATTAATTTTTCATACAAGATATCCACTGTATTATCAACTAAACTTATCAGCCGCTACTTGGCATCAGAGTCTCAAATACTTCTACAATCACCAAAATTTGACTGTTTCCGATCTTCCAGTAGTAGCTCAGTATTTGGGATTGACACCTTTAGAAATTAAATTTATATTAAAGGTGTTTTCTGAGTTAAAGTTTGTTAAAATAGAAAATGGTTTGTTGATGCATCCTAACAAAATACCACAGCGTCAATTGGAGGAATCGCCAACTTATTGTCAAATTAATGATCTGGTTGCGGTTCAGAACCAATTAATTGATTCAAAAACCGGAGAAGTCATTAATTATATTAAAAAAATATTACAATAATAGTATTTAGGAGCTATTTTTATGGATTTTAAAAAATATGTGGCAAGCGTTAAAGATTTTCCGGAACCGGGAATTATATTTCGTGATATTTCGCCGTTAATGTATAATGGTGCAGTTTATGCGCAGGCAACCGATAAAATTGTCAATTACGCACGTGAGCGTGGCACCGAAATGATTGTCGGTCCTGAAGCACGGGGATTTATTGTCGGCTGCCCAGTAGCTTATAAATTAGGAGTTGGTTTTGCACCAGCACGTAAAAAGGGTAAACTGCCGCGTGATACTATTTCCGTGACTTATGATTTGGAATATGGACAAGCTTCTTTGTATATGCAAAGAGATGCTGTCAAACCGGGACAAAAAGTTTTGGTAGTTGATGATTTAATGGCGACAGGCGGAACTTTAGCAGCTACTATTAAATTAGTAGAAGAATTAGGTGGTATTGTTGTGGGCACAGCTTTTCTAATTGAGTTGACTGATTTACATGGTCGTGATAAAATAAAAAACTATGATATGTATACATTGATGCAATATTAGTAGCGCCACGCTACTATTATGGAGAGTTGGCAGAGTGGTAATGCACCGGACTCGAAATCCGGCGAACCGGTTAGAAATCGGCGCGCAGGTTCAAATCCTGTACTCTCCTTTAGAGTTTTTTGTTTGCTTATAAAATAGAAATGAAATTACAAAAAGCTTCTGAATTTTGTATTCAGAGGCTTTTTGTATAATTTTCTTTAGAATTATTTGTAGTTTGTTAACTTAAATATAAGATGTTATGGGGAGAGTTAGTATTTGTTATTACAACTTAATCTGAAGAATAGATAATAGTTCTGATTTTACAAAAATTGATGGTAAAATGGATCATCTTTCTAAATTGTCTAAGGGGATTGTAGCGATTTAATCTGTTTACATAGTATATGATTAAATACTTGATTATCAATAATAGTTATGTTTTATGAAGTTAGAAGATTGGATCATTTGATATTATATATATCTGCGTAATGCCTTAGAAATATTGAATAATATTTAGCAATTAAATAACTACTTTTACAAGGTTAAGATCAAACTTTCAAATTGTGGGAGTAAATTATATAGGTTTTGTGAGCGCTGAAAAAAGTCTTTATTAACCAATCAGTTGAAATTAAGTTGTCAAAAACAAAGTATAAATAAAGGAACTTTAAAAATTTATGCTTTCTATACCCAAATAACCTGCGTGCTTTAATGCAGAGTATTACTAATCAGATATGATGTGAATTGTCCAGGAAACAGATATTGGTAGAAAGAGTAAATTCTCTTAGAGATCCAAACATAAATTTTAATTGTTGTTATCTTATATATTTGCTAATTTAGCTGTTTTTATTTTTGGGTATTATTTGCCATTTTATTTCATGATGTAATTTTTGATAAATATTCAATAAGTTTTGTACTTGAGATATTTTGTATGAATTAATAATAAACAATTGTTTAATATCTTTATTAATTTTAAAGTATAGATTTATAAAAATAGTTAATGAAAACACAATAATATATATCATAATTGTTATTAGAAAAGCAGTATTTAATTTGTTGAATATAGTTAAAGTTAAAGGGATTGTTACTATCGATGTAAAAATCCATAAAGAGTTAAAATATTTGTTTCTTATTTCAATATTTATCTTTTGTTGTTTGCAAAAATAATCTATAAATGGATCTAAGTTATAGGCAGATATGTCATTAGATTCACAATTTAATTTATAATTAGCTAGATTTGAAAATTTTAAAACATCGGTAATTTGTTTATCTAAATAATATAACCAACTTTTATTTCTATAAATAATAGAGGACATAATTGGTATATGTTTAAATAAAAATCTTTTATATTTGTTATTATTGTAGAATGCCTTATTCGGCAATATGATTTCTTTTATGCTTTCTAACTTTCGAATTTGATGATCTATATAAAAAATTTTAATTATATTGGCAATAAAAAATATCAGCATTATTAAAATTACAATATTAACTAGTTTATTAAACTTCCATAAGTGAAGCAATTCTAAAAAAAATATCGGAAAAATTGTTATGTTAGAAACAATAATAAAAAGAAGTTGATATACAGAAACAGTAATATTATACTTTTTTGATATTTTATAAAGTTTATTAGTCAATAGATCAATATCATTATTAATAGTTTCCTGACTTTCTATCATTAATCCATCTTTAGATTTAAAATAATATTTTAAATGTTCCACTCATCATTACTCCTATATAGTCATTTTTTTAATTTTTAATAAAAACATTTGCATCATTATTATAATTATTAAATCTATAACAATAAAACCGATTATTTAAATAATTATGTATAAATACAATTTCTTTGGATATTGTAAAGGTAAGGCTCTCTTTTATGATAAAAGTGTCAATCCCATATCACTGGAGGCATTCCCTATGAATCAGTTTAACAAAGATCTAATGGCTGCACTAGCTCAAAAACAGGATTTAAACGAAACCTTTCACCAATATTTAGAACAAGCGATCAATGAGTTATTGCAGCACGAATTAGCGACTTTTCTTGTCTATGAGCCTTATGACCTTCAGGGGTTTAATTCATGCAATTTACGGAACGGCAGTTATCAACGCACTTTTAAGACTCAGTATGCTTCCCTGAACCTAACCATCCCACGGTGCTTATTACACACTCCTAAACAATCTCCAATTTCACCAAAGTGATTAATGAACAAGTTCAGGATTTTAAACAGCTCTCTAGCTCAACAGTATGCAGTTGTTTATCTGGATGTGACTTAATGTGACTTATTTGCCGCTGCGGCAGGATAGTATCTCTAAAGAAGCGGTGCATTTAGCGATTGGCATTCAAGTTAATGGATACAAGGAAATCTTAGGTTATCAACTGGTGCTGACAGAGTCGAGTATAAGTTTGGACGGAACTGCTGTTATATTAAAGTAGCGGGGTTTGCAGCAAGTGCTATTATTTGTCGCTTATGGTTTAGTGGGCTTAGAGAACTCCCTTAGTTGGTCTTTCCCACAGGCCCAATTGCAGCAATACCTGGTTCATATCAGTTGCAACTTGGAACACCATGTTCGCTTAAAGGATTGAGCCACCGTACTACAGGACTGTAAGCAGATCCATCAAGCACACAATAAAACAGCAGTCACTGCTGATCTGCAAGGTTTCATTCAGACTTGGCAGGACCGTTATTCTCAACTAACGGCCAAGTTAGAGCATAATGAACATCTGTTAGTTTGTTTCAACTTACCCCAGAGCTATCCGAGTTAGTATTCACAGTATTAATTGATTGAATCTTTTAACAAAAAGCTCAAGCGGCAAACCAAATAACAGGAACAATTTCCTAATGAGGCAGCCTTAGAGCGAACTTTAGTGACTGTGATTTTAGGTTATAACAGTCGCTATAGTTTAAGAGCACATAAAGAGTTTCAACAAATTCAAGACACTTTAGAATTGATGTTTTCCTAAGAAACTATAGTGAGAGACTTCTAAAATTCATTTACACAAGATTCTTGACACATCTCGCTATTTGTTTATCAACTTTTTATTATTAGAAGGTTATTAATTGTTAAGTCAGTCAAAAGGGGAAACACTCAACCAAGTGAAATGTTGGTTTTATAATTTCGTCTGAGATTTTTTTAATGGCTACCAATAGATGGATTATTTATTTTTCTTAACATAAGTTCTCATTTTTATTGCTTGGGATAATATAATAACCAGTCAAATAATTATTTCAGCGAATTTTCTTATTAAACTCTTAATTACTCGCTCGTCAGGTAAGCTTAAAAGTCTTTTCTAGTAGTAGTTGAAGACTGTTGCGGGGTTATTTCAGAAAATAATGGCATTTTAGTCTTAACGTATTTTTGATATTTGGCATTTTATCAATTTTAACTCTAACCAAAAAAGTATAATTTTTAGAGAATAAGTATATTCTGCTGTTAATAATTGTGTTGACAAGAATTACACAAATGCTAACATTTAAGTATAATGTAAGGGAGGCATAAATCTGACAATTAAAGATAGTTTTATGGATTTGCTTTAACACAACAAAAACTATGAATTGTTAGAATTTATCTTTCAACTGCTTTCACTTGAAGATGAGCGGTGTTGACAAAATTAGTGTAACCTGGCTGATTTCTTTATCTATAAAAGCTATATAAAGAAATTTTTCAGGATTTTAATACTTTCAAAAAGATTAAAATCATTTTTATAAGCACCGAAATAATTTTTAATTTAATTCCTATAAAAGATAAATTTACTCTCATAATTATATGTAAAAAAAGTCAATAATTAAGACACATTGATTACTTTTTGGCAATAGGAAATTATCTTTTAAAAGGGAACATTATTCTTTTATTTATCACAAATAGTGATTATTAGAGCGAATGCTTCATAGTTGTGAAATTAATTAGTTTGTTAAAAAGGCTTAGAACTGTACCTCTGTTAGAGTTAATGAACAGAAAATTTTATTTTTAAGTAAGGGTTTGCTTGAATTCATTGATGGACCTTAGAATTTTTTAATTTTTAAATTTGATTTTTAAAATAGAAAACCTAAGAGGGGGGTTCTAGTATGAAAAAATTATGTCTCAAGATTAAATTAATAAAGAGTAATGCAGCTGGGAAAGTAATTAATGTTTTTATAACTACAGCTTTATTTTTTATTGTCAGCATGTTTTTTTCAATTTCATCCTATGCCGCAACTATATCATCTCCTAGTGATTCTTTACTGCCGATGACGAACAAGCCTTTATTAGCTTCTCAGCTGGCAGCACAACGAGCTGCTGATTTTTCCTCTGTATTAAATAAACTTCTTAAGCAGCCCTTCGATTTAGGAAGTAGTTTAAATCCTATTAAATTCAATAAAGAGGATACTCAAAACTTCTTTTCTCCTACTGGCTCGGCTAATGTTGAATACTCATCTACGGGTGGTTGGGGCATTATTAATTTGAATAATGATGAGCAAAGAAAATTAGGTGCTGTGACTTTGAATACCGCAATTGATATGACCCAAGACTTTCACTTTTCTTGGAAGGTAAAAATTTCTGCTTCCGGAATTGAATATGGTGATGGGATCGGCTTTGCCTTACATCCACTCTATAAACCGGGGGATACTATTACGGATCAGGATACTCATTATTATCAACAATTACCTAATTGTTTTGGACGTAATGTAGATAATTCACCTGTTTTGAATTCTAGTGATCCACATAATGGTCAAAATCTTAATTCAATTGGAATGAAAGGAGGCAATTTAGGTATTAGTGACTTAATGAATGCCTTTGGCTTTAAAATTGATACTTATTTTAATCAATACGGAAGCTCTAATCCTCCAAAGAATGGCATTTATGGCACAAACTTCCATACTGATTATAATGTTTATGGGCAATTTGATAGTTCAATCTTAAATTATGATTGGCAATGTCCTTATGGAGCGTTTGTTACTACTAATTATAATGGATATTCTACAGTTGATATGAGTAGTTATATGCAGTTAAACAATCCTATTAATATTGTTAATAATCAATGGTGGCAAATGAATGTTAGGAAAGATGGTACGTCAATAACTGTTAAAATTTCTGATCCTAATAATTCAAGTAAGTATGTCAGTTATTCTAAAAACATCGCTTTTATGGATAATAAAACCAAATATGGTTTTGCCATTGTGGCAGCCACAGGAAGAGTTTCTGAAAGCAATCAAATCAAAGATATTGAAGGTAAGTTTACTCCAGCACAACCAACATTGGTTACACGTTACACGGATGAAAATGGTACTGATTTGCAAGCCCCCAAGGTTACTCTTAAAGAAGGTATTGATAATGAATTTACAAATACAAATAATCAACCTACTATTTACAAGGATGGTAAAACCTATCAGTGCTCTCAAATTAATGGAAATTTATATGAACCAAATTCTGCTAAGCCCACTATTAGACAATTGACTAATGGCACAAAAATTGGGGAAATTCCTGTTATGATAACTAAAAAGGATGATACACTGAACGTCAGCTCGCAATATAATAGTGTGATTGTCTTAAATTATATTTATCGGCAACGATTGCCTTCTGGCAGTGCTAGCGGTACTAGTAATTTGCCAATTACATTAGGCCTAAAATTTAGGGTTAATAATAATAGCTCTTATGTATCTAGTGCTAATATTCGGCCAGGTGATACAATAACTTTTCAATATACAGCGACTAATAAATCTGGACCCAGTCTATGGCAGGGAGTGACAGCGGTACAGTCGTTAGCTGGTATTTTAGACCCCACTGCTAATTTACCGACAGATGTGACATCGAAATCGGGATTAGTCTATATTCCTTTATTAAACACAAAAAATACAGAAAATAATAATAATCGTAATAATTTATTTCTCAATGATTCTGGAACTCGTGAAGTATCCTTCACATATAAAGGGGTAGATAAGGCCAAACTAACTACTCAAGGTGGGCAGATAACATGGACTCTACCTCAAACTGATAGTGCTCCTAAAATTGCACCACAAGCTCAGATTACTTCAAAAGTAGCCGTTTATGATCAATCACAGCAATTAATTGATTTCGACGGTAATCAACTTTATGGTTCCTATTTTTATTGTGGCGAAAATGATAAGTCTCCTTTAGCTAATCCCAATCCACCAGATCCAAATAAAACTTACACTCCCGATGATTTAGGCAACCACATTCCTGCAACTAATATGGTTTACTTAAACGAGACCATGTGGTGGCTAATTGATAGTAACGGTAAATTGACAATTTATCCTCATAATATTAATTTGAATACTCAGTCGGCTGCAGATTGGCCTTGGGATAGTCAGCGCGGTAATATAAAGTCTGTTGATATTAGATCAGGTGTTACGGCCATGAATTCAATTAATTCTATGTTTGCTAATATGCCTCATCTTACTCAAATTGACTTAAGTAATTTTGATATGAGCAAAGTAACAGATGCAGCTGCTATGTTCAAAGGGGATAACTCTTTATGGAAAATTATCCTAGGGCCAAAGGTGCAGTTCCCGACAACTAAGGATAATCCAACTACGGATAATCCAATTATGGATGCACCCGGAAATAATACTCCTTTTCCTGAAAATTCTAGCTATGTCAGTCGTAGTAAAAATTGGAAAGAGGTGGTGGGACAAGATGATGATTACAAACCAACAGGTTCTGTTAAATCGGGAAAAGAATTAAGTAGCTATCAGGGTGATAATAAAACGCATACTTATGTCTGGGAACCATCTTTAGCAGGCTATTTG
>NZ_KQ033877.1:751825-758224 GCF_000967245.1 Bombilactobacillus mellis
ACTTTGGCCAGTGTCCCTAACCAATTCGATTATGGAAATAAGATTATGGGAATAAAGCAAATATTAACGACTGCAGAAAACCAGAACTTTAAAGTAACAGATACTCGTTCTTTACGAGCTGGTCTGACATGGAAAGTAAATGTGACTGCCAGTGACTTAACATCAGGAGATAAACAAATTAAAAATAATAATGAGAGTCTGTTTGTATTTGGGCCTTCTAACATACCACTTGATTCAAGCAAAACTATATATAATGAAACTAGTACCGGTGATATCACTGAATATTATTGGAGTTTTAAACCTGAGGAAGGCATAAAATTAAATCTTCAAAGTAATTCGGTTCCAAAAAGTGGCACATATAAAGGAACTATTAATTATGAATTGGTAAATTCCGTATGATAGACTACCAAAATTTAGCATAATATTTAATTCATCCAATCAGGAACTATTTAAACAAATCCTAATGTGAGAAAAATTTAGATTTTTATCAAATAAGTTAATTTTAGTACACGATATCGATATTTAATCGAAACCGTGTATTTTTTAATTAAGTATCTCTGTTGCTAGAAATAATCTGGTATTGCTTACTTTAAATTATTTCTAACTAGCTCAATTGTTTTAATATATTTGTACCAAGTTGAAATTTGTTTTATCAGTTTATTGACTAAATGATAGCCTATTTCTTTAGTTGGTATCTTATTAATAATTAGGGTTAGTATTTAATTGTTATGTATTACTACAACTACTCTCTTTATTATTTGTTTGTAACTAATAATTAGTTATATTAGGAATAGGAATAAATATGAGGATATCCAAAGAAAAAATTATTAATGCTGCAAAAAAGTTGTTTTCGGAAAAAGGGTAAAAGCCACCTCTGTACATGAAATTACGAAGCAGACTGGTTGTTCCCATAAAACAATCTATCTATATCTTACTAACAAACAAGAATTGTTTAATTTAATAGCAATTGAGCCTTTAACTGTTCTCTATGAATAATTTTTAGATATTTATAAATTAAATTTAACGGATGAAGAAAAGTTAAAACTGTTATGCAATAAGTATCTTCAGTTTAGCATTGAACGGCGAAGTCTTTATCCTTTCATCAGTAACTACGATGGGAAAATATTGATAAAAATAAATTTTTGACAAGATAAACGCACAAAAAATGAAAAGTCTAAATATTTTAAAACAAATACCAGAATAATTATTGGAAAAGGATTTTCTCGAAGAGGTTAAAACTAATTTAGTGAGAGTAATTTTTTACATAGGGCAATTTTAACTTATGTAGTGTCTCTTGAACTTAGCAGTTCTCTGATACCTAGATTAAACAAAATAGTGGATGATATTATTGATTACACAATTTTCTAAAACAATATCAAAAGAAATAAACTTAAGCCCTCATATAGCAAAAACTGAATTTAATTTAAAATTTCTTATTGTCAACTGTTAGGTTGTAAAAAATAATGACAACATGTTTATTATTGATTGCGGCAAGAAAATTATTTAGGAGTATAGTTTATAATTGCGCACAAAAAATTGACAATGTTAAAGGAATCTTATTGACATATGGTCATTTTGATCACGCTCATGGGGTAAATGGAATATATCAATCCAATCCTGAAATACTAATATTTTGAATTATCCAGATAGATTAGTATATGCCAATGTTCATAAGCCTTTTTCAAGAGTTTTAAAATATGAAAATCATTTTTATAATTTAAATGGTCTAATTATCATACCTGCTTCTGGTCATTCTCTCGGCCATCATGTTTTTTACATAAAGAAGATAAAGTTTTAATAACTGGAGGGTCTTTATACCTCTAAAAACGGAAAATTGAAGTCTTCAATGAAAATTTTTAGAATCAATCACAGAAATCAGGAAAAGAAATTATTAAGAAATTTAAACCTCAAATTGTTAGTATATGACACGGCAAAGATTTATTTGCATGACCTTAATATTATAGAAGGTAAAATTTAACTATGAAAAATGTGATTATTATTGATATAGGAATAATATGTTGTTCTGGAAAAATAAAAGGGAAGTAACTTTCAATTTATTTAAAAACAGGGGTGGATTAGTTAGATTAAACGTCATTTCTACTAAGAAATTTCATACATGTTTTATGGAGGAAAATAAACTTTAGATGTGGTTGCTGGAAGTTCAATACCAAGTACTTTCATTGTATTATCAGAACACATAGGCAATATCAAATATGAATCTGTAGTATTATCTTTCAAAGGCGGGACTACTTTAGAGTTATAAAACAAAAAGGTAAATTATAACTTTGAGAAAATAAACATTCAGCAATTTTAAATAATATTATTGACAAGAATTACACAAATGCTAACATTTAGGTATAATGTAAAGGAAGCATAAATCTGACAATTTATATCAAAATAAATTTGTAATTTAATTCCTATAAAAAATAAATTTACTCTCATAATCATATGTAATCGCTTAAATGTTTGTTGTGAAATTCAGCAATGAAGACAAATAGATTACTTTTTTGGCAGTAGGGAAACATCTTTTAAAAGGGGGTCATTACTATTTTATTTATCACAAATAGTAATTTTTAGAGAGAATATTGTTAATAATAATTCTGTGTTTAACTGTATATGTTATAAAAATGGATGAGGCGAGGTTTATTTACATATGACCGGTAAAAAGAAGACTTGATTCAGTTTTTCTATGAGCTTTACTAACGAAGAATGTAGTTCAATTGTTTAATTGTAGATTTTATTTAATTTTTAAAATAGGAAACCTGAGAGGGGGGCTCTAGTATGAAAAAATTATGTCTTAAGGTTAATTTAATAAAAAGTAATGCAGCTGGGAAAGTAATTAATATTTTTATAACCACAGCTTTATTTTTTATTGTCAGCATGTTTTTTTCAATTTCAGCTTATGCTGCGACTATATCGTCTCCTAGCGATTCTTTAATGCCGATAACGAACAAGCCTTTATCAGCTTCTCAGCTGGCAGCACAACGAGCTGCTGATTTTTCCTCTGTATTAAATAAAATTATTAAACAGCCCTTCGCTTCGAGCAACAGTGTCATTTTTGACGCAGATGATACTCAAAACTTCTTTTCTACCACTGGAACGGCTACTGTTGACTACTCACCCACGGGTAGTTGGGGCACTATTAATTTGAATCCGGATCAAGAAAATCAAACTGGTGCTGTGACTTTGAATACCGCAATTGATATGACCCAAGACTTTCACTTTTCTTGGAAAGTAAGAATTCTTGCTGCTGATACTAAAAACCTGGGTGATGGGATCGGCTTTGTCTTACATCCACTCTATAAACCGGGAGAAAATATTACTGGTTCGAGTCAACCTTTGCCCCCTTATTTCGGGCGTCATAGCAAGGATGGCTCATCTGTTACTACTGCAAATGATCCAGAGAATGGTCAAAATCTTAATTCAATTGGACTTAACGGGGGCAATTTAGGTATTAGTGATTTAATGAATGCTTTTGGCTTTAAAATTGATACTTATAATAACGATTATAGGTGGGATGGAGGTAGTAGTTCTAACACCTTTTATGGTGATTATAGCCATACTACTTATAATGTTTATGGGCAAAAGGACTTTGATAAAAACTACGTTTCCTATAGTAATCCCTATGGTGCTTTTGTCACCACCGATTATACTGGTTATTCCACGATTGATGATAATCATATAAAATTAGATGGTTCTTCCTCCAATATTAATGGTATTAATATTACAAATCAGCAATGGTGGAAAATGGATATTGATAAAAAGGACAATACAATAACTGTTGCCATCTCTGATCCTGATAATTCAAGTAAGTCTGTCAGCGTTTCTAAAAATATTTCTTTGATAGGTAATAAAACTGAATATGGGTTCGCCATTTTGGCATCCACAGGGAAAGCTCATGAAAGCAATCAAATCAAAGATATTAATGGTAATTTTACTCCAGCAAAACCGACCTTAGTTACACGTTATTCAGATGAAAACGGTAGTGATTTACAAGAACCTAAGGTTACTACTAATAATATGGGCGTTAACTTTACAGATACAAATAATCAACCTACTATTTCCAAGGATGGTAAAACCTACAAACGCGCTCAAGTTAATGGAACTTTATATAAACCAACTACTCCTAACGGTTCTACTAAGGTGTTCAAACAATTAGCTAATAAAACAAATCTTGGAGAAAATAATGTAAATGTAACTCAAGCTGATAATAATACAATAAAGGTTAGTTCTCAATATAATAATGTGATTGTCTTAAACTATGTTTATCGTCAACAATTGACTTCTGGCAGTGCTAGCAGTACTAATGATTCGCCGATTACATTAGGCCTAAAAGTTAAGGTTAATAATGGATCGTATGGAGATAAAGTTGATGTTCAGCGAGGTGATACACTAACTTTTCAATATACAGCGACTAATAAATCTGGACCTAGTCTATGGCAGGGAGTGACAGCGGTACAGTCGTTAGCCGGTATTTTAGAACCCCCTGTTAATTTACCGGCAGATGTGACATCGAAATCGGGATTAGTCTATATTCCTTTATTAAATACAAAAAATAGTAGTAATAATTTACTTCCAAACGCTTCTGACACTAGTTCTGGAACTCGTGAAGTATCCTTCAAATATAAAGGGGCAGATAATGCCAAACTAACTGCTCAAGATGGGCAGATAACTGTAACGCCTATTAGTAATACTGGTGAAGCACCACAAGCTCAGATTACTTCTAAAGTAGCCGTTTATGATCAATCACAGCAATTAATTGATTCTGATGGTAAACAACTTTACGGTTCTTATTTTTATTGTGGCGAAAATGATAAGTCGCCTTTAGCTAATCCCAATCCACCAGATCCAAATAAAACTTACACTCCCGACGATTTAGGCAACCACATTCCTGCAACTAATACAGTTAACTTACATGAAATCATCTGGTGGAGAGTTGATGATAGCGGTAAATTAACAATTTATCCTTATAATATTGATTTGAATACTCAGTCGGCCGCAGATTGGCCTTGGGATAGTCAGCGTGATAATATAAAGTCTGTTGATATTAGATCAGGTGTTACAGCCGTAAATTCAATTAATTCTATGTTTGCTAATATGCCTCATCTTACTCAAATTGACTTAAGTAATTTTGATATGAGCAAGGTAACAGATACATCTGCTATGTTTAACGGCAGTTCCAGCTTAAAAGAATTGCACTTAGGACAGCAGACCTATTTTCCTAAAGATCCTAATTTAACACTTGCACCAGGAAAAGGCGAACTTTTTGATCCCAATGACAAGAATTCAAACCATAATAATACCACTAAATGGCAAGCAGTTGGGAATAACGGAACTGTTAAGAATCCGGTAGGTGATGATATAACGGCTGAAGATTTAGTTAAGTTATATCAGCAACAGCCTACTATTTCTCAACCAAATACTCCAGAAACCTATACTTGGGATCAGCGTTGGTGGGATGTAGACAATAAAAATACATTAACTATTTATCCAACTACAATAAACGTCGATGGCAATAAAACTACAGATTGGCCTTGGGACAGACAGAGTAAGGATTCGAAAACTGATAATTTACGTGATACTATTGTAAAGATTGTTATTAGTGAAAAAGTAACTGCTAAAAATTCCTTACGATCAATGTTTGCTAATATGCCTAACCTTACAAAAGTTGAAGGTTTGACTAATTTAGATACTAGTGAAGTCACTAATATGCGAACTTTATTTTGGAAAGATTCTAAATTACAACAGATCGACTTAAGTAATTTTGATATGAGCAAAGTAACAGATGCAGCTGCTATGTTCAAAGGGGATAACTCTTTATGGAAAATTATCCTAGGACCAAAGGTGCAGTTCCCGACAACTCCGGATAATCCAATTATGGATGCACCCGGAAATAATACTCCTTTTCCTGAAAATTCTGATTATGTCAGTCGTAGTAAAAATTGGAAAGAAGTGAGGGAACAAGATAATGATTACACACCAACAGGTTCTGTTAAATCGGGAAAAGAATTAAGTAGATATCAGGGTGATAATAAAACGACATATACTTATGTCTGGGAACCATCTTTAGCAGGCTATTTGACTTTGGCCAGTGTGCCTAACCAATTCGATTATGGAAATAAGATTATGGGAATAATACAAATATTAACGACTGCAGAAAAACAGAACTTTAAAGTAACAGATACTCGTTCTTTACGAGCTGGTCTGACATGGAAAGTAAATGTGACTGCCAGTGACTTAACATCAGGGGATAAACAAATTAAAAATAATAGTGAGAGTCTGTTTGTATTTGGGCCTTCTAACATACCACTTGGTCCGAGCGAAACTATAATTAATGGAACTAGTAAAGCTGATACTACTGAATATTCTCGGAGTTTTACACCTGAGGCAGGAATAAAA
>NZ_KQ033877.1:758383-887147 GCF_000967245.1 Bombilactobacillus mellis
TTAAATCTTCAAAGTAATTCGGTTCCAAAAAGTGGCACATATAAAGGAACTATTAATTATGAATTGGTAAATTCCGTATGAAAGACTACCAAAATTTAGCGTAATATTTTAGCAATTGAAATTCATTTGTCCAATTAAGATTATATTTTTTAAAATTGTTTATTTAAAAAAACAGCTAACTAAGCTGTTTTTTTATAAAGTATTAGAAATCTTTGGCAAAGATAATTTTAAGATCTAATCAGTACTTAATTATTAATTATATTGAAAAGATAAAATTAAAAAAATCTGGAAGTTTACAGAATTAAACACCTTATCTCAATTAATACCCATTATTAAAGCCTTTTTTTATAATCATGAAATTATAACTATTAATCCAGTCATAATGATGACAAAAATAGGAAAATTCCTCGAATAATATTCTAATTAACTTATCTTGCTGCTGGTTGACGTAAAAAGCACTTGACAGCTGATATTACTTAACTAATTAACTTTTTATTACTAACTGCGATTGGAACGTATTGTTTTCTTTGTGATTGGTAATATTGCTGATAGTACCGCCAATAAGTCCCAAAATAATAATTATCAAAAACCATAACCACCATTTTGCATAGAAAGGTTTTTTATTTTTAGCTGGTATTTTTTCGGGAACAGAATAATTAGGATTTGATTTAGAAAAATTATTAGAAGCAGGTGCTGAAGGTGAAGAGTTCGGATGTTGAGAATCCGGACGAAAGTAACTAGCTGGTTGGGTATTATAATCTTGTCCGGTTGGCAAAGAATAGCTATGGGTAGAAGTATGATAGTGTTTAGGTTGTTGGTCATTATTTCTCTTAGTCTTAAATTTTCTCATTATTCTTCCTCCTAAAACTCAATCGATATTGAACAAATAAGGATGTGTTATTATGAGCTTATTAAACCGTTTACAATAAGGCGGATTTTCAACTTATACTTTAATAAACTATTAGTCAGTTCAAAGATCAAGTTGTCAAAATAGCTATGTTTATTTTGGCTTTTCTAATATTATTATAAATTATTTATCATCTTTCATAAACTGAATTTTCAAGAATATTTGCTAAGATTTGGAGAACTCTGATTGAATACAAAAGTCACATTTGATGAAATAATGAGCAATAGTTTTGTATTTTGCCTCTAATAGCGGTATGTTGAAGGTAAGCTTATGGAAGGGGGATCCTAAGTAATGACTGATAATTTAAAAAATCCGTTGAATCTTTATCGTACAAAAGAATTTCCGGAGCAATCTCAAGAATATCCAGGATTGCAACAACAAATGCAACCGATTCCTGATGGTGATATGGCTGATTATGAAGGCCATAATTTGCTAAGGGGCCGCCATGCTTTAGTAACCGGCGGTGATTCCGGAATTGGTCGTGCAGTAGCGATTGGTTTTGCTAAAGAAGGGGCCGATGTAGCGATTCAATATTTGCCAGCAGAAGAGCCAGATGCCCAAGAAGTAGTTGACTTAATCGAAAAAACAGGTCAAAAAGCAATTTTACTACCGGCAGATTTTCGTCAACGTGGTGAAGCAGAACGTGTCGTACAACAAGCTTTGTCCAAGTTGGGGAGTCTGGACTTAATTGTGATGAATGCAGCAATTCAGCAACACACAAATAGTTTAGCCGAATTATCTTTAGACCAGGTTCATGATACTTTTGAAGTTAACATTTTATCAATGTTTGAATTGGTTCAAGCGGCTGTGCCTCATTTACCGGCTGGGAGTGCAATTTTAACTTCAACTTCTGTGCAGGCCTTTAGTCCAACACCGATTTTATTAGATTATGCTTCTACAAAAGCAGCGATTGCTAACTTTACTAAGAATTTGGCCCAAGAATTAGCTCCTAAGGGAATCCGAGTGGATGGTGTAGCGCCAGGTCCAATTTGGACACCTCTACAAGTTTGTGGCGGCCAAAAAAAGTCAGGAATTCCAAGTTTCGGCCACGAAGAGCCTTTAGATCGTGCAGGACAGCCTGATGAGGTAGCGCCCCTATATATTTTCTTAGCTTCCAACATGGCAAGTTATATTACAGGTCAGATTTATGGAGTTACCGGAGGACAGGCAATTAACTAGTTAAATTACTAAGTTTAAGCATTGATTTACTTAATGTCTCATCCGGAAATGAGAATCGGATTAGTTTTATGTAATGATGACAGTTAAATTTGATTGTAAAACAAAACCTCACAAATTTTTGTGAGGTTTTTATAATTTATTAGCTCTTGCAAAACCGGAATTTATTGATCTAAGACAGCAATTAAGCGACCTGAAACTTGACCATGCCGCAAGCGGTCAAGTCCTTGATCAATCTCATCAAAATTAATAGTACTTAGAGTTGGGTGTAATTTATCCTCATTAAAATAACGGTAGACGGCCGCAATATCTTGATTATTACCGCCATTGTTGCCCAACAGTTTTAATCTTCGGGTAATTAATTCAGAAGTATCAATTTCTGCTTGCAGTTTACCCAAACCAACTAAAACAATCGTTCCCTCATCTTTGACTGCTTTGATCGCGTTGGTTGTGGTGGTACCAAAGCCGGCAAAATCGACAATGAGATCCGGTTTTTCCGGTTTCATTTCTATAACGTCTTGATATATTTTGGTAATACCTAACTTCTTTGCGATAGCTTGAGCTGCGGGTTTGGGATCAGCTATGAGAACTTCACAGCCTTCAGCAACGGCCATATTAGCTCCAAATTCGCCTAAGCCGCCTAAGCCAATAATTCCTACCTTCATTCCTTTTTGTGCTTGTCCTACCGCAAAAATTGCGTGATGTGAGGTCATTCCCGCATCTGTAGCGGCAGCTCCTTGAACAAAAGAAACATTTTCGGGAAGTTTGATTAATTCTGTAGCCGGAATTTTAATTTTAGTAGCGTAGGCGCCGTCAATTCCGCCGCCAATGGAAACTTTCGTATCTGGATCGACGGGACAAACTCCCACACGATCACCGACCTGATAATCTTCTACATCTGTCCCAATTGCAGAAATAACTCCTGAACATTCATGACCTAAAATCACGGGTGCGTTCACTAAATCCATCCACCCGGGATCATCTAAAATGGTAACATCGGTATGACATAACCCCGTAGCTTTGACGTCGACGATAACTGTACCGGGAGATGGTTGCGGGTCTGCCACTTCTTTTAATTGTAAAGGTTCATGTGTTTTAGTAAAAACCCAAGCTTTCACGAAAACTTACCTCCTTCTTTTAATAATTAATAACGTTTACAATAGTAATTGTAGTCTTCTTACAAAATTAAATGCAAGCTATGCAAGGATTGTTTTTTTCAAAAATACATAATAAAACCCTTAAATTTTAATTTAAGGGTTAATCTTATAAATAATTATTTTAATTAAATGTTGCTTCTCTTCCAAAGATAGAATACTAGTAATATGAGCACGATCGGTATAGAGAAGAAAATTAATTTAAACACTAAGCCAATAAAAAACACAACCAATAATAAAGGTAAAAATAGCTTAAACGAGAATTTGAATAATTTCCAGCAGATTAAAGCTACTAAAAGTGTTAAAAATAGCATCTGTCTACCTCCTAAAAAATGCTAGTAGCTTGGTGATAATACTTATTATACCAGTAATTATTGGAAAAAGCTGGGTAATAAACTGGTTTGGTGTTTTTTAATAATTTAAGCTTTAGGATCGGAAACAAAATAGTCTGTAAATAATTGACGATAAATGTCAATAAAATCAAAAAACATCTGTTGGGAAATATGTTCATTAGATTGGTGAGGCGTTTCATTGCCAGGTCCAAAAATAACATAATCGGCTCCGCGGGGGCGATCATAAAGGAGTTTGGAAGCATCTGTTCCCCCCATGGCACCAATGGCGAGAATTTTATCTGCAGCATAAGGAACGCCCATCAGCTCAGCGGCATGTTGATGCTGTTGGATTTTTGCAGGTGTATCATTGAGAGCTTGATAATAAGGTTGTGCTATTTTTTGGATTAATTTAATTAAACGCGAATCAGGATTTCCAGAAATAGGAATTAAATTAGTTGTAACTTTATAAGTTATTTGGCCTTTATTGAGTTCATTATAAGCGGCGATACTTTTATTCACAATGTCGATAATTTGATCATTAGGATACTCAGAAATAGTACGAATATTAACTTCAGCCTCGGCGGCACTAGGGATAGTATTAACTTGTTCACCACCATGAAAACAATCAATATTAAAAAGAGTTGGTTTTTTCAATACGGGACTAATGGTATATTGAGTTTTTTTGAGGACGTTATTTTTAATTAAATCCAAGACTTCGATGAGATTTTCAACCGCATTAACCCCGGTTTGGGGGCGGGAACTATGGGCAGCTTGACCGTGAGCTTGAATCTGCAAATCGACTGCTCCTGTATGGGTATGAACCAGCAGATATCCGGTAGGTTCGCCTAAGAGGAGGGCGTCGGCGTCTTTCATTGCACCATCTTCATAGAAAGCAGCAGCTCCGATTTCACCTACTTCTTCATCGGCGGTTGCTAATAAGCGAACAGTTCCGTGCTGAGGTTGTTGAGCTTGCTGGGCTTCAATCATAGCAATAACGAAAGCTGCCATGCCGCTTTTCATATCGGCAGTGCCGCGACCATAAAATTGGCCATCTTTTTCAGTTAGAGTAAAAGGATCGTTTTGCCATTCCTGCTCGTTGACGGCAACTACATCTAAGTGACCTGAAACCACTAAAATTGGTTTACCACTGCCAATTTCGGCTACTAAATTCGCCCGATTACCTTGTAACGGCCGAACTTCATTTTTGACACCATATTTGTCAAAAACTGACTTTAAATATTGTGCAGCTTCTAGTTCATTGCCACCAACGGTATTAATAGAAACAAGATCACGTAAAATTTGAACCTTTTCAGCTTTCTCCATGACTAGCCCTCCTAAATTTATAGATACTTAATCCTACCATAAATTAACCACTTAAAATTAATTAAAAAACTTTTAATAAAGATCGTATTTTTAACGTCTAAATAAAATAAACTATTTAAAAACCGGGTTTTAACAACAGGCTTAGGCAGGTTGCGTTTTACAAATACTGAAAATTATAGTATTGTGATGATTAAAGCAGTTGCAGCTATTTAATTAGTGCTTAATCCTAAGAGAGATTTGTAATTTAAGGAGGATTTCTAGATGAGTAAAATTACATCATCTTGCACCACAATTTTAGTGGGTAAAAAGGCTACAATCGATGGATCAACAATGATTGCTAGAAGTGAAGATCATGGTGATCATCCCACTCCAAAAAAATTTATTGTTGTAGAACCACAAAATCAACCTCATCATTATCAGGCTAAATTGTCTAAATTAACCTTGGATTTACCTGATAATCCGTTGCGGTATACTGCGACTCCTGATTCTGAGCGGTCACATGGCGTTTGGGGCAGTTCGGGTATCAACAGTGAGAATGTTGCCATGACCGCTACGGAAACCATCACCACCAATTCACGGGTATTAGCCGCTGATCCGCTTGTTGCTGAAGGTTTAGGTGAAGAAGATTTATTAACTATTGTGCTGCCTTATATTCGTTCTGCGCAAGACGGTGTTCGTCGAGTAGGGCAATTATTGGAACAGTATGGTACCTATGAATCTAACGGGATGGCCTTTGCTGATCATAATGAAATCTGGTATTTAGAAACTTTAGGTGGGCATCACTGGGCAGCCATCAAAATTCCCGATGATGCTTATGTTATCGCGCCTAATCGTTTAAATATTGATCATTTTGATTTTCAGAGTAACAGTGTTTTATATGCTTCTGATTTGCCTCAGTTTATTGAAGAAAATGATCTTAATCCTGATAGTAATGAGGTCAATTTGCGTCACATTTTCGGCTCATCTACCATTAAGGATACTCGCTATAATAATCCACGGGCGTGGTATTTACAAAAATTCTTTACCCCCACTGTGAAACAGGATCCTTTAGATCAAGATCTGCCTTTTATTTGTCATGCTAATCGTAAAATTAGTATTGAAGAAATGAAATGGGCGATGAGTTCTCATTATCAAAATACCCCTTATGACCGCTATGGTACTGGGTGCAGTGAGGATAAGACTTTATTTAGACCAATTGGTATTAATCGTAATGAAGAAAGTCACATTTTGCAGATTCGTAATAAAGTACCGGAAGCAGTTGCCGGTATCCATTGGTTAGGTTTTGGTCCTAATACCTTTAATACTTTTGTGCCATTTTATAGTAATGTCTCTGATACACCGGCAGCTTTCAAAGATGCTGGTCAAAATTATGATCCGAATAATGCTTATTGGCTGAGCCGTACTTTAGGAGTTTTGGGTGATACTAATTATCCACTTTATAGTGAATACCATGCCCAATTTGAACAAAAAACTCTGGCTCAATTGCAAGCAGTTGTTAAAGATACCGATCATCAACTTGTGGCACATTCAAAAGTTGAAGAACTTTTATTAGCAGCCAATCAAAAAATGGCAGATATTTATATTCATAATTGCTGGGAATTATTAGGTAATATGGTTAATTCCGGTTCTGAACGGATGCAATTAAAATTTACCATTTTTGACTAATAAAAAACCCTTGAGTTGATGGTAAAATCAAGTCAAGGGTTTTTTATATTCTCATATGATCTAAAATATATAAGTCAGGTAATTTAATTACAGCAGCCAGTTATAATTGAACCGTGTAAGAAACAATCTTGCCAATTATTTTGATGTTTTCTAATTCATCGTTGGAATAATAAGATTCTGTAAAGTTTTTATCAGAAGAATCCGGTTTTAAAGCTACAAGTTGTTGATGATTATTGTAGTAATAATATTTGACACTAAAATGAACGTCTAAATCATCACCGGTTTGAACAATAATGATATCCCCATCTTGTAATTCCTGCCATTGATTAATCCGCTTCACAATGATAAGTGCCTTGTTAGGAATAACTCGATTCATTGATTCACTGTTAATTCTAGTGATAAAAATATCTTTTTGGTGAGCGTATTTGCCTAACAAGATATCTGCTGCTGTCAGATGCTGAATTCTGGGATCTTGATCTAGTGATACCGGTGAATTCACCAAGGTCGGATCAAAATCAGCATTGTAATAGTCGTAATAGGTTTTAGAAACATGAGAATGGGAGTCTGGCTGTGATTTCATAAATAATTCTTGCGGGGTAGTACCTAAAGCCGCTGCATATTTAGAAATTCCTTTTTCACTTAAAGCTCTTTTCTGGTTTTCATGATTAGAAACAGTATTTTGACTATAGCCAATTAAATTACCTAATTCAGTTTGGGTCAGATTTTTTTGCTTCCTAATTTTTTTGATGATGGGACCCAAAGTATTTTCTCCCATCTTTTCACTTCCTTTTTTAAATATCTCAATGAGAAAAAGATATCACAAATAAAATAAAACTACAAATTTATTTTTTGTCCTTGACATTTTCAATCCCATTATGCGATATTAAGAATAAGTCAAATCGAGGTGATAATATTGGCCGATAAGAAGGAATTAAAAGAAAAGTTACTTCGTCCGAAAACCCATGTGCGTCAAGAACGTTTAGCTCATGAATACAGTACTAGTGAAATGGCTGCCTTAATTGGTTTAAAAAACCGGCGGCAGTATGAACAAAAGGAAAAAGGTAAAGCACCCTTTCACGATTACGAAATGTTAATTATAGCACATGAATTTAAAAAGAGCATTATGTATTTATTTTATGAGTACTAAAACCCGAATTTTCACGAGTGTTTAGAAAATACAATTTTTTATGAATTAGCTTTTACATATTTACTGTTGTTGTTTTCTAAATGCTCATAAAGGTGTATAATAGAACTCCTTGGCAGGGGTGTAAAGTTAACAATTGGAAATTATTCTTTTCATAATTGTTAACTTACAAAGGAGATAGGACAGCTATTGTCTTATCTTCTTTTCTTTTATTTGTTAAGCTCAAAACTTATTCTACTACCTCAACGGCAAAGTCGCCAAAGGTGCCGTTTACTAATTTTGCCAGCTGTTGGGCATCAACGATGACGGAGCGCCCAATTTTTCCGGCGGAAACGGCAATTTGTTGATCTTGCAGGGCTTGATTATCAAAATAAATGTGGTAATTATGCTGCTCACGAATTCCGATAGGACTATTAGCCCCATGTTCAAAACCAGAAGTCTTTTTTAAATCTTTGAGTGGAACCATTCCCACTTTCTTATTACCGGATAATTGGGCAAATAATTTATAACTTAGATGCTTGTTTAATGGCAATACTCCTACTAAAGGGCCGGTTTTATTACCCTTTAAAACCAAGGTTTTATAAATATGAATCTGGTCGGTTTGCTGGGGAATAATTTGTTCGATGTCTCCTTGAGTTTCGGTAGCAAAACTAACAGTTTGATAGGGGATGTGCTTTTTATCTAAAATTTTCTCGACTAAAGTTTTTTGATGATGGAGCTGTTTTTTACTCATATTAACCTCATTGATTTATTATTATTTTTATTAACATTATAATATAATAAATAAAAATTGAATTATGTGAAGAGGAAAGTACATGTTTGGATTTCACAAAAAAGATCGTTTAGATTTAAAAGACCATGATTTTGCTAAGATGACCGCTCGTTTACGGCATAATAGTGAACAACTGGCCAAAGCGCAAGAACAATTCGGCAAGTTGGTTAAAACTTATCCCGCTAACTCAGCGGATGCGCCTACTTCCTCAAAGCATCAGTCATCTAAAAAAAATAATTAAGGAGTCACCATGGCCGACAATTGGAAGCAATTAAATATTCTGACATCACAGACTAATTTTGAACTAGTTACTAATGCTCTTATTATTCAAGGTATTACCGGGATTGAGAATTTGCCCCAGGATCAAGGTTTAGCAATTTATTTACCGAAAACACAATTAACTGCCGAGTGGTGTGAACACTTACAGCAAACTTTAAAAGATTTGGGCTTAGCTATAAAGGATTATCAATTACAAGTGATTGCGGATGTAGATTGGCAGTGGGGAAATAAATGGGCCCCTTATTATCGTCCAGTACGCATTTCTCATTTTATGTCTATTATTCCCAGCTGGCAAAAGCAGCAAGTAACCAGTCCTTATGATATTTTAATGGATCCGCAGGAATCTTTTGGCAGTGGTGAACATCCAACAACTAAGTTATGCTTGCAAGCTCTGACGAATATTGTCAATCAGCAGGATTCTTTAATTGATGTGGGTACAGGCAGTGGTATTTTGGCGATTGCGGCTGCTAAGTTTGGAATTAATAATATTTGGGGATATGATATTTCTGCAGCTGCTATTAAAGTTGCAGAACAGAATTTTAAATTGAATTGTCCACAGGCTCATTTTCAAGGACAGGTAAACTCGCTGTTAGATAACGTCGACCAAAGTGCAGATATTATCACGGCTAATATGCTCGAAGAACCCATACGTCAACTAATTCCTCAACTATTTCAGCATCTGCATGAGCACGGCTGCGTGATTATTTCAGGAATTTTGGCTCAGAAGCTGACGCCAATTATACAATTATTGCAAGACCAGCATTTTCAATTACTTCAAACTAGTACAGCTCAAGGATGGGGCTGTCTTATAGCGCAGAAGGAGCAATAAGATGCAACAAATTTTTGTCCAACAAAGATTAACGCCTAATCAGGATTTAGTTTTGGAGGGGACCTCTTTTCGACATTTAATTAAGGTTTTACGGTTGCACGTTAACGATTATTTTTGGATTGTAGATAAGCAGCAGCAAACTTTTCAAGCTCAAATTACGACTATTAATTCGGATAATTTTCAGGTTCACTTGCAGACTTTACATCGATCAAATTGTGAATTACCAGTTACTTCAATTATTGCCTGTTCGCTATCTAAAAAAGATAAGTTGGATTGGATTACACAAAAAGCCACCGAGTTAGGAGCTCAGCAGATTGTTTTTTTTAGGTCACGTTACTCAATCATGAAATGGGCACCAACAATAGTTCCTAAAAAATTAGATCATCTGCAACAAATTGCTCTTAGTGCCGCCCAACAATCGCACCGTCTGCAAGTACCGCAGGTGAAGTATTATGCTACTTTAGCTGAGCTAATAAAATCTCAAAATGCTGATTATCAATTGGTAGCTTACGAACAAATGGCTCAAGAGCAAAAGAAGGGGGCGTTGGCTGATATTTTCCAGCAACTTCAGGCCGGACAATCATTAATGTGTCTGTTTGGTCCGGAAGGCGGTTTTGCGGTTGAAGAAATTAGGCAATTGAGGCAAAATAAATATAAATTATGCGGTCTGGGACCCAGAATTTTGCGGGCGGAAACAGCACCCTTGTATTTTCTCAGTGCGCTCTCATATCAGACAGAATTAGAGAAGGAATTAACAAATTGAAAATAAAAATCTTGAAATTTTGGTATTCAGATTATTGTAAGATTATTTTATTAGCACTTTTAATTGCAGTAACTTTGCCGTTGATTGCCAGCAGTTTTCATTTGGGAAAATCTTGGCGTATTGGCCTGCTTTTTATTATTGTTAATATTACTGTTTCAATTATTATGGGTCGTTGGATTAAAAAAACACAGCAGCCGACTTGGGTTTTTGGCATTTTTCCGGGAGCTTTTTTAGTATTAGTTCTGTTGCGTTATACTTTAAGCATTTATGCTTATTTATTCTTTGTTTTGTATGGATTAATCGAATATTTAACTTTCATTTTAACTAAAAAACATTAAAATATTATTAATCTTTTAATTTTTAAAGCAGAAAGGAAACGAGAATATGCCCAAGGAAAAAGTCTATTCTGCACAAGAAGTTTTTGATATTTGCGCAACCTACATGAATCAACGCCATATTGATTATATCAAAAAGGCCTATGAGCTGGCTGCTTATGTTCATAGTGAACAAAAACGGGCATCCGGTGAACCTTATATTGTTCATCCTATTCAAGTGGCTGCTATTTTAGCTAATTTGAAAATGGATCCGGATACAATTTCTGCGGGCTTTTTGCATGATGTGGTAGAAGACACCAATATTATTTCCGCGGATATTCGGGAACTATTTGGCAACGATGTCGCTACAATTGTTGAAGGGGTCACGAAAATCTCCAAGTATAAATATAAGTCCCATCAACAATTATTAGCGGCCAATCATCGTAAAATGTTACTGGCCACTGCCAAAGATATGCGGGTAATTATGGTGAAATTGGCAGATCGTTTGCATAATATGCGCACGTTAAACTATTTACGGCCAGATAAACAACGACGCATTGCAAATGAAACTTTGGAAATATATGCCCCATTAGCTGATCGACTGGGAATCAGTACAATTAAATGGGAATTAGAAGATTTGTCACTGCGTTATTTAAATCCGCAGCAGTATTATCGTATAGTTCACCTTATGAATTCGAAAAGGGCCCAAAGAGAAGAATATATTCAAGCAGCCATTAGAGAAGTTAAAGTTAATATTGACCAATTGCATATCGATTATGATATTAGCGGACGAGCCAAGCATATTTATTCGATTTATAAAAAGATGGTCGAAAAACATAAACAATTTGAAGAATTGTATGATCTCTTGGCAATTAGAATTATGGTCAATTCAATTCGGGATTGTTATGGAGTGCTGGGCAATATTCATGCACAATGGAAACCTATTCCCGGACGTTTCAAGGATTATATTGCGGTACCGAAAGTTAACGGCTATCAATCCTTGCATACGACGGTAATTGGACCACAAGGCCGGCCGTTAGAAGTACAAATCCGTACTTATCAAATGCATGAAGTCGCTGAATATGGGGTTGCAGCCCATTGGGCTTATAAAGAGGGTAAAAAAGAAAAAATTAATCTCGATAATAATGATCAGCAAATTGATGTTTTTCGTGAAATCATGGAAATTCAGGAAGAATCCTCAACTGATGCCGACTTCATGAAGAATATTAAAGGCGATGTTTTCAGTGATCGTGTTTATGTTTTTACTCCTAAAGGCGAAGTAATGGAGCTGCCTAAAGGGGCAATACCTTTGGATTTTGCTTATCAGGTGCATACAGAAGTGGGTAATCATACCATTGGCGCCAAAATTAACGGCAAAATTGTTCCTTTAGATTATAAATTACGTAATGGTGACATTGTAGAAATGCTCACACAATCTAATGCTGCTCCGAGCCGGGATTGGGAGAACATTGTTTATACAACGCGGGCCCGCAATAAAATTAAACGTTACTTTAAAAGTGTTGATCGCCAACAGAATATCGAAACCGGGCGTAATAAGATTGAGCGGGAATTACTTGATCGTAATTTTGCTCCGAAGAATTATCTCAGTAAGAAAGCTTTACAGCCGGTTTTGGAACGTTATAATTTTACGACTGAAGATGAATTATTAGCAGCAGTAGGCTACGGTGAAGTTTCGGTAATTGGTGTCGTTAATAGACTGACAGAAGCGGAACGCAAAAAACAAGCCCAGCAAAAAAAGGCTGAATATGAAGAACAAGTTATGGGTGAAGCATCCAAAGCTGCTAAAACTAAAGAAGAGCATTCCAGTGAACATAACGATAACGATTCGGAAACTCAAGAACGGGAAGTTCATATTCAAGGTGTGGCCAATCTTTTAATTCATATGGCTAAATGTTGTACTCCGATACCCGGTGATGAGATTGTCGGCTATATTACCAAAGGTCGAGGGGTAACCATTCATCGCCAGAATTGCCCTAATATCCAAGAGGAAGATCAGAAGGCACGGTTAATTGAAGCCAGTTGGGGTAATATTCAAAATCATCACTACCTGGTAAAATTAGAAATTTTTGGTTTTAACCGTAATGGTTTATTAAATGATATTTTGCAGGTGGTTAATAAGCAAACCAATATGTTAAATGATGTTAATGGCCGCATGGATCATGATCGTATGGCACATGTAACCTTAACAGTGGGTGTACGTAATTTAATGCATCTGAAGGATATTATGACTAAAATCAATAATATTCCGGATGTTTATAATGTTAAAAGAGTAATTAATTGAGGAAGATAGCATGAAAGTAGTTTTACAGCGGGTACAACGAGCCAGCGTCACGATTGCCCAAAAAAGAGTAGCTCAGATTAAAAACGGATCCTTGTTACTAGTTGGTTTTGGACAAAATGATGATGAACAAACAGTGGACTATTTAGCTCGCAAAATTAGTAAAAGTAGAATTTTTTCGGATCAGGATGGCAAAATTAATTTAGCCATTAATGACGTTCAAGGACAGATCTTATCAGTTTCGCAATTTACGCTTTATGCTGATACTGCTAAAGGCAATCGGCCGAGTTTTGTTGATGCTTTAAACCCGCAACAAGCACAAGAGCTTTATGAATTGTTTAATGAAAAATTACGGGCCAGCGGCTGTGATGTACAAACTGGAGTTTTTGGAGCCGACATGCAAGTGGAATTAGTTAATGATGGTCCGTTAACAATTATTTATGAGAGGTAATTATGGTTTTACAGACAGCAATTTGGGATTTTGATGGTACTTTAGCCGATACTTATACGGGAATTTTGAAGAGTTTACAACAGACTTTTTATGACTTTGATTATCCGCAGCCTGATATGCAACAGGTGTATCGTTTCATTAAATTGCATTCCGTAAAATCATATTTACAAAAATTGGAGCTCAGTCCGGATTTTGATGAAGTTTATCAACATTTTCAAAATATTGATCATCAAAATCAAACCCATATTCAATTAGTAGCGGGAGCAGCTCAGACTTTACAAGCGATTGTAGCCCAAGGTGGTCATAATTTTTTGTGGACTCATCGTGATGATTTGGCGATCAAGTTATTAGCCAAGCAACAGGTTCAATCATATTTTACGCAGATTATTACAAGTACATCTGCTTTTGCACGTAAGCCGGATCCGGCGGCATTGAATTATTTAGTCCAAAAGTATAATCTAAATCGAGCAGCTACTGCCATGATTGGGGATCGCTCTTTAGATGTCCAAGCGGGGCAGAATGCTCAGCTAACGACTATTTATTTTGATGTTGATCAATTACATGATGCCCCAAATGCCGATTATGTGGTTCAGGATTTAACACAAATAACTCCTTTATTTACACATTAAGAAAGAAAAAGTGGGAGGATAGTTCCTTCCACTTTTATTATTTGAAATAATCACTTAATCCTTGTGCAATACCCACGGCTAGTTTTTGTCGGTATTCGGGATTAGCAATTTGCTTATTATCATGTTTGTTATTTAAATATCCGCCTTCGATTAAGACAGCCGGTTGTTCATTTTCTCGAATGACTTCGTAATCGCCAAAGCGCAGACCCCGATCAGGCAAGGGAAGATCTTCTAATTGTTTATGCAGACTTTGAGCAAGCGGTCGATCTTTTTTTCCGGAGTAATAATAAGTGGTAATTCCGGAAGCCTTGCTGGCAACAGGTGTGGAATCAAAATGCAAACTGAGAAATACGTCGGCATTCAGTTTATTAGCTAAACGCGCTCGGGAGGCTAAATCCAGACCGCTATCATTATTGCGGGTTAGGATTACATTAGCTCCGCTCTGCTGTAATTGTTTTTTAAGGCGTTTAGCGGTATCCAGAGTATAACCTTTTTCAGTATGTTTTTGATTGTTGGTTAAAGCGCCCGTATCTGCACCCCCGTGGCCGGGATCAATCACAATAGTGGCTTCAGATAGTTTGGTTGCGGCGCTTTTAACTGCATGTTCGGAACTAGAAATAGAAACGAGCCAGCTGGCAATATAGCCCGATTCGCCCGAATTTAATCTAATCTTATAAAAATCTCCTTCTTTTCCCAGATAAGGAAGGGTGGTTTTATCAGTGATATGAGCTACAACTTTGCTGTCGGGATCCGGTTTAGCTAAAATTTTAGTATTGTTTTGCAAAGTTGTAACTGAGCGAATGGTGGACTTTTGGTGGTGGTTATTCCAAATGTTTTGGGCGATTTTGTCAGTTATAATCAGCTCGGAATTAGGAACCCAGCCCACGGTATCGTTAAACAAAATTTGACTCCAATTATTTTGAGTATAAACAATATTAACTTTTTGCAGTTGGGCTAAAGTTCCTAAAACTTCAGAATCATTTTGGGGATATTTTTGAACATTAGTATTCGGCGCTTTAATGATGCCGATAGTATTGCTGGAAGTATTGGCTTCATTATTATCAATTAACCAGCTGGCAACCCAGCCGATCTTATCACCTGCTAGGCGAACCTGATACCATTGATTTTTTTTACTTAAAATAGTTAAGGTTTCCCCGCGTTTAACACGGGTCAAAGTTTCATAAGAAAGACTAGGACCAATACGTACATTTAAAAAATTGGCCTTGACGACCAGCTGATTAGCCTGAGCCATAGCTAAGGTTGAAAGACTGGAACAAGTAATTAAAATAATAATAATTCCCCATAACCACCGCTGCTGGCGTTTCTGGCGGCGGTCGCTTCTACGCAATTTCATTAATTAACATCCCATTTAAGATTAAACTTTCTTATTTATATTATAATATTCACGATTAAATAGCTATACATATAGCTATTTAATCGTCACAAGCAATATTTTTAAAAAGATTTATCTTGCTTTTTTGATGATTATTTTCCCCGAGCGCGCCTTGACTTTAATAATGATGATGGTAATTTATTATGTGTTGCCAATATCAGCGAAAAATCTCGGCTCTTAAGAGCATAATTGCTGGTTTGCGATTAAAAAGAGGTGTGCTAAGATTGATAATAACTAGTTTAAGCAAGTTTTTGAAGGAGGAACCACGGTGCGTTATCAAAAGTTAAAAGGTATGGTTGATATTCTGCCAGGAGAAAGTGAACAGTGGCAATATTTAGAAGCCACTGCTCAGCGGGTTTTCCAGAATTATCAATATCATGAAATTCGCACACCATTATTGGAACAATATGATGTTTTTGCCCGTTCCTCTGGTGATAGTTCAGATATTGTATCAAAAGAAATGTACGATTTTCAGGATAAAGGTCAAAGACATGTAGCCTTGCGGCCTGAAGGAACAGCTGGAGTGGTTCGAGCTTATGTCGAGAATAAGTTGTTTGGCCCTGATCAAATACATCCTTATAAAGTCTGGTATCATGGGCCGATGTTTCGTTATGAACGTCCGCAATCTGGCCGCCAACGACAATTTCATCAAATTGGAGTAGAGGCTTTAGGCAGTGATCGTCCGGAAATTGATGTGGAAACCATTGCTATGGCCAGCAATTTTTTGCAGGAGTTAGGTTTAACTGATTATAAAATAGTTATTAATACTTTAGGAGACCAAGAAACACGCCAAAATTATCATCAAGCTTTGGTTGATTATTTAACGCCTTTGGCTGCACAATTAAGTGCAGATTCACAAGTACGTTTACACAAAAATCCCTTGCGGATTTTGGATAGTAAAGATCCACAGGATCAAGAGATTGTTGCCGGAGCACCCTCAATTTTAGATTATTTAACAACAGCGGCGCAAGCTCATTTTGATCAAGTTCAAGAGTTATTAACGGCTTTAAATATTAATTACGAAATTGATCACAATATGGTGCGCGGATTAGATTATTATAATCACACTATTTTTGAAATTATGATGACTAGTCCAGCCTTTGGCAATAAAGAGATGACATTAATTGCCGGGGGCCGCTATAATGGCTTAGTAGCAGAATTAGGGGGACCTGATGTTGCCGGAGTTGGTTTTGGTATGGGAGTGGAGCGCTTATTATTGGTTTTACAAGCGCAAACCCATAATTTGCCACAGTTATCTTCTCCGGATATTTATTTGGTTACTGTAGATGAGACAGTGACCGTAGCTGTTGCCAAATTGTTATCCCAATTACGCTGGGCAGGCATTTCCGCCGAACGTGATTACTTAGCTAAAAAAGTAAAAGCACAATTTAAGCAGGCTAATCGCTTACACGCCCGTTTTACTTTGACCTTGGGTGAGCAAGAATTGGCTGCACAAACGGCACAGTTGAAAAGAATGCAGGATGGTCAAGAGACTTTAGTTCATCTAGATGATTTAACAGAATTAATTGCGAAAATAAAAAAGGGGTAAAACATGCAAAGAACTAATTATTGTGGACTAATCACTCAAGAGTATATGGGTCAAAAAGTAACTTTAGCAGGTTGGGTGCAAAAACAGCGTAATTTAGGTAATTTAATTTTTGTAGATTTGAGAGATCGCGAAGGAATTGTGCAGTTAGTTTTTAGTCAAGAATACGGCGATCAAGCTTTTGGTCAGGCTGCCAAATTGCATGCAGAAGACGTTATCAGCATTGAAGGCCAGGTAGTAGCCCGCTCTAAAGCTACTATTAATGAACAAATGGCAACTGGTCATGTGGAAGTAGAAGTGAGCCAGTTGAAAATTTTAAATAAGGCTAAAACTATTCCTTTTAATATTGAAGATCAGGTAGATGCCACTGAAGATACAAAGCTTAAATACCGTTATTTAGACTTACGTCGTCCAGAAATGCAACAGGCTATTCGAACCCGAGCCCGTATTACTGCTGCAGCTCATTCTTATTTGGATCAGCAAGGCTTTATTGATATTGAAACACCTGATTTGGCCAAGTCTACTCCTGAGGGAGCCCGTGACTATTTAGTTCCATCACGAGTTTATCCGGGTAATTTTTATGCTTTGCCGCAATCACCGCAGCTGTTTAAACAATTACTTATGGGAGCTGGTTTTGATAAATATTATCAAATTGCTCGTTGTTTTCGTGATGAAGATTTACGAGGAGATCGGCAGCCGGAGTTTACCCAAATTGACCTAGAGACCAGTTTTTTAAGTGCAAAGCAGATTCAAGATTACACCGAAGGCTTGATTGCGCAAATCATGCAGCAGGCTGTAGGGGTAACTGTGAAATTACCTTTTCCGCGGATTACTTGGAATGAAGCTATGGCGCGTTATGGTTCGGATAAGCCGGATACACGTTTTGGCATGGAATTGCAAGATTTAAGTGATTTGTTCAGTGAAAGTGAATTTAAAGTCTTTCACAAGGCAATTGCTGATGGCGGTCAAGTAAAGGCAATCGTTGTAAAAAATGCTGCGGAAAAGTATTCCCGCAAACGTCTGGACGAACAACAAGCCTACATTACCAGATTTGGGGCACATGGTTTAGCTTGGTTAAAAGTAGAACAGGGTGAATTTCATGGACCAGTGGCTAAATTTTTGGTAAAACAAGCGGCTGCTTTAACTGCAAGATTAGAATTGGCAGATAACGATTTGGTTTTATTTGTCGCAGCTTCTAAAAAAGTTTGTGCTGATTCTTTAGGATATTTGCGTAAATACTTTGCCAAAGATTTGCATTTATATGACGATAATCAGTATAACTTCTTGTGGGTAGTAGACTGGCCCCTGTTTGAATATGATGAAGGTATTCAGCGCTGGGTATCGGCCCATCATCCCTTTACAATGCCTAATGAAGAAGATTTGGAGTTGTTAGATACTGATCCGCATCAGGCTCATGCTCAAAGCTATGATATTGTCTTAAATGGCTACGAGCTGGGTGGTGGTTCAATTCGTATTCATACACGAGCAATTCAAGAAAAAATGTTTCGGGCCTTGGGCTTTAGCCAAGAGCGGGCCCAGGAACAGTTTGGCTTTTTGTTGGAAGCTTTAGATTATGGTTTTCCACCGCATGGTGGCTTGGCTCTTGGTTTGGATCGCTTTGCAATGCTTTTATCGCATCGAGAAAATATTCGTGATGTAATTGCCTTTCCGAAGAATTCCAAAGCTACTGAGCCGATGATGCATGCCCCTTCAGCTGTTGCCGAGCGACAATTAGCTGACTTACATTTAGATATTAAAAAATAGTTTATATTTACCCCTCAACACCTTTATTTTAGTTAAAATTACTAAAAAGGAGAGTGTTTGTTATGTATGAAAAGCAAAAACAAGAATTAACCCCGGAACAATATGCTGTTACTCAGCAAAATGCTACCGAAAAACCTTTTAATAATCGTTATGATAATTTCTTTGAACCAGGAATTTATGTGGATGTCGTCAGCGGTGAACCCTTATTTGCCTCCAGTGCTAAATATGATTCCGGTTGTGGCTGGCCTGCATTTAGTCGTCCCATTACTCCTTTAACGGAAAAATCAGATTCTAGTTTTGGAATGCAGCGCACAGAGGTGCGAAGTCCACAGGCGGATTCTCATTTAGGACATGTCTTTACTGACGGCCCCAAATCTACAGGTGGTTTACGTTATTGTATCAATTCGGCGGCTTTAAAGTTCATTCCTCAAAAACAGATGTCCGAGAAAGGATATGCCGAATATTTAAAATATGTAGAAACACCTGATACCGATGCCTAATTTATGTTAAAGTATGTAACGGAATTATCTTGTGAGGATTAAACTATATTTATGAATGAATTAGAAAAAATTGCTCGACGATATCGCAATATAGCTAAATTGTCGTTCGCTTTAATTTATGCTTTATGTGTTTCCGTTGCAGTTAATGTTTTTTGGAATCCAGGAAAAATTTATGGTTCTGGCATTACGGGTTTAGCCCAGTTAATTTCTACTATCAGTCAGCACTGGCTGCCTTTTACCATTGGCGTGCCAGTGCTTTATGCTACCCTTAATTTACCATTATTAATTCTATCTTGGAAAAAGATTGGCCATGAGTTTACTTTTTACACAATTGTGGCGGTTATCTTGTCTACCGTCCTTTTGCATATAATTCCGCCGGTAGCAGTTAAATTTGACCCAATCATTTGTGCTATTTTCGGTGGTTTATTTAATGGTGTTGGTACAGGTTTGGCTTTAAAAAACGAGATGTCAACCGGAGGATTGGATATTATTAGTATTGTACTGCGCAAAAAATTGGGAAAAAGCGTGGGTACTATTAACATTGCTTTTAATATTTTGGTAGTGTTAGGCGCTGGCTGCTTATTTGGCTGGGTTCAAGCCCTATATACTATTTTAAGTATTTTTGTAAATGGCCGTGTGATTGATAGTTTATATACCCGTAATCAAAAATTACAGGTGATAATTGTCACTTCTCATCCGGATAAAGTGATTACAGAGATTCAAAATGAGATGCGGCGGGGCATTACGATAGTGCACGATGTTGAAGGTGCTTATCAGCATTCTTCAAAAACAATGCTGTTCACGGTGATTTCACAATATGAATTGCCGCTATTTCGTCAGGCTTTGCAGGACTCTGATCCCTATGCTTTTGTAAGCATGACGGAGGCTAAACTAATTATGGGACGTTTTTACCAAGAACATATTTATTAGATCCGGAAGTGAGAAAATGATTTTAGGTTGCCATGTAAGCATGAGTGGTGACAAAATGCTGCTGGGTGCAGCACAACAGGCAGTTAGTTATGGCGCTAATACGATGATGATTTTTACAGGTGCTCCGCAAAATAGTCGTCGCAAACCTACTAGTCAAATGAATATTACTCAAGGCTGGCATTATTTAAAACAGCATCAAATTCAACGGATTATGGGACATGCGCCTTATATTATTAATCTGGGTAATACCAAAGATCTTTCTAAATATGAATTTGCAATAGATTTTTTACAGGCGGAAGTACAACGGTGTGCAGCCTTGCAAATTGAAGCATTAAGTTTTCATCCGGGAGCCCATGTGGGACTGGGGGCGCCAGTTGCAATAAAATCAATTGCCCAGGGTTTACAGGAGGTTTTAAAGAGTCAGCCTCAAGTCAAAATTGCTTTAGAAACTATGTCAGGCAAGGGCACTGAAATCGGTGCGACCTTTGAACAATTAGCCCAAATTATTGACCTGACACCAAATAATGAGCAATTAACAATTACTTTTGATACTTGTCATGTGCATGATGCAGGCTATGATATCGTAAATGATTTTGACGGGGTTTTATTAGAATTTGATAAAATTATCGGACTTGACCGCTTGGCCATGATTCATTTAAATGATTCCAAAAACGGCCGGGGATCGCATAAAGATCGTCATACTAATATTGGTTTTGGTCAAATTGGTTTTAAAGCACTAAACTATATTTGTCATCATCCGCAATTAGCCGCCATTCCGAAAATTATGGAAACTCCTTATGTTCCATTAGCACAAAATCCTAAAAAAGCAGTGGCTCCTTACGCATCCGAAATTAAAATGCTGCAAGAACAGCAATTTGATCCGCAAATGCAGCAACGTTTAAGTAGCAGTTAGTAGCTGAAGTCCCAAAGCGGCAATTAGTTATGAATAAAATTTAGATTTTGAGGATGAGGTGACAAGTTTGCAGCAACATATGTCTCGTTTCCAGCAGCGAATTTTAGTAATGACCGCAATTTTTATGGCCAGTTTTATGACTTCGGTGGAAGTAACCATTGTGACGACCGCTTTACCACAAATTATTAGTGAATTACATGGTTTAGCTTTTCAAAGCTGGATTATGAGTGCTTATCTTTTTACCACTGCGATTAGTACTCCGATTTGCGGGAAACTGGCCGACAGTCTAGGCCGTAAGCCGGTTTTTCAATGGGGAGTTATTTTATTTACGCTTGGTTCTTTAGGCAGCGGTCTAGCCGGTAATATTGGCTGGTTGATAGGCGCTCGACTAGTTCAAGGATTAGGGGCAGGAGCCATTATGCCGCTGACCTTTACGATTATTGCCGACTATTTTAGTTTTGAGAAAAGAGCTCAGATTTTAGCTTTAAATAATACTGCCTGGGCTTTATCGTCTTTAATTGGACCTTTATTAGGCGGATTTTTAGTGGATAAACTGTCTTGGCATTGGGTCTTTTTTGTCAATATTCCCCTAGGAATTCTGGTATTTGGTTTAATGGGGCTGGGTTATGTGCAAAAACAGACCACCTCTCAAAATTTAACCATTGATTGGTCGGGAATTGGGCTGTTAACTCTAGGTTTATTATGCCTGCTAATAGCAGTTCAAACTCTGTCTACTTATTTTTGGCCAGCGATTGGATTATTTCTAATCGGATTAGTTTTGTTATTATTGCTGGCTAAATGGGAACATCAGGTTGCTGATCCTTTAATTGAGCCGCAGATGTTTTCTAATAAAACTTTTACTATCCAAGTGGTCACGATCATGCTTTTTAGTGGGGTATTGATTTCTTATCAGGTCTATTTTCCTATTTGGCTTCAATCCATCTATCATTTGCCCGCTTCAATGGCCGGCATGGTTGTTAGTTCCAGTTCCATTATGTGGCTGGTGGGATCGTTTTTAGTAGGTAGATTGATGACCCGTTTTGTTCCTAAAAGGGTAGTTCTATTGATTGCAGTTTTGGAGTTAGTTTTTTATAGTTCCTTACTGTTTGCTTCAACGGCTTTTCCTGTCTGGATGTTTTATCTTATTGCCGGCGTTAATGGTCTGGGATTAGGCATTGTTATTAGTATGAATACAATTTTAGCCCAGCACTTGGTAAGACCGAATTTAGTAGGAGAAGCCAGTGGCATGATTACTTTAGGACGTTCTTTAGGGCAAACAATCATGACCGGTATTTATGGAGCAGTTTTTAATATTGTTTTAGTAAATAATCGCGGATCTATTTCTTTAGGTACTTTAAATCGGGCTGTAAGTGCTTCTAATTATCACCAATTTAAGAATCAACTAGCTATTAATCTTGTAGTTTTACAAGGCTTACATGCTGTCTTTTTAGTGGTCGCAATTTTGTTGCTGTTGATTCTTATTATTAATTTCCTAGATCCGAATCACAAAATAATTAAATAAATTCAGTGCTTCATTAAAAAAGTCTTCGATAAAATTATTTTATCGAAGACTTTTAAGGTTATTTTGGCGTTGCATGTTGTTGCAGCCACTCGTCTAAAATTTGTAGATATAATTCAGGCTCATCGATAAAAGCCATATGACGACTGTGGGCAAATAAGTGCCAGGTAGCATTGGGAAGATGATCATACATGGTTTTCGCAATTAACGGTGTACACAAATCATTTGTTCCGCTGGTAATTAAAGTTGGAACTTGAATCTGTTGGAGCTTATTAGTATAATCAAAATCCTTTAAAGTTCCGGTGGGAGTATATTCATTAGGACCCCAGGCGGTTAAATATGCTTGAGTACCTTGGTTTTTAGGGCGTTTTAGAAAAGAAAACTTTTGTTCAGTGGCCGGATCTAAAGCATGTTGCTGCATAAAGTGTTGATTAGCTTTGAGATAATCAGCTGCTTGATAATTTTGGCTTTTTTCTGCATTTTTAATTGCTTGTTGATCCTGAGGGCTCATGTAGGTAATTAATCTTCTTTGTTCTTGTTCCCATAATTGAGCCGACGATAAAGTACTGGCTAAAATCAGACTTTGGATACCGCTGGGGTCATAATCACACAGATAAATTAAAGCTAACATTCCTCCCCACGATTGACCCAAAAGATGGATTTTGTTTAAATGTAAATGCCTTCTTAAAGCGATTAATTCTTCGACCCAAGTCTTAGGGTGCCAAAGCTTTGGTTGATTAGGCATTGATGATAAACCGCAACCGAGCTGATCATACATGATCAGCTGTTGGCCATCATAAGCTAAGTCGTCTAAGGCTTCAAAATAATTATGAGTGGAACCCGGTCCGCCATGAAGTAATAATAGCGGCGGTTTTTGAAATTTTTGTTCTCCGACAATTCGATAAAATGTTCGATAATTATGAAATTCAAGATATCCAGTTGTAATTTTGACCATTGTTGTCAGACCTTATCAAAATTTAATTTATTTTCAATAATGGCTGCCGTTTCTTCAATTGAACGGTTTGCTACATTAATTACTAAGCAATTTAATTTTTTGTATAAACTGTTGGCATAGTTTAATTCTGCATGAATTTTGGCTGTATCAGAATAGTTGGTAGTGGCTTGTAAACCGTAGGCCAGCATCCGCTCTTGGCGAATTTTTTGTAAGATATTTTCGTTAGTAGTTAAACCGACAATTTTTTTGTGATCAATTTGCCATAATTCAGCGGGCGCTTCTACTGAAGGAACCAGAGGAATATTAGTTACTTTGTAATTTTTATTAGCTAAGAAAAACGATAAAGGCGTTTTAGAAGTACGGGAAACTCCCAAAACAACAATGTCCGCATCTAAGATGCTTTTAGGATTTTTACCGTCATCATTTTCTGCTGCAAAATCAATCGCTTTGATGCGCTTAAAGTATTGTGCACTTAATTTACGAGCTGCCCCAATTTCGCGGGAAGCTTTCTGATGGGTATAAGCTTCGATTTTTTTTAAATAGGGGTTTAAAATGTCAAAGGCTAAAATTTGTTGGCTTTGCGTGATTTCTTTTACCATTTGATCATACTCGGGATTATTCAAAGTATAAAACACAATGGCCTGATCTTTTTTAGCTTGGTGAAAAATTTCCTTTAAGGTTTGAAGATTTTGAATAAATGAAAACCGTTTTTGCTCAATTTCTAGCATGGGAAATTGGGCGATCATCGAACGAGAAAAAATTGTGGCCGTTTCTCCTGAAGAGTCCGAAAGTGCATAGACTATTTGTTTCATAAGTGATTTTCCTCCTAATTAAACTTAAATTATCATTTTTAATAAAAAAAAGCTACTGAAACTCGCGGATTATTGTTTCAAGTTGGAAATTGTTTTGTTATACTATATAAGAACTGTTGCAAAAAGCAGTTACGTAAGTAATCGGAAGGAGGGATATCATATGGCTAAGACAGTTGTTCGTGAGAACGAGTCTCTTGATGATGCTCTTCGTCGGTTTAAACGTTCTGTTTCTAAGAGTGGTACTCTTCAAGAATATCGCAAGCGTGAGTTTTACGAGAAGCCGAGTGTCAAGCGTAAATTGAAATCTGAAGCTGCTCGGAAGCGTAATAAGAAGAGGAAAAGACGTTAAGATTGAGGAGTGATCTGTAGATGTCCCTCACTAATCGATTAATGACAGACTTAAAGGCCGCTATGAAAAGTCATGATAAAACGGCTCTATCTGTTATCAGAATGCTTAAATCAGCCTTAATGAACAAGAAAATTGAGCTTGGGCATGAATTGAATTCCGAAGAGGAATTGCAGGTAGTTGTTTCACAAATGAAACAACAAAAGGATTCTTTGGCTGAGTTTGAAAAGGCTCAACGAGAAGATCTTGTAGAGGATACCAAGGCCCAAATGCAAGTGTTAAGCCAATATATGCCGCAACAATTATCTGAAGCTGAGGTTCAAGAGATTGTTCAACAAACTGCTGCAAAAATCGGTGCAACTTCTAAAGCAGATTTTGGAAAGTTGATGCAAGCCGTGATGCCGCAGGTTAAGGGCAAGGCTGACGGTAACAAGGTTAACCAGATGGTTAAAGATTTATTGCAGTAAAAGGGTTGGGACGCTAGTATAGTCCCAGCCTTTTCTTTTACATAAATTGGTATTAAAATATGTGGTAATAAATGACTGGAGCAGATGTGTTTGACAACAACAACGAAAACTTTTAAATTATTTAATAATGATGATGCGGTTATTTTTGGTGTTAATGATGCTAACTTAGAGTTATTAGCAGAACAATTTCAGATTAATATTCATCCTTTTGGCGATCACGTGGATCTACAGGGTGAAAAAGCCAGTGTTAATCTCGTAGCAGAGATTTTAAAACATTTGGTGAACTTATTACATTCTGGAATTCAAATTGGTGAAACGGATGTAATCAGTGCCGCCCGAATGGCGCAAGCAGATAAACTGGATTATTTTGAAGATTTATATAACCAAGTTTTATTAACTGATGCAAAGGGCAAACCCATTCGAGTTCGCAATTTAGGCCAACGTAAGTATATTCAAACCATTAAACATCATGATATAACTTTTGGCATTGGGCCTGCGGGTACCGGCAAGACTTATTTAGCAGTAGTGATGGCCGTATCTGCTTTAAAAAAAGGTCAGGTACAGCGTTTAGTTCTAACTAGACCTGCAGTGGAAGCAGGCGAAAATCTGGGATTTTTGCCCGGTGATTTAAAAGAAAAAGTTGATCCCTATTTACGACCGATATATGATGCTCTATATGCCATTATGGGACGTGACCATACAGGACGTTTATTGGAACGTGGAGTAATTGAAATTGCTCCTTTAGCTTATATGCGGGGACGGACATTAGATGAGGCTTTTGTTATTTTGGATGAAGCACAAAATACAACCCAAGAACAAATGAAGATGTTTTTAACCCGACTAGGTTTTAATTCGCGGATGGTAGTTAACGGTGATATAACCCAGATAGATTTGCCCCGGCATTCGCGTAGTGGACTTTTACAAGCACAACAACTTTTGCGTCATTTGCCTCATATTGGGTTTGTTGATTTTCAAGCTAGCGACGTTATCCGCCACCCTGTAGTAGCGGAAATTATCAAGGCGTATGCCCAAAACACAAAGGAGTAGTTCATGGATTTAGCGATTTACGATGATCAGAATTTAGTTGATGAAGAGCATCGACAGCTAGCTGAGAAATTATTTAATTATGGAGCACAAAAAATTTCTTTGCCGGAAAATACGGAAGCTTCCATTACTTTTTGTACTCCAGCAAAGATTCAGGAGATTAATCGGCAATATCGGCAAACTGATCGCCCGACTGATGTTATCAGTTTTGCTTTAGAAGATGGTGATGATGCCGGCATCAGTACCCAAGCATTGGAACAAGAATTTGGTCTGCCCCGTGATATTGGGGATTTATTTATCTGCCCCGAAGTTGTACGACAGCATGCTCAAGAGTATGGGCATAGTTTTGAGCGCGAATTTGGTTATACTGTGGTTCACGGGTTATTACATTTGTCCGGTTATGATCATATTCAAAAAGCAGAAGCAGAAGTTATGTTTGGTTTACAAAAACAAATTTTAAATGATTTTGGATTGAAACGGTAGTGAGCAAATGATTCCTCAAACTTTGTATCAAGCAGCTACAAAAATGCTAACTCGCGCTTATGTGCCTTATTCCCATTTTCCCGTGGGAGCAGCGCTCTTAGCTTCTAATGGTCAGATTTATCAAGGTTGCAACATTGAAAATGCTGCCTATGGAGCTACTAATTGTGCAGAAAGAACTGCCTTTTTTGCGGCGATTGCAGCTGGCCAACAAGATTTTCAGGCTCTCTTAATTACCGGCACTACACAAGACGTCATTTTTCCCTGTGGCACTTGTCGTCAAGTTATGAGTGAATTTTGTGCTCCTACCATGCCAGTTTATTTAACTAATCAGGCCGGAAAATGTCGCCAATTAACTGTGGCTGAATTACTGCCGGGAGCTTTTAGCGCGGAGGATTTAAAACATGCAAAATAATTTTCATTCGGGCTTTGTGGCCCTAATGGGAGAGCCCAATGTCGGCAAATCAACTTTGATGAATCGGATCTTAGGTAGTGAAATTGCAATAATTTCTCCCAAATCACAAACTACCCGTAATAAAATTCAAGGAATTTATACGACTGATCAAGAACAGATTGTTTTTGTTGATACTCCGGGCATTCATCAGCCCAAAAACAGCTTGGACAAATATATGGACACAGCCGCTTTTTCGGCTTTGCAAGATGTTGATGTAGTTTTATTAATGGTTAATGCGGATACGAAAATCGATGCGAATGTGCAAGATATCATAAAATGTTTGCAAACTATTAATCAACCGCTGTTTTTGGTTATTAATAAGATTGATTTGGTCCACCCTGATAGTCTGTTACCGTTAATTGAACAATATAATAATTTATTAAAATTTCAAGAGGTGGTTCCGATCTCGGCCACTCAAGGTAATAATGTTGCAGAATTATTAAAGACATTGATCAAATATCTGCCGCAAGGACCACAGTATTATCCGCCAGAACAGTTGAGTGATCACCCCGAATATTTTGTCGTTGCAGAAATAATTCGTGAAAAAATCCTTGAATTAACTCAGCAAGAGGTTCCACATTCTGTTGCTGTCGTAGTTGAGCAAATGAATCAGCGAATTAATGGAAAATTGCAAATTGAGGCAACGATCTATGCTGAACGTGCGAGCCAAAAGAAAATTTTAATTGGCCAAAAAGGTACAATGATTAAAAATATTGGTATTCGATCACGAGAAAAGATTGAACGCTTATTGGGAGAAAAAATTAACTTGAAATTATGGATTAAAGTTCAAAAAAATTGGCGGAATGATCCGTTATTCTTACAACGAGTCGGATATCAACTGAAGGATTTAAAATAATGCCGCTAGTTCGTAATCAAGTATTTCATGGATTGGTGTTGCGTAGCCAGGATTACTTGGATAATGATCAATTACTCTATGTTTTCACAGATCGCTTTGGAATTATCACTTTTTGGCTGCGGGGAGTGAAAAAGCCGCGTTCCAAAAAACACTATTTGGCGCTACCTTTTACTTACGGTAAATATCAGGGATCCATCAATAGACGGGGGTTCTCCTTTTTAAATGATGCACTCCAAGTCCAGCAGTTTGAGAAAATTGCAACCGATCTGCGTTTGAATGCTTATACGTCTTATATTTATGACCTTGTCTTAAGAGCTTTTGCAGCTGGTGAAGTGCAGTTATTATGGTTTAACAAAATCATGCAGGCTACCAAGTTGATTGATCAAGGCTTGGATGCGCAAATTATTACTAATATCATTGAGATTCAATTATTGCAACCATTTGGAGTTCAACCAAATTGGCACTCGTGTGTTATTGGAGGAGAAACGCAGGGTGATTTTGATTATTCGCTAGTTAAAGCAGGTATCATTTGTCAAAAACACTGGGCAGAAGATGAACATCGTTTGCACTTGGCACCGAAAGCAGTCTCTTATTTACGATTATTTGCCCAAATCGATTTACAACGGATTGGTCAAATTAAAGTGAGTGCAAATATTAAGGCACAATTGCGGCAGACAATTGATGCTATTTATCGTGATAGTGTAGGAGTTTATCCGAAGAGTAAAAAATTTTTGGATCAGATGGATCATTGGCAAATCTGAGGTTGACAGGATATTTTAAGATGCTAGAATATTGGAGTAGATAAATAGCGAGCGTGAATGGTGGAAGCACGTAAGTAAATTTGGCGAAAAGAAACATTTTAATATTTTCTGAAAGTGCAGGGTATTCCTGAAGTAGGGTGGAACCGCGAAGAAATTCGTCCCTATGCAAATTGTTGCATAGGGACTTTTTTTGTGGAATTGAACAGACATAATATTATAAATGTTTCAGTGCAATAAAGTGAGGTAAATTAAGATAATGGTAAAAAAATTAAATATTCAAGAGATGATTTTGACCTTACAAAAATTTTGGGCCCAAAAGGGTTGCATGTTGATGGAGGCTTATGATACAGAAAAAGGTGCCGGTACCATGAGTCCCTATACTTTTTTACGGGCTATTGGTCCGGAACCATGGAATGCAGCTTATGTCGAACCTTCCCGACGTCCGGCAGATGGTCGTTATGGCGCTAATCCCAACCGTTTATATCAACATCATCAGTTTCAAGTAGTAATGAAGCCTTCACCCTTGGCTATTCAAGAGTATTATTTAGATAGTTTGAAAACCTTGGGGATTGATCCATTAGAACATGATATTCGTTTTGTCGAAGATAATTGGGAAAATCCTTCCATGGGCTGTGCCGGTGTCGGCTGGGAAGTCTGGCTGGATGGTATGGAAGTTAGTCAATTTACTTATTTTCAACAAGTAGGCGGTCTCAGTGTCAATCCGGTAACTAGCGAGATTACGTACGGTGTAGAGCGTTTAGCCTCTTATATTCAGGATGTCAATTCGGTTTTTGACTTGGAGTGGGGTAACGGCGTCCATTATGGTGATATTTTTAAGGAACCGGAATATGAACATTCCAAATATTCCTTTGAAATTAGTGATCCGCAAATGTTATTTAAATTTTTTGATAATTATGAAAGTGAGGCTAAACGCCTAATTGCTTTGGGTCTGGTTCATCCAGCTTATGATTATATTTTAAAATGTAGTCATACCTTTAATTTGTTAGATGCACGCAAGGCGGTTTCTGTTACAGAACGGGCCGGGTTTATGCATCGTATTCGTTCTTTGGCTCATCAAGTAGCACAAGCCTTCGTTGCCGAACGTCAAAAATTAGGTTTTCCGCTCCTAGATGAAGCTCAACGGAATAAAATTTTAAAGGAGATGAAAAATAAATAATGGGAAAAACATTTTTATTAGAGATTGGCTTGGAAGAAATGCCGGCTCATGTAGTTAGTTCTGCCAGCTTACAATTAAAACAGCGGGTAAGTGATTATTTAACAGCGCAGAAATTAGAATTTCAAGACATTCAGGCTTATTCAACTCCGCGGCGTTTGGCGGTATTAGTTCATGAATTGGCTGACCAACAGCCAGATGAAAATATAGCGGTTAAAGGTCCGGCTAAAAAAATTGCTCTGGACAAAGAAGGTCATTGGAGTAAAGCAGCGCAAGGTTTTGTGCGGGGGCAAAAAATGACAACCGACGATATTTATTTTCAAGACGTAAAAGGTACAGAATATGTCTATGTCCAAAAACATATTGCGGGTCAATCTGCTGTCCAAGTATTGCAAGGTCTGATAGAACCAATTAAAGCGATGACTTTTCCTACCCGTATGCGTTGGAATAAATTTGATTTTGCTTATATTCGTCCTATTCATTGGCTAGTAGCCATGTTGGATCAACAAGTTATTGATCTGAAATTATTAAATATTACGGCCAATAATCAAACCCGGGGACATCGTTTTTTGGGTAGTACCATTACCTTAGCTACTGCTCAAGATTATCAAAAGGCTTTGGCGGATGATTATGTCATTGTAGATGCCCAAGAGCGAAAAAATTTAATCCGTCAACAAATTGCCGCACTCGCTGCCGAAAATAACTGGCAAGTAGACGTGGATGAAGACTTGTTAGAAGAAGTAAATAATTTAGTAGAATATCCCACGGCTTTTGCTGGAAAATTTTCAGAAAAGTATTTAGAAATGCCGGAAGAAGTGCTGATCACTTCGATGAAGGATAATCAACGGTATTTTTATGTGCGTAAAAAAGATGGCAGTTTGGCTCCTAATTTTATTGCTGTGCGAAATGGTAATCAAGAATATCTGGAAAATGTTATTGCCGGTAATGAAAAAGTGTTAGTAGCCCGCCTGGATGACGCTGCTTTCTTCTTTGCTGAAGATCAAAAACATGATTTAAATTATTATGTAAGGCAGCTGCAACATGTAACATTTCACGATAAAATTGGTTCTATGAGTGAAAAAATGGCACGAACTAAAGTTATTGCTGATTTATTAGCTCAAAAGCTGCAGCTTTCCAGTAGCGATACTGCTGCGGTGTTACGGGCGGCTGAAATTTATAAATTTGATTTAGTAACTGATATGGTAGGCGAATTTGCCGAGTTACAGGGCGTAATGGGAGAAAAGTACGCCTTATTAATGGGTGAAAAACCAGCAGTCGCCCAAGCTATTCGAGAACACTATCTGCCTAACTCCGCCGAAGGACAATTGCCACAATCATTAGTCGGTTCTGTGTTGGCAGTAGCGGATAAATTAGAAAGCATTATGAGCTTTTTTGCAGTCGATTTGATCCCTAATGGATCTAATGATCCTTATGGTTTGCGGCGGCAGGCTTTAGGTATTATTCGGATTTTAGAGCAGAGAAATTGGCAATTAAATTTACATCAATTACAAAATGAAATTGTTGCTGCCTATCAGAAGCAATTTTCAACGCTTAAATTTGATTATTTCAAACATCAAGCAGAGGTTGATGAATTTTTAATTGATCGAATTCGGCAATTATTCAGCCAAGATCAAGTGGCTCATGATCTGATTGATACGGTAGTAGCATTGCCCAGTTTAGATCCTACAGCCATGCAGCAGTTAGTCCAAGTAATCAGTCATCATCAAACCGATCCTGATTTTAAAGGCGCAATTGAAGCTCTTACCAGAGTTTTACGCATCACGCAAAAAGCACCTTTGACAGATTCAACCGACTTGGCGGTCGATCCGCAGTTATTTCAAACTGATTCTGAAAAACAGCTTTATCAAGCAGTGCAAGCTTGTCAAGCTGATTTTAAAGATTCAGATTTTGAACAAAAATATCAGGCACTAGCTCATTTAGAACCGGTAATTACGGATTATTTTACTGTAAATATGGTGATGGATCCAAACCCAGAAATCAGAAATAATCGCTTGCACCAATTACAGCAATTAGCAACTTTAATTAAGCAGCTGGGGGACTTAAATCAGTTAATCGTAAAATAAGTTAATTTTTTTGCAAATAAAGCCAAGAGCGTGTAGAATATATCACGGTATAAGGGAAAGTAGTCGCATTTTTAATGCGACTATCTTTTATCTTCGATGTACCGGAGGTGAGATAGTAATGGCACGTAAGATTCCGGAAGAGTTTATTGAAGAAGTCCGTCAAAAGACTAATATTGTCGATATTATTGAACCTTATGTACAGCTGAAAAAAGCGGGCCGTAATCTATTTGGATTATGTCCTTTTCATGAAGAAAGAACACCGTCTTTTTCAGTATCGGAAGAAAAGCAGATTTTTCATTGTTTTAGCTGCGGCCGAGGCGGAAATGTCTTTAAATTTTTGATGGAAATGGAAAATCTCAGTTTTCCGGAGGCAGTAGAAAAAGTTGCAGACTTTGCCGGAATTGCTTTGCCGAAAAGCTATCAGGCTGCTGCTAATTCAGATCGTAATTCGCAAGCCACGGAACTAAAACAAGATTATCAGGCTACGCAAGAGTTATATCATCATATTTTATTAAAAACTGTTGCTGGCGAAACAGCCTTAAAATATTTACAGCAGCGGCAATTGAGTGAAGCGACCATTAAACATTTTCAAATTGGTTATGCGCCCAATGATAATAAAACTTTGGTGAATTTTTTCCAGACTCAGAAAAAAGATTATGCGGAATTAAATCGTTCAGGTTTATTTTCCAGTGATGATAGTGGTAATTTATACGATCGGTTTCGTAATCGGGTGATTTTTCCAATTACTGATCAAAGCGGTAATACTGTGGCTTTTTCCGGGCGCATGTTACAAGCGCCGCCAGCTGATCAACCGCTTGCCAAGTATTTAAATAGCCCGGAAACTGAAATTTTTAATAAAGGACAAACGCTGTTTAATTTGGCAGCGGCAAAAAAAGCTATTCGTCAAAGTGGCAAAGTCATTTTGTTTGAAGGCTTTATGGATGTCATCAGTGCTTATCAGGCCGGGGTTTTAAACGGTGTAGCCTCGATGGGAACTAGTTTAACACAACAGCAGTTATATATTTTAAATCGATTAACTAAAAAAATTGTAATTTGTTATGATGGCGATCAACCGGGGATTCAAGCTGCGCAAAGAGCTTTAAAACTTTTGAAAACGACAGATTTTGAAGTGGAAATTGTTGTGATCCCGAATGGACAAGATCCAGATGAGTTTATTAAAGCTCAGGGGGCGGCGGCTTTTCAAAAATTAGTTGACCATAAATCGTTGACGCCGACAGCATTTATGATTCAATATTTAAGTCAGCAGTATGATTTAAATAATGATGCTGATAAAGTCGATTTTTTAAACGGCGCATTAGATTATATTGTTCAGGTTCAATCGCCAGTTGAACAAGAACTTTATTTGAATCAATTAGCGCAACGCTTAAAAATCTCGCTGGCAGCCTTACAGCAAGAACTGGCTGATAAAAAAAAGACGCAAAAGATATTACAACCTGTTGCTGATTATGGTCAGCCTGCGGCGGAAGTAAAGTCTCAACCCAATCATGATTTGGAATATAGTCAACTAGATAATGTTGAAAAATCAGAACGTAATTTATTAAATATAATTTTTCATTTTCCCGAAGTAATTAATATTGTAGATACCTATCCTAATTTTAAATTTGTTCATCAGTCCTATCAGGATATTTTTGATTGTTGGCTGCGCTGTTCTTTGACCCAGCCACAATTAAGGGTTGCTCAATTTGTGGATTTGGTACCGGATAATTTGCGAGAATTAGTCATTACAATTGAGATGTTGGAACGACCCGGTGATTATTCATCCGCCGAAGTACAGGACTATATTATGAACATTATCCATTATGAGCAACAAAAACAATTACAAGAATATCAAGCACAGATTAAACAAGCAGCTCAAATCGGTGATGCCAAACGTGAGCTGCAATTAACAATGAAATTAATTTCTTTACGGAAAAAATTAGAAGCACATGATATTTAAGGGGGCTTGGTGATGGCAACAAATAAAAAGAAAAAGAGCGTTGTTAAATCCAGTAAGGAATTAGAAAAGACGATAACAACCATCATTCAACAGTATAAAAAGGAAAAGAAGATCCCAGAAACAGTTGTTAATGATAAAATTATCAAGCCTTTTGATCTCAAAGGAAGCTCGGTCGAAGATTTGTTGGATCATTTACAGGAAAATGGTTTAAGTGTAGTTGATCAAAAAGGCGATCCCAGCCAGTTAGCTTTAAAGAACCAAAAAGAAGTTAATCATCATGAACTCAATGATATGTCGGCACCTACAGGCGTCAAAATGAATGACCCGGTTCGGATGTATTTAAAAGAAATTGGGCGGGTTCCGCTTTTAAACGCTCAGCAGGAAGTAGAATTAGCACAACGTATCGAAAAGGGCGATGAAGATGCCAAACAGCAATTAGCGGAAGCTAATTTACGGTTGGTGGTTTCTATTGCTAAAAGATATGTCGGCCGCGGCATGCATTTCTTGGATTTAATTCAAGAAGGCAATATGGGATTGATGAAGGCGGTCGAAAAGTTTGATTATCGTAAAGGTTTTAAGTTTTCCACTTATGCTACATGGTGGATTCGTCAGGCCATAACGCGGGCGATTGCTGATCAGGCAAGAACCATCAGAATTCCAGTGCATATGGTCGAAACTATTAATAAATTAATCCGTATTCAGCGGCAATTATTGCAAGATTTAGGTCGGGAACCAACACCCGAGGAAATTGGCGCGGAAATGGATATTCCGACACCTAAAGTCCGTGATATTTTGAAAATTGCGCAAGAACCAGTGTCTTTAGAAACTCCAATTGGAGAAGAAGATGATTCTCATTTGGGAGATTTTATTGAAGATGATGATGCCACCAGCCCTGAGGATCACGCTTCTTATGAATTACTAAAAGAACAATTGGAGAGCGTCTTAGATACTTTGACTGATCGTGAAGAGAATGTTTTACGTTTACGTTTTGGTTTAGATGACGGACGGACTCGAACTTTGGAAGAAGTAGGAAAAGTTTTTGGAGTCACACGTGAACGTATTCGTCAAATTGAAGCCAAGGCTTTGCGTAAATTACGGCATCCTTCACGTTCCAAACAGTTAAAAGATTTTTTAGAATAAATATCAAGCATCAGGAGTTGGAACTAATATCTAAGTTCTGACTCCTTTTTATTTTGAAGGAGTTTTAATTTGTGAAATTATCACCAAGATTGCGTGCAATTATCGAAATGGTTCCGCCGCTGGAGTGTTTGGCGGATATTGGTTCCGACCATGCCTATGTCCCGATAGCTTTAATACAGCAACAACGTATTCGCCGGGCTATTGCAAGTGAGATTGCGTCCGGACCACTAAAGATTTCTCAACGGGATATTCAAGCGGCACATTTACAACAGCAGATTACAACCCGCTTGGCCGACGGATTAAGCGGTCTAAGTCGTCAGGATCAGGTAGATTTAGCCGTAATTGCTGGCATGGGGGGCCAATTGATCACCCAAATATTAGAACGGGGGCAGTCACAGCTGCGCTTTATTTCCCAATTGATTTTAGAACCTAATAATGATGAGCCCTGTGTTCGCCAATGGCTAAGTCAGCATCACTGGCAAATTAAAACCGAGCAAATTGTTCAAGAAGGTCGACATATCTATGAAATTATTTATGCCCAAAAGCAAGCCAATTTTAAGCCTTTAACTCCCCAGCAGGTGATGTTTGGTCCGTGCTTATTACAAGAGCGATCACAAGTTTTTCAAAATAAGTGGCAGAAGCAATTGCAGCAAGCACAATTCATGTATAATAATTTACTAAAGGCACATCAACTTCAACCGCAAAAGTTAAAACAAGCGCAAGTGCGCATTCAAAAAATAAAGGAGGTTTTACAATGATAATTACTGGTCAAGAGTTAGTAAAAGCAATTGAAAATTATGCTCCGCTGACCTTAAAAATGAACAATGACCCTACTGGCTTACAATTAGGCAATTTGGACCAGCCAGTCCACCGCGTATTAACTACGCTTGATGTTCGGCCGGCAGTGGTGCAAGAAGCTATTGAGCAAAAGATTGATTTTATTTTTGCACATCATCCCGTTATGTTTCATCCGGCCCGTAATTTAGATACTTCTGATCCGCAAAATCAAATGTATGCGGATTTATTAAGTCATCAAATTACAGTTTATGCAGCCCATACCAATATGGATAAAGCTACCGGTGGTATGAACGACTGGTTAGCTCAAAAATTACAATTACAAAATATTCAACCCTTCGGCCGCGATGTGGATAACGTGGCGTTAGGCCGCTGGGGTCGGTTATTTCAACCTTTATCCTTACGCGAATTAGCACAGAATGTTAAGCAGCTGTTTGGGCTTTCAGGTTTAAGATTAATTACTAATGATGAAAAACAGCTGGTACAAAAAGTGGGTATCATTGGTGGTGACGGGGGTAAATTTTATTCTCAAGCACTAGCTGCCGGGCTGGATGTTTTTATTACGGGTGATGTTTATTATCATACTGCACATGAGATGTTGGCTTCTGACTTAAATGTTATTGACCCGGGACATCATATTGAGGTAATCTTTAGTGAACAAACTAAAATTCTGCTAACTAATTGGGCCCAAACCCATGATTGGGACCTGACAGTCCAAGCTTCACAAAGCAATACTGAACCTTTTCAATTTATTTAAATTTAGGACAAGGAGATATTAATGAAATATAAACAGTTAGTACCGCGATTTTTAAGTTACGTTAAACAAAATACTCGTTCTGATGAAAATTCTCAAACCGTTCCTTCTACACAACGGCAAGTTGATTTTTTGTTAAAGTTAAAAGCTGAGTTAGAAGAAATTGGTTTAAGTGAAGTATTATATAATTCTAAAACTGCTTATTTAACGGCTACTTTACCGGCTAATACTGCAAAAACTATTCCGGTCGTAGGCTTTTTAAGTCATGTCGATACGGCTGATTTTAATTCTGAGGGGATTAATCCTCAAGAAGTTAAAAATTATGATGGTCAAAGTACAATCAAGCTTGATCCTTTGGGAAAATATCAGTTAGATCCAAAAGTTTTTCCCACATTACAAAAGTATGCGGGTCACACTTTAATTACTACAGATGGTTCAACTTTGTTGGGAGCTGATGATAAAGCGGGGGTCAGTGAAATTATTACAGCACTAGAATATTTAGTGCAGCATCCCCAAATCCAGCATGGCACTATTAGAGTGGGCTTTGGTCCGGATGAAGAAATTGGAAAAGGGGCTAAGCGTTTTGATGTTCCGGCTTTTGGTGCCGATTTTGCTTATACGGTCGATGGTGGTGCACAAGGACAATTAGAATTTGAAACTTTTAATGCAGCCGCGGCCAAAATTCATATTACTGGTAAAAATGTTCATCCCAGTGAAGCTAAGGATATCATGATTAACGCTACTCTGGTGGGCATGGAATTGCAAAAGGCTCTACCAGCTGAACAAGTTCCGGAAAAGACTTCCGGACGAGAGGGCTTCTTTCTTTTAACAGATTTTTCTGGTAATATTGATCATGCAGAGATGGCCTATATTATTCGGGATTTTGAGCGTGACGGCTTAGAACAGCGAAAAAAATTACTGCAACAAATTGTGGACCAATTAAATGAGCGTTATGGAGCAAAGACACTGCAGGCCGAAATTTATGATCAATATTATAATATGTATGAGGTCATGAAAAAACATCCAGATGTAGTTCAACGTGCGGAAACCGCAATGAAAAATTTAGGGATTACACCCGATGAACAGGCCGTTCGCGGTGGGACTGATGGTTCGATAATTTCTTTTATGGGATTGCCGACACCTAATATTTTTGCGGGTCCGGAGAATATGCACGGTCGTTTTGAATATGTTTCAGAACAGGTAATGGAAAAGGCTGTCGATGTAATTTTGGAAATTATTAATCTTACTTTTAAAGGAGAATAACAATGCCGCTAGTTCATATTGAATTAATTGAAGGACGTTCACCAGAACAGTTAAAACAACTAGTCCAAGACGTGACTGATGCAATTACTAAAAATACCGGAGCACCTAAAGAGCATGTTCATATTGTTCTTAATGAGATGCAAAAAGATCACTATGCTGTCGGTGGCGTTTTAAAATCGGAAGAAAAATAACAATTATGAAAAACTGGCCATCATTTCAAAAGGCCAGTTTCTTTGTATCTAAAGCTAATTACGGTTGGCAATAGTATTTTCTTGCTTGGATTGGTTAATAAAGGGTCTTTTAAGATTAAATGACCACGTTATTAGCCGAGAAAATATAATTAAATGAAAAGGATGCTGAGATAATGACGCAAAGATTAATAGATTTTTTTCAACCAGAACATTATGACTTATATTTAGATATTGATCGCCACCAAAAACAGATTACTGGTAAAACAACTATTCAAGCCCAAGCTTTACAACAAGAAATATTTTTGAATCAGAAATATTTAAACATTACTCAAGTCCAAGTTGCTGGTCAAAATGTAGCTTTTCAAAAAGATGACTCACAAGAAAGAGTACTAATTTCATTACCTAAAGCTGGAGCACTGCAATTAGAAATCACTTATACAGCGCCATTAACTGACTCTATGATGGGAATTTATCCTTCGTATTACCAAGTAGAAGGTGTAAAAAAGCAAATTATTGGTACCCAATTTGAAACTACAGCTGCTCGTCAGGCCTTTCCGTGTGTTGATGAGCCCGCTGCTAAAGCCACTTTTTCTTTGGCTATTAAGTTTGATGAACAAGCCGGAGAAACCATCATTAGCAATATGCCTGAAGAAAAAGTCGAAAATGGGGTGCATTATTTTGCGCAAACCGTAAAAATGTCTACTTACCTCGTAGCTTTTGCTTTTGGAGAATTGCAGAGTAAAATTACCCATACACAAAGTGGAGTGGAAATCGGAGTTTTTGCGACCAAGGCTCATCAAGCCAAAGAATTAAATTTTGCTTTAGATATTGCTAAACGGTCAATTGAATTCTATGAGGATTTTTATCAGACGCCGTATCCGTTACCGCATTCTTATCAATTAGCACTGCCTGACTTTTCCGCAGGAGCGATGGAGAATTGGGGCCTGGTAACTTACCGGGAAGCCTATTTAACCTTAGATCCTGACAACACTTCTTTAAATACTAAAGCTAATGTCGCCACAGTAATTGCCCATGAATTAGCCCATCAATGGTTTGGTGATCTCGTAACTATGCAGTGGTGGGATGATTTATGGCTCAATGAAAGTTTTGCTAATATGATGGAATATGTTGCTATTGATGCATTAGAACCAAATTGGCATATCTGGGAAATTTTTCAGACAGCAGAAGCACCGATGGCTTTACAACGTGATGCGGTTGACGGGGTGCAACCCGTGCACGTTCAAGTTGAAAGTCCCGCAGATATCGATTCTATATTTGATTCAGCCATTGTTTATGCTAAAGGGGCTCGGATGCTGGTGATGGTGCGGGCTTTAATTGGTGATAAGGCATTAAGGAGCGGTTTAAAAAATTATTTTGCGGCTCATCAGTATAGCAATGCTACCGGGGCTGATCTCTGGGCGGCTTTAGGGCAAGTTTCCGGGATGAATATTAGTCAAATTATGAATACTTGGCTGGAGCAGCCGGGATATCCGGTTGTCCAAGTTCAACTTGAAGGCAAAGATTTGTGTCTGAGCCAACAGCAGTTCTTTATTGGCGCTAATCAAGAGCACGAACGCCAGTGGCAAATTCCTCTAAAGGCTAATTTCTCCGCAGCACCTCAAATTATGGCTCAAAAAACTGTTAATTTGGGAAATTATCAGCAGTTGCGGCAAAAAAACGAGGCACCTCTAAGATTGAATGTCGGCAATGAATCGCATTTTATCGTACAATATGATCCGATTTTACTAGATGATATTTTAACTACGGTTAAAGATCTGGATGCTATCTCACAATTGCAAATTTTACAAGATCTGCTTTTATTAGCTGAAAGTAAAAGAATTTCATATGCACAATTGGTTAATTTATTACCAAAATTTGCAGACAGCCCATTTCATATTGTGAATGAAGCACTTTATCGGGTGATTAATAACTTAAAGAAATTTGTTGATCCTAACTCATCAGCAGAAAAGAATTTGCGTACTTTTGCCGATCAATTAAGTAAAGACCAGGTTCAGCGCTTAGGTTGGCAACAGCATTCACAAGAAACTGAAGAAGATACTTTAACCCGGCCGCTGGTTTTAAATGCTGCTTTATATGCTAAAAATCCGGCATCGTTAGCAGCAGCACATCAGCTCTTTGTAGATAACCAGCAGAATTTGGCAGCTTTATCAGCTGATATTCGCGTTTTAGTTTTAAAAAATGAAGTACAAAATTTTGGAAATCAGCAATTATTTGATAAATTATTAATGGAATATCGACAGACTGCTGATGGTAATTATAAAGCCGACTTGTGTGCTGCTTTGACTCAGGTTACTGATTCACAGTTGGTTAGTAAAATCGTTCAATTATTTGAAGATAGTGAAACTATCAAGCCGCAAGATTTACGCGCTTGGTTCTACGGCTTATTAGCTAATCCTCAGGGCCAGCAGAAGGCTTGGGATTGGTTACGAGATGATTGGACTTGGTTAGAGCAGACGGTTGGTGGAGATATGGAATTTTCTAGTTATATTACAGTTATTGCTCAAGTTTTTCGTACTCCAGCACGTTTGCAGGAATTTCGTGATTTCTTTGAACCAAAATTGAATACTCCCGGCTTAACTCGGGAAATTAAGATGGATACTTCTATTATTGCGAGTCGTGTTCAATTAATTAGTGAAGAACAAGCAGCCGTTAATGAAGCCGTTAAGCAACAAATAAATTAATAATATTAAAAAGCCGTTGACAAACGGCTTTTTATTTTGCGTTAGTTTTTGTTCAAAAAACTTTTGCTTTTAAATTACTAAAAAGAAGAATGCTCTTTAATATATTGAATAATTCGTCTTTCTTCGTCTGCAGTATAATTATTGCTGCCAGCTTTGATCTTATGAATCTTTTCTACTGTAAAATGACTTTCGAAAGCAAATTGCGCATCATTTTTGTTAGTCTTCTTTTGATATTGGATAATTAATTCGGCCAGACTATTTTGCATAATTTTATACTCCTTTGAAATTAAAAAATCCGCCATTGAGTAAGAGGCCAGTATCTAACTTTCACGACTCCGACAACCTTATTACGGGCAATGCAACCAATATAGCGGCTGTCTTTAGACACACTACGATGATCACCCATGACAAAATAGGATCCTTTGGGAACACGATTAGTTTTAATCATTTGTGCTAATTGTTTTTTCGAATAAATATCCTGATAGTTGGAAGTTTTAGCTAAAGAGCGGATAGAAAAATCACCCGTATCGGTATAATGAGTCCCGTATACATTATCAGAACCATCATCAACTAATTTACTTCCCGGTTTCAGATAGTCTTGCTTTAGTTTTTTTCCATTAATATAAATTTTGTTATTTTTAGAAACCACTTTTTGTCCGGGAGTCGCAATAATTCTTTTAATATAAAATGATCCCGGCTCATCAGGCGCGTTAATAACAACTACTTCGCCGGTTTTTAATTTACTATGGCGCCAGGCAATTGTGCGATCACCGTCTTCAAAAGTTGGCTGCATCGAAGTTCCTGAAACTCGGGTATTCGAAAAAACATACGTATTGAAAATCATAAAAACTCCAAAAATGATAACTGCCAGAATAACTGTTTGAACAATCCAAATCAACCAGCCTTTAAGGGTATTGTCATCATTATTATTATTCGTGTTGCTCATTCAACTTGCCTCACTTGATTAATTCTGTTTATTATATTAACTATGATACACTTTTAAAAAGAAGATATCTTTAAAGGTTTGTTAAAGAATTTTGAAATTTAACTAAATTCGCTTATTATATAACAGTATGTTAAATTAATTATTTCAAAGGAAAAAGATGGACCTCTTAAATTATGAACAAAAGCTCCAAAAATATCAATTAATTTTTGTGACAATACCTAAATTCAATTATTTATTACAACAAATGCAGCAAGTAATTAACGCTTATCGGCAACAGCTTTTGCCGAATTTTATTTTGAGTAAGTTGGAAGTAACTGCGGGTGATTTTGCTGATTTAATGACCAATAGTGATTTTTTGCCAACGATGACTTTGCCCGCAAAAAGTCAATTTCTACAAAATTTTGCTAAGTTTTTAGATGATTTTCGCGATTTTATTCAAAAGGACTTGGGGATCTGGACGCTGCTAAACGCACCCATGATGCAGCGTTGGACCACTTTATTTCCTCATTTAAAGTATCTTGAATTAATGGCCGGGAATGGAATTTTAGCCCACTCTTTGCAGCAGCGAGGCCAAAGAGTCTGGGCGACTGATAATTTATCTTGGGCAACTAGCAGTGCAACTGGAAATAAGCCTTGGACCACAATTGAAAAGTCTGATGCCTTATCAGCGTTATTTGCTTATTATCGTTATGTTGATGTGGTTTTACTTTCTTGGAGTCCGGATCGTGATCCTATAGATTACCAAATTTTGACAACAATTCGGCAACTGACTCCCCGGCCGCAATTTTGGATTATCGGAGAGTATCAAGGGGCAACTAACAGTTTGGAATTTTGGCAAGAAGCTAGGTTAATTTATGATAGCCGTTTGGCACAAATTAATCGTTTATTTCCTAGTTTTGATCTTATCAAAGATCATCTCTTTAAGATTGGATAAAGGTATGAAGAAGAATTTAATTATCAATTTAACTATTATTTTAGTTTTGCTGTTAGCAGGATTTTTAGTATCACATAATGATAGCCGGAACTATCAGCGGTTAATGGATCGTGGCGATATTCATGATGGGGCTCTGATCTTTCCGTCAAAATCCAAGCAGTCGATTCCAACCGCTTTACAGAAAATGCAGCAAAAACAATTACGTAATTTTCAAATTTATTTTATTCAAAAGAAAAATCCTGATTTAAGTTATGTTTATATGTCACAGCATTTAACCAAAGTACCGATGACGAACGGACGTTATTTTACAGAAAATGATTTTCAATCTACGATTCCGTTCATTATCCTAGGTCAGGATCTCTATAAAAATGCTTATAAGCCGCAAGCACAAGCTTATTATCAATTACATGGTGATTATTATTCTGTAATCGGAGCAGCCGGAATGGCTAACACGAAGAAATTAAACCGGCATATTTTTATTTCAGCCTCACCTAATCAGCATAATCAGACCCAGATTCGTCATTATCAAATTGTTGTAGATGGAAATATTTTACATCATCCGCAACATTTAAAACAAATGCAGCATATTCTAGGTGCACATTATTCTTATCGCTCGGCTAATCAAATTAATAACGTACGCCAAACTTGGTGGACACGTTGGGGGCTGACCTTTTTTGGTTTGATCGCTTTAGCTTTGATCATCTTGGTTTTATGCTGGTTTGTACAGTTACCCATGCTTAATTTACTAAAAACTACACCGCTTAAAGGAGATTTACTGGCAGATTTTCAATTAGGAAGTTGGTTTAAATTCTTTCTAACTGAAGCAGTTACTTTTGTAATAGCAGCACTTTTAGTCTTTTTAAAAATTCCTTTGATTAGCAAAAAAATCATGATTTTATATTTTGTAGTATTGTTTGCGGTAGTTAATTTGGTAGCTGTTTGTCGAATTTTAATTAATAACAAAAAAGGATTGATGAATTAATGAATTTACCGGCTGCTTTTATTACAAAATATCAGAAATTATTAGCGGATCAAGCGGCTGCTTTTTTTGCCAGCTTTAATCAGCCTCCAACTGCCGGTTTTCGTATAAATCCCCTGAAAGCGCACTTAGATTTGCTTAACGAAGATTGTACGCATCCGATTAGTAATTTAAATTACGCTTATTATGGCAAAATTGATGGTAACGGCGTTGATAATTTAGCCGGCTGGGTTTATTCACAAGATCCCAGTGCCATGAATGTTGCTCAATATGCTGCACCTCAAGCCGATGAAAGGGTACTGGATTTATGTGCTGCTCCCGGGGGAAAGACTACTCAATTAGCAGCATTAATGGGTGATCAAGGCTTATTAGTTGCTAATGAAATCAATCATTCAAGAGCACGCGTACTGTCTTCTAATGTTGAACGCTGGGGGTTAACTCATACTATAGTGACGAATAATGCGCCTGCAGAGTTAGCGAAAATTTTTCCGGAATTTTTTGATTGTATTGTAGTTGATGCGCCTTGTTCCGGTGAAGGACTCTTTCGTAAGGATCCGGAGGCGATGACTTATTGGTCTGTGGACTACGTTCAAAAATGTGCTCAAAGACAACGAGAAATCTTGAGTGAAGCAGTTAAGATGTTGCGTCCAGGCGGTCGTTTAATTTATTCTACTTGTACTTTTGCTCCTGAAGAAGACGAGCAGAATATAGATTGGCTACAGCAACAATATGGTTGGGAAATTTTACCGTTAAAACATTTTCCGGGTATGGATACGGGTTGCCCACAGTGGGGAAATAATAATGCTGCTTTAAAATTAACAGTACGCTTATTTCCTCATCATTATCAAGGCGAAGGACATTTTATTTGTGCTCTAAAAAAACCAGGGGTCAGCGATCAATTAGCTTCAGCGGCTAAATTGCCCGTGTCTTCATCTTCAATAGATCTAAAATTCTGGCAAGAATTTGCGACCCAGAGTCTCAAAGATGTTAATTTTTCTAATTTATTGATTCAACAAAAAAACTTATATAATGCCGCTAAGATATTTAACCAGCAGCCACGACCTTTGAAAATTCTCCGCAATGGTCTAAGATTGGGGGAATTTAAAAAGCAGCGTTTTGAGCCTAATCATGCCTTGGTTTTAGCCTTGCAACCACAACAATTTCGGCACGTTGTTGCCTTAACTTCGGATCAATTTCAGCATTTTATTCATGGAGAAACGCTCACGATAACTAATAAAGCAGCTTTTAAAGGCTGGGTTGCTGTGAGTTTTGAGGAAAGAATTTTTTCTTGGGGAAAATTAGTGAATAATCAATTAAAAAACTTTTATCCCAAAGGCTTACGACAATAAAAACGAGATCAAATTTTTTGATCTCGTTTTTGTTAAAACAAAGTATATTTTTCTTATTTTTTAAGTTCTTGAGGTTAAAAAATTTTGCAGATTAGCAGAAAGGCGATAATCAACTTGTTGTAATTCTTGGCAATTATGACAGCCTAAGAGTGCCATCAATTCGCGAATTTGCTCCAGCCATTGAGCAAAATGTTTAGTAGTAGCTGCCAAACCTTGATGCTCTAATAGATGTAAGACTGGAGCCGCTATTCCTACAGCGTGTGCTCCTAAAACGAGGCACTTAATAACATCTAAAGGAGAACGGATCCCGCCAGAAGCCAAGATACAACTCTGAGATTGAAATTTTTGCGTGTCTAACAAAGATTCCAGTGTTGTTAATCCCCAATCGTTCAAAAATTGATAATCCTTTTGATGATTGCGGGTATTTTCTATCTGGGCAAAATTAGTACCACCGCGCCCCGAGATATCAATGACCTTTGCTCCTAGTTCTTGCAGTTGCTGAACGGTCTGTGCCGTCATACCAAAGCCTACTTCTTTAATAATAACGGGAACCGAAATGTGCTTCAGTATTTGCCGCAAATTTTCTTGCCAGACAAAATTACTGTCTCCTTCAGGCATGATCGTTTCCTGAGCTGCATTTAAATGAACCTGTAAAGCATCGGCCTGAATTAAATCAATACATTTTTGAGCGTCAGGCCAGGGAGTGTGCGCCGAAACATTCGCCCAAATAATACCGTGGGGATTACTTTCTCGAACAATTGTATAAGAATGACGAATTTCAGCTTCAGCAGGGTATTTGAGATAATTACTCATTGATCCGACTGCCAGAGGAATTTTGAGAGTTGCTGCCAGTGTAGCCAGCTTTTGATTAATCGCAATGGTTTGCGGCGCTCCGCCAGTCATAGCATTAATATATAAGGGACCATCAGCCTGTTGCTGTTTCCAAGCAGTGTGGATATCAACTTGGTCTAAGGCAATATTAGGAATACTGACCGGCATTAGCCGCATTTCATCAAAAAAGGGATTATGTTTTTGGTAATATTTTTCGGCCAAAAAAATATGCTCATTTTTTCGTTGCCATTCAATTGGTTGTTTTGGCACAGGGCACCTCATTTTTAATTTAAAGCATGGACGTTAAAGTTTAGTGGTTGAATCTGCTGTTGATTCCAGTCTGCCAGCAGTGCATCTTTAACATTGGGAGCTGCATCGATCACAGCAATACCACAATCGCCGCCGCCAGCACCGGAGCTTTTGGCAGCCGCGCCGTAGTTACTGGCAATTTCACATAACTTTTGCAATTTAGGAGTTTCAATAATTACACCACTAAATTGCGCTAATTGGCGCAGTATTTGGCGGTTAACATTAATTTGTTGTTTAATAATCTGACTAGAACCATGTTTAAAACCGGCAATCATCTTTTGCAGACAAGCGCGCGAATCATCAAGAAATTGTTGATAACGCTGTTGCTGTTTAGTACGAAAAACTGCAATTTTGTCAACTAGAACAGGCGTCGAAGCAGGACTGCCACTCCAGCCGATAAGTAAATTCAAATTAGCAGGAAACTCTAATTGTTCAATACTTAATTGAGGCCAATCTGATTGAAGTATTTCCGTCAAAGAGTGCGTGGCTAACATTTGTGTCAGCCACTGACGATCAGGAGATTGATAAGCAATCCAGCCGCCGTAAACGCTGGCGGCAATATCGCCAAAGGAGCCGTTATGTTGCACTTGGAAATGAGAAATAGAGGCTAATTTAAAAATTTCTTCTTTACTTAAATTTAATTTATAAAATTGGGAAAGTGCTTTTACTGTGGCAACAGTTACTGCCGCAGAAGATCCTAATCCGTATTTTTTGCCGTCTTGAGAATCCAGCTGACTATTAACCGTCAGATTAAATAATTCTAACGAGTGTTGTTTTTCTAAAGCGTATTTTTCTGTGTAATGTATTGAAGATAAAATATATTCAAAAGGATTGTCCCGTTTATCAATAACTAATTGATTACCCCGCCGCCGCCAGCGTACCGGCATTTCTTCATACTGTTTGGAATTAATTGTTCCATGATCGTAAGCGTCAGCGATTGAAACAGTTACAAATTGGTCTAAAGCAACTACGATTGCTGGATATCCAGGTTCTACAACCGCATATTCACCCGCAATGTATAATTTTCCGGGGGCCTGAACAGTTATCACATCATCAAAACCTTTCACTAAGTAGTTAACCAAAAAATAATTATAGCATACTTATTTAATACCCGGACCAGGTTTTAAAAGAGTTAATTGCGCTTGGGGGAAGTTGAGCTGAATTTGTTGTTGGACGGCAGCTACATCCTGAAGGGAGGTAATAACCTTGACGTTGGCACCGGCATCGATTGTATAGTAAGCACAATAACCGCGGGATCGTAGTTTATGCACTAGGTTAATGATCTGTAAAGTTTCTTTTGTGAAATAAGAAAAAGCAGGACGTGAAGTCCAGTTTAAAGCGTGCATAGCTAAACAATTATTTTCCGCAATCCTTCCGACAGCTTCTAAATCTTGTGTTTTTAAAGCTTGTAGCATGGCTTGCATATCGCAATTAACGACTTGTGGCCACTGCGCATAAAAAGGTGAAGTATTAACAGCATGCTCCATTCCTTGAGTAGAGGAGATTTTTTTAGCTTGCTTACTAATGACCACACTAATGAGGCGGATTGGTAAGCTGGGATTTTCGTCAATGGCCTCTGCAAAAGAACTGGGGTTGTCTTTTCCTTGATGCCACTGAACAAATCCTCCATAAATTGAACGGGTAGCTGATCCTGACCCCCGCCGTGCTAAACATGATAATTCTTTGCGCGACAGGTTCATTTGAAATAATTTATTTAAAGAGCCGCTTAAAGCAGCAAAGCCGGAAGCAGAAGAGGCTAAACCGGCAGCAGTAGGAACATGATTTATAGTTTCGACAGCAATAGCCTGCTGTGAATTATTAAGCGTCCGGACCAAATTAAGAAATTGTTGAGTACGCTTAAAAAATTGCGGGCTGGCAACCTGATTATTAACTCGTACTTGATCAGTGTCACCGGCTAAAAAGCTAGTGGTGGTGGTTGTATAATAACTGTCTAGTGTAAGTGAGAGACTATCCGTATAGGGTAGGTGCAACACGGGATCTTTTTTGCCCCAATATTTGATCAGGGCAATATTTGTATGTGCAGTGGTAGTAGTTTGTATCATGATGCCATCCTATTTATCAAAATTATTTAAAGCTTGGATCCAAACTTGGTGGGCTGAGCCTTTGACGGCTTGAGCAATATTTTGAGCTTGGGTTTTATCGGCAGCTAAAGCGATTAAACAACCACCGCGGCCGCCACCCGTGATTTTCGTACCTAAAGCTCCAGCATGATTAGCAAGGTCTACTAATTCATCTAAAAAAGAATTACTAATTTTAAGCTGTTGCAAAATAGTCTGAGCTTGCTGAAACAAACTTCCCAAACCGGCGACATCCGGTTGTTTTAAAAGCTTGTAAGTCTGCTTGGTTAAGGTTCCCAATTGTTTAATTTGTTGGGTAACTTGTTGCGGATTTTGTTGTTTTAAAAGGCGCAGATCATGAACAGCCGCCCCCGTTTGACCTTTGATCCCCGAATCAATAATAACTAAATATGCGGGTAAGCTGAAAGAAAAAGGTTGCGTGAGTTGATCTTTAATAAAATAAATCGGCTGCTGTGAATTAACAGTAATGGCATCTAATCCACTAGGAGTACCGTGGATTATTTTTTCTGAAAAATCGGTATAGTGCAATAATTGCTGATAGTCTAATTTGACCTGTGCATAATTAAACATAGCTTTGGTAATTGCAGCTCCTGTGGCCGCTGAAGAGCCCATGCCGCGTTCGATGGGCAGCTCGCTAGTAATTTGAATCTGCAGGGGTTTACTAATTGGCAGATCCTGTAATAAGAGTTCAATCAGAGCTTTGATGCCTTTAAGTTCGATAGGACTGTGGTTTAGAGGGCCTTGATAATATTGTGAGTTGAGATATGTTTCACTTCCTTGTGCAGTTGTTACCTGAACTGTTGTGGGAAGATTAATTAAAGGAATAGTGATCCCCGGTTGATGATAAACAACAGCATGTTCTCCCATTAAAAAAATTTTTCCGTGAGTTTTGCCAATACCCAGCAAAATCATTCCTCCTTTGAGATACATCTTTTGCAGATAGAAAATGATCCTAATTTGTTAACTCAATTATTTAATTAAGCTTTTGAACAAGTGTTCTCATAAGCATATTATTATAGTAAAATAGTTAAATAACACTAGCTTTGTTATTGCTGAAAATCAATAATAAGAGTCAGCGTTCATAATAATAACATAAAACACCATCTTTTATTGTACACAAATCTATATTATTGCGCAGCTATACATCATTATCGCATTATTTAAAATTTGAGGTTAGAAGTAAAATATGAAATTGAAATTTATTTTGGGTAAGGCTCAAACTAATAAACAAGCCTTATTATTGACCGATTTAAAACAACAAATTGCTCAAAATCCGCATGATCAATTTGTTTGGATTGTTCCTAATCACTTAAAATTTGAAAGTGAAGTTGGAGTGTTAAAGGCTTTAAAAACACAAACCAACGTTTTTGCTACTAATCAAGTTCAGATTTTTTCCTTTTCACGTTTAGCCTGGTTTTTTTTACGGAATGATCCGCTTTACCAAAGCCCGCAATTAACCGATACGATGCAGGCAATGATGTTGGCTAAAATTGTGCAGCGGCTAGCACCACAGTTGCATTTGTATAATGGCGAAGCTAATCGAATTGGTTTTATAGCGGATTTAAGTTCACAAATTAATGATTTAATTGCTGGTAATTTCAGTGAGGAACGGTTGCAGACACTCTTGGAACAAGTTGATCAGAATAAGAATGGTGATTTATTTTTAAAATTAGCTGATTTAAAACTGATTTATCAAGAGTATCGCCAGCAAATTCAAGACTTGTATAGTGATAAAGAGCAGTTGGCCCAACTATTAATCACTTATTTAAATGATCATCATAAAGAACAAGCGCACTTTCATTATTTAGTGAGTGGTTTTTCACAATTTAGTGCTCAAGAAATAACCATTATCCAAGCAATGATTAAAGGTAGTGCCAGTGTGGAGATTAGTCTTAATTTAGATCATGCTTATGCGCAAGAGCAGTCCAGTCCTTTTTTTCAGATTTCCCGACAAACTTTTCGGGATTTGGTGAATTGGTGTCAACAACAACGGATTCCTTTTACTACCACAGTCGCTAATGAATTACGGGTGTGTCCGGATTTAGCGCATTTAGAAGATTTTTGGATTGCTCAAAATACTAATATAACTCATTATCCGCCAGAAAAATTAGCAGATCCGAGTGCCATTCAGATTTGGACTACCACTACCCCGCAAAAAGAATTAGCTGCCGTAACTACTTATATTCGCCAGTTAGTTGCTACTCAAAAATATCGGTATCGCGACTTTTTGGTATTAGCCCGTAATTTAGATGATTATCGGCAATTTTTGGAACCTTATTTTACTAATCAGGGTATTAGTTATTTCGTGGATTTAAAGCATTCGATGAAAGATCATGCTTTTAAAGATTTAATTGATAGTTTATTTGCTTTAGTCCAAAATAATTTACAGTATTTAGATGTAATGCGCTTTTTACGAACAGAATTAGTCGTACCGCAGGACTGGACTGCTGCTGATTATCGGCAGGCAGTTGATCTAACTGATAATTATATTCTAGCGCATGGCGTTCGGGCACATGATTGGTTGCGAGAACAAGATTTTGTTTCGGATAGTCCGAATACGCAATTGCAAAAACAAATGCAGCAAGTTAATCAGATAAAAAATTTAGTACAGATAACTTATGAAGCTGTTAATCAAATCATTAATGGATCTTTTTCCGGACAGCAGGCCTGCACCCAATTATACGCATTGTTAGAGCAACTGAATGTGTTTTCTAACTTGAGAATATGGGAACAAGCAGCAATTACAGCAGGAGATATCGCTTTAAGCCAACAACCACAACAAATTGTAAAAACTTTTTGTCAGTTATTAGATGAGTATGTCGCAATTTTAGGAGCAGAAAAGTTTAATGCGACTGAATTTTTGGTGGTAATTGACAATGGTTTTGAGCAGGCTAAATACTCAACTATTCCTTCCGTATTAGATTCTGTTCACATTTCCGGATTGAGCAGTGTTCAAAGCGATAATCATTTAATTACCATTATTATGGGAGCTAATGCCGAAGAAATGCCGCAAGCTAATACTAATCACAGTCTTTTATCCGATGAAGATTTGAATTTTTTAAAACCGTTATTACAATCTGAGGAACGTTTACCGGAAACTGAGCAGCAGTTAAATAGTAATGAACCTTATCTGCATGACTTAGGTTTTTTGTCGGCCCAACAGCGCTTAATTTTTACTTATTCTACGACTAAGGATGGTAAGGAAATACAAATTTCGCCTTATGTCGAATTAATTAAACGCCATTTTCATTTAGTGGAGCAGCTGATCGACTGTAGTCACTGTGATAATGAGCAGCAAATTCTGAGCAATATTGGCAGTCCGACAATTACTTTAAATCATCTTTTAGAAATATATCGGCAAGCCCAAGATCGTCAGCAAACGGTTCCTAAGGCGTGGCAATGTGTGCGTAAAATTTTATTTAGTCAATCGCATTTGCAAACTTATTTGCAGCTTTTGTGGTCGAGTCTCTCCTATCAAAATACGCCGCAACCCTTAAGTTCCAATATTAGTCGTGATTTATATGGGCAACATTTAACGGTGTCGATTTCGCAGTTGGAAACTTTTTATCAAAATCCTTATGAATATTTTTTAAAGTATGGTTTAAATCTGCGACCGCGGGCTGAATTTAAGATGACTCCTGCTAATCAGGGAACATTTTTTCATTCAGTAATGGATCAAGTGATCAAAGCTTTGCAAAATAACCATCAAACAATTAATCAGTTGAGTGCTCCTGAACTGCGGCACTTATCTCACCAAGTTATTCAAAAGCTCTTAACGCAAACTCAATACCGGATTTATTCCCGGGATGAAAAATTTGCCCGGTATCGCATGATTCAGACTGTCCAAAATTCTTTAGAAGCTTTACGCCAGCAATCACGGTTGGCGGAATTTTATCCTTATAAAACCGAGATTGCTTTTGGACAAGTGGGGGCCTTGCATAATATTGCTCCCTTGCGTTATCAATTAAATGAAGACGAAGATGTGGTAGTCCGTGGCCGGATTGATCGCGTGGATTGTTTAGTTAATGCTCCCCAGGATTATTTTGTAGTCGATTATAAATCAAGTCAGCATGATTTTAAGTTTTCCCAATTTTATGCCGGGATAAATTTACAAATGATGACTTATTTGGCTAGTTTAATCAATGATCCGTCGCTTTTTAGTGGTCCCGCTTTTGCTTTGGGTGGTTTTTATTTTCAAGTACAAGATCCGGTGGTTAATTTTGAAGATTTAAAAGGCCGTCCAAGTGCATATCAGGATTATTTATTTAAACAGTTTAAATATAAAGGCTTAATTATTGATGATGGACAAACCGCAGCTTTATTAGAGCCACATTTAACCAGTGCCTCGAAAATTTTCCCTATTACAAAAAATCATAAAATTAGTGCGCAAAAAGTGGTTTCTCCACAGCAATTCACCGAGATGTTAGCTTATAATCAATTTTTAATTAAACAAGCGGCTACTAAAATTTTAACCGGTGATAATCGATTAAGTCCTTTAAAAATTGATAAACAAAAAACAACTTTACAGTATAGTGATTATTTACCTATTATGCGTTTTGATGCTATGCTGCCGGAAAATAATTACCGCATTTTGGAAAATCTATCTAAAACTGAATTTTTTGACAGGCTAAATTCGAAAGGGAAATTATCAAGATGACTCAATTTATTCCAACTAAAAATCAGCGACAAGCTCTCGAAAAAGCAGATCAAGATGTTTTGGTATCTGCCGCGGCAGGTTCAGGCAAAACGACAGTTTTGGTTGAACATATCATTGAACAATTATTTAACGGTCAAGATCTGGATCATTTACTGATCGTAACTTTTACCGAGGCCGCGGCTCAAGAAATGAAACAGCGCCTAACTCATGAGTTACAGGCTAGAACTGCAACGGTAACAGATACTTCAAAACGCCAGCATCTGTATCGACAATTAGCTTTAATTCCTAGTGCTTATATTAGTACTTTGCATGCTTTTTGCCTGCGTGTAATTCGTAAGTTTTATTACTTACGGGATGTTGATCCTAATTTTCGGTTGTTAAGTGATGATAATGAGCGCTTTTTATTAAAAGAGCGTGCTTGGCAGAAACTGCGCACTGCTTATTATCAAGCAGAAGATGAAGATTTCTTTTTACTGGAGGATAATTTTGTTGGCGGTAGCGATGACAGTACGATGGCAGATTTGCTTTTTCATTTAACTGATTTTGCCACGACTACACCTGATCCGAAGTCTTGGATTGAAAGTTTACCCCTGCAATATCAAGTGGGTAGCGATTTAACCCAGACGGATTTTTACCAACAGATTTTACAAGCAACTTTGATTAATAATGTTGCTTATTTACAACTCCAAGTGCAAAAGGCGCAAGATACTGCTCAGACTTATGATGAATTAGCTGCTTATCAAGCTAGCTTGCAGCAATTAAATGAACAGATTCAAAGTCTGCAGCAAAACTTACCTAATTTAAAATGGGATGATTTACGCCATTTAGTATTAGATTTACCAACTATTAGCGGCCGAGCCAAACCTAAAACCGATCCTCACATTACGCAGCCATTTTTGACATTGAAAAAAAATATTACAAGTCAATTGCAGGAATTGCAATATAAGTTGTTTGCTTTAGATAACCAGCAATGGCAGAAGATTCTACAAGGAACCGGTCATTTAGTTACTAAACTGGTCGAAGTTGCACAAAGGTTTTTACAGCAATTTCAAACTGAAAAAAGTTTACAACATAGCTTAGACTTTAATGATTTAGAACATCAGGCGCTAACTTTGCTGCAAACACAAAAAGGTGGTCATCAAGTAGCGCAAGAATATTATCAACAACAATTCCAAGAAATTCTAATTGATGAATATCAGGATACTAATCCTTTACAAGAAACTATCATCCAATTAATTCGGCGTCGCGATCCCGGCAACTTATTTATGGTCGGGGATATCAAGCAGTCCATTTATGGATTTCGCCAAGCAGCACCACAATTATTTGTACACAAGTATCAGCAAATGCAATCTCTGCCGCAAACTGGGAAATTAATTAACTTATCGGAAAATTTCCGCTCAGCACCGAATGTAATTCAAACGATCAATGAAATATTTACTAGAATAATGGATCAAGATTTGGGTGATATGAATTATGATGCCGCGGCAAAGTTAGTTAGTGGTGCTCATTTTCCAGAGGATTTGGATACAACTACCGAAGTAATTATTAATCAGGAAAACTTGCAGAATAGCAGCACTACTAATGAACAAGAAGAAATTAAACTGATTATTGCCCGCATTCAACAACTGTTTGCCCAAGATTATCAGATTTTTGATCGCCATACAAATCAAAAACGCCCCTTAAAATATTCGGATATTGCGATTTTAACACGGGTTAAAAGCCTCAATAATGATGTAATGCATCTTTTTGCTCAGGCGCATTTACCAGTTATAGTGACGGATGCAGCTAATTATTTTCAAGCTACTGAAGTGCAGGTTATTTTGTCATTATTAAAGATTATTGATAATCCGCGCCAAGATATTGCCCTGGTAGCCGTTCTACGTTCTATGATTGGCGGGCTTGATGAAAATGAATTGGCCTATTTACGGATTAACAGCCGTACAGGTGACTATTATCAAGCCTTATTGAATTATTTAGCAGATAGCGATTACAATCAAAAAAATAAATTTGCTCAAAAATTGACTGTTAAAGTGCGCCACTTTATGGAGCAACTCGACAGTTTTCGCCAACAAGCACCCAAAATGAGTATTGCCGAATTAATTTGGCAGATTTATTTAAAAACGGGCTATTTATCCTATGTTCAAGGAATGCCTAATGGACGCCAGCGGGCTGCCAATTTACATGCTTTATATCAACGAGCCGATCAATTTGAACGAATGGAATTTAAAGGCTTATTTCAATTTATTCATTTTATTGAACATATTCAAAATAATAAGCAGGATTTGGGTCAGCCGATGGAATATAACCAGGCCAGTGATCAAATTCAAGTTATGACCATTCATGCCAGTAAAGGATTAGAATTCCCGCTGGTTTTTGTGTTAAATATTGACCATCATTTTAATAATGAAGACAGTCATAAAAGATATTTATTAGACTCCCAAACCGGAATCGGCGTTAAATATTTAGATCCAACAACCCATATTCTTTATGAAACTTTACCGCTGTATGCGATTAAAGCTAAACAAAAAAAGAAGGTTATTTCCGAAGAGATGCGCCTGTTATATGTGGCTTTAACTCGGGCACAACAAAAATTAATTTTAGTGGGAGCAACCAAAAAAACTGTCAGTGCTCAGTGGTCAGAGTGGCAGTTGCCCCAAAAGCCCCACACAGTCATTGATACAGCTTTAAGAAATAAGTTTAATTCATTTCAAACAATGCTCCAGTATATTTGGGGATTGAATGGTCAGTTGCAAGATAATAAAGTTGTAGCTCAACCGCAGAGCCCATTTGACTTTCAAGTTGTGTTTCAAAAAGCAGAACCAAAAATTGTAGTAACACCAACTTCAGCGCAATTAAATGAGGAGAAAGACTTTAAACCTACTCCAATTTTTCAAAAAACAGTGCAACAAGTTCTTAATTTCACTTATTCACATCAAGAAGCCACGCGGACAACAGCTTATCAATCAGTCTCAGAAATTAAACACTTATTTGCCAGTCCTGACGATCAGAATTTGCCGGTAGTTGATTGGCAGCAGCAACATTCACGAGGAAATCGTTATACAATTGACGAATTTGCCCGTCCCCGGTTTTTAGCAACGACTAAAGTGGCGGTCAACGCTGCCGACATTGGCAGTGCGACACATTTATTGTTACAAAAAATTAATTTGCAGTCTTTACCTCCGACCACTGCTGATTTTAAACAGTTAGCACATCAGCTCGTACAGCAACAGATACTAACTGCTGCTGTAGCACAAAAGATAGACTATCAAAGTTTAGGTGATTTTTATCAGTCACAATTGGGAAAGAATATTCTTAAGTATCGGACTTCTCTGAAAAGAGAATGGGCCTTTTCGATGCTTTTACCAGCTAAAAGATTGTTTAACCAGTTGTCTTCTGCGGATGACGATCAAATTTTAATCCATGGAATTATTGATGGCCTATTTAAAAATGACCAACAACAAATTATAATTTTTGATTATAAAACCGATTATTTAGACCCTAGTCAAGCTACGGGACCACATTCTGTAAGACATGCCTTACAAGAATATTCGGGACAATTAAACTTGTATCAGCAGGCTGTAGAACAGATTGCTCAGCAAAAAGTTATTCATAAATATTTATGTTTTCTTTCCATCAATCAGGTGGTTGAAGTAAAATAAAAATATGTTAATTGATAAGAAATATGTAGTAGTAGATTTAGAAACCACAGGGACCCAATTTAAAAACGGCGATAAAATTATTCAGTTTGCGGCTGTCACTATCGAGCATTCACAAATAGTACGCCAAGATAATTTTTTAATTAATCCGCAACAACCATTATCGGCTAAAATTTCCGAATTAACGGGGATCAAGGATGCGCAATTAAGTTCGCAGCCGGTTTTTGCTCGTTTTGTTCCTCAGATTAAACAAATTTTACAAGATGCAGTTTTTGTAGCCCATAATGTTAATTTTGATTTGCCTTTTTTACAGGCGGAATTACAGGCAGCTGATCAATCAACATTAAGCAATTCTGCGATTGATACAGTGGAGCTGGCTCAGATCTTACTACCACAGGCGCCCAGCTTTAAGTTGGCAGATTTAACAAATTATTTGAATATTGAACACTTAAATCCGCATCAAGCTAATAGTGATGCTTTAGTTACTGCCCAACTGTTTTTATATCTGCAAGAGCAGTTACGACATTTACCGCAGCCGACGTTGCGTTTATTAAAGCATTTTACTAAAAGTTTGATTCGGCAAACTGGAGATTTTATGGCGGCAATTATTGATCAGGCCTGTGCTCAACCGCAGGCTTTACCTAATTATTTAGTAGACGTGCACGGCTTAGTATTACAAAAACCACGTCCTCTGACAGGTAGTTTGCCAAAGCCGAGTAAATACCCAACGAGTACGGCCAAAAAAGAAAAATTATTTGATCAGGTAATTTCTAGTCGGCCGCAACAAATGAAAATGATGAATTTTGTTCATCGCAAGTTAGAACAAAAATCACCGCTGGCTTTAGTGGATGCCCCCACAGGTATGGGCAAAACTTTGGGCTATCTTTTTCCGTTATCTTATTATCTGGACCAGGGAAAGCCGGTCATTATTGCTACTTCGACTAAGCTTTTACAACAACAATTATTGCAGGAATCATTACCATTATTGTCCAGATTGCGGCAGCGTCATTATAGTGCTACTGTGATTAATAGTGCACATAATTATTTAGACTTAGATAATTTTTATCAGATTTTGCCGTTGGACACGGGACATCGTCCGGCTGATTTGTTAAAAATGCGGCTTATTGTCTGGCTAACCCAAACCCGAACAGGATCGTTAGCAGAATTGAATTTAACTAATTATCAAAGTAATTTATTCAAGCTTATTGTTAGTAATGGTCATCGACAATCAGGCTTATTTATGCAGTATGATTTTTGGCACCGTCGCTGTTTAAATGCCGCACAAAGTGATGTGATTATTACTAATCAGGCTTATTTATTAAAAAATATTGATCTTGATTTATGGAAAAGTGCTCAGGTTTTAATTGTTGATGAAGCTAATAATTTGATTCAGCAATCTTTAAGACCGCAAGCACGTTTACAAATACGTCCCTTAAAAGATGCCCTGAAAAAAACCAGCGATATTTTATATCAGCAACGTGTCACGATCAGAAGTTTTTTTCATCAGAGTCGCTTAAATTCTTGGGGACATAATGATCTTTTGGAACTGGATAATAGATTTAATGAGGTGCGTCAGCAAATACAAATCTTGGAAGCTGATTTGTTGAGTAATTATATCAAAAAAATGGTACCTTTATCCCAGCGTCAACAACCGCTGGATTTGCCCTTAAAAACGCAACAGGTTCATACGGCCACGCTTAAGACGTTGAATAAATTGGCCCAAATTTTACAGGCACTTTTAAGTAAATTAGCTTATTTATTTAAACTTTACCAACAAGTAGCTGATAATTCCGTTGTGGTAATTGATCAGATTATGTATCATTTACAAATCGAATACCAGACGATTTTATTCCAGGAACGGCAATTAGAAGAAGTTCTAGCGAGTTTATCAATTTGGCAGCAAAATACGGGGTTAATTGTGCACATGGTAAATTATAATAACTGGGACTCGTTGAGTTTAGCGACACAGGTCTTTGATCATAATCTGATTATGGACTATCTGCAAGAAAAGTTTCAAACCACAATTTTAGTAGGAGCGGCGTTAGCTTATCAGCATAGTTTCCATAATTTTTGCCAGCAATTAGGCCTTACTCAAAAAGTGCCTGCCAAAGATTACCTGCTTTTAAAACGGGATTATCCTTTAGATCGGCAAATCCAAATCTATCTTCCTAATAACACCCCCAGCCCGCGAAAAGTGCTGGAGTTTGATGAATTTTTACCTGGTGCTATTGCGGACTTATTGCTGCAGAATGATTGTAAAACTTTAGTTATGTTTAATTCTTTACAAACCTTGCAGCGGGTTTATGATTATTTGCAGACAACAGCACTTGACAACCAGCGCGAAATTTTAGCTCAGGGAATTACCGGTTCGGCTCAAAGATTAAAAAAACGATTTGCTTTAAATAAAAATGCCATTTTATTAGCAGCCAATAGTTTTGGTGAGGGTCTCAATTTAAGCAATGGCGATTTATCTTTGGTTATTATTAGCCGTTTGCCGTTTGAAGCGCCTGATAATCCTTTTGTGAAAGCTAAAAATAATTATTGGCAACAACAAGGTTTAAATCCGTTTAAGGTCGAAAGTTTACCCACTGCAGCGAGAAGATTAAAACAGGAAGTAGGACGGCTTATTCGTTCTCCTTCTGATCATGGAGCAGTGGTAATTTTAGATAGACGCCTAGCGACTACTAAATATGGTCAGCGGCTTTATCAGGAACTGGATTTACCGGACTATAATCAGGAATTAACACTTCCAGAAATTGCTTTACAAATAAAGATGTTTCTAAAGACAAATTTTTGATACACTAGAGAAGAGTTAATAGGGAGTAATTATGAAAAATAAATGGCATAAAACAGCTATTATTATAACTTTTATTGCCTTAATTGCTTTATTTTGGGCTTTTTATTCATTAGCTACGGGTTTGCACAGCTCGGCACGTTCACAAGCATTGGATGTTGCTCACAAGCAGGCTGCAGTAACTAATGCCACTTTTTATTCAGAATTTGATCGCCAACAGCGACTTTATTCTGTTGGCGGCTATGATCGGCGGCAACCACGACGGTATAAATATGTTATTATCAATGGCAAGAATGGCAAAATCAAAACCTTGTTTGGTAAACCGAATTTACCTTATCAAGCACGGCAAATTGTGATTAATAATCAACATCCGCAAAAAGTTACCAAAGTAGCCTTAGGTTATCATCAAAAGCAGCCGGTTTGGGAAGTAACCTTTTTAAATAAGGATCAAACTCTGGGGTATTATTTATTGAACTTTAAAAATACTAAAATTGTCCAAGTTATTAACCATTTATAAAAGTAAGAAATTAAGTTGGAGGAATAAAGAATGCAACAAATTAATATTGCTGACGCAGCACAACATGTTAATGAGGAAGTTAAAATTGGTGTCTGGCTAACCGATAAAAGGTCCTCTGGTAAGATTGCTTTTTTACAATTACGTGATGGAACTGCTTATTTTCAAGGAGTGGTAAGCAAAAATCAAGTCAGTGATGAAGTTTTTGAGTTGGCTAAAAAACTAAGACAAGAAACAAGCTTTTATGTGACCGGCGTAATTCACCAAGATAAACGTTCCCACTTTGGTTATGAAATTGAAATTTCTAATTTGGAATTAGTGGGGGAAAGTGCTGATTTTCCTATTACGCCCAAAGAGCATGGTATTGAATTTCTTTTAGATCATCGTCATTTATGGTTGCGTTCACGGCGTCCTTTTGCAATTATGAAAATTCGTGATGAGATGATTCGTGCCACCTATAATTTCTTTCACCAGGAAGGTTTTGTGAAGTTTGATGCTCCGATTTTGACTGGTACGGCTCCAGAAGGGACCACGGAATTATTTTCTACTGATTATTTTGATAATGAAGCTTTCTTATCGCAAAGCGGACAGTTATATGAAGAAGTTGGAGCTATGGCATTTGATAAGGTTTATTCTTTTGGTCCCACTTTTCGGGCAGAAAAATCCAAAACCCGCCGGCATTTGACAGAATTTTGGATGATTGAACCGGAAATGGCTTTTATGCACCAAGAAGAAAGCCTACAAATTCAGGAACGTTATATTGCTTTCTTAGTACAAGCTGTATTGGATAATTGTCAATATGAATTAAAATTATTGGAACGTGATCCGGAAATCTTAAAACGGTATACGCAGACGCCTTATCCACGAATTTCTTACGATGAAGCCATTAAATTGTGTCAAAAAGGTGGAATTAATATTCAATGGGGTGATGATTTTGGTGCTCCAGAAGAAACTTATATCTCCGACCAATTTGATCAGCCAGTCTTTGTTTTGAATTACCCGAAAACTATTAAACCTTTTTACATGAAGACCGATCCAACACGTGATGATTTATATATTTGTGCCGATTTGTTGGCTCCCGAAGGTTATGGGGAAATCATTGGTGGTTCAGAAAGAGAAGCAGACTATGAGAAATTAAAAGCGGAAATGGTGCGTCAGGGACTAAGTTTAACTGATTATGATTGGTATTTAGACTTGAGAAAATACGGTTCCGTGCCGCATTCCGGATTTGGTTTAGGATTAGAAAGAGCTCTTACTTGGATCTGTCATTTGGATCATTTACGGGAAGCTATTCCATTTCCGAGAATGATTAATCGTTTGCGGCCTTAATCAATTGTTCATAGAAAAAGGTACGGGCAATTTTTACTCCCGGCCTTTTTTCTAATTGGTAGATAAGGCAACAATTAGCAAGAAAGGGCAAGCTCATGAATTGGAAAAAAGTAATTAATGCTGGAAGTACCAATATCAATAACTTATTAATTCAACATTTTCAAGAATTGCAATTTACTAGTGATGAATTTGTCCTGTTTGTCAATCTCAAAATGTTTCAAGAACAGGGGATTCATTTTCCGGCTACGGTCCAGTTAACAAAAAATACAGGATTTTCGGTACCTCAAATTTATCAATTAACTCAGAGTTTAATAGATAAACATTTAATTCAAATCGAATCCCGCACTAGTCAAAATAAAAAATATCAAGATTATTATGACTTGTCACCCGCTTTTGAAAAATTAGAAGTAAAACAACAGACTACACCGATTCAGGATACGAATAATGAAGTCCAAAATTTATTTCAAAAAATTGAAGTTGAATTTGGCCGCCCCTTATCGCCAATTGAGCGACAAACCATTCAAGAATGGCTGCAAGAGGATAAGTATAGTCCTGAAATTATTAATTTAGCGCTCAAAGAAGCCGTTTTAAATCAGGTATATTCCTTGAAATATATGGATCGTATTTTAATTAATTGGGAAAAACAGCACATCACTACAGCGGCACAGTTACAACAAAACAAAATGCGTTATGGGGGCAAATAGATCTAATGTTATCTGATCAACAAATTCGACAAGCTTTTCAAATGATTTTGGCAGAATTTCCCATGGCAGGTCCCAGTTTAAAGGCTGCAAGTAATTTTCAATATTTAGTGGCTGTGATTCTTAGTGCTCAAACTACTGATAAGGCTGTTAATCAGGTGACACCGCAGCTTTTTCAAAAATATCCCACTCCACCAACCATGGCCCAAGCAAAAGTTGTAGAAATTGAACCTTTAATTAAAACAATTGGTCTTTATCATAACAAAGCACGTTATTTAGTTGCCTGTTCGCAAAAGCTATGCACTGATTTTGCAGGTGAAGTACCAGCAGATAAGAAATCTTTGGTCACTTTACCGGGTGTTGGCGGCAAAACGGCTAATGTTGTCTTAGCTGATTGTTTTAATATTCCCGCCTTTGCTGTTGATACCCATGTTAGTAAGATCGCCCAGCGTTTACACTTTGTCGCGCCTAAAGCTAATGTGACTCAAGTGGAACGTCGCTTAACGCAGGCTTTGCCGGAGTCTTTATGGATTAAAAGTCATCATGCGCTAATTGCCATGGGAAGAAAATATAATTTTCATAAGGAAAAACAAATTAGCAATTTGCCGGTAGTACAAGCCTGTGATAACTGGGAACGTAGTAATTTAGTAAAAAATTAGCTGTAAAAAAGCCCTGACTTCTGGTCAGAGCTTTTTTGCTATCTACAAAAATTTTATTTATGGTTGCGTGACACTAGAGCTATTATTGGTGGAATTATTAGTTGGTGGTGTCACTGGCTGTTGCGAGTTAGTGTTAGCGTTAGAATTTTGATTAGGATTATTAGTTGCAGGTGGAAAATGGTTGTCACCGGCAGAACTATCATTAGGATAATTTTGACTGTTAGAATTATCGTTAGGTTGTTGAGAATTGCTATTATCTAAATCACTATCACTGTTATTATTTTCTTCACCATCTTCATTTTCACTAGTACTATTATTTTCCCGGCGGCCTCGATTTGGTATTACAGATTCGTTGTCTTGCTGATGACGGGAAGCGGCTGAACTACTATGTTCAGAAACATTATTCGGATGATGTCCGCGAACGTATAAAATATTGGTACCGGATACGCGGACGACACTGTAAGGTTTACTCCAATTAGTGTTGGTGGAAGTAGTGGACAAATAACGCATTAAACGTTGGTAGATTTGACCGGCCAATTTTTGCTGGGTAGTGTCCACTCCGCTAATATTTGGTTGATCATAACCAGTCCAAACTCCGATGGCATAATTCTTGGTATAACCGGCAAATAAGGCATCTTTGGCAGTATTAGCTAAAGCGGGGTTACGACTCAGCTCTTCATTACTGTAATTTGTGGTTCCGGTTTTACCTGCTTGATATAAACCGCTAATATAAGCTTGGGATCCCATACCGCTTGGTTTAACCACGTCTTTTAAAATATCGGTAATAATATACGCAGTAGCTTCACTCATGACCCGTTTACCGGGATTATCATAATGATGATTAAGACCGTCAATGGTTTGGATTTTGGCTACATAGGCAGGCTTATAATAAGTACCACCGTTGGCAAAGGCGGCATAAGCACCAGCTAGTTGTAGCGAAGAAACATTACTGCCAATACCGGCCGAAAGACCTTCATTTTGCGCAACTTTAATATCCATCTTGCGGGCAAATTTACGAGCGCGATTGAATCCAACTGCACCTAAGGTTCTAACCGCTGGAACATTTCTTGACTCAGCTAAAGCAGTCCGTAAGGGAATATTACCCATATAGGTATGATCCCAATTATTAAGAGTAATATCTGTGCCTGGATAGGTATAAGGTGTATCACGCAGGGTCTGATTAGTTGACCAGTGTAAATATTCAATGGCAGGAGCATAATCGAGAATAGGTTTCATAGTAGAGCCATTACTGCGCGATGTTTGTACGGCCCGGTTTAATCCTAATTGGACATTACCCAATTTACGTCCCCCGATCATAGCAATGACCGCACCGTTTTGCGGATTGACTACACTAACACCAGTTTGCAATTGATCATTTGGAAAAGCAATTTCAGAACCATTAACAATTTGATATAACCGCTTTTGTGCTTTAATATCCATATTAACGGTAATTTTTAAATTGTCACGATAAGGGTCAAAGCCCTTAGCCTTTACTTCATGGATAACTTCTTTAATATAAGGGTCCACAATTAACTTGTTTTCGCCCACACCGGTATTAGGCCGATAAGGTTTTAAACCAGTAGTAATAGGCGTATTTTTGGCGGCTTGCGCCTGTTCCAAAGTAATTTTATTATTATTATACATTGCTTTTAAAACCAGATCCCGCCGGTTTTTAGCAGCCTGGGGATTTTTATAGGGATCGTAATTGTTAGGAGCTTGTGGCATTCCCGCCAGTAAAGCCATTTGCTCCAAGGTTAGTTGCTGGAGATTTTTTCCAAAATAATAATGAGCCGCCGTTTGAAAACCGTAAGTTCCGTTAGCTAAATAAACTTTATTTAAATAATATTCTAAAATTTGATCTTTGGAAAAATTCCGTTCGACTTGGACGGCAAGCCAAACTTCCTGCATTTTACGCTTAATAGTTTGATCAGATTTTTTCGTAGAAAAAACGGATAGCTTAATTAATTGCTGAGTTAAAGTACTTCCACCTTGTAATGAATCACCTTCTAAATTATTAATAGCGGCTCTGGCAATTCTAAACGGGTTGATTCCCAAATGCTCTTGATAAAAATGTCGATCTTCGGTTGAAATAATTGCATCACGCATTTGAGTCGGAACTTTATCAATGGTGACATAAGTGCGGTTTTCATTACCTAAAGCGGTAATTTCTTGTCCATGGCGATCATAAATAGTGGAAGAACCGCCACTTTGAAGCACTTCGGCGTTAATCTTAGGAGCACTCAATCCGTAATAAAGAAAGATCCCCAAGCTAAGAACTAACAGTCCGATTATAATTAATAAGAGGTATTTAAAAAAATGTGAACGTTTAGGTGATTTGGATGATACTTGATGGTACTTTGCCATGCGTGAATTAGCCATGATGTTCTCCTGTGAGCTTAATTAGTTGGCGGCAAATATCCAAGTAAGGTAAGATAGGATTATAGCCAGCTTTGATTTCAAAAGAGTTTGTTTCAATAAAATGAAGGGGCAGGGATTTTTGACCGCCATGACTAGCTTTTTGCCAAAAATCAATTAAAACGGCTGCCGGTAAAACAAAATAACGTTGTAGGGTTACAAATTTAATAATTGCAAAACAAATTCCTTGCTGCTGCAAGCAGTTAGCCAGATGCTGAATTTGATGTTCATGAAAATTGCTCAAAGGAAATGAACGCTTGTGTCTTGTTTCTTTGGCTTCAAAATCAATATAATAGCCTTGATACACTCCATTATAATCAGTCGTTGAAGCTTGACGAAAATAAGCTTCGCGAATTACTGCTCGGCTGCGTTTAGGATAGTCAACTTTAACGATTTGAATCGGGGTGGGTTTTTTATAAATAACAGCGAGGTTTTGTTTGCGATAATAGGTGTTGCTTTCGTTAATCTCTTGTTCCAGTGTCATTCCGCGATCGCCAAAAATAGTCGGTCTTTTAGCAGCGGCAGATGAACTGGCAGTTAAAGTCGCACCTTTTGGATATTTAATGTCCAATTAAATCACTCCTAATCGTTAAACATTATATCATGGTTACTAAATAGACGAGAATGATGAAGAATGAAAAGTGTTAAAAATTTATGGATTAGTGGTTATCGTTCTTATGAATTAAAGATTTTTCAAGATCAGGATCCCAAAAAACAAATTATTGAAAAGTATTTGCTGCAAGTTTTAGAAGAATATTGTGATCAAGGTCTGCAATGGATTTTAACAGGAGGTCAATTAGGAATCGAGCAATATGCAGTTACGGTAGCTAAGAAACCGCAATTACAAGCGTATAATTTACAAGTGGCACTGATGACTCCTTTTAAAAATATGTCTCAGCATTGGAGTGAAAAAAATCAACAGCATTTAATTCAAGCTATACAAGCAGCCGATTATCATCAAAGTGTTAGTAATCAAAATTATCTTAATCCCCGCCAATTTACCAATTGGCAACAATTCATGCTGCAACATACGGATAGCAGCTTATTGGTTTACGATTTGGAATTTCCTGGAAAATGTCAATATGAATACCAGGCGATTCGGCGTTATCAAAGGCAACATGATTATGAATTACGATTAATCAGTTTTTATGATTTGCAAGAGTTTGCAGATTCCCAAAGAGAATTTTAAAAAAAACTAAAGTTCTGGTTTATTTTTTTAGCTGGGTTTAGTTTTTGTTATAATTATAAGAGAAGCAATGGGGGTGTTTGATTAATGGCAGAAGTTAAGTTGGATCCCAAACAGATTGTAGAAAAAAGATTTAGGACTACAATTAAGGGATATAACGCTAAGGAAGTTGATTCTTTTTTAGATGAAATTATCCAGGATTATGAAGCATATACTAAAATAATTGCTGATTTAAAATCAGAAAATAAAAGGCTAATTGAACAAATAGATAATAATAGTGGTGTTCATCAAAGCCAAAGTAGTGATAAACCAGAAACTAATAGCAAGCCAGTAAATACTACGATGGATAATTCGGCACCTGGAACCACCTATTATGACATTTTAAAACGTTTATCTAATTTGGAACGGCATGTATTTGGCCAATCAGCCAGTAGCGAAAGTAATAACCATTATGCTCATCGTCAGCCAATTGTCAATTCCAGTGAACAATTAAGCGATAATTAATGATGAAACTCTGGTATTTTCACTTGAAAAAGAGTAAAATGTAATTCTGCAGGTTTTGAGTAATCGCGGTTTGTGAATGCAAGCTGAGGAAAGTCCACGCCGGCATAAGCTGCAATGCTTATAGTGTTCGCGTTCAGCCCAATAAGCTGGAGAATTCGGCAATCGAATTACGGCGGTCAAATTGCTAAGGTCTTTTAGATTAGGCAAAAGTAGCCTGAAAGTGCCACAGAAACGCAGTCTTTTGGAAACAAAAGAATGGAACGGGTAAACCCCACGAGCAGGAAACCCAAACTTTGGTAGGGGAGTTTCGATACGGGAAAATAAACCTACGTCGAAAACACTAGTAATAGTGTAGATAGATGATTACTAAAAACAGTTAGTAGCGTAACTGTTGGAACAGAACGTGGCTTATAGAAATCTGTAGAGCTGAGAGCGGACTTGTTCTGCTCTTTTTTTGTATAACTATTATTAAAGAAGAAATAAGACTATAACATAAAAGGAGAAACGATGAAATTATTAGCAACTATGGCTGCCGGCTTAGAAGCCGTGACGAAAAAAGAACTGCAGAACTTAGGTTATCAAGTGCAGCTTAAAAATGGGAAAGCTTATTTTACAGGTGATCTCATTGATATTGTCCGAACTAACGTATGGTTGCGCAGTGCGGATCGTATTAAAATTGTGTTAAAAGAATTTGCCGCAACCACTTTTGATGAATTGTTTGAAAATGTTCGCGCACTCGATTGGGATCAATGGTTGCCTTTGGATGCCGCCTTTCCGGTCCAAGGACGTAGCGTTCATTCACAGTTACATTCGCAACCGGATATTCAAGCAATTACTAAAAAAGCCATTGTGGAAAAAATGGCTACGGTATATCATCGTCAAGGTTGGCTTCCTGAAAGTGGGGCAACTTTTCCCATTGAAATTCGGCTGGTTAAAGATCAGGCCGAAATTACCCTTGATACTACAGGTGCTTCCTTATTTAAACGAGGCTATCGCCAAGAACACGGGGGCGCTCCTTTGAAAGAGAATTTTGCTGCCGCTCTAGTTTTATTGACACCTTGGCGGGCGAATGATCCTTTTTGTGACCCTACCACGGGGTCAGGAACAATTGCAATTGAAGCAGCTATGATCGGACGTCAGATTGCGCCAGGGTTACAGCGGCACTTTGCTTTTGAGAATTTTCCCTGGTTTAAGCCGGAATTATTGGTAAAAGTCCGCGAACAGGCCCGCTTACAAATTATTCCCAGTGGTAATTTACAAATTAGTGCCAGCGATATTGATGGCCGGATGATTGATTTAGCCAAATTAAATGCTTATCAAGCAGGAGTGTTACACGATATTCAGTTTAAGCAAATTGCTGTCAAAGATTTAAGATTACAGGCTGCTAACGGAATTTTGATTGCCAATCCTCCTTATGGAAAAAGAATGCAGGACCAAGATCAGGCCCGTAATCTGTATCAGCAAATGGGAAGTAATTTTGAAAAATTAACTACTTGGAGTAAGTATTATCTATCCAGTGATTTGCAATTTGAAAAATATTACGGTACTAAGGCAACCAAACGGCGTAAGTTATATAATGGAGCTTTAAGAACGGATCTGTTTCAATATTGGGGCCATCCCACTTATAAAAAATGACGACGAATCATATCAATAATTAAGATAATGGTTAAAACGATTGTAATAATCAGTGCATATAACCACGCCCAACTCCCATGAGCTAAGGGCAGATGCATATTCATTCCATAAAAGCCTACGACAATTGTCGGAATAGTTAAAATCAGTGAGTAAACTGTTAGATAACGCATAACATCATTAGTTTCATTATTTAAAATATTGTTGTAGGTTCCTGATAATTGTTGAACAATTTCATTTAAGAGTTGAAAATTTTTCAAAACTTGGTTGGCTTCGATTTGTGCGGCTTCCAGCTGTTTGCGCGTATGATGATTTATTTTGCGGGATTGATTGGGTAGGCGAAAAATATTTTTAACTTGATCAATTAAATCATCATTTCCTGAAGCAGAAGTTAAACCAAAAGTGATTTTAGATTGTAATTCGGCTAAGGTTGTAATTGTTGTAGCCCGCCGCGAGCGTTTATGAAATTCTACTTCAATTTTTTCCTGCTGGTCATAAAAAACTTTCAGAACATCTAAAAATTCTTTAGATATTTCCTGAATTAGATAGGCAAACAATTCCAAAATAATATTTTGGGAGTTATTGTTTTGGTTAAAAAATCTACTAATATATTTCATGACATGTTGACTATAATGAGTGGTAAAACAAATAATATGTTGCTTATTAGCGACCAAGGTAACTGATTGGATCATATTTTCGAGCTCATCATGAAATGAAGGGATAGCAATAACCATTAAATAACTTTGGGTTAATTCATTAAAAGTAATGCGGGGGCGTTCTAAGTTATCGAGCGCATAATTGATAGTTTCATGAGTAATTTGGTAGTCAGTAATTAGTCTTTTTTGATCAGTTGCAGTGATATCGTTAGCATTAATAATTGTAAATTGATCACTAAGCGAGTATTCTTTTATCATAAAGCTCATGTCCATTTCTTTCTTAGTATTATTTAAGGCCATCATAACTTTAAATATAATTTTTGTCATGGATTTTTCTCATTATTTTATAGTGGCAATCATTAGTAATGCTGATTTTTGTGATAAAATTAAATCACTAGAGCATAGTAAATGAGGTGAATACCATTAAAAAATTTCACTATCAATTAGCCAGTCAAGTGGGAATTATCACTTGGTGCTGGATTTTAAGTGTGCTGTTTTTAGGCCTAATTATCATATTTGAAAGCCAATGGAATAATTGGGGAGCTTGGTTTTTAATTGTTTTATCTTTAATAGCAATGTTTTTACAATGGCAACAGCACATTTTAATAATTGATAGTCAGCAGCAATTGTTGATTATTCATAGTTTATTTAATTCTAATCAACATCGATTCCAATTTTCTCAAATTAAGAAAATTAACTGTCATCGACACCGTTGTATTTTTTATTTTCGTGATAAAAGTTACTTTCCTTTACAGTTATGGTTAAGTAAAAAAGGTGTCCTGCAACTACAATCTTTAAATTCGGGATGTGAAAAATGTGAAAAGTGATATTCAAATTGCACAGGAAAATGAAAAAAAGGAAATTCAAGCAATAACTAAAATTGCAGCTAAAGTAGGATTACAGCCGCAGGATTTAGAACTTTATGGAAATTATAAGGCGAAGATTAGTTCTGCTGCTATTCAAAAAGCAACAGCGCAACCTCTGGGGAAATTAATCTTGGTAACGGCTATGAATCCAACTCCAGCTGGAGAAGGCAAATCTACGGTTATGGTAGGTTTAGCTGATGCTTTGCAACAGTTACAGCAAAAAACTGTGGTGGCCATGCGCGAGCCTTCTTTAGGTCCGGTAATGGGTATTAAAGGCGGCGCTGCTGGCGGCGGTTTTGCCCAAGTAGTACCTATGGAAGATATTAATCTTCATTTTACGGGTGATATGCATGCTTTAACCGCTGCTATTAATACATTAGCAGCTTTAATTGATAATCATTTACAACATGGTAATCAGCTGCAGTTAGATCCCCGACGCATTATTTGGAAGCGGGCGCTTGATGTCAATGACCGGGCTTTACGTAATACAGTCATTGGTTTAGGCGGACCTAGTTCGGGAGTGGTACGAGAAGAGCATTTTCAAATTACGGTTGCTTCAGAAATGATGGCGGTTTTGTGCTTAGCAAAAGACCGGGCGGATTTAAAACAGCGCTTAGGTCAGATTTTGATTGGTTACACCTATGATCAGCAGCCGGTTTTTGTAAAAGATCTGCATGCGCAAGGAGCCCTGACTTTACTTCTCAAAGATGCAATTAAACCTAATCTGGTCCAGACATTGGAACATACACCGGTCATTATGCACGGTGGACCCTTTGCCAATATTGCCCATGGCTGCAATAGTATTATTGCTACTAATTTGGCACTGCATTTAGGTGATTACGCTTTAACGGAAGCCGGTTTTGGTGCAGATTTAGGCGCGGAAAAATTCTTAGATATTGTTTCACCTAAGTTAGATAAAAAGCCGGATGTAGCAGTTGTTGTAGCTACAATTCGTTCATTAAAATATAACGGCGGAGTCGACTTAAAAGATGTTAATCAGCCTAATGAACCGGCCTTAAGTGCTGGTTTTGCCAACTTAAAACGCCATATTTTAAATATGCAGCATTTCGGACTGCCGGTTTTTGTGGCGATTAATCGTTTTAGTAATGATACCGATGGCGAAGTTCAATTATTACAAAAATTGTGTCAGCAACTAGGCGCACAAGCTTATCCGGTAACTGTCCATCAAGATGGCGGTAAAGGTGCTTTAGAATTGGCTCAAGCAATAATTGATTGGTCTCAGCCAGCTTCTTATCACCGGCTATATCAAGATCAAGATAGTATTGAAGACAAGATTACTCAAGTTGCTCAAAATATCTATGGTGCTAAGCGGATAATCTTCAGCAAATCAGCTTTGAAGCAAAAACAGCTTATTGAAAAAAATGGCTGGTCTAACTTACCTGTATGTATTGCTAAAACCCAGTATTCTTTTAGTGATGACCCGCAAAAATTAGGCGCCCCGCAAGATTTTGATTTGCATATTCAGTCTCTGGTTCCTGACCTGGGAGCAGGATTTTTAGTAGTTTTAACTGGGAGTATTTTGACAATGCCCGGTTTGCCAACTAAACCAGCAGCTTTACAGATGGATATTGCTGATAATAATGAAATTACCGGTCTATTTTAGGTTATTAGGTTAAAATAATGGGTTGGATTTATGGTTTGCTTATTGTCTTAGGATTAGGAATAGATCAGTTAATAAAATATTGGGCTATTATTAAATTGCCTGCTGGTCAAGAACAAATAATTATTCCTAATTTTTTAGCTTTTATCAGATTGAATAATCATGGTGCCGCTTATAATATTTTGTCTGGACAAAGATTATTCTTTTTAATTATTACTGTGATCGCAATTGTAGTCCTGCTATTTTTGCTGATTAAATATGGGAGAAAGTCCCATTTCTTAGGTGTAAGTTTATCGTTGCTGTTAGCGGGAGCTTTAGGTAATGCGCTGGATCGCCTGCTGCATGGCTACGTGGTAGATATGATTTATTTAAATATTTTTAATCTGCCTTTTTTAAATTTTGTTTGTAACTTTGCCGATATTTTGATAACCAGCGGCGTAGTCTTATTAATCATCTATATTTTTAAAACAGATAATTAAAAAAGGAGCAGTAATTATTATTACTTTTAATTTCAATAATTTAGATTCTTCAGGGCGTTTAGATAAAATTATTTTACAGTTTCATCCGGAATTTTCGCGGTCGCAAATTCAAAATTGGATTAAAACCGGTCGAGTGCAAGTCGATGGTCAAATCATTACGAAGACGGGCTATCGGCTCTCGCAAAATATGGAAGTGACTGTAACAGCCCCCCAGAGAGAACCCTTAACTGCCAAACCGCAAAAATTACCTCTGGCGATTGTTTATGAAGATCAAGATGTTTTAGTAGTTAATAAACCCCAGGGAATGGTAGTTCATCCGGCTGCGGGACATCCGGATGGGACTTTGGTTAATGCGGTTTTGTATCATACGCAATTGCAGAGTTTGGACCCGATTCGTCCTGGAATTGTTCATCGAATTGATAAAGATACTTCGGGCTTATTAATGGTTGCAAAAACTGAATTAGCCCAACGTTCTTTGAGTGCCCAAATTAAGGCGAAAACCAATTTACGTGAATATCTGGCCCTTGTACATCAACCTTTTTCCGAAAAATCGGGAACAATTGATGCTCCTATTGGCCGTGATCCCCAAGATCGCAAGCGTTGGACAGTGATTGCCCAGGGCAAACCCGCTGTAACTCATTTTCAAGTTTTAGAAAATTTTACCAACTTTAGTTTAATTAAATGCCGCTTGGAAACAGGCAGAACGCACCAAATCCGGGTTCATCTGCAATATATCAATCATCCTGTTGCCGGAGACCCTTTGTATGGCCCACGTCATACTTTGAGTGGTGCTGGTCAATTTTTGCATGCCGCCACTTTAGGATTTCAACATCCCCGCAGTGGCCAATGGTTGCAATTTCACGTTGAACCGCCCGCAGTATTTCAAACAGCTTTACAGCAATTACGACGAGAGAGGACAGAATAATGAATAAAGCAATTGTTGATGATAAGACGATGAAACGGACTTTAACACGGATAACTTATGAAATTATTGAAAAAAATAAGGGCAATCAAAACTTAGTCTTAATTGGGATTAAAACTCGGGGAGCTTATTTGGCTAAACGAATCAAGTCACGGCTATATCAACTAGAGAATATTGAAGTACCGCAATTTGATTTGGATGTCACTAACTATCGCGACGATCATCCTGCTAGTAAGAAGGGGGAAGCCCCTAGTTTTACAAAAAAAGATTTAGACGGACAACACATCGTTTTAGTAGATGATGTTCTTTATACAGGCCGGACTATTCGGGCTGCTTTAGATGCTATTATGAGTATTGGCCGTCCCAGCAAGATTTCATTAGCTGTTTTGGTGGATCGGGGTCACCGTGAATTGCCTATTCGCGCCGACTATGTGGGTAAAAATATTCCGACTTCACATAAAGAGACGATTAAAGTATCGATGGCCGAAATTGATGATGAAGATAAAATTGAAATTATTACTAATTAATTAATGTACTAAAAATGAAAAGATATTTAATTCTAGAAGATGGAACTGTCTTCAGTGGTGATAGTGTGGGCTCAAGCGCTATTTCTACGGGAGAATTGGTTATAACTAATAATGTTAGCGGCATCGAACAAGCAATTACTGATCAAACTTATAATGACCAAATTATTGTCTTTATGGCTCCAGTAATTAATACAATTGGGATGAATCGTGATGACTATGAATCCATTGCGTTAAGTTGCAAAGGAGTTATCTTTAACAGTATTCCTTTTAATCAATTGGACCCTAGTGACCATACTTCTTTAGCTTATTTTTTAAAAAAACGGCGCTTGCCAGGTATTACTAATGTTAATGTTCAACGTTTGGCCCGGCATATTAAAAAACATGGTACTTTAAAAGCCAGTATTATGGATACGGATGATGAACATGCTATTGATCAAATTCATGCCTTAGTAATCCCGCGTGATCGTGTCAAAACGGTTTCGACCAAACAGCCTTATCCAAATCCTAACGTAGGTTTTAAAATTGTCGTAATTGATTTGGGATTGAAATTTTCCATTTTAAGACAATTATCTATTCGGCGTTGTGATTCTTTAGTTTTACCGTATAATGCTAGTGCAGCGGATATTCTTGACTTGGATCCGGATGCAGTTTTATTTACCAGTGGACCGGGCGATCCCCAGGAAATTCCGGAAACCATCGCTACTTGCCAGCAATTAGAAGGTAGGATTCCCTTGATGGGAATCGGTTTAGGACATTTAGTAATTGCGCTGGCTAATGGAGCAACTATTGAGAAAATGGCTTATGGACATCATGGCTCTAATATCCCGACTTTAGAAGTTGCTACGGAAAATATTGAGTTTTCTAATCACAATCATAATTATTTAGTAGTTGCGGATAATCAATTGCGGAAAAACTTCTTTATTACTTATCGTTGCCTGGAAGATAATACTATTGAAGGTTTGCGACACCGTAATGATCCGACAATGACAGTGCAATTTCAGCCGGAAGCAGCTCCGGGAACACATGATTCTTTATATGTTTTTGATGAATTCATTGAAATGATTAATTCCTTTAAGCAGGGCAAACAATTATGAAAAAAAATGTTTTAATAATTGGGACCACTACCGGCTTAGTTTCGGGAGAAAAGCTGGCACAGGAAAAAGCTATTTATGTTACTTTAAAATCTTTCCAACAAGCAGGATATCAGACGATCTTATTAACAGAAAATCGGGAACTTTTTCCAGAATTTCGGACAGTTGCTACGCAAATTGTGTTTCAAGAGATTAACTTAAATAATTTAAAGACGATTATTTTACAATATCAGATTGATTTTATTTTTCCTACTTATACCGCCAATCAAAATTTAAGCATTTTTCGAAATTTGATCAAGCAGGATTTTTTGCAGCAACATCAGGTTAAACTGCTGGTTTTAAATAAGAATAATTTGAATTTGACTATTAGTCATAAGGCGTTAACTAATTATTTACAAAAGCAGGGCTTTCGTATTATTGAACATCAAATTGTCCATAATTTTGAGGAAGCGATGGCCTTTGTGCAGCAGCATCATTTTCCGATTATTATTCGGGTTAATAATAAGGAACAAAAAACTTATTGGAACAGTATTAATACTGAAGAAGAATTGGCTCAATTATTAGCCACCACCACGGCTGATGATGGTTATGAAATTGAACGCAGTATTAATAACTTTAAAGAACTAACCATGACCACTATTAGAGATCGTTTTGATAATGCGGCTTTAATTTATTCGTCAGAAGATATGGATTCAATCGGTATTAATTCTAATGATTCTATTAGCGTCACGCCGGTATTTTCTTTGACTAATGATATGTTTCAGCGTTTACGGGATGCGGTTTTAAAATTAACCCGTTTATTAAAAATAGTTGGTATTTGTACGTTTGATTTAGCTGTAGATGAGCAAACAAATTCTTTTTATGTTTTGGCTATTTCGCCACTATTTCAAAGTAAAATTTTACCTATTATTGCTAGTACAGGTTACCCTTTGTTTGAAGTTATTTGTCAAGTAAGTATCGGACATCGTTTAGAGCAGGTAACCACGCTGGCGGGCCCCACAATTAATGCAGCCGTTGAATTAACTTCCAATCATCTTACAGCGCGTTTTCCCATCTGGCAAAAATGTCGGGAATCACAGCTGGTTAGTAATTTAGGTCCCCATACTTCTTCTTTGGGGTCGGTAATTGTCAGCGGTAATAACTTGGAAAGTGTAATCATGAAAGGCTTGCAAATCCTGGATCTAACTGATGATATCTTCATTAATAAACCAGATTCCAAGCTGGATGATGAACAAATTGAAGCCTTATTGTTTCATACCAATATCCAACGCATTATTGCTGTCTGCGAGGCTTTAGATCGCGGATTTGATGTCCAGGAAGTTCAAAGTTTTACTAAATTTAATTTGGTTTTTTTAGAAACTTTAAAACACCTCTTAGATTTGGCACGTTTACTTGAATATAAAAAGGGTAATTTAGAAATTCTAACTATCTGTAAGCGTTATGGATTTTCGGATTTTCTCATTGCTCAATTATGGAATATCACCACCAAACAAGTAGCAGAAATTACGACACAATTGTCACTTAATTGCTTGACTTTGCCGACCCCCAGTTCATTTTCTTTAAATCAAGGAGCAGTGAATAATTATTTTACTGTTTATTTAGATGATCCGCAACCTCGCCAGCCAAATTATCAAATTATTCTAAAAAATTATCCCAATTCAGATATGATTTCTAACTATGAAATGTCAATTCTGGCTTACCAATTGCTGCATCAGTTTCAGATGGATGGTTATTCAGTGGCTTCTGAGGGCTATCTTTTAAGTAAAATTGATTCCAGTATAGTTGGGGATTATTATATCGATTCCGATTATAACAAGTCCTATTTATATGAACAGCAAAATCGCTTGAATATTACAATTAATACTTTAGAAAATCAACATGTAAACTATCCGATTTCGCTTTATAATTTGGATTATCAGCGGAGTTTATTGGCTAAACAGCGCGTATTAACGGAAATTAGTTTTATTCAAAATCAGGAACATAAAGTCTGGCTGTCTTTACCAATTACTAGTGTATTAAAAAGAAATACCGGTCAGCACTGGGAAATGACTGCTGTACCGGGCAAATTAAATTCCCGGTTAGTACAGCTGGCAACAGAATTTGTTAATAAAAAACTTTCTCATTTAACTTTCGGGACACTGATTATCGTTGATGAGACCGTAGTTAAATATTTAGCCGGTTTTACCACTAATATTGGGATTATTAGTCAGGTTAATCCTAACTTTATTGACGTTTTATGTCATTCATTAGTAGGGATTGCACCTTCGAAATCACAAAAAAGCAAGCATTTATTTGGCCGTAAGATTAATTGTCAACGTTCTAATACAGGCTTATATACTACTAAAGTCCATTATTTTGATTTGCCAGCTTCTTATCGGCAAATTTTGAAATGAAATTAGAAAAAGGACAAGAGCTATCTTGATAGCTCTTGTCCTTTTGAGGATTTATTGAGGTTTTAAATTATTTTGGGGAACCACGAGTAAGGTCTTTTGATCAGTATAGATAACAAATCCCGGTTTAGCACCTTTGGGCTTATGCACATGCTTGACTAAAGTATAGTCAACTGGGACTTTGGCTGGATTTTTGCCGGCTTTGGAATAAAATGCTGCTAATTGAGCTGCTTGTTTAATAGTGGCAGTTGAGGGATGAAGAGCAGCAATGATGACATGGGAACCGGGAAGATTCTTAATATGCAACCACGTATATCTTTTGTCAGCATATTTCATAGTTAAATAATCATTTTGCAAATTATTTTTGCCGACATGAATTTCAGTGCCGTCCGTTGCCTTAAATATGTCGCCATGACGGACCTTGGTGGGTTTTCTCGAAGCTTTTTTCTTAGCTTTGAGATACCCTTGTTGCTGTAATTCCAAAGTTATATCAGCTAAATCTTGCGGTTGAGCATATTCCATTTGGGCTAATATACTTTCAAAATAAGCACTTTCCTGCTGTGTCAGTTCTAATTGTTCTTTGAGGTGAGCAGTAGAGTTTTTTAATTTTTGATAAGTTTTAAAATATCTCTGAGCATTTTTGGAAGGACTAAGGTCCGGCTTTAAGGCAATTGTCAAAGGTTGATTATTCTCATAATAATTAGGCAAAGTTACAGTTTTAGCTCCCTGGGGAACCTGATTCATAAAAGTAGTTAAAAGTTCACCACGTAGACGTTTGGCCGGAGCTTGAGAGGTTTTTTGCAAATCTTTTTTTAGTCGTTCACTTTTGAGACGATCCCGTTTTAAATTTCTTTTAATGACTTGTAATAGATTATCCGCTTGTTGGCGCACCCGGTCTTGACGAGCCCGATCTTGATAATAAATATCAAGCATCGTACTTAAAGAGTCAAATTTTTCCACAGTAAAGTTTTGTTTTTGTAAGCTTTGAAAGCTGATCGGGGTAAAAATTTGGCGTTTTTCATTGCTGTAAATACAGGCTTGAGGGGTGTGCAGCTGATTAAAAGTCTCATTCAAAGCCCGTAAAATAAAAGCCGGTTCCGCTGTAGTGTTAGTGAGACGAAAAGTTAGTTCTTGTAATGTATCCTTACCCAACCCCATAAAGTTGGCTTTTAAAAGCTGGGTTGTTTGGGCTGGATTTTGAGCTACTAGTTCTGAAGTATGATCTTTGACAAATTTTTCCCGTGCAAAAATATCAAAAGGATCATTTAAATTTGGTTGTGGGGGTAATTTGTAACTTAAATGTGGCAATAACTGCCGATAACGGTCTTGACTTAAGCTGATGTGTTTTAAAGAATCGATAATTTGTTGGTCTTGGTGATTGACAAGAATAATATTACTGTGACGATTCATAATTTCGACATATAAGATATAATTCTGTCGATCACCTAATTCGTCATGATTTTCCAAGGAAAAAACAATAATGCGGTCATTTTTTATTTGCGAAATATTTTTAATAAAAGCTCCTGCTAAATGTTTACGCAAGGTCATAACAAAATTGCTGGGTTGTGGCGGACTAACGAACTTATTTTGGGTAATTTGTACCCGGGCATAATTCGGGTTAGCTGACAGCAGCAAATTGTAGTTGTGATTAAATGACCTAATTGTTAATAATAGTTCTAAAGCAAAGGGCTGCTGAATTTTGGTGATTCGTCCGGATAAGAGCTTATTTTGTAATTCAGCAACCATTGTATGAGTAAATACTCCATCAAATGACATGAAATTAACAACTCCAATGGTTTTTTATTTTAATTATCAATTAGCGCGAATTTATTCAATTAATATTTTACACTAATTATAATAATGTGATACAATTGTTCCTATTGTAAATGCTACTTTGGATAATCTTATTGAAGAACGGTTGGTGAAGAATATATGAAAATTGCTGTAGTTACAGACAGCTCTTCATATCTATCAAAAGAAGAAGCAGAAAAGTATCAAATTTGTGTGATTTCAGTACCGGTAATTATTGATGGACACATGTATCACGAAGGCGTTGATATCACAAACCAAGAATTTTATGATCACTTACGTAATTCAAAAGACTTACCCAAGACCTCGCAGCCTGCATTAGGTGAAATGAGTCAGGTTTACGATCAATTAGCGGCTGAAGGCTATGATGCTGTCATCTCCATACATTTAGCAGCTACTATTTCCGGATTAATTAACAATCTCAAGACTTTGGCTGCCAGTCAAACTAATATTAAGATTATTCCTTATGATTCTCGGATTACTGTTCGCTTAATGGGTTATTTGGCTATCGAAGCCGCTAAAATGGCTGCTGCTAATCAGGATTTGGATAAGATTTTAGCGCGGTTGGATGATTTGCGCAGTACTATTGATGAGAATATCATTGTCAACGATTTAACTAATTTAGTTAAGGGCGGGCGCTTGTCTAATGCTTCAGCTGTCATTGGCACAATGCTGAATATTAAGCCCTTACTGACATTTGATAATCAAACTGATGAAATTGTGGCTTACGAAAAAGTACGTTCACTTAAAAAGGCGTATTTAAAAACAGAACAACGTTTTGCACAAGCTCAGGCTCAAGCGGATTTTCCTTATCGGTTAGTGGTAATTGATGCTAACGATCCGCAAGCGAATAATTTATGGACAGAAGCTCTGCGAAAAAAGTTTCCTAATACGACTATTGAGCAAAGCTATTTTGGTCCAGTAATTGGAACCCATTTGGGAGAAAAAGCCCTGGCTTTAGGTTGGATTAAGGATTTTGATCAGGTGTAAATGAACTGGCAATAACTAAGATGAAAGCAGCGTCAAGACAAACTTTGTTTTGACGCTATTTTAATGATTAGCTTTTCGTAAAATCCGTTCTCCGATGATGGTTGTACCTAAAGCAACACCAGCCAAAATAATAAGAATGACAAAATCAAGCTGACAGCCTTTGGCAGCACTAGCAGCAACATTGGCAGTAGTTTTATGAAGATTAATTTGTTGAGCGGAAACTACAGCCGACATAATTCCTGTGCCTAAAGACCCGGCATATTGCTGCAAAGTATTGAAAAGCGAATTAACATCTGGTTGGGAGGCGGGCGCAACTAATTTACTGGCGTCGGACATAGTATTACCATAACCAAAATTAAAGCCTCCGCGCATAAAGCAATAAAAAAATAAAATCAAGCCCAAAGTCATTTGGGGAACAGTACTAGCAAAAAGAATGGCACCAATAAGAATGGCAACATTTGAAATTAAAAGAGGTGGCCAAGACCCATAGTGATCATAAATGCTTCCTGCAAAAGGAGAGATGATTGCACCTAAAATGGATCCTGGAAGTAACACTAATCCCGCAGTCATCGAGTTAGCCTGGAGGGTTTCTTCAGCTAAAATTGGAATGACAAAAGAAATACCAATATTAATAAATTGTAAGATAAAGAAATTAACGGCTCGAAGTCCGATTAAAGGCGTTTGCAGAATGGTAAAATTGAGTAATTGACGGTGACCGTTTTTGAGATGCTGCAGAAAAATGATAAGTAAAAACAGTACTAAAATCAATCCACCCCCAAATTGCCAACTATTGAATCTGTTTTTGCCACCCTGATCGATACTAACTATTAAAGTAATCATCAACGAAGCCAAAATAATTAATCCCAGAAAATCAAAACGAGAGTTATCGTGCCGGGCTGGTAATTTAATAGTGAACATACCCGTAAGCATGACTAAAATAATAATTGGTACTACTCCCCAAAAAATAAATCTCCAAGAAGTGTAATTATTGATAATGCCGCCATAGCTGGGTCCCAATGCGGGCGCAAACGAGGTAACCATCGTGGCAAAGCCAGTGTAAATCCCTAATTTGTAGGCAGGAATTTGCGAAGTAATGATATGGAATAAAGTCGGGGTCGAAAGCCCTGTAGCAATGGCTTCTAACCACCGTCCCAGCATTAGAGTGGGAAAATTGGGAGCGATTGCACAAAGTAAAGTGCCTAATAAGCACATCAGTGCTGCTGTAAAAAAGATTTTTTGCGTATCAAAACGCTTTATGAGATAAGAAGTGGTACTCATTACGATTGTTACTAATAATAAATAACCGGTAGTTACCCACTGAATCGTCGCTAGATCAACGTGAAATTCATGCATGAGGGTGGGAAAGGTTACATTCATGGAAGTTTCAATAAGAATGCCAATAAAGGATAAAAAACCAGTTGCTAAGATTGCTAATTTAGTTTTCCATTTAACAGTTGTCATTAAGAATTCACACTTTCTGAGGAATTACAACATATTATTTTAACACATAATATAGAGACGCCTTTTTAAAAACAGAAAATTAAACCCAAAAAAATAGTGAATCGTTTACTGCAAAATCGATTCACTATTTTATAAATATTTTTTTACTTTAAATAGGCTCTAGTATAGTCATTTTCACCGACAGGATGACTTAAAACTCCGTGAAGACGGGGATTAACTAAATGACTTTCCACCATTTGATAAAGAGGAAGAACGGGTACGGTTTGATTTAAACGTTCCTCTAATTTGTTCATGTTTTGCCAATACTGATTGGTGCTGGTAGAAGATTCAAGGGCAGCTTGATACAGTTGGTTAAATTCGTCATCATTATATTTCCCATAGTTTTGCGGATTGTTTTTGGTTAAAATGCCCATAAAACTAATCGGATCGGCAAAATCAGCCAGCCACAGAGTTTGAGCAAGGTTAAATTTACCACTTTTAACGGCTGCACTGGCACTTTTTTCAGGAATATTACGCATAGTAACTTTAACTGCTGGAAGATTCTTTTGAATAGATGCTTGAACAAACTGAGCTACATTTTTAGTTACAGTTTGATCATCACCAATAAGTGTCAAATTTACGGTCTTTTTCAGTCCAGCTTCAGAGCGTCCTTTCTGCCATAGCTTACGTGCTAAAGCTACATTATAGGTTTGTTGTGGTTGATGTTCACTAGCAAAATCTTTACCGCTGGTCGGATCTGTAGCTAAATCTTTGGCCGTATAGGTATAAGCCGGCACAGAGCCGTCCGCTAAGACGTCTTTAGTTAAAGCTCGGCGATCTAGGACTAAGTTTAAAGCTTGGCGCATATTATTATTTGTTAAGGGTTGATTATTAGCTAAATTAATGCGTAGATAATAATTGCCAGCCCGTTTTTGATGAATTAAATTCTTATCTTTTTGTAGTTCTTTAGCTGTAACCCCTGTAATAGTAGCATCATCAAGTTTATGCTGTTCAAAGAGTTCGTGGGCGGTATTAGGATCTTTTACCACAAGATATTTGATAGCTTGAAGATGAATAGCTTTTTTGTCATAGTAATATTTGTTGGGCTTTAAAGTCCAGCTTTCATTGGTTCCATCCCAGCCGGTAGCTTTAAAAGCGCCATTATAATATAAACGTTGTGAGTTGGTACCATAATTATTGCCAAATTTTTTTAAGGCAGTTTGATTTTCTGGGAAGAAGGCGGGCATGACCATCATTTTATTAAAATACGGCATAGGATGTTCTAATTCTACTTGCAGTTGATAGCGTCCTAGAGCTTTAACTCCGAGAGTTTGAGGGGCTTTTTTGCCCGCAATAATAGCATCAGCATTTTTGATTCCTGAGAAAATATAATTATAGCCAGATTTGGCTGTGGGGGCTACCGATCTTTGCCAAGCTGTAACAAAATCTTGGGCAGTGACAGGATCGCCATTACTCCATTTGGCATTATGTCGTAAAGGGAAAGTATAGAGTGTCCCATTAGCTGTTGGCGAAACAACTTTGGTGGCCATAGCTGGGGCTGGCTGATGTTTGCTGTCAGCTTTATATAATCCTTCCATGGTGTTCTCTAAAATATTCCAAGTTGTGAGATCAGCATGGTTAGAAGTATCTAATGAAAGTAATTCGTTCGTTTGCATAAGAGTAATTGTATTTTTGCTAGTATTACTTTGCTTTTTTGAAGAAGAAGCTGATTGCGAACAGCCGCTGACTGTAGCTGTTAAAAATAGGACCATTAGCAGCTTAAGAGTAAAATGTTTTTTGGGCGTTTGGTTTAGCATGATTGAAACTCCTTTCGGGAATTATCGACATCAGATAGAAAATCGCCTAAATTTTGGAAAAAGGCTGTCGGATTGTCTACACTATGACAATGACCGCCATCAGGTGTCAGAACAAAACGGGAATGAGGGAGCTGTTGATGCATACGGGCTGCCACTGCAAGCGGCATTGTATCATGGTCTCCAAAAGTTAACAGCGTTGGTACAGTAATTTTGCTGGTTTGAGAACGATTATCCCAGGTTTTTAAGGAACCCGTCATTACAAATTCATTATTACCTTGAAAGTGATTATAAACGGCCGTGGCATTTGTAGAAATGAGATGCCGGGGACCATTTTCGGGGTGTCGCATTACATATATTTTATAAAGCCGCTGTACCAGTTGGTTATACATAGGATCAGAGAAACGTTCCTGTTTTTCAACATCTTTCATGTAATTTACTTCTGAAACAGTAAAAGTCTGATCGCGCAAATAATTAATATGCTGAATATATTCAGGAATATTATCGATCATACTCATGATAATCAGTCCGCGCAAATGCTGACCGTATTTTAAAGCATATTCTTGAGCTAAAAGACCACCCCAAGAGTGTCCTAAAAGATAAAAATTATCCCAACCCAATTGTTGTCGAACTTCTTCTAATTCAGATAAGAAGTATTCAATCTTGAGAAATTTTTGATTTTCTGGTTGATCAAAGTCCGGTTGATCTGAATAAAAGGATCCCAGCTGATCATACATGGCCACTTGAACAGGCAGTTTTGCCAAACCTTGAGCAAAGTTCTCAAATTCTTCGTGATTACTGCCCGGTCCACCATGCACACATAATAGTTTAATTGAACCTGTGCCCATAATTCGGGTAAATAAGTGAAATCCATTCCTTAAAGTTAAAATATGACTGCCCTGATTCATGTGAAATTGCCTCCATTATTATTTATATTAATAAAATTAAAAATAAAAGCGCCCCTTCAAAGAAATTCTCTGAAAGGGCGCTCAAAAAGCGCGGTACCACCTTACTTGCTTTTTCATTTATCCAAAATCAAAAAGCCTCATTAAACACAAACAACCATCTTTCAAAAAGGATAGTGATTTGCTGCTGGGATAACGGTAGCTGCCGATACAACTTACATTATAATTCAGTTGTTAGCTCCAAAGTGATTTTCACAAGAAGATAATATGCCTGCTCTCACTCAACTAGGCTCGCTGAATAATATCTAATTGTTACTTACTTTCTCAACGCTTTTATAATTTATCTTTAATTTATTTTTAATGATGTTTGCATCATAAACGTAATTTTTAAAATTGTCAAGAGTTAGTATGTTTTTTAATTAATAATCTGGTGTCTTAAAAATATATTTCTAGAGGAGAAAGATATTGTTGATGTTTCTTTAATTAAAATTCTTTGTTGGAGCCCACTGACTTTAAATATCCATGAAGGCAAAAATATACAGTTTTCCAGTAGTACTATTAGCCGTTAAATCTCAGCAATCATAATGCTTAAGCCTTGATAATATCACCTTGGTATAGTATATAATTAACTTAGTAACTAATTTACTTAATGTTAATGGGGGATTATTATATGACTAGTTCTTATAAAAAATTTTGGAGTAATTTACTAAATTTCTCTGGTACTTCTGGCAGAGCTGATTATTGGTGGCCGGTAATTATTAATTATATTTTGGGAGCAATTTTAGCCACCGGGATTCAAGCACTTTTGGGGCATCCTTATAATGTGCATATTTATACGCTGCCAGATTTTGGGGCCAATTTCGTTGCTAATACGATATTCTTTATTGTTTGGTTAGGAACCTTATCCTTGAAATTTAGAAGATTACATGATTCCAATCATTCTGCGTGGTGGATTTTGATTGATTTAATTCCTATAATTGGAACCATTTGGTTTTTTATTTTAATGATCTTACCGACGAAGCGCAATCGCTATCGTAATTAATATTATGATTTTGAAGTAAGCATTGAGGCTTATCCAGCTCAACAAGTCAATCATTGCTTTCAATGTTTATCAGTTTTTGGAATAAAAAAGGGATACTAAGAATTTTTTAGTATCCCTTTTGATTTATTAATGTAAGCAGGATTTTAAAGCTGTAGCTAAGATGCTACCAATAATGGGTCCCAACATTGGCACCCAGGAATATTGCCAATTAGCTGTTGTTTTATGTGGAATGTTAAAGAGAGTATATACTAATCTAGGTCCCCAATCACGAGCTGGATTCAATGCAAAGCCGGTCGTTGTTCCTAAGCTATTGCCAACTACTAAAATAACTAGACCAACGATCATAGGTTTTAATCCTGTCGTAAAATTACCCAAATTTAGTAAAATGAAGATAAAACTAAAAGTAGCAATTATTTCTGATATAAAATTAAATATTGGTGCAGTAATTGCTGGTTGTGTTGCAAAAATACCTACTTCATTGTGATCGGTTGTTTGAAAATGTGGCCAAAATTGGAGCAGTACTAAGATTGCTCCTACAAAAGCACCCGCAAATTGTCCTAAAATATAAGGAATTACTTGACTCCATGGAAATAATCCAAAAATAGCATAAGGAATAGTTACGGCAGGATTTAAATGTCCTAAAGAACCTAATTCACCAGCAACATAGACCCCCATGGTTACTGCTAACCCCCAAGAAATCGTTACAAAGTTCCAATTTGATTTTTGAGCATAGGTTTTATTTAAATTTGTTCCTGCACTTGATCCTACTCCTAAAATAATCATGATGGCTGTTCCCAAAAATTCACCAATAAACCCCTTCATATCTCCACCTGCTAACTTTAACTATTTTTGACTTATTTACTATTTATTTCTTAATTTTTCATTAGGGTAAATAATGATTTTTAAGGATTCGCCTTTACTATTTTTGTTTCTTTCAAATGCTTCTTGAGATTCATCAAGACTATAAAAATCAGTTAATAAACTTTCAGCGATCTCTTTTTTTTGCTGTAAAATAGAAATTGCTAAGGGGTACGTGTTAGCATATCTGAAAACTCCAAATATTTGTGGTTCATGAGTCGTCATGAACATTATATCTAAAGGTGCTGTATCGTGTGCTGGCATTCCAATATAAGCAATCTTGCCTCCTGATTTTAATGTTAGCAAAGATTCACTTTCAGCTTTATTATTGCCGGAAGCTTCCATGACATAATCAACCCCTTGTCCATTAGTCAGTTTTTGGGTTTCAGTTTTAATATCAGTATTTGTAACATTTATTGTAAAATCAGCACCAAATTTTTTAGCTATTTTTAAGCGACTATCCTCAGCATCACTAATGATGATTTTGCCGGCCTTAAAAGCTTGAGCTGCAAAGATTGCCAAGAGTCCCACAGGTCCAGCACCAGAAATAAAGACAGTGGTTCCAGGTTGAATATCCATCAATTGAGCAGCATGAATACTTACAGAGAAGGGTTCACTTAAAGTTCCAATTTCATAGGACATGTTATCTGGAATATGGTATATAAAATCAGCTGGATAGGTGATATATTGAGTGAGATCACCATCATATGGTGGTGTGGCCATAAATTTTATCTTGGGGCATAAATTATAACGACCAGTACGGCAAAATTCACATTTGCCACACGGAATTCCAGGCTCAATTGCAACACGATCACCAATTTGAAAATCTTTTACATCGTCACCAACTGCAATAATTTGCCCTGTACTTTCATGGCCCATAATTAAAGGTTTTTCTACGCGAAAGTCGCCAATTCTTCCCTGATCATAATAATGAACATCAGAACCGCAAATTCCAACAGCCATGATTTTAATCATGACTTCATTTGCTTTCAATTGAGATAGGGGAGTCTGCTTTATTTCTAAATCCAAGACTTTTTCTAAGACTGCACTTTTACTTGTTTGAGGTAACTCTTTATTGTTATTTACCATTGTTTTCTCCTTTTAAGTAATTCTATTTATAAATACATAATCTTATTATATGGTTTTTTAAGATTTATTATTTTCACATTTGCCAACTAAAAAAGGGTTAAGCTGGCCCTCTTTTTTCTTGATGAACATTATTATTATCTTTATGAAAATATGTGAGGAGTATACTTATGCGCCAACGTTTTTCCAAAATAGAATATGATAATACTTTTTCCGATCTAAATTTAAAGTATATCAGTAAAATTGAGGCAGCTGATTGTTATTCATTTCGAGGATTACATTGTCATCAAAATATTTGTGAAATTACTATCATATTGGCTGGCTCTAATAAATATTTTATTCATAATAATTATGAAAATGTTAATAAAAATGACCTCTTAGTTATTAACCCCGGTATTATTCATTCAGAAGGGAATATTTTACCATCAATTTGTATTGGAGTAGCATCCAAAAGAAAAGAAGCAACTTGGCAATTAATACCAGAATATCGGTATCCTATTTTTCATTTTTCTGCAGAAATTGTTAGATCTTTAACGCAGTTGGCAAATATGGCGTTTCAATTGTTAAAGTCTGATAATTATCAAGCTAATTTATTGGCAAATAATAGTATTTGTAATGCTTTCATACCTTTTCTACAAAATAGTACTATTACTTCCAAAACGATTAAGCATACAAATACTACGGGTGGACAGTTGATTAAAAATTACCTAGATAAACATTTCTTTGAACCTATTAAAATTAATGATATGTGTTCAGATTTAGGTTTAAGTAAAACCTATGCTGAACAGCAGTTAGTAGAGAATTATGGTTATACCCCAATTCAATATTTAACAATGAGGAGGATAGGGGAGGCCCAAACGCTTTTAATTACTAAGCCATATCTAAAAATTTACGAAATTGCCTTGGCCGTGGGCTATGACAATGTCACTTATTTTAATCGGGTGTTTAAGAAGTTTAGCGGACTAGCTCCAAAACAATATCGTAGATTGTATTTAGAAAAAGTTAAACTTTAAAGTTTAATTTACCACCAGCAGCAACTTCAATTAGTTGCTGCTGGCTTTAATTTATTTACTGTACTTAAGATTTCACCGTGAGAAATTTGTCATCTTCATTTTTAAATGTTTTTGATGTTTGACAAATGTTATTAAAATTGAAAAGCGTGAGATTTTTGACTGATGGCAGGAATTTACTAGTTGTTTGAAAATTAAAAAAATCAGGTTTTCATTTTTAAAATAAGTTGTTATAATGATAAACGAACTATAAATAAATAATATTTAAAAATAATTCGTTTTATGTAGGAGGGATAAGTATTAAATTCGCTAAAATTATTCGCGGGAATTATTTTTCTGCTATAAATCCGAACGAAATTGAATATCAAGAAAATAATTTGCTTTGTCTAGATCATCAGGGCTATATTGCTCAAATTATATCGCCACAAATGAAAGATTATCAGCTGCTTATTGACGCGGCCAAAAAAGCTGATTGCTTATTGGAATTAGCAGCTGACCAAGTTATATTGCCAGGGTTTATTGATTTACATATTCATGCCCCTCAATGGCCCAATGCCGGAGTTGCTTTAGATCAGCCGTTAGAGCAGTGGTTGAATGCCTATACTTTTCCCTTGGAAAAAAGGTATCAAGATCCTTCATTTGCCAAAAAAGTCTATGCCAATCTTGTTCAAGAATTATTAGCACAGGGAACAACTACTGCTTTATACTTTGGCAGTGTCCATAATCTGGGAAATTTGGAATTAGTAAAAGCTTGTTATCATTATGGTCAGCGCGGTTTTGTGGGTAAAGTAGTTATGGATAATCCGCAACAAACTCCTGAGGATTACCGCGATCTTTCTACTGCGCAAGCTTTGAGAGATACGGAAGATTTTATTAAAACGGTCCAACAGCTTAATCAATCTGAATCGATTCCGGTTACCCCCGTGATTACACCGCGGTTTGTTCCTAGTTGTACAACGCCTACTTTGGCAGGCTTAGGCTACTTGGCCCGTCAGTATAATTTACCAATTCAATCCCATTGTAGTGAAAGTGATTGGGAAAATGATTATGCTATCCAAAATTATCATCAGCGCGATGCCGAAGTTTTAAATCATTTTGGATTGCTCACAGATAAAGCTGTCATGGCACATGGTACGCTTTTAAATGAGGCAGATCTGAATTTGTTTCAAAAGCGACAAGTAGCTTTAGCCCATTGTCCGATTTCTAATGTTTATTTTGGTAATGCAGTATTACCTGCCAAAGAAATTTTAGAACGAAAAAACAAAATGGGATTAGGAACTGATATCTCCGGAGGTTTTAGCCCCAGTTTATATCAAAATATCCGTCAAGCAGTAATTTCATCACACCAACTTCATGAAGGTGTAGATGCTCGCATTGACCCGTCCACCCGCGGTTCTTCTCGCAAAATGTTAACGATGAAGAATGCTTTTTACTTAGCAACTGTCGGTGGAGCCCAAAGTTTGCATGTGCCCGCCGGGGTTATTCAAGTTGGGCACTATGCTGATTTGCAGATTGTTCGCCAGAATTGGCAGGCTTTTCAAGCAGAAACACCAGTAATGCGGTTTGAAAAGTTTATGTATCATACTACGAAAGCCAACATTGATCAAGTGATGGTTCAAGGAAAGTTAATTAATTTAAACCAGGGAGTTAATGATGACTAAAAATAACGATTTATTGTATGGACCCGAAGATCGAATTCCAGCTTTAGAGGCTGGGTTATTAGGATTACAGCATGTCTTAGCCATGGATGTTTATGTACCACCTTTAATTATTGCCGGGCTTTTGTCACTGGATGCTGTTAATAAAACCGGTTTTTTACAGGTTGCGTTTTTGGCTTGTGGATTAGGTACTTTAATTCAAACAGGCTGGCTAATGAAAATGCCCATGTCGCAAGGACCTTCCTATGTACCAGTAGGGGCTATAGTGGGAATTTATTTGGCTAATGGTGGTGGCCGCGGTGGAATGGCTACGGTTCTCGGGGCGAGTATTGTCGGAGCGGTTTTATTAATCCTGTTAGGAATGACCGGTCTTTATCAAAAAATTATCAGTAAATTAGTACCGCCAATAGTGGGAGGTACTATTATTGCTTGTGTGGGATTATCTTTGTTACCATCGGCGATCAATGATAATATTTTTCAAGCCGCTGGTAACACTAATCAAAATATTATCTTAGCTGGGGTTACGATGTTAGCTTTGTTGGCTGCGATTGTTTTGAGTAATTATTTCTTAAAATTACAGAAGTTTTTAAAAGCCGGATCAATTGTTATTGCTATTATTATAGGTACTTTATTGGCCAGTCAAATGCATCTTTTTAGTTGGACTGCTATTCAAAAGGCAAGTTGGTTTGCTTGGCCACAATTTACCGCTTTACATTATGGAATACGTTTTTCCGGAAGTGCAATTTTAACTTTTATTATTATTTATATCGTATTAACAACTGAAACAACAGGTACTTGGTTTGCCATGAGTACGGTGACAGATACAGCTATTTCTGAGCAGCAATGGAATCGAGGTCTTATTGGTGAAGGTTTAAGCTGTTTAGTTTCAGCTTTATTAGGTAGTACACCAATGACTGGTTATTCTACTAATGCCGGAGTGGTCTCAATTACAGGGGTAGCTAGTCGTCGTGTCTTTTTAGCAGTTGGTTTTTGGTTCATTGTTTTAGGTTTTGTCGGGAAATTATCTGCCTTCTTAGCAAGTATTCCTAGTGCAGTTATTGGCGGTGTTTTTTCGATTATTTGCATTATTATCATGTTAAATGGTTTGAAATCCATTCCTCAAATTAATGGTAATCAGATTTATACAGTCGGAATACCAATGGTTTTAACCTTTGCTTTGAATTTGGTTCCTGCAAAGATTATGAGTCAAGCACCGCAATTTTTACAATACTTTTTAAAATCTCCTATTACCATTGCTGCTTTAACCGCGATTGTGTTAAATTTAATTCTCAACCAAGAGTATCGAGTAAGAACGCCTAAAAAGAGTTTAGAAAATTAAATTACTTGGAGTTTCTTGTTTGAATTTGTTTTTCTTGCATCTTTAAAAGATTTTTTCTGAACACATAATTAATTTTTAATATCGAAATAATAAAATATTTGTTTTTAGATAGTTCCTATAATACTTACTTCAAATCAGTTCGGCTAGTAAAGGCCTTTGTTTGTTAAAGTGTGTGATTGGAAAAACCAGTCTTATTTCTCTATATTAGGTTATGATAATATTAAGAAACACAATCTAAATCAGTTAAATATAGTGAGGATTACTTTTATGCAAGGTAAAGATGTCGTACTAGGTTTGTTGAATAATAAGGAATTAACTGGATATGAAATTAAAGAGATCTTTGAATCACAACTAAAGTATTTCTTTGATGGCAGTTTTGGGATGATCTATCCACTTTTAAGAAAACTGGAAAAACAAGGTTTTATTAAAAAAAGACGAGTATTACAAACGAATAAACCAAATAAGAATGTTTACTCGATTACTAGTGCGGGTAAAAAAGAATTTCATAATTATTTGGCATCAGAAACAGCAGATGAAGTTTATAAGTCAGATTTTTTGATGCGACTTTATTTTGGCCGTAATCTAAAAAAAGAAAAAATTAGAGAACTTATTCAACTGGAAATTTCCAAAAAAGAAAACAATTTGGACGAGTTAACCCGTAATTATGAAAAATGGAAAACGAATGGTATGGATTCTTTACAAGAAATCACCTATAAATATGGAATTTCTTACTATCAAACAGCCTTAAAAGTTTTAAGGGAAGCTTTAAAAGAATTTACAACAACTACGGAATAAATATTTGTTATCTTAAAAAATATTATTAAAAAGCATATTAACATTGTTAATATTAATTGCTATAATTTATATTAACAATGTTAATAGAGATGAATAATATGAATAAATCAAAGTTAACCGTAGTTGCTTCGTGTATTGGTATCTTTTTATGTATGTTAGATACAACTATTATGAATATAGCTTTACCAGCTATACAGACAGGCCTAAATGTAAATTTAAATGACTTATCCTGGGCGCTCAACATTTATACAATTTTATTTGCAACGTTGACGATCCCACTTAGTAAATTATCCGAAAAATTAGGCATGCATAAATTTTATGTTGGGGGCATGATTATCTTTCTATTAGGATCATTAATATCTGCTTTTTCGAGCAATATTACTATCCTGATTTTTGGAAGAGCTTTTCAGAGCCTGGGAGCAGCAGTTGTTTTTCCCTTGTCTATGACTATTGGCATATCCACAGTTGAAATTAGTGACCGGACTAAAGTTATTGCTGCTTTAGGTGTTACTCAAGGTTTAGCAGCTGCTTTAGGGCCATTAATTGGTGGGGTGCTAACTCAATTTTTATCATGGAGATGGATCTTTCTAATAAATATTCCCCTGATGATTGTGTCAATTTTGATATGTCTTTATTCTTTAAATTTTGCAGAACCAAGTAAAAATATTCCAATCGACCTGATTGGCTGTTTTTTAAGTATGATTTGTTTATTTAGTCTGACAATAGTTTTAGTACAAGGTAGGAAATGGGGCTGGACCAAGTCGCTAACATTATTATTAGTGATATTAGCGGTGATAAGTTTTGTAATTTTTATTATTTACGAAAAAAATATAGATAATCCCATGATTCCTATGAGTTTATTTTCCGATCGACAATTTAATGGAGCAGCTCTTACCATCCTTTTAAGTAATTTATTTCTGGTGGCAGTTACTGTTATACTACCTACTTATTTTACGAAAATCCAGGGCAAAACCGAGTTATATGCTTCGCTTTTAATTACTCCCATTACCGTTATGATTTTTATCTGTTCACCAATTGCTGCAATTTTAATAGCTAAATGGGGTGCCAGATTAGTCATTTTTGTAGGATTTTTAGCAATGTTTATTGCTTACGTTATGCTATGTAAAATAAATATGGATAACCAATTGCAAGTAATTGCTGCTTGTGCCATATTAGGCTTTGGTTATGGTGTTATTACTGGACCTATAACAGTCCTAGCTGCTTCAGATTTTACTGGAGAAAAATTAACAGCTTCTCAAAGTGTTGCTGGTGTTTTGCGCCAAGTAGGAGTAGTGCTTGCAATTGCGATTTTTGTTACAGGCTTATATTCTAATATGAAAGTTGCAAAATATAATTCCATTGAATATGCTGTTGCTAAAATTCAAAAGTTAGACCTTTCTCAAAAACAAAAGAAGGTTATGATTATTACTACTAAAAACGGTATAGAATCTGGTAATCCTAGAAAAAAATACTCTAAGAATCATATTTCCTCTAATATTCGTAAAAAAATAATTAATGCCGAATATAATAGAGTAACAGGTTACAAAAAAGAGATAAATTTCACAATGAGGAAAATTATTAAAACTCAAATTACACAAAAAGTAAATCGACAACTAAATGTAACTAATAAGAAAATCAATCACTGTATTCAAGGCATTCAAAAATATTCTAAAAGAGAATTTTCTAAGGCTTTTATCAAATTGTATGCCAATTCTTTACCGTTTTTGTTGATGGCTCTTTTGGTGAGTTTGGTTTTTAAAAAAAGAAAGAACTATGACAGTAACCAAAAAAATAGAGCCTGAGGCTCTATTTTTTGTTGGTTGATGAATTTTTTACTAGTTAAAGTTAATTAAGCTTGGGTACCGCCAAGAGTTACTATAGCAATAATTTCATTGATTAGTTTTTTCATATTCGAACATTGTACTGCAATAGTTCTTCCATCAAGTCTGGTCACATCTTGTAATAAGTCAATCACATCAGCTTGGGCCGTATTGGCTAATTGTATTTTTAAATTTAGAGGATGATTATAAGGTTTTATAGCGCTATACGGTTCAGGATTATCAATCACCTCTTTAGCAGCTGCGATTATTTGATTTTGCACTTGCTTTTGAGGATAGCTTAGTGCTGCATATCTGGCTAGGGACTTTTTAGTAGAAACATATTTAGGAGTAGGAAACATTTTTTCAGTGAATAATTGTTCTTTTAAAGCTGAATCACCAATAACTAAGGTGACAGGAACTCCCAATTCAGCGGCAAAAGCGGCATTGATTGTAGTTTCATTTTGATATTCATCATTAATCCAAATCTTATAAGCAGAACGGGCGCTATAACCATGATCCATATTACCATTTTCTTTTCCAATTCCCGAATGATAGCCGACAAAAAATGCTTGGTCAAAAGAAGAATCGAGTCCGCTTAACATGTAATCTTCACGTGGATAACCATTAATAAGAGCAATTCTTTCGTCTATTTTGGATAAATAGTTATAATTCAAATTATTGCCTTTAGAATGAGAATCAGAAATGAGAATTTCTTCGACTTGATCATTATTAAAAGATTGTTGAATTCCCTTTAATACCCAGGCCACTTGATCATTATATAATTGGCGAAATTCTTGGTTGTCATCTTTTTCCATGTTCCAATCAGTAATTCCGGCTAAGCCCTCAATATCTGTTGAAATATAAATTTTCATTACTTTCTAATCTCCTTGTTAATAATTTATTTCCAATAAGCGTTTTTATAATATGGAAAGCCCATTGGTCCCATAACAATTCCTTTCAGGTGAGGATTAATCAAATATACTTCCGATAAGAAATATAGTGGGGTAAGCGGAGCCTTTTGTGAAACATATTTATTGGCTTCTTGGAGAGTCTCCCAACGCTTATCAGGATTACCAGCGTTATCAATATTTGCTGTTTTCATAAGTTGATCATATTGGGCATCTTTCCATTTACCATCATTATTAGAATTATCAGACATCAAAAGATTTAAGAAATCAGTTGGATCGGAATAAGTTGGTGTCCAGCCACCTAAGACTGCATCAAAATTTCCCGATTTAGCGGCTGATAATCGATTGTTAAATGGGACCGCTTTAATAGATACTTTTAAGTCTGGTAAATTATTTTCCAATTGCGATTGTAGATACTCATCAACTTTTTTATTTTTATCATCGTTACTTGATAAAATGGTAAATTGAGCCGAACTCATACCTAATTCAGCTAAGCCCTTTTTCCACAAAATTTTGGCTTGCTGCGGATCAAAATTGTTTAATTGCCCAGCCTGCTTTGCAAAATCCTTTTGGGAATTGTTATTTTTAAAACCGGTTGGGACAAAGCCTGTAGCTGGAGTTGATTTATCTTGTAAGACCTTATTTGTCAATTGATTAAAATTAATTGCTAATGATAAGGCTTTTCGAATATTCTCATTACTAAAAAGTTTTTTCTGTGTGTTGTATTCTAAATAAAAAGTTCCCGGAACTTTACGGACATACAAATCTTTATTGCCTTTTTGATTTTTGACTTCCGGACCAGAAATCGGAATCAATGATAGTTCTTTAGATTGATATTGATAGACTCCGGTATCTTGGGTTTTGACCACGGAAACTTTGATCTTATTAAAATAAACATGCTTTTGGTCCCGATAATTTTTATTTTTTTCATAGGCCCATGTATCGTTGGTACCATCCCAGCCTGTGAGAACAAAAGGACCATTATATAAGGTATGTTTGGAATCAGTTCCATATTTTTTACCTTGGGCTTCGACATAAGGTCGATAAAGTGGAAAAGAGGCGCTCATAGCTAAAATTGACGGAAAATAGGGAATAGGGTGATCCAAATTAATTTGCAGTTTATATTTTCCTAAAGCCTTAATTCCTAATGCTTTAGGAGACATTTTGCCGGAGTTAACCGCTTTATAATTCTTTACACCATCCAAATAATAAGCTTGTTGCGATTTGGTTTTGGGATTAACTGTTCTTTGCCAACCATATACAAAATCTGCTGCAGTAACAGGTTTACCATTACTCCATTTACCATTATGCTTAAGATTAATGGTATAAGTGCTGCCATTATTTGACTTTTTGGGCATTCCCGCTGCTAAGGCGGGTTTTAACTGCCCAGTTTTGTCAAAATCGTATAAACCTTCATTAACTTGTTCGGCTACTTCAGCCGATTCATTGTCCATGGCTAAGGAAACATCGGCGGTACTCAATTCTGCTGAAGAAGCTATGGAGATTTCTTTTTTGCTGTTGGCATCGTTACTTTTATTACAACCAAGTAAACCTAAAGTACTTAAGGCTGCTAAGCCAACTAAAAGCGCTTTTTTCATATTATCACCTCACATTAAAAATTAAATCCTTCCTTTTCATTTAAATAATGTTATCTAATACTAACTTTTTTTAATTTTAATTTCAATATGGAATTAAAATTAAATTAAAAATAAATTTCTATCTAGTATCTTTCATAAACAAATTAAACTATTATTAGAAATTGAACTATGATAAAATCGTTTTACAATTAACTATCCACTAAGGAAAACGTTATGAACTATATTTTATCTGCAATAATACGTGGAAGTATTCCTTTTATTATTATGAGTCTACTTTCCGGAATTATGAAATTTCAGCGACTGGACGATTACCAGGTTAAATCGACTTTCATCACGGGGTTAATTGTTACAGCAGTCGTTGCAGCTTCTGTTATTTATGAAGTTGAAAGCTGGTCATTGATTAAACAATCTATCATTCACTTTTTAATTATGCTACTAACTGTATATCCTTGTCTGGTATTTAGTAATTGGTTTCCCAATAAAACAGCACTAGACTTAGTGAAGATATTTGGTCTATTTTTGATTGTCGGTATTATTTTGTGGACGGTAGCAGATATTTTGTTTGGTAAAATCTTAAAGTAATAATTTTAAACAAACAAAAAACTGCTTCTTGGAAAACGGAGCAGTTTATTTGAGTATTTTTCCAATATTCTCATTACTAAAGTGTATTTTGCATTGATATTCTAAATAAAAAGTTCCTAGATTTGGACAGGTTATAAATCACCATTGCTGTTCTGCTTAAAAATAATTGTCCATTACATAATATTATCTAATAATAGCTTTTTTAATTGCGATTCTAATTTAATAATTTAGAAATTAGTAAATCCGCAAGATTAGCTAAGGCTAGATAACTACCCGTAAATTTATAAATATTTGAAGATCTGTATATTTTTACTGAAAATAATTTAAACATTATTAAATTTTAATGATTTCAGAAAATTATTATTGGATGACATCATAATAAAAAGCTCTGTCTACTATTATTCTATTAGCTTTAAAATCCTCAAATAGTAGTCCTTAAACTATGTATATAAAATAAAAAAGGGTAATTATAAATTATATTTTCAGTAATAATTAATTATATTAGAAAAAATCCCTGATTAATTATTTAAATTTAAAAAAATCTGTTATAATAGCAATAATTTATCAATTCTGGAAATATAAATAATGTTTTCATTAGTTTGAGATGAGGAAGATTCATGTTTATGAAAATAATAATAAACAAAAATAGCTCTACGCATAACGCAGAGCTATGACATCTCCCCCGCTATTAATATATCATAGGTGGAAACAAAAGTATCTCAAAAAGCATTATAAATGTAAAAAATATAATTTTTTGCGAAAATAATTAATTTCTGTAAATTTTTTTAATTAAAAATTAATTGTTACTAGTTGTTAATTTTTAACTCTACTTCTTGTACAGGCAAAGATACTCAATTAAAAATGTACAAATTAATGGCACGTTATTATTATTTGTGATACATTATTCAGAATAACTAATTTATATAGTTTATTCACTTTGGGAGAGGGGTATAAAAATGAACAATATAAATTTTCTTAGGATTTGTCGGCAATTATTAGTTGAACGGTACAATAAAATGTCGGATTTCAAACAGACTATTGGCGAAGAAGATATCCAAGTAATTTGGAGTTGTCAGACTTTACAAAATAATAAGGCGATTTTATCGACCAATTATAAAGATGGAATTTACTATGAGATTAGTTATGATGGCAATAAAAAAGAGTTTAATTTAGATGTTTATCATAAAATCGATAATAGCATCTATAGTGATGTTGCGGAATATTAGCAATGGCAAAAGAAAAAGCAATTAACTGGAATAAGAATCAACATTTGGTCAAACAGTCTTCATTTTTGGATGAATTTGTCAGCCATATATCTGCGAGCTCTTTAACTAATCTTCAAAGCCTTAGTGGTGCTGAATCAACCAGTAAGCTTACTAAAAATACCGACGGTTTTGTGAAAAAAATAATAAATGATTACAGTGTTAATCAGTTATTAAATTTTTTAAGTCAGCCAATAACGCCGGCAATTATTCAAGAAGTCCGAGTTTTATTACGGAAATGTGCCAGTCGTAACAAACATATTCAGTTGCAATTGAATACTTTGCTGCAAAAATTTAATCAGTCTTTAGTACCAGTATTTAGCAATCAGAGTTTTCAACAGGAATTACAACAGAAATTAGGAGTTTCTTCGGCGGTCATTGGGAAAGCAATTAAAAAATTGAATCACTATTTAAAAAATGATCCGAACACCTCTACGTCCACGGCTGTAATTTTATTATTTATAACTTTGGGGGCTAGCTTGGTTTCTACAAGTACTTCATTAGGTTCGGCCAATATTTTTCTGCTTGTTACGACGGTTTTGGATTACGTTACGGATATAATTCAATTAGCGTCATTATTTCAAAATAAGAATCATTCCGCTTTATAAAATCAGGATTTTACTTTGATAAGATGCCAATTAGTTTTGGAATAATAAAAAATCTTCAGTGTTATTGTCCACTGAAGATTTTTTATTATTAATTTGCTTTTGAGATAGGTGAAGAAAAAGATGACTTGATATAAGCAGTAGGCTACCATGCCTACAACCCAAATCATAGCATAGTTAATTTTTTTTGTAAACGATTTATTTGGTGATATAACTAATTATTTGTTGCAAATTTATAAATTAAGTTCATAGGCTAGTCGAAAACTACGCTGCGGATCATTCAATCTAATTTTTCCCTGATAAGTAAAACCATTCTTTTGAACGAGGTGTTGCATGCGTTGATTATCAGGATGGGTATCAATTCTAAAGTTAGCAAAATTTAGCTGATAGCCTACTGTTAGTAAGCAACTGATTAAAATAGAACTTAAACTATGTCCTTTAAAATCATCTGCGAGAGCAAAGCGATGGATTGTGGCATAAGGGGAGTTATTATTAAGCCAGCTGCCATCTATTATCTCTTGATAAGTAGGTTCTGGTTCTTTTAAGAGGGCAGCGGTTCCGGCTATTTGTTGGTTAGAAATTAGAACGTAACTAATATTGTTTTGGATATCTTGTTTAAGTTGTTCGACACTGGGCTGACCATCCTGCCATTGATTAATATTTTCCCTTAATAATTGTTTTTGAGCATCATGAATAATCTTCATGACCTGGTCTAATTCAGTTGCTTGCGTGTGACGTAAATAAATTTGCGGCATAGTTAACACCTCCATTGAAAACTATTAATTAATTTATGTTAAAATTTAAGCATTTTAAGTTAATTTTTGCAAGACAGAATTCTATCTTGCAAAAATTAAGGTTAATAAATTAGATTTTTTAAATACTTATAATTTAAAAGAAAATCTCATTTTTTATATAAATGATCCAAACACAACTTTTGTGCTGATTCTAAACTTATAGGGGAAATTTAGAAATTTTAGATAGTTTTTACTAGCGTTAGTAAACCGTAATAAAATATTGGGGATAGTTTGTAAACGGTAAATCAAACTTGTCTTTGTATGGGTGGTTTGCTAATATTTTATTAGATTATATTAATCATTTTTTGAAAGCGATACCAAAGAAAGAAGGCTAGTTTAGTGAAACTTTTTACAGCTACTTTTCAACAAAGTCAAGCAATTACTTCGACCCGAGCGGAAGAAATTATAGAAGATATAAAAGAGAACCCCAGTTTGCGTCGTAAGTATTGGCGGGATTATAAAGGAATGTTATCTTTTTATTTTTTGACAATTTTTCTTATAATTTCCTTTTATGTAATTTTTCCTCATACTTTTGGCGCAGTAACTAATTTTTTGTGTCTATTGGTTGTGGCTCAAGCAGTTATTGCTCCTTTTATTATGTTAATCAGTTCATTTTATCATAATTGGATTATTGAAAAGTTAGTTACTCAGGGTTTGTTGAGCATTTTAGGAATAGTTCTAATATTTATAGAATTTCCTTTTTTTTACTTAACAATTAAGAAGATAACTGGACCGGTGGAATTTATTCTTATCGAGCTTTTTTGTGTGGTTGTGACAGTATTCGGTATTTATTTAGCTGTTAAAAGTGTTATTAAACAAAGAGCCGCTTTATTACAGATACCCAATCCTGGCCAAAGTCCGGTTTTTACTAAAATCGATAAGGGGTTCAAAATAATGAGTGCTTATTCCAGTATTATCCTTTTGCTTATTTTGGTGTTTAAGTGGCTGCAAAAGTTGATTTTTCGAAGTTTTGAGTGGGATCGAACTCTGAAATCTATTGGGTTTACGTTGTTTATGGCCTTATTTCCGGCTGGTGCTATTTATTTTATAGTAGCATATAGTCCGATGGATATTTTTTTGCCCTTATATTATTTAAAGAAGTATCAGTCTGAGTATGAGGCCAAGTATCAGATTAGTTTTAAAGGTTAGAAAAATACATATACAGAAAGTATTGGAAAAATTTTATTTGAGTTTAATTTTTTAGAATACGTATCTGAAAATACGAGGAGTCTGCTTTACTTAAATAAAAAAATTACCCGGAAGTAGCAATCAGCAGATGCTTAAATCTATATGTTTTCGATATATCTTTATCTGAAATTATTTCAGAAAGTCCTACGCATTTAATTTGGAATTTAATTTTGCTTTTTAAGGTAGAAATAATTCGTATTCTTGATTCTATCCTAAATAAATTTGTGGCCAGATTAGCTTCTCTCTATTTAGAAATTTAAAATTATTATGAATTTAAACGAAACAAAATTTTATAGATATTTGTTGCTAAAAATCTAAATATCACAATTTCGGAAGATTTTTAGTGTCTGTACTATAATGAAAATAGGCTTAGTTACTAAGGCCTGAAAGTTTTTAAAGGTTCATAAAGTAAAGCTTCACAGATTAAATGGGAGAGGTGTTTTAATTATGAAGTCAGAGCTCAGAGATCCACAAAAAGAGTATTATGCACAAAACTATGATAAGCAGCCACAAACATATCCAGGGATTCAATCACAAATGCATCCTCAGCCAGATAGCGATGCACAAAATTATGAAGGCAGAGGATTATTAAAGGGACGTCGAGCTTTAATAACTGGTGGTGATTCCGGAATTGGCCGCAGTGTGGCGATACATTTTGCTAAAGAAGGCGCCGATGTTGCAATTCAATATTTGCCAGCTGAAGAACAAGACGCTCGAGATGTAGAAAAAATTATTAAAGCTATCGGTACCAAAGTATTTTTATTGTCAGCAGATTTTCGTCAAGAACAAGAACCAGAAACAGTAGTTCAAAGAGCAGCCGAAAAATTGGGCGGATTAGATATTTTAGTACTTAATGCTGCAATTCAGCAGCATGTTAATAATATTGATGATTTATCGATGCAACAGGTCAAGGATACTTTTCAAGTTAATATTATTTCAATGTATGCAGCTGTAAAAAAAGCGTTAGCATTTTTGCCAAAGGGTAGTTCCATTATCACTAGTACCTCGCTAGAAGCCTTTAATCCGACGCCTATTTTATTGGATTATGCGGCGACTAAGGCTGCAATTGTTAGTTTTACTACAAATTTAGCGAAGGCATTAGCTGACAGAGGTATAAGGGTTAACGGGGTAGCTCCCGGCCCTGTCTGGACACCGCTTCAAGTTTGCGGTGGGCAACCTCAATCAGCAATTACTTCTTTTGGTAGTGAAGTGCCACTGAAAAGAGCAGGACAACCGGATGAATTGGCACCTACTTATGTATTTTTAGCATCTAATTTAGCTAGTTATACTACGGGACAAATATATGGTGTCACTGGTGGGACTCCTATTAATAGTTAAGTTTAATTATTGGCTGCTATTAATTAATTTGAAAGCTAAGCTAAGCATTCGTAAGGATGATAGCTTAGCTTTATTTTTTAACAATAAAAAAGGGTGGCCTGGTCGTCCACCCCAATAAGTTAATGGTTTTAGAAATTTTTATTTGCGAAATAAAAATTAAGAATAAGAAGACATAATTGTGTAAGCCTTATTTCACACGGTTGTTGGAAGAAGTCTTTTCTTGCATCTTATCTTGGGCTTTTTTGCCTTCTTGTTTAGCATTTTTTCCAATATTGTCAGTTGCATGACTAATTTTATCCTGTAAACTGGTAGAATCCTTTTCATGCTCGGCTTTAGTTTTAACATCTACAACATTAACGTTAACTTCAACTACTTCTAAACCGGTCATATGCATTACTCTTTGATAAATTTTGTCTTTGATTTGATCATAAAGTTTAGAAATATTAGTGCCATATTCCGCAACAATGTCTACGTCAACAGCAACTTGCTTTTTACCAACTTCAACATTAATTCCTGAGGTTACGTCATCATTGTTTACCAATTTATCAGTCAAATTAGAAAAAAAGCCACCATCCACGGTCAGTAGTCCATCAATATCAGATAAAGCCATTCCAATGATCTTTTGGACAACTTTTTGGTCATAAGTGAGTTCACCTTTGATTTCAGATTGTGAATTTCCTTGTGCCTTTTCATTTTCTTTTGCCATTGTGTATTCCCCCTAATTTTTTTGCAATATTTTAAACAACTTGGGACAATAATGTCCACCAACGATCCCAATTATGGTGAGACAAACAATAAAAATCGTTTTGATAAATCCCAGCCAAACAAATCCTATTGCCATTAATAAACCAATTAAACCACCGACAATTTCGTAATTATAATGCTCCCTTAATGTTTTCATTATTTACACCTCTTATTGAAGTTTGCGATTTGTATTTTCTTCTTGGGGATGATAATTAGCTAATTTAATTCTAATTTTTGGCTTTTGCTCTATTCCCAATAGATTGCGCAAATTATCTTCTAAGGTATGTAGATAATTGTCAAATTTGGCCTGAGCATTATTACTAGCCAACAAATCACCAGCAATTTTAATTTTAATTTGGCGTTTGGTTAAACGTGAACTTACCTTAGGATTGTTGAGATAAGGTTCTTTTTCTAAAGAATCTTTCACAAAGTTGTTAATGGCTTTCGCAGTAATCGTTAAGCGACCATGCTTTTTATTGATTAAATTAAATTTACGCCTTGTTGGATAAAAGAGAACTGTCAGTAAAAATACCAGCAGTAACAGCAAAACCAGCACACTGGCGATTAGCAAATAATAAGCTAGGAACGTGTTACTCCAAGATATTGGTGTCCAATTCATTTTTATATAAGGCTCAATGAGCCACCAATTAGCGTTAATAATTAATACTGGCATTGGCATCATTAATAAAGCAATGATTACTAATAGCCACTTCCAACCACGGTTCAAAAAGCTCACCTCCCTTTACTAGTCATAATATCACCTTTGTTAACGGCAATACCAATTTTTACGCTTTTTATTATTTGTTTCAGAAAAATTAAAAAAGCTGGTAGTTTCCTAAGCGCCCAGCTTTCTAATCGCTCTAAAAATTAATCCTGTTCTTACGTTAGTCTGTGATTTCATAAACTTTCTCTAAGGAAGATTACCAAAGTTCCTTTTGAGAAAATAGGGAATAATTCTCATTTATTATTAAAAAAATAATCTATAATAGAAATAGAAATAGAGATTTTGATCGAGGTGATTATAATCATGACTGTTATAGTAATTGCGGGAGGTTCACAGCCAGAAATTGTCGAATTTGTTAATCTGGCAAAAAATTTTTATGGTGAGCAACTCCAATTTGTAGTTTTTGATAAAGCAGATAACATTGATCCTAATCATTTTTGGACTTATTATCATTGTGCCAATGATCAAGAAGTGGCACAACAAGCAGTAAATTATGTGGCAACTGGGTCGGGACAGGTTTTAATGAAGGGTTTGATTCAAAGCCATATTTTATTAAAAGCTTTGGTCCAAGATAAATTTGATTTAAAAAAGCAAACACTTTTAAGTCATATTGCGCTGATTAAATTGCCGCAGGCTGCTAATAGATCTTTTTTACTGACAGATGGTGCTATGAATATTGCGCCTACAACAACGACAATGATTGAAATTGTTGATAATGTTTTGGTTGTCGCCCATAAATTGGGGATAGTTCAACCCAAAATTGCATTAATCAGTTCTGCTGAAAATTTTAACCCTAAAATGCCTTCTTCGGTATTAGCTAAAGAAGTGGCGAAACATTTTCAAGATCAAACAACCGGCTTAGTTTTTGGTCCGCTTTCTTTAGATTTAGCATTATCACCCCAAGCAGTGCAGCGAAAACACTATCACGGACCAATTATGGGAGATGCCGATGTAATTGTGGTTCCGAATATTGATACGGGAAATGTTTTATATAAGGCTTTTGCACTCTTTGCGGGCGCCCAAGTCGGGGGAATGATTACTGGAGCTAAAGTGCCGGTAATTCTAACTTCCCGTAGTGATACTGCACAAAGTAAATTTTATTCTTTACAATTGGCGCTTAGACAGCTGGATACAGAAGTATAATGCAACTAAAAAAAACACTGAATTTTTGGAGTGATAATTCAGTGTTTTTCTTGGTCTTTAAAAATGTTGCCGCAGTTAGTTAAGCTGACTAATTTTTGGTTTGAATTAGTTTAACTTTTTTTTCGCGCATTAATCTTATAAAATCTGCTGGAATATCATGATCGGTAATGATGGTATTAAAACTGTTCACATAGGCATAGGTCAAAAGTGCGGCTTTGCCAAATTTGGAATGATCTACTAAAAGATAATTTTTACTAGCTTTGTTCACAACGCGCCGCTTAAGTTCATATTCCAAAATATCGGAATTAGTGACGCCTTTATCTAAGGAAATTCCCGTAGCCGCCAAGAAGGCTTTACTAATATTAATCCGATCAAAGTAAGACCAGTCTTCAACATTTACAAAAGATTTAGTTTTACGCTTTAGACGATTACCAATAATAATAATTTCAAAATTATTGTTATCTAAGACTTCATTAACAATGCTTAAACTATTGGTAATAATTGTAATTTTTAATTCCGGATTAATAAACTTGGGAATATATTGGGTGGTAGTTCCGGAATCAATAAATAAGAGATCGTGATTATTAATATATTTAGCGGCCTCTTGGGCAATAGCTTTCTTTTGCTCGTTGTAGGAACTGTCACGATTCTCATAGGGAGTAACGCCTTGGGTTTGGGCAACCACACCACCGTATACTTTTTTAATAATTCCGGTGGCAGCAATTTCGTTAATATCTCGTCGAACAGTATTTTTAGAAACATTAAATTCATTACAAAGTTCATCTAAACTCACGGTTCCATAAGATTTAATATAACGGATCATACTTTTAATTCTTTGTTCTTTCACAGTTTTTCACCTACAACCAAACAGTTTACCATTAATATAGCATTTAGTAATCATCTTCGCAATAAGTTTATCAAACAAGCACTATAAATTACTAAAGCTCTTAGCTGTGAACTCTTGACTATTAAAAAATGAGCTAGTATTATAAAGATGTATTCAAAAGTTAACCAAAAATATTATAAAATTAATTATATTTTGGCAACTTTATATGATTGGGAGTTTACAAGGACTGTCAGTGGCTTTTGCTAATCAATTTAATGATAGCGTTTACTGAGTTTGCTCAAAATTTGGAGGATTTGAGAATGACAAAATTAAAATTTGTACATCAAAATAAGGAACTAGATTCTGGAGTGACTTTAATTCAGGATGTTAGTAGTAAAAATGCACCTTTAAAATATGCTGGTGTGAAACTACTCCAACTGCAAAAAGGTGCAGTTTATTCGGAGAAGTTGGGAAAAACTGAAGTTTGTGTAGTGGCTCTCTCAGGGAAAGTAACAGTTAAGGAAGGCGATAATCAGTTTGAGAATATAGGAACTCGCGAAAGCGTTTTTGATAAAAAGCCGACTGACAGCGTTTATATTTCTAACGATCATGACTATCAAGTTACCGCAAAAAGTGATGTGGCTGAAATTGCTTTATGCTATGCACCTTCCAATAAACAATTACCAACCAAATTAATTACTGCTGCGGACAACACAATTGAACATCGGGGCAATCACTCTATTAAACGTTATGTACAAAATATATTACCAGAAGACAATCCAGCAGCTAATAGTCTCTTAATCGTGGAAGTCTACACTGATGGTGGCAACTTCTCCAGTTATCCGCCGCATCGTCACGATCATGATAATTTACCGGAGGAATCTTCATTAGAGGAAATTTATCTGCATAAAATCACCCCTAAGCAGGGCTTTGTCTTCCATCGTGTCTACACCGATGATCGGTCTTTAGATGAAACAATGTCGGTAGAAAATAATGATGTAGTAGTAGTTCCCAAGGGTTATCATCCAGTTGGTGTGCCTGATGGATATAATTCCTACTACTTAAATGTGATGGCAGGTCCAGTACGGATTTGGAGATTTCACAATGATCCAGATCATGAATGGATTTGGGACCGTAAATAAATTGCAATGAGAGGAAAATTATGCCTTTAATTAGAGTTGATACATTTAAAAATTATTCTGATGAACAGTTAAAAACAGCTTTGGATATTATTCATCAAGTGGCCGTTAACTGTTTTCAAATTCCTGATCGTGATCGTTATCAGATTATCACGCAACATGCTCCCAACGAAATGGTTTTATTAGATACTAATTTGGGTTTCACGCGATCAAAGGATGCTCTTGTTATTCAAGTTTTTAGTCGCAAACGGAGTAAAGAAGCCAAATTAAAGTTTTATCGCCAAGTAGCAACAGAATTAACGCAGGCTTTACAAATCAAAGGCTCTGAAATCTTGATTTCATTAGTGGAAAATGGAGACGCTGATTGGTCTTTTGGCTGGGGTGAAGCACAGTTTGTATCAGGAAAGCTTTGATACATTTCACTTAAAATCTGTATTGAATGGAAGGATAAGAAGATGAGTAGTGAATCAGTTTTAACCAAAAATATTATTCAATTTCCTGAAAATAGAAAATATGATATGACACTTTTGGGACGGATAGCAATTGATTTTAATCCGGTAGACTATTTTCAAACTTTAGCACAAAGTACTACTTTTAAAAAATATGTAGGTGGTTCTCCTGCTAATACTGCAGTCGGACTCAGTCGTTTAGGCAAAAAATGTGGTTTTTTTTCAGCAGTCTCCAAAGATCGCTTTGGTGAATACGTTACAGAGTATTTTAAAAATGAGGGAATTGATACTACTCATATCATGACTTGTAAACATGGAGAGAGTTTGGGCCTAACTTTTACAGAGATTTTATCTAAAGATGAAAGTAGTATTTTAATGTACCGCAATCAAATAGCAGATTTATCGTTAGAACCACAGATAATTGATGAAGACTATATTAAAGATTCCAAGTCCTTACTAATTTCAGGCACGGCTTTAGCAGCAAGTCCATCGCGAGAAGCTGCTTTAAAGGCAGCTGCTTTAGCACAAAAGACTAAGACACCGATCATTTTTGATATTGATTATCGTGCTTACAATTGGCAAAGTTCTGATGAAATTGCGGTATATTATGGTTTGATTGCTAATGTTGCTGATATAATCATGGGTTCCAGAGAAGAATTTGATTTAACCGAAAAATTATTAGGCTTAGCTGGAACTGATAAAAGTTCAGCCGATTATTGGTTTAATCAACGAGCCAAAATTGTGGTCATTAAGCATGGCAAGAAGGGTTCGACGGCTTATTTAAATAATGGTGAAGATTATTCAATTAAGCCTTTCCCAATTCAAGCTTTGAAATCTTTTGGCGGCGGAGATGGATATGCAGCCGGCTTTCTCAATGGTGTCTTAAACGGCTGGGATATTATTGATTGTTTAGAAATGGGCAGCGCTGAAGCTGCAATGTTAGTTGCCAGTCATGGTTGTTCTGACTTTATGCCTCACGAACAAGAAGTGAAAGATTTTATCAAAAAGGAAAAGTCCCAATATGGTGATATGGTTGCGCGAGTATAGTTTTAAGATTAAAACTTTTGGTGATTGATTGTTACAGGATGATTTCTAATAATGAATAATAGTCATGATAATATTTTGGCTTTTTGATTCACAACTATAATAATTCTGATATCCCAAGATTTGTAAAAAGAATTTTACTCTGAGTTAATTTAAATCAATGGACGATTAATTTTTTAAAAAATCTATATATAAGTACTATTTATAAATTATTAGGAGTTATCTTGTAGCAATCAATCACTTGTTTCGCTGCAATTTTTATGAGTTTACTGATGATACTATTAGGAGGAAGAAAATGGCTCGAATTTTAAAAAATTATATTAATGGTCAATGGGTACCTAGTCAGGCCACCGAAACTTTAGACGTGATTAACCCCGCTACCGAAGAAGTGATTGCTCAAGTACCACTATCACCAGCTGAGGATACTAATCAAGCAATTCAGGCGGCACAAACAGCTTTTCAATCCTGGAAAAAAGTAGCCGTTCCGAAGCGAGGACGCTATTTCTTTAAGTTACAGAACTTATTAATGGAACATAAGCAAGAATTGGCTCGTTTAGTGACTATGGAAAATGGTAAAGCGTTATCGGAATCTTTAGGTGAAGTCCAACGTGGAATTGAAAATGTGGAAAATGCAGCTAGCATTACTAATTTAATGATGGGCGATTCCATTTCTACCGGTGCTACAGATATTGAAATTACTAATTATCGCTATCCAATTGGAGTTATTGGTGGAATTACACCGTTTAATTTTCCGATGATGGTTCCTTTTTGGATTTTCCCAATGGCTTTAGCAACAGGAAATACTGTGGTTTTAAAACCTTCTGAAAAAGCGCCAATGTTGATGGAAAAAGTTGTGGAACTAGTCGAGCAGGCAGGTTTTCCAAAGGGTGTTTTAAATGTTGTTTATGGAGCTCATGATGTCGTGAATACACTTTTAGAAAATCCTCTAGTTAAAGGCATTAGTTTTGTCGGTTCTAAGAATGTAGGAGAATATGTTTACCGCACCGGTGCGCAGAATCTGAAGCGGGTTCAGGCTTTAACCGGTGCTAAAAATCACGTTATTGTCCTAAAAGATGCTAATTTAGATAGTGCTGTGAAAAATATCATTGGAGGAGCCTTTGGTTCTGCAGGTGAGCGTTGCATGTCGGCATCAGTTATTGTATTGGAAGAAGCAATCGCGGATGAATTTTTAGCTAAATTTAAAAAGGCTGCTCAGGAAATTAAAATTGGTAATGGTTTAGACGAAGGAGTCTTTTTAGGACCAGTGATTCGTAAAGATGCTCAAGAGCGCACCTTTAATTACATTAAAAAGGGAATAGATGAAGGTGCCGATTTAATCTTAGACGGACGAAAAAACCTGCCGGAAAAGGGATATTTTGTAGGTCCAACTATTTTTGACAATGTCACCACTGATATGACTATTTGGAAAGACGAAATGTTTGCTCCTGTAGCCTGCATTGTTCGCGTTCCCGATGTCAAAGCTGCTGTTGCATTAGCTGATCAATCAGAATTTGCGAATGGGGCATGTATTTTTACAAACAATGCTTCAGCGATTCGTTATTTCCGGGAAAACATTGATGCGGGTATGTTAGGCATTAACTTGGGAGTACCGGCACCGTTAGCTTGGTTTTCTTTCTCAGGTTGGAAGAACTCTTTCTTTGGCGATCTGCATGCTAATGGTAAAGATAGTGTAGAATTCTATACACATCGTAAGGTTGTAACTGCGCGTTATGCAGAATCCGAATTATAATTTTTATTTTTGTAAGGACTAATTAGACCAAATATTTGGTATAAGTTAGTCCTTTTTTTGATAAGTAATAAAGTTTTAGTTTGAGTAATTATTGTTATTTTATTATATTATTTTGGACCTATTTTGGTTGACTTATGGTGGAAATCAATTTACAATGAAAGCGGTTTAAAAAATAATACAAAGGAGGTTAAACGGATGCAATTGTCGTTAATAACTGATGTCCTAGGTGATTTGCCCTATACCGAAATGTTAGATAAAGTCAAAAGTTATGGCATTGATGCTGTAGAAATGACGTCTGGTGGTTGGGGCGGATGTCAGCATGTTGATACTCAACGCTTATTGGAAGATGATGATTACTTCCAGGCTTACGTTGAGGAATTTAAAAAACGTGATATTAAGATTGTGGCCTTAAACTGTTCAGGAAATCCTTTAGCACCGGGAGAAATGGGGCAAAGGCATTCTCAAACTGCTTATCAAACCATAGAATTGGCCAGCAAATTGGGTGTTGAAAAAGTGGTGATGATGAGTGGCTTGCCTGCGGGCTCACCGGAAGATAAAACTCCGAATTGGATTTCTTCAACTATTTCATGGCCAGATTATATGCCCGATGTTTTAAAGTATCAATGGCAAGACGTTGCAATTCCTTGGTGGAAGAAATTTACCCAGTTCGCAAAAGATCATGGGATTAATAAAATTGCATTGGAAGAATTTCCTAGTCAGTTAGTTTATAACCCCAGAACTCTCCTTTATTTGCGAAATGAAGTTAGTGACATTATTGGTATGAATTTGGATCCTTCGCATATGATTATTATGGGATCAGATCCTATTGCCACAATCAGACCGCTAGCAGAAGCTGGAGCTATCTTTCATGTTCATGGTAAGGATGCTCGTATTGAAAGAGGGATGGCTGCTGTTAATGGTTTAGTTGAAACAAAAAAGGTTGATGAATCTTGGGCTAGATCTTGGAATTATGTAGCTGTGGGCTGCGGTCAAAGTATTAACTGGTGGAAAGAGTTCTTTTCTGTCCTAAGGATGTCGGGTTATAACGATTATGTATCCTTAGAAATGGAAGATTTAACAATGAGTGTTGATGCCGGTATAAAAACATCGATTGCGGCTTTAAATGAGTCATTAAGCAAGTAGATAATTTTGTTTGTTAATTTATAGGAGGAAAAAATGCTGAGATTTGGAGTTATTGGTTGCGGTTATATTTGTCATGTTCATGTCAATGATATTGTTAATAATTTACATGGAGCAAAAATTACGGCGATTTATGATGTTAATAAGAAATCTGCAGAGCAAGTGATTAGCGAATTCAAGTTAGGAATTCAGCCCTCCAACTCAATTGATGAATTAATTGAATCACCTGAAGTAGATGCAGTCTTAGTATTCAGTAAAAATGATACTCATACTGAACCCATTTTAAAGTCCTTGGCAGCCGATAAACCGGTTTTTACTGAGAAACCATTAGCAACCACAGTTGAAGAAGCAAAGCAAATTGTAGATGCAGAAGTTAAAAAAGGCAAACGTTTGATTCAAGTAGGATTTATGCGGCGCTATGATCCTTATTATCAAGAATTAAAACAAACTATTGATAAGGGTGAAATTGGAGCTCCTCTATTAGGTTATTGTCGGCATTTTGCACCGGCTCCGCCAAATGATTATTATAAAACCTCAGATGTTATTAATGATACTTTTGTCCATGAAATCAGTGTTATAAGTTGGCTCTTTAATGATGAATATCAATCTGTCCAGGTTCAATATGCTCGGCCTAATAGTACTAATACAGCTTCAGAATTGCAGGAGCCACAGGTAGCAACGCTAAAATTAAAAAACGGTGCTATTATTAACACTTATTTAAATATTAATTCTCATTACGGTTATGAAGTTAAATGTCAAGTAATTGGTGAAACCGGAATTGCCGAATTACCTGATATGCCATCCACACGGATTCATAAAGATGAAAAAATTTATAATTCAGTACCAATAGAATCAGGTGGGCGTTTTGCCAAGGCTTTCCAATTGGAATTTCAAGACTTTATTGATCATGTTTCTAAAGGAGAAGAACCGGCTGGACCAAGTGCTTGGACAGGCTACATGGCAGCTATTACTTGTGCTAAAGCAACCGAAAGTTTGCAGACTAATCAAGTTGTAGATATCACTTTTGGAGAACAGCCTGATATTTATAAATAGTGATGATCCTTTAATGATCTTGTGATTAGTAATTACTTCCTGAAGGGATGTACTAATTAGAGAATGAACAATCCAAAAATTAAAATAGCTGTAATTGGTTTAGGACGACTGGGTTCCTTTCATGCCCAGAATATCGTGAATCGGGTCGATTCCTTAGAGTTAGTTGCAGTTTGTGCTGCTGAAAACCAATTACAATGGGCTCAAGATAATTTAAATGTAAACGCTGTATATACTGATTATAAAAAATGATTGACAATGAACCATTAGATGCAGTTGTCATTGCAAGTCCTACAGCTCTACACCCGGAAATGACTATTTATGCTTTAAATGCAGGGCTGCACGTTTTTTGTGAAAAGCCCCTAGGAATCAATTTAAGTTCGGTTGATGAAATGATATCTGTCATTAACTCTCATCCACACCAAATATTTCAATCAGGTTTTATGCGTCGTTTTGATAAATCCTATCAATATGCTAAAAAAATGGTTAGTCAAGGAGCAATAGGAGATATTATTTATTTGCGTGGATACGGTGTAGATCCACTTTCCGGAATGGAAGGCTTTACTAAATTTGCTGCAGCAGCTGATAGTGGTGGAATTTTCTTAGATATGAATATTCATGATATTGATTTGGTAAGATGGTTTAGTGGCCATGAGCCGGTGAGAGTTTGGGCTTTAGCCAATAATATTGCAGCTCCAGAACTAAAAGATCTTGGTGAATATGAAACTGGAGTGGCTCAGTTGGAAATGGACAATGGCAGCATTGCAACACTATTGGGGGGACGTCATGCTGCTCACGGATATCAAGTTGAATTGGAAGTCATGGGAGCCAATGGTTGGCTTCGAATAGGAGAACATTCGGAGAAAAATTTGGTAACTATTTTTAATCAGGAAGGTATAGTTCGACCCGCATTTCAGGACTTTATTGAAAGATTTAATCAAGCTTTTATTCTTGAGTTACAAGATTTTGCCAACAATATTATAAAGGGTCAACAGCCTTCAATTACTGTCGAAGATGGCCTTAAAGCGCTGAAAATTGCTAAAGCCTGTCAAGAGTCTGTAAATACTGGAAAAATTGTTGATATAAAATTATAGGAAGGACAGCATTATGACTATTTATATTAGTGGAGCGCCTTGTTGCTGGGGAGTGGATGATGCCAACAATCCCTATTTACCCGATTGGAAACAAGTTGTCCAAGAAGCACATCAAGCTGGTTTTACCGGTATGGAATTAGGTCCTTATACTTATATGCCGACTAATTTATCCGATTTATTACCAGTTTTGAAACAAAACAACATTACAATTATGACTGGTACAATTTTTGAAGATTTAATCTCTGAAGAACATTTTCCCGATATAATTGAAGAAACAGAAAATATTTGTCAACTCGTTTCACAATTACCTCAAAAAGAAAAGCAACCTCATCAACATTACCCAACTCCTTACTTAACAATTATGGATTTCAGTGATAATGATCCTGCTCATTTAGCGCGTGATTATAATGCGGGTCATCCGGATCGCGCTGAGAGATTGGATGCAGCAAAGTGGAATTTGTTAATGGATCATATTAAGCAAATTTGTGCAATAGCTGCAAAATATCATGTACGTCCGGTAGTTCATCCGCATGCTGGAGGCTTTATTGAGTTTGAAGATGAGATTGCTAAGTTAGTTCAAGATATACCTTATGAAGTGGCTGGACTTTGCTTAGATACGGGACATTTGTATTATTCCAAAATGGATCCGGAAACAATGCTGCGTAAGTATTGGGATCGCGTGGATTATATTCATTTTAAAGATATTGATCAGCAAAAATATGAAGAAGTAATGCAAGAAAAAATTAAATTTTTTGATGCTTGTGCTGATCAGGTTATGTGCCCTATCGGTAAAGGAATAATTGATTATGAAAGACTACATGTTTTATTAGCAGATGAGCTAAAATATGAAGGCTTTATTACCATTGAGCAAGAAAGAGATCCCAGAAATAGCGATAGTAGTTTACAAGATGTTAAACAAAGTGTTGACTACCTAAAAGCAGTTGGTTTTAAACAATAGTATCAACTGTAATTGTTACTTAATTAAATTCCAAATGGGAGGAATAAATTATGAATTATGGAGAAAAAAAATTAGATCGTCCGATTCGCGTTGGTATGGTTGGCGGTGGCCGTGGTGGCCAAATTGGCTATATTCATCGGATGGCTGCAACTCGTGACTTCAATTTTCAGCTAATTGCTGGTGCATTTGATGTTAATCCAGAGCGTGGGCGTGATTTTGGGATTAATTTACACATCGATCCTAGTCGGCTTTATGATGATTATAAAGAAATGTTTGCTAAAGAAAAAGAACGTGATGACGGAATTGAAGCGGTAATCATCGCCACTCCTAACTATTTACATTATGAAATTACTAAGGCGGCTCTAGAGAATGATTTACATGTAGTTTGTGAAAAGCCGATGACTTTTACTGTTAAAGAAGCCGAAGATTTAAAAGAGTTAAGTGAAAAACATAAAAAAATCTTAGCCACAACTTTTGCTTATTCTGGTTATCAAATGATTGAACAAGCTCGACAAATGGTTAAGCACGGAGATTTGGGTGATATTAGAGTTATTAATATGGTTTATGCTCATGGTTATCATAACGTTGCAGTTGAAAAGCATAATGCTAGTACTAAATGGCGAGTTGATCCTAAAATGGCAGGTCCCAGCTACGTTTTAGGTGATATTGGAATTCATGTCCTGTATCTTTCCCGTATTATCTGCCCAGAATTAAAAATTAAAAAATTAATGTGTTCTCGTCAGAGTTTTGTTAAAAGCCGGGCTCCTCTAGAAGATAACGCAATGACAATTCAAAAGTATAATAATGGGGCAGTGGGCTACTTGTGGTCAAGTTGTGTAAATAGCGGCTCTATGTATGGCATGAAAATTAGAATTGTAGGTGAAAAGGCTAGTATCGAATGGCATGAAGATCATCCTTATGCTTTATCTTATGAAGTTCAAGGAGAACCGCAAAAGATTATGGTTAAAGGTGCCGATTATTTATATCCTGAAGCTCGAGAAGATGATCGCGGAGCAACCGATGTGGTAGAAGGACTCTTTGAATCTTGGGCTAATTTGTATAGCCGCTTTGCTCAAGCGATGTATGCTATTGATCATGGAAAGACTTACGATAAATGGTATCCAAATGTCAATGATGGTCTCGAAGCAGTGCGCTGGATTGAAAATTGTGTTAAATCTGCTGATAATGGGGCTTCTTGGATTGATTATAAGTAAAAAAGGATAGTTAATATTAAGTGTAAAAAAGGGTTTAAAGCAACTGGATTGTTTTAAACCCTTTTTATAATATTATGATAATTTTGTGATTATATTATTAATACATTATGATTGACTTACATCAGAAAATATATTATATTGTCAATTGTAAGGGTTTACAAATGATGATCTGGAGGTGTCGAGGTAAAAGAAAAACCTTATTATCATTATCGTCTTAAATCTATTTTAAAGCAGTTTTAACAATATTATGTAAGGAGGACAAGTGATGGAAAAAGCAAAGACTGTTCGTTTAACTACTGCCCAAGCACTGGTTAAGTTTTTAAATCAACAATATATTGATGTTGATGGGGAGATAACACCTTTTGTAGAAGGAATTTTTGGAATATTTGGGCATGGTAATGTGTTGGGATTAGGAGAAGCCTTATATAATGAGCCCGGACATTTAAAGGTTTATCAAGGCCATAATGAACAGGGAATGACAAGTGCTGCTGTGGCTTATGCAAGAGAAAATTTACGTAGAAAGATCTTTGCAGTAACGGCTTCTGCAGGACCTGGTTCGGCAAATTTTGTTACCGCTGCTGGTAATGCTTATGTTAATAATATTCCAGTCTTAATTTTGCCGGCGGATACTTTTGCTTCCAGACAACCTGATCCGGTTTTACAACAAATTGAAGTAGAGAATAGTGCTGCTACCACAACTAATGATACCCTAAAGCCGGTTTCTAAATATTGGGATCGTATCCAACGTCCAGAACAATTAATGAGTGCTTTATTGAAGGCTTTTGAAGTTTTAACTAATCCAGCTACCACGGGACCGGTAACTATTTGTCTTCCCCAAGATGCTGAAGGCGAAGCTTATGATTATCCAGTATCGTTCTTTCAAAAGCGAGTATATGTAGTTAAACGCCAGCAACCAAGTCAATTTGAAGTCGAAACAGCAGTGAAGCTAATTAAACAAAGTCAAAAACCAGTTCTGCTGGTAGGAGGTGGTGCTAAATTTAGTGATGCCGGAACGGCTATTGAAGCTTTCTCCCAAAAATTTAAGATTCCAATCGTCGAAACAGCCACTGGCAAATCGACTGTTATTTACGATTTTGCCAATAATATGGGCGGAGTTGGAATTTTAGGGACCTCTGCGGCTAATAAAGTTTTGGCGGAAGCTGATTTATTGATCGGTGCAGGTAGTCGTTATACCGATTTTACAACTTCTTCTAAAACGGGAATTAATCCGGAACAGACTAAAGTTATTAATATTAATTTGAGCCGGATGCAAGCGATTAAATTTGATGCCTTTCCAATTGTAGCTGACATTCGTGATACTCTGCAAGTCTTAACTAAATCGGCAGAATTAGAACAATATCAAAGCACTTTCACTAATCTACAAACTTATAAAGAAGAATGGAATCAGGAAAGAGAACGCTTAGCTCATACTAATTATGATGATCCAGATTTTGTTCCTGAAATCTCGGGACATTATACGAAAGAAAAATTAGCCGATTATGCTCAGACTTTAGGTACACATTTAACACAGACTAGTGCCCTAATTGCTATGAATGAACATATTGACCCTGAGGCAATTATGGTAGCAGCTGCAGGTTCGTTACCAGGTGATGTTCATCGGATTTGGAATCCGAAAGCAAAAGACACATATCATATGGAGTATGGTTACTCCATGATGGGATATGAAATTGCTGCCAGTTTAGGTGTGAAATTAGCAAAGCCTAACGTTGAAAGCTATGCCTTAGTGGGAGATGGTAGCTTCTTAATGCAGCATTCGGAATTAGTTACTTCTTTACAATATCATAAGAAAATTAATGTCGTTGTTTTTGATAACTCAGGATTTCATTCAATTAATAATTTACAAATGTCCCATGGTGATGAAAGTTTTATGACGGAGTTTACGACATCAGATCAAAAAATCTTAAATATTGATTATGCCAAAGTAGCAGCAGGTTATGGTGCTAAAAGCTATCACGTTAATTCAGTAGAACAATTATTAGCAGCGTTAGATGATGCTAAAAAACAGGATTGTTCGACTTTAATCGATGTTAAGGTTTTGCCAAAAACCATGACTCATGACTATGGTAATGCTTGGTGGCGAGTAGGTGATCCTGAAGTTTCTCAAAATCAAAAAGTTCAGAAATCATTTACAGATACGCAAGAGCACTTAAAGAAGGCCTTTAAATATTAGGAAAGTAGAGGAGAAAAATGTTAGTACCAGCTTTTAAGTTAATTAAAGCAGCACAAAAGAATCATTATGCTCTGGGACATTTTAATATTAACGGCCTTAATTGGATTACTGTCTATTTACGAACTGCACAAGAAACTAATTCTCCAGTTATTTTAGCAACCTCAGATCGTTTAGTTGATCGGTTAGGTGGTTTTCAATATTTGGCTGATGTGACGCAATATTTTATCCGGGAGTTGCAGATTACTATTCCGGTAGTTTTACATTTGGATCATGGTACTAGCGTTGAACATACAAAGCAGGCTATCGCTGCCGGTTATACTTCGGTGATGTTTGATGGCTCTAAACTACCGATTGCTGATAATGTTCGTTTAACTAAAGAAGTTGTCGATTATGCTCATGCCCGTAATGTTTCCGTAGAAGCAGAAGTCGGAGCAGTCGGGGGCAATGAAAATGGAATTATTAGCGGCATTAAATACGCGAGTGTTGAAGATGCTGTGCAGATGAAAAATACTGGTATCGATTTTTTAGCAGCTGCTTTAGGTTCAGTTCATGGGGATTATGTAGGCAAGCCGAATCTAAACTTTGAACGTATGCAGCAAATTTCTCAAGTAACCGGCTTGCCTTTAGTTTTACATGGAGCTTCAGGCATACCCGATGATCAAATTCAAACTGCAATTAAGATGGGAACTAATAAAATCAATATCAATACTGAAATAAATTATGCTTGGATTAATGCAGTAAGAGAAAGGATCAATCGTAAAGATGCAGGGCATGAACCCTTACCAATGTTAGAAGCAGGAAATGAGGCAATTAAACAGATGATGTTACAAAAAATGCAACAGTTTCATGTACTTGGTAAGGCAAACATAACAAAGGATAAGGTTGAAGAGAATTCAAATTGAACTCTTCAAAGGAGGTAAATTCAATGGCTGAAAGTAACAATGAAGTTCCCCTGCAGGAACTATCTAAGAAAAAAATACGTCATAATTTACAAAAAATTGCTTCGATTTCTACTCTTGGTGGTCTTCTATTTGGAATTGATACCGGTATTATTAATGGGGCCTTGATTTATATGTCCAGTCCCAAAGAATTAAATTTAACGCCTAATGATCAGGGGTTAGTTACTAGTGCTATTACTCTAGGTGCTGCAGTTGGAGCTATTTTTGCGGGAAGGATATCTGACAAAATTGGACGTAAACATTTATTATGGTACCTATCTGTTTGGTTTATAATATTTACTATTTTATGTTCAACAGCACCCAATGCTTGGATAATGATAATTTCACGAGCTTTATTGGGATTAGCCGTAGGTGGGGTTTCTGTAATTGTTCCAACCTATTTGTCAGAACTGTCGACACCAGATATTCGTGGCAGATTTGTTACTCAAAACGAGTTAATGATTGTTACAGGTCAGTTATTGGCTTTTGTAGTTAATGCTGTTCTGGGGAATATTTTTTCAGGTGTTACTAGTATTTGGCGTTATATGTTAGGCTTTTGTGTTATTCCAGCAATATTGTTGTTTTTAGGCTTGTATTTCATTCCTGAATCACCGCGCTGGTTGGTTATGGAAAATAAAGAAGAAGATGCTGAACAATCATTAATAAAAATTAGACCTAATAGAACTGTTATTTCTAAAGAAGTTGAACAAATAAAGGCTAATTTAATTCAAGAAAAAGAAATCAAGCAGGCTACCTTTAAAGATTTATCTATCCCTTGGATTAGACGTATTGTTTTAATTGGAATCGGTTTAGCTATAATGCAGCAGTTTATTGGTATTAATGTGATGATGTATTATGGTACAACAATTTTGACAAAATCAGGCTTTGCCCATAATGCTGCTTTAATTGCTAATATTTTTAATGGTGTGATGTCAGTTTTGGGTGTTTCAATTGGTATGTTGATAATGAATAAAGTTGATCGGCGTAAAATTTTATTAACTGGAATTACTGGCACAACCGTAGCATTAGTTTTAATAGTTATCGTATCAGTTGTCTTTAAACATAGTCCGCTTTTGCCGATATTTGTTTTACTTTGTACTATGTTATTTCTAATTTGTTTTCAAGGAGCTTTAGGTCCAATTGTCTGGTTATTATTATCTGAAATTTTTCCACAAAAAATTCGTGGATTAGGAATGGGCATTTCAACTTTCTTTTTATGGTTTGCTAATTTTTTGGTAGGTTACTTTTTCCCAATTCTTATGGATAAATTAGGAATGACTTGGACTTTTATGGTATTTGTTGTTTTAAATATTCTTTCCTGGATATTTTCTTATTATTTTGCTCCAGAAACTCGAGGCAAATCATTGGAACAAATTCAATCAGAATTTCAAGCAGGTGAGATCTCTAGTTCTGGCGTAGAAGTAAAATAACTTCATTAGAAAGGATAGAAAGAAAGGATAAAATTCAAAATGAAATTAGCTTATGATCCATCGATGTTTCGTGATAATACTTCTTTTCACGATATGATTGAGAAAACTGCCCGCTTAGGCTATAAATATATTGAATTATCGCCCCGGACGGATTTTATTTGGTTTTATCAGTATCCTAAGGTTAATTCAGCAATGATTAAAGACGTAAAAAAGTGGCTGCGAGATGCGGGTGTAGAACTATCTTCAGTTTTGCCGGTTCAACAATGGTCTTCACCTAATGAACAGGAACGTCAGGCGGCTGTTAGAAATATGAAACGTACTATTGAAATAACCGCAGAATTGGGTGTAGATACTTTGAACACTGAATTTTCAGGGGATAAATATGATCCGATAACTTCAGAAGGTCAATGGTATAAATCTATGGAAGAGCTTGTTCCCGTTTTTGAGCGTAATAATATTAAATTGGAGATTCAGGCCCATCCCAATGATTTTATTGAATCCAGTGTTGAAGCCGCTAAATTGATTCGTTCTTTAGATTTAGATTGGGTGAGTCAAGTTTGGTGTTCGGCGCATGCCTTCTATTCTGATGGTGGAGTTGGTGATGTGCGGCAACAAATTTTAAATAGTAAAGATGTTTTGACTCATGTTTTAATTGCCGATACTTTTAATTACGCGGGTAATTTCGGGTTACGCTATACTATTAATCCTCCGGGGGCACCAGTAACAATCCATCAACATTTGAATCCTGGAGAAGGCGAGGTTGATTTTGAAGCCACTTATCAAGCTTTAAATGAAATTAATTTTGATGGAATTGTTACAAATAATGTTTTCGCTTGGCCAGACCGTATTGACTGGTCAAATGAGAAAACGTTATCTTCTATCAATCAAGGATTACATCTGGAATAATAGAGAATTGTAAAGAGGGATATAAATGATAGATATTAGTAGATTTTGTTTAAATAGAAAAGCTGCTCCTGCTATTACTTTAGATAAAACCATTCCTTTAGTAGCCAATTTAGGAATTAAAAATATTGAACTACGTAATGATTTATATGGTGCTCCTGATAATACTACTATTCTGGATCATTTACCCGATACTGAGGTAAAACAATTATTAGATGATAATAATGTGACTGTAGAAACTATTAATGCTGTCGGTAATATGGATAGTCGGGAAATGATTGATACTAATTTGCAGAGTCTCAAGCAGATGCTGGAAATGACTAAAAATCTAAATTTACGTAATATTGTTTTTTGTCCGGTCCGTTCTCAAGATGATCAACGCTCGGCACAACAAAGACAAGATGAAGCAGTAGCTAATGTGCAAGACTATTCGCAGTTATTAAAACAATATAATGTGAGCGGTTTAATTGAACCATTGGGTTTTCTTGATGGAACTTTGAGATTTCCGTGGGAAGGTCAAGCCGTAATTGACAAAGCTGGAGTGGATAATTTTAAGTTAGTAGCTGATACTTTTCATTATTATCTGGCTAACGTTACTGAAACCGATTTTCATAATAAGGTGGATGTCTCTTATATTGGCTTGGTACATTTAAGTTCAGTTTTAGATCGTAAAGAACGCGAAAAATTGGATGATCAAGATCGTTATATGTTAGATGAGCATGATATTATGGATTCGGTTCAGATAGCTCATAATATTGAAGCTGCTGGATATCAAGGATTATACGCCTTTGAACCGTTTTCTAATGATTTAAAACAATATGATGAAGAACGTGTCCAAGAAGAAATTTCTCGCAGTATTGAACTTGTACAGCAGAATATTTAATAATTAATTTATATATTAAAGGAGAAAAATTATGTCAAAAAATACAGAAACTGTCACTATTGCTATTATTGGAATGAATAGGATTGGTAAGGTTCATTATCAAAATTTAAGCAGCATGGTTAACGTTAAAATTAAATATATTTGTGACGTGGTGGCTGATCAAAGCTGGGCAGATTTGTATCCCGATGTTGAAAAAATTGTAACCGATTATCACGAAGCTTTAAAAGATCCTGATGTTCAAGCAGTTCTGATTTGTGTTCCGACAGATCTGCATCCAAAAATTACAATGGAAGCGGCACAAGCGGGAAAAGATATATTTTGTGAAAAACCTGTAGGTTTTGATGATGATCAAATTATGCAAGCTTATCACACAGTTCAAGAAACCGGAGTTAAATTTGCCACAGGATTTAACCGTCGTTTTGATAAGAATTTTCGGCGTATTGTAGAACGTCGTGAAAATGGTGAGCTCGGTGATGAGCAAATCTTAAAGATTACTTCACGTGATCCTGAGCCTCCTTCTTTAGACTATATTAACCATTCTGGTGGGATTTTTATGGATATGACTATTCATGACTTTGATATGGCACGCTACATTACTGGTCAAGAAGTAGATTCAGTTTATGTAGCTGGCGGAGTTATGGTAGATCCGCAAATCGGCAAAGCCGGTGATTTAGATACCGTTTTAACTACTTTGGTATTTAAAAACGGAATGTTAGGTTCAATTGACAATAGTCGCAAGGCTGTTTACGGCTATGATCAAAGAATTGAACTTTTTGGCTCACAAGGTATGGCTCAAGCCGATAATGTTACGGATACAACTACTACTTACTCAGGCGCTCAATCCGTAGAATCTGATAAACCCATGTTTTTCTTTTTAGAGCGTTATCTAGAAGCTTATCGCAAAGAAATTGAATCTTTCTTAGATGCAGTTCGCGGCAAACATGAGGTTGAATGTACTTTTGCGGATGGTATTAAGGCCATTCGATTAGCCCAAGCAGCCAAAGAATCTGCACTTACGAAAAAACCCGTAAAGGTAAAAGACATTTAGGGTTAAGAAAGGAGAAAAATAATGGCCTATGATGTAAATAAAGATATTAAGTGGGGGATCGCGCCAATTGGCTGGCGAAATGATGACATTCCTTCAATTGGTAAAGATAACAACTTACAACAATTATTAAGCGATATTGTAGTAGCTGGTTTTCAGGGAACTGAAGTGGGCGGCTTTTTCCCTGAACCTGATAAATTAAATTATGAGTTAGGACTCCGCCATTTAGAGGTGGCAGCACAATGGTTTAGCAGTTTTATTTTACGGGATGGCATTGAAAAAGCTAGCGCTGCTTTTGAAAAACATTGCCAATTCTTACAAGCTGTGCATGCACATATTGCGGTTGTTTCAGAACAAACTTATAGTATTCAACAATCTGATACAAAAAATATTTTTACTGATAAAGCCACTATGACAGACAAAGAATGGGATCAATTGTGTCAAGGCCTTAACCATTATGGTGAAATTGCGGCTAAATATGATGTTAAAGTTGCTTATCACCATCATTTGGGAACTGTAGTTCAAACAAAAGCGGAAACTGATCGCCTTATGGCTAACACTGATCCTAAATTAGTGGGACTACTATACGATACTGGCCATATTGCAGTATCAGATGGCGATTATATGAGTCTTTTAAATGATCATCTGGATCGGGTTGTTCATGTTCACTTTAAAGATGTTAGAAAAGCCAAAGAAAAAGAAAATCGCGACCAAGGGTTAACTTTTCAGCAGTCCTTCTTAAACGGAATGTTTACTGTTCCCGGAGATGGAGATCTTGATTTTAAGCCTGTTTTTAAGGCCTTAACTAATCATCAGTATAAAGGTTGGATCATTATTGAAGCTGAACAAGACCCCGAGAAAGCCAATCCTTTAGAGTACGCTTTGAAAGCTAAAGACTATATTGATAAAGAGTTATTGCAAAATTAAATTAATATTAATCCATTAATTAATGCTGCTAGAAAATATATAAATTTTATTTTTATCAGATAATTGACTAATTGGGGTAAAAAATGTTAAATATTTTGGGCGTTGCGCTTAATAGTGTATTCATAATTATAACAATCATAGTAATCGGTTGGGGATTAGCTAAAACTAAAATCTTCAGTGCTAATTTTGCCAATGATATTTCTAATTTAGTAGTTAATGTTGCTCTACCGCTTTCGATTTTATTATCAACTCAAAAATATATTAGTAAACAAAATTTTTGGCTCCTAGTGCAGGGCACCATTTTAATTATGATCGCTATTATGATTTGCTTTCTACTTTCCATGAGCTTTAGTTACTTTTTCCGGATCCCAAAACAACGGCGCAGTTTATTTGTTAATGGTTTTGTTAATGCCAATACACTTTTTGTGGGCTTACCTTTAAACTTAGCATTATTTGGGGCAAAAAGTTTACCTTATTTTTTGGCTTACTTTGTCGCTAATACCATTGCCACTTGGGGAATTGGAATCAAACTTATTAATAATGATGGACCCCAGACGGTCAAATCGAGTACTTCCTTAAGTTGGCAAAAGTTGCTTCATCTGTTTACACCACCGATGTGGGGCTTTTTGATAGGATTATTGTTTTTCTTTTTACAGATTCATGTTACTGGTTTTTTAAATACTGCGTTCGGTTATTTGGCAAATTTGGTGACCCCGTTATCCTTGATTTTTTTAGGTTTGCAGTTGGGAAATACGAAGTTAAGTGATCTCAAAATCTCCTGGTTAGATTTATGCGCACAAATCGGTCGCTTTATTATTTCCCCTTTGATAATGTTTTTGGTAATTGTCGTTGCAGAAGCTTTTAACTGGGTACATTTGCAACCACTATTTGTAAAAACTTTAATCGTCCAGTCTGCTACACCGATGCTTACTTTATTACCGGTGATGGCCGAACAAGCACAACTGGATGTTACTTTTGCTACGAGAATCTTAACCGAAAGTATTTTGATTTTTCCAGTAGCTGTCATTGGGATTATGTTAATCATTTAAATTAGATGCCAATTTGTTATGACACGATTAAACAATAATTATTGAATATTTAGAAAGGAAATTTTATGACAGATTATGGTTTTTGCACATGGACTTTGGGGGATATTACTTTAGATAAAAAACTAGAAATTGCTGCTTCTCTAGGAGTTACCGGAGTGGAAATTGAAGGTGATTTAAAACAAGATCCGTTACAAATAAAACAGCAATTAAAAAAATACAATTTAAAACCTTTATCGATAACTCCTCAAGATGTTGATATCTCTAGTTGCAACGAAGAAAAACGGCAAGCAGCAGTTCAATACTATTTAGACTTAATTGATTGGACTGCCAAAATCGGAGCTCCGCGATTTTGTATTCATGGACAAGTAGGCAAAATCAGCTGGGATCATGATTTAGATGTCCATTGGGACTTATTAGTCAAGTCGGTGCAGGAAGTTACTAGTAAAGCATCTAAAAAAGATTTAGAAGTCGTATATGAGGTCTTGAATCGTTATGAAAATTATCAAGTTTTAACAGCCGCGAGTGGTTTAAAATTAATTCAAGCAGTTGCTAATTCTAATTTAAAATTACTTTTAGATGCTTATCATATGAATATTGAAGAAAATGATCCGGCTGCCGCTTTAATCTCGGCTGCTGGACAGCTGGGAGTTTATCATATTGCTGACTCTAATCGTCAGGCTATTGGTGATGGACATACGAATTTCTCTCAACAATTTAAAGCCTTAAAAGAAATTAACTATCAAGGACCATTGATTATGGAAATGACAGCGGCTGGTCCTAATCCTTTTACTCCCATGAAAGGTCAGGATTACCTTAGTGTTGTTACTGACTATTACCAAAGATCATTGCAAATATTACATGCTGTTTTTGGTGATTAAATAATAGGTATAATGCACCATAAAATTGAAATAACAATTTTGTGGTGCATTTTTTGTTTTAATAAAATTTTTTCTATTTAGTATTTATCAGGTTAACTAGTAATTGCTGAATAATACTACAGTAGCAAAACTTTAAAAGATGACTGAAATTTAAAAAGCGTTTACCTAGTAGCCGCTACAATATCCTTGGTAATTATATGAGTCAAAAATTATAAAGAACAATTAGACACACAAATTTATACATTTTTTAAAAGTATTTTCGTATAGTTAATCTAACTTTTTTCCAAATCTTTTCTGAATTTTATGACTGTATAATCAATGTTTTCATAAAATTGATGAGTATTTGCTCTGGAAGTGCTGGAATTCAAACGAATTTCTTTAATACCTAAAGATTGTGCTGTTTTTTCAATTGTCCGCATTAATTGGTGGCCGATGCCTTTTCCTTGAGAGGAAGAATCTACTGCTAAGGCGAGAATATTGAACATAGGCGCAAAATAAGTGGTTTCATAAAGTTCAGCATGAAGATATCCTTTGATGTCCTGCCTCTTGTCATCCACAAAAACCAAGAGCCAATGATGTTTTGGATCATTTAAAATATTGGCTAAATTGTTAGTAGTTTGATCAAGAGGATAGTTATAGCCTAATTCTTTTTTATTGAGCCTTTGAATGGCGGGCTGTCTGTAATTTGACAATTTCTAATCATGGTTATGCCTCCATTTTTAATATGCTTAGTGTTGCTACAAAATTAAAAATTAAACTATTTCATTATAATTACTAGTGATTATTAAACATTTATAATTTCTTTATTAATTTTAATAAATTTAATATTATGTTTATTATATTCATTCAGTATAACTAGAATAATTAAAAAGCAAACAAATAAGAGATAATAAATTAAATCAGGCAATTATTAACTTGTGATTTTTAATAGTTAATAATTGTTTTTTTTTAATTTTTTTGAAATATTAATTAATAAAGTATTAACTGTATATATTCTTACTTTCTTTAAATACAAATCACTAATTTTGCTTTGCTTATTTAATAAAATTGGATTATTATTGAACTATTATGAGAAATTATACATATTCTTTGATAAAATTCTTTCAAAAAAATTGGGTCTATTTTTTAGTATTTGGATTAGTTTTTTGTTATTTTGCAATTTTTCGCTATTTGCTAATACCTTCAGGAGATGATTACTTCTGGTGGGGACAACCTGGAGACTATCTTTTACATCATGGTTTTGTTGGTCCTGTCAAAATTTATGGAGCCAGTATTAATGGCCGATATTTAGGGAATTTTTTAGAAATATTTACTATGCGTCATCTAAAATTAGCCCTTTTAATATTTGCGGGATCTTGGACATTAATGAGCTGGTGCATGTGGAAGTTAGAAAATCAAACTTGGTGGGCTCTAATTTTAGCTGTTGCTTTTGTCTTTACACTAAATGATTCTTTATTAAATACTGTCTTAGTTTGGAATGCCGGATTTATTAATTATGTACCACCAATGGCCTTAGTATTACTTTATCTGGTTATTTGCAAAGACGGGGAAAACAAACCATTACATAAATATTATGCTATTTTGACTTTAATTATTGGTTTAGCAGCAGGTTTGTTTTTAGAAGTTATTGCTATGGCGCAAATAGTTATGGGGCTTATTATTATATTCTTTTTTACGAAAAGAAAACGGGGATACCATTTTAGTTATTTAATCGGTGCTTTAGTGGCGTTAGTAATAATGATGTCTCATCCAGGATATCGGATGCATATTCCTTATCGGGAAACTACTTTTAATCCTTTTAAAATTTGGCATATTTATGTAATTGCTAATCATATTTGGTTAATTAGTTTAAATACAATTTTGATTTTTTTGCTCTTGTTGGCAATGACATTTATTATTAGTCGCAAACGGCCATATAGTTTTTTAGATAAATTATTTATTATTGTGAATAATTTATTTTTGGTTTATTACTTAATAGTAGGTGTTTATTTAAAACGGGTTCATAATGACAATAATTATAATTATTTGTTGAATCCGATCTTTGCAGAAATTGATGCGATTATAAGTCTGTTTTTGATCAGCTATACTGGATATTTTATTTGTCACTATTTATCAAAACAACGAAAGCAAGTATTATTTTATTATCTATGTGCTGGATTATATTTTGGTCCTTTGTTGTTCGTTGCGGCACCTGTTAGTTCGCGGGGAGTCTTTATGTCCTATGTTTTTATGTATCTTATTATGATAGATTGTGTTCAAACTGCATTTACTGGTATTAAACTCCAAAATTTTTTATTTTTAATAATTTTACTAGCTACTTTAGGTATAGCTGGAAGATATCAAATGTACTTATATGAGAATTTTAATGCTAATTTGCAGCGTGTATTGGAGCCAGACTATATCCAAGGCAAGCGTTTGTTAAATAAGCATATTCCAAATCGTAAATTTGTTTGGAGTAAAGATCGTTTGGATCAGCAAAATGTTTTTTATTGGCGGGCACGCTTAAAAAAATAATTTTCTCCATATTGTAGAATGCTGGTTTAGCTACAACTTGGGTTGTTCGTTAGTACTCGCGGTTTGGAAATTAAAAATTCTCTGATCCTGAAATTATCACCCCTATTGTGTATCCTAACAGGGCAATGGAAAAGTATCATTTTTTAATCTGTAAATTCAGCTGGCCGATGAACACCAACTAGAGAAGGAATTACTAAAATGAAGCATCTTTTAACCTTTGGTGAAAGAGTGTTAGCTTTTCAAAGAAAGTTAGCGGAGATCACTATTGATTTACCAGCAGGTTTTAAACTGATTAATCCATACAATGGAGAAAATAAGAAGTTAATCCAGCAAGTAACTACTATCTTTTATCAAAAATTTTTTGCCGATAATATTCCTCGACGCTTAATATTAGGAAGTTCTCCTGCTAGAAGAGGAACAGCGGTAACCGGCATTCCTTTTGAAGATGCTGACCATCTTTATTCAGAAACAGGTATTAAAATTGACAATTTTTATATAAACCGTTCCTCTTCTGATTTTTTATATGAGGTAATGAATAAATATGGTGGCTCCAAAACATTTTATCAGGATTTTTACACAAGTTTTGTTTGTCCTTTAGGTCTAATTAGAATTAACGAAAAGGGAAGGGCAGTTAATTGTAATTATTATGAAAATAAAAAAATACTAAACCAATTGGAACCATTTATCGTTAACTCCTTACGCACACAGATTAGTTTGGGAATTGATACTTCTGTTTGCTTTTGTATTGGTTCAAGTCAGAATTTTCAAACGTTAACCAAAATTAATAATAAATATAATTTTTTTAACGTAATAGTTCCGTTAGAACATCCACGCTTTATTACTCAGTATAATTATCAAAAAAGAGATTTTTATTTAAAGAAGTATTTAACTACTCTTACAAAGAAGAGTTATTAATTTATAAATTTTAGGTTTGGTAGATACGCTGCAGCACCGACTGCTGCCGCTATTTCCCGACTACCCCGCCTAGTGGTCAAGCCTTCTCCTTC
>NZ_KQ033878.1:0-457990 GCF_000967245.1 Bombilactobacillus mellis
ACTTAAAGGATAAGGATTTGCCGCTAGTTGGGGTAGTCGGGAAACAGCGGCAGCAGTTGGTGCTGCAGCGTATCTACCAGGCCTAAGTCGGACAGCTTAAAGTAAGGACTGACTAGTAATGATACAATGGTCATTCTGGAAATGGGATTAGCTAAAACGCCCGTACCTAAAGCTTGACCGGCTTGAGTCAGTTGTTGAATTTGTTCATTAACTGCAGCTACCGGTTGGTTCGTCATTAAACCGGCTACAGGTAAGGCAATTTGGGCCAGGATTTGCCCGTCTTTAACGGCGACTAGTCCCCCTTTTTGCTGCTTAACTTGTTGGGCTGCCAACAATGCATCCGAAGAATTACGATAAACAACGGTTAAGTTATGCGAATCATGAGACACGGTGCTGGCAATGGCCCCCTTATTAATACCGAATTTTTGGAGAAGCGCCTTTGCCCAGTGTTTTTGACCATAACGATTAATAACCGCCACAAACATAAAATCCTCCTGTTCGGGAAGCAAAACGCGACCCTCATGCACCGCAAATTCTGCCGTTTTTAAATCAGTAAAAGCAGAAGTATAGGATTGATAAGCAATATAATTCATTTTGATCTTGGAAAGCTGTTGTGCGGCTGATGGTACGGTCAAATCAAAATCAGATTCTTGTAATGGAGGTATGTGAATGGAATCAATCTTTTCTAACGCTAGTGCTTTTGGTTGTTTAAATTCCACTAAGTGTTGCTTTTGATAAGTAATTTTTCCTTCCAACCAAATCATCAGTGGTTGAATATCAGTCAGATCGGCCGTCAACACAAAATCAGCCAAATAACCGGGAGCAATAGCACCTAAATCTGCAATTTGGGCTTCTTGTGCAGCATTAATAGTCGCAAAGCTCATGGCTGCTTGCGGACTGAGACCTGCTCGCATAGCTTTATTAACGATCCCATTAATATGACCCTGCTTTTGAATAACATTGGCACGCCGATCGTCAGTACAAAAAGTAAACCTGCTTAAACAAGGCCAATCTTTGATCTCTTTAATAAATTTAACCAGATTACGAGTAGTATTGGCTTCTTTCAAGTCAATATACATACCGGCTCGTAATTTTTCTTTGATTTCAGCAATAGTGGACGATTCATGATCGGAAATGGGCCCGCCAATTCTATAAGCGGCTAAATCTTGTTGAGAAACTAACGGACAATGCCCTTGAATGTATAAGCCCTGATTCTCCACAGCAGTAATATTTTCGGCCATTCTGGTTGAATCATTGATGACGCCTTGATAATCCATGACTTCGGCTAAACCCACAACACGCTTAAAAGTTAGAATTTTTTGAATCTGCTCTTTATGAAAAACTGCCCCGCTCACTTCCAAATGTTCTACAGAAGGAACACAAGAAGGGATATCAAACAAAACTCGAAGCGGTACATTTTCCGTAGCCGCCAACATGTATTCCAAGCCCTGAATTCCAAACGCATTTGCGATTTCATGCGGATCACAAATTACCGTTGTGGTGCCAAACGGGGCCACTAATTCCGCATATCTCTGCGGCGTTAGCATCGTGCTTTCAATATGGGTATGGGCATCAATTAAACCAGGCAACAGATAATTAGCCTGTCCATCTATTGTTTTCAAACCGGGAGGGGTGGTTTGTTGATCATAATCGACATAAGTAGTGAAGCCGTCTTTGACATAAACCGCGGCTGGACAGATTTCTTTGGTAAAAACGTTAAATACTTGGACGTTAGTAATGACAAAGTCATTTTCGGCCAAATGTAAAGCTGCCTGTTTTAACACTTGGCGATTTTTTTGTTTGAGATACATAAACAAGGCTTCCTTTAATTTGTCCCTAATTCTTCTTTTAATTGGGCTTTTTCATAAACTTTCATAAATGGAAAGTAAATGGCCATATCAATAATTACGAGAATAATAATTAACACTGGCCCTTTAAAGTCCGAAGTAGCAAAATAAGAACCAAAAATACTTGGCATATTAAATGACAACATGGCGAAAGTTTTTTTGACTAAGTGCAGACTCATAGCTAACCACGTCAGAATTGCATTTACGGTGGGAGCTAAAAATGCAGGAATAAACATAATCGGATTCAACATAACCGGTAAACCAAAAGTGATCGGCTCTGAAATACCAAAGAAGGAAGGAATTAAGCCCATTTTACCGACTGCCCGCATTTGTTCTGACTTAGAAAATAGTAATAACATCGCTAAAGGCAACGCACAACCGACACCGCCTATTTGGATAAAATAAGCCCAAGTAGCTTCAGTTAAAAACGTCGGCGGGACATGTCCGGTTGCATTAGCCGCAGCATTGGCAGACAGGTTAATAAACATAATCGGGCCCATCAGTCCCCAAAAAGTAGCGTTATGAATTCCAAAAAACCAGCCTATACTGATAATAATCGTCATAATTAGGACAAACCAAATGCTATCTGTAGCTTTTAGACCCGGGGTAATAATTTTAGTAAACCATTGAGCTAAAGTTGTATGATTCTTATTGAAAATAATAAAAATTGCAGAAAAGAAAGTCATAATAACTATTGAGGTCGACAGTGAAGCAAAGGTATTCGATAAAGAAGCCGGTACACTTTCCGGCATGTGAATTTCGCCAAAGTGTTTTGCTTTCAAAAAGCGATAGAGCTCAACAGTAGCGATAGCCACAAAAATTCCAATTAAAAGTCCTTTACCATCAATATAGGAAATTTCTACCATTTTTTGATTAAAAGTTAATTTGGTCGGCTTGGCAGTCAAAATCATGATTCCAAAAAACGATAACAGCAAAGGTGTCAAGGCTGATATTTGATAGTGTTTACACAAATACCAAGTGATAGTTAAGCATACAAAAATTGCCATGGCACCCAACGTCAGGGTATTAATCCAAGTTAAAATTAAAGAATTGCTTTTGACAAAAGACGCCCAGGCCAATAAAAAGGCATTTTTGGTATGGGGAGTTACCGGCGCAGAACTAATAACGGAAACTAACCCTCCCATAACAGTGATCGGCAAGATGGTTATAAAAGCATTTCTAATTGCTTCGAGATATTTTTGATTGCTTAATTTTTCAGCCACTTCTAAAAATTTATCTTCGATCTTGCTCATTTCATTCATTAGGTTTACAGAGCCTCACTTTTTGCTAATTCTGCTTGAGCGGCAGCCAAAATTTCTTGGGCCCGCATCAATCCGTAACTTCGCGGATCAATCCCAATTACCGGGATATCTTTGGTTAGTTCTTTTCTCATTTGGGGAATCAGGTATCTAATTTGCGGAGCCACCATCACAATATCTTGATCAGCAACAAAATCTAAAAACTCGCCTTCGCCTTTGGCCATAACACTAAACTGGTCAGGAGCTGCTTTATTCATTTTTTGGGCGAGCATCGCAGTTGACATTCCGGAATTGCAAACTAATAATATTTTTTTCAATTTATTTTTTCCCTTCTAATTGTTGATAAATCACCTTAAAATTGTCCATCAAGGCGTAGATAGTTTCCGCCGCAGTTAAATGATCTTCTGCATGAATTAACAATAAGTTAGTTTCAGTGCTATTCTCTTGGGCAAATTCCTGCAATAACTCTCCATGTACTTTTTGGGCCGCTTTTAAGCAAGTCTGGGCTTGGTGGACTTTATTTAAACCCGTTTCAAGTTGCTGCTGTTGAAAACAGTTCAGAGCTTCTTGACATAAAGATTGCGCAGTGCCGCTTTGCGCTATAATTTGCATTAACTGTGTCTCTTCCACAGATCAGTCTCCTTTACTTATACCGAGGGTGTCACTGGCCACCATAATTAAAAAACCAAAATTTCATTTATCACCATTTGGTTCCGATAAACTTGTAATGCAATTAATTATATTGTTCGTTTTTCATAAAAATATAACCACTAAATAAGTAAAATAGAATTCATCTCCTTTTTTATTTCTGAATAATAATTTCGGCAAATCATTAAATAGTTCGTATAACAATTGTAACAATTTTTCAAAAAAAATAAAGGCTCTGTTTGTCTTTTCTCTAAATTTTTCTTCTGAATTACACCACAAAAGCACTGCTGCCAAGCTTTAGCAATTTAAAAATTATTTAAAGAATAATTAAACCATCATTGCAAAGCTAATTTTTACATAATTAATATGAAAAAAGTTCGTTTTTATTTGTAATCCTAACGCCAAAGAGTTATCTATTTATGTAAATTTTTGCTGCAATATAAAGTGTTAACCTTGATCAGACCCAGCAAAAAAGGCGAAAGTCTGGAAAAACTTTCGCCAACACAATGTGCCCTGTAGTCTTGATGCTTTGATCCAAGTTTTATACTCGCTCTGCTATTTATTTGGCAGCTGATCCTAAGCGGTGAATGCTGACTTTTAATAATAAAGGTGCCACAATAGTGGTCAATATCAAAGCGCCTACCACAGCAGAATAACGATCAGGAGCTAAGAGATGATTTTGGACACCAATTTGGGCAATAACTAAGGCCATCTCCCCACGCGAAACCATTCCTGAACCAATGACTAAAGTACTAGCATTAGAAAAACCCGCTAATTTTGCTCCCCCACCAGCACCAATTAATTTAGTCAAAACACCGATCACAGTTAAGACAAGAAACAACTGCCAATCCTGTACTAAACCAGTCAATGTTAGTTGCAGACCGACACTAACAAAAAAGATGGGAATAAATAAAGCATAGCCCAGTGCATTTAATTTTTTACTTAAAATTTTTTGATAAGAAGTCTGCCCGCAAGCCAGCCCAGCAAAAAAGGCACCAATAATCGCACTTAAGCCCACTAAGTCGGCCAAATAAGCTAAGCCCAAACATAAAATCAATGCAATTACTGTTTCGGCTTGAGGAATCAGTAGTTTAGCTGCTAATGCCATAAAACGCGGGACTAGCCAATAACTCACTACCAATAACAATAATAAATAACCACCCTGCGCTAATAATTCCACTCCTAAGTTGGGAAACTTATTTCCCGACTGCAAAGTGGGACCGGCTAAACTACTGACGATACTTAACAGCAAAACTGCCAATATATCATCGACTACAGCAGCTGCCAAAATGGTTGCTCCTTGAGGACTATCCAATTGCTGCATTTCTTGTAAAACCGCTACGGAAATCGAAACCGAAGTTGCCGCCAAAGTCAAACCTAAAAAAATGCTAGTCCAAGTATTAAAATGAAAAGCGATTCCAGTACCAAATCCGCCGATGATCGGCACTACCATTCCTAAAACGGCTACCAGCAGGCTGGGACGGCCAAAGCGTTTCAATAAACCTAAATCGCTATCTAATCCTGCTAAAAACATGAGAATAATGACACCAAGTTCTGATAACAAGTGTAAATCGGCTGTAGGACGCACCCAATTCAAAAGTGCCGGTCCTAAAACTACACCAGCGATTAATTCTCCCACCACCGCTGGCAATTGCAGCCGCACACTAATCTGACCGGCAATTGCTGCAGCTATTAAAATCAACGCACTGACCCCTAAAAATTGCATCTTAGCCACTTCTTTTCTATTTTTAGTTTGAAGAAACAAAAAAAGACCTCCAAAAATTTCCTGGGCAACCCAACCACAGGAAAATTCTTGAAAGTCTTAACTTCAACCATGAATATTTAATTTATTTTTTATTGTACCAGATTAAAAAACTGATTTCCAGACCTTAAGTCTTAGCATCTTCAGGCAATTGTTTTTGTAAAAGCTGATAACCGGCTAAATTAGTAGAAATTACCAAAATATCACCTGTCTGCAGCAAAGTGTCCCCTTGCGGCAATAATTCATGCTCACCACGAATAATTTTTAAAACTAGAGTCTGTGGTGGCCAGGTAAGAGAGCGAATTTGCTGGTTAGCTAAAGGGCTGGCAGCAAAAATTGTCAGCTGAAAAATTTGATTATTATCACTTACAGTCTGGGCTTTTTGTGGAATTAACATTTTATTTAATAAAGAATCATAGATGGGTGCGCCCCCTAATAAATCAACTACCAAATAAGCTACGAGTGCAACTATTGCCAAAGGCATTAAATGCTTTAAGGAACCTACCATTTCAGTAATTAACAAAATTGCCGTAAACGGAGCCTTGCTAATACCGGCAAATAAGCCGGCCATCCCCCAAACTATAAAGCCAATCTGGACGCTGGCCGGTAATAAATGCACTGTTACAAGGCAGCGAGCTACTAAAAATCCAGCCAATGCTCCCAAAGATAAAATCGGCAGGAAAATACCTCCGGGAGCTCCGGAACCATAAGCCAGCATGGACCAGCCAAAACGAACAAGTAAAATTATTACTAGGCTGCCGATACTGAGAACTTGTGCTGCTGGTAATTGTAAAATCAGCTGATTGCCGCCACCTAATAATTCCGGTCGCCAAAAGCCTAAAGGTATAATGAAGAGCAAAGCTAAAGAAATCTGAAAAGGACGGGAAATTCGTCCGGCAATGGTGTAGTAAAATTGCGGCATTTTTAATAAAACCCATTGATAAGCGTAACCCAAGACTCCCAAAACCAAACCTAAAAATAACAAGGCCCAATAATTCTTTAAAGATAAACTGGGAACCAGACCCAAATGTAAAACCGGTCGTAATCCAAAAATATTGCTGGCAACTAAATTAGCACTTAAGGAGCTGGCTAGAGAGCTCATCCAGATTAACGGTGAAAAATTATGATAAATTTCTTCTAAAACAAAAAAGGTACTGGCTAAAGGTGCATTAAAAGCAGCTGCTAAACCACCAGCCGCTCCAGCAGCCAGAAGGACATTTCGATCGGCAGTATTTGTGGACCAAGTTTGCCCCAATCCTTGTCCTACAGCGGCTCCTAATTGAATTGAAGGCCCTTCACGGCCTAAAATCAATCCTGTACTTAAACTTAAAATCCCCGCCAGAAACTTACGCCATAAAATTGGCCACCAAGCAAGATGCAGTTGATTGCGCAATTGCCCCTCTACTTCAGGAATTCCGGATCCCATAATATGTGGTTGTTGCCTACTTAAATTTCCAACAATTAAGGCAATCAATAAATTCCCTGCTAAAATTACCCATAGTATCGTTGGTTTATGCTGAGCCAGACGATATAACTGCTGAGTCAGCTGAAAACCATGTGCAATCAGCCAGCGAAAGGCACTAACAACTAGCCCTGCCAGTATTCCTATGAGTAGTCCTTGGATAATAACCTGTGCATGTTTTAGACGTAAACGTGTCGGCATAGCTGCCCTCTTTAAAGTAAATATTAGAAAAAAGCCTCCTATCTATGGTAGTAGTTTCAGTCCCAGATCGTCAAGCGCAATTATGCGACTTTGCCAGACTGATCGAAAAAATACTAGAATTGGTTGGCAGTTTCGATAAAAAAGAACACTACACCTAAGTCGGCTGCTTTTTATCACAAAAACATTTAGTATTTTCCGCATTTGAAGGCTAGACTATTAATTAATATTTACATAAGGAGTGTAGCTAATGAAATCGGCTTTCTTTACTTAGGAGAATTGATCAATATGCCCCTGCTAGATTTCAATATTTCTAATATTATTGGTCATTTAAGTTCAGCGCAATTTTTTGCAATTTATACCATTATCTGTGGCCTAGGATATGGTCTTTCATCAGTTATCTTTAGCTACTTCACTGACCAAGTTAATGTGGATTTCCTAATTCTGATCGGTCTATCATTTTTAACCTGTTTAATTTTAATAATAATCTCTTTATTCCACCATCAGAAACAAGCCGATTAGCTACATCATATGATAATAATAAACTTAAATTTCTCTAAGCATTATCTACTGTCAAAAAGTGATTGTATCAATTTTGTGATGCAATCACTTTTTTATTTCAGAAAAATTATTCTGGCCTTATTTGCGACCTGCCAAGACTTGAAATCATACTTAAATGCAAATAAAAAAGCTATGATTAAAATCATAGCCAAAATCTTTTCTCTAAGCAAATGAACCCGCTATTATTGAGGTGTATTTTTCAAAGTCCAAGTAGCTGTGGCCTGATATGTTCCCAAAGCAGGCCGTTGACCTTGCAGATTCAGCCAAGGTCCCCTATAATAGTCGCTTAATTTTACTTGTTTTCCACTATTATTTTCATACCAATCCTTACTAATATCACAATCAGTAATATTAAGATCCCTAAAATTGCTACCATTGGCTATTGTAATTTCTGATCCACTGTCTACAGGTGTATTATCATATTTAAAAATACCATCTAAGGTTTTGGATGGATCCTTAGTATTAATAAACTTAGTTATCGATAAATCCAATTTCCAATATTTCTTATAACTTTGAGTTGTATCTTTGACTATTAATCGGGGTTGCTTATTTACGGAGTAATTTAATCCACATTTACTAGGCATAGCCTGACGAATATAACTTCCAAAATTTAGATTGGGCACCTCAAGACTGATAGTACCAGATTCAACGTATGTTAAGGGTATTTCCCGTAATGTTCCACCTGTAGATTTCAAATTTCCCATGCTAGGGTTGTAAGTAACAATATGGCCCCAATCCAAATTATCTGAAATAAGATCATTATAATTACTTAGGCTATAACGCTGCAGATTATTATCCTTATCCTTTCCCCAAAGATATTGGGGTACATACTGTTTAACATCATATACATACCCGTCAGAATAATTATTATTGCTCTCTGTTGCTCCTCTTACTAGAGTCTGAGAATCACGAAGCGGCTTGTTGCTTGAGTTTTGATACTTAAATTGGACAATGGCATTTTCGGCTACGGGCACCTCGAATGTCGCACTTACTGGTTCAAAAACTTCTTGGCTTTGACCATCAATGCCATTATCTCGAGCCTCAACATGAATAGTATGACCACCTCCTTTATGTTTAGGAGTAGCTAAGGCTTTTAAATCATCCTGATCTGTAATAGCAAAGCTCCAATTGACCTTTGTCTTGTTTTTTTCACCATTACTACTTGTAGTATCTACAGTTTTAACTTCCTTTTTATTAGTGCTGTTATCATCAATCCAATAAGACAGAGTAACCTGACTGCTATCCTCATCTCGCAAAGTTCCATAAATATTTAAAGCTGGATAGCTTTCTGGGTTGCAAAATCTAGAATCATCGGGAAGATACGCATAGGGATACACATAGGGATTACCGGAAATTACCGGATTTCTATATGATGAATCTGTAAATGTAAGTGACGGCGAAGCATTATAAGGCCTATTATTCCATACAAGCGTTATTGGTTCATCGCTATCGTGATTAGCAATAAGATCTTTTATACCCCTTAAATTTACTGTGTAGCGGCCATTGCTATCACTAACGGATTTTACATAAGTATTAAAATTTTTCCCTTTGGGATTATGGGGAGAACCTGTCCCTACTTCACTCCATTGAAATTCTTGAGCATTGTTACCAATAGTAATATAATTTAAACCATTATCTTGAAAAACCTGAGGAAATTCTGTTGGTGGCCATGGCCATGTACCAGCACCCCCAATTGAAACATATGGTTCAAAATTTTTCCCAATTTTTAGCTGCCATAATTTAGTATCATAATCAAAAAGATTTACCATCCAACCTCCATGATTATAGTCAGCAGCCTTCCTAGTATCAAAACTACTTATGTCTAAAATTTGTAATTGAGAGCAACTTTTAAACATCTCATACATTCTCGTTACTTTGCTAGTATCAAAATTACTTAAATTTAAAGAGATTAAACCACTGCAAACTGCAAACATGGAACTCATATCAGTAACCTTACTGGTATTAAAATTATTTACATTTATTGATGGCAAAGTACGACAACTATTAAACATAGACCTCATATTAGTGACATTGCCAGTGTTAAAATTACTTACATTTATTGATGGCAAAGCAAGACAATTAGAAAACATAGAACTCATATTAGTGACCTGGCTGGTATCAAATTTACTTACGTTTAAAGACTTTAAACCACTACAACCACTAAACATAGCACCCATATCAGTGACCCGGCTAGTGTTAAAATTACTTAAATCTAATGTTGTCAATGCATAACTGCCACTAAACATAGAATTCATATTAGTAACATTGTGAGTATCAAAATCACTTAAGTCTATTGATGTAAAACCGTAACAGTCATAAAACATCCCACTCATATTAGTAACTTGGCTAGTATTAAAATTATTTAGATTCAAAGATGATAATTTTTTACAATCCTTAAACATATAACTCATATCAGTAACCTGACTATTATTAAATTTACTTAAATCTAAGGAAATTAAGTCATAACAGTCATCAAACAGATGACTCATATTCGTTGTTTCACTAGTATCTAAGTTTTCTAAACCTTTTATCTCTGTAACTATGGGTAAATTAGCAAAAACAGCTGTGGCATCTTTGGGCAAAGAAACACCCGGATTAATGTCTACCTCTTTAATCTTTTTTATATTACCATTCTCAGTCCAATTACTACCACCAGTATGGGTAAATGGATCATTAGGATCATTAATTCCATACGGTACAGTCCCCGTAGCTAATTGACCCTTATCAATGGTCAAAATCCCATCAGCTGTTATTTTCCAATCACAAGTACCCGATGTGCCACTAGCAATTATATCCGGAGAATCTTTTAAAAAACTAAACAACTGGAAAGTAGGAGCCTTTTTTTGTAAGTGCGATACTGCAAGTAAATCTTGCCCAGAAGCTTCTGTTTTAGATACATTAATCGTTTTAACCGCAGCAGCACAATCAAACTTCTGGAAGCTAACAACCATGAAACTAATTATTAAAAAAGCTAACCCCAGTCTGATTATTTTTTTCATTTATAACATCTTTCCTTTTATACAAACTTCAGCATTTATCAAATTGTATTTTTCATAGCAATAAAAAATAGTCTATGTACTCTATCCATTGTTTGATTTCTTTCAGCATGTATAGTGCACACCATCTCAAGATAATGGTATATGAAATTTTATTCATAGACAAGCCCTTTATTATTAATAGTTAATTTAATTGATCACTTTTTGCCTTATTGCGGACCTGTCAAGACTTGAAATCATATTTAAATACAAATAAAAAAGCTATGATTAAAATCATAGCCAAAAGCATTCCTCTAAATAACTGAACCCGTTATTATTGAGGTGTATCTTTCAAAGTCCAAGTAGCTGTGGCCTGATATGTTCCCACAGCAGGCTGTTGATCTTGCAGATTCAGCCAAGGACCTTTATCCTTTTGTTGTTTACCGTCAGAATACCAACTATTACTAATTGAATAAATATGATCCGTATTAGGATTAAAATCGCCACCCTCAGCTATTGTAGCTTCTGAACCACTGCTTACGGGTGTATTATCATAGTAAAAAATACCATCTAAGGTTTTGGATGGATCCTTAGTATTGATAAACTTAGTTATCGATAAATACAAGGTCCAAGATTTACTATTATTTGTATCTTGCACTATCAGCTGAGGGGGTTTATCTGAGGAATACTGTAACCCGTATTTACGAGGAGTAGCTTGGCGAATACGACTTCCAAAATTCAGATCAGGAACCTGCAAAAAACTAATTTGACCAATATCATCATATGTTAAGGTTACCTTTTTGACTAAGTCCTCCTCACTAACAGTAGATGCCAAACATCCACGACCGTTATAAAAGAAATTACCCCACTTTGTCCAAACATTATTTAAAAGATAATTATATTGAGATATACCATAACGCAACAGATGGTTATTGTTATCCTTTAACCAAATATATTGGGGTAAATATTTTTTAACATCATATCCATAGGTATTATCCCCTGGAGTTGCATACCTTTGAGGAGGTACTGGTCTGACCAAAGTTTGAGAATCACGAAGCTGTTTGCCGCTTGAGTCCTGATAATTAAATTGGACAATCGCATTTTCAGCTACTGGCGCCTTGAATGTCACACTGGCCGGGAAATAAACATCTTGATCAGTACCATTATCTCGAGCCTCAACATGAATAGTATGACCACCTCTTTGAGGAGTAGCTAAGGCTGTTAAATCATTCTCATCTGTAATAGCAAAGCTCCAATTGACCTTTGTCGTGTTTTCTTTACCATTACTACTTGTAGTATCTACAGTTTTAACTTCCTTTTTATTAGTGCTGTTATCATCAATCCAATAAGACAGAGTAACCTGACTGCTATCTTCATCTCGCAAAGTCCCATAAATATTTAAAGGTGGAAAATCTTTATCTTTATCACGAAAATCATAGGAATAAGTATAGGGCTTATCCGACCTTAAAGAATCATCTGAAATTATCGGTTTTTGGTCTGAATCTGTAAAAACCAGTGATGGTGGAGCATTATAAGGCTCATTGTTCCATACAAAAGTTATTGGAGTTTTATTTTTAGCAGCATCATTAATATGTTTGATTATACCTTGTAACTGATTCGGATTTATAGCTGTAGTACTTGAATTATCATAAGGTTTATAGATTCTTCCTTTGGGATCTTTGGGATCATGGGGATTACCGTTTCCCACTTCTCTCCACTCAAAATCTGCACGTTTGTCACTATTCTTACTATTAATAGTAGTATATTTTAACTTGCCATCATAAAACGTATCAATATATGGTGTATCCTTATTTGGCCAGGCCCGGTAATCGTTGTCGCATTTAAGTTCAAAATTTTTTCCGAGTGTTAATTTCCATGTATGATTCATAGATAAAAATATACTGTTCATATTAGTAACCTTACTAGTGTCAAAATTACTTACATCTAATGTTGGTACAGAACAGCTATTAAACATACTCAACATATTAGTAACCTGACTAGTATTAAAACTACTTGTGTTTATACTTTGTAAATTGGTACAATGTGAAAACATATAACTCATATTAGTAACCTGACTAGTATTAAAATTTCTTAGATCTAATATTGTCGCAGAACATCCAATAAACATTTGACTCATATTAGTAACCCGACTAGTATCAAAACTACTTACATCTAAGGATGTTATATTGGAACACTGCTTAAACATAAAGCTCATATCAGTGACCTTGCCAGTATCAAAATTACTTACATTTATTGATGTCAATTTAGAACAACCATCAAACAGATGACTCATATTCGTTGTTTCACTAGTATCTAAGTTTTCTAAACCTTTTATCTCTGTAACTATGGGTAAATTAGCAAAAACAGCTGTGGCATCTTTGGGCAAAGAAACGCCTGGCTTAATGTCTACTTTTTTAATCTTTTCTCCATTACCATTAGCAGTCCAGTTACTTCCACTAGGATAATATTCATTAATTGGTACAGTCCCCGTAGCTAATTGACCTTTATCAATGGTCAAAATCCCATCAGCTGTTATTTCCCACTTACAAGTACCCGATATGCCACTAGCAATTACATCCGGAGAATCTTTTAAAAAACTAAACAACTGGGAAGTAGGAGCCTTTTTTTGTAAGTGCGGTACTGCAAGGAATGTAGGTACAGAAGCTTCGGTTTTGGATACATTAATCGTTTTAACCGCAGCAGCACAATCAAACTTCTGGAAGCTAACAACCATGAAACTAATTATTAAAAAAGCTAACCCCAGTCTGATTATTTTTTTCATTTATAACATCTTTCCTTTTATACAAAGTTCAGCATTTATCAAATTGTATTTTTCAGAGCAATCAAAAATAGTCTATGTACTCTGTTTAATTTCTTTCAGCATGTATAGTGCATACCATCTCAAGATAATGGTATATGAAATTTTATTCATAGACAAGCCCCTTATCATAATAAAAGATTAATTCCTGACACTTATCGATTATTTAGAAAAAAATTCGTTTGGTTTAATTAGGGAACTATATTGAAGATTTTCCACATAGCACAATAGCTTTTATTAGCTTTACATAACTAATATAACACTTAAAAAACATCAAAAAACCAACTGAAAAATTCCAGTTGGTTCAGTCAGTTGGCTTAGTTAATAAATAAGCTCGTAGCAAAATAGACCCATGTTAATAATATTTTTTATAATTCCACTTGCGGGTGTTCTTGATCTAAAACCTGCACGGTTGTTGACAGCTGGAGATAGTCTGCAAGCGTTTTTGTAATAAGGCGATAGCCTGTTGATAATCAGCATTCCGTTCTGGATTAGCATTTTCGATAAGAAATAAAACTTCTTTAGTGCTGGCATTCACTCCATAACGGGCACTGTCACGCCAATTTAAACAGCGTGTCACCACTGCCTTTTGATCACTATAAATGATTTCCTGAGGCAAAGTCATTTCCGCATCTTGTTCTCCAATCGGAAAGAATTTTTCTGCACCAGCAGAAACGCGCAATGTTAAATCGCCTTGCAGCCGCTCTAAATCAAGTCCTCCAATCGGAAAAGCTTTTTCTAAAGAGACAGAATTATAGATATCAACTAAGTTATTAATATTACCTACACCTTTACCTTGCTTAGCACGTTTTAATAGGCTTTCTACAGAGCTACGAGCGCCTCTTTTTGTTTTGAATTTGTGAAAAACGTCGCGCCAATCTTTAATTATCAGATTAGTACTGATAGGATCGGCTTTAACCCATTGCACGGCCTGTTGATTTGCTTGCTCCAATAAAGCTTCCGGTATACTTCCACTTTGGTTCAAACTTTCATGACTGTGGCCGATAACTGTCGCCACATGCAAATCAGGAAGAATTCTCCAAACCGAGTCTTCAATAATAAATTTTTTCGGCATTGTCATCATTTCTTTCAGTTTATGAGCCCCGTTAGTTTCTTTATTAAGGATAATTACTGCCCTTTATTTAACCAAACAGGTGCTATTATTTTATTTTTCAATAGTTACAAGTCAATATCCAGCTGAAAATTTATAAACTGCAACTGCCAGTTAAGAGCTAACTTCGATTCTAAACACCTCTTAAAAAAAGAAGCAACTATTAAACTCTTACTTAGGCCTACAAGAGTTAATAATTGCTATGTCCGGCGACATTTTTGATTGCTATTTTCTTTATTATAAATAGTTTTATTTCTATTTCCAAATTGAAGATGGGTCCAGCAGCCTAAAAATGAATTTTGTTTCATAGTTCTTATTTGAGAAAAATTATACTTATTTAATAATACGATAATTGAACTTTTACTGATATGCTTTGCTTCGTGTTTTTGGATCAACGCTAATCTTGGAGCCCTGATTAAAAATCATTGTAAATAATTAAAATTTAGGTATAATTATTAAAAAATAAAAATACGAAATGAGAGATCTTTATGCGCCCAATTATTGCTTTAACTGGAGATTCTTTAGTCACCCCTTCTGCTATTACTAATCTAAATTATGCCGATATGGCTCCACAAATGTTAAAAAACGCGCTTATCAAAGTAGGTGGATTACCTATTATTTTACCGTTTCCTGATGACTTGAAAGTTGCATCTGAATTAGCGGCGGCGGCTGTGCAAACTTTTGACGGTTTAGTATTACCCGGCGGACCAGATGTCGATCCGACACTTTACGGTGAAGAACCCATCAATGCGAGTGGAAGAGTAACCTATCCGAAGGATATCTTTGAATTGGCTCTGATTAAACAGACCCTGCAAGCTCACAAACCCATTCTCGGAATTTGTCGTGGTTTGCAAATTCTCAATGTGGCTTTAGGCGGGACTTTATATCAGGATTTAACAACTCAAAATCAGCAAGCAACTATTAAGCATACGCAGGCTTCTCCCGGGCAATACCCTAGTCATCATGTTACTATTACACCAAATAGTCACCTGGAACAGTTATTAGGCCAACAAGTTTATGTTAATTCCCGTCACCATCAGGCCGTTAAACAAGTTGCTCCGAGCTTAAAAGTTGTTGCTACTGCTTTGGATGGTGTTGTTGAAGCAGTTGAGGGTGACAATATTTTGGCAGTGCAATGGCATCCGGAGAATATGTGGCCGGATTATCCTGAACAACTGCAATTGTTCGCTGATTTAGTACAACGAGCACAATCCTAAGCAAAAGGAGAAAAAAATGAACAAAAATAAACTAGGAATGGGTAGTGTTTTATTATTAGGAATCAATGGTATTATTGGTTCCGGAATTTTTTTGTTACCGAATCAAGCAGCCAAACTTATGGGTACAGCCAGCATTTTCGTTCTGATATTTGATGCTTTACTAGTTATTAGTATTGCTTTATGCTTTGCTCAAGCGGCTACATATTTTGATAAAGATGGTGGCCCTTATCTCTATGCACAAGATGCGTTTGGTGAGTTCATCGGCTTTGAAGTAGGCTTTGTCACTTGGGCTGTCAGGATGATTGCAGAGGCGACAATGGCCGTCGCCTTTGAAACAGCTTTGATTGCAACTTTTCCCAGCGCAGAGCCTTATAAAAACTTGATTATTTCTGTTCTAATTATCGGCTTGGCTATTATGAATATTTTGGGTGCTCAAGTTTCGAAAGTGGTTAACAATATTATTACAGTTTCCAAACTGCTACCCTTAGTTTTATTTGTTGCTATTGGAATCTTTTTCATTCATCAAAATAATTTTACTCCTTTATTTCCTCACGGTACCTATCAAAAAGGGGCTTTTGCCCAAGCAGCTATTCTGATGTTTTATGCTTTTACCGGATTTGAAGGTCTAGCGGTAGCTGCAGGTGATATGAAAAACGCTAAACAAAATTTACCCAAGGCTATTATTATTGTCATTATCTGTGTAGCTTCTTTTTATATTTTAATTCAAATTGTTACGACCGGAATTCTCGGCAGTTCTTTGGCCCAAGCTAATGCCCCAATTCAGACAGCTTTTGCCCACATAGCGGGACAATTTGGTAAGGCCTTAGTTGCAGCTGGTACCTTATTATCTACTGGCGGACTTCTTGTGGCTTCCAGTTATATTACTCCACGCTCCGGGGTAGCTTTGGCTGAATCAGGAATTATGCCGCCGCTCCTCAAGAAACGGAATCGTTATAATGCACCTTGGGTATCTATTATTATAAGTATGATTATTACTCTTCTTATTGCCTGGTCAGGAACTTTCGGTTTTTTGGCGCAGATTAGCGCTATTTCTCGTTTTGCTCAATATATCCCTACTTGCCTTGCGGTCATTGTGTTTGCTCATACTAAAAAACGACAGCCGCAAAGTTTCCATCTCATTGGCGGCCCGGTTATTCCGATTATTGCCGTTTTAGTAAGTGTTTGGTTATTGTTCCAAGTAAATACTCAACAGCTTTTAATTGGTCTTGGAGCTCTATTAGTTGCGATTCCGCTTTATTTGATCATGAAAGCCTATCTAATCTGGGGGCATAAAAATAAGCAAAGTTTATAAATTATTAACCAATTGCTAAGGCAGCTATTAAATAGCTGCTTTTTATCTGGAAAGATTTCTACCTATTAGATTGGTACAAGTAACATCATCTGTCAGCGCACATCTTTTAGTAATTTTAATAGTTGTTAATGGTTAAAACTGTTTAAAGAGTCGGTAATTTTGATTTTAGTAAAATGACAACTGTTTAATTGCAAAACCACCTAAAAGCTCAGCCCTAGAATTTAGTGATTATCATATTAATGTTAACACGATCCTACCTGGTGTCATAGCTACTCCCATCAATCAAGAGATGTTAGCAGATGAAACTATTAGTCAACGTTATCAAGAAAGAATCCCATTGAAACGTCCTGGCAGTCCTGATGAATTAGCCAAACCGGCATTTTTTCTTTCTAGTCCTGATGCCAGTTATATCAAACGACAATATTAATTGCATTGCTTGCAGAATACTCTTACTTGAGTATTCTTTTTTACTTAAAATATTGCTGTAAAGCTCGAGCCGTTAATGTTTTACCCTGATTAAATAATTCCCAAGGCCGACCAGAAAATAAAATTTTACCCCCTTGCGCACCTGCACAAGGTCCCAGATCAACTACCCAATCAGCTTGACCGATAAGACGTAAATTATGCTCAATCACAATAATTGTCAACTGATATTTTTGAATCAGAGCTTGTAATAAAACAATCAGTTCTTGAATATTAGATTCATGTAAACCACTTGTCGGTTCATCCAAAACTAAAATATCACTAGTTCGCTTTAAGAGAAAACGGGCCAATTTTAAACGTTGTAATTCTCCTCCAGAAAAAGTATCTAAAGCTTGGTTTAACTTAATATACCCCAAACCTACCTGTTGTAAAATCTGCATTGCCGTTTGTAAAAAAGGAAATTTTTGGGAAAAAGATTGAGGGTTCAAATTCATTGCTTCTGCAATATTCACTCCCTGTACTCTTAGCTTTAAAGCCTTCTGTGCATAGCGCTGTCCATGACAAGCTTCACAAATGCTGACTGAACTTCCCATATAAGCAAGATCCATTTTCAGTACGCCTTTGCCCTTACAAATAGGACAAGCTCCTTGACTATTGAAAGAAAATAATCCTAAGGACTGCTGTGTCTGCTGAGCAAAATATCGCCGTAAAGGATCAAAAATATTCAGATAAGTTAAAACATTAGAGCGGTTACTTCCAGATATTAAATGCTGATTTAACACCGCTGTTTGCGGATATTGCCTTTTGAAAGCTGAAATCAAACTACTTTTACCAGAGCCAGCGACCCCGGTAATAGCCGTTAAATTCTGTTGGGGAATTTTCACATTGATATTCTGTAAATTGTTTTGGGTTACATTGTTAATTTGATAAAATTCAGCAATTGGTTGATAAGTACTCTTTAACGTGCCTAAATTACGCAGACTCGCTCCAGTCAGCGTAGAACTATTTTTTAAATCTGAATAACTACCACTAAAGGTTACATAACCACCACGGTTTCCTGCTGATTCTCCTAAATTAATAATATGATCGGCCATTGCTATTATTTGAGGATCATGATCATTAATTAAGACGGTGTTACCCTGAGCGCGCAAGCGTTGAAAGATATTAATTACTTTCAATAAATCAAACGCATGCAACCCCACACTGGGTTCATCAAAAATATAAAGCAAATCAGCCAAACCGCTATTTAAATAATTAGCTAACTTTACTCTCTGCGACTCTCCTCCAGATAAAGACGACGTAGTCCGCTCTAAACTTAAATAACCCAGACCAGCGGTAATTAAATTATCCAACTTGCCTTGTAATTCTTCAATAATCGTTTGTACGGAAGAATTAGTAATTGAACCTAACCATTGGTACAAATCAACCAGACTCAGCGCGCTACAATCGGCAATATTTTTATTATTAATCAAGGCTTCTAATGCTTGAGGTTTTAATCTTTGACCATGACATACAGGACAAACACCGATTTTAACAATATGCTGCAATTCTTGTTGATACTGTGTATTATTTTTATTGAGAAAAGTTTGCTGGATTCGTGGAATAAGACCTACATAAAAGGCACTTTTATGCCAATTTGCTGTGGGGTGAGGTGGAGTTTGCCGTTTCCCGTATAACAATAATTCCAGTTTTTGGGCTGACCACTTGTTTAAAGGTAAATTATTGTCAAAAAAACCCGCTTCCGTGTAACGTGAAAGCCGCCAACCACCAGGTTGAAAAGTAGGAAAGTCAATAGCTCCCTCATTCAAGGACTTCTCAAAATTCAATAACTTGTTTGTTTCAATTGTGCGAATTTGACCTAATCCTTCACAACGAGGACACATCCCTGCAGGATTATTAAAAGAATAATTCATCGAATAACCAATAAACGGCTGCGCTATTCGAGAAAAGAGTAGCCTTAAAGCTGAATAAATATCAGTATACGTCCCCAAAGTTGAGCGTCTATTATTACCGATTCCTTTTTGATCAACTACAAGCGTAAAGGGCAAGTTTTTAATTCTTGTCACCTCGGGCTCCAGAAACTGCGGCAGTAACTGTTGCACATAGGCACTATATGTTTTGTTTACTTGACGTTGTGAAGCGGCTGCGATTGTACCAAAAGCCAGGGAAGATTTACCTGCTCCTGAAACTCCGGTAATTACTGTAATTTTTCTTTTGGGAATTTCCACTGAAATATTTTTGAGATTATTGGTTCGAGCACCTTGTACAATAATATTCTCATTGACCATTGGCAATCCGCTCTTTTCTTAACAGTTCAATTAGTTTATTCGCCTGCACAATAAATTGTTGCTGCTCTTCTTTTGACCAAACTTTGCAGGCCTTGTTGTATAATTCTTGATGTTTCACAGCAATATCTGTCATAAATTGTCGACCTTGCGGAGTAATTGCCGTTGTAATTTCACGCCGGTCATGGGCGTCCGGAGTTTGGGTAATATAATTTAATTCACGTAGTTTTTTCAGATTTTTAGAAAGTTTAACTTGAGTAATACCTAATTGCCGACTCATAACAGTTGGTCGACTGGCATGCGTTTGTAGAATATTTAAAATATCGTATTGCAGCCAACTAATTTGCTGAGGATTAACCAAGTTCCGCTCTGCAACTAATTCACACTGGAGATTCATTAAAGTATTATATAAATCTGTTGCCATTTTAATTTCCTTTCAGTAATATTTTCTATACAGAAAATATTATCTTGTTAATTATTAAATGTCAATCCTTATTTAAATTAGTAAATAATAGCCGCAATTAAAAAACGCCAAAATTCAATCTCTTTAAGTCGAAGATAATAATTTTGGCGATTCTAATAAATGTTTTGATTATGTAAAATCAAATCAATACTGAGTTAAATTGAAATTAAGATCCTTGGTTAGTCCTCTATAGCATTTAACTCATTTAGCCAACACTGGACAAAAATTATTAGTCCGTAAAAAAATTAAAAAACCATTGGCCATTAAAAATTAGCCGGAGAAACATAGCGGAGCCTTATAAAGCAGATGACTCTTCTAATGTGATCGTTCCATTTTTAAGTTTGAGATAATTACCTAGAGTGTCTAAGAAATGACCAAAGAGAATTACGAATATTGCAAGCTGAAAATTCCGGAAAATTAAAGTTAAACTATCACCTAATAGTCCAAGTTGTAATTATTGAATATTGGTTATAGCATTATCGCTGGTCCATCAATTGTAATTGCAGCTTCTGATTTTAAAGGAAAACATTGACAACTTCACATTGCTAATGTGTTGCGGCAAGTTAGATTAATAGTTTCAATAGCGGCCTGTATGTACTTATTATTATCTAATATGGCAGTTGTTAAAGCTAATATTTCTAATTATGATGATTATAAAATTGCACAGTCTAATTTATCTAATAATATAAAAAGTAAAATAAAACGTAAAAAAAATTCTAATATTAATTAAATTTCTAAACAAAATAGCTCCAAAAAGTTGAATAAAAAACCAATTAATTTAAAAAAGTTTGAAGTAACAAAAAAGAATAAACAATTAATTACAGAAAAAGAGTTAATAAATTTATTAGCAAAAAAGGCATTTCTATTAAAGAAATACCTAAACAAAAAAAGTATTGTTATGTCAGAAAACATTTAAAAAAGTTAATAAAGAAATAGATCATAAATAAGCTATAAACAAAAAATATTTCTTTATTAGTTAGTGTTTAAATAATAAATATTATTCACAAAAAAAATCGTTTTATTTTATTAAAACGATTTTTAACATTTAATATTTGATATACTATAATGAAGTAAATAAATTGAATCAGTTTATTAAATTCTTTTAAATCTATTTAGATAATTATATATTTCTATAGTTGACATTTGATCTAATACATGCATACTATATTGAGTTAAATCATTATCAAATTCATTTTTTATAATTTGATACATGTCTTTACGTTTTAATTTGCTCTTACCATTTTTTTCTCTTCTATCATTATAGATTGATCTCCAATATCTATAAATAAAATCACGTGTATTATAAGGTAATTTAGTTACCAAAATATCATTAGGAACTATAAGATGAAAATCATCTTCATCCTCAAACTTAGCTATAGTTATTTTCCCCTTCTCCCATGATTTACGATTTGCATTCCATACGTCTATGGTTTCGCTTTTAGTATCAAGATTATTTTCTTTTGCAACTCTCTTGGTATATTCACTTAAGAAAGGAGCTACTAAAGATATTAATAGATCAGAATTATAATCCGCTCCAAAACCCTTTATAAAAACAATACCGAATATAGTATTCATAATCAACTCTATAGCATTGTCTTTTCCTTTAAATTTACGTAATATTTTGATAATACTATTAGGCGAAGGACCTCTTCCATTACCATTTTTCAAAGAAAACCCTAATTTAGGAAACCATGGTTTCTCAGAAAATCCAGACAATTTTTTCAATGCCAATTCTTCGTCACCATTAATAAAAGTGTAATATACATCGGTCATATAGCTTTCAATAGCTAGTGCGCATCCCAAGACGTCTAAATGCTTACTACGTAATAAATGGTTATATTCAACAAATTGAATTTTGTCTGTATTCCCATTTTTATGAAAATCTAAATCTTTTTTTAGCATAGAAGCTGTCCTTTCAATAAATCTACTTTAAATTTGATCAATTAAAGTATATTAGCAATTTCTTTACTTTGAGAGATTCTATGCTAAACTATAAATGTATCATTTATGGTATTAGCATATTTTATATTATGCCAATATACTAAGGATAAGTGGCAGCTTATCCTTTTTTTGTGGTTACTTTTATTTTAATTAGTAACCGCAGTTTTTAAATCAAAAATTAAAGCGTTATTATCTGCATCATATTTACCTATAACTTTAAAACTACTATCCGTAAGATCCCATTCCATCATTGATGATAGGGTTACCAAAAGATCTTTATAATTCAATCTGGCCGTTATATTCTTTTTATCAGGATTAAAGAATGGTGCCGCACCTTCTGTTTTTTTATCAGTAGGCAATACAGCAATCTCTTTATCATCATAATTGATTAAAATTTCTATATAACGTGGCTTATTTAACCTTGTTATTGCGGTTTTCGAAAATGTAATACCCGTTTTAGATATAGTAATAGATATAAGGCCTACGGATAACGAATACTTTTCAAAATTATTTAAATCCAAAATATCACCTCTTCTCTATCCAGATTTTATATTTTTATTTTTATATTGTCAAGAAATTGTATATCATAAACCCAAAAATGCATTAACTTTTTTAGTTAAAAACCGAATATATTTCAAAATAAGGAAATATTTGCCAATAATAATATTTTTGTGTAACGTTTCAATTGCTTTTTTATGAAATTATATTGCGTTAATAAATGTAAAAACTATATTAAAATTTAGTTTTTCTATAAACAAAAACAGTCTATTTTTAACATGTTATTTTTTGCAAAAAATGGTTATTAAATTTTACATATGCAACAATCTTTTTTTATCAAAATACCGATTACAATTATTGCTGATATAATTCATTAATCATCATAATTTATCCTAATATAGGATCATAATAATCTCGAAAAAACTCAAATAAAATAGTATAGTTTTCGATATTTTTTTTGATAGTTTTATTAAAAATGGTGTAAAAAAACAACTATAAAGCATCAAAAACACAATTTTATTTGTGCATATTTACATAAAAATCTCTTAAAAAATATCGTATGTAATCTTTACCTAAATATCTATATAATAATTACTAATTTGTTCATTTACATATTAAATTTATGTACTAAACATATACCATATATAAAGAAGAAAATAACGATTCATAATTATTTATATATTGCTTTAAAATTGTCTTTATAAATATGGAATAATAATAAAATATGGCTATAAATATGATTGAAATTTAAACAATGATAATGATATTGAAAAATAATATATTATTGCTTTCCAAAATTAATACAAAACATCATTTTAGCTAGTATCTTTTCCATTACTAAAATTTCACTCTAAGCATAAAAAAATTAATATCTAAATCAACTCACTATATATATTGTATAGTATATAAGACGCTCAATCAGAATATAAATATCAAAATATAATTCTCAACAATTTATAAAGAATAGAATATTTTCTGTAATAATCTTTGTTAATTTTGATCCAATTAATATTATTTAAATATTTTAAAATCATAATTGTCTTTTAATATAATAGTTTCAGGATTTGATGCATAAAAAATGACCGAGTATTAGTTTATTAAATAACCAATTCTCGATCAGATGAAACTCATATATTAATGTTTATTAATAACAATATTAATTGCACTGTTTACAGTGATACTCTATTCAGAGTATTCTTTTTTACTTAAAATATTGCTACAAAGAACGAGCCGCTTAAGAAAATATAATTTTACCACTTTCGCACCTGTATAAGATCACAGATCAACTATCAAATCCACTTGATTGATAAGATAAGATTCTCAATCAGCATGATAACTGCTAGCTTTTAGTTTTTATTTATATTCAGCTTGTTTAAGAGCTTCTCTTAAAGCAGGATCAACGGCATAAATATAAAGGCCATGTACCCCTCTAGTCATTAAAACGTTAAACTCATTTCTTAGGAGCTTATCTGCATAGCTTTCCTGTGAATGCAATTTATTAGTTGCTTTTTTATTTTGACTCTCATTTAAATCATGAATTATTTTGCCGTTTCGATACTTTACTGAAGGACCTAAAACAACTCCAACATAATTCAAATCAAAACCCTGAACAGTATATAAAGAGCCTATTTCATTAATTGTATAATCTTTTTCTGCCCAAGGTAACTCACTGTATTTAACCAATCCATTATGGTGTTTTTTCTCATATTGATCACGTCTTTTTATTTCGTAATTCCAAGGCATCTTCCAATTTCCTTCAGAAATTTCCCAATATTTTTGTTCAGGTGGAAGTGCCTCTTTTCCACCTGAATATTTCCAATCAAAAGTTGCAACCATTCTACTTATACCATTAAATTGTGTTCTATTTATGTTAGTAATTTCCTGCTGCATTTTTTCTGGATTATCAAATATTTTTATTTCATATTTTGAGTCCTTAGGAATTGGTAAAATTTTATCATCATCAATAAGCGTCCGAATCCAATGAATTGTTTCTTCGCTTGCATCAATTCTCATCTGATTCTTTAATTTAACAATTTGACCACCTGTCTGATTGACAAGTTTGTATAAGTAGTTATTATCAATTATCGAATTAATAGATAAGACTTGATTAGGATCAAAAACCGCCAAAACAACACGAGCCCTTTTCAAAATATCATCAATCATTTTTTGACCATGACCATAATAAGATTGACTCTTTTGTGTTAATAACAAGTGAGCTTCATCAATTATAACAATATCATCCTTAGTAGAAGTCTTATTAATAAACGTTGCTGGTTTCATAATTTTAATATTACGATCTTCAGGAAAAAGTTTATTAGAAATCTCTTCATATACTTTTAGTTGCTCATTTTGGTTGACAAGAATTGAAACTTTTAAATTATTCTTTTCCGATGAACGATTTTCGTGGACCAAATCATAAAATATATTACTAACCAGAACAGTTTTTCCAGAGCCTGCTTCCCCTTCAACTAAAATTAATTTTGCGATTTTTGCATTAGAGGAAGTCTGGAGTGCCTGATCTATTTTAGTAACAACTTCCGTTTTGACCTTTAATTGTTCATTAGTTAGCTTGTTAAAGGGTGAGGCTTTAAAAATAGCTTTAGTTTTCAGTGATTCAGCTTCTGGAAATAAAACTGGTTTTTTCTTATTTAATAATGCCCATATTTGATTAAATAAGTCATTAAATTCATCGGAATCATAATATTTATTTTGATCATTAAAACGTCGATTATTTAGTTTAGAAACGGCTGAAACACTTGTCAAATACTGCATAAGCCTATTTTCTATATCCAAAGTCATTGATTTATTAAAATGATTATGACCAATTACATACATTTCAGCATTTGGAGATTGTTTAAAGTCAGCGAAATCTTGTCGAATTTTTGGATCTTCACCTAAATGTTCGATTGTTCTTCGCTGAATATCGTTTGTTTCACCAACATAAACCACATATTTGCCTTTATTGGATAACAAAGAATTGATTATATAAACAGTAGGATATTCTGTGAACAACTTTTCAGTTTCATAGTTATTCCCATATTTTTGATGGATTTTACTTTCAAGTTCCTTAGCATTTTTTACATCATACTTTGTTTCAAAGATAACTGGGCTCTGGTTTTTATTGTTCAATTTTATGTTCTTACTCCCTTTAGATGCCGAAATATTAATTTTTGATTATCCGTATTTCCTTATTGGAATAACATAGTCTGAAAAAGCCGATAAGTATAATCACAAATTAATATCACTTAAAAATGGCAAAATTGATAATTTTATATATTGATATTTTGTATATAAGATATAAAGAAACTACTATCTGCTTATTACTAACAAAATATCATCCTTAACTTTAGTTAAAGCTTCATGATAACGTTTGCTTCTCTAAAACTAATCACAAAAAAGTTAACCGACTGCCATAAGTATATGCCTTTTAATCTATTATAAGTCCCTTTGTCAAAAGTTAAAATATGAATCTATTTTTTGTTAATTTAGTAGAAATTGTTTGCCATTCCAGTCTCATTTGACAAAAATTAAAAACCAGCTTTCAAAATCAATATATATCAGATAAAACAAATTAATCTGCCACATCTAATCTTAATTTATTCGGCTATTTTCTTCATCTGCATTCCCAGTAATTAAAATTGCTATTTTTCTAATTAAACTTCAGTAAATTGATATAATCTAATTTCTCTTGGCTTAAAAGGAAGCTAGTTTTGACCAGAATTACCATTTTAATAACTAATAATGACACTTATTCAACCATTTAAAGTATTACTCCAATAAAAAAAGATTTACCTATTATACTTATTAGCAGAAAGGAGGGCTAGGAATGAAAATTAATTGTCATGTCGATCCTAATATCAGTGAAGAGCATGGTGAATTATGGATCAAAAAAATGACACCAGCAATTAATGAACTTTTGCAAAAATTAGCACAGTCAGAAAATTCATTATGGTGCCATTATCAATCTCAAATTTATCCGATTAATTTTGAAGATATTTATTCACTTGAGGTTGCTAATAGGGATATTAAAATTTATACAGAAAAACAGCAGCTTATATATAATGATCGGTTATCCAATTTAAAAACAAATTTACCCAATTATTTTATTGAGGCTTCACGCAGCGCCATATTTAATTATCAACACATCGATCATCTGGAATTACTTAATAATGGATTAATTGATGTAGTTTTAACTAATAAGCATAGAGTTCAAATATCAAGAAGAAATATTAAGAACCTGAAAGAGAGGCTAGGAATATGAAAAGCATTAAAAAAATTATTAGCTATACATTTAGGTTTTCAGCTGAAGGAACCCTGTATGGATTGATTGTTTCACTTTTTTACAATTTTTCAAATAAAAGCTCAGCATATTATCCTTCAGGTCCTAGTTTTACTACAAAATTTGCTAACCCTCTTAGTGCTATGACTGTTTCAGTAATTCTTTGGGCATTAATGGGATTAATATTCGGTTTTGGCAGCTTTGTTTTTGCTATTAGACAGTGGTCCTTATTAAAGAAGACAATCGTTAGTTTTATCATTTACTACATCGGGTTTACCCCGCTTGCATTTTTAGCAGGTTGGTTTTCATTAAATATCGTTAACTTTATGATTTTTACTGGACTTTTCATCTTAATTTACGTCACAATATGGTTTATCAGATCTTACCAAGTTATAAGAGAAATCAGAGAGATCAACAATAAAATTAAAAAGAAATAGTTGTGATTATAATAGAGGTTAAACTAGAATATTATTGTTTATCCATTAATTATGAAGAAGCTGAGCATATTAATGCTCAGCTTATTTTGTTATAAGATAATTCAATAATTTAAGAATAATTATTTTAATACAATTTTGGAGGATTACCTTTATTTTTAGCTACTGTTCTTACATCAGCCTCCCATTCTCTCAGCAATTCTAAAAATCCTTTTTTTAAATAATTGCAACAATCTTTAATATCAAAAACTGGCATAAAATTACTAATTATATCCTTTCTCAATATGAGTTCTTTTAAGTGCGATCGCTAACAATCCATTGAATTATAACATAACCCACCTTATAACTTTTATGGCGCTTTTACATCATAATCAGTCACACCTAAAGTTCTGGATTCTAATCCTTCTTCTTGTAGAAATTTTGTTAGACAGTCTAAAAAATAATATTGTATCAATTGGCATCGGTCTACTTAAAAAAAATAGGTATTATCATTGTAACTACTTCTTTCTAACAAATAGTAAAATTTAAAACGCTTACTATATATGTAACTACTAAAATAAACAAACTTTTCAATTTTAAAAAATGAATAAATTATTTAAATACTCTTTATTATTGTTGCTTTATTTTCTCAATACAATAAAGTGGGTGCTTATCATAAGTAACTGATCGCCCTAGATATTTCTTATAAACTAGTTTTTATTACTTTATGTTACATTTATTATTTTTATCAAGTACTATAACTACCTCTACAGGTAACTTTTACAGAATCATTTCTAGATAAATTTATAACCCAATCTTTTGAATTTTTTAATTTGCCAATTATAAAAACTACTATATATACTATAAATAATCTTATATGAAGTGCACAGTAAAAATTGATAAACCAATTAGATTTAAGAATGCAAATTCTCCACATAAGAAAATAAAACAAACATAAATATTGAACTGTTAGTTTTTAAGTAGCCTCTTATCATAAGAATTATATTTTACAAACTGGCCTTAAAACAAAATACAATAGAAAAGTTGCATAATATTTAAAACAAAATTAGAACGCATTTGCTTTCAGATATGTTACAATATAGTTATAAAAGTCACGGAGGATCTACAAATGGCAAATATTAAATCTACTACAATTCGATTTGACAATGATGTATTGGAGTTAATTCATAAGCAAGCTAATTTAGATGGACAATCCACTACTGAATATATGCGTAATGCGGTGCTGGAAAAATTAGAAGATAGCCTTGACTATCAGGATGCTGTCGACAATATTCGTGCATCAAATGGTCACACTGTTTCACGAAAAAACGCCAAAAAACAATTAGGCTTGGAGAAATGAAATATACGTGGTCATTTAATCAAAAAGCTTTTAAAGATTTCCAAAAAAATCTTGATAAACCTGTCCAGTATCGAATTATTAAATGGTTGGATTCTCATATTGAAGGAACCGACAATCCAAGAATATGGGGTAAAGCGCTAGAAGGACAGTTTGGTACATTATGGCGTTATCGGGTAGGCAGCTACCGAATCATAGCTGATATCCATGATGAAATCTTTAACGTTGTTGTAGTTAAAGCTGGTAAAAGAAATGACGTCTATAAAAGAAGATAAAAATATCGCTCTATGGTATAAAGGCCACTAGAACTAGTAATAAATTAGTTCAATTAAAACTACTAACTGACATTAAAGATAATTTAGATAAAAATTTTTCAACAAACGACATCTTGACTATATTTCAGATCTTTCCTGCAAGTTTCTCATAAGCAAAATCAGGCACTTTTTTGTCAAGTTCATTTTTGGAAATGTTCTCTATCGTTATTAAAATATATTAAATTTTTAAATATAAAAGTATTTGACTTTTATATTTAGTAGGAATTGGACCAAATACTTAAACTGTCTTTTTAATTTACTTAAATCAAAATTGTTAATATTAATATGGCAAATCACTACTCTTTATATAAACATGTGGAGCATATTTTCTGACCATTTCTGTAATCTCTTGCTTCTCAACATTACAAGTCGGAGATATAGTAACCGATCGGATACATTCAGGAATAAATTCACAATTTATATAATTAACATTATCAATTTTTAGCTCTGGCAAAATCGATCCATCATTTTTTTTCAATGAAACAAATCTAAATTCTTCTTCATGAAATAACTTTGAATTTTTAAAAGCCATATTGAATAAAGCGATATTTTTAGAACAGCATGTCAGAATTTCTCTAATATCGTCAGGGTCATTTTTTAGTCCTCTGTAAGCGTCCAACCATTCTTGTGCCAATGGTGCTACATATTCTTCTTGTTCTTGTGCATTGTATAACACCTTTAATGGAAAAGTATAGGCATCTCCTAAACTAAATTTATTAAAACTATCTTTACCATGTGAATTGTGAGAAACAAGCATATGCATCACATCTTTTTCTCCTAATTCTAGGGCAAGCCCATCTTGTCTACCATATACATAAAAAAGGGTCTCTGAATCCTCATTTTTTGAAAAAGACCAAATATAAGAATCATGAAAAGGCTGATTATCAACCATTTTTTGAAAATTATCTATTTCCTCATAAGTTGCTTTTTGTTTTTCTAAATACGAAATAGCTAAGCTGCTTGCCCATCTAAACTCATTAGGATCATTCATAGACTTAGCTTGCTTTATTCTGAAGTAACCAGATTTTAATATATTATTTAGGGAACTAACGGTGGTGTAATGAAATAGTGGTGTATTGTCTTCCGCACTATCTGAAAATTTAAAAATGTTATCTTTTAAATCTGCATGTTTATGGAAATCTGAACTTGGATCGTGATAATTGACAATTGCTCTTTTTCCATAATCATTTAGGTTTAAGATCATTGATTTAGTAGCCTCTGGAACATTACTAGTTAACATATTTTGCAAATAAGAATTTATGTAATTAGCATCTCGCATACGCATAAAATAACACCTACCTTACAATTTCCACGATATCACTAATCCACTAACTATTTGTAAATCTATCAGATCAGTATTAGTTCCTATAAATTAAATTGTTGTAACTCAAATGAAGCATCACCAATAATAACTTCATTTGTATTAAGCTCCAATATCATTATAAAGAATAAATTCAACAACTTTGCAACAGTATCTACCAGCTTAAAATCGTCTAGTGTCTGAGACAAGTTTTTAAATCCAATATTCTAAGCATTCTCAAGAACAACGCAAATTTTAAATTCAATCATAATTAGATTATCAGATAGTCTAATTATGTCATAAATATTCTTAGTTTGGTTATTCAACTTATTGTTTAAAGTCGTGTTAATTAAACTAATAACATAGCCTGAGAATAATCATTTGAAATTGTTCGAATTATCTGTGGTAGATATTGGGCCTTAAAAAATTTTAAGCTGTCCATTACTTTTGACAATTCAAAATCACTATTCTCAATATCTTATTACCAAATCTAATAAAGATAATTATAGGATACGTAATAGTCTATAAAATCTTGAATTCTATACTGCCTAATTTAAATAGTATTAATAATATCCGAATAATTTGATTCACAAATTTTAAGTAAAATATGTTATGTTTTTATTCTTTCTAATTTTAGTTATTGATACCGAAACACTATTAAACTTTCACAATTTACCCCTTATCTATGTCACGATCAATAAGTAATTTTCAAAGCTTTTTATAGCTCAAAATATATGATCATTCCCCTCTCTTATTTTTAACACCCAAGGTTCTACCAAATAATTCATTTCCTCCTCGATCAAGCTTTAACACTTGATTTGATTTAATTATTTCCTGTATATCTGGGTCTAACTCATCTACTTTATCAATTGCAATAAATACCTGCTTTATTTGCTTATTGTATAATTTGATAATGTTTTGGACTCGATCAACTTCAATATTTGAAAACATTAACGAATCATGGATTAAAAACGGTAACTCACTAAGTCTTAAACAGGCTAAGTCAAACAAAATTGTTCCTTTATATTCACTACCAGTTCCTGTATCCGCAGAAGTATTGAAAGTATAGTGCTTACCATCCTTAATATTTAAAACTGGTGGAGATACTTCGGAATTGCCGCATACTTCGATATTCATATCTCTCATCGCCTGATTTACATTGTTTTGTGATATGTCTAGACCTTTCTTCACGGCTTTATCCCATTGACCCTTACTTTCTGATTTTTTCTTCTTTAATTCCTTACTTTGTAGAAATAGATCATTAGAATTCTTTAGATTTTGAATTTCATTATCATACCGACCTATCTTCTCAATTAATACCATATTAATCGCAGGTGACTGATTAACTTCTTTAACTTTGTCTTCAAGACCCGATATTGTTTCGTTAATAATACTAAGCTGGTCTTGAAGTTCCTTAATAGAATCTTTGAATTCCTTATTCAAAATATTTACGAGGTTTTTATGAAAATGTTCTACCTGATCTAAATATTCAACATTGAGATTGGGAAAGAATTTTTGTAACTGTTCGAAATTCTGTTTTTTCACTTTAACCTTAAGGTCTTGATTTCTTTCAATAGCACGAATTTGAGAATGTAAAAATCCTTTTTTATCTTTAAGATTATTTATAACTGTTATTAACTCTCTTGTGGAATCATCTTTAACTGCTTTTGTAGTCAGTAGATCTTTTGCACTCTCATCTCTTAACTCTTCTATTTTTAGTCGTAAATTCTTGATTATATCTTGATTACGCTTGAAGGCAGTCACATTGGGTGCTGCCTTAATAAAATTATATTTACCAGCATTCGAAAGCGTTTTTAATTGAGAATCAAATTCATCATAAGCCTTTTTTAGAGCATTAATTTCTTTATAACTCTTAAAAATTTTTTCAAATTTAATAATCTGTTCAGCTCTTGACTGACCCATTGCTGCTTGCAGCGGTGATTCAATTAATTTTGAAGGGGTTCGGGGATGAACTCTAATGAAATTAGCAACCATATCTCTGAAGGAGGTATCAGGGATGGATATACCATAAATATCAAGTAGAGTTTTACGATATTTTTGAATATTAATGGTTCTTAGTACTTCATAGTTTTCATCACAAATATTGACATTATATGGTGTTTGGGTAGACCGAGAAAAATATTTAATTCCTTGTTCTGTTTGAAAAGCAAACTTTACTGTATGTGGCCCGACTTCTTTAATATCAGTAATATTATCCACTATGTAATCATCACCACCAAATGCAAAGTCAATAAGCATTAAAAAGGTGGATTTTCCTATAGAGTTAGCACCACGTTTACCACCAACAACAGCATTTAGCCCTTCATGAAATACTATATTTTTTCGTATTTCCCCATAACTTTTAAATGCGTCACAACTCAATTCCAGTAACATAAGCTAATTTTCCATCCTCATTTAAAGTAATTTTTCCAAGAATAAAACAACAGTCGAGCGCTTCCAAATATTCAGCAATATCAACAAATTTATTCTTGCATCTTGTGTATAAGATTACAGGACTAATTTCATACCATTTATCTATTTCTTCAAGTAAAACTGGTATTTTTGGTAAAATACTTTCTTCATAACTAATAGCCTTATTAGGCAATCGCATTTTGTTCAAACACCTCACAATTTTGTACAAAGAAAGAAGTTACACATTTACAAGCTAATCGTCGATCGTCATAAAAACCTAAAGTTTGTTGCATCCAATCTACCATTGCTTCAAATTGTTCTTCTTTTGTTTCCTTAAATTTTTTAACTTTAATAAAAGCAAATCGTACCTCTTCACAAACTTCATCAAATTCTATTCCATCAGTTCTCGATAAATTGATAAATTCTCGATTAATAATGTTGTAATAGTATTGAACTTGATTAGTTATCTCTCTTTGGAGTAAATAATTTTGGGGTAATTTCTCTTTAACAGATACGGGATTCATCACTAAATCAATATCATCTGTTGATTGCTGATGAAGATTAGCAATCTTTTCAACCACTTGAGCTACTTCATGCTCTAGATTAATCCCTATTAATTGATTCTCTAAATCAAATCTATTTATTGCCTCCTTTTTAATTTTAAGTAATTTTGAATATTCGTCAATTTCTGGTGCTTTTTCATAAGAATTAGCACAATTCAAGCAAAGTGAAATTTTATTATCATCTGCATCCAATTCTTTGGGTGCTTTTTTTATTATCTCAAAGCTACCTAGAATGTCTTGATCAAGCCAATAAGGGAATATAGATGTAATTCGATACTGTGGTACATTCTTACCATTTTTCTTCTTAATTAACAATTTATGACATAACGGACATCTATTACCAACCTCACGTAAAAAAAAGATATCAGTATCCTGAACGAATGAGGTTAGTTCAATATCTTCAGGATTAACATCATTCTTCTTTTTAGTTCTAAATTCAATTATTTTTTCAAAAATATGAGAGCTAATTTTGAAACAGTCATCTTCATCGGCACTGAAGTGGAAATTTCTTAATTGTTTCAGTACACTGCGACATTGTTCAATGCTAGCATTGTTCTCGAAATACTGTTGAAATTTATCAGTATCTCTCAAAGCGTAAATTCGTTCAGCTACTGCTCTACCCATATTACGCACTTTTCCGCCATTCCTGTTTAACCAAGAGGAAATAGTACTTCGCTTAACAAGTTGTTCATCATTCAATGGATTGAACTTGTCCACTTGATCCAATACACGTTCTTTATGAGTTACTGGTTCACGAATAAATGTACCAACTAGTTCAATAAAATAATCAGGTAAAGAACTGCCTTGACCGAATTCTTTATAGAAGATTCTAAAAAATTGATTCAGGTTCACACATGATCCCTCCAACCATTTCGACACACTTCTACATTTTATGTCGAAGAGCTTCAAACTTGGTTTCTCATAATTCGATAAATTAAGTATGTAAATTGTTATTGGCTTACTTCTCAATACATGAGTGATCGATGTATTTGGAAATCATTTTTAGTTAATACAATTTCATTTTAAAGGATTGTTTGGTTTTTTCAATACTATTTTTGTAATTGTAAATCAAATTATGGCGTGTGTTGCTTGATCAACAACTTTTACTAGCATGCCAACCATTTTAATAACCTTCTGTAACTAAGTCACTAGTAAGGCGGCGTTGCAGTATCCGAGCGATTTTTATCGTTTAGGTCTGTTTAACGTGCTTTGCTAGTGCTTTTTTGCATACCTTCATTCTTTTCGCTCGGTAAATAACTGAATGGAGGAATTTTTATGTTTTTCAAAAATCCTGATTACTTTGTAATTTCCGCAAACGACAATGGAATGACGATTCGTATCAAAGCTACTAATAAAATTGTTACTGTAAACCGAGTCGTAGGTGATGTACTAATAGATTTTAACAACGAACAGTACAACTCTGATCACCGATTTGAACGTCATAACAGTAAACCATTTTTCAAAAATGATGGGACAGAAATTCATAAATTAGGATCACTACCAGATCGATCATCCCTTGAAGTGACTTCAGTATATGAAAAGGAAAAGATCTTAGATGACCTAATTAATAAAGAAGATGCAAAAACCCGAAAGAAGTTAATTGACCTATTGCCAGAAGCTGTTGCCACTCTGACCGACAAACAAAAATACGTCATTAAGCGTTATTACTTCGATAGACTAAAGAAAAAAGTAATTGCCAAAGAATTGGGTATCTCAGCCATGATGGTTAGTAAACATACACATGCAGGCTTAGCAAAGCTCCATAAATTCTACCAAAATGTTTTTAAAAAAATGAACTAATTTAGGTTTATTTTTTATTTCTTCTGGCTTTTAAACGTAAGGTTAAAATCCTACAAATAAAATTAATTAGAAAGGAAGTGATTTCATGAAACATCAGGTTTTGATCAATGTTTCCAAGCAACCAATAAATAACAATATTATTAGTTTCAAGAGATTTGAAATTCGTGAACGCCTTTCGCCCTACCTACTTGATAATCTTAAATATATCAAAAGAAATTGATAAAAATTACTAGATTAGAAAAAACCAATAAAATTGTCGACAATCAAATTTACAAATCAGCTAGTAAATAGACTGCCTGGATTCTAAACCAAGAACTAACGCTTCTAAATCCAAACCAGCTGATAAATTTAAGGAGGAAAAATAAAATGTCACAAAGTACAAAAGTAATTACTGGAATCAATACTCGTCTTTCTTACGCTAACATCTGGAAACCCAAGTCCATCAATGGTTGTAAAGAAAAGTATTCAGTTTCTTTAATTATTCCAAAGTCTGATACCAAAACAATCCAAAAAATTAATAAAGCTATTGATGCTGCTATAGAAGAAGGAATTAGTAAGTTTGGTGGTAAGAATCTAAACAAGGCAGCTTTGAAATTGCCTCTCCATGATGGTGATGTTGAAAAGTATGATCCTAACTATGCAAACTGCTACTTTTTAAATGCTAATTCCATCACTCCTCCACAAATTGTGAACAAAAAAGTTCAACCAATTTTGAATCATGATGAGGTCTATAGCGGTTGCTATGCTCGAGTTTCCATTAGCTTTTATGCATTTAATATTAAAGGTAATCATGGGATTGCTTGTGGATTAGGTAATATTCAAAAAATTCGTGATGGTGAACCACTTGGAGCTCGTTCAACTGCCATTAATGACTTTTCAGCCATCGATGATAAATAAGACTTCTTGGCATAATAATTTATGGGTAGCCAAATGGGCCGCCCATTTTTTATGGAAGATATTATGAAATCTATATCAATTGGCATTGAAATTTACTCCAATAATGATTTGGAAAATAAATGATACTGAATCTGATTACTATTAGCCATCCAATTATTAAAATCAGATAACTTTTTAAAATCATAGTGACCATTTTGCTAATATCGACATATTCAATCAGGGTCTGCTTAACTAAGTCAGCACAATCTCATGCTGTTGGCAATTTTTTAATAGCAGTTTTATTCTTCTTTAACTCGAATAACACTTTTTTCCCTTTCCAAACCCAAGTCTTTCTTAATTGGTGCTAAGATAACAATTTACCTTTTGTGTCACTTTACCAGTTAAATCATTGTCTATAGCAATAATCTTTTTGGTTTTATGTATTACTTTTTACCAGTAATTCTACTAATAATTCTACTAAAATTATTCGTAAATACCAATTAACTATTTCAATGAATCTTTCTATCAACGTATTTCACATCAAAAAAGCATCACTTAAGAATACATTGTCTAGTAAAAATACTGCTAAATAACTGAACAAATCCCTGAAAACCCTTTAGTTAAAGTTTAGTCAAGCCTTTAGTAAGTATTAAAGTTATAACGGCCTAATCCAGGAAGCGATGTAGCTACGGAGAAAAAAGGCAGAACATGCAAACAGAAAATTTAATTAAGCAACATCATAAATGACCACCAACGTGATGTTCTTGTATTCGATCCGCAGCTAGTTTGCCGGTTAATCAAAAAAATTACCATCATTCTACGCTACATGGATTCCACATTTAAAGATGGTAAAGTAATTAAAGTTAAAATGTAAATAAGCAATCTAATGGTTTTGACTAAAAGATTGCATTATCTCAGAATCTGTTCTCTCATCCTCTTTATTGTTTGAAAAGTAAAAGCTAATACTATTATCGTCTTTGTATTTTTCAAAAAGAGATGATCTTAACAGATGTGCTTTATTCCCATTAAATTCACTTCTTTTTGAACTTTTTGCGTTTCTTTTCACTGCAAAACAGTATATCTTATTAGGATCTTCCGAGTTACTTTTGCTTAATGATGCTACCTTTGCTTTCTTTTTATGATTTAAGTACTTTAGCTGGAATAAAATCATTCAACTTATCAGCAAATTGAGCTAGAATATCACCTAAGTTTTCAGAATGTTTTATTTCAAAATATGTACGTAGTGTTTTAGCATCAATTAATAATCCATTAACATGTACTTCCACTTTCAGTTAATGGTCCAAATCATTACGTTAAAAGAAAGTTAATTGAACAAGTGCATATTTATTTTTTTTTCAACTTTTCCTTAAATAGTTGAACTAAGACAATATATTTAATTTTCTTATACAGAAACATAAAGCTAGATCTAATCATTAAGTTGCATATCACGTTTTAATAATCTTAAATTTTGTAACATTTTATATCTCCTTAAAAACATAGAAAATAAATTATTTAACAATATTCAGAAATTCGTTTGGGTACTATTTTTCTATACTCTAAAACGTTGAAAATGTAATTTTGTTAAATATTTTTTTCTGCGCTTTTCAGACGAATTGGAGATTAATCCAAAGTTCTGCCATTTAACATTACGAAACCCTAATTGGCGCAAAGTTTTGTTGATGAAAATTTTCTTGATAGCATTACCTAAAACAAAACGAATATACCAAGTTGGCGAAGTGGAAGTGGTTAGCACATAGCAATGCTGAACATTAGTCAGCTCACCTTTCACTCCTGTTTTAGTAACAGTATGTGATAAATCTTCCCCTTCTTTCATCACCTTGTCAATAAAGCCTTTTAACATCCCGGGAATATCATTCCACCAAAAAGGTGTAATAAAAATCACGGTCTTTGCCCGTTGACATAGTTTTAGGTATTTAGTAACCAGTGGATCAGTAGTTTGCCCCTGATGATAAAGTTTTAATTCTTCTTTTGAGTATACTGGATTAAATTGTTCTGCATACAAATCAATTACTTGGTACTCCTGATGAGCAGCACTTAAATTTTCTTTAATTACTTCTAATTCCGCATGATTAAAACTTTGATCATACGGATGGCAATAAATTAGCAAAATCATTTTTTGCTACCTCCAATCATTTCGTCTAAGGTTAGTTCAACCAAACTAGGATCATAATCTGCAACTTCCTTTAGTATCAGTAATGAGTATCCTTGAATAAAGGACCAAATCTGCGTAAAAAATTGCTGATCGGTAATACCACCCTGGTTGACTTGATGTACTAAGCCCATTACCAGATCATAAAATTCAAAGTCATGATTCATATTTTGATAAAAATCATCTAAGCTCGGATTAAAAAACAGAAAGTTAACCAGCTTCGGCTGTTTTTGGATTAAGCCACAGAAACTCTCAGCAAGCGAAAGTAGATTATTTTTAGGTGAAGCTTTAGAGTCAATGGTTAATTCTTCAGAAATTTGGCGGGATAACACTATGGACACCTGATAAAACAATGCATTTTTATTTTGAAAGTACTTATAAATGGCTCCCGTGGTCATCCCTATTTTTGCTGCCAATTTTCGCATTGATAATTTTTTGTAATCATCTTTTTGGATCCAGTCTAACGTTGCTTGAATTATTTTGTCCTGGGTATTGTCCATTTTAAAAAGCTCCTCACATAACAGTGTTATCTACAGCTCATAATATAACAGTGTTATCTAAAACGTCAAGTTAAAATAAACATTATAATATTATATTTTAGAAATCAAAGTACCGTTCATTTGGAAATCTGGACGTCAATTAACACTGATCAGTACCCTTTCTCTCCGAGACATCCTGCTTTCTAAATTTAACTTCAGTAGAGAACATGATAGTTATTCAATTTTAGCTAATAATTGTTGGTGATGGTAATTTTTATAAAGCCATCTTAGAATGTTGTGATGGTCAGAATTATGCAGTAGCGTCTGTTACACTTGGAAGTTCAGAATCTAAAATGACAATAATTATTAGCAGAAGCAATTAGAAGAAAAAAATAGCAAGAAAAGCTCAGCGTTCCACAGAAAGGTAATTAAGTAAAGAGTGCCGCTATCAGAAATGATTAAGTCAGCAACACAACAAAAGCATGGTCGTCAATAAAACAACCATGTTTTTGTTATCTAAATCTAGGTTAAGTATTCTATTCTTTTAAACAAAGTCTGCCTAGTAAGCCAACTCTCCAAAAGGAGCACTGGTCTATGGCTCAACAAGTCGCACTCCCAAATAATAGTGATTAACTCTAATTTACTAATCGATCAATAATTTTTAAAAATCAATCTGTAGTTAATTAGAAACGCTTATGTTTGATAGTCGGTGATTTTTCTGATTAAACACTGCTTTCATTAACTGGAATACCAAACAACTAACAGTCCTAGCCCTTGAAATAAAGGCAGACAGTTTAATTTATCATGACCGTACTGTCATCACAATTTACATATAATAAATTAGCCCCCTGTAAATTATGGTCATGATAACCGTCATAATGTTTTCCCTTATAATAAACCTCAGTATCTTCATTAATCGTATAATTTAAAGGTTCACTTACATTTTGTAAATCAAGTTTTACCTCATCACCGGTAACTCTATTGTTTCCTATAAGAGATGTATTATTCATTTTTATTCTAATTTCCTCAGCTTCTAAGTCTAAATTACTAAATTGCGAGTTCCTTACTAAAAACTTGCCATCATCTGCTGCCAGATATAAATTTTTCAGTTGTGAATTGCTAATGTTTACAACGCTATCATCACTATTAATATGGGCATGCTCTGCGACCTTAACTTTAGTAAGATTTATATTTTGATCATCATTGTCAATCTTTAAAGATTTTAAATTCAAATTTTGTAGATTTATTTTACCATCACCATTAGTGATTTTGATATTTTTTAAAGTATTGGCATCTGGAACTGTAATAAATAAATCTCCCATTCGCTTCGTTTTTGAATAACCATTATGAATAATATTAATGATGGAAGCTGGTTCGCTGCTATCAGATTGTTTTACTTCTAGCTGCTGATTTGTTACTTTTAATTTAGCCTTTTGATTGGACTGAAAACGAACCTGATATTTCCCGCCCACTTTAATATAGATGTTAGCGGTTTCAGCATTAATCAGAATATCTTGAAAGGGTGCCGCTGTTCGTAAGGTTTTTACAGGTCGTGATTTTGGATTTCCCCAAACTACAAAGGGTCCCTCATTACTATTACTGCCTACAGAACGAAAACCATTATTAATAAGACCAATCATTGCAATAATAATGGCTATAACAAATGCTATCGTTAATCCTAAGTAATATTTTTTCATTTTATCTATCCTTCACTTTGTAAAAATTTTCTGTAAAGACGTGCCGGCCAATTTTTTTTGAAAATTTAGTCATTAGAGAAATCAGAAATCTAATAACGGAAAAAATCAGTGGAACTAAAATTAATATAAGAATCACAAAGGCCAGAGATGAGCCAAAATAAAAACATCCTACCGCCCAATTGCTGCCAAAAATTAATGGAAAAGCTTTATACATTATTAAAATAGCTGCACTAAAAAAAGCTAATACCACACCGATTATCACAGCAAGAAAGATACCTAAAACCAACATAAAAGCAAAAATAATTATAAGTAACGGTACTCCTAAAGGAACGCTGGCCAACCCTAGAATAATCCATTTAATTGACTGCAAATCAGTGCTTAATTTGGTAGATTTTTTTTTGCCATTATTTACATCAGTGTCTACTTCATAATTACCATTGATAGAATAGTTGGCTAAAATTTTTCGTGCTAATTGCTTAGGCTCACCAAACTGATTAATTAGATCTGGGCGACTTTTTACTTGAGAATCAAGTAAAATTTCCTGATAAAAATTAAGCACATTTTCTTTTTCTTTCTTATCCATACCCGTTAAATAAAATTTAAGCTCTCGCAAATATTCGTTAACTACCGAAGTCATCAATATCCTCCTTCAAACAAATTATTCATTTTCTGGGTAAAATCCTGCCAATCTTGTTGAATTTTTTTTAAATAAGCCTCCCCCGATTTCGTAATATGATAATAACGTCGATTGCGCCCTGAATATGGTTGATCATAAGTACTTAAAAAGCCTTGTTGTTGCAGTTCTCGCAGAATTGAATAGACAGTTGATTCTGATGCTCCAAAAAGAGTTTTCAATTGTTTAGTTAACTTATAAGCATATAAGTCTTGGTTCAATAACAGCGCCAATAAAGCACCAGTAAGGTATTTATAAGAATCATGTTTACTCAAGCCTGTTCATCTCTTTTTTTATAATATATCTTTATTTTTACTATATTATATAATGTATAATATAGTAATAACATAGACTGCTAATTAAAACAACCCCATTACTTATAGTAATGAGGTTATTCTTGATTTTTTTAATTTAAACTGACTGTCAATTTCAATTTTAAAAGCAGTAATTCCGATAAATATTAGCAAACTAAGAATTATATTTTTCAAAAATAACAAGTAAATCATCATTAAATATTATTCTGATTTTTTATTCAAATTTGGTATCTTCGTTCATTTTATTGTAAATACCAACCTGAACTTGAATTTGTAGTTTCATTCCATTAGAACTAATCAATAGATTCTCTAGAGATAATTCAATAAATTCAGCAATTGCCATAGAAACATGATAAGTTGTTCTTACAAAAACTAGAACAACATCTTGTTCACCTAGTAAAACCGCTATCTTCTTTAAAACATTTTATGACGGTTATTGGCATTATGATTGCAAATGATTGCCATTATATTGCCAAAATGCTAAAATAATTCTAAAAAAGAGAGTGATTATTATGGCAGTCGCAAAGAAGAAAACAGCAAGTGTCTTCACCAGAGTTTCACCTGAACTAAAAGAACAAGCTGAGGCGGTATTAGACCAATTACAAATTCCAATGACAACTGCACTCAATATGTTCCTACAACAGGTAGTCAACCAACAAAAAATTCCGTTTGAGATCACTAATAAACGTGCACCTACTGACTATTCAACCCTTACCAAAGAACAATTTAATAATGAAATTAAAAAGGGCTTCGCTGATTTTGATGATGGCAATACTTTTACTCCTGAACAGGTTCAAGCAGAGCTCTTAAAACATCGGCGAGGTTAGAAATGAAATATTGAAAAGTTATTTATTCTGGACAAGTAAAATTAGATCTTTTAAATATTACTGACGATATTCGCTATAACTTGCTTGCCACGCAATCAGCAATTCGGATCACCGATAAAATTATGGATGAAATTATGAAATTAGATTCCATGCCAGAGCGGTTCTCACTATATCAAGAAGAACCCTGGTATAGTTTAGGACTAAGGTTCTTTCCAGTAGAAAACTATACCGTTTTTTATTATCCTGAAAGTCAAACCGGTGTTGTTCAAATAATCAGAATAATGTACAGTGGACAAAATGAAAGTTCTCATTTGCCTACACAATTGAATAACTAGTTAAGAGCATCGGCTTCTTTAGTCGATGCTTTTCTTATATCCTGAAGGAGTTTATTCAACTATTTTTTTAACAAACTCCTTCATACCAATAAATCATCGCCTAAGAACACCTTTAATCCTAATTCAAATAAAGAAATCGATACATCTTAGCAAAATTAGAATTTTCAGTCCCCCAATCTGGTTAAAACCAGTATTTTGATTATCCTTTCAAAGAACATTTGGTTCCTACATGCAAAACAACTAAAAAATAAGTAAAATTCAATAGCACATAGGTTGCCGACTCTTCAACAATCAATGAGCATAAACCGATCCAAAAGCAGCATTAATTTATACCCCCAGAAAGTTTTACATAGAAACACAATAATAATCATGGCCATACCACCAAACAAAGCTTGCAAGTAACACTTAAAAAGCCCAGAACTTTTACAGTTAGCACAAAAGTCTTGGCTTTCATCGCAAAAAAATACGGAACTTGCTTTAGCAGTTCCGCATACAATAGTTAAGATTCTATTTACCGCTAAAAACCGGAAAATCGCTGGCAGTACCATAGTTGTCAATCTGCGGCAGCTCGGTTAAAGTCTTTAAATCCTCAGGAGAAATTTGAAAGTCAACCTGACTATTTTCGACAATATGTGCTGGATTTTCACTTTTTGGTAACGGTAAAGTGCCTAATTCTAAACAATACCGAATCGCCAATTGAGAAACCGATACCTGATATTTAGCAGCTAATTGCTGAATCGCTTGATTTTGCAGAATCTGACCATGTGCTATCGGCGAATAGGCTTCTACTAGAAGATGCTCTTGTTCACAATAATGCAGCAATTTTAGCGGAGTATTAGAAATATGCAATAAAATCTGATTGACCACCGGCTTGATGCGTCCATTCGTCAAAATATTATCCAAATCTTCTGGTTCAAAATTGGCCACTCCCAGTGCGCGGATTTTTCCAGCATCATAGGCGGTTTCTAAAGCTCGCCAAGCAGCCAAATTTCCGGCAAAATAGTGTTCCCCATTCCGAAATTGAGCCCATGGCTGAGGCGAATGAATAAGCATCAGATCGACATAATCCAAATCCAGATCTTTTAACGATTGATCAATAGCCTGTAAGGCAGCATCGTAAGACTTAATTTCTGCAGCCAATTTAGTAGTCACAAAAATTTGTTCCCGCGGCACAGAAGTTTGGTTCAAAGCTTTGCCAATTCCTTTTTCATTACCATAGGCTTGGGCAGTATCAATATGCCGATATCCAGCAGCCAAAGCTTTCTCCACAGCCGTTGCAACTCGGTCATTATCTATTAACCAAGTTCCAAATCCTAATTTAGGAATTTGCACGCCATTTTCTAATTTATAGGTTTCCTGTAAAACTGTCATCTTCTTCTCCTTTCAAACTTTTCTCTAGAGCATATTTAATTTTTATCTTAACTGGGTAATTGATTATATACTTCATCGGTTACAGGTTCTAACCATTCGGAATTCCCAGTTGTAATGGCCAAATGACTAAACCAGGAATCCTTAGTAGCACCATGCCAATGTTTGACGCCATCATGAGCAATTACAACATCTCCGGGTTGTAAAAGTTGTGCTGGTTTCCCGGCCTCTTGATACCAACCCTTGCCGCCGGTCACCAGCAGGATTTGACTGCCATTATGATGAATATGCCAATTATTACGGCAACCAGGTGCAAAAGTTACATTAGATACTGGAACGCTGACGTCTTGGCTGGGAGTTACTAAAGGATTATTGTAACTTTGACCAATAAAGTATTGAGCATAAGCATCATTCTTAGGTCCGGTTGCAAAAACACCAGGTTGTTCGACCTTTTTGTCTGTCATTGGATAGCCTCCTCAAGTATTACTAAAAAATTTTCCTATAATTTCCAATCGTCCCTCATATTGTTTAGTCTGATCTTCTAGGCGGCAGATTGTTATTTTCACAAGAAATAAAAACTTGCCAAACCGAACTTAGTACTGGCACAACGACCCCAAACTGATCATCAATACAGCTGTCAAATACGGTTTTTCTTTAGGACAAGGTCAAGTATAATACTTAAAGTTAACTTTAAGTCAACCAAAAAATAAAATTTGTCAAAAAAAGAACTTTCGTTATAATTGATTCTAAAGTTAACTTTAATAGGAGGCTCAAAATGACTGCTTTAACCAATCAGCCAGTTTATACAATTAGCGAATTTGGAGCCAAGATCGGCTTAACAGCTTCCACCTTACGTTATTATGAAACTGAAGGTTTAATTAAGCCCCACCGTTATACCAATGGCCGACGCTATTATACAGAAGATGATGTTAGTTGGGTGAAATTTATCAATCATTTAAAAGGCACGGGGATGAGTATTAGTGACCTAAAACAATATATTGCCTGGCGAGAACAAGGAGATCAAACCATTCCGCAACGTTTAGCCTTATTAAAGCAGACTAAAAATAATTTTTTACAGCAATTTGCCAATATCCAACATCATTTACAAATTCTCAACGATAAAATTAATTGGTACGAGGCTAAAGAAGCCGGTCTGACCTCTGAAAAAGAAAGTTTTGCGAATTATTTACAAAGATTAGGCCATCACGAATAATCTGAAGTTTGAACCCAAGTAATTTTCAATAAACTAGCATTACTTAAAAACTAGCTGTTCATCACAAAAAAACTGGAGCTTTTCTCTGCTCCAGCTTTTTAAACTAAAATTGTCAAAAACGAATTTTGCCCTAAATAACCATTCTTATTAAATAGCAATGTTAAACTGCTTATCTTGAGGCGCACTTGATTTTGCAGCTATTAAAAATCACTAAATAATTGATCAATTTGCTGATATTCATCTGGGGATAATTCAATGTGCAGCGCCGCTGCATTATTTTTAACCTGTTCCACATTACGTGCTCCCGGGATGACAACACTAATTGCCGGATTAGCCATATACCAAGCCAATACAGTTTGTGTAACTGTTGCTTGATGACTATCAGCAATTTTCCGAATTCCTTCAATTCCTTGGATGGCTTTATCATATTGCTCTTTACTGAAGTCTCCCAGCAATTGTCCCCCATCAGTATTTTTAAATTTATCCCAATCATCTAAGCCATATTTACCTGTTAAAAGTCCTGAAGCCAAAGGAAAGTAAGGTACAAACGAAATATTTTGGGCTTGTAAGTATTCTAACTCTTCTTTAACAGCAGAACGGTGAACTAAACTATACTGATCTTCAACAATATCAACTTTACCATTGGCATTAGCTTCTTTAATTTGATCCAAGGAAAAATTAGAAACACCAATTGCGCGAATTTTACCCGCTTTGCGAATTTCATCTAAAGTTTCAACAGCTTCATCTTTAGGGGTTTTTTCATCAGGAAAATGTAAATAAAAGATATCAATGTAATCGGTTTTTAACCGTAATAATGCTTCATCAACTGATTTCTTGATAAAATCAGCACTGTTATTCATGGCCATATCCTGGGACTTATCTTGAGCTGCTTTGGTGGCAATTATTACTTTTGAACGATCATAATCCTGCAAAACATCACCGATAATCTCTTCAGATCGGCCAATACCATAAACATAAGCAGTATCCAAAAAATTAATTCCTTGATTCAAGGCTTCGCGGACTAAATCATAGCCATCTTTTTCGTTTAAATTTTTAAATAAATTATGTCCACCCACCTTGTTGGTACCTAAACCGAGTTTAATCGTATAAACGTCGCTTTTTCCAATTCTGACTTTTTCCATATTTCTTCACTCCTTATCAATAAATGGAGATAACTTTAGCTTATGACGAAGCCCTTTGAAGTTCATCGTCACTAATTAACAACAATTGCGTTTCCCCCAGCCAGAGACTTCAACTAAAAAATCGAAAACGTCTACAATAGTTCGACTATTTTAAATTCGGACTGAGTAATTTTTGCCAGCAATAATTACAGCTTTCGCAGCAGATTTTGGGGTTCCTAGTTGTTTTTTAGTTTTAAGGAAAACACATATTGATCAATTGCTTTGGTTCTGATAGCGATTACAACAATACTAATTATAATACATAATCATTTTAAAGAATAGCAGCAGTACCCGTCAAGTAATTACTCTCTAAGCGGTAAATAATGAAAGTTTAACTTTATTAATCTGTAAAATAGCCTACTAAAAATTTAGGTAAAGCCCCATTTTGCTATAACTGCTGCCAAATTGAAGTAATCCAACAATACTTTAACTTTGTATCGAAAAATTTTGTCAATACACGCACTATTCTCAATCCTTTTATAATTGTCATTGCTGGCCGCTGTAGTTTTTAATTATTGCGCTTGCTTAAAAAAATGAAATTTATTATTTTGTTTATTCATTAATAATAAAGCCGCCAAATAGTCCACAAAGCTAATAATTAATCCTAGCCACTCATTGACGGTGAATGCCCCAAATAAGATAGGAAGCGGAATTTGCAACAGCCAATATAAAGCCCATGGTGTCACTAATTTTTTGAACTGCAAACTGAAAATTAAATTGCCGAAAACAAATAACAAGATTCCCGCTAAACAAATTAATGGTTTCCTACTTAAGTCAAAAAGCGACAGACCCCCAAAAAATATCTCAAAAACCACCCATCCAGTTATGATCATTATTAACATTGCAAAGTTAAGTCGCCATTTAGTTTGGGAGTGCCAACGATTAAATTTCAAACTTTGCCCGACTGGGCCCGAAAAACAGAATATTAAGGTTCCACCAATCAGTCCTGCTATTATTCCTTGAGTTTTAGGACCAGTTCCTAAAAAGAAAGCAAAAATAATCACTGCAACTCCTAACACATTAAATAGCGGCCAAATTTTCACTAACCATTGTTTAAGAGAAGCTCTAGGCAATTGGCGAATAATCGCATCTGCAGCAGTTTGGGGATCACTGCCGAAATGTTCTTGTGCAGAAATTCCATTATTTTGTGCAGTCAGCATATCCATTAACATGTCTGTCACCACGTCTTCGACAGCCAGCGCATCTTTATCCAAATATGACCGCAGATATTGAACCAGAGTTTCTGCATAAGCATAATTTAACCCATGTAATTTTTGTAAAAGTTGATTATTCGCTAAATACCGATCCATAATTAACTTTCTCCCTTATTTCCCATTAATTTGGACATGGCCTGTTGTAATTGCTGCCATTGGGGTAAAAAAACTTGTAATTGCTGCTGACCCTTTGGTGTAATTTGATAATATTTGCGATCAGGTCCTGTTGAAGAACTTTTTTTATGTGCTTCAATCAATTCTTGATGTTGTAATTTTAACAATAAAGGATAAATAGTTCCTTGAGGAATATTGCCAAAGCCATTCTGAACTAATTGCTGCTGTAAAGCGTAACCATAGGTCTCACCTTGGTCAATAATTAGTAAAATGGCATTTTCCAAAATACCTTTAAGCATTTGTGTCGGAATTTTTGTCATAAACTAACTTCCTCTACTTTGTAAAACAAAGTATATGTTAAAGTTTCCTGCTTGTAAAGCCAGATAACGCTTTTTTAGACAATTAAAAAGCAGCAGATTTTTAAAATCCAGCCGCTTTAGTTAAATCTAACGAGAATTAATTTTCGAAAATCAAAGTTTACTATCAGGATAGGCTGCTCGACTGCCACCAATCAGTTTCGGTCGAGATGCTAAAAATGTTACATGCGCCTGACCTATTTGTTGTTGGGAGGTCAAAATAGGAATTTGGACGAACTTCACATGCATCCCAATTTGAGTATCACCGATATCCATTCCGCCCTCAGCAATAATATGTTCTACTTCCACAGGATCTTGAAATTGCTGATAAGCAGCCACTTGAGCCGCTCCACCAGCATGTAATTGCGGAATTACGGTAACCTCCTCATAATGATGAGCGGCGGCCACTTTGCGCTCCATTAATAAGGCTCGATTAATATGTTGACATCCTTGAACAGCCAAATCGACCTGATATTTCTGAAGTAAAGAACGCAGCGTTTGGATAATTTGATTTCCAATTTCCTGACTGGAATCCGTACCCATCCATTTGCCGGCAACCGCACTGGTACTACATCCTAAAACAAATAAAGAACCCGGTCGTAAATTTACCTGCTGAAAATAATCAGTTACAGCTTGAGTTAGTTGTTCTTCAATCCTTTCCATTTCCATTGATCTCACTCTTTTTCGTTTTTTAAATTAATCATAACACCAATTTTCCTTAAAAGTTGTAACTTTTAGCCAAATGCTGTCGCTTATCTAATTATTGAGAAAATAAAACTGGTGAAATTTCACGTTAATATAAGTAAAATTAACTGTATTTTTACTATTAATAATAGTTGAAAAATTCATGTATTTTCTAAATACTAGTCCTAGCATTTAAGTAATTAATCCACTTTACAAGCTTTATTAAATTATTGAATGTCACTCAAAAACTTTAAAATCAATAATATGATTATAAATACTTGACGCAGTAGTTGGAATATTGAAAAATATAGAAATAAATAACAAAATTTAGAAAACAGTGACCGTTCAATTAACATAAGTTAATTGCTTAATATGCGAGTATTAAAATAACGTTTACAAATCTAAGTTATTTAATATAATAAAATTAATAGATAAATTTAGAAAGGAAGTGAGAAAATATGACCAAAACCATTAGAATACCAGTTAATCATACCGTAATTGATTGGGCCATCAATTATGGAGAAAAAAGTTATGAAGAACTAATACAAAAATATAAAATAAATTCTTGGAAAAATCCAAAAAAGAAAAATGACTCGCCCACTTTAAAGCAACTACAGAATTTTAGCAATGATACTAGAATTCCCTTTTACTATTTTCTTAATGATGAAATTCCTAAAGAAGACCATTCCTTTGTTAAATTTAGAACAGTAAATAATTCCAATGTAATTCCAAGTCGGAAATTAATTGATACTATTAACAATATGAAAAGTCGCCAAGCATGGATGAAAGATTATATCAATGAAGAGAAAGTAAATAATCAATTCAAGTTAAATAGTTTTATCACATTTGATATAAGTATTAATACTGCAGCAAAAAAGGTTGCACATCTTCTAGATTACAAAAAAACCTATGAAAAGAGAAATACAGACGAAGATACTTTTAAAATTATTCGACAAAAAATTAGCTCTTTGGGAATAATGGTTATGAAAAACGGTGTCGTCGGATTTAATAATTACAGAAAATTAGATGTAAATGAATTTAGAGCTTTTGCACTGGTAGATAATGTTGCGCCCCTAATCTTTATTAATAAAAACGATAGCCAAAAGGCTCAAATTTTCTCACTGGTACACGAATTTATTCATATATTAATAGGACAAAGTGAAATATTAAATGTATCTCCTGATTTATCAAATATAGAACTGACAAAGAAAAAGGAACGCTGGATTAATAGTGTAACCATTAACACTCTTTTACCAAAAGAAGATGTTCTGAAGTATATAAACAAAGATAATCCCAAAGAAAGCATCCTGAGTATATCCAAACATTTTCATACAAGTTTAATGGCAACTTCAATTTATTTAAAAGAATTGGGTATATATAAAAATATTGACTATATTATTAATTGGGCTAGAGAGAAACAAGATACTGCAGTGTCAATAAAGAACAATAAAGAAAAAAAATCAGTTCCTGCATTTTATAACACTGCTATATCTCGGGTTGATGCAAGATTTGCAAATGCTGTTATAAATAGTGAAAAAAGTGGACAAACACCTATCGGAAGTGCCGCTTCTATGCTTGGAGTATCAGTAAAGAGCTATGATAGGTTTGTTCAAAAATTTTTTAATTTGGAGTAATATATGGCATATATAATAGATACTAATTCACTAATAGACGCTAGTATAAAATGGTATAATCCCGCAGTATTTAAATCTCTATAGCCAAAATTATCTAATTGTAATGATATTTTCTTAACTGAACAAGTTTGCAATGAAATTAAATCGCCAGATATACTTGTCAAATGGGTGGACAGTTTTAACAAGCAAAGAATTATTAAAGTAGATCAACAGGCAGTAACTGAATATAGAAATGTAATAAACTGCATAGTAAAATCAAAATATTGGACTGAAAGTGGGATTAGCCAGTGGACAGCTTCGCCAAAGAAAGCAGATCCTTGGTTAATAGCTATGGCAATAGTTCATAATTGTACAATAGTGACAATGGATGGAATTACAAATCGTATTGGCCAATCTAGAAAAATTAGAGGACTCCCTAATAAAAATTCCCCATCCTCAGTTGAACCCAAAATAGCTCCTGTTGCTAATTTATTTGGTATAGAAACTATTACAATTTATGAACTGCTAGTAAAGTTAAAATTCACCTTTTAAGGGAAATAATAATTATTATTTCCTTATTTTATTTTTAACATATAGTCTTATATATAAATATGATTTAAACAATTACTTAATAATCAAGTTCAGATTAATGAAAAAATATAATTTACATTAATTAGTTGCTATTTGCTTTTAGACTATAGTCAGTATGAATTTATGATGAAAAATTTCCTTTACATGAAATTATTAATTGATGTTTTTAATTTACATAACAAGGTAGATATTTATCGATCATTTAATTATTAGCAAAGACACAATCTATAGTTATAGTAAATTTCTAATAAGATCTAAAAATATTATCACAAAATATAAAAGTCATTCCCAGTAGTCGGAATGACTTTTTTTATACCGCTAAATCTTGAACTTAGGCTGATCTAATTAGAAAACAAACTAACATTTTATCCTCATAACCAATATCATAAATATTAAAAACTTCGTTTAAGATTAAATTACCCCTCAAAAATACCCAAGTTCATCAAAGAAAACGCATTCTTAATTCAAAAATAAATATTAATACTCACATTGAGCAATGTCTTTAATATAATAATGCCACCTTTTTTGTAATGGCTTTCATTAGCTTTGTTATCGATAAATGGCGTATAATAAATGTTGTTAGCTAATGACAGATTTATATCAGAATTGGAGGTATTCAATATGTCAGATCGTTTAAAAAATAAAGTAGCTATCGTTACTGGTGGATCATCAGGAATCGGTTTAGCAATTGTTAAGCGCTTTAAAGAAGAAGGCGCTAAAGTTGTGATTGGTGATCTGCAAGAACCTAAAGATCCAGAGCTAAAACAAGCACTTGATAAAGGTGATCAGGCACTTTTTTGTAAGTTAGATGTCGCAAATGAAGATTCTTGGACCGCAATAATTAATACTACCCTCCAAAAATATCAAAAATTAAATATTATTGTCAATAATGCTGGTATCGGTTTAACTACTGATGTTGAGCATTCACAATTCGATGACTGGAGAAAGCTGATGTCAATTAACTGTGACGGCGTTTTTCTAGGAGTTAAACACGGTATAATTGCTATGAAAGATAATGGCGAACAGAATTCTATTATTAATATGTCCTCCATTGAAGGTTTTGTCGGTAATCCGGATTATGCTTCTTATAATGCTTCTAAAGGTGCGGTTCGACTTTTAACCAAATCGGCAGCACTTTACACGGCTCGTCAAGATTATCCGGTACGGGTAAATAGTATTCATCCGGGATTTGTCAATACACCGATACTGGATGAGAAACAAAAACCTGCTATAGCAGCCCAAATGCCAATGAAAAGATTAGCTGATCCAAAAGAAATAGCAAATATGGCTCTATTTTTAGCATCCGATGAAGCCAGTTATTGTACCGGTGCTGAGTACCTCGTTGATGGTGGCTTTACAGCGGAATAAACTCGCCTTTAATTAGAATTAAATTAAAAATAACTTGATTAAGCTCTGATAATTAAATTACCAGAGCTTTTTTGATTTTCATACCAGAGTCTAATTTTCCTATATTTTTATTGCTACAATAGCCGAATAAATTGAAAAAATACTAGCCGCAAAGTATCGCACTTGGTGCTAACTTGACATTAATTCTAATAATTATTATGATTGTATTACTTAATTAAAAAAAATTAATATATTATTAATATATTATAGATATAAGGAGATTTTTTAATGACGACTACGTTATATTCCAATTTTTCATTATTTGATGGTCAACAGCCCCAACTGCAAAAGCAGGCCTGGATGCAAGTTGATAATCAAACAGGAAAAATAACTGCCATCGGCACCCAAAATCCGCCAGCAGCGGATCAGCAAGTTAATTTAGAAGGAAAATATGTCACACCCGGCTTAATTAATTGCCATACCCATATTACCATCGATCCTACAACTTATGATGGCGGTACTTCCATTAACGTTGTCGAGTCTACCGTGCGAGCCGTACTTAATCTGCATACCATGTTAAAATCTGGAGTTACTTATATCCGCGAATGCGGCAGCAGTTACGATATCGATATTACTTTAAGTCAGTTAATTGCTAACGGGATGCTCACTCAAGTGCCGGAAATCTTGCCATCCGGCAAAGCTTTTTCCATGACCGGTGGCCATGGCGATTCTCCAAATAGCGGCCATTTAGTGGACTCACCTGATGAAATGCGCAAAGCCGTCCGTCAAGCACAAAAAATTGGCGCCAAAGCTATCAAAGTCATGGCTACAGGCGGTGTCATGACGAAAAATGATTTTATGAATGATCCCCAATTAAGTGTTGCCGAAATGCAGGTGGCAGTAGAAGAAGCTCATCATAAAGGCAATATTGTTGCCGCTCACGCCGAAGGCAATCCCGGTATTTTTAATGCCATTAAAGCTGGTGTGGATTCGATCGAACACGGCTTTTATGTTAATGACGAAGAAATTGACTTGATGTTACAGCAGGGAACTTATTTAACTCCGACAATTGTCGCTGATTGGGCAATTCCTAAATTTGGTCAAGGTATTTTACCAGATTGGGAAATTAAAAAAGCCGCTGACGCTTTGGATGATCTCTATCACAACATCGCCCATGCCCATGAACGTGGTGTAGCCATTACCTTGGGCACCGATGCCGGTACACCCTTTAATGACTTCTCTATGACTCCCGTCGAATTACAATTAATGGTAGAACATGGTTTTAGTGCTTATGAGGCGCTAGCTACTTCTTCGCAAAATTCAGCACGACTGATGCAGATTGATGATCAATACGGAACTTTAGAAGCCGGAAAATTTGCTGACTTTTTAGTTTTAGACAATGATCCTCTGGCTGATATTACAGCCTTACAACAAACAGACAAAGCCGTTTATAAAAAAGGACAGCGGGCTTATTAAATCTTTATTTGAAGCCTAACGATAAACTTAATAAGCATCAGACTATCCTGTAACTTTGATTAAGTTGCAGGATTTTTACATATCGCAGTTCGCCGAATTTTTTTAATTACAAATGACTTTGAACTTCCTTCAAGAACTATTCAAAATAATGAACAAGTAGAAACATAGTTAACTAATGGCTAAAATTTCAGAATCACAACAAATATAAAATAAGGTTAATTAAGTTACTCACTTTATTATGTATCGATTTTTTGGAGATAGAAAATGAAACAACCGCAACAAAATTCTTCCGCAGCAACCATCGCTTTTCTAGCAATGTTTATTACATTTAATGTCGTCATTGCCCGTCTGGTCATAATTCCTGTGCCTTGGACTCACGGAAATGTTAATCTATGTGACAGTGGTATTTTTATAGCGGCTTTTCTTTACGGTCGTAAATCCGGTGCTATTGTCGGCTCTCTAAGCGGTTTCTTATTAGATATGATTTCCGGTTATAGTCAATATTTGCTTTTCTCCTTTATAATTCATGGCCTGGAGGGCTGGATAGCGGGTGTAATCGGTAAACATACTGCTGGGCCCTCGCAAATTACCGCCGTTTTGGTAGCTGGTCTTATCACCATTGGCGGTTATTATTTAGCTGATACCATCTTATATGGTAACTGGGCAGGCCTAGCCGATATTGTTCCTAATATAATTCAAATCGTAGTTAATGCTGCTTTAGCAATTATCTTAAAACCTTTCATTCAAAAACATTTTTCCAGAAAGGGCTCTTTATGAATCGTCCTATTCAACCTATGATTTTAACGCAGGATTTGTCGACGGTCGGCAAGCTATCCTTATCGGCAGCGCTACCCATTTATGCCGCGGCTCAAGTACCGGCCGCCCTTTTGCCCACTGCACTTTTATCCACGCAAACAGAAGGTTTCGGTACTCCGGTGCAACTTTCTACTCATCAATGGCTGCAACAAACTTTAAACCAGTGGCAAACACAAGGGCTGCATTTTTCAGGAATTAGCGTCGGTTATTTGGGGGATATTCATTTATTTCCAATTTTAATCAATTTTATATCTCGCCAAAAACTGCCCTTAGTTATCGTTGATCCGGTACTGGGAGATAATAACCAACTATATCCCCAATTAAATGAAGCTTTCATTAGTAAAATGTTACAGCTTTGTCAATGGGCTGATGTTATCACACCTAACTGGACAGAGCTGCAACTCTTAATCGGAAAGCAGGTATTAGTTGCCCATCCTAGTTGGTCTCAAGTTCAAAATAGTATTTTACAGTTGGACCAAATGCTGAAGCATCATACTAATATTATTGTTACCGGCATTCCTGAAAATCAGGCAGTCACAACTATTTGGCAATTTAATCACCAATTTCACAAACAAAATAGCTCTCTACGGCCGGGACATTTTTATGGCAGCGGTGACGTCTTAACGGCAGTTTTAGGCACTCTTTTATGGCATAAACTTGACTTTAATCAAGCTGTCACTTTAGCAATTCAAGAAATTGGTCGTGCTTTAGATGATACGATTGCTACTAATTATGAACGCCGTTTTGGAATTAGTTTAAAGCAATTATTAAAAGACTTAAGCAATTTTTCGTTTAAGCAGTGCTAAATAATTTGTTAATTAAAAAAGAGAGGTTTTTATGCTTTTTATACAATGACCACTCTTCTAACTAAATTTTTTCTTATCAAACTTCATTCAAACGGTCTTTTAGGCAGCTGATACTTAATAATACTTTGCGACTTTTCTAATAAAAAAATTGCAGCAAAACGCGCTCCAATTTTTCTTAATTTGAACTTTTACCCAATTTATTCACTTATTATGACTAATGACTTAATCGCCTGCCGTTGATCCATAGCTTCATAGGCAGCTTGAATTTGTTCTAAATTAAACCTCTTAGTAAAGACTCGTCCCGGGTTGATTTTCTTAGTCAAAACTGCATCTAATAAAATCTGGCGGTCATAAGTAGTCACACTGGCAATCCCACCGCGTAGACCTACATTTTGGTAAAATAAAGCATTAGTATCCATAGTTGCTTGTTGCGGAATTCCCACACGCCCGACAACTGCTCCCGGACGAGCCATCTGGGTTGCCATTAAAACAGCCTGCTCAGTTCCCACACATTCTAAAACAGCATCTGCACCGGCATTCGCAGTTAATTGTTTGACCTGATCAATAGCAGCCTGATCACGTGCACTAACAACGTCAGTGGCTCCAAATTCTTGAGCCAAACGGGCGCGATCTTCATGATGGCTTAAAGAAATTATTCTGTCAGCACCACGTAATTTGGCAGCGATAACACCACATAATCCCACAGCTCCATCACCTACAACCACCACGGTATCTCCTGGATTCACTTCAGCACTGGCGGCAGCATGATAGCCAGTAGCCATCACATCCGAAAGTGTTAATAAGGAATTTAACATTGCATCATCATAATCCTGCGCTTGGCCCGGAATCTTTACTAAAGACCAATCAGCATTAGAATAGCGTAAAAATTCGGCTTGGTAGCCGGGGTTAGTTCCCGGCTCTTTATTAAAGCAATTTCCTTCAAAACCTGCTCGACAGGCGGCACAATGACCACAACCATGAGTAAAAGGCGCAATCACAAAGTCACCAGCCTTAATTTGTTTGACTGCTGAGCCTACTTCTTCAACTACTCCAATGGCTTCATGACCAACTCCTTTATTAGCCTCTCGTTCTTCTAAACCGCGAAACCACCATAAATCCGATCCGCAAACACAGGCCCGTAAAACACGAATAATAGCATCAGTAGGCTTTTGCAATTGCGGGCGTGGACGCTCCTGAACTGCGATTTTGCCGGGTTCAATAAAGATTGCTGCTTTCATTGTAAATACCATCCTTTGATTAAAACTTAAATTCTGCCGCAGTTTATTAAAGCGCTTTCCGGCTCCAACTGCGGTATCTAAAATTGAAACTTTCCTAATATCAAAAGATCTTATTAGAGTTAATCAATAATTCTTGGTGATTAGTATAGTATAACTAAAAGTAAAAATACAGGTGCAAATCAAAGTCCATATCCGTGTGAAAGAAAATTAGGCTTTAATATTTTATAAAAAATGAGCGTCCTTTTTACTATGTAATTTGTTGGTTTATTCTAGCAGGCTTATCTGCAAAAAATCTCCCTCTTAATTTCACAAGAAGAAGATTGGAGGTCTTTTTAGTTTTACCTAATTGCGTGAACCATTTTCTGACACTAGTTAGTGCCCTGCACAAGGTCATCAATTTGGCGAGAATTGGTTATCGCAGTATCTAATAAATCATTTTCCCAATGGCGCGGGCTGACCAGCTCCAAGGACCACGGACCATCAAAGCCAGTTGCTTTAACAGCATTGACCCAAGCTTGAACATCAATATCCCCTTCACCAACAGCATAATCACGCTGTACCAATTCATCCCATAATTCACCAGGATGGGGCAAACGGCCATCACAAATATGCACTCCAATAATTTGGTCTTTATCTAATTTGGCGATATCTTGCGGCTGATGCCCGGAAACATACAGATGCCAAAAATCAATTACTAAACCTACGTTATCCATGCCGGAACGTTTGATAACTTCCAGGGCTTGTTCGATTTTATTAAACTTGGTATAGCCCACTAATTCAATTTGTAATTTAATGCCGCCATACTTCATTCCCATTTCGGCAAGTGCCCGGATATTATCGGCCAACACTGTCAGCATCTGCTCTTCCGGTAAATAATCTACTTCATGCATAGTCATAATTTGCACAACAGGACAATGAAAGGCCTGCGCTGTCCGAAAAATTCGTTCTGCTTCTGCTAGCAATTGTTCGCGTTGATGACCTTGGTGGCGGCCAATTTCTTTGATTGCATTAATATTACCAACATTTAAACCGTAGTTATCCAATAATTTTTGATATTTCTCAATGGTGCCGCCGTGCTCCAAATAACGAAATAAATGCTCTGGTAGTAACTGCACGGAATCAAATCCTGCTTGGTAGGCTATTTTAGCCTGAGTTACTACATTAGAATAATTAAATGAGTAGCCGTGTAATCCCTTAATCATTGTAAAAGTTCTCCTGACTGCCCCTAATGTCGCATCTGTCTGTTTTCCAATAACATTAGTAGGCTCTCTCTTCTTTTTAATTCATTTAAAGCAACAACCGCTCTCTTACATATGAACCCTTTAAATAAAATAGTGCCCAACAATTTGTTTTTAATGACAACTCTAGTAAAACTTATCAGATTGAGTTGTTAATAACACATTTGAAAATAATTAACAAATCACTGATTTCACAACGGCTTCAATCTTGAGAGCGCATCCAATTGGCGCCTTGTGCACCCTCAAAAAAATCGGATTCTGACAAGCATTTTGAATAGTGCCAGTTTCTCTATTTTTAAAAACAAAACCATTTAGTGCGGTCGATATTCTGGCATACATTTACTTTAAGTACTGCTATTTTAGCAGGCAAACTTCTTTTTAAAATTCATCAAGCCCTGATAACAGGTCAGATGGTCATCTTCCATCGGAAAACCGGAAATAGCTATTACTCCTACCATTCCCACTTGTTCCACAAAAATTGGAAAAGCGCCTCCATGAATAGCGTAATCATGATGACTCAAACCGTTGCGGCGATAATATTCTTCCTCATCAGCGTTATTATCTAGGCGTACGAACATGGAACTATGCTCATGATGTAAAACTACATTCCGTTTACGAGCGGCCCAATAATCATTTTCAAAAGTTGTCTGACTGCCCGCACGCACATATACCAGTCTGCGACCTAATTGGATAGTTACAATCAGCTGCTCAGGATCACCCACTGCAGCTTTGCGTACTTCTTCTCCTAATTGATAAGCATCAGCTAAAGTAAAGTGCTGTAAGACTGTCTCTTTTTCTTGTTGTAAGATTAATTCTTTAGTAAGTTTCATTTTGAATTTTCCTTATTCCCAATCCGTGCCAATATATTGATCCATAATATCAGAACATTTTTGAGCATTTTCTTTTAAATCCTTTTCCCAATTATCAGGACTGACTAATTCTGAGGACCACATGCCATTATAGCCGGTAGATTTGATTGCATCAGTCCATTGTTGAATGTCAACTTCACCTTCGCCGACCATGTAATTTCTTAACACCTGCTCATCCCAAGGTTGACCATTTTTGGGACGGATCCCATCGCAAAAATGAACTCCGTAAATCATTTTAGGATCTAAGGCAGCTACAGTTTGAGGAGTATCAATACCAGCCACGGTAAAATGCCAAAAATCTAATAACAAACCGACATTATCCATGCCGACCCGTTTAATAACTTCTAACCCTTGACTAATATGATTAAACTTGGTATAGGCCACCAACTCAATCTGGAAGCGGATTCCGCCGTAACGCTTCCCCAATTCAGCAATTGCCCGAACGTTTTGCACCAAAATGTCCATCATCTGTTCTTCTGGTAAAGCATCCAATTCATGTAGAGCCAAAATCTGAATTGTCGGACAATGCAATTCTTGAGCAATTCTGCATAAACGCTCGGCTTCGGCCAACATTTCTTCTCGTTCCCCATTTTGGTAACGTCCCATGCCTTGTAAAGCGTTGATACAACCCACTTTAACCTGATTTTTTTGAGTAATTTGATTGTATTCGCTGGTAGTGCCGCCATGCTCTAAATACCGTAATAAATGTTCCGGCAACAATTCTAGTGCCCCATAACCGGTCTCGTGAGCAATGCGTGCCTGGGTCACTACATTACTATAATTTAATGAAATTCCATGTAATCCTTTAATCATGAAAAACCCTTCTTTCTTTAAAATTTTTAAATCCTGTCAGTTTTAGTTACGATAGCGTTTTCTTCATTATTTCTAAATTCAATAATAGCCACCACTTTTCCAAGTTTCAACCATCAAAATCTCAAAATAATAATTTTATCCTAATATATAATCAACAATCAATCTATATATAATACATAATACACCAAAAGATTATAATAAGGTCTTGAAAGCACTTTCTTTTTTCGTGATTCGATTAAGATCTGTTGTCAATAAAAAACCTTCGGCAATAATAAATATCCGAAGATTTCTAGTAATGATCTCTGATATTGATAAAGCAAGTTTAACCCTCAAAAAGTTTTTTGACCATGTCTTGTAAAGGATTACAAATAAATTAAGGGTTCTCTTAATCAAGATAGTTTTACCGCGACTGCTTGTAAGCAGGAATTTTTAAAGTTGCTTTTTCCGCCGGATGAGTAGTTTTGTACAGCTAATTGCCGGTCAGATAATCCAAAATATGAAAGAGAGCCGCTTGATTAGCTTGGGGCAGAGGCGTTTGCATAATTTCTGCTGCTGATTGCTGTAAAACTGAACCAGCGATATATGGCGCATCATTGACCACTATTTCTTTGACATTATCTACTTGCGGTTCTAAATGAAATTGTAAGCCGACTGCTTGGTGGCCTAGTACAAAGCCTTGATTAGTCAAATTATCGTTCGAAAATAATAAAGTTGCCTTTTTGGGCAGTTCAAACATTTCTTCATGCCAATGCAAGACTGTCAACTTATCCGGTAAACCGGGAATTTGCGCTGATTGCAAAGTCACCGGACCCCAGCCGACTTCTTTAACAGGGGCTTTATGAACTGCGTAACCGAGAGTTTTTACAATTTGTTGGGCGCCAAAGCAAACTCCTAAAATTGGTACTTGCTGCTGCAGCAAAGTCTTAATTAATTGCCGCTCTTGCAAAATCCACGGCAACTGGTCATTGGGACTCATCGGTCCCCCTAAAATTACCAAAAAATCAGTTTGAGCTGCTGAAGGCAAAACTTGAAATTGATAAGGATGATAAACATAAAAATCGTATTGATGTAAATGAGCCCACGTTTGAATAGCACCGGGACCTTCATTGGGTGTATGTTGTAACACATTAATAATCATCTTTAATTCCCTCTTTTTTCGACAGAAAACTGGCTAAGAACGACTTTTCTACTGGAATCACTAGAATACACTAGAGCTCATTTTTTACATAACTAGCAAATAGTCCTAATGGCAGAGCAATTTTGCTAAGTATTTTTTAATTCTAGCATAATTAGTAGCTCGCAGACTAACAGCAAGTTAATTTTGATAGACAAAAAAAACCGCTATTAAAATAAGAGAAATTTAATAGCGGCTTTTTCATAAGCTAAGATTATTATTTTAAGTATCTTTTTCGTTCATGAATTGCAGCGGTATTATATTACCGGCATTCATCGTATTTTGGGGATCAAAACAAAGAAACAGCTTTTTTAATAAGGGGTATGAACTGCCGTATTCTTGCTTAATATAAGGTGCCCGTGCTTTACCAATCCCATGATGATGTGAAATCGAGCCTTGGTGTTTCAAAGTTTCTTCCACAATAATTTTATTCAACGGATCATGGTAGCGGGCCATTTCTTCTTCAGGGGCAACATCTGCTACTTTAAAAGCATACACAAAATAAATATTGGTTCCATTGACATAACTATGGGAAGAATGCCCACCAATGCCGAGCAAGTTAGGTATTTCTTGCTTTACTCTTGTAGTTACCGCCTCAAATATATCAGCGACAGTACTCCAAGGCGCCGCAATTTCCGTAGTAAAACCTACATAAGGCAATTTTTGCATTTGTTGTACTTCTTGATCAACATTAGTTTGATCCCAAGTTAAGTTCTGAAACCAATCAATGATCGGTTCCAACGGCTGAATTGGGGTCACTTGGGAAGATTTTTGGACAATTTCTTGGATGCCCTGGGCAGTGGCATCGGAAATTTTTTTAGGTCCTTCACTTCGAAAAATCAAAATCGGTTGTTTATTTTCGGGGAAATATTGACTCCAATCCACTGGATCATATAAACGGATAATGGACGGTTTATAGCCATTAACCATGACTTGACGTAAAATTTGAAAACCTGCGCGCATTGTAGCCACATTATAGGCCAAATAGTGATAGTTTTGCGGCCAATAAGGAAAAACTTTTACTGTTACTTCCGTAATAAACGCCAGCGCCCCTTCACTACCCAAAAAAAGATGGCGTAAATCCGGTCCCACCGAGCGGCGCGGTTCATTTTTAATCCGAATAATTGTGCCATCGGCCATTACTGCTTCCAGACCCACTAATAAATCTTCAATGCCGCCATAATAAGTGGATAACTGGCCAATACTGCGGGTCGCTACTAACCCGCCAAAATCGGCTAAAGGTTGCGATTGCGGCAGATGACCGGTAGTTAAGTGTTTATCGTTTAAATATTTTTCCGCAATAACTAGGGGCAAGCCGGCTTGAGCAGTTAATTGTTGATTTTCCACATCCAGTTGAACAATCTTATTTAAATGGGACCCATCAACTATAATATGTGGCTCTCGAGCTGATTCTAACCCCCGTTCAATGCTGGAATTACCCGTGCGGGCAATCACATTGATCCCCTGCTCATTCGCATACTTTAGAATTCGTGCTACTTCTGCCGTATTATTCGGATAAACAATGGCCACGGGCCGAGCGGCAGTATAAATCTGATGTGCCTGCGGATATTTGCGATAAAAATCTTCGCTGGCTTTTTTTAAATGGTCCGCGTCCAGATCAATTTGTTTTGATGTTACAAGCTCTTGTAACCGGCTAATAATCTGCTCCTTATTTAATGCTTCTGTCATGATCTTCTCCTTTTTAATCCCAACTAGCAACAATCGGTGCTCCTGGCTCTTTTTCCTGCGCTACACCATTAATCGTGGCGAGGTGTTTCATTACTGGATCAGTTAATTGATGTAAAGTTGAATACTGCGCATAAACTGCTTGATAACGAGCCACATTAGCTGCAATTGGTTGAAAAGTATCCTGTGGATGAACCATTTGTTGAATTGCTTCAATATAATTAGTATAAACACCTACGCCTACAGCTGCATTAATGGCAGCACCCAAACCTGCCGCATCAATTACGGCATTTCTCTGCGTCGGCAAATCATAAATGTCCGCAATTAATTGCATAAAGACATCATTTTTAGCGCCGCCACCAGTAACAATTAATTTTTTCACGGGACGTTTTAATTCTTCGATCATCGCTAACGAAAATTGCTTTTCCGTCATCGCTAAACCTTCCAAAATTGCCCGAAACATATGCGCTCGTGTATGGCGGCCATCAAAACCAATAAAAGCACCTTTACGAAAATAGCGATCCGTTGCCGGCAGCCAATCCATTAACGCCATTAAACCGTCACAGCCGGGGGGAACTTCTTTAGCTTCCGCAGTTAAGACATCCAAGGTGGATTTTCCTTGAGCGGCACCGATTTCTTGAAACTGGTTAGCAAACCAACTCACAGTCCACATTCCTCGAGAAATCCCATTACTTTCATACAAATATTCATGGGGAATATCCGCAAAATTGGACCAAAAGTGCTTGCTAGAACCATAAGGCCAAAATTTATCCCCTTGCATCATCGAGGTTACATAAGTTCCTAAAGAAAGTAATAAATCCTGACTTAGCGGCAACCCCGTACCCAAAGCTTCGACTGCCTTATCATTAGCAGTGGCAAAAACCGGCGCTCCTTGGGGCAAACCCGTTTTTTGAGCCGCTTGGGCGGTAATCGTTCCTAATAAAGAACCGGGAGTAACTAGTTTAAAGAGCATTTTGGGTGTTACATTAAAATACTGGTAAAGCTGATCATTTGTTGACCAATCCCAAGTATCCATATCCACCGGCCAACCATAATAATTCGATACCGTATCTAAATGCTGCCCTGTAAGTCGCGAAGTCAAATAACCGGTACTTGTAGTTAAATAAGCGGCATCGGCGACTTCTTTTTTATAAGGAGCGTGAGTCCGGCTGTCCAGCCAGCTAATTACCGGCTGGGCCAAATTACCATCTTTTCTTAACACGACCCGATTGAAACGAATACTGCCCAAACCAATGGCAATAATATCCTCAGCTTTTCCCGGAAATTTTTGCATCAGATCCTGACAAGTTTTTTGCAATGAATCCCACAAATCATCATCTGGATGTTCCACTACTCCGTTAGGTCCCAAATGAAACGGGCGCAGTGATTGCGACTGAGAACAGAGAATTTTCCCTTGTAAATCAAAGATGGTAATTTTATTACTTTGTGTACCCTGATCAATTGCTAAAATGTATTGACTCATGGAGCGTATCCTCCTAAATGTTCTACTTCATTTTAAAAATCATGACCCTACGCAGCCTGAATTAAGATTGAACTAATTGCCGATTTTGATAATCCTTACTATATTGATCTGCGGCGCGCATGGCAGCTAATAAGGCTTCAGGACTAGTATCAAAACGGAATTGTTCCAAATAAAATTCCGGCTTGGCCGCAAAACGAGTTACTTTTAATAAATCTTCATCGGTCGCTTTTTCCCAACCGACATCCGCTAAAGTGGTCGGCAGGCCCACACTTAAGAAAAAGTTCAGATACTTATTAATCGTAGTTGTTGCGGCGTTTTGTAAGAACATCTGAGTTAACAAAGCAAAGGCTACTTTTTCACCATGCATGAGATGTTTGGTGGATTTTAAGACAGGAAAAGAATTCTGCAGAGTATGGGCAACACTAGTACCGGCATTCTCAAAGCCCAAACCACTCATCAAAATATTCGCCTCAATAACGCTGTCTAAAGCCGCAGTCACTACCTGTTGCTTATTCGCTACTAAAGCTTGGGCGCCATATTTAAAAATAGTCTCTGTCGAAGCTTCGGCAATTTTGATTGACGTTATAGTATCCAACCCAATTGCATTATTGAAACCTTTAATGTCATAAACCGCCTGGGCCTCATAATAAGTCGCTAAGGCATCGCCAAAGCCTGAAATTAAAAATTTAGTAGGTGCATGGGCAATAATATTTGAGTCTACCAACACCAAATCAGGACTTTTAGTATGCAATTTATAACTATTAAAAGTTCCATCCTCGTTATAAATTACTGATAACCTTGAGGTCGGCGCATCAGTTGAAGCTAATGTCGGAATAATTATGGTATTAATCTTGAGCTTTTCGCCAATTTCTTTTGCAGTATCTAAAGTTTTACCACCGCCAATTCCCGCTACAAAATCAATGTCACCATCAATTTCATCTATTGCTTTTTGAACGGCTTGCGGTGAAGCTTCTCCGCCAAAATCGAGCTTGCTCACTTGAAAATCATTATCCTTTAAATAGGCAATAAACCGATCGCCAACCAGCTGATAAACATTGTCATCACCAACAATGGCCAACTTTTGCCCCCAGCGTTTTAAATAAGTCACCGAATTAAATAAAATATCCTTAGCTTGAATATAATTAGCGGGACTGATAAATATTTTCGGTAATGCGATTTTCATTTTGTCTACCTCCATTCACTGCATCCAAGAGTGCTAAAGCTAATTAGGCGGAATCGTTAACAATGATCGTGCCAGATTATTTGCTCTTAGTGGAAATGCGCCTATTTTCCCACTAATTGCCTAATTTCATTTTAAAAGCGCTTACACATGTAATGCAATTAAAGCGCTTGCAATTATTTGCACAAACGCTGGAAAAATCCTCTCTCTAAGAGCCTGACTTAATAAAAAAGCAGCAACCAGCTTCTTAGAGTGGTTACTGCTTTAAAATCAATTTTTAGCGGTTATCATGACCGTGAAAATTATGCGGGGTGCCGCCGCTTTGCCAATAATGTTCTTGATAATATTGCCGTAAATCCTGCATCGCTAGTTGATAATTCTGCCAGGCATTACTCATACCCCGATAGTGTGCTTGATTAGTTATATTTTGTCGTAACCGGGTTAAGGCAGCATAAACCGGCTGTACTACTTGTAATACGGTATAGCCGCGCTTGACATAATATTGGGGCTTTCTAATGGCGTGAATTACCGCCAACAGCGGCTGGGTTTTTGGTGGCATTATAACAGGCAAAGTAGTCAAAGTCTGTTGCACTTTTTGGAGGGTGTGACACCAAGTCGGACTACTGGAAAGCGCAGCCAGAGTTAGATTTTGCTGAATCTGCTCTAACTTTTGGGCTATTTTACGAGAGGCAACTTGGCGATATCGAGTATAACTGCTCAGACAATTTATTAATTGGGCTAACTGAAGATCACTAGTACGTAAATAAGCTTGCTGCTGTGAGGTTAATAAGGTAGCGTTTGCTAATTTTTGCAGCCGTTTTTGAAAAAGTTTCAGCGGTAATTGACTATCAGTCGGTAAGTTTTGACTCCAAACCGCCAATTGCTTCAGGGTTGTTGTTTCCAAATTCAGCGCGGATATCTCCTGGAATAATTTACAAGGCTGATGATAGCGTGCCCAATACTGCTGCTCTAAGGACATAGCCTGCTGCTGCATGAGCTGCCACTGTTGTTGTACTTGGTGATTTTGCTGGGCGGCTTTCTTTAACTGCTGCTTGATTTGCCGTTGGAGATTTTGCAATTGACGATGGGCTTGTTTTACAAGTAAGCGGGTCTGCTGGCGCTGCTGTGTCTGTTGTTTCAGCTGTTGTAAATATTCGGGCATTAATTTTTGTAATTGTTCTTCTCCCTGCAGTAAGTGAAGCAGCTTATCATTATTATTCATCTTGATCAATCCCGATTAGACGCACTTCGGTTCGCGGAAATTTTTTTTCATTGAGCTTCAGCGACTTAATGCCGACAATGCGACTATCACGAATAGCTAAATCTTTAAAAATACTATCCATGATGGCCTTTTCCAAGTTATCAATATCGGGAGCCGTTTTGCGCATTAAACTCTTCACTGTTTTTTGGTGTTGGGGAATTTGCAAATAAAAAATAACTTCCATTAAAACTCCATAAGGATTTTGAATAGTCTGATAGAAATCATCATTATATAACTGGTGTTGCAGCAGATAATCCTTGACGGCCTGCATATATTCAGTATATTTTGTCGGATAATAAGTAATTACTTTGCCCCGATTGCCGCTGTTTTTGACAAATTTAAATTGCGGCCGCGGCGTTGCTTGGGGCGCGAACGGAATAACTGCCTGCCACTCACTCATGATTTTGCACCTGCTTTTGATATTTGTCATATTTCTTTTGTTTAGCAGCCGGCCAGCGCTGCAAAATTGCGCGCGCCTGCTGTTTTTGTTCAGCACTGCCCTGCTGTAAATCAATTAATTGTGCAAATTCCAGATTGTCGGTAATCTCACCCCAGCCATATTGATGCAAAGTTTTGGTTAATTGCGCTTCTTGATGATCTAAATCAGCTTTAGCCGCCTTTTTAGCTGCTAAATCAGCTTTTTGGGTTAAATACTTTTGCCAATCAGCATTTTCCAGTTTGATCAAGGTCTGCACTTGCTGCAAAGTAAATAATTCTTCAATACTGCTGGTTTCCTTTTTGATCTTGTCCAAATAGCGATAGAGAGTATTGCGCCCGATACCCAATTCCTTGGTTACTTGGGTACGATTAGCCAAATGCAGCAGCCAATCTCGAAGTCTTTTTTGCGATAAATCACTAAAATGAATCATTCCTAACTTATATGGCCGATACATAATCTCCGCACCCCTTCTTCTTTAGTCCTATCATACTGGAAAATCAATTTTAACGAAAGTTTTTCTCGCCAATTTTCTGATAAAAAATAGCCCTCAAGGGCCACTTAATGAAAAACAACTTATTTATCCAGATGGGTGGAAGCCCCCGTAATACTATCCGGAAGATCATCAGGGTCAATAGTCTGAGACTTCGCAGCTGATTGTGAAGCTCCGGTTAAAGCATCCATATCCGGTTTAGGGGCAGCAGGAGCGGAATTTGAGGGTACTAATTTTTGTCCAGTCTGCTGTAAATACCAGTTAATCAACGGCATAATATCGACACTCCACTCATTGACACCGGCATAGTTGCCCGCCTGATCATGGACCGCTTTATAAAAATAAACCACATAGCTTTCTTGATTATTAGTCGGCAAGGGAATTTTGACAAGGTCACTTTGACCAGTTTTTAAAGCATGCATCACCTGCTTGACGTAAGAAGAAATTTGCTGAGGATGGGTATTCTCTATGGAATCGCCGACTTGCACCGCCAATTTCTGATTTTTTTGATTTTCCGGACTATTATTATAGTATAAAAATTGATTATTTGAATCCACGAAAGTCAATTTTCCCGGTAAAGAATTCAAAAGATTAGTTAATTGGTCAGCTGTTAAAATTCCCCGATCTAGTTGTACATAATTATCTCCGCAAGTAGCCTGAGTTTGGGCTGCAGCTTGTTCGACCCAATCACTGGCCTGCATATCTACTCCTTGAATTGTGGTTTTCAAAGGATGATTACTGGATAAATCTTCCTGCTCAAAGTCTGAATTTGCCAAAATAAAAACCTCCCTTGTACTTATAGTTAACCTCATTATAGACTTCTTCTCAAGCATTAGCTACTTAATTCACAATAAAGAAACAAACAAAAGTTTTTTATTGAACAATTTATTAAATCAGCCGCGATTTTGCTATTTTGAACAAGAAAAAACTCCTTTGTTGTTGAAACAACAAAAGAGTTTTTCGTGATTTTCTCAAAGAATGCTATTTAAAGCAATTAAAGAAACCACCAATATCTTGTAAAATTCCTGAGCCCAGTGCTAAAGCACCTTGAACAATATTAATCCATGAAAACATTGTTGCCACCCCCCATTAATTTGTTGATATTGCAGAAAGAGAATTTGCAAAGCGTCCCTACGCTTTACAAAGTAATTATAACAAAAAAATAGCCGCAAAAACGGTGGCGGTCGCCAATTAAATAATTATTGTGCTCAAAAAGGAAAAATTTTTTGATGTCGGCGACAAAGCGCATATGCTTGACAGATGCAGCAGATATCAGTACATTAATCTTAATATCAAGGGATTATGGGAGGTTTCAAGATGCTCAAAGAGTTTAAAGATTTTATCTCTAGAGGTAATGTAATTGACCTAGCCGTCGGGGTCATTATTGGGGGTGCCTTTAATAACATTGTCAACGCTTTAACTAAATATATCCTTAACCCGTTTATTGGTTTATTTTTAGGACATATTGATCTGTCATCCATTGTTGTCGGCAAATTTAAAATCGGGGATTTTCTCAATTCCATCATTGAATTTTTGATTATTGCTTTTGTGGTCTTCTTAATTGTTAAAGGCATTAATAAATTACATCATCCCCAAGACCAGCCAGCTCAGCCAACGCCGGAACAGATGTCAGAAAAGTACTTAGAAGAAATTCGTGATTACTTAAAAAATAATCAACAACACCTCAACCAATAAATTAAAAAGCCGCCGTTCAAGGCGGTTTTTTTAATGGGCAATGAGATCTTTCTGTAATTTATTCAAAGCTTCAGTCATATAGACAGGATAAATATCCGGATTAGTTAAACGCTTAGTTTCAATCGGTAATTCATCTAGCCAGCGCTGACTAGTTCTTTGAATGGCAAACACATCTGTCGGTACGGGGTGTTTTTGCGAAAAATCCAACGGGTGTAATAAAGGCTGGGCAACAAAATTAGTCAAAACTACCGGCTTTTGCAATTGCAGAGGATTACTATTAACTACAGTAATTCGTTCTGAATGTATTAAATCTTCATCAGCCAAAGCAATCACATCAGCAAAGGCTTCTTGAGTATGTTCATAATACAGGCGATAGACTTTTTTAGGACCCGGGATGGTTAATTTTGCCAGATCATTGCTGACTTTGATTTTCGGAATTAACTGGCCATTTTGTTCAATGGCTGCTAGTTTATAAACCCCGCTTAAAACAGGTGCTGAAGAACTGGTAATTAACTTCTCACCAATGCCAAAATTATCAATCGGTGCTTGCTGTTGTAGTAAAGAAGTGATGATATTCTCATCTAAGGCATTCGAAATAGTAATCTTCACTGAGGTTAGTCCCGCTTCATCCAGCAAGGCACGGGATTTCTGGGTCAAAGAAGCAATATCACCGGAATCAATGCGGATTCCCAAAGGCTGATGTCCTTGTGCCTGCAATTCTTGAAATACTTGAATAGCATGCGGAACCCCAGATTGCAAAACATCATACGTATCCACTAGTAAAGCAGCATTATCAGGATAGAGAGCAGCCCATTTACGAAAAGCCGATAATTCATCAGGAAAGGCTTCAATCCAACTATGTGCCATCGTTCCAGCAGTCGGAATATGAAATTTTTTAGCTGCTAAAACATCTGAAGTACTGCTGGCTCCCCCAATGACTGCAGCTCTGGTTCCATACAATGCACTATCAGGTCCTTGCGCTCGGCGGGCGCCAAATTCCATAATCGGTTTCCCTTGGGCGGCTTGGGTCATCCGTCGGGATTTAGTAGCAATTAAAGATTGATGATTGAAAATATTCAAAATCAAAGTTTCTAATAATTGTGCCTGTGCGATAGGTCCGCTCACTGTAATCAAAGGTTCACGCGGAAAGACCGGCATTCCTTCCGGCACTGCAGAGATTTGGCACTCCAATTTAAAATTTGCCAAAAATTGCAAAAAGTCCTCATCCCAGAGCTTTAAACTGCGAAAATATTCCAAATCATCAGCAGAAAAATTAAAATCCTGTAATTGTTCCACTATCTGCTGCAACCCCGCTGCGACTACTAAACCACCTTTATCAGGTACTTTACGAAAGAAAACATCAAAGACAGCACGCGTTTGCGGTAAATAATGCTGAAACCCGTTTGCCATTGAATACTCGTATAAATCAGTCAGTAAAGCTAAATTTTTCATGAGAAAATCCCTTCTTTATTTACTCATTAACTCCAAATAATCAAGGAGTCCCCAATTAATATTATTGGAATGTGATAATACTGATGCCATAGCTATGATAACGCTTTACAGTTAAAATGCAAAGACTATTTATTTAGTCTTACTCTTTTTATCCGTAAAAAATAATGTTAATGCAGTATTATTAAAGATATTCATCTGCTCAGACGAGACAACGACTACTAGTTCTTGGTTATAGGCAGTTATAAAATTTAAGTTGGCCTCTTTTTTAATCAATCAAAAAATAGAAAAAAAAACAGCCCCGAACGGGACTGTTTAAAGGGTAATAAGCTTTAACTATAAAGAATTGGTTAAATTCCAAGTAATCTTCGTATTATATTGAGTTCCAGGAGTTGGGGAGGAATTTTGTCCTAATTTTAATATAGGACCAGTAACTTGTTTACCATCATTATTAAACCAACTACTTGAAATATTTTGTGAAACATTTGTTCCAACTGAGTCATGAAAGACAGTTACTTTATTTGTCATAAGAGTATCAGAATCATCATTATTCTTTGTTTTTCTATAATATAACCAATTATTAAGACTATTAAGACCACTAGTGTCGCCATCTACTTGGGCTGTTAAAGTAATTGGTTGACTAGCTGATGTATCATTTTCTATCTTAACTATTGGATACTGTTTTTTCATAAATAAAGTTTTTTGTTTATTGAGCGGCAAGGCAGAAGTTCCATAGTTAATACCACCGCTAACGTTTAAGACGATAGAACCTATTGAATTATATCCAATACTATTACTTGTGCTTAACAAGGTGCCTACTTTATTATCCCCTTCTTTTGAGTACATTTGATCGGCACCAATTTTAACAAGTTTATCAAGATCATCCTTGGCTTTTTTCTTAACCAATATTTTGTACGTTATAGTGAACTTTACCCCTTTTGGAAATGTGCCTTGGTTTATACCAAACTGTTTTGGTATATAGTCGGTCTTATATTTAAAATCAGATTCTAACTGTTTGTTAGTAATTTGACCTTTGTTGTCACTGTAAGACGCTGTCAATGTATAATCAGAATTCTCTTCAATATTTGTATCGCTATTATCAATGCCATCACCTATTGTGTCAGGATGATTAAACATGACCGTAGATAGAGTACCATTAGTAGTATTCACAGCTTCAAAAACAGTCTTTACGGTATAGTGCAAATTACTTACAATGTTGCCAGGTTTTGTTGTATCACCTGTTGTATGATCATTAAGAACTTTTTTACCATTGTACTTTGGCAAATTAGAAACTGTATATTGCCAAGATATAGGGTCATCCGGACCAGCATTACCAGAATCACCTACGTCATCAGTCCCATAAAATTCAACCACATAATTACCTGGCTCTGAGGTGGCTCCTGGCTTTGAAGTGGTTTCTGTTGGCAAATCCAAAGAATTAGTTTCCCATCCATTAGATTGTTTTCTATCCACCTGCTGTTTGTTGAATGTGCAAACCTCCTTCCTTGTAATAATTCCATCATCATCATTTACTAATTTGTATATAGTTCCGCTAAGAAAAAGCTTATATGCTCCTGTATTCGTGTCGATATATTGAAAAGGCATTGTAACTTTATCACCTATAAGAAATGGTGTTTTTGGCTCATCACCCTTTTTTAGGTATAAATTAGTAAACCGTGTATTTTGAACCGGTGTCTCTTGATAATTAGTGACCACGCTTGTAAGAACTTGATCCCCAGGCTGCAAACTTATTTTTTTGTCTGTATGATTGTCATTATACTTGTTGATAACATCTTGTAAGTTATAACTAAAACTGTGTTGTGGATCATTTTCACTACTGGAGGTATCCTTAGACCAACCATTTTTGTCCCATGTTACTATCTTTGGGTCTAAATATTTAGGTTGTGGGTTAATGGTATCACCGTCAGTAGTAACCTTTGTACCGATCATATAATTACCATCGGTATCTGTTCTAACATTTCTATTACTATCGATTGGATTAGGCGTAACTTCTGTAACTCTCGTATCTTGAGGATCAGTATTAGTTTTTTCTTGGGCAGCATTACTATTAGGCTCTGTTCCTAAATCTACAGGAGACTTACTATCCTTTTGCTTGAGCTGCACTCTGAGTAACGGTGGAACCGGACTAAATAAAGTTTTATCAGATTCATCATCATTGGCCCAATAATCACCACCAACTTTTCCTGTAATGTTTCTTTGTGTAATATCAGTACCAGGTACACAAACCTTATCAACATCATCCACAGTTGGACCAGGCAAGTCGGAAAGACGAACATACCGGAACTCTCTTCCATTCATTTGAACCATAGCTGCTTTTAATAAATCTAAATCTGTTTTATGCCCCTGAATTACATTTTTTGCTGGTTGGGTTAAATATTGGGTAAAATCTATTGCATAACGATTAAAGGGTAATGTCAGGGTTTGTGCTCGAATAGGATCAGGTGTACATTTTCCACCGTTGTTATTCGGATCACTTTTGTCTCCCATTCCTAAGCTAATTATTTGATTATATTTATAATCTATACCAGAAGGTACATAACCTGCTATTTTACTATTGTTCTCAGTTTGATTAACACCGTTACCATTACCATCCAGTTTATTATCACCCCAAGCTTGAACACGAGTATCGTAAGCATAGATTTTAGATTGGTTACCATAGGCATATACTAAGGCACTGTCAGGATCATTATTGTTTCTTAAATCTAGACTAACATTTTTAGGGTTCATTAAATTAATTAGTGCGCCACTACCAAGATACAACAGATTAACTGGAGAACCGGTTACATCATCATCCTTATGATTAGAAGCTGATATACTAAAGTCACCACCAGTTTTAACTTCAATACGCGTATTAGAACCAGTAACAGCCATTAATCCACCAGTACCAGAACTACTATTATTTGTATAATGAATTATTTTATTATTATTATTTACATCTTCTTGATTATTTAAATTCGTCGCTTTAATACTGAATTTACCATGAGACAGTTGGGCATTACCACCACCAAAGTTAACCAATGGATGATTACCATAAATCGGTCCTTTACCTTCGATATTAATTTCTGGTGACAATATTTTCTTAGTACCATCAGTAACTTCAGTAGTTTCATGGTAAGTGATACTAGATTTACTACCCTCCATATCTAAAGCACCAGCAGTAGAAGGTGAGATTTGATGTGAGGCATTGGTACCTATTCCTGCTGCTTGTTCTTGCGCAATAGTAACTCCTGGTTGCCAAGTTGCTGAAGAGCCATCCTTACTTGGGGTTATTAAATCATTACCATCATGATTATCACAATGAATATTCAACTGAGAATCACCATATAAATCTAATGATGGATTACTATTACTGTAAAATTGAAAACCCCAACCTAATGACATATCAACATCTTCAGGACCACTTCCTATTCCTGCATTACCATGTGGATATAAATCTACCTTTGCTCCAGGTTCCAGAGACGCGCTACCACTTAATTCTATAGCATTTGCATTATAAGTAGCGCCAGTAAAATGAGAATCCTTTCCAAAAATAATACGATCCACTTGAAAAATTTGCTGATTGCCACTACTGTCTGTCTGCCATAAATAGTTAGAATTAATGCCTGGTTCTGTATAACTGAAAAGAGAACGGCAAGTGACATTGCCTAAAATGGTAGTTCCGGCAACTCTACTTCCAGAAGTCCATGAAAGTTGTGAACCAGTATAGGTCATATTCTTAAAAGTCAACCAAGTATAGCCACCATTGCCACCAGCTTTTGCAGTATCAATATCCGATTGAGTTAATGTTTTAGTATTGTCATCAGGATCTTTATCTCCAGGATTAGCACGTGCTCGTAAATAATTAGAAGCTTTGCCAACATTAGCACTTACAATACCATAATAAGAAGTACCATATGTGTCCATATTTTCTAAAGTCCAATCTTCTTTATATGGATTACTATTATTAGCGGTACCATTAAGTGCAATATTATTATAGCCACTATTTAGCCAATACTTATTCTGTCCATCAATAGTAAGCTTATCATGTCGAGTATAAATGTAATTATAGTTTCCATATCCGCCTCTATGATTATTGTTGCTGTTAATAGAATCGTTACCTTTGCCAGTTTTAGCAGCACTACCGGACATAAGATCAGGTCTAACTGTATTAATTTCATAATTAAGTGCGGTGTCACTATCAACCACATCCATATCAATATTATTTTCGAAAACAATCTTATGAATTTTCGAAAGGGGACGAGGAGTAACGTTTAAATTAGAATATAAAGCACCATTATGATAACTTGCCCATCCATTAGGATCCTTTGAATTCATCGGAAAAGCAGGATTAGCAGGATCAAAAATGGCTTCAAAAAAGCCCTTAGTATTATAAATATGAGCTATATAGCCACCATTACCGTCAGACTCCATGATTAAATCCTGCTTCTCAATTGGTAATACTTCGCCATTATCATAATTAGTATATGCATTTAAATATGGATCAGTAACTCCTGATTTTACCAATTTCTGTGATACTGGAAATATCGGCATATTAGGAGTATTTTTTACCACTGTATTACTTTTTCCACTTTGCAAAGAAGCAACACTAGTGGCTTTGATCGGATTGATAGTATTCTCCGATACTGTAGTATTGTTATTTGTATTCTGTTTATCAGCTGCTAATGTTTTATTAGCAAATATGAAAACGCTTAGACCTAACATCAAGGCAAAAAAACAAAACTGAATTATTCTTTTTTTCTTCATTTAAATCGCCTATTTCTCAAAAAATTTATTTCCAAAATTCCTTAATTTAATATTGCTGGAACTTTTTTAAAATCTTATGTTGACGTCGTTGACTCAGTCGATATGTAGCTGAGAAGAAACCGCTTACTGTAGCTATCAGGGCCAAAATTATAAAACTCCAGCCAAAATAAGGCACGTGATTGTTTTCCAAAACCTCGTAGATACTGGAAAGGGTTTTAAACCAGCCCCCTACAGAAACAAAATACCAAGCGGTAGCTTTATCACTAAAACTCATTAAAGTACGGTATTCTTGTTCATTATCTACAAACTTTTTCAGAATTTTTAAAGCGCGGTATTTTTCCAGGTATAATTTGAGCGGTGGCAGTAACCAATACCAAGGAGAAACTTTGACAGATTGTTCGCTGTAGAGATCAAACTTATCAAATAAGTTCCGATACTCAACTAATTCCATCAAGCCCTGATACATAGGAAAAGTAAATAAGAGCCAGTCACCCAATAATGAAATAATATCAATAAAAATTTTAATCAGAAGGACCCCCCAATTAATATTCTTTTATCCTTACAATTCTATAATATAACAAGTTTTGAAATTTTTTAAACCCTTAAAGGATAAAATGTTCAATAATTTTCATGAATAAACTGCCAAAAACGCTAATTTCCCGTCCCATTAGCTATATTAGCATTGTCTGCCAAAATTAGGCTTTTAACTATTATTCCTATAAAAATATCAAAAACCGCTACTATTGTAGCACAAACAAAAAGAAAGAATATGAATAAACTCTTTTGGCTAATTAAGCAGGTGTTTTTATTTATGAAACTTTGTCTGAATATTTTTGAACGCAAAAAACAGCCCGCACTAATTGCGAGCTGTATTTGTTACAGAAACCTTCTAAATCAAGGACCTACTGTCAGTGTCCAAGTAATTTGACTTTTATGAGTTCCTGTGCTGACATTGGGCAGCGAGTTAAATTTTAACTCTGGGCCAGCGATCTGGTCATTTTCATGAAACCAGTCGGCAGTAATATCTTTCCCATTATTCGCTGCTAAGGCATCCGTCGAATAAACATTCACGGGCTCTCCTGCCAAAGGCTGATAACTATTACTGCTTAAATAATTCAAGTTATTACTAAACACATCATCTAACTCTGGACTAAGTTGCGCTGTCAGGTTGATTTTTTGGGATTCAGTTGTATTATTAGTTACCTTCACACTTAAATTCTGACTCTTATTCTTGTCAATTTTTAAGATACTGCCCCTTTTCAGCGGTAAGATCCGATTTCCATAATCAATGACGCCGGTTGTGGTTAAAACCACAGAACCACTGCTATTATAATTCAAAGCATTGCTGGTAGCTAAAGTAGTTTCTTTACTATCATCAGCGATAGATATTAAAGAATCAGAATTAATGCGAATATTGGTTCCGGGATCATTTTGTGGAATGCTCAGTTTGCGCTTAATCGCAAAAGTTGTTCCTGCCGGAAAACTAGCCTGATCACTCCAAAAGTCTGTTGCATGATATACCTTATCATAACTAAAAGGTAAACTCTGACTATGAGAGCCCTGCGCATCTGTATACGTCGCCGTTATTGTCTCGGAATAGAGATTATAATTGCTTTCGCTTGGATTTGCAGTAGCATCTTTAGTTATCTTAATAGCATTACCCGGACTAGGAAGATTAGGATTTTTCGGAGCAAATTTTGTAATTAGGTCATAGTCTAAGCCACTAACAATCTTTTTTTGTTGGCTGATTGGTGTTTGATTTTTATCTACAATGTTCTTATTGCCGCTATAACGGGGCAGGTTGCTGACATGATAAGTCCATTGCAAAGCATCTGATTGACTGGAATTTTGCTGATCGTCTTTACCATTGAAAGTGACAGTATAATCACCACTAGTACTGGTAGCATCTGCTGGCAGCGTCAAATTAGCGGAAGTCAAGGTATTGTGTTGAATAGGAGTAATCGTTTGGACAAAGGATTCAGGACTGCCGCCGCCAGGTTTAGCAATGGTACCATTAATCGTAATTTTAGAAGCCGCATCATCGTTTGCTAAATATTGCACAGGCATATCGGTTATGGAATCACCAATAAGATATTCTTTCGGAGCACCCGGCTGTAAATACAGTTTATTAATATTAGTAGTCGAGATAGGTGAAGACTGATAGTTAGTAACGACACTAGTTAAAATCTTATCCGTAGACTTTAAATTCAGCGGCTTATCAGGATGTGCATCATTATATTGTTTAATTAGTTTTAACAAGTCATACTTAAAACTATGGTTGTCCTGATTTTGCTGATCCCAAGTACCGCCATCCCAAGTGACATCAGAATCCTTGAGATAATGCGGTTGTGGATTACTGGTAGGGTCAATCTTTTTCCCTAGTCCAGTAGCTGTATTTACTTCCAAATTGCCCGTTTCATTATCACGAGTTAATAAGCTGGGGGTTACTTCTGTTACGTCCGTATTTGTAGGATCAGTGTTAGATTTTTGCTGAGCCGCGTTTTTATTAACTTCCGTGCCGAGATCAATTTTCGTCCCGTCACTACGTTGCACTTGAACTCTGAGTAATGGCGGATGGGGCGTAAAGGCATCTTCCGGTTTTTCCGGTTCATTAGTATTAAGCCAATGATCTCCTTGAACCTTGCCATTTATTATTCGTTGATTTGGTTGCAGTGGTAAAGAAGTTTGTGAATCAGCATCCAAATTTAAGTCCGCTCCTGGCAAATCGGACAATCGAATATACCGGAATTCTTTGCCATTCATTTGTGCCATTGCAGCATTTAAATAATCCAAGGTTGTAGCTTTAGGGGCTTGAATAACATTATTATTCGGGTCAGTCAGATAGGCAGTGAAATTAATTCCACTACCGGAAAACGGCAAGATTACTTCCTGCGCCCGCAAAGGATTCTTAACGGTTACGCCTTTAGTATTGGAATTTGCCAATGGTTGAGTAGGATCCCCCATACCAATGCTGACCGTTTTACTTGTGGATTTTTTGTCTGCCAATCCTATATTACTTATCCCAGGGGGCTTAGTATTGTCACCCCAGGCCGAAATACGCGTGTTATAAGCCTTAATTTTAGCCTGACCATTAGTAGATACCAAGGCGCTATTTTCAGTCAGTCCGGGTGAATCGCCATCTGCACCCAAAACATTCTTGTTTCCCCGTAAATCAAGACTGACATTTTTCGGATTCATAATGTTAACATTCAAGCTACCGGGAGCATACAATAAGCACATTGGCTGGTCATCGTCATTTGCCGCAATACTGAAATCACCGCCGGTCTTAACATCAACACTAGCCTGATCGCCAATCGCCATTAGACCGTTAGTGTGGTTACCCCAACCCATCGTATTATAGCCGACAGATTGACCATTAATCACTTTACTTAAATTTTTGGATTGAATACTAAATTTTCCCCGTTCTAGTGTCACTTTACCACCAGCAAAATGAACTAAGGAAGCATTTTTAGAGATCGGACCATCGCTATCTATATTAATTTCCGGTGAGGACTTACCATTATTAGAGGCCTGATAAGTAATGTTAGAATTTGCATTACTCATCAAAATAGCTGAGGCTGGTTGCGGAAAAGCATTGTGAGCTATACTACCTCCTGAAGGAAAAGCACCAGGTTTATAGGTACCATCATTCTGTATTAAATCATTACCATCATGATCATCACAATGGATATTCAGTTTAGATGCGCCCTTTAGTAATAATTTCCCTGGCATATCGCTCTTAAAATATAACCCATGATTAATACCATCATTGTTTGAATGCTCTGCACTTGTTCCATGGGGATAAAGATTAACTATTGCTCCATCATCTAAAGTTGCTGTTCCCGTTAACTCTAAGGCATCTCCATTATAAGTAGAGCCGGTAAACCTACAATCCGGAGCAAATTCAATTCGATCTTCTTCAAATACTTGTTGATTTCCTGGACCTTCTGTAACCCAATAGTTATTTGGCCTTAAAGGATCCGCATAATAATAAACACATTGCGCATTCACCGTACCCGAAATCGTTGCGCCAGCCACATGGCGATCACTAGTCCAAGAAAACTGCGATCCTGTATAGTTAATATTTTTATAAGTGATCCAGGTATAACCGCCATTTATTCCATCTGCATAAGAATTTTTACCTGGAACAACATATTTTTTTGTCTTAGGGTCTATAACCTTATTTCCAGTATCTGGATCTTTTCCCGTCTGCGCTATTATACGATTAGCAGAAATTCCGGTATTACAACTAATAACCCCCCAATATGAAGTACCATACGTATTCATATTTTCCAAGGTCCAATCTTCTTTATATGGTAAGGTATCCTTTGTTGAGTCATTATTAGGATTTACTTCTGCCCCATAAAAGTTATATCCTCTTAAAGCTAGATCATTATAACCCATATTTAAAATATGGTTCTCACCATCAATGTCTAGGTTATCATGTCTAATACAGACGTTATTCCAATCGTAACCAGGAGCACTCATAATTCCATTGCTATCAGGGGTACTAACATTAATCTGATAATCAGCAGCAGTATTCGCATCTAGTGTAGAAAGATCAATATTATTTTTCAAAAGAATTTTATGAATTTTTGAAACTGCTGTTGTATTTTGGCGATTATGCAGCTGACCAATTAAATTCGAACCACCATTAGCCGTTAAATAATGCTTCCAACCGTTTGGACCGTTAGGGCCTCCCTTATCATAACAATTCATTGAGTACCCGGCGCTATTCTGTTGTTCAAGTGTTAATGAATTAGGGTTATCTATTTGCGTAGAACTCAGCGTACCCGAACTAGCAGGATCAAAAATAGCTTCTAAAAATCCCTTAGCGGTATAGACCGTAGCCGTATAACCGCCCTGCCCGTCTGCTGTTAAAATTAAATCCTGTGGTCCACTGCTATTTTTATATGAGTCTAAATACGAATCAGTCACGCCCGCATCCCGTAGTTTGGGATCTACTGGCAATACGGGCATCTGTGGCTTGACCAGTTCAGAAGTAGTTTTAGTTCCCGATAAGTTAGGAATACTAGTTGCAGTAAGTGTGTCTGATGGTGTGGAATAATTATCGCTGTTTGTTGCAAATACTGGCTTATTCACAACCAAAAGTCCCACGAAAAATGCAAAAACCATCAAACAATACTCTAATATTTTCCGATTATTCATATCTTTTGCCTCTCCCACGCAAAATCTATTTCGTAAATATTGATATTGATTTTATGAAAGTTTTTTATTTACATAAATAGTAACATCAATTTTACGAAAATGATGCTAATATGCTGATAATTTTTTCATTTTAGCCGCTAGTAGTTTTAATTTTAGCTGTATGATTCATAAAATTGCGGATGTTCGCAATTAATAAATATCATTATGACTTTTTTACATAATTTTCATGAGCAGTAGAAAACATTATCTAAATTGTGTATACCTAAATTAAAGCATCACTTTTTAGTAGTTTAAATCAGCCTACCGCGATTTTTATTTGCTGATCTTCTTTTAAACTCGTATTTAATAAGCAACCGCTACCAGAAATTTTTATGCTAAAATAACGCTAGTCAGTCAGGACTTAGTTTAAAAGTTCTTTTAGTTTATTAACCTCGCTTCTCTTATTAAAATAAAAGTAAGACTTTCCTTAATTAAAAGGTTGCAGCTACAAATTACAGTTAGGTTTTTTTATTAGAGGAGTAATTATGGCATATATTGAATTGAAGCATGTTTTTAAAATCTACAATCGTGGTCAAAATAATGAAATTCGGGCTAATAATGATCTGACCTTTGCTTTAAACGCTGGTGAATTAACAATCATTGTCGGCGAATCAGGTGCCGGCAAATCAACTTTGTTAGATATTTTAGGGGGAATGGATACTATTACTGCCGGTTCTGTTCGGATTAATAATGAAGATATTTCTCATTATAACTATCGCCAGTTAACCGCCTTTCGCCGCCGTGCTGTCGGGTTTGTTTTTCAATTTTATAATTTATTACCTAATTTGACTGCCCGTGAAAACGTAGCTCTAGCTGCAGAATTAGTTTCTCAACCAGCAGCAATTGATGACATCTTACAAGCTGTAGGTCTTCACACCCGCCAAAATAATTTTCCCGGTGAATTATCCGGTGGTGAACAACAACGGGTTGCAATTGCGCGGGCTATCGTCAAAAATCCCGCCTTACTGCTCTGCGATGAGCCCACCGGAGCGCTGGATTATCACACAGGTAAAAAAATCCTCAAACTCTTGCAGGATTTTTGTCATTCACAAAATAAAAACGTCATTATAGTTACGCATAACCAAATGATTAAACCGATGGCCGATCATATCTTAGAATTGGCGGACGGACAGATTAAAAAAGACGAACTTAATCCGACGCCGACACCGGTAGAACAAATTGAATGGTAGTTAGGCCGTGATCGCAATGAAGAAAACACTACACAAAAATATCAGAAGAGAATTTCAGTTTTCATTTTCCCGTTTTTTATCGGTAACTTTATTATTGGCTTTAGGAGTTTTTGTCTTGGTTGGTCTCAAATCTACCGGACCTGATATGCGACTGACTGCCAATCACTATTATCAACAGCATCATCTTGCTGATGCACAGCTAACAAGTAATTTCCCTCTCAGTAAAACTGACCGAAAACAAATTAAGAAACAACTGCAACAACATCATGGTCAACGGTGGGCTGCAGTACAACAACAAGATGGCCTCATTACTACCGGTTCAACTCCAAAAGTAATTCGGATACAGAACTTTACCACTAACTTAGCTCAGGTTCATCTTTGTCAGGGACATTTACCCCGGCAAAATAATCAGTTGGTTCTCAATGTTCGTGATCGGCATCATTATCATCTGGGCCAGTGGTTAAATATTAAGTTTACTAGCGATCATAACGTTTACAATAATCTCCCGAAACAGCGCTGGCAGATTGTTGGATTTGTTACTTCGAGTGATTATTTAGATAAATCGCAATTGGGAGTGACCCCTTTACACCATGGTCGGGTGCAAACTTTTGGCTATGTGCGTCGTCAGGCTTTTGTGCATTGGCAGCCGACTATTATCAAAATCAATTTTAAATTACAGCTGCGTAAAGCCTATAACCAAAGCTATGAACAACAAAATCAAAAATATGTCGATCGCCTGCAGCCGCTGGTTAACCGCTTGGCCGCCGCCAAAACACAACGTATCCGCCAACACTGGCAAGCTATTTATCAACAACAACTGCAGCAAATGCAAAGTTTAAATCCTAATAATCCCGCTGCCGTTTTCCAAGCACCGCAGCTATTGCAGCTTCAACAACGAATAGCGCATCTGCCCTCAGTTAGCTATACTATTCAAACCCGTAATGATTATGATTATGGTTATCGCACTTTCGGGGAAGAAGCCCAGCGGATCGATATTTTGTCTCGAGTTTTTCCTTATGTTTTCTTTTTAGTAGCTTTAATTGTTTGCTTTACAACAATGTCCAGAATGGCAAGTGAAAAGCGCACGGAATTAGGGGTCTTAACCGGACTGGGATATTCCAAGCCGGCAGCTGTGGAAGTCTTTTTAGTTTATGGTTTCTTATCTGGTCTATTGGGCTCGATATTAGGAGCTTATTTAGGTACCAAATTTTTAGCAGTGAAAATTTACCAAGCCTATGCAGCCAACTATGCCTTACCAGCACTTTGGGCCCGACCAGCTTGGAAGTGGATTCTTATTGCCGGCACTATTGCTTTACTGGTCGCAATTGTGCCGCCGTTATTTGTTGCCTTTCGAGAACTGCAAGAAAATGTTGCTGACCTTTTGCAGCCGCTGGTTCCCACTAAAGGCGGAAGAATTTTTTTGGAAAAATGGACTGGATTCTGGCAGCGTCTGAGTTTTAAATATCAAATTGCTCTGCGGAATATTTTTCGTTATCAGATGCGGATGTTAATGACTATTATTGGTATTTTTGGTTGTACGGCACTTTTAATTACCGGCTTTGGTATTCGTGATTCGTTAACGGGAATTGTTGCTACCCAATACCAAAAGCTCATTCATTACGATGCGGTGGCGCTCTTGTCGCCGCAAATAAACTCGGAGCAACAACTGGCCTATCAAAAAAAGGTCCGGCAGCACCATGATGTCCGCCAAACCCAATTAATTAATTATCAAACTGTTTATGTTCGCTCCCCAAAAAATGCTGTCAATCAGGAAGTGACAGCTATCGCCGCACCGACTTATCACCAGCTAAATCACTTTATTACTTTAAAAAATCCTCAGCAACAACCGCTGAACTTACACAAGCTCTCCGGAATTGTTATTACCCAAAAATTAGCTGCTGCCCAACATGTTGCAGTGGGTGATCAGTTAAAGTTTCAAGATCAATTGGGGCACCATTTACATGGTCGTGTGGCCGCTATTAGTCAAATGTATGCCGGACATTTTATTTTCTTAGCTGGTACCCAATATCGAAAAATTTGGCAACAGCCGCTAACTGCCAATGCTTTAATGATTAAGAACCGGCAACGCTCTTCCATTCCCTTGGATCATTTAGCAACGTGGCTAAATCACCAATCTGCTACACAAGGAGTAATTCGTTCCGATACGATTAAAGATGCCGTTAATTATATTCTAGATGGATTAAATAACTTGATTTTAATTATTATTATTTGTTCTTCTTTGTTAGCCTTGGTGGTTCTCTACACCTTAACTAATATTAACGTCGATGAAAGAAAACGCGAATTAGCAACTATGAAAGTTTTAGGTTTTTCACAAACCGAAGTGGTTATGTCAATTTTTCGAGAAACACTCTTTTTAACAGGCATCGGCATTCTTTTAGGATTTGCAGGCGGTTATGGATTACATCATTATATTATGCAGACTTTGCCGCCGCAAAATGTCATGGTACTGCTGCGTTTGAAACCAACCAATTTTTTGGTTTCGACACTGATGACTTTCTTATTTGCCATCATCGTGATGTTAATCATGGCTTACAAAATCCAAAAAGTGGATATGTTAGCAGCTCTTAAAGAAACTGATTAAAAAAGCAGTGACCAAAGTTCGTCACTGCTTTTTTACTGCTAATAACAAGGCTATTTAAAATATTCTTTAATTATTTGCTGGTAGATATCAATGAAATCTAAATACATCGTTTGGGAAACGAATTCATTATCTTGATGCGCATTACCATTACCCGGACCAAAGACCACATAGTTAAAACCTTGAGGCTGATCAATAAGAAATTTAGAAGCATCAGTTCCTCCAGAAACCCCGACTGTCAAGATTTCATCGGCGGAAAAAGGAATTCCGGATAATTGTGCTTGTTTTTCTAATTGCTCAATTTCTTCAGCACTATAGTTTTGTTTTTGTAAATACGGTTGGACAATTTTTTGAATTAGTTTGATGAGCTTGGCATCTTTATTACCCAAAATTGGAATAATGTTCATGTCGCACACTAAGTTGATTTGACCAGTAGTAGTGGCATTATAATGTTCAATCACATTTTGGATAGTATCCAGAATTTTTTGATTAGCTAATTCAGGAATTGTCCGAATATTTAAAACAGCTTCGGCATAACCGGGGATCGCATTCGGCTGCTGGCCGCCCTTAATCACATCAATATTAAATAAGGTTTTACCTAAGACGTCATTTTCAGCAGTTGTCATTAAATCTGATAATTGACTTTCAATCTGATTTAACACCCGTAGAAGATGTTCTACTGCATTATTGCCTAAAGCTGGCATGGAACTGTGGGCTGCTTTACCAAAGGATTGAATTTTAAGATCTAATTCTCCTTTGCTGGCATAAACTACTACATAGCCTGAAGGTTCGCCAATCAGCAAACTATCAACATCTTGCATGTAACCCTGCTTTTGTAAAGTTTCAGCCCCATATTGTCCTACTTCTTCTCCGGAGGTCGCCAAAAACCGAATTGTTCCCGGAAATTGAAAATTACTTTCTTGAAGTTCGATTAAGGCAATAACCATTGCCGCTAAGCCTGATTTCATATCAGTACTGCCGCGACCATAGAGTTTATCATCCACGGAAGTTAATTTAAAGGGATCCGTTTGCCAATTATCCCGCTGGACATCCACCACATCCATATGTCCTGACAAAGCTAAAACCGGTTTACCAGATCCTATTTCGGCAACTAAATTGGCCCGATCACCTTCTAATGGTAAAATTTGGCTGCTAATATTATGTTCTTGTAATAATTTTTGTAAATAAATGGCTACCTGTTTTTCATGGTCATTAACCGAAGGAAAGCTAATCAATTTACTTAAAATATCCAATTTTTCTTTTATATCCATTCTTACTACCTCCTGAAACAAAAAGGACAGAGAAAATTAGCATTCTCTGTCCCTTTTGACTAGAGAAATAAGTATCTTCAAACTCTAGTCTATTAGTTAAAATTGTTCTTGTAATGGTGGTACAATTTGCTTTTTACGCGAAACTACCCCCGGCAATTGCAGCCGATTTTGTTCAATTTGCTGATTAAAGGCCGCACTAACCTTAGCCTGCAAGTTTTCATCACCGGCAACAACCATTGTAGTATCACTATCTAAGACATTGGTAATAGCTAATAAAAATAATTCATAGCCATTATCTTGATTACTTTGTTGCATAGCAGTTTCAAATTCATTTTGCCGGGTCAATGCTTCCGGCAAATCAACTACATTAATCTGAGCAATCCGAATCTGATGTCCGCCCATGTCAAAACTCTTGGCATCCGCATCAATTAATTCTGCAGCTGATTTAGCCGCAATATTAGTACCTGCCTTGAGCATTTTCAAGCCATAATCTTGATAATCAACCGCCGCCAGCCGAGCTAAAGCTGTGACTGCTTCGCGGTCAACATCTGTAGTAGTTGGTGATTTTAACAGCAAAGTATCGGAAATAATTGCAGACAGCATTAAACCAGCCATTTTTTGCGGAATTTCAATAGCATGTTCGTTATAAAGCTTCCATAAAATGGTACTGGTACAGCCGACTGGTTCTGCACGATAAAACAATGGTGCGGCAGTTTCAAAGTTAGCAATCCGATGGTGATCAACAACATGAGTGATCGTCACATTTTTTAAATCTGCTACACTTTGTTGTGCCTCATTATGGTCGACTAGCATTACTTCTTGAGCTTGATCGCCAACTTGATCAATAACTCGTGGTGCTGGTTGTTGGAAATAATCCAATACGAATTTGGTTTCATCGTTGGGTTCTCCCAAAGCTACAGCCTCAGTTTCCAAGCCGAGCTGGTTTTGCAAATACGAATAGGCGATTGCGGCCACAATCGCATCTGTATCTGGGTTTAAGTGTCCAAATACTAATTGTTTTGCCAATTTCATCCCTCCAATTAATTACGTATTGTATCTATTATAATACAAAGACCCACTAATTGGATAGCCTCTCTTGCAGGCGCTCGCGATAAGATTTTTTTTCAATAAACTGATCCCAGCATTTTAAAAATTCAGCAATTCGGGGAATATTTAACTTGTCAAAACGATAAACAAAACTTATCTCAAATTTGATTTTGGGATCCAGCAGTGTTTGATAAACATGTACTTGATCTTGATTAGCCAAAACAAAACTTTCCGGTAACACTGCATAGTAATCCTTTTTCTGAGCAAAATGGAGTATCTGCCACGGTGAAGCAAAGCGACCTTGCGTTTGCGGCGGATCTAAAAGTTGATTTTTAAAACACTCATGTAGCAAATCCGTTAAATAATAATCATCCGGATATGTCACCCAAGGATGGTCTAAAGTGTTTTTCAATTTCAAATACTTCCGCTGTTTCCATTGAGGATTTTGGTGTAAGAGCACTAAATGCTCATTGATGATCTTTTTCGAATAATACAATTTCCAATTTTTGATTGAATCATCAGGCAAATACATAATCGCTAAATCAATTTTATTATTTTCCAAGTCATTCCATAATAAACGTCGTCTTAACAATGAAACCTCAATTTCAATTTGCGGCTGGACATCTTTATAATGAATAATAAAATCTTCCAGCACTTGATCTTCAATGGTGGCTAAAAGACCAATTTTAATGAGTCCGGTGGAAGCCAACGTTGTTTGTTGAATATTATCCACCGCGCCAATCATTGTTTCATAGATATTATTAACCGCAGCTAAAAAAATACTGCCCGCATCCGTCAAATACACGCGTTTTCCGATATTATAAAATAAAGGAGCACCGAGGCCGCGCTCTAATTTTTTGATTTGCTGCGTGAGCGCCGGCTGCGTAATTCCCAAAATGCGCGCCGTTTGGGTGTAATTCAAATTATGAGCCAATTTGACGAAATAACCTAAAGATTTCGAACTTAGTGATCTAATAAAATCATCTTGATTAGCATTCATATAAACTCCTCCGTTCTACAAACCTGCACTTTTATTTTGAAGCAGTAGTCAAACGGGAATGGACTGTGAGATACAATGGAACCCCATCTTGAGTCGGATTAAGCACTCCGGTACCACTGGCAGAGCGGGGCTTAAAATTAAAATTCTGCGGATCAATTGTAATAGTCGCCAATTTATCTGTAATTACTGTCAAAACTTCCTCTGCTGTCAACACACGGGCAAATTGAAGCTGGTGAGGCTGCTTTTTAAGTTCCCTCATGACTAAAGTTCCCCGCCGGGCTCGAGTACCGGGGGTGATTTCCGATAAGGACATTTTCTTAAAATTACCCTTTTTAGTTAATAATACAATAAATTGTGGCTGTTGTGGATCAACAATTGCAAAATCAACAATCTGATCAGCTTCTTTTAGAGCTAAGAATTTAACACCAGCCGCTTGTGCGCCCACGACGGGTACTTCATTAAGGTTAAATAATAACGCATACGAATGTTCGGTAAACCCGAGTACTTGCAGATCAGAACGCTGGCTCGGCAAATAAAAGACTTGAACAATTTTACTAGTAGGCTGATGTAATTTCATCGTCTTCAAGGCACGGGAACGATAGGTTCTACCAGGTAGTAAATCTTGAAAATCAACTTGCTTGATATAGCCATCGGAAGTTGCCAAGACAAAACGACCCGTTTGTTTTAAGTCTGGAAAAATAAAGGCGGTTAAAATTTCTTCGTCGGGATTCAAACCAATGGACTGCGATAAATGCTGCCCGGTCTCTTTCCAGCGCAGATCACTCAGTTCATGAACGGGGCGATAAATCAAGTGTCCCTGATTAGTAAAGATATATAAATGATCCAAAGTGGAAGCTTCACAATCTAAAATTGGATAATCTTCCGGACGTAAACCATTATCAGTAGCTGTAGAAGCCTGATAAGAACGTAGGCTGCTTCGCTTCAGATATCCTTGGCGGCTTACCAAAACGCGGACTTGTTCCGGAGTAACCATGACCCGGCGGTCAATCTTAATTTCAGCTACTTCTGCTTCAATCTTAGTTAAACGCGGCGTAGCAAATTCTTTTTTCACTGCCGCTAACTCTTTTTTAATCACACGCAACAACTGCTGAGGATCCGCAATTATTTTTTGATAACGGGCAATGGCTTTTTGTAATTGAGTTTGTTCTTTTTGCAGTTGGGTAACATCAGTATTGGTGAGGCGATATAGCTGTAAAGCAACGATGGCCGTGGCTTGAGCTTGAGAAAAATCATGCTGAGTCATTAAGTTTTTGATTGCCGCACTCTTATTTTTGCTGGCGCGAATAGTTTGAATTACTTGATCTAAAATTGAAAGTGCTTTAATCAAACCGTCCACAATATGCAAGCGCTGTTGGGCTTTGTTCAGGTCAAATTTAGTCCGGCGCAAAACCACGTCTTGTTGATGCTGCAAGTAAGCTCGCAAAATCGGCAATAACCCTAACTGCTGTGGGCGCATATGCGCAATGGCCACCATATTAAAATTATAAGATACTTGTAAATCCGTATTTTTAAACAAGTAATTTAAAATTGCCTGGGCATCCACATCCCGCTTCAGTTCAATAACAATACTTAGACCGTGGCGATCAGTTTCATCGCGAACTTCGGCAATACCGTCAATAGTTTTTAAAAGTCTTATTTCGTCAATTTTTTTCACTAATTGGGCTTTATTAACTTCATAAGGAATTTCAGTTACGATAATCTGGCTGCGGTGACCACGTAATTGCTGAATTGTAGTTCGAGCCCGTAAAACCACCTTGCCGCGACCAGTCTCGTAGGCTTGCTTAATCCCGGCCTGGCCTTGTACGATGCCGCCCGTTGGAAAATCCGGTCCCTGAACAAATTGTAAAGCTTCATCCAAGGTTAAATTTGGATTATCAATTAAGGCAATGGTCGCATCAATCACTTCACCTAAGTTGTGTGGTGGTATTTCTGTAGCATAGCCTGCCGAAATCCCGGTAGCTCCATTAACTAAAAGATTAGGAAAACGAGCCGGCAAAACGGTCGGTTCTTCCAAGGTATCGTCGAAGTTTAACACCATATCGACTACATCTTTATCGATATCTTGCAACAAAACTCCGGCAGCCTTACTTAAGCGGGCTTCAGTATAACGCATAGCTGCTGGCGGATCACCATCCATGGAACCGTTATTTCCGTGCATTTCAATTAGTGGCACCCGTAATTTCCAAGCTTGACTGAGGCGGACTAAAGCCTCATAAATTGGTGTATCTCCATGAGGATGAAAATTACCCATGACATTACCAACCGACTTGGCCGACTTGCGAAAAGCTTTATCAAAGGTATTACCATCTAAATGCATCGCGTACAAAATACGCCGCTGAACTGGTTTTAAGCCATCACGGACATCGGGAAGGGCGCGTTCTTGAATAATGTACTTTGAATAACGACCAAAGCGATCGCCCATGATTTCTTCTAATGAAAGTTCTTGAATTTTGGAACTATCTGCCACTGTCTTCACTCACTTTATTTGGAATTTAATTGCTTCTTTAGATCTTGTTCACCCAAACTATGATCTAAATCAGTCTCTAAAATACTGCCGTCATCTTCTAAATTAAATTTAACATTTTCTTCAATCCATTTTCGACGCGGGGCGACCTTATCACCCATCAGAGTTGTTACCCGCCGTTCAGCCAAAGCTGCATCATCAATGCGCACACGGACTAAAGTTCTGGTGGCCGGATTCATGGTTGTCTCCCATAATTGATCCGAATTCATTTCTCCTAAACCTTTAAAACGTTGCAAACTATAATGGGCTCCTAAGTCTTGAACCGCAGCTTTTAATTGGGCGTCAGTCCATGCATAGCGCACCTTGAGTTTATCACCGCGGCCCTTTTGAATTTTATATAACGGCGGCAAGGCCAGATAAACTTTTCCCTGCTCAATTAAAGGCCGCATATAACGATAAAAGAAAGTTAATAATAAGATTTGAATATGGGCTCCATCTGTGTCGGCATCTGTCATAATAATAATTTTATCGTAACTGCTATCATCCACGCGAAATTCCGGTCCGACACCGGCGCCAATAGTATAAATCATGGTATTAATTTCTTCGTTTTTAAAAATATCATCCAATTTAGCTTTTTGGGTATTTAATACTTTTCCCCGTAAGGGTAAAATGGCTTGAAATTTACGATCACGGCCTTGTTTAGCCGAACCACCGGCAGAATTACCTTCTACTAAAAATAATTCATTTTTTTGCGGGTTACGGGATTGTGCCGGCGTCAGCTTTCCGGATAAAACCCCTTGATCCTTCTTTTTTCTTTTACCAGAACGGGTATTATCACGGGCTTTACGGGCAGCTTCGCGGGCTTCTCGCGCTTTTAAGGCTTTTTTGACAAGCGTTTGGCCAAAGTCCCCGTTTTCCAATAAATAAAAACTCATCTGGTTGTATAAAACATTATCTACAGCTGAGCGGGCCGCCGGGGTTCCCAACTTGCTTTTTGTTTGTCCTTCAAACTGCAAAATATTTTCCGGAATACGCACGGATAAGACAGCGCTAAGCCCTTCACGTACGTCACTGCCTTCTAAATTCTTATCATTTTCTTTTAACAGCCCGATTTTACGGGCATAATCGTTAAAGGCTCGTGTCAGACCGGATTTCAGACCTACTTCGTGACTGCCACCATCCGGCGTGCGGACGTTATTAACAAAAGAAATAATATTTTCCGAATAACCATCATTATATTGAGCGGCGAATTCTACTTCAATCTGACTTTGCGTACCTTCAAAGTAAAAAACATCTTTAATCGGATCTTTACCTTCATTTAAATATTTAACAAAAGACTGAATCCCATCATGAAAATAATATTCTTCTTTTCGCGGAGGATCGGTTCTTAAATCTGTTAAAGTAATGGTGACGCCTTTTAATAAAAAGGCCGATTCCCGCAAACGTTCGGCTAATGTATCGAAGTTAAAATTAGTCGTTGGAAAAATTTGCGGATCCGGTTTAAAAGTAATAGTGGTCCCGCTGGTTTGTTTAGCAGGACCGATTTTTTTGAGGGTTCCTTGAGGATGGCCGCCATTAACAAATTTTTCTTCATAGGCGATATGATTCCGCACCACACGTACATTCAACCACTGTGATAAGGCATTGACCACAGAAGAACCCACACCGTGCAGACCGCCGGAAGTTTTATAATTATTTTCCGAAAATTTACCACCAGCATGTAAAACAGTTAAAATAACTTCAATCGTTGGAATTCCTGATTCATGCATGCCAGTAGGCATTCCGCGACCTTGGTCAGCGACAGTGACTGAATTATCAGCATTGATAGTTACATCAATGCGTTTGCCGTATCCGGCTAAGATTTCATCAACAGAATTGTCAACAATTTCATAGACTAAATGATGCAGTCCGCGCGCATCGGTAGAACCGATATACATACCGGGACGTTTGCGCACCGCCTCTAAACCATGTAAAATTTGAATTGATGAATCATCATATTGCTGTTTTTTTACCATTGATCAAATCTCACTTTCAAAAAAGAACAGTATCTTTATTTAAATTGTATTAAAATATCTATGATACTCATTTTTACTAAATGTATCGATATTTTGGAGGTTTAATAATTGAAACTTATAATTTGCTTTATTTTAGCATATCTTATTGGTTCTATTCCCTCAGCATATTTGTTAGGAAAGCTTTGTTTTCATCAAGATATTCGCCAATTAGGCAGTGGAAATATTGGAACTACTAATACTTTTCGCGTTTTTGGTTTTTTTCCAGGAACAACTGTTTTATTATTAGATATTTTTAAAGGGACTTTAGGTGCAAGTCTGCCTATGTTTGTGGGAGTTGCCGGCAAACAATGGGAATTAGTGGTCGGAATGGCTGCTGTGATTGGACATTGCCTGCCTCTTTTTTTACATTTTCAAGGAGGTAAGGCGGTGGCTACCGGTTCCGGAATTTTGTTAGCCTATAATCCACTCTTATTTTTAGTTGCCGCGGTTATGTTTGCTACTTTAGTCTTAATCACTAGTACGGTCAGTCTGGCCAGTTTAATAGTGATGCCCATTTTTACAATCATTACCTTGCTGGTTAAGGACTATTATTTATTTGCGGCCGCAGTTTTAGTGACCATTATCATTTATGTGCGCCATTTGCCCAACATCAAACGCTTAAAAAATCATCAGGAAAATATGGTGCATTTTGGCCTAGTTTATTATCTAAACCAAAAAAGACATAAATAATTATACAACAGAACACACGTTTGGTTAAGACCTAATTAACTAAAGTACCAGCTTGCAAACAGAATTCATTGTAGCTAACTTCCCCAGAAATTGAAACTAGAACGACAAGAAAAATTAAGCCCCATTTACCTGAAAGTTTTGCTTATCAAAAATAAAGAGTGAAGATTAAATATCTTCACTCTTTATTAGTTAGCTGAATTTAAATTATTAATGTTGTAATTTTCTGACGGCAAAATCGCCAATTCCCTGCACTATAAATACTAAAATTAAGATCAAAATCATGGAAACAATAGTTACATCATTTTCAAAACGCTGATAACCCACGGCAATTGCCATGTTTCCTAAACCGCCGCCGCCGACAGCACCAGCCATTGCTGTTAAACCAATTAAACTAATTAAAGTCAAGGTGGCGGAGCGAATAAGTTCAGGCAGACCTTCTTTGAGGTAAACATGATAGATAATCTGCCAAGGCGACAAGCCCATCGCTTGCGCAGCTTCAATAATTCCGGGATCAACTTCGACCAGGGCTAATTGAACCTGCCGGGCAAAAAACGGGGCTGTCCCCACAATTAAGGGAACTAAAGCTCCTGTAGGTCCGATAGTTTGTCCAACCACTAATTTAGTAAAAGGACCAATTACCGCTAACAAGATGACAAAAGGAATGGAACGAAATAAATTAACTAATTTATCTAAAATATAGTAAAAGTGTTTCTGGGGTAAAATTCCCTGTTCATCTGTAATTAATAAGGCCACCCCTAAAATCAACCCCAGAATGCCGGCAAAAACAGCACTAACAAAAGTCATATATAAGGTTTGATAAATTGCAATTTCAAAACCGTTATCACCACTCCAATTAGCAACTACATTCGGCATCCAACTACTTATGGTCTGCCACATTTACTTCGCCCCCACTTCTGCTAAGTTAATTCTTTGGACCTCAACTTGTAAATGATTCAAATACTGTAAAGCGGCCTTAATATCTGCAGCTTGGCCATTTAAAGCCAATAACATGATCCCTACAGTTGTACCTTGTAATTGTTCAATATTACTGAATAAAATATTAGCTTCAACTTGATATTTTTTGTAGAGCTCCACAACAATCGGTTCTTCAGTGACATCCCCCAAAAAGTTTAGCTCAATTAAATTTTGCGTATCATTAGGTAAAAGCTGGCTTTGCTTAATCTGTTCCAAGGCCGGTCCCAATTGCGTAGAAGAATCCACAAATTTTTTCGTTAATTCTTGTTGGGGATGACCAAAGATATCCAAAAGACTGCCTTCCTCGATAATAGATCCCTGATCCATAACGGCAACACGATTGCAAATTTGTTTAATCGCATCCATTTCATGCGTAATAATGACAATTGTAATATTTAAGGTTTGATTCAAATAACCTAATAAATTTAAAATTTCCGTAGTAGTCTCCGGATCCAGTGCGCTGGTGGCTTCATCCGAAATTAAAATTTCCGGATCATTGGCTAAAGCGCGGGCAATCGCTACACGTTGTTTTTGTCCACCGGATAATTGAGAAGGATAATTATTTGCTTTATCACTGAGTCCTACTAGATCTAAAAGTTTATTTACTTTTTGTTTTTTTTCTGCACTGGATAACTGCGAATTCATCAGCGAAAAAGCCACGTTACCATAAACGGTGCGGGAATCTAATAAGTTAAAATGTTGAAAAATCATCCCGATGTTTTTCCGTTTGGCCCGTAATTGTTTAGCAGAAAGACTTAATAAGTCCTGCTGTTTCACTAACACTTTGCCACTGGTCGGCCGTTGTAACAAGTTAATCACCCGCACCAGCGTACTTTTCCCGGCACCGGAATAACCGATGATGCCATAAACATCGCCTTGATTAACGGATAAGGAAACATTTTTAACAGCATCTACGGTTCGTTCCTTTTGCGAAAAACTCACCGAAATATTTTGTAATTCAATAATAGTTTGCTTAGCTGCCATGCATACTACCTACAATCTCTCTAAAAATTGATCAAAAAATTCAATAAATTCTAAATAATCTGAAATTCGAATATTCTCATTAGGCGCATGATTACCTGATTTACTATAGCCCACGCCACAAGCTACAATAGGAGCTTGGGTATATTGATTGATTAACGCCATTGGTCCAGTACCGGGACTGGAAGGAAGCAGCTCAATTTGATCAGCGCCACCGTAACATTTTTGCGCAGTTTCTACTAACAAATCTACTAGAGGATGTTGGAGATCCCACCGATAAGCAGATTCCCCCAGCAAGTAATTAACCTGAATATCAGAAAATCCTTGATCTTGTAAATATTGTGTCAACTGAGTAAAAATCTCCTGTGGATCTTGATTGGGCACCAACCGAAATTCCAATTTTGCCCGCGCAGTTTTCGGAGTGACAGTTTTCACACCCGGTCCCTCCCAACCACTACTGAGGCCTTCAATATTAATCGTAGGACTAAAGGTTAAATTATAATTAACAGATTTATTTTTTAAAAGGGGCAAGGTCAACTGCCATTTTTCCTGTAAATCCGGTACCGCCGCCTGTTCGACTAATTCTTGTTCCCGCGAAGTCGGAGGCAGCACTTGCTCATAAAAGCCCGGGATTTTGATGTGACCGTCGGCATCACGCAAAGAATTAATTGCCGCCACTAAGCGCCAAGGCGCGCTATCGACCACAGCCGCATAAGAAGAATGCAAGTCAATAGCTGCAGAATTAGCAACTAATTCAAAGCACAATACCCCTTTATTTCCTCCTTGAATACTAAATTGCTCTTGCTCATTTTTACTGCCTGATTCCCATAAGACCAAATCCGCGGCTAAGAGTTCATGATATTTAGCTAAATACTGTGGTAAATGTTCACTGGCAATTTCTTCTTCACCTTCCAGCAAAAACTTAATATTGCAAGGCCAATCACCGTGTTTTTGCTGATAGCGCCTTAAAGCTGTCAAGCGACTAATAAAATCGCCTTTACAATCAGCAGCTCCCCGACCAATTAATTTATCCTTGGTAATTTTTAAATGAAAAGGATCAGAATGCCACAGCTCTACAGGCTCTTCAGGCTGCACATCGTAATGATTATAAATCAAAATAGTAGTTGTACTCGGTTGCTGCGGCTTGATTTCTGCAAATACTAAAGGAGCCGGATAATCAGTCAAAACCTGAACTTGAGCGCCCACTTCTTCTAATAGTTTTTTTAAAAAGTCAGCAGTCTGCTTTTGCGCTTGATGCTTGGCCGAAACAGAGGGCAAAGCAATATAAGTAGCCAATTCTTGAAAAGATTGCTGTACTAGCGGATCGTCAATTTTTATCATGCTATTATGCTCCCTTATTAAAATTTAGAATTCCAAACGGTTACTGCTCCTTGGCCGTAAACATGCTTAATTTCTTTAGCTACAGCTGGAGTCTGGAAAGCTTTTACAACTTTTTTATAGGTAGCATTATTCTTATCTTTTTTATTGGCAACAATGATATTAATCCAAGGTTTGGATTTTTGAGAAACTTTTTCTTTGTAGATGGCTTTTTTCGGACTCAATTTAGCAGCATTGGCAACATTACCGTTAACTACTGCGATATCCACATCGTTTAACGAATGAGCGGTCTGAGCGGCATCTAAAACACTAAATTTGAGAGCTAATTTATTAGCTTGAATATCTTTAGTTGAAGGCAATTTTTTATTGGTATTACGTAAAGTGATCAAACCAGCCGCTTCCAGCAATTGCAAGGCCCGTGCTTCATTAGAAGCGTCATTGGGCAAAGAAACTTTTGCACCAGATTTTAGTTGTTTGATATTGATAATTTTATTTGAATAAATTGTCATTGGCTGAATCACGGTATTACCAATTGCTACCAAATGGGTATGATGCGCCTTGTTCCAGTTATTTAAGAAGAATTGATGCTGATAAGCATTAATATCCAGTTCTCCTTGAGCTAAGGCTGTATTAGGCTGGTTATAATCAGAAAATTCGACAATTTTTAATTTAATATGGTCCTTTTTCACCTGTTTCTGGACGACTTTCCAAATCGGCGTGTCCGCATTGTTAATTCCAACTTTTACAGTTTTATCTTGGGCATTTTTATTGCCACAACCGGCAATTAACACAATTAAACCCAAGCAAGTGACCCAAAGTAAACTTTTTTTGATAATTTTTTTTAAGTTTTTCATTTTCTCCACCTCAATCAGTTATTTTTAGTTAAAAATAATATTAACAAACAAAAAACCGCTCCTAATCAGCCATTACAGCTAGTTAGAAGCGGTCTTACGCGGTACCATTCTAATTCAAAATTAGTTTACACTAATTTCCTTATCAACGTACAAAATTATACGCGTGTACTTTAAAGGGTACCACTCATTGCCACCTTATTAATAATTGCTTATTAACTCAGCGCACCAATCACAGGTCATTTTCACTCAAGATAGCGGCCTGATCTCAACAACCCAGGCTTTCTGTACACCAATTCTTAAAGCTACTTCCCCTGATCACTTTGTTTATAATATTTATCTTAACTGTTGTGAACCATCATAGAATTAATTTTTATTCTTGTCAACTAAAAATTCATTTTCTTAGTATTGCATTAAAATTATTTGCCGTAAAACAGCTAGTTAGAAGTGCAAACTATTTTTGTTGCTCATAAATTTTAAGAAAATCACAAAATATACTTCGTCAAATCACTGTCACTAGCAATCGAGCCCACTTTTTGGTCTACATATTCTTGAGTAATCGTAATGTCACCCATTTGCATATCGGGAGCTTCGTACATAATGTCTTCCAATACTTTTTCAAGAACTGTTGCTAAGCGCCGCGCTCCGATATTTTGACTGTCATGATTGACCTGATAGGCAATTTTGGCAATTTCTTCAATTGATTCTTTAGTAAAAGTTAAGTGGATGCCATCGCTGCCAATCATCGCAATATACTGCTTGACCAAAGCATTATCAGGAGCGGTCAGAATCCGAATGAAGTCAGTTTCCGACAAATCGTTTAATTCAACTCTAATCGGAAAACGACCTTGTAGTTCCGCAATTAAGTCGCTCGGCTTGCTTTCGGCAAAAGCTCCGGAGCCGATAAACAGAATATGATCCGTTTTCACCGTTCCGTATTTGGTATTCACACTGGAGCCTTCCACAATCGGCAAAATATCACGTTGGACCCCTTCACGGGAAACTTCACCGGAATTCTTTTTATTGCCAGCAGTGATCTTGTCAATTTCATCAATAAAAATAATACCGTCATTTTCCGCACGTTGAATGGCTGCTTGATAAATAGCATCGTGATCTACGAGCTTGCTGGACTCTTGTTCAATTAAAACTTCCCGTGCTTCTTTGACCGGCAAGGTTCGGCTGACTTTTTTCTTCGGTAAAATGGAATCCATGGCACTATTGAGATCAATTCCCATTTGTCCCATCATATCATTCATCGGGTTAATCTTATGCGACTCTTCAACTTGAATGGTTACTTCTTCATCTTCCAAAAGTCCCTTATCCAATTGTTCTTTGACACTGAGACGCTGATTACGTACCTCATCACTGACTTCTTCATTATTCTGAACTGCGGGCTCTTCTCCTTGAGAAAGCGAATTTAAGGCAGCCATCATGTCTTGAAAACCATTAATTTGCTTCGGAGCTTTTTTTATGCCCGGAACTAATAACTTAACCAGCTGCTTATTGGCAGCCCGAGTCGCTTGGACACGCACATCTTGATACTGTATGTCTTCTTCAATTTTAACGGCTACATCTACCAGATCGCGAATCATTGATTCCACATCACGGCCCACATAACCCACTTCGGTAAACTTAGTAGCTTCCACTTTAACAAATGGTGCCTGGACAATTTTAGCTAAACGACGGGCAATTTCTGTTTTACCGACACCAGTAGGTCCAATCATTAATAAATTCTTGGGAGTGATATCTTGTTGCATTGCTTCGGAAAGCTGCATGCGCCGATAACGATTATAAAGGGCAATTGCAACAGCTTTTTTAGCCTCGTCTTGACCGACAATATATTTATCTAACTGTTGAACAATCTGTTTCGGTGTCATTTGCGTTGTCATTATTTCCTCCTACAACTGATCTGTAATAATACTTTTATTTGTAAATATATCAATATCTGAAGCAATATTAATAGCTTCTTGGGCAATCTGAGCTGCACTTAACCCAGAACTATGGCGAATCATCGCAATTGCCGCAGCTTGGGCAAAATTACCGCCCGAGCCAATCGCAATTACATCTTCATCCGGTTCGATTACTTCTCCATTACCAGAAATCAATAATAAATCTTCTTGGTTGAAGGCAATCATCATTGCTTCTAATTTTTGCAAGGTGGGATCTTTACGCCAATCCTGAGCCAACTCGACTGCCGCCCGCTTCAGATTACCCGAGTAGCTTTCGAGTTTTTTTTCAAACCAATCTTCTAATGTGAAAGCATCCGCAACCCCGCCGGCAAAACCAATTACTACTTGATTGTTAAAAATTCGCCGAACTTTATGCGCAGAAGCTTTCATGATTGTTTTTTCTCCTGCTGTTACTTGACCATCTCCGGCAATTGCGGTTTGATCGTGATAACGTACAGCACAAATTGTTGTCATATTTATACCTCATTTTTCTAAATTAACTCCAGGACAGAACGAAATCATCCGTTAAAAAAGCACCTGCCATTACTTTCATACCATACCACAAGAGTAATAACGGTGCTAATAAAATTTATTATTTTTGTATTTCTTCTTGATAATCACCATTAGGACAGAGTATTTGCCTGCCGCCTTTGACTTTTTTTTCAATCAGATAATGCCCATCTTTGGGACAATTACGATTAATCGGCTTATTCCAATCTACAAAATCACAGTCGGGATAGCGCGAACAACCGTAAAACAGCCGGCGTTTTTTGGATTTACGTTCCACGACTTGCCCCCGATGACACTTCGGACAAGTTACTCCAATTTCTTTAATAATAGGCTTAGTATTGCGGCAATCCGGGAAACGACTGCAAGCATAAAACTTCCCGTAGCGCCCTAATTTAATAACCATTGGCGCCCCACAAATATCACAGTTCATGCCCGCAGGTTCGTCTTTAATTTGTAATTTTTCAATTTTTTCATCAGCATTTTTTAATTCTTTAGAAAAAGGCTGATAATACTCATCCACAACTTGTGTCCATTCTTCTTTGCCGGCTTCAATTCCGTCTAGCTCATCTTCTAAATGAGCCGTAAAATCAATATTCACAATATCAGGAAAGTACTTTTCAATTAGATTATCAACGATTTCTCCCAATTCCGTTGGTTCAAAACTACGCCCGTTCAGCTTGACATAATAGCGTTTTTGAATTGTCTCAATAGTGGGAGAATAAGTTGAAGGCCGACCAACGCCGTTTTCCTCCAAGGCCTTGACTAAAGCGGCCTCACTATAGCGTGCTGGCGGTTGAGTAAAATGCTGTTCCGGATTAATATCTACAATCTGGACTTCTTGACCTTCAGTTAAGGCTGGCAAGAGATTATCCTTAGTTTTTTTATCATCCTGATAAAGTTTTAAAAACCCGTCAAATTTAATCTGTGAACCTGTCGCCTGAAACTGCACTTGATTCTGTGCTAACGTTACTTTCATAGTATCCATCACAGCCGGAGTCATTTCACTAGCTACAAAACGCAGCCAAATCAAATTATAGAGCCGATATTGATCTGGTGTCAGCACCTTTTTTAAAGATTGCGGCGTTCTTAAAACTGACGTGGGTCTAATCGCCTCGTGTGCGTCTTGGGCGCCTTCCGGGTTTTTCGTTTTATGCAATTTCACGGCGGCATAGTCAGCACCATATTCATCATGAATAAATTGGGAAGTCTCATGTTTAGCCACGGCCGCAATTCGAGTAGAATCAGTCCGCATATAAGTAATCAGACCGACATTCCCCTGACGCGCTCCCAAGTTAATGCCCTCATATAATTGTTGGGCCAACATCATAGTCTTGCGTGTCTTGAAATTTAATTTTCGATTGGCTTCTTGTTGCAGTGAACTAGTTGTAAAAGGTGCGGCAGGATAGCGTTGACGTTGTTTCTTAACGACTTTTTCTACTGTAAATTTTTTCTTTTTATCAATTTTTTGTAAAATAGCCTGCACCGCTGTTTGCGAAGGCAGTTCCTCTTTATGACCGTTAAGCCCCACAAAGTTAGCCGCAAAAACTTCTTTGGAGCTGGAACCACTCTGAAAATGACTCGTAATAGTCCAATATTCCTGCGGTTTAAATTGTTGAATTGCTTTTTCGCGTTCAATGACCAATTTTAGAGCGATCGATTGCACCCGACCAGCACTTAAACCCTTTTTGACTTTTTGCCAAAGGATGGGGCTAATAGAATAACCGACTAAGCGATCCAGTACCCGGCGGGCTTGTTGCGCATTCACTAAATTCATGTTCACAATGCGTGGATGCTTAAACGCTTCTTTAACAGCATCTTTAGTAATTTCATTAAAAACAACTCGATTTTTATCTTGCAGATCTAAACCTAAAACATAAGAAACATGCCACGCGATCGCTTCTCCTTCTCGGTCAGGATCGGCAGCCAGATAGACATTTTTAGCATTTTTGGCCGCTTTTTTTAATTCTTTAATGGTATCACCTTTGCCACGGATCGAGATATAAGTTGGCTGATAATTATTTTCTAAATCAACACCCATTCTGCTTTTTGGTAAATCGCGAATATGACCCTTACTAGCTAACACTTTATAGTTTCTACCCAAATATTTTTCAATTGTTTTAGCCTTTGCAGGTGATTCCACAATCACTAAGTTCTTAGTAATCGGTTTACGTCTTGTCGTTTTTGATTTTACCAAAAAAAGGCCCCTTTCTTTAATCAAGTCGCCTCATATCATATGCTAGATACTTCTATTTTGTCAAATATTCTTTTGCGCACGTAAAGCTTGAATAAAGGTTTCTGCATCTAAAAATGGTCGCGCCCCGCTAGCAATCAATTGATTACAACCATAAGACAACGATTGAGTAATCGGCCCCGGTACCGCCCAGACATCACGATTTTCCTGTAAGGCTAATTCCGCCGTAATTAAAGTGCCACTGCGTTTTTTAGCCTGGGTGACAATCAGACTATCACACAGTCCGGCAATAATGCGATTTCTTTGCGGAAAATAATAAGGCCGCGGGCGCGTATGCGGCGGATATTCACTCAAAACTAACCCTAAATGTTGAATTTGTTTTTGCAGATCACGATTTTCCGCCGGATAAAAGTAGTCTAAGGAATTGCCTATTACGGCAATGGTCGTACCCTGATAATCCAAAGTTACTTGATGACAGCAACTGTCGGCACCGCGAGCTAGGCCGCTGATAGTTGTGATTTGATTTTGAACTAACCGGGGAACCAGGCCCTGAACAATTTGCTGTGTATAATAATTACATTGCCGAGAACCAATCACGGCCGCTGTCGGATTTTGCAATAAGGCTAAGTTGCCCGCATAGTACAAAATAGCCGGTGGATTATAGATTTGCCGTAATTTTTGGGGATAAGCCTGATCAAAAAAGGTCAAAAAAGCAGGCGGTTTGGACCCAGATTGCGACCAACGCTGGTAAAAAAGCTTGTGCTTGGCAGTTTTTAAATGCTGACATACAAAAGCTAATAAAAAATCAGTTGCTGTACTCACTTGGTAATATTGCTGGCAAGTTTTTAAGATTAACTGATTACTAACACAGCGGGTCATGGAAAGGCGCCAAATTAAGGCTTGAATAGACACAAAAATCATCTCCGTTTTTTTTTTTTAAAATTACGGAAATGATTACAAATACTTTTTAACTGGAGCAAAGCTGTGGCGATGCAAAGGACAAATACCCCAGCGCTGCATTCCTAATAAATGTTCTTTCGTGCCGTAGCCCGCATTTTTTTCAAAGCCATAATGCGGATAAATCTGGGCATAAGTCTGCATTAACTCATCTCGATAGACTTTAGCAATGATACTGGCCGCACCAATAGAAGCACTGCGGGCGTCGCCTTTAATAATTTTTGTTTGGGGTATCGCTACCGGAACCTGCATGGCATCAACTAATAAATGCTTAACGGGGACATTTAATTGCTGCACGGCTTGAGCCATAGTAACTTCGGTCGCATGATAAATATCCAACTCATCTATCAAAGCGCGACTACCCACACCAACACTGACATCTATCGCTACAGCCAGAATTTGTTCGTATAATTGCCGCCGCTTATGCGCACTTAATTTTTTGGAATCATTAATTTCCCAAATTTGTACATCCGCAGGCAAAACTACAGCGGCAGCAACTACCGGACCAGCCAAAGGACCCCGTCCAACTTCGTCAATACCGGCAACCAGTTGCTGCTTCTGCCAAAACGGCCGCTCAAAAGTTAACCGGCGTTCGAAATCTATTTGCAGTTCTCGTTGCCGTTGTTGCTGTTGCTGATGTTTTCGGACTAATTTTTGCACTCCTTGGCGCGGATCCTGAGCTAATTTGGACCAGAGGTCCGGCTGAGCAGACGAAGTTTTCAGTAAATCTTTTATTTGTTGAATTGTGAGCTGGGACAGATTTTCAGTCATTTAACGGCACCTGATCCAAAGTATAACGTCCCAAGGTGCCTTTTTGCACATCCTGAATAACTTTTTGGGCAGCGTGATCCCAATTAGACTGTTGTGCTAATAATTTAAACAGCTCTGTACTGTTATCAGCTAAGTCTTGATCAGAGAAATGATAAGTTTGTTGTAATTGCTGCGGATAATATTTTTGCCAATATTCTAAAGCAAAAAGTGCCAGATCTTCATTAGCTACTAAATCAGCTTTTAAAGCTCCGCTTAAAGCCAATTTCAATCCCACCTGCTGATCTTCAATTTTAGGCCACAGAACTCCGGGAGTATCCAACAATTCAATTTGCTGGGGAGCTTTTAACCAATTTTGGTTTTTAGTAACTCCCGGTCGATTCCCAGTCACGGCAATTTTTTTTCCCACTAATTTATTTAAAATCGTGGACTTTCCCACATTAGGAATTCCCAGACACATGACGCGAATAGTATAGTTTTTAACCCCACTTTTCCGGTATTTTTCCAGTTTAGCTGCCATTAATTTTTCGATAGCGGCAATAATTATTGGCAAATGACCATTATGCTGGGCATCAATTGCTATACTTGAACAATCATGCTGCTTTAAATAATCCTGCCAGCGGCTGGTTTGCTGTGGATCGGCTAAATCTTTTTTATTTAAAATAATGAGCCGTTTTTTCGATTGAATTATTTGTTCTAGCAGCGGATTGGCTGACGATTGCGGTAAACGGGCGTCGCGAATTTCTAAAACGACATCAACCAAACTCAAACGCTCTTGAATTTGATTTTTGGCTTTATTCATATGCCCTGGATACCATTGAATAGTTGCCATAAATTCTGCTCCTTCATATTTGCAGATTTTTAACCTATTTTCAGAAAATAAGTCCGATATTCCAACGCTCTTATTTCATAATTGAGCCCTGAGTTTCTTGATAATTACGAAAAGCAGCATCAAAAATATCCATTGACGGCAAATAAGAACCATTTAATTCTAAATAGTTGGATAATTCCGCATAATCATGCGATTGCTTAGGAAAAGTTGAATCAAAAAATGCTGCCTGAGCAAAATTAGCGATGGGTTCCGAACTATTAGGATCTCTTTGCGTCATCAAATATTCATAAAAAGTCTTTCCCATTATTCTCGTTTCCTTTACATTGCAGTAGAAAATACTTTAATTATTATCCGGTCCTGCGACAAATTTAATTGATCAACTTTAAAGTAATATCCTTGTTTACTATGATGTGCTGGTAAATTGATATTGATCAAACGTTGTTTGCTGTTGATTTGTACCCACTTGGGAAAATGATAGTTATGTTGAATATAAAACAAAACAAATTCTAGGGGAATCCCCAATTTACCCACTTTTAAACGCTGGGCTTTTAACTGAATCCCCCCATTAGCAGTGGCGTAGGGCTTGGTTTGCAGGGTAAAGTTAATATGAGATCCTAAAAAGATCGCACTTCCCAACAAATTAACCTGATTTTTTTCTACTGTCAAATGATATTTAATATCATCATTATTCAGAAATTCCTTAATATAATGATTAGCCAAACGCTGTGTTTGTTTTTTAGTTAGGTGAACCTGAAAAATTGCTTGCTGTTGCTCTACTCTGGTTGTGGGCTGACTTTCATTCCAATTAGTTTTCATATCGCTATGAAAAATCTGAAAAGCCAAAAAAGCTAATCCTAAAACCAACAAGGCCATTACAATAAGAAAGGCATATTTCCAAGGATTAAATGACTTTTTTTGCGAGCGGGACATATTCAAGGCCTCCATTCTGATTTTGTTTTTTGTAATTTTTGCCAGAGTTTATTAGTCATCAGCTGATAACCTTGACGATTAGGATGAAAATAATCCTTGGTGTATAAGAGCGGATTAGTGGTTTCCTGAGTTTTCTTGGAATATTGTAATTTCTTAGGGCGGGCTAGAGCGCTAATATCAACAAAATGAACCCGCCAATGTTCCTGAGTCAACTGTTGCGTATTTTTATTCCAGTTATTGATTGCCCGTTTCATTCCGGGGATTTTTTTGAAATAAATTGCATAAGGATTATAGATACCGTAAATATAAATCGGGGCTTTTTTGTTTAGGGTTCTAATTTCATGAACCATTTGCTCCATATTATTGGTATATTGCTTTTGATAAGTTAATAACTGTTTTTCAGAAAGTTTTAATCCCCGCGCACGTAAGGCATGCATGACATCATTGCCGCCAGCCGTTATCACAATCAGTTGCCCCTGCTTTAAGTCTTGACGTAATGAGCTTTTAGTTTTTACCCGCTTTAAAATCTGTGCACTGGTTTCTCCACTAATACCAAAATTAGCCACCCGTACTTTTTGCTTAGTAGCTTTTTGCAAGGGCTTTTTAATCAAATAACAGTAACCGCCACGATGATTGGGATCACCAACCCCATAGGTTAAGGAATCCCCAACGGCCACTACTGAAAAAGTTTTACTTTTTGCTTGAACACTCTGGGGCAGAGCCCAGCTTATAATTAGTGTTAATACTAGCAGGCAAGTCAACCACCGACGAAGCGGCCGCATCTTGTTTATCATAACTTAAATGCTTCCTTTAAATCTTATTAACGGTAATAATATATCACTGCCAAGGCCCCTTTACCGGCATGAGTAGCAATGGTAGGACTGGTAATTTGGGTTAAGATCGGAATTTCCGGTAATTTTTCATGAATTTGTTGTTCTAATTTACGCGATAAGGTGATGTCATCCACATACGATATGCCAATTTCAGCAATTTTAGAACCATTTTCTTCAATCTTTTGGACTACCGATTCCATATAGTTTTCAATGGTTTTTATACCGCGACCTTTTTTCAGAATATTAATTTTGGCATCTTTTAACTGAATAACGATATTAATTTTGAGAAAAGTAGACAAGCTGGCGGCTAATTTCCCTAAGCGACCACCTTTTAAAATGTTCTCTAAGTTCGGGATTCCCATGTATAAATGAGTTTGCTGTTTGATTTTTTCAACTGCCGGCAAAATTTCCTCCAGGTCGGCACCTTCTTGCGCCATTTTGGCAGCATTAATTACCTGAAAAGCCAGAGCCCGATCAGTATATTCACTGTCAACTACAGTCACATCAGCATCGACCATCTCTCCCGCCTGCCGAGCAGCATCAATAGTTCCACTAAGACTTTTAGTCATCGCAATTACTAAAATTTTACTGCCATCAGCACTCAATTCCTGAAATTTATCTATAAACCGTCCCAAAGGCGGCTGGCTAGTTTTGGGAACATTTTGCGCTGCCAGCATTTTTTGGACGAATTCTTCACGATTAATGGTCACTCCATCAATAAATTGTTCACCATCAATATCAATCGATAAAGGTACTACGGTAATCTCATATTTTTTAATTTCTTCATCAGTAATCTGCACAGATGAATCAGTAACTACTTTAACTTTACTCATCAAAATCCCGCCTTTAATCTTTCGGATATTTAATCTAAAATGCATTATAATCTATGATAGTTATAAATTCTAACTAGTGACTATAATTTTATCATAATAACTAAGGAGAAATAATGTGTCAAATTTATTCCATAAGCGCTCAACCCGTAGTCATGTTTATTATATTACCAATGAAATTTTTAGTGCAGTTACCCATGGTATTGGCCTTATTCTAGCAATCATCGGCACTATTTTGATCTTAGTCAAGGCTATTCGCCAAACTTCTCCCACCAAAACTAATTTAATAGCCTATACGATTTATGGTAGCACTTTAATTTTCTTATATCTTTGTTCTACCTTATTTCATAGTCTTTATTTTACTAAAGCCCGACACGTTTTCCAAATTTTGGACCATAGCTCAATTTTTCTCCTGATTGCCGGCACTTATACTCCTTTTTGTCTACTCGGCGTTGCCGGAAAACAAGGTTGGATTTTATTGAGTGTTATCTGGTTGATTACTATTGCTGGTATTGTTTACAAAATTTTTAATATTGGCCATCATCCTTTTATCGATACTTTTTTATATGTTTTCATGGGGTGGATGGTTGTGCTCATTATGAAGCCGCTGCAACTTAAAATTGGCGAAAAGGGTATTCTCTTACTTTTAGCAGGCGGAATCGCTTTTACCGTGGGTGCTTTAATTTATACAATGCAAGGCATTAAATATATTCATGTAATTTGGCATATTTTTGTTATGATTGGGACGATTTTGATGTTTTTAGCAGCCTATTTTTATTTATAACGTTGATAAACTAAAAACTCATGCGGCCACGGATTTTGGGAATTGACCTCTCCTTGACGCCGAGAAATCAGCTGAAAGTCCTGATAGTCAAGTGGCGGCATGTAGACATCGCCGACAAATTGATGCGCAATTTTAGTAACATACAGATAATCAACTTCTGCTCGTAATTGAGCAAACACGTTACTGCCGCCAATAACAAAAATTTTTTTTGAAGTGGCAGCTAATTGTAAAAGTTCCGCTTTACTATAAATCATTTGCACGTGTGGTAAGTGTAAATTATGGTCATGACTTAATACAATATTTTGCCGCTGCGGTAGAGCTCCGTGCGGTAAACTGGTAAAAGTTCGATGGCCCATGACAATGGTCTGCTGCCAAGTTACGCTTTTAAAATAATGTAAATCATTAGGCAAGTGCCAAGGCAAATGGCCTTGATTGCCAATTAAATGCCGTTGATCTTCGGCCCATAAAAATGCTAACATCTTTTCTCCTACTCTTCTTTTTCAGCTAATTGCGTCCAGCGTTCAACTTTTTGATCAATTTGCTTTTTTAATTGATCCAATTCCTGCTGTTGCTGCAAAAGCTGCTCATAGTTATTATTGGTTTGACTCATTGTTTGTTCCAGAGCCTTTTTCTGCTGTTCTAAAGCATCTATTTGCGGTTCTAATTTTGTTAATTCTAATTTTTCTGTATAGGTTAATTTAGAGCTGGGAGTAGAATGATGCTGTTGTTTAACAGAATTTTTCGGACGCGTAGTTTTCTCGGTAGCTTTCTGTGAGCGGGATTTTTGTTGTAAAAATTCTGAATAAGTCCCCCAATAACGCTCCACTTGACCTTGGCCTTCAAACACCAGCAGATCATCTGTAATTTTATCTAAAAAGTAACGGTCATGGGAAACGGCTACAACCGTGCCTGCAAAATCTAATAAATAATCTTCCAAGATTGTCATGGTTTCAATATCAAGATTATTAGTGGGCTCATCTAACAAGAGCACATTGGGGCGCTGGATCAATATCGCCAGTAAATATAAGCGCCTTTTTTCTCCTCCGGAAAGATCCCGAATAAAGGCTCCTTGCTGTTGGGGAGTAAAGAGAAATCTTTCCAATAATTGCGAAGCCGACAGGCTTTCGCCTTCAGCATTTTCTACATTTTGACCAATAGCTTCCAGATAAGAAATAACTCGTTTATCGGCCGCCATATTTTCAACATGTTGCGTATAATACCCTAAGCGCACGGTTTGTCCGACCGCTAGTTTACCGCTGCTTAGTTGTTGTTTTTGCGCTAAAATATTCAAAAAAGTTGTTTTTCCGGCCCCATTAGCACCGATTATTCCTAAATGTTCTCCAGAATTAATCCGCAAATTTAATTTTTGCAGTAAAATTTGTTGTCCAAAACTGAGAGCGGCATCCTGTAGTTCAAAAACATCTTTACCCAGACGCTGCTGTTTGAGATCGATGGTTAATTTTTGATTAGAATCTAAGTTTGAAGTCCGTATTTGTTGACTGAGTTTTTGAAAACGGGCAACGCGGGCATTTTGCTTCGTTCCCCGAGCTTGGACACCAGCGCGCATCCATTTCAATTCATGACGATAAAGATTTCTTTGATGTTGACGAGTTGCCTCCCAAGCGGCTTCATTTTTAGCTTTTTGAGCCACATAGGCCTCATAGTTTCCGGAATATTCGGTGACTTGCTGGCGATTGATTTCTAAAATACGATTAGCTACTGTGTTTAGAAAATAACGATCGTGAGTTACAAAAATTACAGCACCGCGATAATTCTTCAGAAAAGTTTCCAACCAACTGATAGCATCTTCATCTAAATGATTAGTTGGTTCATCCAAAATTAATAAATCAGCGGTTGAAACTAGTACTTGTGCCAAGGCCACCCGCCGCTGTTGGCCGCCGGATAACTGGCCAATAGTCTGATTAAAATCCTTAATTCCTAATTTGGTCAAAATAGTTTCCACACTAGCCTGAAATTCCCAGCCGTCAATACGATCCATATCTTCTTGAGCTTGAAAGAACCTTTTTGCTACCTGCGTATCTTCCGGCTGGCGCGAATACTGGTTTAAAACTTGTTCATAGCGGCGCACTGTTACATATAAGGGTTCTTCCCCTTGTAAAATAGCTTCAATAACAGTCAATGACTTATCAAATTGCGGTGTTTGCCGTAAGTAGCTAATTTGATAATCATGAGGATGTTCAATCACTTTTTGCCGCAATAACTGCTGATCAATTAACGAATTTAACAGAGTGGTCTTGCCCACACCATTTAAACCAATTAAACCAATCCGATCAGCCGTATTAATTTTAAAAGAAACATCCTGATACAAAGTCCGTGCTCCGACACTTTGTTGAAGCTTATTGACACTTAAAGTTTTCATATTATCTATCACTCAAATTATTATTTTTTAAATAGTTGACAATGGTTTGATAGTCGTTAACTAACTGACCGGCAACAATTGCCTGCTGGATCTGTTTTAAATATTGACCAATTTGTGGTCCTGGAGATAAATTTAATACTTGCATAATCTGTTGTCCATTAATTGCTAATTGTTGAGGCGACTTTAATGGTAAGTCTTGATATTGTTCGATCAGTTGCTCAGCCAACTCCTGTTGGCAAGTTAAGCGTAAAACTTGAGCCGCGATTGCAGTTGCTGCTTGACCGGCAATATATAATTGCCAGTTGGATTCTTGATAATTATTTAAGAGCTCAATTGCCGCCTGGGCCAATTTAATATTATTATTGGCAACTTTCCACTGCCGTAAAAATGGCCGCACTTGAGCACGCTTCAGCTTACCTAAGTAGGTTAAAAAACTCCAAACAGTAGCCTCATCTGTGATTTGGCCGGCGGCAAACTGTAAAATTTTTGGAAAATCATAAGTCGCCAAACCGGGACAAAAACGATATAACTGGGTTTGATATAAAGAAATCAGGCCGGCTTGACGATTACAACCCTCCATTAATTTAATAAATTCTTCGCGAATACGCTCAGTTGCAATATGGGACAATAAAGCTGCATTGGTTTTAATCCCAGCTAAAGTCTGCTTTTCAATGGTAAAGTTCAGCTGGGCTTGAAAGCGCACAGCCCGCAACATTCTTAAAGCATCTTCATGAAAACGATCTGCAGCTACACCGACAGCTCTAATTTGCCGCTGCTGTAAATCAGCCATTCCGGCAAATAGATCAATAATTTCTCCCTGGGCGTTCATCGCTAAAGCATTGATAGTAAAATCACGGCGTTTTAAGTCTTCTTTTAAGGAACGAACAAACTCCACCTTATCCGGACGGCGATAATCCTGGTAGCCGGATTCAGTACGAAAGGTCGTAATTTCATAAGCTTTTTTTTGATAAATTACTGTTACTGTGCCGTGCTCAATACCTGTGTCAATCGTCTGGGGAAAAATTTGTTTAATTTCCTGCGGGTAAGCACTAGTTGCTAGATCCACATCATGTAAGGGCCGTTGTAATAACGTATCACGGACACAGCCACCTACAAAATAAACTTCAAAACCGGCTTGATTAATCCGTTCTAAAACGGGCACTGCAGCTTGCAGTTGTTGAGGCCAGTGCTCAATTCTCATTCCAATCACCTAATTCTTGCTCAAGTTCAATTATATCTTGGTCATCAGGCACTAGTTGCAAATAACGCTTGACAGCAGTTAGTAATAATTGCTTTTGGGAACCCTGCCGCAAAATTTGAATTAAATCTTTTAAATAAGCGGCATTATTTTGATAATGCTGATAAACGCTTAACATTTCCTGCAAAGCTTGAGGAATTTGGTCTAATTCCTCTAAAGAACGCGCCAAATTCCAATGATACAAAGGTTCATCATTCAATTGTTCTTTATGTTCAGTTAATAAATCCCGATTATCTTGGTACTGCTGGTCTTGCAACAGTAAATTACTACAATCTAAGATCAAATCAGTGTTTTCCTCTACACGCTCAATCCCTTTTTGTAACAGACTCACAGCTTGTGGTACATCATTTAATTTCACTGCTGCCTGGGCTGCCAATTGATATAAACGGCTATTAAACGGATCATAGCCTATTCCCAGCTGGGCCTGCTTTAAAGCTGACTGATAATCTTTTTGATGTTCCGCAATTTGCACAGCTAAAACATAACCCGGGGAATAATCCGGATTAGAAGCCAACAATTCCGTAATAATTTTTTGAGCAGCCGGATAGTTTTTTAATTCGACTTCTACGGTTGCGTAATTGGCCAGACTTTCAGCATTCAAACTAGCTAAGGACATTTGCTGATACATAGTTTTTGCCTGTTCATATTGACCAGCACCGGCATAAACGGCGGCTAAGCGCTGAGTTAAAGAGCAGCCGGAAAATTCCTGATAGCCTTGCTTGATTAATTTTTCATAAAAAGTGGCCGCCTGCGAATACTTCTTTTCAACAAAATACAGCTCGGCCAACGCAAATTGAATAACCTCTTCATCAGGGGCCAATCTTAAAGCTGTCAATAATTTTTGTTCACTGACTTCATATAAACCCAGTGTTTGGTATAAATCGGCGCTTACCAGCAGTGCTGATAAATAAGCACTGGAAGTGGGCTGTACCTGATTTAAGAGGTCAGTTGCACGATCAATTTGATCATCAGAAATTAAAATTTCTGCCAAATTAACTTTTAAAATATCTTCTTGGGGATATTTTTTCAATAAAGATTGATATATTTTCTGAGATTCAGTAGTAATACCCGCAGCAGTTAAACTTTCCGCCAAATCGAATAATTCATCGTCGCTATCTTGCTGCAGAGCTTGCTGCACCAATTTTTTAGCTTGAGTGAGATCACCGTTTTGGTAGGCTGCTAGTGCTTTTTCAGAAAAGGACATAACTACTCTCCTTTGATGCTTTAGATTCACCATAACACAATTTCTTAAGACTAGCCAAATAGTCTTTGCGCTTTTTAGAAAAAGAGTTAATTATAGTGTAATTAAAAAAATAGAAACAACGCAAGCGTTGTTTCTATTCAGATAAATAAATCTTTTAAAAAAATTATTTAACTGCGTCTTTTAATGTCTTACCGGGTTTGAAGGCAGGTACTTTGCTTGCAGGAATAGTAATCTCTGCATTAGTTTGGGGGTTACGTCCCTTACGGGCAGCACGATGACGTACTTCAAAGTTACCAAAACCAATTAATTGTACCTTTTCACCCTTGACTAAATCTTCTTGGATGGTATTAAATACTGCATCAACAGCTGCTGTAGAATCTTTTTTGGTCAAACCAGTTTTTTCTGCAACGCTTTGAATTAATTCTGCTTTATTTGCCAATAATTTCACCTCCGGAAAGTAACAAATCCAAATTAATTTACTACTAATAAATTACTAATGACGACTACCAAACCATCATCCTTTTACAAACTATCATAACCCGCGCTCTGGAGCAAGGATTATCACTTTTTTTTGAGTCATTTTGCTAAATCTTAAGAAAATCCTTATTTACGTTTTCGAGCGATAATTTTAATAGGAGTGCCGGTGAATTCAAAGGTAGTACGCAATTGGTTAATAAGAAAGCGTTCATAGGAAAAATGAAACAAATCCGGATCATTTACGAAAGCGACAAAAGTTGGTGGTGCTGTCGCTACTTGAGTTAAATAATATAAACGCAAACGTTTATTCTTCACGATAGGTGCAGGAGCCACTGCCGTCGCCTTGAGCAACAGCTCATTTAACAATGAAGACTGAATACGGCGGTTTTGATTAACAGTTACTTGCTGAACTAATTCCATAATTTGATCTAGACGCTGATGGTGAAGCGCTGAGACAAAGACTATCGGAGCATAATTTAAATACCGAAATTCATCGCGAATATAATCACGAAATTCCTGCATAGTTTTTTGATTTTTATGAGCTACGGCATCCCACTTATTAACGGCAATAATGACTCCGCGCCCCGCTTCATGAGCCAAACCGGCGACCCGTTTGTCCTGCTCCCGAATTCCTTGGGCGCCGTCTAAAACCATCACGACTACATCACTACGATCAATGGAACGCATGGCCCGCATAACGGAATATTTTTCAGTATTTTCATAAACTTTACCCCGTTTTCTGATACCGGCAGTATCAATCATCGTATAAGCGGTTTGGTCAGCCCGATTAATAAACTTCGTATCAATTGCATCGCGCGTGGTACCTTCCGCTGCCGAAACTATGACTCTTTTTTCACCTAAAATGGCATTAACTAAAGAGGACTTGCCCACGTTAGGCCGTCCGATAAAACTAAATTTAATAGTGTCATCAGCTGGTTCATTACCTGCAAGCGGCAATTGGTTTATCAGCGCATCTAATAAGTCTCCCATTCCTGTTCCGTGAACACCAGAAACTGCATAGGGTTCTCCTAATCCTAAAGCATAAAAATCATAAATATCTTGACGCTGCTGCAAATTATCAGCCTTATTAACCGCCAAAATCACCGGTTTATGTGACCTAAATAAAATCTTAGCTACTACTTCATCTTCATTAGTAACCCCTACGCGCGCATCAGTCACCATTACGACTACATCCGCTTCATCAATGGCAATTTCAGCTTGACTCGTGATTTCTTGATTAAGGTTTTGATCATTTAAAGTAATACCACCAGTATCAATTAAACTAAACTCTTTTCCTAACCACTCTCCATGGGCATAAATTCGATCTCTAGTTACCCCTGGAGTATCTTCGACAATTGAAAGCCGTTGGCTAATAATCCGATTAAAAATGGTTGATTTGCCCACATTAGGGCGGCCTACTAGGGCCACAACTGGTAGGGTCATATTTTCACCTTCTTTATTTAAGATTTAAGCATAAAAAAGGACCGTGACCAATAATTTCACAATCCCTGAATTTATTATTCGAATACTACGAAAAAACATGATCCTGGTAACGCGCAATATTGTCTTTTATCATTCTAGAACAATAACTCACTGACATCAATTTTTATGAAACAACTACTTCTTTAATTTGTCAGCATCTATCATATCACCTACTGAAAAGCCGCGTTCTTCATCAGGTAAGCTGTAATCCGTCGGCTCTGCAGTTTGTTCATTTTTTTGTTTTTTGCTGGCATGTGGATTATCAATTAAGGCTTTAATCGATAAACCCAGACGATGTTTCTCAGGATCAACATTTAAAACTTTTACTTGCACTTCTTGTCCTACTTTTAAAACATCACTCGGTTTATTAACCCGATCCCAAGAAATCTGGGAAACATGAATTAAACCTTCCACTCCCGGTAAAACTTCCACGAAAGCGCCAAAATCAGTCAAGCGGCGAATAGTACCCTTAATTTCATCACCAACACTGATTTTTTCAGCTACACTCTCCCAAGGGCCTGGTTGAGTAGCTTTGATAGAAAGAGAAATTCGCCCGCGTTCTTTATCAACATCCAAAACTTTTACTTTCACGTCTTGACCGGGTTGTAAAACATCTGAAGGCTTATCAATATGCTGATAAGAAATTTGAGAAATGTGGACTAAACCATCAACACCGCCTAAGTCAATAAAAGCTCCAAAATTAGTTAAACGTGATACTTTAGCTTCAATTACATCACCGGGTAAAATTTTAGCAAACACTTCTGCTTGTTTGGCAGCTTTTTCTGCAATTGCAATTTCTTTATGAGACAAAACTAAACGATTCTTGGATCGATTAACTTCAATAACCTTTAAGGTCAGTTCCTGACCTACAAAAGGTGTTAAATCACGTACATAATGATCTGAAATCATAGAAGCCGGAATAAAGCCCCGTAGTCCATCCACATCAACTAATAAACCACTTTTAACAGTACCGGTCACTTTACCAGTAACAGTTTCATCAGCATCTTTAATTGCATTCATCTTATCATAGGCCTTTTTATTTTCTATACGCCGTTTCGATAAAACAAAGCTGCCATCTTCTTTATCACTTGCTGAAGGCCGAACCACTAATAATTCTAATTGGTCGCCCACTTTCGCCAAGTCGTGAATATCAGCTTTACGGTCAGAGGTTAATTCTTTTAAAGGAACTACGCCTTCAACTCCTGAATTGTCAATACCTACAATTAACTGATTATCATCAACTGATAATACCTCGGCATTCACAATATCTCCAATTTGTACTTGGTTAAAATCATTCAAAGCCTGCTCCATCGGATTTGCGCTGTTATTATCTTCAGCCATTTTTACATCCTCCTCGACATCATTCGAAATCTATCTTAATTGAAAAACGCCACAATTACCAGTGGTAATCGTCATTTATTTATTTTATTGTTAATAATTTTTAATATTTTTTGTACCACCTGATCGATACTTAAGCTGGTAGTATCGACTTCGATCGCATCTACGGCCTTTTTTAAAGGCGAAATTGAGCGATGAGAGTCTTTATAATCACGCAGAGATATTTCTTTTTCCAACACTGCTAACGGTGTTTGAATGTTCCGGGTCAAATTCTCCAAGTACCGGCGATGGGCCCGCTCTTGGACACTGGCAACCAGAAAAATTTTGACATCAGCTGCTGGTAAAACCGTCGTCCCAATGTCACGTCCATCCATAACTACGTTATTATCAGCGGCAATTTGTTGTTGCTGGCTTACCAAGAACTCTCTTACTTCAGGCAAAGCTGCCACTTGTGAAACATTATTGCTGATTTGCGGCATTCTAATTTCCGTACTAATATCACGATCACCAACATAAATATATTGTTGGTCTGAATGTATTTGAAAAGATATGGGATTCTTTTGTAATAGCTGGACAATTGTCGCACCCGCATTATAATCAACCTGCTCTTTTTGCGCCAACCAAGTAGCAGCTCGATACATCGCTCCGGTATCGGTATAAATATAATCTAATTTTTTGGCAATTATTTTGGCGATCGTACTCTTGCCAGCAGAAGCAGGCCCATCAATAGCGATCTGCATTCAATTCACTCCTAAACAAAAAACAGGTTATCCCTGTTTTTTTTTATTATTTTACCCGCAACTGCATTCCTGGCCGTAATACTGTTCCGGCAGACAGTCCGTTTAATTGATATAACTGAGCTGTCGTCAATCCATGATTTAATGCAATTCGATAAGCATTATCATGAGGTTGCACTGTATAATATTGGCTGCTGGCTGCTGCCGCATTCTGAGCAGCATTATTAGCTTCATTATTATTAGCTGCTGGTTGACTTGGCTGAGCCGCCTCTGCGTTAGAGTTAGCTTGGGGTTGATTGGCAGCCGTTGAATCATTATTGTTTTCTTGATCAGCCGGTTGCGAAGCAGCTTGCTCAGTTTTTTGTGATTGATCCATTTTGGAAACTACTTTTTTGGCTTTTTGCTTCTTTTTACTTTTAGTCTTATGTTTTGTAACCGTCTTTTTAGGCTTAGTGCTGACCGTTTCTTGATTAACACTGTCAATAGCAGATTTATTATGGTTAGAAGTCAATTTCTGACCGATAATCGGCAAAAACATTACTATTAGTAAAATAATGAAAAGACTCCAGACTAATAATTTATTGCCATGACGATTCTTCTTTTGCCGAACACGAGAGAGTTGTTCAGGTTCATCAGAATCGGAATCATCGCCAAAAGTTGATTCCCACAATTTTGGATCCTTATCGCTCATATCACTCACCTCTATGTTTAATTCTAGTTTACCAGTTTTTTTGAAAAAATTCTTGAATATTAGTTAGAATATCATAATTTAGTTCACCCATTGGATAATTTAATATCATTAATTACAATTTCTTGAGAGCCTTAATTTCCTCCCGCTTTAAAAACCGCCAGTCTCCAGAAGTTAGTCCTTTTAAAGTCAAAAATCCAATCTGTTCCCGCTTTAATTTTATGACCTGAGCTCCAACTTGCTGAAACATTTGTTTTACCTGATGATTCATGCCTTCATGAATAGTCAATTTGACAATAGAGGTTTTTTTCTTCTGATCAACTGAAATCAGTTCGGCTTTTGCAGCCGCAGTTTTTTTGCCATTAACTTTTACTCCATGCCGTAATTGCTCTAAAGCAGCTGATTGAATCACTCCATTAACTTTGGCAACATACACCTTGTTAATTTGATTGCGCGGATGCAGTAAATGATTCGTTAAATCTCCATCATTAGTTAACAATAATAATCCCGAAGTATCATAATCTAAACGCCCCACGGGATAAATACGGGCTTCAATAATATCGGTAAAATAATCGGTCACTACTTTTCGATTTTTTTCATCGTGAACTGAACTAATAACTCCGCGCGGTTTATAAAACAAAATATAAATTTTAGGATCCCTTTCTAAGGGGACTCCATTAACTTCAATTCGGTCATGAACTGTAAATTTCGATCCCAATTCTTTAACAATCTCTCCGTTGACCCGGACCTGACCATTTACAATTAATTTTTCAGCCTTACGTCGTGAAGTCACTCCGGCATTAGCAATCAATTTTTGTAATCTTTGTTTATTCTCCATAAATGCTCCCTTTATTTTTCTGAAAATAAATCTATATTCAGTGCCTGCTGCTTACTTTCATTTTGAAAATTGGCCAGATCCGGTAAATCTGCTAAAGAATGGAGGCCAAAATAATTTAAAAATTCATCAGTAGTAATATACATGATGGGTCGGCCCACAACTTCTTTTCGGCCTTTAGTAGTTATTAAGCGCCGATTTTGCAAAGATTGCAGCGTACTACTGCTATTTTTTACTCCTCGTAAAGAATCAATTTCAACGCGGGTGATAGGCTGCTTATAGGCAATAATTGCCAAAATTTCTACAGCGGCTTGACTTAAATTACTGGCCTGCTCATTACATAGATACTTATCAATTATTCCTTGGTAGGCAGGCTTAGTTAAAAGCCGGTATTTTTTCCCATATTGTTCAATCATTAAAGTCTTAGCGTCATCTACATTCAATTGCTGCTGTAATTGTGTTAACTGTTGGCGCAAAGCGGCTTGATCAGTTTGTAAAACTTCTGCCAATGTCGCTATTGTTACTCCTTGTTCTCCCGCTGTATACAAAATAGCCAGCAGCGCTTGTTTTAATTGCATAATAACTTCGACCTTAATTGTACTAAAATATCTGCCTGATAATCAGTTTGTTGTACTACAATCACTTGCTTTTTTATTAACTCTAATAAAGCCATAAATTTGGTTACTACTTCTTCAATGCTCGCTTGTTGGCGTAACAAATTACCAAAGGTAGTCTGCGGCTGTAATTGCAGTTGTTCCATAATTGCTGTTTGAGCCTGCTTCAAAGTAATCTTCTCTGCTTTAATTTGCGGCGCTTGCTTTGTTAAATCCTGCTTTTGCAATAAGTCGGCCACAGCTCGGGCTAAATCGGCAGCCACTTTAACTCCCGGTTTTAATCTGATTCCCTGACCCTTGGCCGCCGCCAAAGCTGATAGGGGTTTAGCATGCAATTGCTGGCGCTTTTTTTCTTGTTGTTTTAATGTCTGCGCCACACTCTTAAAAGCTTGATAAGTCAGTAATTGTGCCACCAAGTCGCTGCGAGGATCCACGGGATTGTCAGAAGCGGTAGTGTGCTGTTCAATGGGCGCTTGGGGTAACAATAACTGACTTTTAATGCGCATTAAAGTAGCCGCCATTACTAAATAATCGCCTGCAATATCTAATTGCAGAACGTTCATTTTGTGTAAATATTCCATATATTGTTCAGTAATTTCGGCAATTGGAATATGATAAATATCAATTTTGGATTGACGAATCAGATGCAATAATAAATCCAATGGGCCTTGAAAATCTGATAAAACTAATTGTAATTTTTCCACTTTATTTTTCCTCAAGGCTGGCGCTGTTGCCAGGCCAAAATCAAAGGGGTTACGGCAATAGAACCCATGATTTTAGCTTGCGGATAGTAGGCTTGGATTTCATCCAGAACCTGATAAATGTTATTAGTTGAACGCTCAGCCGGACTTAAAGAAAGGTAACGCACCATCACGATTTGATTTTGTTGGTTTTGGATTTCGACAGCAATCACCCCCGCAAAATTACCACCATTATTTTTATATAATAACAGCTGATGTCGCGAATCTGTAGTATATAACTTCAATTCCATCCGTAAATGGTCTAGGTCTTTTAGTTCTGGAATATAAGACATAAATCCCATGGCGATTTTTTGATAGTCAGGACTATATTTAATTAACATTTTTCTACTCCTCCGCTGTTGGCAATCTCTCTTGTCCAGCGAAAATTCTCTGATTTCTGAAAAAATACAATTTATTTATTAAAATTGAAAGCCAATTACTGAAATTACTGATCTTTATTAACTAAACTAATCCCCTGCTCATCTTGAGTAATCATTTTTTGTTTTAACAAATGACCGATAGCGCGTTTAAAGTTGCCTTTACTGATACCAAAATATTGTTTAATGGCTGCAGGGGAACTTTTATCATTAAAATTTAAAGTTTTAGTCGGCTGGTGTTGTAAAACTGCTAAAATCATTGCCGCATCATCATTAATTTCTTCATAGGCCCGCGGCTTTAAAGAAATATTCAAATGGTCATAGCTTTTACCGATAACCCGCCCATGCACTACTTCACCCAAGCGCGGTTCTCTCTGCCGCTCACTGGCATGAATAAAGCCCAGATAATAATCTGAAGTTAAGACAAAAGAACCGCTTAATTTGAGACGATAAACTGTAGCGGTCACATTTTTATTTTTCCAATTAGCGGGAAAAGGACGACTAATTTGTTGATAAATGCTGCCATCAGCCAATTGCCCCCACATCCGATTTTTTTTATCTACTTTTAAAGCGATTAATAAGCGATCGCCTTTTTTCGGCCATAAGGACTTTAAATTAGGTAAATCATCCAAGGATACTACAATATCTTTGTCCTGTAAGCCGATATCGACAAAAACCCCTAAATCAGTCCGCACGTCTACTACTTGTCCAAAACCGTAACGATGACATCCAATGACGGGGATTTTAGTAGTCATGACCAATTGATGATTTTGATTTTCATATAAAAACCCGCGTATCGGTGAACTGCTAGAAGCCAGCTCCTGTTTATTTAATCTAAAAGTAAAACCGGCAACACCAACAAAAAAATACTGCTCATTTTGATCATTAATTGTGCCCGTTTGCACGGTTCCTAATAATTCTTGTAATTCCAAAACTACACCTCATAATCTACTTAATCCCCATATTAGCCAGTAAAGTAACGATACAATAGGTCATACCAGAAGCAATGACTGGCCCCGCAGCAATTCCTTTAAATAAAACCACTCCTAAAATTGTTCCAAAAACCAACGCCACTGTCATTTCCGGGCTTGTAGCCATTAAATGGACACCCTTAGCCGATAATACTGCCACAAGAATTCCGCAAAAAACAGCCACATAACCGGCCGGGCCTTTAAAAGCATTTAATAGATCCCGAAAACCAATTTTTCCCAGGGCAATCGGCATCAGAATTGCGATAGAAATTATCGTGACACCCCAATTAATGCCTCGAGTTTGAACAATCTGCATTAAATTTTTGGTCTGAGGGAACAATTTACAAAGCAGGACTATTACGGCTGCAATTTGAAGAGATTTATTTTTTCCGATAATTGCAATTACTAAAATAATTAAGAGAAAAAGCCAACTTTCCATTTTTTCACCTCATGACTAGTAACTATCTTATCATATAAATAAAAAGAGAACCTCCAAAAATGGATTTTAATTCCATCTTGGAGGTTAGCAATAATATCTTAAATTAAGAAACTTTTACAAGGAATTAGAAGCTCCACGGTAGACATTTCCCCGACGAGAATCAACCGTAATAATTTCTTCATCCTTAATTAATTTAGTAGCATCCTGAGCACCTACAATAACTGGAATTCCCATTGCAATTCCAACTACTGCTGCATGCGAAGTTAAGCCGCCGTTTTCAACAACCAAAGCACTAGCTTTTTCCAGCGCTGGTAGATAATCTTTATCAGTGTTTTCCACCACTAAAATATCTTGATCTTTAATCTTGTTTTGAGCTTCTTCAGCACTGTGGGCAATTACCGCTTTACCAACGACGGTTTCATCACCAACACCTTGACCTTTAACCAATTTAGAACCGATCAATTGAATCTTCATTAAATTAGTAGTTCCACTCTCACCTACTGGAATACCAGCAACAATTAAGATTAGATCGCCTTCTTTAGCAAAACCTAATTCCTGTGCTTTTTGGGTAGCCAAATCGAACATTTCATCGGTTGTGTTAGGTTTTTGAGCTACTATTGGCACTACACCCCAATTAACAGTTAAACCACGTTGAGTTTCTTCATCAAAAGTAATAGCCAAAATATCAGCACTCGGACGATATTTAGAAATCATTCGTGCTGTATAACCGGAGTTGGTAGCTGTCACAATGGTATGAATGCCTAATTCTTGGGCAGCACGGACAACTGATTCACCGATTGATTCAGTAGCGTTAGCACCTTTATATTCTTCAAAGCGTTGTAAAGCCAGTGTATTAGCATTATCTAATTGAGCTTGAGTCTTAAGATTGATTTTACTCATTGCTGCAACTGATTCTACCGGATAGTCACCATTAGCACTTTCACCTGAAAGCATCGTAGCGTCAGTACCATCTAAAACCGCATTTGCAACATCAGTTACTTCGGCTCTAGTTGGACGGGGGTTTTCCTGCATGGAATCTAACATTTGTGTTGCAGTAATAACTGGCTTTCCTAAAGCATTACATTTTTTAATAAGTGATTTTTGAACAAAAGGAACATTTTCAAAAGGAATCTCGACACCCATATCACCACGAGCAACCATTAAACCATCAGATGCTTTTAAGATATCATCGATGTTATCAATACCTTCTTGGGATTCGATTTTCGGGAAGATTTGCACATGTTCCATATGTTTAGCTTCCAATAATTCCCGAATATCTAAAACGTCTTGGGCCTTGCGCACAAAACTAGCGGAAATATAATTAATATTATGATCTAAGCCGAAATTAATATCATCAGTATCTTTTTCGGTAATACCTGGTAAACGAATTTCTACACCGGGAGCATTAACACCTTTTTTAGAACCGATAGTACCGGCATTTTGAACGACAGTAACCAGCTCTTTATGCTCCTCGTCTTTGTCCGTAATTTTTAAATCAACTAAACCATCATCAATTAAGACATGACCACCAACATGTGTATCATCATATAAACCGGGATAAGTAACCGCGATTTTTTGAGGATTACCTACTAATTGATCATCCATGGAAACGCGGATGGTTGCTCCTTCTTGAGCTTCAAACTTGCCGCCTTCCTGATCAGTAGTTCTAATTTCTGCACCCTTGGTATCCAGCATAATACCTACGGTTTTACCAGTAATTTTTTCTGCTTCATGAACCATGTTCATCCGTGCAAGATGCTCTTCATGGTCCCCATGAGAAAAGTTAAAACGAAAGACATTAGCACCTGCTTCAATTAATTTAACGATTGTATCAACGCTATTACTAGCCGGTCCTAAAGTACTAACAATTTTGGTTCTTTTCATCAATGTCTCTCCTTTTAAAAATTTAAAAATGATTATACACAAAGCCAGTATACCAGAATTTATTTACTTTGCTAAAGTTTTGTTTATCTCATACAAATCTAAATCCGGCCGATGCCGACCTTCAAATAAATCAGTCATCTGATGATAGGTCAATTGATTTTTTTCCATCCCAATTGCAATACCACCTTTACCTGCTTTGAGTAAATCAACTGCATAAGCGCCCATTTTACTAGCTAAAACACGATCACGGGCCGTGGGTGAGCCACCTCTTTGCACATGTCCTAAAACTGTACTGCGGGCATCAAAATCACCGTATTGTTTCAACTGATCCATGAACTCTTGCGCATGCATAACCCCTTCGGCTAAAACAACAATTGTATGCTTTTTCCCCCGGGCACGCAAGCTCTGAATATTTTGAGCAATGCGTTTAATTTCAAAGGGCCGCTCAGGTACAATAATTTCATCGGCACCACCGGCAACTCCAGCCCACAATGCAATATCACCAGCACCACGACCCATTACTTCAATAACAAAAGTCCGTTCATGGCTGGCTGCTGTATCGCGAATTTTATCAATGGACTCTACAACAGTATTCACCGCTGTATCAAAACCAATAGTGAAATCAGTATAAGGTATATCGTTATCAATCGTGCCTGGTAAGCCGACAGCATTATAGCCATGTTCAGTCAAACGCAGCGCTCCGTGATATGAACCATCACCACCTATTACCACTAAAGCGTCAATACCAAACTTTTTTAACTGTTCAATGCCCTTTAATTGGCCTTCTTCGTTGGCAAATTCCGGATAACGGGCAGAATAAAGAATAGTACCACCACGAGTAATAATGTCACCAACACTGGAGCGTTCCATCTTAAAAAGATCTCCCGCTACTAAACCGGCATAGCCATACTTAATTCCATAAACCTCAAAACCATACGACATAGCCCGCCGTGCTACAGCACGAATAGCTGCATTCATGCCTGGTGCATCACCACCACTAGTCATAATACCAATTTTCTTCATCTTCACACCTCAGACAAATTTGATTTCTTCTTAAAAGTCCCACTAAAAAATATAACATTATTTGGAAGAAATTACATTCTTATTTTCATAAAAAACGTAATCATTGATAAATAAAATTATTTGCGCCCACTAAGGCCGTCAGTTCTGCCTGCAAACTGGGATTATAAGCAATATAATTTTGCTTTTTCAGTAAAAATTTTTCATCACTATCCGCAAAATAGACTACTACCGGCGTTTTGCCTGGAAATTTCTGTGATATTTTCAATAAGCGTTCCAAATTTTGATTATTTTTGGTTTGAAAACGAACATATAATTGATGCTCCTGTGGTTTAGGGGCAGCTTCAGCTGCCAATTCTATTTTCTGAGCTAGATATTCTTTCGGATTTTTGCTACTGGAAGTAATTTTAAGTTTCATTAGGTAAACTTGCTGAGCTTCTAACTGTACTCGTTGATAAAGTCTCGGAAAGACAGTGATCGGATAATCTCCCAGATCATCGCCACCATTTAAAAAAGCCATCTGTTCGCCTTTTTTAGTCCGAATCACACGTATATCTTGAATATAATATAAAACTTGGGCCGTATGCCCGATTTTTAAATCGACAGATTTTTGCAAATGATAGCCGGTTAATTTTTTTTCATACCGCTCCACAGGATGGCCTGTGACATAGGTGCCTAAATACTGTTTCTCCTTCGTTAATTTCTCATTGAGAGAAAAATCAGCTACTGGCTGTTGTTTCGGCTTTACTACGTCAAACAAGGCAATACTTCCGGCAGCTAATTTAATGCTTTCAATTAAATCCGTTATATTCTGCACCAACTGGCGCCGATTGCTGGTAAAAACGTCTAAAGCCCCACTATAAACCAGGGGTAAAATATTTTCCTTTTTTAAAAAACGTGGATCTAACCGACGTAAAAAGTCAACGATATCGTGATATTTTCCCGATTGTCGTTTATTTAAAATTTCCTTAACTAAGTCCCGACGCACTTTTTTGATAAAGAACAGACCAAAGCGCAAATGCTGCTGATCTTCCAAGGTGAAATATTGTTGACTCTCATTAACACTAGGAGGTAAAACCTGGATTTTTCGTACTTTTAAAGCCTGTAAATAATTAGTAATTTTGGTATCGTTATTGATATTAGAATTTAAAAGGGCTGCAAAAAAAGCTTGCGGATAATGCACTTTAATATAAGCCAAAGAAAAAGCCAGTTTACTATAGGCTACTGCATGCGACTTATTAAAGCCATAATTAGCAAAACGTTCAATATAATCGTATACTTTCAGCGCTTTTTGCCGTTGATGTCCGCGCGCTACTGCCTTAGTTACAAATTCATCACGTTTTTGTTCCAGTAAAGTGTCATTTTTTTTGGCAATTGCCCGCCGCAATAAATCAGCTTCTGCCAGACTAAAGCCTGCCATTTGAGATACCACTTGCATTACCTGCTCTTGATAGACTAATACTCCATAAGTAGAACGTAAAATTGGCTCTAGGCTGTCATCAGGATAGCTGATCGGTTCTTGATGATGCTTACGGGCAATAAAATGATTAATGTTTTGCATCGGGCCGGGCCGATAAAGGGCATTGGTAGCCACAATATCTTGAAAACTAGTCGGTTTTAGACGGCGCAGTACTGAACGAATTCCCGCTGATTCAAATTGAAAAACTCCGGCTGTATCACCTCTTTGAAAAAGCTGGAGGGTAGCTTCATCTTGTAAGGAAATATGCTTTAATTCAAAGTTGGAATCAAAATACTGCCGAATTAGTTGCACGGCGGCATTAAGAATAGTTAAATTACGCAAACCTAGAAAATCAATTTTTAACAGGCCTAAAGCCTCAACATTTTCTTTCGTTTGCTGTGTCAACAAGGCCCCATCACTGCCGCCTTTTTGCAAAGCAACAGTCTCCTCCAAATCACTGGCACTAAGGACAATGCCGGCAGCATGAGTTGAAAAATGCCGCGGCAGATTTTCAATTTTTAGAGCTGTTTTAAAAATTAATTGATTACGAGCAGACTGGCGATACAAATTCTGCAAAGCCGGTGATTGTTGATAGGCCGTTTTTAAATCAATTCCTAAAACACTGGGAATAGCTTTGGACCAGCGATTTAATTCCAATTGACTCAAGCCAAAAACTCGACCCACATCACGAATTGCTTGTTTAGCTGCAAAAGTTCCAAAAGTAATAATCTGAGCCATATGGTTATCACCATATTTGTGTTGCATATACTGGACCAATTCGTCACGACGATCATCGGGAATATCTAAATCAATATCCGGCATATCCACACGTTCCGGATTTAAAAATCTTTCAAATAACAGATCATATTCCACAGGATCAATTTGTGTAATACCAAGAGCATAACTGACTAAAGAACCGGCAGCAGAACCCCGCCCCGGTCCGGTCATAATTTTTCGCTGATGTGCTTGCTTGATCACATCCCAGACGATCAAAAAATAATCAGCATAGCCCATTTTAGCGATTACGGCTAACTCATGTTGAGCCCGTTGTTGATAAGCCGCAGGAATTTGTGCGCCCAACAGGTGCTTTAAGCCTTGAGCTACCAGCTGCTTTAAATAAGTCATCGAATCTAAATTTTGGGGAGTGGCAAACTTAGGTAATTGCGTTCTTTGAAAAGGGATATCTAATTGACATTGTTCAGCAATTTTTTGCGTATTATCAATGGCCGTTTGCAGATTGTGTTTTTGAAAAGCTTCTGTAAAATCTTGGTTTGAACGAAAATAGTTTTCCCCTTCTTTAGTAAAATAAGAGATTTTCTCACCTTGGGCAATATGATGCAGAACTTCATTACTAAAAGCATCTTCGGCTTTTAAATATCTTATTTCATCTATGGCGACACAAGGTAAATCATGTAATTGGGCTAAACGTTGAATGACAGAAGCCTGTTTTTCAGCGTGGTTGCATAAACCGACTCCCAAATACAGGTCACGATGCTTAATTTTCTTGAGCGCTTGGACGTAATCTGTCACTTTTGAAGAACCCTTGAATAACAGTTGGCTGAGTTCACTCTGTTGTGTTGGTACAATCATAATTAAATCTTCTAAAAGTGCTTCATAATTTGGCAAACGAAAGTGATCCGCTTGCGTCATTAAAGCGGTTGATAACTTTAATAAATTATGATAGCCCGTGATATTTTTAGCCAAAACTACCAGATGATAATTTTCTGTTGGCTCCAGCAAACCCGGAGCGGCAATGGTCATCCCCAAAATGGGATGTAAGTGTTTGTGCTGCGCTAATTTATAAAATTTTACTAATCCATAGGTCACATTAATATCCGTTAAAGCCACACTAGTATAGCCCAGCTTTTGTGCCTGATCCACTAACTGATTAAGATCAATAGTACTTTGCAATAAGGTATAGCTGCTCAAAACTTGCAATTGTGTTGCCATAACAACCTCCTCTTGCTGTCATTTTACCGCATTTTTTTCAAAAATTTATAGAAAGGCTTTAATTTATGTGTTAAAATTTGGCTATGAAAGTGAGATGGACGTTTTGAAATATCTCGTAGTTCTGTTTTGGACAATTGTTTATGGACAAGTCATTGGTTTTATTGGTTCTTCTCTTGTCAGTGCCACTTATAACCCTATGAATACTCTGATTGTTTCCATTATTTTTGGCATTATTCTTTGTGTTTTGCCAAATATTATGCAACCTAATTCTAAAAAAGGATAACCCGCAGAGGGTTATCCTTTTTCTTCAGCTTGAAGCAGACGCACCAATGTCTTTAAAATTAAAAATTGCTGGTGTTTTTAGATATAAAAATAGGATGAGATAAAGTACCCCATCACTAATTTTGGCTATCTTTTCTTGAACCTTTTAAGTCCTTTTTAATTGTTGCCTTGGTTCGCCTTTACAACTTGACGTCCCTTATAATATCCCTTAGGGGAAACATGATGATTCATGCGATATTCACCTGTGGTGACATCAAATTGAATATTCGGTTGACTTAATTTAATATGTCCTCGACGTTGACGCTTTTTTTGTTTAGATGTTTTTCTTGCTGGAACAGCCATGTTTAATTATCTCCTTTTCCAATTACTCTTACAGATACATAAAAACCTCATATTGGTCAGTACCATACCTATGACATGTTACTATCAAATCTTCAAGAGAGCAAGCATCTTTTGTATTTTCCCATAATTAATATGAATTTGTCAATTTTTTTATTTCTTATTACCAATATTTTGCGTTACCCAATCCCCTAATCTAGGAAAAATTTCATAAAAAACATGCCCTATTTCCATAATAAAAGGTATATTAATTTCTCTAACTGAATGTCCAATACTAGCCACAATTTTTTGTGCGAGTTTTTCAGGATCAAGCATAATAAAATCTACTGTTTCGACATATTTGCCGGTATGATCTGCTTGTTTAAAAAAATCAGTATTCACTGGTCCCGGATTAACGGTAGTTACTTGGATATTAAAGGGCTTTAGTTCTAATCTTAAACTATTAGAAAAAGCAATCACCGCCGCCTTTGTAGCCGAATAAACCGCTGATTTAGGCGTAGCAATTTTACCACCCATCGAACCAATATTAATAATTTGCCCTAACTCCTGCTCCATCATGTTGGCAGCAATATAACGGGACATTAACATGGTTCCCAGAACATTAACTTGAAACATTCGCTGCCATAAATCATAATCAGTTTCCACAAAGTTGGTAAAATCGCCAAAACCAGCCGCATTAATTAAAACATCCAAATGTTGGTAATTAGTAATCAATTTTTCAACGGTCGCCTGCACTTGCGCAGCGTCACTAACATCTAACACCTGGATTGCAATCGTTTTAGCTGATAATGCCTGGCACTGTTTTTGTAATTGGAGCAAACGTTCTTCGCGCCTGGCAATGAGAATCAAATTTGCATTTTGTGCGGCCAATTTTAAGGCAATTTGCCAGCCAATTCCTGACGAAGCACCGGTGATAACAATATTTTTATTCTGAAGATCACGTAGTTTGATTATATTAGTCATGAGGATAGCTCCTGGCGTTTAAACTTGATTTCGAAGTGATCAAAATCTTTTACTACATAACTTTGAGGAAAAACTTCGCGCGCATCATTTAAAAGCTCATAAAATTTATTTCCTACATAACGAGCAGAAATATGAGTCAGCAGTAATTGTTGCACTCCGGCTTTTTGAGCCACTTGAGCTGCTTGTCTACTAGTCGAATGAAAATGCTGATGAGCTAATTTTGCTTCTGAGCCGGCCAACGTACTTTCGTGCACCAAAACATCAGCCTTTAATGCCAGTTTAACACTTTCTGCTGTGTAACGGGTATCACCAATGATAGTAATAGTTCTTCCCGGCTGTGCCGGGCCAATAAAGTCTTGGCCATTTAAAACCGTACCATCAGCTAATTGAATGGACTCTCCTCTTTTCAATTGTCCCCAGAGCGGCCCATTGGGAATCTGATATTGTTGCAGTTGGTCCACTAACAATTCCCCCGGATGCGGCTTTTCTTCGATACGATAACCATAAGAAACAATCCGATGATCTAATTTACCACAGGTTACTTTAAAAGTCTGATCTTCAAAAATTACGCCGGGATTTTTAATTTCATGATAATTAATCTGATAACCCAAATGACTATCTGATAAATTCAAGGCAGTCTGCACAAATTTTTTAATACCTTGAGGGCCATATAACTCTAGTGGCGTTTGTCCGCCCTGAAAAGAACGGGAAGATAATAATCCCGGCAATCCAAAAATATGGTCTCCATGTAAATGAGTAATAAAGATTTTACTAATTTTACGGGGTTTAATCGTAGTTGCCAAGATCTGTTGTTGTGTGGCTTCCCCGACATCAAACAGCCAAATTTCATTACGTTCATTTAATAATTTTAAAGCTACACTGGAAACATTACGACTACGCGAAGGAGCTCCAGCACCAGTTCCTAAAAACTCTAATTCCATTTTTCAACTTCCACATCTTAATATTTAACTTTTTTTAAAATTTGTTGGGCAATAAAATAACTATAATGTTGGGAGCCCTTTTTATTGGTATGAACCTGATCTTCAAAAAACCAATTTGTATGTTTCTGGGAATAACTATACCAATCGATTATCTGTAAATTAGTAAAATTACGAGCCTGCTGATTCAGAATATTATTCACGGGTTTTTCCCAAGGCTTTGTCGGCACATGGACATTAATCCAAAAAACCTGTCTTTGGGGACCCGCAATTTGCATGGCTTTTTGAATTTGCGCAGCACTAATCATTCCGTTAGTGCCCATTCCCAGAACCACGACATCTGGTAAAAGACCCTTATTTTTATAATATTGCAGTAAATCTAAAGCCACATCAATTCCGCGACTAACGTCAGCATTAATAATCATATTCGGAAAAAGCTTACGTAAACCAGCAGAACCGTCCACCATTACTGAATCACCGATAGCTAAAACCGGCAAGTCCTGTGCCCGTTGTAAATCAAATTGAGACAAACCCATTTTTTCATAACGCCGATTAACAGGATGTTTTTGCGCTTGCTGGCGCCATTTAAGCACTTGTTTATTCGATTTAGAAGAAGTCTTTTTCGCACTTTGCTCATGCAGCTTTTGCACAATCCGCCGATTATTGCTATTATTTTGCCGATGATTTTCTTTAATATTTTGAGCCAGTTGACTATGATTAACGTTTCCGGCCGGCACTTGTCCAGATTTAACCAGACCATAAGTACCAGCTACAACAACCAACCCCAGCAAGCTGAAACCTAATTTAGAACTCCAATGCCGCGGCGAAAAAGCCTGACGCCATAAATTGGCCCCCTTTTGTTGGGCTAAAGGCCGCTCTACCAGATAATAAGAAAGCCAACTGATAATAATTATCAAACTCAATTCGATTACAGGATACAAAATTCGATGATCCGCCAAATTCATAACTTTAGCTTCAAAAAAAACCATCACTGGGTATTGATATAAATAAATCCCGTAGCTTAACTTCCCAATTTCACTAAACAACGGGTTAGTTAACAGCCGATTCCAAATTGCGGCCGGATGAGCCGTTACAGCGATAACAATAGTTGTTAAAACAGAAAAAATTAAAATACCACCGCGATAAGCAAATGGTTGCGTAGCTTTCATTTTTAACATAAACCAAAGCATTCCCGCAAAAGCCAAACCGCCAATAACATTTAGGAAAATTTTATCTTGTTTGAGGATATTTTTTCGCAACCGATCCGTTGGCCAGACAAAAGCTAATAAACAACCTAAAAAAATAGAAAAAATTCTTGTATCAGTTCCATAATAAACCCGACTGGGATCGACCTGCGGATTATACAAGAGCGCCATTAAAAAGGCTGACATACAGGTCATTAAAAAAGTTAAACCTAATACGCGCTTTTCTGATATAAATCGTAAAAGCAACACTAAAATTAGCGGCCACAAGAAATAAAATTGACCCTGAATTGAGAGGGTCCACATATGTGTAAAGGGCGATTGATTGCCGGCAAAACGTTCAAAATAAGACTGCCCATGGGCAATTTGCCAAAAGTTATAAACATTCAAAACATTGGCTACAAAAACCGCCCGTAAATTTGCTAATAAATTTTTTTGAAAAAAAACCATATAAGAGCTGGCGGATAATAACATTAACAAGAGACCAGGATACAGGCGTTTAATTCTTTTCCAGTAATACGCTTTAAAATTAAAAACTCTCCTTTTACGCAAGGCCCGCAAAATTTGATCCGTAATTAAGTAACCTGATAATGCCAGAAAAATTGGGACCCCCAAGTAACCGCCCGAAAAAACATCAGGGTTTAAATGGTATAAGATAACTCCTAAAACCCCGATTGTCCGTAACCCATCAAAGCCAGTAATATAACGACGACTTGACTTGTTCACTTTAATTTTACTCCAATATTTTACATAAACTCAAATTCAAAATCATCAATGACAACTGTATCTCCAGTTTGAGCCCCCGCCTGAATTAAGGCATCATCAACTCCCAATCGTTGTAATTTTCGTGCAAAACGCATAATACCATCTTGGTAATCTAAATTACTACGTTGTAAAAGCTCACTAACCCGTAGACTAAGGACTTGATAAGTATGCTCATCTAATCTCTGTACTTTTAATTCTTTCTTATCATCGGGAGCAAAATGATAAATCTTTTCATCAGATTCTTGAGTCGCAGCTTTTGTTGTAGCCTTAGAAGGAAGCTGTGCTAAAACATCCGCAGTATGGCGCATTAAATCTTGAACCCCTTGATGGGTGACACTGGAAATTGGATAAATCTCTGCTACCTCAGAGCCCAATTCTTGTTTAAAATTAGCTAAACACTGCTGTGCTCCTGTGAGGTCCATTTTGGTAGCTACAATTATTTGTGGTCGTTGAAGAATTTTCGAATCATAATTATTCAATTCTTGACAAATTTGGCGATAATCAGCTACCGGATCGCGGCCATTATTAGGATCCATTTCTATTAAATGTAAAATAACACGTGTTCTTTCAATGTGCCGTAAGAATTGAAAACCCAAACCACTGCCTTGTGAAGCCCCGGCAATCAGCCCCGGCAAATCTGCTAAAACAAAATCTCGGCCATCGTCTAATTGCACCATGCCTAAGTTCGGACTCAAAGTCGTAAAATGATAGGCCGCAATTTTCGGTTTGGCCGCAGTTACCGTTGATAATAAAGTAGACTTACCTACTGAAGGCAGACCCACTAAGCCCACATCGGCCAATACTTGCAGTTCAAGCTTTAGTGCCCGCTGCTCACCCGCTGTGCCGTTTTCAGCAACTTCCGGAGCCGTGTTACGAGAATTCGCAAAATGTATATTGCCGCGCCCGCCATGGCCACCTTGAGCTACTACTAATTCCTGCTCATTCTGCGTTAAATCACCTAATACTTGACCACTATCTAAATCAGTTACAATCGTCCCTGGTGGTACAGTAATATAAATATCTTTAGCGTTAGCGCCGTGCATGGCCTTAATCATGCCGGCACCACCAGCAGCAGCTTTAAAATGGCGCCGATAACGAAAATCAGTTAAAGTTCTGAGTCCCGAATCAACTTTTAAAATCACACTGCCACCATTACCACCATCACCGCCAGCTGGACCGCCTTTGGGAACATATTTCTCATGACGAAAAGCTACCGCACCATCGCCACCATTACCAGCCTTAACTGTAATTGTTACATTATCAACAAACATGCAGTTCCTCCATTGATTCTTATCAATCAATCATTTTATCATACTTAACCGCATTATTGACTATAATTACCTTAAAAATCCATCTTTTTAGTAGTAAATTTTTTAATCAATTTTGAACGCTTTTGATTGCTTTTGAATAAAAATAGTGTATTATATGAAATGGAGGTGAGGTGTAAGTGATTACAGAGCGGCGTCATCAGCTCATTTTACAACAATTAAAATCTAATCAAGTTCTAACAACTAAAGATTTGATGAAGTTAACCGGTGCTTCCGTCTCTACTATTAGAAGAGACTTAATGCAATTGGAAAAGCAACAATTGTTATTAAGGGTTCATGGCGGTTGTAAATCTCTCAATTCCCATCTACATGAGGAAGCGCGTGTTTCACAACGTCAGCAAATGTCGCTGCAACAAAAACGACAGATTGCAAAACATGCGGCCGCACTGGTCCAAAATAACGAAGTCATTTTTTTAGATTCTGGTACAACTGTTCAAAAAATGATTCCTTTTTTACAAAATAAGAAGCAGTTACTAGTTATCACTAATAGTGTAGATAATGGTTCTATCTTAGCCGATTACCAGATTAAAACTATTATTTTAGGTGGTAATTTACGTTCCTTAACTAAGGCTACAGTTGGTCCTAATATTGCCATGTATTTAGACAATTGTCATATCAACCGGGCTTTTATGGGAACTAACGGCTTTGATTACGTTCACGGCTATACTACTCCTGATCCGGATGAATCAGCAGTTAAAAGATTAGCCATTCAGCATTCCGATCAGGCCTATATTTTGGCAGACAGTTCCAAATATGGTCAGGTCCGTTTTAGCAAATTTGCTGATTTGGCAGCTGCACAATTAATTACTGATCATTTACCCACCACTGCTTATCACCATTTGCTTGACTATACTAAAGTAACGGAGGTTAAAAATTGATTTATACCATTACGGCTAATCCCTCAATTGATTATGTTTTACAGTTAAAAAAACTCACCGTTGGTGTGGTCAATCGGACCCAAGCTGATTTTAAATTACCTGGAGGTAAAGGTATTAATGTTTCCCGCATTCTCCAAGAACTGGCGATAAATTCTACTGCTTGGGGCTTTGTTGGCGGTGAGACGGGGCAAATGTTCACTCATATGCTGCAGCAACATCATTTAAACACTGATTTTGTGACAGTAAGTGGTGATACCCGCATTAATGTTAAAGTCAAAGCCGAAGATGAGGAAACAGAAATTAACGGTCAAGGCCCGGCCATTAGTGCCTCTGAAAAGGCGGCTTTATTGGATAAAGTCAGTCACATTAGTGCGCAAGATGTTGTTATCATGTCTGGCAGTTTACCTTTACAATTAGATAATCAATTTTATCTGGAAATTGCTCAACTGGTAAAACAATTAGGAGCGCAATTTGTCATTGATACCACTGGAAAGGCCTTACTAGACACCTTATCGCTTCATCCGCTGGTAATTAAGCCCAACCATCATGAATTAGCCGAGTTATTTCAGACGACTTTCACTGATACAAAACAAATTATTGCAGCTGCTCAAAAGCTGTTAACACAAGGGGCTCAAAATGTTTTGGTTTCCATGGCCGGGGCTGGAGCTTTGTTAGTCACACCGGAGCACGCCTATCAGTGTAACGCACCAAAAGAAGCTGTCAAAAATTCGGTGGGTGCTGGTGATTCGATGATTGCCGGTTTTGTTGGTACGTGGATGCAGAATCAGGATCCAGTTGCTAGCCTGCATCAAGGTGCAGCCTGTGGATCTGCGACGGCCTTTAGTGAAGATTTAGCACAAAAAGCAAAAATTCAAGAAGTTTATCAAAAAATTAAAATTACCCAAATCCAATAAAAGTGAGGAAAAATTCATGGATTTAAAAGAATTACTCCGTAAAGATGTCATGATTATGGATTTGCAAGCCACAACCAAAGAAGCAGCAATTGATGAAATGGTTGCAAACTATAAAAAACATGACGTAATCGATGATGTAGATCTTTTTAAAGCTGATATTTTAAAACGTGAAGCAGAAACCAGCACCGGGATTGGTGATGGCATTGCGATGCCGCATGCGCGCGATAAGGCTGTTAAAGAAGCAACAGTTATGTTTGCCAAAAGTAATAAAGGGGTTGATTATGATGCTCTTGACGGGCAACCAGTTAATCTCTTCTTTATGATTGCGGCTCCTGAGGGTGCCGATAGCTTACATCTTCAGGCTTTAGCTGCCCTTTCGGCTCTTTTAATTAACCCAAAATTAGTAGCTGATTTAAAAAAAGCTCAAACTCCTGAACAAGTGCAGGAACTTTTTGATGCTGCTGAAAAAGCTAAAGAAGCCAAAGATCAGGCTGATAAAGCTCAACAACAAGCTGCTAGTGCTGGGGCGGCTGCTTCAAATTCCCAAAAATCTCAAAAAGGTTTTATCGTTGCAGTCTCTGCTTGTCCTAATGGTATCGCTCATACGTATATGGCTGAAGCCGCTTTGAAAGAACAGGCAGAAAAATTAGGGGTTGATATTCGCGTAGAAACCAATGGTTCTGAAGGCGTAAAGAATAAATTAACTGCTGCGGAAATTGCGCAAGCTGACGGTGTAATTATTACCGCTGATAAAAAAGTCGATATGCCCCGTTTTGATGGCAAACCGCTCTTAAATCGCCCAGTTATTGATGGAATTAACAAGCCGCAGGAATTAATTGAAAAAGTTGAATCCGGAAAAGCTCCAATTTACCATGCTGATCCAAGTGAAGCTGGCGCCGGTACTAATGATGAAGGCGAAGAAAAATCGCTTTGGAATCGAATTTATGCTGATTTGATGAATGGGGTTTCCCACATGCTGCCGTTTGTGGTCGGCGGCGGAATTCTGATGGCTTTATCATTCTTGTTAGAAAATACAGTAGGACCTAAATCAACTACTTTTTTGTTCTTTAATGGGATTGGTAATTTTGCTTTTAGTTTCTTAATTCCGGTTTTAGCAGCTTATATTGCTGTTTCTATGGCTGATCTTCCTGCATTAATGCCTGGTTTTGTTGCTGGTTATATGGCTTCGCAAGCCAGTGCCAGTTTTGTGCATTCCAGTAGTCCGGCTGGTTTTATTGGCGGTCTGTTAGGTGGATTTATTGCTGGTTGGGTCATTGTACTGTTGAAAAAGGTTTTTGCGAAAGTGCCAAAATCTTTGGAAGGACTCAAACCAATGTTATTGTATCCGGTCTTTGGCTTACTGATTGTCGGTGCCATTATGTATTTTGCCATCGATCCGATTTTTGCAGTAGTCAACCAATTTATTACACAACTTTTGACACACATGGGTACCGGTAATGCGGTCATTTTAGGTGCTATTTTAGCCGGAATGATGGCCTTAGATATGGGTGGTCCTTTCAATAAAGCAGCCTACGCCTTTGCAATTGGTACTTTCACCGCTACGAAGGATGGTGCTTTAATGGCAGCAGTAATGGCTGGCGGGATGATTCCACCATTGGCCATTGCCTTAGCCACGACCGTTTGGAAAAATAAATTTACGCAACAAGAACATGAAGCGGGCATGAGTAATTATATTTTAGGTGCAGCTTTTATTACTGAGGGTGCTATTCCTTTTGCCGCGGCGGATCCTTTACATGTTATTATCTCCAGTGTAATTGGGGCTGCGATTGGTGGCGGCTTAACACAATTATGGAAAGTCAATGTTCCAGCTCCTCATGGCGGAATCTTTGTTTCACCGCTCTCTAATCGGCCTTGGTTATTCATCTTAGCCGTGGTTGTGGGAGCAATTATTGCCGGTATTATTTATGGCCTCTGGAAGCCGGCTCCAAAAGCAGCTGACAAATAATTTATAACTAAAATTAAAACTGTAAATTCAGTATTGAAGGACTGAATTTACAGTTTTTTTGTAGTAAATTTTCTTTTTAATTAGATTAAAACAAACTCTCAGCTTTTATTTTATTATATTATGAAAGAAAAGAATAATTGTAAGAAGGTATTTTATGATTAAAGAAGCTTGTGTTGGTGATTTTCGATCTGCAGTACGCGCAATTCATCACGGTGCCAATCGGCTCGAATTAAATGCTGACCTCGACCATGGCGGCATCACTCCCAGTTTAGGAGTAATCACAGAAACAGTCCGTTTTGCACACCAACATCATATTCCGGTGATCGTGATGTTGCGCCCACGCGGAGGCAATTTTATCTATTCTCACCATGAAATCCAAATTATGCGTTTTGATGCGCAAAAAATTGCTCAAGCTCAAGCTGACGGAATTGCCCTCGGCATTTTAACTTCCCATCACCAATTACAAACCGAACAACTACTGTATGTTACCCAGCAATTGCCTCTGGAATTAACTTTTCACATGGCTTTTGATCAAATTGCAAACCAAGCGGCGGCTTTGCACTGGCTGAGTCAACATCATTTTCAACGCATCTTAACGCATGGCGGACCTTTAAATCAACCTTTAAATATTAAACATTTGCAAGAATTAATTACTTTAGCGGCTCATCAAATCCAAATTCTACCCGGTGGTGGCATCACCAAAGGTAACGTGGCTGATATCATGCGGGTATTAAATGTCGAACAAGCCCATGGCAGTAAGATAGTTTAATAGCAACTTTTGCCCCATTGGCCAGTAAGAGTGGTAAATTAGGACTAGATGCAGTCAATTTCTTGATTGTATCTAAATATTTTTTATAGGAGGATGAAGTTTTGTGGTTAAACCTTTAAAAACACAAGTTGCATCTGTTCAAGAAGGTGATATTCATGATTATGATAGTATTCTTGATTATTTTAATAATAAAATGGCCCAGCAGGATCTAAAAAAGAATTATCATTCCATAACTTTCGTCACTACAGGCATTGAGGCCTATAATGGCGGTCAAACGACTATGCTGCATTTAGGAACTCTTTTAACTCAAGCAGGTTATGCTGTTTATTATTTAAGTTATGTCCCTCAAAGTACTGCAAGCATGGAAAATAACGCCGAATTTAATTATCCGGGTTATCAAGGTACATGTTTAGAAATGTCCGAAATGAACAATCACCAATCTGATATCTGGATTGCTACTCTCTGGGAATCTGCTTATATTATTAAAAACCTTCCCGGTTACAAAATTTACTTTGTTCAAGATTACGAGCCTTATTTTTATCCTTTTGGAGACCGCTTTCAATTAGCTAAAAAGACTTATGAATTGGGGTTGCATATGATTTCTCTAGGGCCTTGGTGTAAACAAATGGTGCAAAATAATTGTCAGGTGCACAGCCCGTTAGATCAAATCAATTTTCCGGTAGATTTAGAAAATTATCCTTATAAAAAACGCGATTTTAGTACTTACCAAAATAAAAAAACTATTAAATTAGCCGTCTATACTAAATTCAATAGTCCCAGACGAGCTCCGATTAATATTCAATTTATCTTAAATAATTGTGAGAAAATTCTTCACAATCAAGGCTATCAATTAAAAATTAATTACTTTGGCACAGAAAAAGAGGAAACGTTTATTAACGGGCAAAACTTAGGTAAACTGACCCGACCTGAACTAATACAGCTTTATCAACAATGCGACTTTGGGATTGCACCCTCAATGACCAATTTTTCCTTAGTACCTTTCGAAATGATGAGCACTGGTTTACCTTTTATCGATTTTCAAGAAGGTACAGGGCGTCATTTCATTGCACCCCATTGTTGTTTTTATACGCACTTTGATGAAAATGAATTAGCCCACTTACTTATTCGATTATGCCAAGATCCCACAACTTTGCAAACTGTGACAAATAATGCCCGTCAACATTTGCATTCAATCACTTGGGATCGAACCTTGGCTGATATTCTGAATATCCTAGCTCATTTACCACAAAAATAAATCGTAAATTAAATTTCAAGACCTTAAAAAAGCTGTGCTATCAAGCACAGCTTTTTTAATTGCTTAAGAGCCAATTTTACGAATTGGTGTGGTCGATAAGGATAACTTGATAGTTTGCGCAACAGTTTGAGAAACTCCCAATTTCATTAAATCTTCTACGGGGGCTTCTTTGATTTTTCTGACAGACCCATAATTCTTTAATAACTTAATTCGGGTCTTCGGTCCTACACCCTTGATACTTTCTAATTGCGATGATAAAGCATTTTTACTATGTGTCTTGCGATGATAACTAATAACAAAACGATGGACTTCGTCTTGAATTCTTTGCAACAAATAAAAACCCTCACTTTTAGGATCCAGCGGTACATTTAATCCTTGTTCACCCACAATCAGGTGGGAAGTATTATGATGATTATCTTTTACCATTCCGGCCACAGGAATATGAATTCCTAATTCATTATGCAAAACATCTAAAACTACCCGCAATTCAATCAACCCCCCGTCCATCAAAATCAAATCAGGCAAGGGTTTCTTTTCCTTTAGTAATCTTGAATAGCGGCGATAAATTACTTCTCGGGTATTAGCTGCTTCATCAGCACCATTATGTTCTTCCAATTCATTTTTAATTTTATATTTTCGGTAATTAGATTTTTGCGGTTTACCATCAACAAAGCTGACCATTGCCGAGACGGGATCCATCCCTTGAATATGCGAATGATCAAAAGATTCAATGACATGACCATAAGGTAAATCTAAAGCGGCAAAAATTTGCTTTTGGGCTTCGACAGTTTGACGATTATCCAACTCCATTAAACGAAACTTTTCTAACAAAACTAATTTGGCATTCTCTTGTGCCATCTGCAATAAATCGCGCTTTTGTCCTCGTTGAGGTGTACGCAAAGGCACATGCAAAATTTGCGCTAAAGTAGAACGGTCGACTGCTTGCGGCACCAAAATTTCTCGAGGCAGAACATTATTTTTGCGATTATAAAATTGTAATATAAAAGAAGCCAGTTCTTCTTCCGGAGTATTGATACACGGAAAAATTCTTTTTTCACGCTTCATCAGGCGCGCTTGGCGGATAAAAAAGACTTGAATAGAAATCCAGCCCTTATCCACATAATAATTAAATAAGTCTCGGGGTGTATGATCATGAGAAATAATCTTTTGTTTTTCTACTGTTTGCTCAATATAGTGAACTTGATCTCGTAATTCTGCCGCCCGTTCAAATTTCAAGTTTTTGGAGGCTGTTGCCATTTTTTGTTGTAAACTCTTTTTTACACTGCTGACATTACCGTTTAAAAAACTTTTAATCTTGGCAATTTGCCGATCATAAGTGGCAACAGGTACTTCTTGAAAGCACGCCCCTAAACATTGCCCCATATGATAATAGAGACACGGTCGGCCTAAATTACCCTTGCAACGTCGTAAAGGATAAACTTTTTGTAAGAAGTGTAAGGTTCCTTCTGCCGCATAAACATTGGGATAAGGTCCAAAATAATAGCCGCCATCCTTTTTAACTTGACCAGTAATCATCATTTGGGGATCTCGTTCGTTAGTAATTTTAATATAAGGATAACCGGTGCCCTTTTTAAGTTTAATATTAAAATAAGGTTGATGTTTTTGAATTAAGGTAATCTCTAATAAAAAAGCCTCTTTATCAGTAGAAGTAATAATCGTTTCAAAATCACGAATCTCACTAACCAATTTGGCAGTTTTGCCTTCATGAGAACTTTTAAAATAAGAGCGCACGCGATGTTTTAAATTTTTAGCTTTTCCAACGTAAATAATTTTGGCGTTAATGTCCTTCATCAGATAACAACCCGGACGATCAGGCAATAACGCTAATTTATGTTCCAAATATTCAGTTGCCATCGCTAATCTCCTTTACTTGCTGGAAGATATTTTACTATTTTTCTCAATAAATACCAACAATTTTGCAAACCTTAGCGTAATTATATATAATAGCCTAAAAAGGAGCGATGAGAATGGGATTAACTGTAAAACGAGAAAATGATTTTGGAAGTTTATTTGATAAGTTTGCCTCTTTACCAGATGACGTCAAAAAAAATGTGGCTACCGTTGATCAAGCGGATAAAAAATCCAAGGCTTCTAAAAACAACCAGGCAAAAAAATAATCAAAATATAATTTAGCAAATCAAAAATCATCTAAAATTAAAGCACGATTTAATACACGATTCTGGCTCTTCAACCAAAATCGTGTATTTTAATTTCTCAATCATAAGTTTTTAAATTTTTATTTGAGCCTGAATGCTGCTCCAGCTTTTCGATCGGTGTTTTTTTTAAGTTTATTTTCTTAATTGCAGCTTTTTTAAGCTCTGAGAAATGGTCGTCCATGAGCTGTCAATTTGCGCCAAAGTCCCTGCAGTATAAGCACCCTCAACTAAAGCTACATCAAATTTATGAATAACCTTAGTGGTAGTTTCTTGAACCATTTCCAGATTCATCTTCGAGCTGCCTAAATCATAGAAGGCCAAAATTTCTGCACCTTGATTTTGTTGTACTGCCTGTTGAATTAATTCAAAAGAAGAACCTAACTGACCTTCTTCAGTGCCTCCTGTGTAGGTAATAGAAATATCAGGCGCGGCTTGAGCTACTAGTTGAGCTACTCCTTGAGCAATTTCCGGAACATGTGAAACAATTAAAATACCATATTTCATCAGCATGCCTCCCTTAATTTAGTACTTGCAATAAATCAGTAAATAAAATCGTACTGCTTTGAGCCCCGGGATCGAGATGCCCTTGAGAACGTTCTCCCAAATAACTGGCACGTCCTTTGGTAGCTTCTAAATTTAAGGTAGCCTGTAAATGCGAGTCTAAGTTGGCTTGATTAAATTGTTGTTGCTGTAAGTCTGCTGCTACCGGCTGCCAAATATCATACATTGTTTTTTCACCGCCATTAACCTGTCCGCGCCGTTTAATTCCTAAAGCTCCGGCATTAATCACAGAGGCTAAATCATCATCTTGATTTTGTAAATATTTAGACATCTCTAAAAAAGCCGTTCCATAAAGCGGCCCTGAGGCCCCGCCTACCTTACTAATCAAAGCAAAAGCTACTTGTTTCAGCAAATCACTGACTTTTTGATCCTGTGATTGTGAAAGAATTTTAGAAACTTGTTCCATTCCGCGTACCATATTGGTTCCATGATCGCCGTCGCCAATAGCAGTATCCAGTTCATTTAAATGGGCCTGGTTTTTTTGAATATCTTGAACAAATAATTGCAGCCATTTGTAAGTCATTGCTTGTGTTAATTTCATTTTTTACCACCCTAATGTTTGAACATCTTGTTGTAAATACTCTTGCCAACTATCCTCTAACTTTAACAGCGTTACTGATAAACCACTCATATCCAGTGAAGTGACTAAATTACCAACTTTGGTAAAGCCCACCTGAAAATGCTGTTGTTGCAAATAATCTAAGATATCATTCATAAAAATATATTGTTCCATTAAAGGAGTTGCACCCATACCGTTCACTAAAACTGCTAATTCATCAGTTGTTTGTAAATCCTGATATTCGGCTAAAATTTTAGTCAACAACTCTTGCGCCAACTGGGAAGATGACTGAATTTTTTGAGTTGAGTATCCTCTTTCATTATGAATTCCCACACCATATTCAATTTCGTCATCTTTAAGATTAAAACCGGGATGGCCTACAGCCGGAACCGTCGCAGCTTGTAAAGCAATTCCTAAAGTTTTAGTATTAGTCACTACTTTTTGTCCTAAGTTTAGTAATTGTTCTAAGGTATAGCCCTGCCGTGCAGCTGCTCCCAAAATTTTTTCGACTAAAACAGTCCCGGCAACGCCTCGTCGCCCCTGCTGACTATCGGGCAGGGAAACATCATCGTCAACCACAATAGTTGCTACTTTAATATTATCCGCTTGAGCCATTTCTTGAGCCATATCAAAATTCATTACATCGCCGGAATAATTTTTGACAATTAAAAGAACCCCTTGACCCTGATCAGCTGCCTTAATAGCAGCATAAATTTGATCAGGAGTCGGCGAAGTAAAAATTTCCCCACAAACAGCAGCTGTCAACATTCCTGCACCAACAAAACCCGCGTGTAATGGTTCATGGCCACTGCCACCGCCGGAGACCAATCCTACTTGTGGTCTTTGGGCAAAGAGTTCATCATTTCTAATCACTGCCTGCGTGTTAGGAATCCTTCTTAGTAAGCCATTGCTAGATTTTACCAAGCCTGTAACCATTTCTGGTACGATGTTAGTTACCTGATTAATAATCTTTTTCAAATTATAATCTCCTTTTTTTAAAGCTATTATAACTCTGATAGCGCTTTAACCATAGAATAATTCTGCTTCAGCAGCTTTTTAGATCTGGCAAATTTATCTGGTTTTTTGCTATTAAAAAGAGCTCAAACCTTACGGTTGAGCTCTTTAGATGACGATATTCTGTCAATTATTATTAATTCTGGTAGAAATCCAGTGCCAAACTTCTGACTGACCACTTTTATTAAGTGCACTAAATAATTGTAATTGATCGGTTGAATTTAAATTTAAGGTATTGGTGACTGTTTGCACAGTCTTATTCCACTGATTTTTTTTGACCTTATCCATCTTGGTAGCAACTATTAAAGCTGGTAGTTGATAATATCTGACAAATTGATACATCGAAACATCATCAGCAGTAGGTTCATGACGCCCATCAACTAAAATAATTACTCCCTGCAAAACTGATCTGGTGGTCAAATATTCTTCAATCATCTGTCCAAATTGCGCCCGCTGCTGCTTAGAAACACGGGCATATCCATATCCCGGCACATCAACTAAATAAAAGGCCTCATTTACCTGATAAAAATTTAAAGTCTGGGTTTTACCAGGGGTACTAGAAGTTCTAGCAAATTTTTTTCGCTGTACTAAAGTATTAATTAATGATGATTTACCGACATTTGATCGCCCTAATAAGGCGATTTCGGCCAAATTATCCGTCGGATATTGTTGAGCACTAACAGCACTTATATCCATTTTCAAATTTTTGATTTGCATTTTCTTACCTAAGCTACTTTGCTGCCATCAGCAGAATAGAAAAGTGGCTGCTGCTGGCCTTCCACGGCTTTTTTCGTAACTACTACCTTGCGAATATCATCACGACTAGGAACTTCATACATTGTTTCCATCAAGGTAGACTCAATAATGGAGCGAAGCCCCCGAGCTCCGGTATTACGCTTAATAGCTAAATCAGCCATCGCTTCTAAGGCATTTTTATTAAATTCCAACTTTACCTTATTCAGAGCAAATAATTGCTGATATTGTTTCACTAAAGCATTCTTCGGTTGCGTTAAAATAGCTACCAAATCTTGCTGTGTTAATTGATTTAAGGTGGTTATAACAGGAATCCGACCAATAAATTCCGGAATAATTCCGAATTTCATCAGATCCTCGGGAATCACCTGCCGCATTAAAGAATCATGATCATTAAATTCTACTACATCAGAATTATTGGTACCAAAGCCAATGGTTTTTTCACCTAAACGTGACTTGATAATCTCCTCTAAGCCATCAAAGGCTCCACCAACAATAAATAAAATATTAGTAGTATCCATTTGAATCATTTCTTGTTGAGGATGTTTACGTCCTCCTTGAGGTGGGATATTGGCAATAGTACCTTCTAAAATTTTTAAAAGTGCTTGCTGTACACCTTCACCGGAAACATCCCGTGTAATGGAAACATTCTCGCTCTTTTTAGAAATTTTATCAATTTCATCAATATAGATAATCCCATGTTGGGCTTTTTCAACATCATAATCAGCATTTTGTAAAAGTTTTAATAAGATATTCTCCACATCTTCACCGACATATCCGGCTTCGGTTAAAGTGGTGGCATCAGCAATAGCAAACGGCACTTTCAACATTTTAGCCAGAGTTTGCGCTAAATAGGTTTTCCCAGAGCCTGTTGGGCCAATTAAGGCAATATTACTTTTTTGCATTTCTACTTTTTGTTGATCTTGATCATCCAATTGATTATTAATGCGTAGATAATGATTGTAAACGGCCACAGATAAATTTTTCTTGGCTTGTTTTTGGCCAATAACATACTGATCTAAATGTTTCATGATTTCTGCAGGAGCCGGCAATTTATTTAAAGAAAAGTCTTCTGCTGGTTTATCACCGGCATCAGCAATAATCTGCTGGCAAAGTTCAACGCATTCATTGCAAATATAAACACCCGGACCAGCAACAATTTGTTTAACCTGATCTTGGGATTTTCCGCAAAATGAACACACAATTGCTCCACTGTCATTTGTATTATCGAACATATTTTTCCTCCGAAAAATTAAATTACTACTACCATTTAAGCAATAAAAAGGTTAGCATAGACTTTAATAAAAGTAAAAGTTTTTAACTTTGACTTTTTATTTTTAATTACTGAGAAAGGAAGTACTGTTAATGAATAAAGTTGGTATCATCGGTTTAGGTCATGTCGGAGCCACTGCGGCTTTAGTAATGGCTCAACGTGGTAAAGTAGGTAAAATTGTCTTGGTTGATAAAAACCAAGAAAAAGCTCAGGCTGAACAAGTTGATCTGCAAGATCAAATTGCCCTTTTAAATACTGATACCCAAGTGGTACTGCAAGATTACGAGGCTAATAAATGGGAACAATTACAAGATCTCGATGTTTTAATATTTTGCGCAGGCCAAATTGCCCTTTTAAAAGATCATGGTGGTCAAAGAGACTTTGAATTACACATGACTAGTAAAATTGCTGCCGAAGTTGCTCCAAAAATTAAAGCCTCAGGCTTTAATGGCGTGATTGTCAATATTACTAATCCCTGTGATGTCATTGCCCGCCTCTTACAAGAACAAACCGGGTTGGCAACCCATCAAGTTTTGGGTACCGGTACCGGCTTAGAAACGGCCCGTTTGCATCATGCGGTTGGCCAAGCTCTGAAACATAACTACCATGATGTTACCGGTTATGTTTTTGGAGAACACGGCGATTCCATGTTTCCTGTCTGGTCAAGTGTTCAGGTCGCAGGACAATCAATTAATAACTGGTCACTAAACTTAGATGACCTCACTCAAAAAATTGTCACCGGCGGTTACACAATCTTTGCTGGTAAGCAATACACTAATAACGGTATTGCCACTTGGGTTAATCTTATCACAGAAGCGATCTTAAGTAATGCAAACCGCGCTTTACCGGTCAGCGCTTATGATCCGCAATTAAAACTATACATCGGCCAATTAGCCATTATTAATCAAAGTGGTGTGCGCGAGCTAGTAAAACTGCCTTTAACAAAGACTGAAGCACAAAATTATCAAAATTCCGCGCAAACAATCTTAGAAAATTATCATAAAGTAGCTCCGTAAAGGGTAGCTCCATAAAAAAATAAGCCTGCTTATCTAAAACTAATTGATAAAATCACGAAGTTTTAGACTCAGCAAGGCTTATTATTTTTGTACTGCTGTGTCCGTAATCATTTCTACAGCTTTTTTAACTGCAATATCATGATCCAACATTTCATCTGTTAAAGCACCGCGAACGTCTTCTTCTTTCATTCCGTATTCAGAAGCCAAATCTTTGATTTCTTGATCGCGTTCTTCTTTAGTAACCTTAATATCTTCTTGTTTTACAATAGCTTCTAATAACAAGTTAGTTTTAACACGTTTTTCTGAGTCTTGCGAGAAACGCTTTTTAATATCATCCTCGGTTGTTCCTGTCATCTGGTAATACATTTGCGGATTAATCCCTTGACGCTGCATATTGCCTAAGAATTGATCAACCTGATTTTGAACATCCTGATCAATCATTGCTTGAGGGATTTTTTCGAATTCAGCATTGTTGATAGCTTTATCTACAGCTTCCTCTTCAATCTTATCTTCTGCTTGTTGTTGACGCTGTTTAGTTAGACGGTCTTTAATTTTTTTCTTCAAATCATCTAAAGTATCAACGTCTTCATCCACGTCTTTAGCAAAATCATCATCCAGCTGAGGCAATTCTTTGGTTTTGATCTCATGAATAGTAGTCTGGAAATGAGCTTCTTTGCCCGCTAAATCTTTACTTTGATAATCTTTAGGGAAAGTTACTTTGACATCGACTTGATCTCCGCTTTGATGATCCACTAATTGATCTTCAAAACCGGGAATAAAGGTATTAGAGCCTAACTCTAAAGAATAGTTTTCGGCACTGCCGCCATCAAAAGCCTTACCATCAATTGTTCCTTGATAATCAATAACTACAGTATCACCCTTTTGGGATTTGCCGTCTTCTTTCAAAACTAACTCAGCTTGTTGCTTTTGTAGTCTCTCTAATTCATCAGTAACATCTTGGGCTTTAACTTCTGTATTTTGTTTTTTAACTTCTAATTTTTGAAATTGGCCCAATTTTACTTCTGGTTCTACAGCCACTGTAGCTTTAATTTTCCATGGTTGGTCCGGTTCCATACTTTCAACACTTACTTGCGGTTGACTAACTGGCTTAATTTCTGTTTCTGTCACTGCAGCGGAATAAGCTCCCGGCAAAACAGCATTCAAAGCATCTTGATATAAAGCGGGTTCACCGTACATTTGATCAAAAACCACGCGTGGAACTTTACCCTTCCGAAATCCAGGTACATTTAAATTTTTTCTTACACGCCGAAAAGCTGTATCTAAACCTTTTTTTATTGTATCTTGATCAATTTCAAAACTTAATTCACCATCTTGATCTTTTTTCTTCGTCCATTTAGCTTTCGAAGCCATATTATCCCTCCGGTACTCATTATCTACATACTCATTAATATTACCCTAAATAAAATTACTTGTAAATGTTATAAATCTGATTATAACATTTTTATTAGTCAGCTGAAGCGCTATTCAATTATCTAGGATTAAAACAAATCATTTTAACATAAAAAAAGGGTGAGACAAAACTTGTCCCAGCCCTTAATGATAATTATACAAACATTTGCGTAATATTGTGAATCAAAAGTTGGAATCGGAACTATCAGAATTCAACCCCAACTCCAACTAGATAAGATAATCACATCATTACATTAAGCAGCAGTCTGGTACTGTAATTAATCAAGAATTTCAGTAACCACGCCAGCGCCAACAGTCCGGCCACCTTCACGGACAGTAAACTTAGTTCCCTTTTCAATCGCAACCGGTGAGATTAAATCAACTTCAAATGTTACATTATCACCTGGCATAACCATTTCAACACCATCAGGCAATTCAATAACACCAGTAACATCAGTTGTGTGGAAGTAGAATTGAGGACGATAATTGGAGAAGAATGGCGTATGACGTCCACCTTCTTCTTTAGTTAAGATATAAACTTCGCCCTTGAATTTGTTGTGAGTTTGAATGGAACCTGGTTTTGCCAAAACTTGACCACGTTCGATTTGATCACGGTTAATACCACGAAGCAAGACACCAACGTTATCGCCAGCTTCACCTAAGTCCAAAGTTTTATGGAACATTTCCAAACCAGTAACAGTTGAATGTTCTACATCGTCTCTTAAACCAACAATATCAACTTCATCACCGATCTTAACTTGTCCACGATCGATACGACCGGAAGCAACAGTTCCACGACCAGTAATAGTGAAGACATCTTCAACTGGCATCAAGAAAGGCTTATCAGTATCACGTACTGGTGTTGGAATATATTCATCAATGGTATCTAATAACTGTTCAATGACTTTAACTTGTTCTGGATCGCCATCTAAAGCCTTTAAAGCAGAGCCACGGATAACTGGAACATCGTCCCCAGGATAACCATATTCAGATAATAAGTCACGAACTTCCATTTCAACTAAATCAATTAATTCGTCGTCATCAACTAAATCAGTCTTGTTTAAGAAGACTACAATATAGTCAACACCAACTTGTTTAGCTAACAAAATATGTTCCCGAGTTTGCGGCATTGGACCATCAGTAGCAGCTACTACTAAAATGGCACCATCCATTTGCGCTGCACCAGTAATCATATTTTTAATATAGTCAGCATGTCCAGGAGCATCCATATGCGCATAGTGACGTTTTTCAGTCTCATATTCAACATGGGCAGTATTGATAGTAATCCCACGCTCTTTTTCTTCAGGCGCCTTATCAATATCCGCATACTCCTCAGCATGAGCCAAACCCTTATCGGATAAAACTTTTGTAATTGCAGCGGTTAAAGTTGTTTTACCATGGTCAACATGGCCGATAGTACCAATATTTACATGGGGCTTAGTTCTTTCATAATGTTCTTTTTCTGCCATTAAAAGAAACCTCCTATTTGTCATTGTTAATAAGTCGCTTATGCAAAAAAATATAAAGAGCATTGCAAAAGCAACTCTTTATGCAGAAATTATACTACTTTTGGGGACAAAAAACAAAATTATACTCACCAAAAAATATCCACCAAGGTAGTATATAAATCCTTTGAGAAAAAGTAAATAGCTTTTTCCAAATTACTTAAAATTAATTAAATAAATTCAGCAACTCATCAAATTTATTCAACCACATATCTACTTTACCAGCTTTTGCGTCTTTTTCAAGGGTTTGCACCGTTTTTTCAAGACCAAAATGCTGTAAGATCATTTGCAGCCACAATTTAGGTTGCATAATAACAATATCTGTAAATGGATAGAGCAAGGCCGCATACAAAGTGATTTCCGCTTGCAGATCACTAACAAAAGCAGCAGTTAGTTCATTATGATCAGCTAAAAGACTTAACATTTCTGTCAGTGACTTTAAATGAGCAATTAAGGGATATTCCTGCGGTCGAAAGTGACGCTGTTTTCCATAATAATTAATAGTAAAAACTGACTTTTCTTTTAACTTGACTAAATCTTCACATAAACTAGCTTTAATCATGGGATGCAGATAAGGATTATCCAACAAAAGTTGCACAGTTTGCAAAAAGTCTTCTCGCGATAAAAAGTGTAAATTAGCTGCGACAGTCACTTGTTGGGTGAGCGGCAAAGTTAAAATTTGCAAAATTTGTTGATAAATTTGTTGTTGCTGCTGAGCATGCGTCTGTGCATATAATTTTTGCTGTTGGATGATCAACTGCTGCAACCGAGCTTTTTCAACTGCATCCTCCCATTGAACTGCTGTCAAAATTTGCCAAGCACTAATAAAATCAGGCCGTGCCAACACCACTTCGATTAATAAGTTAGTATCGGCGATAGTAACTAAATACTGCTCCCAACTATCTTGCAGAATCACAAAAGCCCGTTCGTCAAGATGGGCGTCATGAAGACAATAAACCAATTGGCGGACAATCTCCTTATTATCCGGTTGTAAAGAACAAGCCTGTTCATATAACGAAGCCGCTGCGGAGTATTGTTTTTGTTGCAGGAGCTTGTGTGCACTCTGGAGTAAGTTTTTTACTTGTAAATTTGTCATTTGTGTATTCTTAATCTAGTTAATTTAACATTCAAATAATTCTGAAAACTCTCTAATAAGAATATCGATAAAGATTTTGAGATTTAACTTTTACTACTCTTTTTATTGGTACTATTACGATGGCGATTTTGATTAACTTCCATAATTACCGGTAAAATCATGGGATGACGCTTTGTTTTATTCCACAAAAAGTGATTTAAATCTTCGCGAACATCTTGTTTTAAATGACCCCAATCAAATTCTTTATTGTCTAAATTATTTTGGACAGATTTAATAACAACTTCGGCACTATCATTTAATAACTGGTGATTTTCCCGTAAATAAACAAAACCGCGGGCCGTTACTTTAGGAGGAGCCACAATTTTTTTCTTTTTTCGATCAATAGTTACAACGGCTACAAAAACGCCATCATCAGAAAGTAGTTTCCGATCTCGTAACACAATAGTCCCAATATCACCCACACCCATGCCGTCAATCATGGTGTCCCCAGCAGGCACAGCTGGAGCTAGGTGAAAGGCTTCGTGTTCATAACTTAAAACATCACCATTTTGCAAAATAAAAATGTGGTCCGGTGTTAATCCGGTTTCTTGAGCAATTTGCGAATGCGCAGTTAAAAGTCGATATTCTCCTTGGACCGGAATTAAATTTTGTGGATGCAGTAAATTAATCATGAGTTGTAAATCACTTTTAGAAGCATGACCCGAAGTATATAATCCGGAATCCGATAAGGATTTAATTTCTCCGCCAGCCCGAAAAATTAAATCTCTGGTTTTGGCAACATTAGTTTCCATAGCATGAGATGGAGTGGTAGCTATAAAAACAAAATCACCGGTCTCAATATGATAAAAATGATGCCGACTAGTTGCCATTCTCTGCAAAATTTTAATGGGTTCACCCATTCTGCCGGTTTCAATAATTAGAACCTTATTTTGGGGTAACTTTTCGGCTTCCCGCGCGGAAATTAAAAGATCATCAGCAATATTCAAATAGCCCAACTTAATCACAGCCCGCACAATTTTAGAAGCATCTTGGCCGGTTAAAACTACTTTTCGGCCCACTTTTTGGGCAGCATCAAAGATTTGCTGCATTCTTAAAATATTAGAAACAACTGAAGCAACAATAATTCGCCCTTGTTGACATTCAAAAGTTTCCCAAATATAGGTATAAATATTACGCTCATCAGCAGCTGGATACGGTGATTCTGCATTAGCCGAATCACTTAACAAGGCGACCACTTTTTCTTTACCAATATCAGCCAAACGTTGATAATCTGCCTGGTACATCGGTGTAGCTGATTGATCAAATTTAAAATCACCAGTATAAACAACCTGCCCTACCGGAGTTTTAATCACAATACCTAAAGAATCAGGAATAGAATGGGTTGTCTTGAAAAATGAAACACTTAAATTATCAAAATCAATTGCCGTTTGAGCATCAATAACTTGAAAATCGTTAAACTTGCGGCTGCGCTTATCATTTCCTACTGTAATCTTAGCCAATTCGATAGTTAATTTGGATCCAAACACAGGAATATCATATTTATCCACTAAATAAGGCAAAGCCCCAATTGCATCAACATGTCCATGAGTTAAAAAGATACCGACAATTTTATCAATATTATCTTCAATATATGTCAAATCCGGAATTACAATATCAATCCCAAATAATTCATTTTCCGGGTATTGCAATCCACAATCCAGAATAACTATTTCATTACCATACTCGACGGCATACATATTTTTGCCGTTTTCCCGCAATCCTCCTAAAGGAATAATATTTAAATTTGCCAAATAATTCACCTTTCTTAAATAAAATTTATCATTAATAGTTCAGAAAACTTTACTGTCATCAATGACAACTAGAAGATATTTGCTCTATTGTAGCACACTTAAAATAAATTGCCCAAGCGAAAGAATAATAAAAAAGAACCGAAACAAAATCATTGTTTCGGTTCTCAGACTTGTTAATTTTAAAATTAACGACGTAAGCCTAAACTCTTAATTAAGTCGCGATAACGATTAATATCTTTATTCCGTAAATAAGCTAATAAGTTCCGCCGATGACCAATCTTCTTTAACAAACCAACATAAGAGTGATGATCTTTTTTGTTAATTTTCAAGTGGTCATTTAAATTATTAATTTCGTAAGTTAAAATCGCGATTTGAACTTCTGGAGAACCAGTATCACCGGTTTTACGTCCATATTTAGTAATTAATTCTTGCTTCTCAGCTTTAGTAATTGCCATTATTATCCACCTTTTTTATTTTTATTCAGCTAAACAGAGCCTGCGTCGGTGACACGACAAACTTTGCCTAGCTAATACAGTTAATAATATACCGAAGTTTAATTAATAAATCAAGTCCAAGCATGTTGCAAAACTAATAATCTTCGAGTATAATTTTGTAGTATTGAGTATGGGTACGGAGGTGATAAAATGCCACAAATTAAATCAGCTATAAAACGAGTTCGTCAGTCCGAAAAAATTAATGCACGCAAATCTACCCAGAGAAGTGCTATGCGCTCAGCTATTAAAAAATTTGAAAAAGCTGCTGCTAACAATGATCCACAAACTCAAGATTTATATAAGCAGGCCACACGTGCAATTGATATGGGTAAAAGTAAGGGCTTGATTAAACAAAACAAAGCTGCTCGTGACAAGTCGCGTTTAGCTTCTAAGATTAATAACTAAAAAGCTAGCTTAATAAAACCAAAAAATTCCAAAAGTTTGAACTTTTGGAATTTTTTATTGGCCAATTTTTTGGGTAAACCGAATCATAAATAATTCAAAAAGATATTCCTTATCACCCTGCCCCGACTTCATTTGATAATCCATTTCAAATAATTCGGTTAGGGCCTGCTTTAACTTAGCCAGGGAAAATTCTTTCTCATTTTGAATGGCTAACTTAATGCGATAGGGATGCACCTGTAAATAATTAGCCAGTTTTCCGGCAGACATTCCCTGCGCTGTTAAAATTTTAACCTGCAGCAACAATCTCAGTTGGCTAATAGCCAAAGCTGTTAAGGCAATGGGATCATTTTTTAAAAGTAATAACTGTTGATAATAAATTTCAGCCTGCCGTAAATTACCCTTTAATAAAGCATTTAGCAGATCAAAAACATTATCATCCAAAGTTTGCGGCACAAGACTCGTGACGGCTTCGAGAGTAATATGATGTTGATCCATGGCAAAAATATAAAGTTTAGCCAACTGCGAAATTATTAACGTATAATCATTATTACACCGTTGCACCAGCTGTTTTAAGGCGGCATCTGTAATTGTGAAACCAGCGGCTTTAATCTGTTGTTGGATCGTAGTTAGGGTCTTTTGATAACTTAGTTTAGCAGTATCAATAGTAATAGCCGCTTTTTCTACTAACTTAGTGATTTTTTTGCGTCGATCCAACTTGTCATAAGGAGCAAAAATAACCAAAACTGTTGTCTCTTGTGGATGTTTTAAATAATCAATAAACACATTGAGGTCTTGTTCAATTTTCAAGCTGGACTTATTAGCCTGCAAAAAATATGGATGCGTTAAAAAAATTAATCTTTTGTTACCAAAAAAGGGCAACGAATTTGCTTCTCCCACCGCCTCGGAAATATCATTTTGTTCTAAATCAAACTCCGCAAAATTCATTGCCGCTTCTTCAGGAGCTAAAATTTTCATAAAGGCTTGCCGAGCTTGATCTTGAAGCTGTAATTCTGAGCCTGCTACCAGATATAGCGGCGCTACTTGTTGGCTTAAAGCCGTCGCCAATTCTTGAACTTTCATTTTATCTTTTCCTTTGAAAATAATTGCCATTGTGGTTTGTGCCAGTTACTATATCGCCAAGTCAACATTCCGTGTTCAGCTGTACTGAGAGCTTTAATTTGTAATTTTTTAAGAGTAGCCATGGTTTCCGGACTCGGATGTCCATAACGATTATGACGACCCGCTGAAATAAGGACTAGTTTAGGCTGAATCATTTTTAAAAATTGGGGATTACTGGCCGTTTTACTACCATGGTGCCCCGCCTTGAAAAAATCAATCAGGCAAGGCCGCTTAAATAATTTTAACTCATTAGCTTGATTTAAGTCACCTGTAAAGAGCCATTTAATATTTTGAATTGTAACTAATAAACTTAAAGAATCTTCATTAGTACCAGTAGATAAATGTCGCGGCCAAAGTACCTTAATTTTGAATTGAGGTGTGATGATGATTTCATCATTGAGATGTAATCGACAAAATTGGACTCTTTTTCTAAATGGATTAAGTTGTCTATTGACCGCGGCATTATTTTGCATGCCATCCGCAAAACAAACACGACGTACAGGAAATTTTTTTAATAAAACTTGCAAATCTCCAATATGGTCTGCATCTTGATGACTTAAAAATACATAATCCAGATGATCAATACCTTGATATTTTAAGTAGGGAATCGTTATTTGTTCCACTCTGTTACTAGAACTATGATAGCGTCCAAATCTTAATTTGCCGCCTGTATCAATTAAACAAGTTTTACGCCTAAAAGGTGTCGTTAATAATATACTATCACCTTGTCCAATATCAATTAGGGTTACTTGCCCTGTACTGGGAAAATGATTTCCCACCATTACAAGACAATATCCCAAAAGTAATAAGGTGTACCAGTACTTAGAATGAGAAGAATTAGAAACTACTATTAAAGTAATAATTACAAAAATCATTGCTACCATCACAGGCAAATGTCCCACTATCAGTTGGGTTTTATTACAATCTGCTAAAGCCGTAACGGGAGCATAGATAATATCAAAAAAACTTTCTAAAATTTGCAGCAACTGCGTACTTTTCTTTATCAATAAACTCAAAAAAGTAAGCGGAATAATTAAATGTTCAAAAAGAGGTGTTAAAAATATATTAGCTGCAAAAGTTAACCAACCAAAACTATAAGTATGAAAAATAAGTACCGGAGCACTCAAAAAATTAATTAACAGTGAACGCTGCCAAGCTTTATTTACCCGAATAACAATTAGACCATATGATAATAAGTAACTTAGCTGTCCCGCTAAAGAAAATAACACGTACGGTTCAAACAATGTTTGTCCTAATAAAACCAGTGCAAAGCGATCATGCCGTGATATTGGCCAGTGAAAATGACTTTGAATAATTTGAACCATTTGCAAACCACAGGCTCGCCAAACTCCCACTCCAGATCCAGCAATCACAGCAAACATTGGCAGAAGGAAAAACAAAACCAACTGCACCGACTCTTCGGGAATACGTAAAAAAGAAGTCAATTTGATAAGGATTCGTACTAATAAGTAAACATGAAGACCAGAAATGCTAAAAATATGAATTATTCCTAAATTTGTTAAACCGGCTCTTAAGTCCACCTCGCTTGTATCAAAATCTCCCAGTAAAAGACTACAGGCATTGATTCTCAACCAGTGGGGTAACTGTTGAAAAGATCGTAACCAGCAATAGCGCAGCAAATGGAGGTAGTCGAGTAAAGTTTTCCTTGACAGCATTGGCGTTATTGTCATTTTGGGGGCTGTTGCCCGATAATAAATATTTTGTTGTTGATAGTATTTTCGAAAATCGAACTCTCCTTGATTAGTCGCAGGAGCAATCCGCTGCCATTGCCAGTCCCCTTTAATTTTGAGAACTTGTGCCGGTATATTTTTCTTCTTAGTTATAGAAGAACCAAAAAGAACCTTTTGGCCATTACTTAAAGTTCCCGTTCCAGAAATCCAGCCCGGTTTTTGCTTAATTTGATCCGGATAAACAATAATTTCTTTATTATGAGGCAAAGTCAGCTGCGGCTTTTGTCCTAAATAAAATCCAACCCCTATTAACAGCAGCATCTCCAGTAAAACGAAGTAGCGTTGATTTTGCCAAACCGTGAGGACTAATAACGCTAATAGTATTAACCACGGCCAAGAGAAAGAATTAACTAAAATTGCCAGTGTCAATTGCAAGGCAAGCACCGGAAAAATGTACCAACCCCGGTTATCAAACTGTGAGCTGCGATTTAATTTTAGCAAAAGTCTTCTCACCGATACCCTGCACCTCGGTTAAATCTTCAATTTTAGAAAAACTGCCCTTTTCTTGACGATATTGAATAATCAATTCAGCTTTTTTTGGACCTACTCCGGGCAAATTTTGTAATTCAGTAACATCGGCAGTATTTAAGTTAATCGTTTTGGTGTCGGCTGGGGAACTGTCGGTATTGGCAGAAGTAGTCTGAGCCGTATTGGATGCTGTTGAACTATTATTTTTATCCGGAACAAAAACTTGGCTTTGATCATGCAATTTTTGAGCTTGATTAATTGCACTTGTATCAGCTTGTTCAGTCAAACCACCGGCATGCTGGATGGCATCATAGACTCTGGCTGTCGTCAACAAGCGATAAACTCCCGGTTTATTAACCGCACCTTCAACATCGACAATTAACCATTTACTAGTGGCCGTTTTTGTCGGTTTAGAAGCTGATTTTTGTGCAGTTTTAGAAGAATTGACAGTCAGATCATCATTATTCACTGAAGGAGCCGGCCATAGTTGCCACAGAGCCAAGATTGTTACCAGTATTACCAGACTAACCAGCTTAATATGTTCTTTTAACCATTGCCAAATTTGCTTCATTTTTATCACCCATTTATAATTACCAAAAAACACACCAATTATTGGTGTGTTTTTAAATAATTATAGGCATCATCAAGGCTCTTAACAGGCACAATTTTCATTTTAGTGTTTAAACGAGCAGCGGCCTTTTTAGCAATTGTATAATTATTTTCATAATGGGGATCTACTTTTAAAATCTTCTTGGTCACGCGATCATTTGGTGCAAAGAAAATCTGCGCATGTTCGCGATTAGCCGCGTAGACTTTTTTGTCAATACCACCAATTGGCCCCACTTTACCTTGAGAATTAATTGTACCCGTTCCGGCAATTTTACGGCCCCTTGTTAGATTCTGCTTAGTTAATTGTGAATAAATCTGTAAACTAAACATTAAACCGGCCGAAGGACCGCCAATATCACCTGCATTAATTGCTACCTTCGGGGTAGTCCGAATTCTAACATGATCAACTAAACTAATTCCTAAACCAGGACGTCGCGGATGAGTCATTGCCATGAGCTTCTGTTTCGTTTGATGGGTTTTACCGTGGCGCTGATATTTCACAGTTACTAATTGGTTAACCTTTTGGGCTTTAACATATTTAATAAAGGCTTGCGAACTGGAAAAGCGATGACCGTCAATTTCTGAAACAGTATCTCCTACCTGCAAATGGCCCTTAAAATGAGAATTTTTGAGAAAAGACATGACATAAATACCTAAATATTCTTTAGTATAAGAGCGGTGTGCTTTCTTAAAAGCGGCTTCGATGGCACTATTGCTGGCATTTTCCATAAAATAGTTTTGCATTTGTAAATACTCTTTGGTATTATCACCAGCCATAACTTCCTGTCGGGGTTCAATGTCATGAAAAGGAGTACAAGCAGCCCAGATCAGCGATAAAGGTGTTGCCGAAGATAATTCAACTGTAGTAAATAAAAATTTACCTGCCCGTTGATCATGATGCTGATTGACAGTAATACTATCAGCAGTAGGCTGCGCAGACCCGGGCGACTCAATAAAAAACGGCAAAGGTAAAAATAAAGCCACCAACAACACAAGAATACTAACTATTACTATTAATTTGCGATGCTTTTTCATAGATTCTTCCCTAATTTTTGATGTAAGGCCACTGCTACAGGTTGAGGTACTAAATCTGTAATTTGACCGCCATATTTAGCTACTTCTTTAATCATACTAGAAGCTATAAACATATATTCCGGTTTGGCCGTTAAGTAAACTGTTTCCAAATCAGAAGCCTGGAGGCTATTAATCTGTTGCATAGAGATCTCATAATTCCAGTCCGCAGTCGTTCGTATCCCCCGTACTAAAAAATGAGCTCCTAACTCTTTTGCTACCTCAGCTACTAATTTATCCGCAGCCACTTTAACTTGAATATTATCACAAGTTAGTGTTTGTAGCGAAGCTTCCACTAATTCTTTTTTCTCTGCAAAAGTAAATAGATAATTTTTACTAGTATTATTCATCAAAACCACATAGAGCTGATCAAATAAATTACTGGCTCGTTGAATAATATCTAAATGACCATTAGTAATTGGATCAAAACTTCCTGCATAAATACCAATTTTTTTATCAACCATTACTGTTATCACCCTGATATTGCCAAATTTCGATATAAGTTTGTCCATATTGTTTTGCGGCAATTAATAAACAATCATCACGACGCTCAGCTTGTAAACTATAGTCCGTCTCCAATAAAATCAAAGCTTGCGGCCTTAGCAACTTTTGTTCAATAAAAGCTTGAACAATAGCGGGATTAAGGTGCTGCAGATAAGGTGGATCTAAAAACAGTAAATCAAATTGAATTTGCTGCTGTTCAAACTGGCGCATAGCCTGCTGATAACTCACAGGCCAAATTGTAAACCGCTCTGGCTCACGAGTCTTTTGGACATTACTTTTAATAACCTTAATAGCTGCACGATTTTTATCAATTAAATAGACTTGGGCCAGTCCACGCGAAACCGCCTCAATGCCCAAAGCCCCACTACCGGCAAACAAATCTACTCCCACCATTGAAGGTGATAAATAAGGATTTAACATATCAAACATTGCTTCCTTAACCTTGGCGGCAGTAGGCCTGGTAGTACGACCTGTAATAGTTTTTAAGGCCAAGCCCCGCATTTTACCCGCAATTACTCGCATTGATGATTCTCCATATTACTTATATTATGCAAATTAGCAATCTGTTCTTCACTGTAATCCGTTTTTAAATCTTGCCGTGGTGATAACTCCACATCTTTCACAAAAGCCAGTTGCGCAATTTGGGCCATTTTTTCTTCCGCTTGCGCACTGTTAACATACATAATAACGTATTTCATTTTAAAAGAAACATAAATGATGGTTCCAAAACGGCGTAATTTTTTACATAAACGTCCATTGGTTAACCAAACTATTATTTCTTGACGTGCCGTCAACTCCATAAAATTGCTCTTCCTTTTTAACTTAAATGTTCAAATTTACGTAAATTAACCGATACATTCAAGGCAATACCAATACAACAGGATAAAACCAGTATACTGGAACCGCCATAACTAATAAAGGGTAAGGTAACACCCGTGATGGGTAGAATTCCGAGTACTCCTCCAACATTAAAAAAGGTTTGAACAAATAAAATAGCCGCTATTCCATAATTTAATAACGAAAAATAAACCTTTTTAGTCCGTAAACCCAGATATACAATTCGAGCAATCAGAATAAATAACAGGCCCAAAACAATGATTACTCCGACCACACCTAATTCCTCACTAGTTATTGCTAAAATAAAATCAGTATATGGCTCTGGCAAATAACCTAATTTTTGAATGCTGTTACCTAATCCTCGTCCTAATAAGCCACCATTATTAATGGCATAGTAGGAATTAACTAATTGTGATCCTCCTGTTTTTTCTAATTGAAAAGGATGGTAAAAAGCTAAAAGCCGCTGCATTTGGTAAGTTGAAACAACCCCGCCCGTTAAAGCTTGGTGCTTAAACCAAAAATAACCACCAACAAAAACAGATAACAAGACTAGAACAGTCCCAAAAGCATATTTTAGTTCCATTCCTGAAGCAAAGGACATTAATAACATAATGGCCGCCAGAGAAGCAGCTCCCCCTAAATCAGGTTGTTTCAAAGTTAGAATAATAATAAAACTGGTTAAAATTAAGGGCGGCAAAATCTCCTTCATCATTTCTTTAAAGGGCAGTTGCCGAATACGCAGCATCCTTTGACTATAGATTTTAGATAAATATAGAACTAAAGCCAATTTAGCTAATTCCAAGGGTTGAATATTTATCGGTCCTAAAGGGATCCACGCGGCGGCTCCATTCACTGCTATAGAGGGAACAAAATGCTTTAAAACCAACAAAAATATTAACAAACCCATTACGGATAACAAAAAGAACTGGACAAAAAATTTGGTTTGTAAAGCATTAATCTTTAAAAGATAGAAAAAAGCACATAAAAATATCCCCATCACAACAAAAAGTAATTGTCGTTTAAGATAAGTTGTACTTTTCAATCCTTGCAAAACAGCTGCATTGGAACTAGCAGAGTAGACCATGACAATTCCGATAGCAGTTAGCAATAAAAATGGAATGAGAATCCAATAATCAATATTTTTTAATTTGATTTTCACTACCAAAACCCCTATCGATTCTATTGGCTTCAATTATAACATTCAATTATGAGAATAACATAATCAATGACTAACCAAATTAAGTCGGCACCCAATAATTACTAAGAAACTGGAACAAAAATTGTTCCAGTTTCTTTAATTAATATTATTTACCGGCTTTTCGCTTTTTATCAGCCTTACGCCGTTCATTAGTATTTAAAATTTTCTTTCGTAAGCGAATACTCTGCGGTGTAACTTCACAATATTCTGTCTCATTCAAAAATTCAATTGATTGTTCTAAGGACATTTTCCGAGGAGTTTTAATTGCAGCTGCGTGATCTTTTCCAGAAGCTCTCGTATTAGTCAGGTTTTTACCTTTAGTAACATTCACTGCGATATCTTGATCCCGACTACTTTCGCCCACAATCATGCCTTCATAAACATCTACTCCAGCGCCAATAAACAATTGGCCCCGATCTTCTACTGATTGTAAACTATAAGTTGTTGATGAACCCTGATTAATGGAAACTAAGGCTCCCGAGCGCCGTCCCGGTTCCCAATTTTTAATTACTGGCAAATACTGTTCAAAAGTATGATTCATAATCCCATAGCCACCAGTTTGGGACATAAATTCTGAAGAATAACCGATTAAGCCACGTGAAGGTGTTAAAAATACTAAGCGAGTTTGTCCATTGCCAGTACTTTCCATATTTTTCATTTCACCTTTACGCTGAGCCATTGAATCAATAATTGCTCCGACATACTCATCCGGAGTATCAATCTGAACCGATTCAAAAGGCTCACAGGTTTTGCCATCAATTTCTTTATAAATAACCTCAGGTCTTGATAATTGCAACTCAAAACCTTCACGGCGCATTTCTTCAACTAAAATAGATAGGTGCAATTCGCCACGACCGGAAACAATCCAAGCTCCAGCTACTCCAGCATCTTCAACCCGCAAAGAAACGTCAGTCTGTAATTGTTCTTCCAAGCGATCCTCAATCTTACGTGCCGTAACTTTATCACCTTCACGTCCCGCAAAAGGTGAATCATTTTGTAAAAATGTCATTCGTAAAGTTGGCGGATCTATTCTTAAGATTGGCAGGGCCTCAGGATGGTCAATCGGTGCTACCGTTTCTCCCACAAAAATATCTTCCATTCCGGATAATCCAATCAGATCACCGGCTTTAGCTTCTTGAATTTCTACTCGTTTCAAGCCAAAGAAACCAAACATTTTGGTAACTCGAAAATTCTGTTTACTGCCGTCTAATTTTAATACTGAAACCTGATCGCCGATTTTTATCTTACCGCGAAAAACTCGTCCAATTCCGATACGACCAACATAATCATTGTAATCCAGCATCGCCACCTGAAATTGAAGCGGTTCATCACTATTATCAATTGGTGCAGGAATAGTTTTAATGATTGTATCAAAAATTGGGTCCATTGTATGTTCTTGAGTCGCTGGATCTTCATCATAACTGGAAGTCCCATTCACAGCTGAAGCAAATACTACAGGAAAATCTAATTGGTCTTCATCAGCACCTAAATCAATAAACAAATTTAAAACTTCATCGACTACTTCTGCTGGTCGAGCCCCGCTACGGTCAATCTTATTAATAACCACAATCGGGGTTAAATGTTGTTCCAAAGCCTTTTTTAACACAAAACGGGTTTGCGGCATGGTACCTTCATAAGCATCAACCACCAGTAAGACACCATCAACCATCTTCATAATACGTTCTACTTCGCCACCAAAATCAGCGTGTCCTGGAGTATCCAAAATATTAATTTTAGTTCCTTTATAGTCCACAGCGGTATTCTTGGATAAAATAGTAATTCCACGTTCTTTTTCGATGGCATTTGAATCTAATGCACGATCACTAATCTCCATATGTTCAGGAAGAGTATCAGATTGTTTTAAAAGTTCATTAACTAATGTAGTTTTACCATGATCAACGTGTGCTATAATGGCAATATTACGAATATCTTCTCTTCTTTTCAATGTTTTGCTTCCTTCCGTACAATTCTTGTCAGTCCTGTATTTGTGTATAAAAAAGCTGTGATTGGTTGCAATCACAGCTTTTTAAACTCTGGAAAGCACATCCAGCGCCTGTTGTGTAGCGCACCTCGTTCCGACAATTACAAGTTGTGATTTTATCATATTTAGGGGCTTGGAGTCAATAGTTGTAACATCTATTCCTAAACATTGACCAATGGCTCTTCCAGCAGCCAAGTCCCATGGCTTAAATTTACCGATATACAAATATTCTTTACCGGTCAATAAACGTGTAAAAACAATTCCGGCACTACCAAAAATACGCAGGCCACTACTTTGGCGAACCAAATTTTGATATTTAGGCATTTCATTTTGTAATAAATAATTGCTGACAGTAATTAAAGCTTCTGCTAAAGGTACATCAGCAAGCGGCATTAATTTTTTTCCATCAACAAAAGCCCCAATTTGCGGTCCTCCATAATAGATTTGATTCTGCATCACATCTACAATTGCCCCAAAAATTGGTTTTCCGTCTTCATAAACGCCAATCATTGAAGCAAATTGATCATGGCATTTAACAAAATTCATAGTTCCATCAATAGGATCCACAAAAAAAACCAATCCTGCCAGGTTAACCGGATTATTTCCCAATCCTTCCTCACTAATTATTTGTGCCTGAGGATATTTGTCCCGCAAAAAGGTAACGATTTCTTTCTCAATTTGAAGATCTCGATCTGTAACTAAATCATTACGATTAGTTTTCGTATTTACATAAGCAAAATTGGGATTAGAATACAACTGTGTTTTTATTTGATTCAAAATTGTTAAAATTTGTTTTTGAATATCCAGAACATCTGCCATAGTATTAAACCCTTAATCTATTGAATAATTTCCAGCATTCCTATTTTATTATAGCTTGAAATAAGCGCTAAGAACAAAAAAATCGACGATTTACGTCGATTTTTCTTTAGTTCTTAATTAGACAGTTGATTTTAGACATTGGTTGGATAACCTATCAAAATATCTGCTGCTTCTTGAACAGGTTCACCCAAAGTTGGATGTGGATGAATAGTTAAGGCAATATCTTCTTCATTTAGTTGACAATTGACAGCCAAGCTAATTTCAGAAATCAAGTCACTAGCACTTGGTCCAATAATTTGACCACCTAAAACAGTTCCAGTCTTTTTATCAGAAATCAACTTAACAAATCCATCAGTACTATCCAATGAAACTGCACGTGCATTACCTGCAAATGGGAATTTAGCTACTTTGACATCTAATTTTTGGTTTTTAGCCTCAGTTTCGGTTAAACCAACACTGGCCATTTCGGGATCCGTAAAGCAAACAGCTGGCACACCAATATAATCATTAGCGGTATTTTTACCAGAAATTGCTCCAGCCGCAGTTTTACCTTCAAAGAAAGCCTTATGTGCAAGTGCAGGGCCAGCAGTAATATCACCAACTGCATAAATATTACTTACAGAAGTCCGACCTTGTTCATCAACTTCTACTAAACCACGATCAGTCAATTTGACATCAGTCATCTCTAAACCAAAAGTATCAGTATTAGGCTTACGACCAACGGAAACCATTACATAATCAGCTTTTATAGTAGTTGATTTACCATCAACTTCATAGGTGACCTCAACATTATCACCATTATCTTTGGCACTTTTTGCCATCGCGTTAGTGACAATATCAATACCCTTTTTCTTTAAGTGCTTAACTACTACTGATACCATAGTTTTCTCAAAGTTTGGAATAATCTGCGAAGTACCTTCCAAAATAGTAACATGAGTTCCTAAATCGGCAAAAGCACCTGCAAGTTCAGTACCAATATAACCGCCACCAACAATTACTAATTCTTTTGGTAATTCTTTAATATTTAATAAGCCAGTCGAATCAATTACCCGACCACCAAATTTAAAACCATTAATTTCAATTGGACGACTACCCGTAGCAATAATTAAATTCTTAAAGTGAATAGTTTGACCGCCACCGTTATCCATAAATTGACGCGGACCTGGATCCATCACCCGAAGTTGATTATTATTATCCAAGAATGCTTCACCACGAATAACTTCTACTTTGTGCTTCTTAAAGAGCATTTTGACACCATTAGTCATTCTTTGAACAACCTTAGTATTCTTCCACTCTTGTAATTTATCGAAGTCCAAAGAAGCATCACCAGATGTAATACCATAAGTTTCCGCGTGTTGAGCATTCTGGAAACGATGGCCTGCTTGAATTAAAGCCTTTGATGGAACACAACCAACATTCAAGCATACACCGCCAAGACTGTCATCCTTTTCAATAACAGTAACTTTTTGACCTAATTCTGCAGCTCTAATTGCAGCTACATATCCGCCAGGTCCAGCACCAATAATCACAGTATCTTTTTCTTCAACATCAGCCATCTAAATTAACCCTCCATTAACAACATGTCTGGATCATGTAATAATTCGCTCAATTTATTTAAAGCATTTTGTGCTAGAGCACCATCAATAAGGCGATGATCATAACTTAAAGAAAGTTTCAACATATTGCCCACTTTAATGGAGCCATCTTCAGCAACATAAGGTTCCTTAGCAATTTTACCCATTCCTAAAATTGCAACTTCAGGTTGATTAATTACTGGTGTGAACCAGCCACCACCAATAGAACCAACATTACTGATAGTAATAGAACCACCACGCATGGAAGCAGCACTTAATTTATTATCATAAGCTGCTTGAGTATTTTCAGTAATTTCTTTAGCTATTTCAAATAAACCTTTGGAATCAGCGTTTTTAATATTTGGAACATACAAACCATGATCGGTATTAGTTGCAATACCAATATTGAAATAATGCTTGTAAACAATTTCATCTGTTGTTGAATCAATGGAAGCATTAAATTCTGGAAAATCTTTTAATACAGCTACAATGGCTTTAACTAGGTATGGTAAGAAAGTTAGCTTAATGCCACGATCAGCAGCCATTTGCTTATATTTCTTGCGATTTGCCATTAAAGCAGATACTTCAACTTCTTCAAAACTAGTAACATGCGGTGTAATCTTTTTACTTGCAGACATTGATTTTGCAATAACTTTTCGAGTCATGCTCATCTTTTCGCGTGTTTCTAATTCTGGTGTATCTGATTTATATGGTGCAATCGGTGTTGCCTCTGGTTCACTAGCAGCAGCTGCTGGTGCAGCAGTTGTTGCCGGTGCAGCTTGACCATTAAAGTTATCAATATCCGCTTTAGTGATTTGACCATGCTTACCAGTTGGAGTAACATTAGATAAATCAATTCCCTTGTCACGAGCATATTGACGGACTGAAGGCATTGCTAAATAGTTTTCATTAGCGCTACCTGTTGCTGCAGGTGCTGGTGCAGCAGCGGCTGCAGGTGCGGCTTCTTTTTCATCAGCCTTATCTGCTGAAGATGAAGTAGCTTCCTCTTCGTCATCGCCAGTATCAGGTGATCCATCATCAATAACAACTAAAGTATCACCGATTTCTACTGTGTCGCCTTCTTGGGCAACAATTTTCTGTACTTTGCCCGTTACAGGAGATGGAAGTTCAGAAACAGACTTATCGTTTTGGATTTCGACTAAAGAATCATCTTCTTTAATATCGTCGCCTTCCTTGACTAACCAGTTAGCAATTTCACCCTCGGCCATTCCTTCGCCAAGTTCTGGTAATTTGAATTTAAATGCCATGTTTTTTCTTCCCTTCCACTAATTAGTAATTAATAATTTCTTTTACTTTGTCAATAATTTCTGCTTTTCTTGGAATCCATACTTCCTCAGCTTGTGCAAATGGATATACAGTATCTGGGGCAGCCACACGTCCAATAGGAGCATCTAAGGAAAGGATCGCATCTTCAGCAATTGCAGAAGCAACTTGTCCTCCGACACCGGCCATTTTTTGAGCTTCTTGAACAAGAACAACTTTATGAGTCTTTTCAATAGACTTAAAAATAGTCTCTGTATCAATTGGAGAAACTGTTCGTAAATCAATAACTTCGCAAGAAATATTTTCTTTTGCCAAATCATCAGCAGCTTTCTGAGCTTCTTGTACTTGAGAGCCATAAGCTACAATTGTAATATCATTACCTTCCTGAACTACTTTAGCTTGATCTAAAGGAACTGTATATTTGCCATCAGGAATATCATCTTTGACAGAACGATATAACTTCAAGTTTTCAAGGAACAATACTGGGTCGTTATTTTCAATAGAAGAAATTAACAAACCTTTAGCATCATAAGGATTACTTGGCATTACAACCCGTAAACCAGGTACGCCGGTGAAGAAATTCTCTAAACTGTCAGAGTGCATTTCTGCAGTATGTGTACCACCACCATAAGGGCTACGAATTGTAATTGGGCTATTTTTCTTGTTATTAAATCTGAAACGCATCCGGGCCATTTGTCCCGCAATTGAATCAATACATTCAAAAGTAAAACCACTAAATTGAATTTCTGGAATTGGACGCCAACCAGTTAAACCAAGACCAATTGACAAACCAGCAATTCCTGATTCTGCTAGTGGAGTATCAAACACACGGTCCTCACCATATTTCTCTTGCAAGCCATCTGTAGCTCTGAAAACACCACCGTTTTTACCAACATCCTCACCAAAAATCAAAGTTTTCGGATCTTCTTTTAACATGATGTCTAAAGCATCAGTAATCGCTTGAATATAACTTCTCTTTGTCATGTTATTTAGACTCCTTTTCTTCAAATTCTGCAATTTGAGCTTTTATTTCAGGTGTTGGAACTTCAAAAGTCCGCTTGAGCATGTCGGATACTTTTTCTGGCTCAACTGCATCTGCTTCTTTAATTGCATCCTTAAAGGAATTCTTATATTCTGTAACTAATTTATCTTCTTTTTCTTGTGACCATAATTTCTTATCAGTTAAAATTTTACGCATTCTAATTAATGGATCACGTTCAAACCATGGTTGTTGTGCTGCCTTAGTCCGATAACGGCTTGGATCATCACCCGCTGAAGAGTGAGCACCGTAACGGTCGGTCAAAGTTTCAATCATAACTGGTCCATTACCTGCAATAATATATTCACGTGCTGCTTTTGCTACTGAATAGCAAGCTAAAATATCCATTCCATCAACTTGAACACTTGGAATACCACAAGCAACCGCTTTTTGTGCTAAGGATGGAGCTGCAGTTTGTTTCTCACGTGGAACTGAAATTGCGTAGTTATTATTTTGAACAATGAAAAGTGCCGGCACTTGAAATGCCCCTGCAAAGTTCATACCTTCATAAGAGTCACCCTGCGAAGTACCACCATCACCAGTATAAGTAAAGGCAATCGCATCTTCACCATTTTTCTTCAGTCCCAAAGCTACTCCAGCAGTTTCCAGATAAGCTGCACCGATAATAATTTGTGGCATTAAAGCACGTGCAGAGAATTCATTTCCCTTCACATGTCCACGTGACCACCAATATGACTCAGTAACAGTCGCACCATGTTGAATTAACTGTGGAAGATCACGATAAGCTGGCAACATGTAGTCTTGTTTTTCCATAGCCAAAACTGTACCCATTTCAGTAGCTTCCTCACCAGCAGTAGGTGCGTAGAAGCCCATTCGGCCTTGACGTGAGAAATTCAAGGTTTGTTCATGCAAAGCACGCTCCCAAACCATCTTTGTCATAAATTCCACTAATTGATCATCACTAAAACTCTTAAAAGTATCTTGATCAACAATTTTTGCGTCTTGGTCAACTACTTGAATTGGCTTAGGTAAATCTGCCAAATTCTTTTTGATTTTTGCAAAATCAACTATTGACTTTTTTGCCATTTTATTCATTCCTTTCACAATATCCCTTTATTAATCTGTAAAGGTTTCCAGTTCTTAGTTTATCATGTTTTAAATTTAACACAAGGGGTAAAAATGATTTTTTTTGTGATTCTTATAACAATGCCTTAAAATCGCCCTTTAAAACCATCATTTATCCAAATAATTTATAGGTTTCTTCTCAGACTTTTTATCGGTATAATGAAATAGTAGAAAAATTAAAAAGAAGGAATCAATAAATATGTACATGATGAAAGACATTGTTCGCGATGGTGATCCAGTTTTAAGAAAGATTGCCCAGCCGGTAAAATTTCCGCTGAGTGATAGCGATAAACAATTGGCTGCGAACATGATGGAGTATTTAATCAAAAGCCAAGATCCTCAATTTGCCCAAAAGCATCATTTACGAGCAGGAGTGGGGCTGGCTGCTCCTCAAGTTGGTATTTCCGAGCAAATGGCTGCTGTGCTTGTGCCAGAAGATGATAGATCTGTTGATTCAGAAGACAAAGCTCAAGATAAAAAGCCTCAGTATGCTCTTAAAATCACTTTAATTAATCCGGTAATTATTTCTAACTCAATTCAAAAAGCCCAATTATTCGAAGGTGAAGGCTGTTTATCTGTTGATAAAGACATTCCCGGTTATGTTCCCCGCAGCGCGCGTATTACTATTAGATATCAGGATTTTTCCGGAACTACACAAACCATCAGAGTCAAAAACTATCCGGCTATTGTTTGCCAACATGAGATTGATCATCTTAAGGGCCATTTATTTTATGACCATATCAATAAAAACGATCCCTTTAAAAAAGCTGATGATACTATTATTATTTAGACGTTCAAGTAGAGTTTCTATACTTTAAAATCCAATTGTGATAACATCTATTTAAATATTATCGGTCAAAGAAATAGATTCAAAAGTTAATTATATTATTTTATTTAAGGAGGAATACTTTTGATTTATAAAGTATTGTATCAAAAAAATCAAATTCAAAATCCACGTCGTGAGACCACTGAAACCTTATATACCCAGTCCGATTCTGCTATTAAGGTACGCGAAATTCTTGAAGCCAAAACTGACTTTAATGTGGAGTCAATTGAAGAATTATCAGGCAATTATTTAGAATATGAACAAAAAAGTCCCAATTATAAATTAACGGACTTAGCGGAGTTATAATTAATGGCTCTGCAAATCGAAAACAATGAAGTTGCCGTTTTTGCTATTGGTGGTCTAGGTGAAATCGGTAAAAATATGTACGTTATTCAATATCAAAATGAACTAGTTATTGTAGATGCGGGAATTAAATTTCCGGAAGATGACCTCTTAGGTATTGATTATGTTATTTCTGATTATCAGTATTTAATTGAAAATCAAGAGAAGATTAAGGGATTATTTATTACACATGGTCACGAGGATCATATTGGCGGTATTCCTTTTTTATTGCAAAAAATTCCTAATATTCCAATTTATGCAGGTCCCTTAGCCACTGCTTTAATCAAAGGTAAATTGGAAGAACGGGGCCTCTTAAATTCAACTGAAATCCATGTTTTGCAAGAAGATGATTTTGTTAAATTTAACTACTTAAGTGTTGAATTTTTCCGCACAACTCATTCGATACCGGATACTTTGGGAATTGCGGTTCATACGCCGCAAGGTGTCATTATTCAAACGGGAGATTATAAATTTGATTTTACACCGGTAGGCAACCAACCAGCTCCCAATCTGCAGAAAATGGCCAAATTAGGGTCTGAAGGTGTGCTTCTACTTTTATCTGATAGTACTAACGCTGAAATTCCTACCTTTTCTAAGTCGGAGCGTTTTGTCGGTAATACTATCCACCAAATTGTAGAGCGAATAGATGGTCGAATTATTTTTGCTACCTTTGCTTCTAATTTATATCGTGTTTCTCAAGCCATTGATGCGGCAATGCAAAACGGCCGCAAAGTAGCAGTCTTTGGTCGAAGCATGGAACAAACCATTGTTAATGGTAGAGAACTAGGCTACTTAAACATTCCCGATAGTGAATTAGTTGATGCTGCCGAAATTAATAAATTACCTGCGAATAAAGTTTTATTACTGTGTACCGGATCTCAAGGCGAACCAATGGCCGCCTTGAGCCGCATTGCCAATGGGACTCATCGCCAAATTGCCATTCAGCCGGGTGATACTGTTATTTTTTCTTCAAATCCGATTCCAGGAAATACTATCAGTGTAAATCATTTGATCAATTCTTTAGAAGAAGCCGGCGCTAATGTCATTCATGGCAAGATCAATAATATCCATGCTTCTGGGCATGGCGGACAAGAAGAACAAAAACTAATGCTCCGTTTGATTCAGCCTAAATATTTTATGCCGATTCATGGTGAATATCGGATGCTTAAAATTCACACCGGTTTAGCACAACTATGTGGTGTTCCTAAGGAAAATACCTTTATCTTTGATAATGGTGATGTTTTGGCTTTAACCGCCAACAGTGCTCGTAAAGCTGGACATGTACCAGCAGGTGATGTCTATATTGATAGTAATGGTATTGATGATATCGACAATATTGTTATTCATGATCGGCAAATGTTGTCTGAAGAAGGTTTAGTTATTGTTGTCGCCACTATTGATTACCATAAGGGTTTGGTTTTATCTGGCCCAGATATTTTATCTCGGGGTTTTGTTTATATGCGTGAATCCAGCACCCTTATCAGCCAAGCACAAAAACGAGCGTTTCATGTCATCAAAAATTATCTCGACCAAAGAAATGAAGAAAAAACACCAAAAAATAGAAATTTCGAAAGCATCTTAAAACGTGATATTATCGATGACTTGCAAGAATTTTTATATCGCAAAACTGAACGTCATCCGGTAATTTTGCCCATGATCATTTCAACAAAAGTATAAAAAGATAAATCAAAAATTAAAAGCCCTGCTCTTCAATTGAGTGGGGCTTTTTTATAGTTAAAATTAAAGAAATTTTCTTTGCATTTGCGGGATTTGTTATATACTAAAAACCAGGCATACATGCCATTACATTGATGAATAAAACAAGTGGAGTTTAACACATGACCAACTATCCAACCTTAACTATTATTATTAATCAACACGCTGCTAGTGGGCATTCCAAAAATATCCTGCGACGTGTTATCAAATATTTAAAAAAGGAACACGTTATCTACCATATCTGCAGTACTCCCAAAGATGGCGCTCAAAAATTAGTCCGCGATTTAATTAATAATCAAGAGTTAGACCATAGTATACCCGTAATTATGGGCGGTGATGGTACTATCAACCAGGCAATCAACGGAGTTAAAGATTCCCAATTTCCCCAAACCGCACTTGCATATATTCCTGCTGGATCAGGTAATGATTTTGCCAACGGTTTAGCATTGTCTAATTATCATGAAATTGAAATTTTGCAAAGAATTTTAACAGCAGTAATTCCGAAAAAGATCAATCTGGGCCAAGTTGAAATTAATCAACAACGGCATTTTTTTATAAATAATTTAGGAATCGGTATGGATGCTGATATGGCTCATTTTGCTAATCAGTCACGATTAAAGCCGTTTTTTAACCATCTCCATCTAAATAAACTAATTTACTTATCGCAAATTAATAAGGTCTTCAAACAAGGCCCTTTTCAGGTAAAAATCCAAATCGGGCAGCAACATTTTAATTTTGAAAAAATTGTGCTCTGTATTATTGCCAACCACCCCTTTATTGGCAGCGGTATTCCCATTTTACCCGCAGCCAGCCCTTATGAGAATAATTTAGATCTAGTGATGGCCGACCAATTAAATATTGTTCAAATAGCAGATTTAGTCCATAAAATACTCACTAATGGGCAACATTTGCAAAGTCCTCTGGTTCACCACTATCAATTACACAATTTTAGCCTTACAGTTACTTCCAATGAATATGGACAAATGGATGGTGAAGATTTGGGAAATCACAAATTCCATCTGGATTTTTCTACTAGCTCACAACAATTTTGGTTATGACTCCATAAAATCTTGCGGAGTAACGTTAGCCATTCCTATCAATGGATCAATCATATTATTATTAATAGCAGTAGATGTTAAAATATAGTCCTTCACGTCTTTTGCGAACGTTTCGCTTGATTGAATCTGAGATACAATTTGAAAAATATTCTGCACGCGATTTTTTAACATGGTATGACGTAATCCCGAATTGTCCGCAATCGCCTTTTCATAGGCTTGACGATTGCCAAGCATAATTAATTTGGACTTTGCGCGAGTAATAGCAGTATATAATAGATTACGCTTCAACATTCGGGCATGCTGATTAACCAAAACTAAGATAACTAGATTAAACTCACTCCCTTGAGCTTTATGAATGGAAGTACAATAAGCTAAAGAAATTTTGGCTAAATCCGATTTATAGTAATCAATCTGCTGCCCCTCAAAATTTAAAGTTACGAGATCGCCCTTGCTTCTATCAGTCACGGGTAAATATTTTTTTGGCGTTATCCCGGTAATTTTACCAATTTCACCATTAAAAACATTGGCCTCCACGTTATTAACTAAATGAACGATTTTATCACCAATCCGATATTCAATATTGCCAAAATTAATGGTTTTAGTCCGTTCAGCTTTCGGGTTCAGCGTATTTTGCAGCAGCTGGTTCAGATAATCTATCCCCGCAGGGCCACGATACATAGGCGCCAACACCTGCAAGGTATCAATATTGAATCCTTTTTGCTGACTTTTTACAATAATTTGTTGCAAAACTGAACCAACCTGTGCAGCACTGCACTCGATAAAACTTCGATCAGGATAATTATGAAATAATTGCTCATTAATTGTTCCTGTATTAATCTCATGCGCTAAGGTAATAATGGTAGAATCTGCACTTTGACGATATATTTTTTCTAATTGGACAGTTTGAAAAGCCTGACTAGAAATCAGATCAGAAAAGACCTGCCCCGCCCCTACTGAAGGTAATTGGTCACGATCACCAACCAACACTAATTGCATTCCCGGTGCAATTGCCGAAACTAACAGTTTGAACAATTCAGTATCCACCATGGAGGTTTCATCAATAATTAGTAATTTGCCGCTAATATAATCTAGTTCTAAATTTGAGGTCTCTTCTTGACCTGTAAGGCCTAATAGACGATGAATGGTACTAGCAGGCAGGCCGGTACTTTCAGACAGATGTTTGGCTGCACGTCCGGTAGGAGCTGCCAAACGTACAGGAAACGGTTCTTTGACATAATCATCAACGTCTAAAGAATAATTATGCAATTGGGCAAAAGCCGCGACTAGACCATTAATGATAGTAGTTTTACCCGTTCCGGGTCCACCAGTTAATAACAGTACTGAACTGTTGACTCCTTGAAAAATCGCATTTACTTGATTTTCATCATAAGAAATATGAAAATCAGTCTCAATCTGTCGTAAAACTGCTTGTACTTTCTTTAAAGAATAATTAGGTGATTGAAAATTATCAGCTAAAATTTTTAGTTGTCGCGAGATGAACCATTCATCATCATATAAAAACTGTGGCGCATAACACTTTTGTTCATACTTAATTTGGCCCTGCTGAACTAAATCACTTAAACTGGTTTCTAATTCTGCTGCAGTAACTTTTTGCTTTCGAGAATCATTCAACAATTGTAAGGTCTGCTGCACTAACTCATTTTCCTCTACATAAGTATCACCCGTTGAACTAATTAGGAAGTTCAACATCTGCCATAATCCTGCCTTTAATCTTTGCGGGTAATTAAATGGTAGCTGAAATTGCTCGGCCAGCTTATCAGCCCTTTTGAAGCCGATTCCTTTAATATCTTGCACTAATTGGTAAGGATTTTGCTGCAAAATCGTCAACGTATCGGCTTTATATTGATGATAAATTTTGAAGGCCAATTTATTACCAAAACCTAAACGATTTAACTGTAAAATAACTTCTTCTGAATGATAGGTAGCATTAATCCGGTCTAATAATACCTTTTTCTTATCCGCCTTAAGTGGCAGTTGATCTGCGGCTTGCGGATTAGCTACCAAGGTCTCAATAGCCTTATCTCCCAGCGTGTCAACAATCTTTTGGGCCGTTTTGATGCCTATTCCCGGAAATTCCGTACTTGAAAAATAAGTAATAAGACTTTTACGATCAGTAGGATTATTCTTTTGATAATGCTCACATTTGAATTGCTGCCCATACTTAGGATGATTAACTTTTTGTCCCCAAAATTTATAAGCCTGTTCCTGATCCAATTCATCAAAATTTCCAGTAATGACAATTTCCGGATCAACCCAATCAAAAGAAGTTTCCTGCACTTTGACCATCATAATTTTGAAATAATCCTCCGGTTTTTCAAAAAAAATTGCCCGGACTTGTCCAATAACATATTCTTCTGCCAACTATTATTCATCCTTTGTCTGCGTTGTAAGATAGCGTTCAATATCAGCCAATTGTTGTTGATGGGTTGCAAAATAGGACTTATCCAACTGTTTAGCCTTTTGAAAATGTTGCGAAAACTTAGGATCTCCGCACACCATTTCTACCAAGGCTAATTTAAAATAAGCAGGCGCCGATTGTTTTAATGTCAATGCCCGTTGATAGTAATCTTGCGCATTGGCAAAGCGTTTTAATTGTAAAAAAATATCCCCTAATAATAAGCAATTATCATCTAAATGAGGATTTTTTTCATAAGCTGTTAAAGCATACGCTAAAGCTTGCGCCACTTGCCGCTTTTGCAGAAATTGCTTGGCCATTAAATAATAGACGTCTGAGGCCAACTTAGTATCAGTAATATTTTGCAGCCATTGTTGGGACTGTTCTCTTTTGCCCGCCATAAAATAAATTACTGCTAAGTTATAATCTATTTCCTGCGCTTGAGGAAAAAGTTGTTTAGCTTTTAACAGCAGTTCCTCAGCTTGGGCTAAATCTCCCCCCGCTGTTAAATAGCCTGATAATTGTAAAAACCAATCTAAGTGACTCATATCCTGCTGCAACTTCTGCGCTAATAACTTTACTGCTGCCTGCTTTTGATTCTGCTGGTATAATTGTTCTGCTGTTTTTTCCACTTTTATCACCACTATATTGTATCGGTTTGAGTTGTTGGTCGCTGTAAAAAGCTAGTATCATTCCATTTAATTAATTGAAAACTTTGACCATGATCATAAGTATCCAGAGTGGTCAAACTAGTATTGGCCAAGCCCCCCTGGTCGCGAAAGTTGTGCAAAGGGACCTTAAGTAAACCTTTAATCATTGCTACCGAAGCTGCCCCATGGCTGACAATAATAAAAACCTGTGTTTGGGCTGCTAAAGGACGAGCCAAGCCCTTAATAAAATCATTAGTTCGATGAACCACAGATTCAAAGCTTTCTCCTTGAATACTCGTTGCATCATATTGACTGGGATCATGGCGAAAGGCCCAAACTTCTTGAGGATACTTTTGTTCCATTACGGAAAATTTCTGTCCTTCCATAATACCCAAATCAAATTCTTTTAAAGCAGCATTAGTGGATAAAGGAATATCCCCGCCCAAAGCTTGATCTAAAGTTTGCGCAGTTAGATAAGCCCGCTTAATGGGACTAGAATAGATCCAGTCAATATGTTGCGGACGCAAAAATTGAGCCAAGCTTTTAATATCTTGATAACTTTCCGGTAATAAAGGTGAATCTCCACGGGCTCCTTGATAGCGTCCTTCTAAATTCCAAACGGTTTTGCCATGGCGTACAAAATAAAATCTCGTCATCTTCTTGCTCCTAATTTAATGCTTATATTATCTTAGTTTTTTTTCAATTATTCAAGAAACTATTGACAATTAATCTTAATAAAAAGGATGGCAGAAAATCTAAGCCATCCTTTAAATTGATTAAATTAAAAATAATTAAACTGGCCTTAGCCAATTAAACATATTGCAATTGATGATCATGGCTATAAGCGGCTGCAATAGTCGCTCCACCTAAGCATTCAGAACCATCATAAAAGACTACTTCCTGTCCGGGTGTGATGGCTCTAACCGGCTGATCAAATTCAACGTGAACCTGATCATCAGCCAATAAATGAACCGTGACTCCCACATCCTTTTGGCGATAACGAAATTTAGCCGTACACTGAAAGCTAGAGTCATAACTTGGTAATGGAGCAATAAAGGCAGCATCTGTAGCATCTAAATCGGTAGCATACAATAAAGGATTTTCAAATCCTTGATCAACATATAAAATATTATGTTCCATGTCCTTACCCACTACAAACCAAGGTTCATTTGAGCGACTACTACCACCAATACCTAAACCCGACCGCTGGCCAATAGTATAATACATTAAACCTGCGTGAGTCCCCATTTCTGTTCCATCAGGAGTTAACATTTTCCCAGGTTGAGCTGGCAAAAATTCACTTAAAAATTTACGAAAATTCCTTTCGCCAATAAAACAAACTCCTGTGGAATCCTTTTTATGAGCTGTAGCCAAACCAGCCTGAGCCGCAATTTGGCGGACCTGAGATTTTTGTAAGTTACCAATAGGGAAAAGTGCCCGTTGTAATTGTTGTTGACTCACCGTACTTAAAAAGTAGGTTTGATCTTTATTAGGATCGGCACCGCGTAATAAGTGAACTGTTCCGTTTGCGTCACGACTTATTTGCGCATAATGACCCATCGCAATATAATCAGCATCTAACTGGAGTGCATAATCTAGAAATGCTTTAAATTTGATTTCCTTATTACACATGACATCAGGGTTAGGCGTCCGTCCTTTTTTATATTCTGATAAAAAATATTCAAAAACCCGATCCCAGTACTCCTTTTCAAAATTGACGGAATAATAAGGAATCCCAATTTGTTCTGCGACTTGAGCTACATCTTCATAATCTTGCGTAGCTGTACAAACCCCAGCATCATCACTATCATCCCAGTTTTTCATAAACAGACCTACAACATCATAGCCCTGTTGCTTTAATAATAAAGCTGACACGGAAGAATCAACGCCGCCGCTCATACCAACAACTACTCGCTTCTTAACCACTTATTTCACCTTTTCTTCATACTACACTTAAAATATCGCGATCTAATAAATTTTGAATAGTATAATTATATTGTTCAATAACTTCCTGATTATCTTTTAATTGAAAAATATTGATCACATGCATACCGCTATCATCCGTTGTATCCATATGCAAATTTTTTAAATCTTTCATAATCCGGATTTTTAGTTTATAACTTTCTTCATAAGGAGAGATACCACTAATGGGTTGTTCTAAAAGAAAATTACCATTTTGTGATCTTTGAAATCCAACATCGGTTAAAGCATAAGCTTTAATTGCTGCACTAATTTGATATTTTCGTTTATCTCCACTGACAGTTGCGACTGTGGCCATTATTATCACCTCATCAACTATTTCTGTTGGACAATTTGTGTTAAAGCACGTGCAAATTTGAGTATATCATCTTTTTGAGTATATTTGTTAAAACTAATCCTAATCGATTCATTAATCCTTGGAGAGGAATGGCCAAACATAGCTTGTAAAACATGCGAAGGTTCCAAGCTCCCTGCGGTACAAGCCGAACCTCCGGAAACAATGAAGCCCGCGAGATCTAGTTTAATTTGTAAAATCGAAGTTTCCCATTCCGGCAACCATAAATTTAAAATGTTGGGTGCTGCCTGCTCTAATTGCGGCCCATTAATTTGAAAATCAACTTGGTTTTGTTGTAAAAGTTGCACTAATAATTGTTTATAAGATGCTAAACGCTCATTAGTCTGCCTTTTTTCGGAAGGATTATTAAGTTCCACAGCCTGAGCAAAGCCGGCAATCGCCGGAATGTTCTCGGTGCCAGCCCGTCTTTTAGTTTCCTGATCGCCACCACGGATTAACGGTGGAATATTTAAATCTTTACGCTCATATAAAAAGCCCATCATTTTTGGACCATTTAATTTATGCGCAGAAGTAGTTAATAAATCCACCTTTAAGTCCTGAACATCAATATCCTGACTGCCATATCCCTGAACAGCATCTGTATGAAAAACGGCTTGATGATTTTGTAATAATTCTCCAATTTCTTGGATAGGATTAATGACACCTATCTCATTATTGACCATCATGATCGAGACTAAAATAGTGTCTGAGCGTAAGGCTTTTTGAACATCAGCTACTTTAATTTGTCCATATTTATCTACCGGTAAATAGGTTATTTCAAAACCCTGACTTTCTAAATACTGCAAAGGTTTTAACACTGCTTCATGCTCAATACTAGTAGTAATAATATGCTTACCTAAATGCTGTCTGGCTAAAGCAGTGGAAATTATTGCATTATTGTCTCCTTCACTGCCGCCACTTGTAAAAACTATTTCCGCTGGCTGGGCGTGGATACTTTGCGCGATAGTTGAACGCGCCTGGTCTAAAATATTACGAGCTTGTCTGCCGTAATAATTAGGAGTAGAAGCATTACCAAATACATTTTGCATTGTAGTAGTCATTTTAGCAATAACTTCAGGAGCCATGGGCGTTGTGGCAGCATTATCTAAATATACATGTTTCAAAATTACTGCTCCTTATAAATTTCAATTATTATCCATAAAATTGAGTAACATCTGGACAGAACGTTCTCCGGCATCATGCACAAATTCCTCAAAAGAGACACTAGCCTCTTCGTTACCGACATCACTCATTGAACGAATAACTACAAAGGGAACCTGAAACTGCGTGGCCACTTGCGCGACAGCAGCGCCTTCCATTTCTACCGTTAAGGCCTCCGGAAAATGACTCAAGATTTGTTGAATCTGCTGTTGACCATTGATAAATTGATCTCCAGAAACTATCAATCCGACATGACTTTGCTGATTTACCATCGTACCAGCTTCTACAATTTGATTAACTAACTGTTTATCACTTTCAAAATATAAAGGTTTTTGCGGCAGTTGCCCCCATTGATAGCCCGAAGCAGTCACATCAACATCATGATAAGCAACTTTTGAAGATACCACAACATCACCAATACTTAAATCAGCCCCAATTCCAGCGGCCGATCCAGTATTAATGATAATATCAGGATGATAATGATAGCATAAAATTGTGGAAACCATTCCGGCCTGAACCTTGCCGATACCACTTTGGGCAACATAGAGTTGATGACCATGGTAAAGTCCAATACTAATCTTAAAACCAGCTACTTTATCTACCGTAACATTAGTCATCGATTGAATTAATAAATCCATTTCTTCTTCCATTGCGATAATTACTGCAATTCTCATTAATAAAACTCTCCTAAATAAAAAATAAAATTAAATAAGTGATCACGATTAAAACCACAACTACTAAAATAGCTTTATCTAACTGCTGTTGCAAGTGTTTGGATTTAGCAGATGCACTATTTTGCGGTTGAGAACGCCGATAAGTAGTGGCTAAATTTTTTTCGTCATTATTCATGGTAATGTTCCTTTAAACGTAATTTTTCCCATACTAATATCGCCATTAGCGTTTTGGCATCACATATTTCTCCCGTTTGAATTTTTTCCTGCACTTGCTGATAAGTTAATAAATGTACTTTCAAAAATTCATCCTCATCTAAAGGTCGTTTATGTGTAACTGGTTCTAAGTGCGGCGCATAGAATAAAGTTAAATATTCATCCGTAAATCCCGGTGTGGAATAAAAACCAGTAATTCTTTCTAAAGTTGGACATTGATAACCTGTTTCTTCATTTAACTCGCGTAAAGCTTCGTCTTCTAAATTTTGCGGCCCCGGTTCAACTTTACCCGCTGGAATTTCTAAGGTTAATCTTTGAATAGGCTCACGCCATTGCTCTACCAATAATAAACAATCATTCACAAAGGCCATTACTGCCACAGCTCCATGATGATGCACAATTTCCCGCTGGGCTGTTTGACCATTAGGTAAACGTACTTCTTCGATATCTAAATTGAAAATTTTTCCTGTAAATAAACGTTTATTATTTAACAATTCTTCTTTTAAATTCATCTCTGCTTCCTTTCAGACGTACGTTAAACAGCAATTTTTTTCATGTAAATGCTATAATACAGACGGAATTACAATCTTGATGATGGAGGTTGAAAATGACCAATTTTTATACTTACAAGTTTCTAACCCGTCAACCAAATAGGATGAATGCCATTATTTGGACTATTGTCTTTATTTTGGTTCTGATTACTATCATATCTTTATTTTTATTTTTACGCCACCGTGATGACGGAAAATATCGCGAATTAACTATTATTACCATTCTTTGTTTATTATTAACAGTCACTATTCAGTATGACCAGTGGACACAAAACAAAAATAGTCGGGCCAATAACGGGCAAGTCGCTAATTTAATCAAACAAGTGGCGACAGATCGGCACGTGAATGTCAATAACATTTATTCAAATTCTACGGATTTAAAAAATGGGATGCTGATCAAGATGAAAGATTCAGTGTACGAAGTGGAATTAAACTCGGACAATTCCAGCTTTCAATTACATCCGGCACATCTCACTAATCCCAAAATAAATTTAATTAAATAAGAGGAGGGCAATTCATGACATTTTATTGGCAGACATTTTTAAAATTTATCATGGGTTTTTTCGCTATGGTCATTCAAATTAATCTTTTAGGTAAATCTAATTTAGCACCCAGCAACGTAATTGATCAAATGCAAAACTTTGTTTTAGGCGGTATTATTGGCGGTGTCATTTATAACACTGACATTACTTTACTCCAGTTTTTTATAGTCCTTATTATTTGGACCTTAGTAGTTTTTACGACCAAATTTTTGACTAATCATAACGGCTGGATTAAAAAGTTTATCGATGGCAAACCATCGATCATTATTTCCAACGGTAAAGTTCTGTCTAATAAAGCCACGCAAAACGGGTTATCTGCTCACGATTTAGCTTTTAAATTACGACAAGCTGGAATCAATGGTTTAGATGATATTGACAAAGCTGTCTGGGAAGAAAATGGTCAGATCACTATTACTAGTAAAAAAGATTTAAAAACCCTCTATCCAATTATCATGGATGGAGAAATTGATACTTTAGCCTTAAAATATACCCAGCACGATGAAAAATGGATTCATAGCCAAATCAAAAGCCAAGGATACAAGTTTAAAGATATTTATTTAGCTTACTTAAGTGATAATGATCATTTAAAAATTTTTCCCTATGGTATCGATGACTAATTTGTTGTTCCAATCTTATTCCAGTAAAATAGGCAAACGAATATTTTTCGTTTGCCTATTTCTTTTTGAACTGAAAATAAAGCTGCCTCTAATGCTCTAAGACGTAAACATTAACGGCTTGTGGGCCTTTGAAACCTTGAGCTATTTCAAATTTAACTTTTTGTCCAGCTGCTAAACTATGATGACTTTCATTTTGGATCGCAGAAAAATGAACAAAAATCGGTTCGGACATTTCGCTCGTTATTTCGCCGACACCTTTATTAACATCAAACCAAGAAACTATTCCCAGCATTGGTCTTACCTACTTTTCTAAGCCTTCACTTAAAGCTTCTGGATAATGATTACGGATAATTTGGGCACAGCGTACACATAAATTAGGTAAATCTGCATCTTGACCGACGTCTTCTTTGGTCATCCAGCAGCGTTGACATACCTGACCCGGAGCAGCAGTTACTTGAACTTGGACATCATCATATTCATCCGCTGAAGCTAATTTTGTTTCACTAACTTTAAATTGCGAAACAATTAATAATTGACCAACATTAGCATTGAGACTATCTAAAAGTTGTTTTAACTGGGCCTGTGGATAAATTGTTACTGCCGCTTCTAAGGACTTTCCAATAACTTTTTGATCCCGGGCCTGTTCCAAAGATTTTAAAACTTCGTCACGAAAATGCATGAAACTCTGCCATTGCTGTAAAATTTCGGCTGCCTGCGGATAATTATGCACTTTTGGCATAAAAGTCAGCTGCACAAAATCCTCGGACTCTTTCAATTGCTGCCATACTTGTTCCATAGTATGCGGCAAGATTGGTGTCAATAATTTGGCAATTGCGACTGTGGCCGAATACATTACAGTTTGCATTTGCCGTCTGCTTAAGGAATCCGGCGCATCAATATAAATAACATCTTTAGCAAAATCTAAATAAAAAGCTGACATATCATTAGCTAAGAAACTGACGACATGTTTATAAACTGTTGGAAAGTCAAAGTCTTCATAGGCTTTTTCGACAGTAGCCGTCAATTGATCTAATTTAACCATTAAATATTGGTCAACTGAACGCAAGTCATCAAAAGCAACACCATTAGTTTGTGGATCAAAATCAGTTGTATTCGCCAGCATAAAGCGTAAAGTATTACGAATCTTCCGATAAGTTTCTGAAACTTGTTTAAAAGTTTCAACAGAGACCGGCACATCAGAACTTGTATCTACTGAAGAAACCCAAAGACGAATAATTTCTGCTCCAAATTGACGTTCAATATCCCCTGGAACAATTACATTACCTAAAGATTTGCTCATTTTGTGGCCTTTGCCATCCAAAATAAAACCTTGAGATAAAATTTGTCGATAGGGAGCCACACCATTCACGGCTACAGAAGTAATCAAACTGGAATTAAACCAACCACGATACTGATCTGATCCTTCCAGATACATATCGGAAGGAAAACTTAAGTCATCACGGGTTCGTAAAGTATATTGGTGTGAAGATCCGGAGTCAAACCACACATCGAGAATATCTGTTTCTTTGGTAAATTGACCATGAGGACTGCCTGGGTGACTGAAGCCTTCAGGTAATAACTCTTTGGCCGACTTTTCAAACCAAATATTAGAACCATATTGAGCAAATAAATCGGCAACATGTAAAATTGTTTCTTGAGTCATAATCGGGGTTCCGTCTTCAGCATAGAAAATAGGCATCGGCACACCCCAAACCCGTTGCCGGGAAATTACCCAATCTCCACGATCGCGAATCATATTATATAAACGGGTTTTGCCCCAAGCAGGTTTAAATTTAACTTCGTTAATCTGCTCTAAAATATCTTCGCGAATGGGATCAATAGAGGCAAACCACTGCGGAGTTGAACGAAAGATAACCGGCTTTTTGGTACGCCAATCATGGGGATAACTATGAACAAAGAAATCCAGTTTCATCATTAAGCCCTTATCTGTCAAAGTTGCGGTTACTTTCTTATTGGCATCTTCGTAAAATAAACCGTCAAATCCAGGAGCTTCTTTAGTTAAATAGCCATGATCGTCCACTGGCGATAAGACTTCAAGCCCATACTTTTGGCCGACATTAAAGTCATCATTTCCTAAACCAGGAGCTGTATGCACTAAGCCGGTACCATCATCCAGCGTTACATGATTGCCTAAAATCAATAAAGAGTCCCGGTCATAAAAAGGATGCTTAGCTACCATATATTCCATTTCGCGGCCTTTAAAGGTCTTTAAAACTTGCCAGTTTTCCCAGCCGAAGACTTGGGCGAGATAATCTATCCGTTCACTGGCAACTACATATTTTTTGTCGTTAACTTGCAAAAGTGAATAATCAAAATTAGGGTTAACACAAATTGCCTCATTTGCTGGCAAGGTCCAAGGAGTAGTAGTCCAAATTACAAAATAAGCATCATTATCAATTAAACCTTTGCCGTCACGAACCGGAAAAGCTACATATAAGGAAGGTGACTTAATATCCTTATATTCTACTTCAGCTTCTGCCAAAGTAGATTCTGAAGATGGTGACCAATAGACTGGCTTTTTCCCACGATAAATCAATCCGCGATCTACCATTTTAGCAAAAACTTTAATTTCTTCTGCCTCATATTTAGGCAATAAAGTCAGATAAGGATGCTCCCAATCTCCGGAAACGCCCAAACGTTTAAAATCTTTTTTTTGCTTCTCTACTTCATTCATTGCGTAATCGTAACATAATTTACGATAATCAACCGTACTCATTTCCTTACGCTTGATACCTTGCTTGGTCAATTCCTGTTCAATAGGTAACCCATGAGTGTCCCAACCGGGAACATACGGAGCACGATAACCCAGCATTGATTTAGACCGAATAATAATATCTTTAGTAACTTTATTAAGAGCATGTCCCATATGAATATTGCCATTGGCATATGGTGGTCCATCATGCAGAATAAAAGTCGGTAAATCTTTATTTAAGGCTTGACGGCGTTGATAAATTTGCTGATCATCCCATTCCTGTTGCCATTCCGGTTCTTTTTTGGGCAAATTACCCCGCATGGGAAAAGCGGTTTTGCCAACATTCAAAGTATCTTTAATACGCATAACAACTACCCTCCTAAAAGATAAAAAAAACGCCCTAAATTAGGACGAATTACTCGCTATACCACCCAAAAACAGTAGACTAGTGTTTGAGAATGAATTAGAAACTGATAAATAATTTTTAGAGCCTTATCGAACTTTCACCGTACTTTCGACTCGCTAAAAGGTTAAAAATTACTCTTGTTTTTCTAATTTAGTGTGATTATCTTGATTATCATCATTTTCCTTGGAATTGTCAATACCTTTATCCGAAGAATTCTTAACTACTAGATCATCATCTTCTAATTTAACCTTATCTGCAAATTGATTTAAGCGAGCTAAATAATTTTGACATTCTGCTTGAATCTTCTGCATTATTTTTTCTTCGTCACCATTAATTAACTCTTGCCAAGGAACAGAGTCAACTAACTTTTGTTGAGATTGGATAACATTTTTTAGATTCTCATAATCACGCCGCACGCCTTGATTAATTTGATTGCTTTGCTCAATAATTGTCTGGGCTTGTTGTTCAGATTCCTGGACAATTTGACGCGCTTTTTTAATGGCTTCATTGACCATTCGTTCAGTATTTAAACGTGTCTGCGTCATTAAGGAGTTAGCCTGGACATCAGCCTGATTTTTGACTTGATCAGCAGCATTTTGCGCCACAATAATTGCTTCGTTAACCGTATTTTGCAATTCATTAAAATAAGAAATTTGGGTTTGGGCATCTTTGAGATCATGCTCCAGCTGCTTATTTTTATTAATTTCGGCGTTATAGTCTTTGATAATTTGATTTAAAAATTGATCAACTTCATCTTTATCATAGCCGCGCAATTGTGAACTAAAATTCTTTTTCTGAATATCTTTTGGTGTCAATGTCATCCTTATAACCTCCATTAATGACGGAATATTCGTAAGTAGAGCTGATATTTATTAGTCCGTGTTTGTCCTAAAAAGTCCAAAATTGTCAGACGCCCCCAGCCACGACAACTAAGGGAATCGCCAATCGTCACTAAATAGTCACTGTGCTTTTGATGTTCCCAATTCACAAAAACTTGTCCCGACTGAATCAAATCTTTCACTTGTTTGCGTGAGCGGTGAAAAGCAGCGGCAATTACAGCATCCATTCGCAAAGAAGAACTAATGATCGTTTCATTGCTGAAATCACCTTTAACAGCTACAAGTTGCTCTGTAGGCTGGGGCAAAACTTTAACTTTATTATGACCTATTCTGGTAATTTCTTGAAGCAAAAACTCCTGAAATTGTTTCTCTGCCCAAAACTGCCAACGATCACCATCCGTAATAATATCACCAAAGCATTCACGGTTTAATCCTAAATTAGCTAATGTCCCTAAAATTTGTGAATGTTTTAAATGGACAAACTTATGATTAAATTCAATCTCAAAAAGTTGAATTTCAAAATCAGCTTCGTCTACAGGAAGAAAACTAGGAGCTAAAAGTAATCGTTGCCGCTCCGCATGGGCGTAACCACCAGAAAAATAGGCATTACAATCGCCAGCCTGGAACGCTAAAATTTGTTGAGCCTGAAAGCATTGAGCCGGATTTAAAAAAGGACTTAATTTGGGAGTATAGTATTTATGAACCTGATTGATCAGCGCTAAAATTTGCTGGTTAGTTTTATTCTTAATAATAGTTGACATGCTAAAATATTGACCCGATCCAACGCTCAATAATATCTAAAACAATAAAAGCAAAGATCGGCGATAAACTAATCCCAAAAATTGGTGGTATAAAACGATCAAAAAGATTCAAAAAAGGGTTAACTATTCGTCCAATCCACATTCCTAATTTCGAGGTTACTGCCCCGGGTAGCCAAGTCATAAAACAATAGATAATAATTATCCATTTATAAAGGCCAATTAAATCTATCAGAATAATTGGTAATCCATTGACAATATTGGTCACTTAAATCTTTCCTCACCTATTCCGTAAAATTGTCAGTACCGTTATCAATTTCAAAGTTAGTGGGTGTATATAAAAACACATGGTCATCTACGCGCCGAATATCACCATTAATTGCAAATACGGTTCCGGTTAAGAAATCGGTAATGCGACGCATTTGCTCTTCACTAACATTTTTCAAATTAACCAGTACTGCGCGATTATTTAATAAATCCTTCGCAATCTCTTTCGCATCAGCATAGCGACGTGGTTCAATAACTTTGATTTCACTACGCTGAGAAGTGCGCGGCTGCGGAGAATTTATTGAGACAACATTATTTTTGCGAACTTCCTTATTAGGATTTTCCGGCTGTTCTGCAACAGTATAATCATCTTCTTCATCATTCATACCAAAAAAATTAGCCAATTTGTCAAAAGCCATTCTACTCCCTCCTATCTTTTAGGACGGTGCTTCAAAAATGGGGGCATTGAGTCCTCATCGTCATTATCGTCGTTTAAAGCATCTGATTGATTAAAAATATCAAAACCAGTAGTATTGCTGTCTTTATTATTACTATTAAAATCAGGTTGACTGCCTACACCCCACGGATCATCGATCTTATCGCGATTGCTGGCAGGAGTTGTTGTAGGTTGTGAGTTAACAGTTTTGTTCTTTTTGGTTACTGGTTTTTCATCATCAATTCCCGTCGCAATTACTGTAACCCGGACTTCATCACCCAGATTTTCATCCATCGAGGTCCCAAAAATAATATTAACATCTTCACTCGTCGCTTGCGAGACTACATTAGCTGATTCATTAGCTTCAAATAAAGATAAATCCGGGCCCCCCGTAATATTTAACAGTACCTGTTTTGCTCCATCAATTGAAACTTCTAAAAGTGGTGAGGAAATTGCTTTTTTAGTGGCTTCTACAATTCGATTTTCGCCATTGGCAGCCCCAATTCCCATTAAGGCTGAACCTTGATCAGACATGACCGTTTTGATGTCAGCAAAATCCAAATTGACAAATCCCGGAGACGTAATTAAATCTGATATTCCTTGAACTCCTTGTCGCAAGACATCATCCGCTACATGCAGTGCTTCTTTCATAGGTGTTTTTTTATCAACAATTTCTAAAAGTCGATTATTAGCAATAACTACTAAGGTATCCACATGTTGCTTTAAATCCTCAATACCCTTGTCTGCATATTTGGCACGTTTGGGACCTTCAAACATAAAAGGCCGAGTCACTACTCCTACAGTTAAAGCACCCGAATCTTTCGCCACACGGGCAATAACGGGAGCCGCTCCCGTGCCTGTGCCGCCGCCCATACCGGCAGTAATAAAAATCATATCTGATTCTTTCAACAAATCAGAAATCACATCTTCACTTTCTTCAGCAGCTTTTTGGCCAATATCCGGGTTCGAACCGGCTCCTAGACCACGAGTTAACTTCGGACCTAGTTGCAAACGGGTATCAGCCTGGGATAAATCAAGGGCCTGCATATCAGTATTAGCAGCGATAAATTCGACACCCTTAATATTTTCCTCAACCATTCGATTGACAGCATTACCTCCAGCACCACCAACGCCGATTACCTTGATTTTTGCTTTTGTATTTTCCGTTGAATTTTCCATGATAATTAAATCCTCCTGCTCTTACTGTTTACTTATTTAATTAGTCAAAGAACTTTTTCCAAAAATTCTTGAATTTTTCTCCCATCGGCGTTGACGTTGGATGAGCATTATTATCGGAACTTTTTGGCGTCTGCGATTCTTCAGATTGAAAAGATTGAAAATTATCCTTTCCATCAGTGAAATTATGTTGTTGGATGACAGCATAGGCCAAAAGATCCAAATCATTCAAACTTTGTGCATAAGATACTAAGCCAAGGCTTTCAGTAAAAGCAGGATGACGCAGACCCATTTGCTGAGGAACAAAAGTTTTTACTTTTACACCAAAAATATTTCTTGCTAATTGATCGACTCCATCCATTTCTGCTAAACCACCAGTAATCACTACTCCGCCTGGCAAATCAAAAGCTTTAATTTTAGCTAAACGCTTTTGTAGACGTTCAAAAATTTGCTGAACACGTGCAGTAATGATTTCTGATAAATATTTACTAGTTACTGCTTGCGGCTCATCTTGGCCAACAACTTCAACCGGAAATTCTTCGGCCTCTGAAGCCGCTTTAATATTAACTGTTCCATAGTATCGTTGTAATTTAGCAGCATTTTGTAGAGTAGTATTCAAAACTACCGAAATATCATGTACTACAAGATTACCTCCCTCAGTATCCACTGTAGAGAATTTTAGTTTGCGATCGTGGATGACTGAGGCCGTACTTTGGCCTCCGCCCAGATCAATAAGAATCGTCCCAAAATTTTGTTCACCGTCAGTCAATGCTACTTGACTTAAAGCAGCTGGAGCTAAAACAGTGTGGACAATACTCAGCCCTGCCCTTTCTACTGCTTTTGCGACATTATGAACGATTGATTTAGGCAGAGAATACAAAATACCGCTAAATTCTAAGCGCGTCCCAATCATACCGCGTGGATCTTTAATATTTTTAAAACCATCAACACTAAAATTATTTGGTATTAGAGCCACATATTCTTGTTCAGCTGGTAAAGTTTGCATTAAAGCAGCAGTCATTACCTGTTGTACATCTTTATCGTCTATTTCTTTAGTTTGATCACTTAAAGCAATAGTCCCCTGGCATGAATAAATTTGTACACCATTAGTCGGTAATCCGACAACTACATCATGTATTTCTGTATTTGACTGCGAAGCAGCCTTTTTTACAGCCTCTTTTACTGCTGCAGAAGCTTTATCAATATCAACTATAACCCCCCGATTCATGCCCTGAGCATGCGCACTGCCAATGCCTATGACATTTAATTGTCCCTTGGAAACATTGGCAACGACTACTTTCATCGCAGTCGTTCCAATATCTAAACTTACAATAATCATTGAATCATCCATCAAGCGATCCCCCTGAAATGCATTGGTACAACAAATCCAATCTTACATTAAATGATACCACAAAAACCATGGTTACAAAATTACACACCCTTTATTTTTTCTTTGGAAAAGATTTTGAATAAGCCCCTAATTCTAAATTAACGATTCCTTTAGCCGGCATTTGTTTGGCGATCTCCGGATAATACTGTAATTTATCTTGAAGAGTTCGAATGTCGCCAATGACAATATTGCCGTCATTCATATATAAAGTAATACGATATTGATTTTTAACATTTTTATTCCCGTGAATTTCGGAAATATCATTTCTTAATTTGGCTGGTAAATGTAAATACAACTGTACAAACTTGGCTAACGAAGTTTTCGTGCCAAAATCTTGATAAACCGGAAAATTACCAATAGGCTGGGCCAATTTTTCAGAGAGAATCCGACTGTTCTCTAAAATTCGATAATAGCCACCATTTTTGAGTAAAAAACCGACTGTTTGGTATTCATGAACATTAATTTTTAAATTATTAAAATCCTGATAATGATAATTGACCGTTTTGACTAACGGTACCTGTCGTTGAATGCGCCGATAAATCGCTTTTTTATGAATTAGGGTATTAATTACTAAAGACTCATTCTTAATTTGTGAAGCATCGATAATTTGTTGAGCCCCCAAGTAATTGGTTCCTGTTACAGAAATAGTGCGCACGTGTCCCAGCGGTGAAAACAAATAGCCGATAACAATTATTAGTATTCCTAAAAAAACAATAAAATAATTTTTAAAAGATATTCGCCTTAACTTTTGGATAAGATTAACTCCGTGATGTTGTTTCGACTGAGCTGGCTGATATTCATTATCTATAAAAATTAAGTTATTACGCTTACGTCTGGCCATGAGCCCCACTTCTTGTTTTTATTAAATTTTCTAATACTGAAATTAAACGATCACTGGCATCAGGTACCCCTAATTTACGGGCATTTTGTGCTAATTGAGCCTGTAATTTCCGATCGGTCAAAACTTGATCAATCAGGGCTAATAAGCGGTCGCCGGTAAGTTCTTGTTCAGCAATCATTAAAGCCGCCTGCTTATTGACTAAAGATTGAGCGTTTTTAGTTTGATGATCATGGGTTACATAAGGACTGGGAATAAAAATACTTGGTACTCCTAGAACTGTTAATTCAGCAATCGAGGTCGCTCCGCTACGTCCAACTACTAGGGCTAAATCCGGTAAAATTGCCGGCATATCATCTATATAAGGTACTATTTTGATGTTGTCTTTTAAATTAAGCTTAGCCACTTGCTGGCGCACATTATTATAGTGAACTTGACCAGTCACGAATAGGACTTGATAAGAACGATGCGCTAGTTGCGGCAGCATTTGAATAGCAGTTTTATTAATAGGAGCAGCCCCGCGGCTGCCACCAAAGATCATAACTGTTGGAATTTGCGGTTGTAAATCAAATTCAGTTAATCTTGCATTAGCCTGAAAACTTGCTACTTCTTGAGCCCGCGGATTACCTGTAAACACTAACTTATCTTTTTCCTTAAATTGTTGGGTTACATCATTAAAGGCATACGCAATTTTATCTACAAAATGACCCAAGAATTTATTCGTCAATCCGGCTACCGAATTTTGCTCATGAATTAACGTGGGGATTTTTAATAAATGAGCGGCAAAAACCACGGAACTAGACACATACCCCCCAGTACCGACTACTACATCTGGTTGAAAATGACGAATAATTCGTTTAGCTTTGCCGATACTACTTAAAAAAAGCTGCAGAGTTTGTAGGTTATACCAACTTAGTTTCCTTTTAAAGCCTTGAATTTTGATAGTTTGAAAATTAATTTTTTCCTGGGTAATAATTTTTTCTTCTAATCCCGACTCGGTACCCACATACAAAACTGCATCTAATAATTGTCGTTGTTGCAACCGTTTAATTAAAGCCAAAGCCGGATAAATATGACCTCCAGTCCCCCCACCGGATACAATTATTCTCATAAATTATTCACCTAACTTTTTAATATCATTTAAGAAGCGATCACCACGCTGTTCAAAGGTTTGAAATTGATCCCAACTAGCTGCTGCCGGTGATAACAATAAAACATCTCCTGGATCTGTTAGTGACCAAGCTAAAGGCACGGCTTCATCTAAATTGTCTACCAGCTTTATTGTTGGTATTTGTGCCTTTTGAGCAGCGGCAGCCATTAAGTGCTTAGTTTGCCCATAAAGTATAATTGCTTTAACTTTTTTTAAGGGTTCCACTAATTTATCAAAAGTAAATCCTCGATCCAATCCGCCGGCGATTAAAACTATCGGCTGAGAAAAAGCCTCTAAAGCCACAATAGTTGCTTCTATATTAGTTGCCTTAGAATCATTATAAATGCTGCGACCAGCCAGTTTTTCAACAAATTGAATCCGATGTTTTACCCCTTGAAAAGTTGTTAATACCTGACAAATATCTGCCTTAGTTTTGCCATAAATTTTAGCTACGGCAATAGCCGCTAAATAGTTTTCGATATTATGCTTCCCTGGTAAGGGCAACTCACTTATAGAAATTATTTTTTCATCTCGAAAATATAAATCATTTCCCTTTTGATAAGCGCCGGCTTGAGACTTATTTAACCGTGAAAAGGGAACAATTTGAGCCGCACTTTGCTGGGCTAAGTCGCGCCATTCTTTTTGATCATAATTAACGACAAAATAATCCGCAGCAGTTTGATTTTTGGTGATATTCATTTTGGCCTTGATGTAATTAGCACGTGTTTTATGATAATCCAAATGCGCTTCATAAATATTAGTTAGAACGGCTATTTTAGGACGCAGTTGCGTTACTCCTAACAGTTGAAAGCTCGACATTTCTACTACAATATCATCTTCAGCGCTAGCCTTTTGAACCACTTGTGAAACTGGGATGCCAATATTGCCGGCTTTATAAGCATGGCCCGCTGACCGATTTTGATCCAAAATAAGTTGAATTAAGGTAGTAGTAGTCGTTTTGCCATTGGTCCCGGTAACACACACCATAGGAGCCGAACTAACTTCATAGGCTAACTCAGGTTCTGTTATAATCGGAATTTTCCGGGCCATCGCTGCTTTAATGAGGGGATTATCATACGGTATCCCTGGATTTTTGACAATTAACGAAAAATCCTCATCCAACAGCTGTAGCGGATGTCCTCCCATAATGACTTGAATGCCTAATTGTTGCAGCTGAACTAAACTTTTATCGTCGTTAGGTAAAGTTTGCTTATCATTGACTGTTACTTGCGCACCTAATTGCTGCAATAATTGGGCCGCATAAAAACCACTTTTGGCTAACCCCACAATAAGCACCTTTTTATTTTGATAATCTTGTATTAATTTCATTCCATACCACCTATCCTATAAAAATTAGTAAATAGCTTGCACTAGCTATCAGACTGACCAGCCAAAAAGTCAGTACTATTTTCCATTCCGACCAGCCGAGCATTTCAAAATGATGATGAATAGGTGACATCTTAAATACTCTTTTACCAGTTAATTTGAACACCAGAACTTGAATAATCACACTGGCGGTTTCAATTACAAAAACAATTCCAATCCACAATAAAGACCAAATATGCCCTAGTAAAATGGCAATAGCTGCTAAACCGGCACCTAAGGCTAAAGAACCAACATCTCCCATAAAAATTCGAGCCGGTTTATGATTAAAGACTAAAAAGCTAAGCATAGCCCCGCAAACACTTAAGCAAACCAGTAAAATATCCAGGTTTTGCTGACGATAAGCAATATAAGCGTAAGTAGCATAAGAAATAATACTTAAACCTGCCACTAAACCATCCAAACCATCAGTTAAATTGACCGCATTAGAAAACCCTACCAGCCAAAAAATCATCAACAAACCTAATACTACCTTTGAATGCCAAATAAAAGGTCCAACCTGTAAGTCAATAGGCAGTTTTTGGTAAAAATAAAAGCTAATAAAAACTATTGCAAAAAGCAATTGCAAAAGTGATTTTTGCCACGCATATAAACCTAAGTTTCGATTATTTTTTAATTTAATAAAATCGTCTAAAAACCCAATTAAACCAAATAACAGCAGCATTAAGCTAACTAAAAATAAAGCAGTAGAATATACTTGTAAGTAAGAACCAGCCCAAATATTAGTGGCTACGATTGCCACCAAAAAGACTATCCCACCCATAGTGGGAGTTCCCGCTTTATAATTCTGCCACTTGGGTCCTTCTTCTCGGATTTGCTGTCCCTCTTTATGGACAACCATCATTTTAATAAAGAGTGGCATTAAAATGCTAACAATTACCAAACTGCTAATAAATGACCATAAAAAATTAAAATTCCAATTTTGCATTAGTAAAATTCCTCACCTATACACTTATCGTTTAAGATTTATTATGATTTGTTTGACATTATTTAGGATGGCACCCGAGGCCACATTTTGCTTAAAAGCATAACCGCGACCTTTTAAAATAATCTTTTTACCAGTAATTTCTGAAAATTTCAACAAATCACTTTTGGACCATCCGCTAACATCCGGCATGGTCATAGCTCCATTAGTTAATAAAATAATTCGTTGTTCTGGTAAAATTTTCGATTTTGCTGTGGGTAGTTGTTGAACCACAGTATTTCCAGTTCCGACAACTCCGACATTCAATTTTTGAGCTTGCAAAGAGCTGCGTGCTTGCTCCAAATTTTTGCCGGTTACATCGGCTAAAGAAACCGTCAGGTCGTTAGTTTTCACATCTTCTATTTTACCGGTTCCCAGCAAACGTTGCATTAATGGATTAAAAACTTCGGATAAAACTTTTTCAGCAGAAGTGTCCAAATTCTGCGGCTGTTGCATGGTAATATAAACTAGAAACTGCGGATCAGTTGCCGGTGCTAGACCAGCTACGGAATAAATATAATCATTACCGCCCGTCAAATAACCGCCTTTAGCACTGGCAATTTGGGCAGTCCCAGTTTTTGCGGCAATATCTTGGCCTTCTATTTTATAAACTGTTCCCGTTCCATACTTTGTTTCTACAACCTCACGCATTGTTTTTAAGACTTCTTTAGCTGTAGCTGCAGAAACCGGTTGTCCGACCTTTTGTTTAGGCAGCCGTTTCACTTGACCAGTATTAGGATCTTCAATTTGTGAAACTAAGCGGGGTTTCATCATTATCCCCTGATTGCCAATGGCCCCTAAAGCTTGAATCATTTGGACGCCAGTAACATCTATACTTTGGCCAAAAGCAGTAATTGCTTGATCGGACAAATGTTGAAAACTAATACTTCCTGCGACTTCTCCCGGTAAAGTCACCCCCGTTTTTTGTCCCATATGAAATTTTTTTAAATAATTAAGCCAAGTATCTGCTCCCATTTGCTGTTCCAAAAAAACCATGCCAACATTACTGGAACGTACAAAAGCTTGCTCCAAGGGAATATCACCCCAGCCAGTCATATTCCAATCGCGCACTACTCGACCACCAATATTTACTGCTCCCGAATGATAATATTGATTTGGATTATAATGATGTGATTCAATTGCAGCTGCTAAGGTCATAACTTTCATTACTGATCCGGGCTCATATTGATCTTGGACATTAATATTGCGCCAAGAATTGGCCAGCCCAGTTTTAGTTTGCGGATTAAAATTAGGCCGTTGGGTTAGCGCAATAATATTACCATTCTTAGGATTAGTAACAAACGCCTGCATGGAAACTGGATGATATTTTTCTACAACTTGGCTAACTAACTGTTCCAGATAGTACTGATAATTGGGATCTAAAGTCGTATAAATATTTTTTCCTTGTTGTGGATTTTTAATTTCTCTATGAGTTTGCGGCAAAGTATATCCTTGCGGATCTATCCAGCGAATATCAGAACCATTTTTCCCTTCTAATTGCCGGTTATAATATTGCTCCAAACCCATCTTTCCTTCCAGCTGGGACTGTTTGTCGCCACTTGGTTGAGCCAAGCCGATAGTGTTTGCGGCCATTTCGCCATTAGGATAAGAACGTGATGGTGTGGCATAAAAATATATTCCCGGCAGATGATGACTGACAATACTTTTTTTAACGCTTAAACTTAAATTCTTCCCAGCACTTCCGAACTCTACTTGAAAAACATGAGTATCACGCGGACAAAGAATTTGATAAATTTCTTTTGGACTTAAGGAAATATATTTACTTAAAATTTGTGCAGTTTGCTTTTTATTGTTCACATATAAGGGCTTTTTATTGCTACCAACATAATTTTTATCTATAACTGCATACATACTATAAGTTTTATTACTGTAAGCTAACTTGGAACCATCATTAGCATAAATCGTCCCTCGTTGGGCCCATAGAGTTTTTTGATGACGATATTTTTTAGTAGTCCTTTGGGTTAAATCCACACTGCCCACATGGCCACTAACAGCAATATAAGTAAAACGAACAGTAAACAAAATAAAAAATAAGGCAATCACGCCGAGAAAGAATAAACCAATAATTCTTCGATCACGTCTTGCCTTTTTTATTATAAAATGTTTTTGCTTTCTTGAATCTTTCATTTTGAAATATTCCTTATATTATCAGATCTTAAGGTTAAGTGATGCTCATTGGCAATCTGCAAGAGCCGACTAGAACTGTTTAATTCACTTATTTCTTGTCGTAATGTAGTATTTTTAGCCACCACTACCTGGGTTTTAGTGGCCTCATCTTGAATCTGGCGCTGTTGTTGCGCATTGCTAGTCCTGAGATTAACAAGCAGCAGCATCATAAGTAAAGAAATCAAGCCAATACCAATCACTAGGGCCTTTTCCAGTTTTGAAAAGGGCACCGCCTTATTGTTAACTTTTAAGGCCTGATGGACATTATTATCCTTTTCAGTTTCAATTTTTGGTGCGGTTTGTATTTTTTGCTCAACATCTCTAGCCGTATTCTGCAACATAATCTAATCCCCAATAATATTTACTTTAATTTTTGTGCCACCCGTAAATGAGCGCTGTGGGCACGATGATTGGCTGCTATCTCTTCTTCAGTTGGTAAAATCGGTTTTTTCGTAATAACTTTTAACTTAGGCTGCAACTCTTTTGGTACAACTGGCATATCGGCAGGTACTTTAGTTTGTGAATTTTCACGAAAAATTTGTTTCACAATCCGGTCTTCCAGCGATTGGAAAGTTATTACACTCATAATTCCTTGGGGAAGCAGCAATTCAATCGCTGCTTCTAAAGACTGCTCTAAAGCACCTAATTCATCATTGACTGTAATCCTTAAAGCTTGAAAGACCTTTTTGGCAGGATGCCCACCATGTCTTCTGGCTGCCGCTGGAATAGCTTCTTTAATAATCTCAACTAATTGTCCGGTACTTTTAATTGGAGTCTTCTGTCTTTTCTTAATAATCAATTTTGCAATTCTTTTGGCAAATTTCTCATCACCATAACGATAAAAAATTTTAACCAATTGATCATATTGCCACTGATTAACAATATACTCAGCATCTAATTGCTGGTTTTGATCCATCCGCATATCCAATCGGGAATTATACCGATAACTAAACCCGCGTTGCGGATCATCAAACTGTGGCGAAGAGACTCCCAAGTCATAAATAATACCATCAATTTGTTTAATCTGAAGCTGCGCCAGAACTTCTTTTAAATCAGCAAAATTAGCCTTTACTAACTTTAAATGATTATTAGTCTGACTATTAGTTTCTTGTACTAATTTTTGACCAGCCGTAATTGCCTGCTGATCCCGATCCAAGGCTATTACTGATAAATTTTGGCCACAATTTAATAAATATTGTGTATGACCGCCACGTCCAAAAGTAGCATCAACATAAATTCCGCCATCATGTACCTGTAATGCCGCAACTGCTGGTGCTAATAAAACTGTTTGATGCTGCAGCATTAGCAAATTCCTCTTACTATAAATTAAAATCTAATAAATCTTGTAGCTCTTCTGACGTTTGGGAAAAGTTCTTTGCAGTTTCCGTGTTTATTTGCTGCCATTTTTGTTCATCCCAAATCTCAATTCGTTCCAAAACACCAGCAATCACACAGTTAGTAGATAAATGCGCGTAATCTCTCAAAGCTGCCGCAAGGCCGACTCGACCTTGTTTGTCAAATTCATATTCTGCAGCTGCAGAATAAAAGAACCGCACAAAACTTCGCGCACTACTTTTAGTTAAGGGTAGTTGCTGCAACTGTGATTCTAAATGTTGCCACTGTGCTAAAGGATAACCAAATAAGCAGCCATCCATTCCTCGTGTCAAAACAAAACGGCTCCCCAATTGCTGACGAAACTTGGCTGGAATAATTAAGCGTCCTTTTGCATCAATGTTTCGGTGAAATTCACCCATAAACATAGAATCACCCCTACCGTCTAACTGAATATTACCACAATCTTCCACCTATCACCACTATTTGCCTAAAATACGCTGAAACTTTTTCAAAAAATAATTCGCAAAATTTTTTTAGTTTTCTAAAATCACCAAGAGCTATAAATCAATCTTTGACAACCATTTGTATTCAAAAATCGAGGGAATTTTTTTAGTAAAAAACGTAATTTCTGATCAAAACTCATGAAATTTTCTTAACTGAGATCTCCGCAGTCTCAGTTGCATTTTCTTGTGATTTCACGTAACATAGGTGCAAACCCAATTTGAACTTAAAGCAAGGTGATTGACATTGAAGAAAAAGAAAAGTACCACAACCAGAATTATCCAATCTGTTATCTGGTTAATGATTATTGTAACAATTGTGGGAGTAATTGCTCAGGCACTCATCTCGTTTATGTAGTTTCATTATGAAGTAATTGATTTAAATATTTTCTCTTAAAATCTAAGCAAAAGGAGCTGCGACTTGTAAAGCCACAACTCCTAAAATTTTTATTGGCTGATATCCTTACCAAACCAATGATAACTTAATTTTTTTAGTTGCCCCGATTTTTTTAAATAATGTAAAGCTTGATTGATTTGCTTTTGCGTTTGTAAATCATTTTTTCGGCTACCAACGGCAAAACTTTCACTCCGATAAGGTGTAATCAAAATTTTAAATTGATCTTGCTGGCGGTCATGTTTCAGATAGTATTCCGCAAAGACGCGATCTATCAAAAAGCCCTGAATCCGCCCGGCTTTTAAATCCATCATTCCATTTTGAATATTATCATATTGAAACGGGGTTTGATTTTGAATGATATTTTTTAAAACCCGCGGCTGTTGCATTAAATCTTCATAACCAGTGGAACTAGACTGAACCCCTACTGCTTTATTTTTCAATTGCTGTAAGCTGTTAATATGATCTGAATTTTTGACCACAACTACTTGTTGATTACGTAAATAAGGCTGAGAAAAATGGACTTTTTGCGCTCTTTCAGCAGTTTTGGTATAGCCATTCCAAATTAAATCAATGGTTCCATTACGTAGTTCGGTTTCTTTCATCGACCAGTCAATCGTCTGGAAAACCACTTTCCGATGTAAAACTTTACCGGTTTCTTTGGCTAAATCAATATCAAAGCCACTCAATTTACCTGCTGGAGATTGAAATCCCATGGGAACAAAAGAATCGTCTACGCCAACTATTAAAGTATTTTGACCAGTACCTACCCGCTTCATTTGTCCACAAGCACTGAGAAATAATATACAAATGCTGCTTAATATAAATGCCATTATTTTTTTCATGTCGGCTGCTCCAATTTAAATATTTGATCGGATACTCGTTCAGCAAACTCTAAATCGTGACTTACTACTATTTGAGTCATTTGTGCCAGTTTAAATTGTGTTAATAAATCAGCCACTTGCCACTTACTAGTGGCATCTAATGCACTTGTGGGTTCATCATAACAAAGAATCTGCGGCTGCAAGATTAAGGCTCGCGCAATCGCTACCCGCTGTTTTTGACCTCCTGACAATTGATAAGGATAGACGCCTTTTTTGTCTGCCAACCCTAAAGACTGTAGTAGTTTTTCCGCAGCTTGTACAGCTTCTTGTCGCGGCAATTTTTGAACTTGAATGGGAGCTAAAATAATATTTTCTAAAACGGATAAATTGGGAAATAAACGATAATCTTGAAAAACTACCCCCACACTATTTTGGCGATGATCCTGGGGATCAAATTTTTTCCCTGCCAGTAAAAATTGCCCTTTATCAACACTTTCTAAACCTAAAATTGTCCGTAAAAGGGTCGTTTTACCGACTCCACTAGGACCTACAATCGATAGAATTGTATGGGGTTGGACTTGTAAGTTGACATCTTTAAAAATAAGTTGTTCTCCAAAACGCTTCGTTACGTTAATTAATTCTAAGATAGGCTGTTTTTTATTCATAATAGGAATACCTCTGTTCAATTTTGGTTTGAATAAAAGTCAAAACTGCCGTCATAATTAGATAAATAATTCCCACCAGTACCAAGGGAATTAATGTAACATCACGGGCAGTAGCTACATTTCCTGCTCTTAATAGATCGCCGATACCTAAGACATACACTAAAGAAGAATCTTTGATTAAATTAATTACCTCATTTCCAATCGAAGGTAAAACAATCTTCATAACTTGTGGCCATACAATAAATCTAAAAGCTTGCCATCTACTAAGTCCCAAAACAGCCGCCGCTTCTCTTTGATCTTGGCTCACAGCCTGTAGGCCACCGCGAAATATTTCTGCAAAATAAGCGGCATAATTCAGGGTAAAAGCCACTACTGCAGCTGTGAAACGCTCAAAAACAACACCAATGGTTGGTAATCCATAGAAAATGAAAATCAACTGTAATAATAACGGCGTGCCCCGCATTAACCATACATATCCGTGCAATAACCACTGGAGGGGCTTAAAATGACTACGTAAACCCCAACTTAGTATTACGCCCAATGGAATTGATAAAATTAAAGTAATGATAAAAAGCCATAAAGTAACTTTAGTTCCATTAAGTAATGATGGTAAAATCTTTCCAACATAAGTCATTTTAATTCTCCCTTTCTTCTAAAGATTAAAAACAAAAAATCCTCTTGAGTATCATACTCAAGAGGACGAATTAATCGTGGTCCCACCCCAATTTATGACTGAACTCACGTTCAATCAACTCCGGTAGTTATTAACTACAGCTCAATAACGGCTGCTGCCGAATGGGATTAACCACCAACTTACAAGTGTGTTCTATGACTGCAATATCTGTTCTCAGCGTTCACAGACTCTCTAAAATTGCTCCATCATATCTGTCTTGATCATTGTTATTAATTTTTAATTTATTTTTAATGATGAAACATACGATACCAAAATCCGGGCTTCTTGTCAACTGTTGAATTATCATTAATTTCATTTAAGGGCAAATTCTCCCCTAAAATTCGCCGTGCCAAGTTCGCATAACCAATAGCCGCAGGATTCTGAGCTTGACTGGTAACCACAGATTTTCCTTGGTTGGATGTAGCAATCACTTCATCGTCATCAATAATTACGCCAATTAAAGGCACTGATAATCGATCAACGATATTTTGAATATCCATGGATTTGCCGTTTTTCAACATTTTCATACGGATCCGATTGATGACTAAATGCATTCCATACTTTAAATGCATCTCTTCAAGGATCCCAACTACACGATCAGCATCACTAACGGCTGCAATTTCCGGTGTGGTGACAATAAGCGCGCTATCAGCAGCTGCAACAGCGGCTTGAAACCCAGCACCAATACCAGCAGGACAATCCAGAATCACAAAATCAAAATTGGTTTTTAAATCATTAACAATTTCCTGCACCCGTTCAATGTTTAAATTGTGTTGGGTAGCGCTTTGGGAGGCCGCCAAAAGATAAAGTCGATCATCATAGTCAGGATGAGGTATTAGTGCCTGAAAGACATCAATCCGATTTTCAATGACATCAATGACATCATAAATTACCCGATCACTTAAACCTAAGATGGCATCTAAATTGCGCAATCCCACATCTAAATCAACTACACAAACTCTTTTATCAGCTTGTACTAAGGCTAAGCTAAGGTTTGCAGCAGTTGTAGATTTGCCAACGCCACCTTTACCAGATGTCACCACAATTGATGTTCCCATGATTTTCTCCTTTAGTCCAAAGTAATTTTTCGCCGCGGCTTAATTTTATTTAAATTAATAATCTGGTCATGAGTAATTACATGTAAATCATTAATATAAAATAATGAGCTGTCTGTAAGTTGTTCTACCTCCAAGTCGGCTACAATCTGAATTAAATCGCTAATACGAATTTGGCTAGCATGATTGATATTACCCGTAATAATAGCATCATTAAAATCCGGAAAACCAGCATGAATTATACCTTCCACATTACAACCAATATAAATATCACCCGTAGCTCGAACAATCGCATTTTTATGCACATCACCTAATAACAATAAATTACCTTGATATTCAGCAATTTTTCCCGAACGAATTACTTTCGTTTCAATATTTAAAAAATTCTTTTCTACTAATTGTTTAACCTGCTTGCGGCTCCAAACGTTAGACACAGTTTGCTGTAAGGTGAAAAGGGGAAACTGCGCGATGATGCTTTTAATTTGTCCCCACTGTTGTGTAGTTAATAAACGATTTTGGGAATCAATAATAATAGGAATTGGTTCTGATTGTAAAGGTGCATTTTTCTTTAATTTTTGTAATAATTCGTTGATTTCATTTAAAGATTGAGCAAAATCGCTATTAGAATTAATCTCTAAATAATACTGGTTTCCCTTTCCTTTCAAATTGACACTTTTCATCATACCACCCCTATGACCAATTATTGCAGCCAACCAATAATTTTAGTTACAGGCCAATACAATATTATAAAAACTAGTGAATTAACTAATAAAGTTGGTCCTAACCAGTCAGTAATAAAGTGGGTGCCATTAACCATGGTTAAATGTAAAAATGATCCGATGATATACAAATAAATTAAAGAAGCCGTTAATGCTATAAAATAAGTACTCCACTCAAAGATCACAGATTCCGTAACATATTGGCGGACACTTCTGGTACATAAAACTGTTAAAGGAAATATAACCGTGTATAGTCCAAAAATACGCGAATAATAGGAATCATATAAAACTCCTAAAAGAAGGCTAAACCAGAATAACTGATTATCATGATCAGAATTGTGTAATACCATTAGAATCAGTAGCATCAATAAAATTTGGACTGAAACCTGAAAAAAAGACCTGTTTAATAATGGTAAAACACTCTTTAAAGAACCATCTAAAAAAAAGCCCACCAATAACAAAATCAGCTGTCCCCAATACTTTGCGGTTACACTTTTTATTTTACCCATGTCTAACATCTCGACTAATCACTGTTACAACTGTAAAATTATTTAGATCGGTTGCCGGTTTAATAAAAATCGAGGAAGCCAACCCATAATCATCTTTTTTTATGCTGACTACTTTACCGACATATAAACCACGTGGGGTCAAGCCGCCTAAACCAGAAGTAATTACCAGCTGCCCCGCTTTAATTTTATCAGGTGCAGCCACATTAGTCATAACTAAGAGATTATGTTCTTTATCATAACGACCAATAATGCCGCTCGTATTGGTTCCGTCTTCTTTAGTCACTTCCACTGCAAATTTATTACTTAAAGACTTATCAGTAGAAATGAGACTGACTTTCGAATTAGTTTGATTGACCTCTACTATGCGTCCAATTAAGCCCGAACCTGCCATTACCGGCATGTCCTTTTTAACACCGGCTAAAGCTCCCTTGTTAATAATCAGATAATTCTGCCAATTATTAGGCGAACGTGATGTAACAGAAGCGGTCATTTGATGATAATCAGTTAGTGTTTTATTTAATTTTACTAATTGCTTTAATTCTTTATTTTCTTTTTTTAAAGCATTAATTTGGGCCTTAGTTTGAGCTAAATCATCTATATTAGCCTTCAAACGACGATTTTCTTGATAAGTGGTAAATAAGCTATGAACATTATCACCAATATCACGCACCCCATTGATTGGTGCCGATACGACACTACCAATTAATCCTAGGCCATCATTAGCTGCTTGATGAATCAAAGCTGGTTGTGATTTTTTCTGCCCTAAAGTTAAAGAGGCGGTAATCATAGAAACTACTAAAATCACCACTACCATAATAATAATTAACTTTTTATTGGAAAAAAAGTTATGCATGAAACCCTCCATTAAAGTAAAAAAGCGGGGGCTCCCCCACTTCTTTAGCGGTGCTTTTTGATAACGTCAAGATTTTTTAAAGATTCACCAGTGCCGATAGCCACACAATCTAAAGGATCTTGGGCCACAAAAACTGGAACTTTAGTTGAATCGGAAATTACTTCTGCTAAATTCTTGAGTAAAGCTCCACCTCCAGTTAAGACAATTCCATGATCAATTACATCAGCAGCAATTTCCGGAGATGTCTCTTCCAAAGTTTCTTTAATAGCATTAACAATTTCTTCAATATCTTCATGAATTGATTTGGCTACATCTTCAGCTTTTAAATCAACTGTTTTAGGTAATCCGGATACTAAATCACGACCACGAATACTCATACCGGGTAATTCTGCAGCTTTTTCAATTGAGGCTGAACCAATTTCCATTTTGAGTTGTTCCGCTGTTCTTTCACCAATCAATAGATTAAATTCTTGACGGATATAGGCAATAATAGACTCATCAAATTTATCGCCTGCCATTCTGATAGAGCGGCTAGAAACAATTCCCCCTAAAGAAATAGTTGCAACATCTGTAGTTCCACCGCCAATATCAGCGACCATACTTCCAGTCGGATCCATTACCGGCAGCCCCGCTCCAATAGCAGCTGCAAACGGCTCTTCAATTAAGTAAGCATCCCGAGCTCCTGCATGCTGGGCTGCTTCAATCACAGCTCTTTTTTCTACTTCTGTGACACCGCTAGGAACACAAACCATTACTGAAGGTTTCGCATTGCCGACGGCTTTCTTCAGAAAATATTGCATCATGGCAGCAGTAGTATCATAATCAGCAATTACTCCATCTTTCATGGGTCTAATAGCTTTAATACTACCGGGAGTACGGCCAATCATTGCCCGTGCTTGTTCTCCTACAGCAACGACTTCTCCTGTTGCCACCTTTTTTGCCACTACTGAGGGTTCTCTTAAAACAATCCCTTTACCATCAACATAAACAATTGTATTGGCTGTCCCCAAATCTATTCCAATATTTCGTGATCGCATTCCAAACAAGACACTATCTCCTTAAACTAAAAGCGTACTTAAACTATCTCTTTGATTATATCATAGAAAAATTTAATTAAAAATAATAATTACAGCAATCCGCGGTCCTGAAAACTCAAAAAATCATCTTGACCAATAATTAAATGATCTAACAAATTAAGATTAAACAATTGACAACAAGATTGTAACCGCTGAGTAAACATTAAATCAGCTTGAGAAGGTGCTAAATTGCCGCTCGGATGATTATGCGCAATCACTAAACTAACACAGGGTAACATTAAGGCGGTTTTAATTATTTCCCGGGGATGAACTGTCGCCATCGTTAAGGTACCCCGAAATAAAATTTTTTCAGCTAAAAGGCTTTGATTCACATCTAAGAAGAAGCCCATTAATTCTTCCTGCTGATAACCGGAATATTTCGTTACTAAGTGTTGAACTATTGTATTTTTAGCAACTGGTTGTTGAAGTGGCAGCCACTGGCAGGTCTTTAAACGCTGCATTAATTCCAATAAAGCCAAAATTCTTCCCTGATTGGCTTGGCCAATTCCCGGAATCTGTAAGAGAGTTTGCGCATTTAAAGCAGCCAGATCTGTAAAATTCTTCGATCTATAGGCTAATTGTTGCACGATCTGTTCAACCGGATATTGCTTAGTTCCTGAACCAATAATCAGCATGAATAACTGTTCTGTTGTCATACTGGCCGGACCAAAATGATTAATTTTTTCCCGAATTTCCATAATTTCACCTCAAATATTTTCAAGGTAAATTACCCAGAAATTCACTGTTTTTTAGAGTTAATCATTTTGTTGCAGCAATTCTAAAATTGCACTGGCAAAATGTAAAGAACCACAAATTACTAAGATATTTTCATTATCTAAACTTGTAATTGCCTGCGCAAAAGCTACCGGCCAAGGTGCTATATAACGTTCCTTAGCAGTTAAAGCTGAATAATCACTATTTTTGGCTGCCCGTTTTTCATCTAAAGTGGTAATAATGATGTCATCAGCGTAGTTAGCCAATTCTTGTAAAATTGCTGTCCGATCTTTATCAACCATGGCTGCATATAAAATGTGTAAGCGGCGTTTTTGTCTTAAGGGCACTATATTAGTCAATAAAGCCTTAATGGCCGGCAAATTATGTGCTCCGTCCAATATAATTAAAGGATCGTGACTTATAATTTGGGTCCGTGCAGGTAAACTGGCGGCAGCTAAACTGGCTTTAATTTCCGCAGTACTTAGTTTTTGGGGAAACAATAACCAATAGGCTTTAAGAGCAATAGCAGCATCGATAGCCTGGGTCGGAGCAAAGGAAGCAACTTTTAAATCTTGAAAATGTTGTTGTTGATCATGCCAATCAAAAGTCAGTGCTTCTTCTGAATTTAATTGTACATGTTCAATCTGAAAATCCTTCCCATATTGATAGATTGGAGCCTGCATAACCTGAGCCTTATGCTCTATAACATCTTGCACACTAGCAGGAATTTCCCCCAGGACTAGCGGGCGTTTACTTTTAATAATACCAGACTTTTCGTGGGCAATATCTTTTAGAGTAGGCCCAATTAATTGAGCATGATCCATACCTATATTTGTAATAATTGCTACTTCAGGCGTGATCACATTGGTTTTATCATATTCTCCGCCAATCCCCACTTCTATCACACCAAAATCCACCTTTTCCACAGCAAAGAATTGAAACATCATAACAGTTAGAAATTCAAATTCCGTTAGACAAAAGGTATCATCATGAACTTGAATTTGTTGAACTAAGGCAGCAATTTGCTGTGTAAGATCTAATAGGTCTGCATCACTAATTGGTTGTCCATTAATTTGAATTCTTTCATTAAAGACTGTGACATAAGGTGATGCAAAAGTTCCCACCTTTAAGCCGGTAGCTACCAATAAATTAGTTAAATAATAACAAACACTGCCCTTACCATTTGTACCAGTTACATGAATGGTTTTTAGCTTTTGTTGGGGATTTCCCAATTTTTTTAAAGCGTGTTGAACATACTTTAAACTTTTATCTGGGTGTAAATGAGGCAAACTGTGAATATAGGCAATGGCTTGCGCCGCATTTTTTAAATCGTTCATTTTTCCTCTCTTATTTTCAGCCAATAAACGGACTGAATAAAATGAAGCTTTCAGTCCGTTTTCTTGATCTATTTTAATTTTGCTTTAACTCGCTAATTCGCGCCTTAATTTGATCACGGCGATTTTTATAAGAATCTAATTTGGTTCGCTGTTGCTCAACTAGCTTTTGCGGTGCGTTTTTTACAAAACCCGGGTTGTTTAATTTATTATTTACAAAGTCGATATCTTTTTGAAGCTTGGTTAATTCTTTTTCTTGACGTTGAATCTCGGCTGTAATATCAACTAATTCCGCAAGCGGCACAAAAATCTGAGCGCCATCAATTACCGCGGTCAAAGCCAACTTCGGTGCACTGACTGTCGATGATATTTGTAAACTTTTCGGATGAGCCATTTGCTCTAAATATTCTTGATTGGCAGTTAAAATCTGCTGTACTGAAGAATTTTGAGTTTTAATCAAAATATCAATAGGATTTGACAATGGCGCATGGGCATCAGCTCGCATTTGTCTAATGCCTTTAATCGCCATAATTAAGATTCTCATCTGAGCTACAGCTTGAGCATTAGCCAGTTGTTCATGTACTTGCGGATATTCAGCAACTACCAGCGATTTGCCTTCGTGTGGCATAGTTAACCAGATTTTTTCAGTAACAAACGGCATGATAGGATGCAAAAGACGCAAAATTTGGTCTAAAACATAAGCTAAAACTTGTCGTTTATGTTTTTTAGCTGCTTCATCATCACCATTTAGAACGGCTTTACTGAACTCAATATACCAATCACAGAAATCATTCCAGATAAAGTTATATAAAGCCCGTCCGACTTCACCCAATTCATATTTTTCTGAAAGTCGTAAAACATCTGCTACCGTAGTATTTAATTGCGCCAAAATCCACTGATCCGCTAAATCTAAATTTGTTGGTATGGTGGTCGGTGCTGGTGTGTCAGCTAAATTCATAATTACAAAACGGCTGGCATTCCAAATTTTATTAATAAAATTCCAAGCTGCCCCGACTTTTTCATAACTAAAGCGGGCATCTTGTCCGGGAGCTGAGCCCGTAACTAAAAACCATCGTAGAGCATCCACGCCGTATTTATCAATTACTTCCATGGGATCAATACCGTTGCCCAAAGACTTACTCATTTTTCGACCTTGTTCATCGCGCATTAAACCATGTAATATGACACTTTCGAATGGCCTTTGATGGGTAAATTCAATACTTTGAAACATCATCCGCGCTACCCAAAAGAAAATTATATCGTAGCCGGTAACTAACGCATTAGTAGGGAAGTATCGTTGAAAATCTTTAGAATTTTTATCAGGCCAGCCTAAAGTGGAAAATGGCCATAGAGCACTGGAAAACCAAGTATCCAAAACATCGGGATCTTGTTCCCAATTAGCAATATCTTGCGGTGCTTCTTCACCAACGTACATTTCACCAGTTTGTTTATTATACCAAGCAGGTATCCGATGTCCCCACCATAATTGGCGAGAAATAACCCAATCATGAACATTTTCCATCCATTGGTCAAAAGTATGTTCAAACCGTTCCGGAACAAAGTGGACTTTTTGATCTGTTTTTTGATTTTTCAAAGTCATTTCTGCCAACGGCTTCATCTTGACAAACCATTGCGTCGATAATCTCGGTTCTACCTGGACTCCAGAACGTTCAGAATGACCAACGCTATGAACGATAGCCTCTTCTTTTAGTAAATAGCCTTCAGCTTTCAAATCCCGGACAATCGCTTTACGCGCTGCAAAGCGATCCATTCCTTGGTACTTGCCGGCTTTGTCATTCATTGTACCGTCAGGATTCATAACGTTAATTCGCTGCAGATTATGACGATTACCCACGTTAAAATCATTCGGATCATGAGCCGGAGTAATTTTAACTAAACCTGTTCCAAATTTTGGATCTACATAATGGTCTTCAATAATCGGTAGTTTACGTCCAAATAATGGTAAAATTGCTTCTTTTCCTACGATATCTTGATAACGTTCATCACCTGGATAAACGGCAATCGCCACATCTCCGGGCATGGTTTCTGGTCGAGTAGTTGCAATTTCTACTGCACCGGAACCATCAGCCAAAGGATATTTAATATGATAAAAAGCACCCTGATCATCTTGGTGTTCTACTTCAATGTCTGATAACGCCGTTTGTAATTCGGGATCCCAATTAATAATATATTCACCGCGATAAATAAGCCCTTGTTGATAAAGGTCAACAAATACTTTCCGAACTGCTTTAGATAGACCAGCATCTAAAGTAAAACGTTCCCGCGAATAATCTAAGGATAAACCCATTTTAGCCCATTGTTGGTGAATAATTTTAGCATATTCATCTTTCCAGCGCCAAACTTCTTGAACAAAAGCTTCTCGTCCCAGATCAAACCGTGTTTTGCCTTCTTTTTGCAGTCTAGCCTCCACTTTGGCTTGGGTGGCAATCCCGGCATGATCCATACCTGGCAAATACAAAGTATCATAGCCTTGCATACGTTTTTGACGAATCAAAATATCCTGAATCGTAGTATCCCAAGCATGACCCAAATGTAATTTACCTGTAACATTGGGTGGTGGAATAACTATGGAATAAGGCTTAGCTTCAGGATTACCATTAGGCTTAAATAAATCTTGTTCCAGCCATTTTTGATAACGACCTGCTTCTACTGCTTGATGATCATATTTAGTCGACATTTCTGGTTGTGTGGTCATATAATCACTCCTTCACTCTTCTTCACGCTAATATAAAAAAACGCCCTAATTAAATTAGGACGAATGTGGATAACCGCGGTACCACCTAAATTAAAGCAATAAAATCTGGACTTTTATCACTTTATCTCCAACGATAACGGTCATCCCGGTCACAAAACGACAGCTCCCAAGCTACAAATTAACAAATCAGTTGAACCATCTCTCACCATGGTGGTTTTCTCTGTAGAATTAATCTGCTAATCCCTCTTGTTCAACACTTTATTATTAATATTAGTTAATATAATAAGAAATAAATCAAGCAACGTCAACTCTTTTTGATAATTTTATAGTAAAGAAGAAATCTCCTGATTTTCCTTTTCTAAATAATGATCAAAAGGAGTAATCGTAGTGACTTTAATCCCAGCTACAGCTCGTTGTATTAAACCTTTCAGATCTAATTGAGCCTCATATTCACGGGCCTTATCTAATTTAGGTTTTGTTTTGGGGTGCGTAGGTGCAAAAATAGTACAGCAGTCTTCAAACGGTTGAATTGAAAGCTCAAAAGTTCCAATTTTTTCAGCAATTTTAATTATTTCTGTTTTATCCATTGTCGCCACCGGACGAATTATTGGAGTATTAGTGACATCATTAATAGCCACCATACTTTCTAAGGTTTGCGACGCAACTTGACCAACAGATTCACCATTAAAAATAGCTAATCCATGACGTTCTTTAGTAATTATATCGGCTAAACGTAACATTAATCGCCGTTGCACCGTCATTAGATAACCTTCCGGAACTTGTTTTTTTATTGTTTCTTGAATTTCAGTAAAAGGCACCTGAATAAACTGAATATTGCCTGCATATTGGGCTAATCGCACAGTCAAATCTTGGGCCTTCTGCAAGGCATGAACACTGGTATAAGGAGGACTATAAAAGTGAATCATCTCCACTTCTACTCCTCTTTTCATGGCTAAATAACCCGCAATAGGTGAATCAATCCCACCGGAAAGCATTAACGAAGCTTTACCAGCAGTTCCTACTGGTAAGCCCCCTGCGCCGGGATAGGTTTTACTTGAGAGATAAGCGCCATCAAACCGGACTTCGATTTTAATTTTAATATCCGGACGGCGCATTTCCGCTTTAATAGCGGGCAGATGATCACTAACATAATCTCCTACGGCGAGATTAATTTGATTAGTATCATAAGCAAATTCATGATCAGCGCGCTTCGTAGTGATTTTAAAGGTTTGCTTTCCATCATATTGTTCCTGCACCATTTGTAAGGCGGTCTGTTTAATAATTTCTAAATCTTTAGCCACGCGAACGGCTGGAGAGTAATTTTGAATTCCAAAAACCACCTGTAAGCGATCCATTACTGCCTGTGCATCTGTGCCATTTAAATTAATATGCATGCGATCTCGTTTCGGGTGAATACGTAAATCGGGAAAATCTTGTAAAACCTTAGCCACATTGCCGTGCAAACGGTCAATAAAACTGCGCCGATTTTTGCCTTTTGTGGACAACTCCCCGTAACGAATCATGATTTCAGTATATTTCATTAATTAACCTCTTTAATTTAACACTTGAAAGTGTTGATAAATCTTATCTAAAGTTTTAATAAATTCCTGCATTTCTTCAAGTGTATTGGTACTATCCAAACTAACACGCACCGCACTTGTAGCAATTTTATCCGGAACATGCATGGCTGCTAAAGTCACCGACTCGGCACTGCTGCGAGAAGAACAGGCACTGGTGGTGGAAAGATAAATTCCCTCCTGCTCAAATGCATGTACAATCGTTTCGCCACGAACACCTGGAATTGCAAAACAGAGAATATGCGGCGCAAAATCAGTTCCTAGTTGGGAAAAAATAACAACATTATCTAATTTTTGTAAATGCTTATAAAGTAATTGTCGTATTTGATTTTGTTTTTGCGCTTTTTGGGATTCATCTGTTGTAGCTAACCTTAAAGCCCGCGCCATCGCTACAATGGCTGGTGTATTTTCAGTGCCACTGCGCCAATTGTTCTCCTGTCCACCACCGTTAATTAAAGCGGCCAAGCGACGGCCTTTTTTCGCATAGATAAAGCCGGTACCTCGAGGAGCATGGAATTTATGCCCCGAAAAAGTCATAAAATCAATCCGATCTTCCCGCAACAAAAAGCCCAAATTCTTTCCTACTGCTTGGACAGCATCCACGTGAAAATGAACACTGGGATAGGCTTTTAAGATTTCGGCTACTTCTTTAAGAGGTTGAATTGCTCCTACTTCATTATTAACCGCCATAATTGTTACTAAAATAGTCTCGGGTCTTAAAGCAGCCCGCACATCGTCTGGGTTAATATGTCCTGTCCGATCTACCGGTAAATAAGTCACTTCAAAACCTAATTTTTCTAATTGCTGCAAGGAATTAGTAACGGCCGGATGTTCAATACTGGTAGCGATTATATGATTACCAAATTGCCTTTTTTCCAGAGCTGTTCCCTTAATTACCCAATTATCGCCTTCTGAACCACCGCTGGTAAAATAGATTTCACCTGGCTGGCAATTTAAAATATCGGCGATTTGTTGACGTGCCATCTGCAAAATTTGCTGGGCCCGATCACCCAAACTATGAAGGCTGGAGGGATTCCCCCAAAAATCTTGGCTTACTTTTTCATAAGTCTTTAAAACTGATGGATCGATTAACGTTGTTGCACTATTATCAAAATAAATCATTACTTCACTCTCCAACATAACATCATAACGTTTATTTAGAAAAATGAAAATAAAAATGTTTATCTATCAAATAACAATTTGACAGATAAACTCTATATTTATCATTCACTCACAAATCTTAATTAATTGAGACTAGTCAATCTTTGTTTTCTGCATAATATAAATCACTAATTCTTTGAGCTGCCCCGGGTTCAACTTGTTCTAAAGCTTGAGAAATATTTAAACGTGCTTGATGATAATTAAACTGTTGATCGTACAGATCTTGAGACAGATTAGCCGCCTGTTGAATTTTAGGATGATTTTCCACATAGCGATTAGCATATTGCAGTAACCGTCCCGTTATTTGGGCATCAGCCCATAGATTTTGGGTTTGCTGTTCCAAATTATTTAAATCTTCCTGAACTACAAAAATTTGTTTCGTTACTTCTTCCACATTAACGGGCCGAGTTTGTAACAACTGTTGCAAACTTTGGGCTTCATCAGAAACCATTTGGTAATTATTGCGGTACTTTTCGGGTAGTCCCGGTAGTCGCATTACATCCAGCTTATGTTTTAATTGATGCAAATGCTGCGAAATCTGCTGTAGATTATCCCAGCCGACACTTTCACCTTGATAAAGGCCATCAAAACTTTCAGCAATCCGTTTTTGCTCCTGTTCGATTTCTTTGAGTTGCTGGGAAGCCTGCTGAAAATCATGCCAAATTTTAGAAAAAATAACTCCTTGCGGCTGCTTCATTGCTTTGACTAATTCTTGATAATGTTGAGATATTTGTTCAATTTTTTGCTGACTGGATAAAGCCAATTGTTGATCATCATCATTAATTACATAATGTTTTTTTAAACGACTAATATTTTGTGATAATAAACGATTTTGCCGGCGAGCATGTTGAATAAAATCAGCTAATACTAATTGTGACTTTTGGACTTTTTTCTGAGCGCTCCATTCTTGAGAAATCCGATCATAAAGATAATTCAAGCGTTCATTAATATTTTGTTCCAGTTGATCAAAGTCAGTAACTTTTAACTGGGCCAGCAAATCCTTGAGTTCTTTGATTTGCGCTTTAATATTATCCAGTTCCGTATTGATTTGGGGATCTTCTAAATTAATTCTTGCTATTTGCAGTTTTTGGGCGGCCTTTTCCAGCTCTTTGATCTCGGGTTTAAAATCCGTTTCTAAATTAATACCGCGCTCTAGTACTTGTTCAGATATAGTCTGAAATTTACTTAGATTAACCTGCTGCTGTTCTAATAATTGATGAGCTTTTAAGGCATCACCGGTAACAACTAATTCATTAATTTGGGGTAATTGCTGGGTAATCTGAGCTAATTGATCTTGCAGCGGCGCATAAGCTTCTTGATAATGAACCATATTACTTTGTAGTTGTGTTTGTAATTTTTTTGCCTTTTGCTCAACTTTATTAAAGTCTGCTTGATTTTTTTGAATATGATCAAATAAATTACTTAATGAGTTTTTTAATTTTTTTAGTAGTTTTTCCTGCTGCAAGGACTTTTGATTCAAGGACTTTAATTCACGATGAACACTCCAGACCTGCAAGTTAGCATTTTTTTCGGCATAATCAAGGAGTTGAGCCTGCATTTGTGGCAGCTGTTTTTTTATTATTTGCAAATAAGCGTTTTTATCTTTTTTAAAATCATTTAACGTTGCCCCGGCTAATTTTGTATCAGCAATTTGATCAATCATTTCTTCAATATTATCTTGTTGAAATAAATCTAAGCGCTTAGTTAATTGTTCAACTAAATCATTATTTTGCTTATGATAATAGAATAAACCGCTAATCACTGCCAGAATAATTATAATTAGCACAAGAACTATTATAATAGTCAAACTCAGCACCCCTTATTGTTACTTATCTAAAGTTTAGTATAACAAAGAAAAGTACTATTGACTTTTAAGAAAGAGTTAAAAGTTTCTCCACCTCCCAATTGACATTTTGTCATGAAAGAAGTAATGTGTTACATGTGTAAAATAATTGCAGCAGTGAGTGACAAGCTCGTCAACAGTCGCTGGCTTAAAAAGTCCAATTGAGTAACCTGCGGCTGCAAAAGGTGAAAATGGCAACAGTGACTGCACGAATGTTGAACTCATAGAGTTAATTATTTTACTCCAACAACTAGATTATTGGAGGAATTTTATGTCACGTTATACAGGTCCAACTTGGAAAAAATCACGGCGTTTGGGTATTTCTCTTTCAGGAACTGGTAAAGAATTAGCCCGTCGTCCTTATGCTCCGGGCCAACATGGTCAAAATAACCGGAATAAGTTATCAGAATATGGTACGCAATTGCGGGAAAAGCAAAAATTACGTTTAATGTACGGTTTGAATGAACGTCAATTTAGAAATACTTTCTTACGCGCAGGTAAGATTCGTCAAGGTAAGCACGGTGAAAACTTTATGGCTCTTTTAGAGTCCAGATTAGACAGTGTTGTTTACCGTTTAGGCTGGGCAGTAACCCGAGCTCAAGCTCGTCAGTTAGTCAACCATGGACATATTTTGGTAGATGGTCACCGAGTAGATATTCCTTCTTATGAAGTTAAACCTGGACAAGAAATTAGTCTGCGTCAACGTTCTAAAGACTTACAAATTGTTAAAGATGCTTTAGAAGCAAATGTTGGCCGACCACCATTTGTTGAATTCGACGAAAATACCATGACTGGTAAATTAATTCGATTACCTCAACGGGATGAATTAGAACCAGAAATTGATGAATCACTTGTTGTTGAATTCTACAATCAAATTCTTTAATAAAGAATTTTTTGAGCAAAGCAACCTTCGGGTTGCTTTTCTTTTATCATCATTAACAAATTTATTGTAATCTATGAATATAATAGATAATTAATTTTTAAAGGAAGTAGCATTATGCAAAGTCCTCTTGCTTATCGGATGCGTCCCCAAAAGCTCACGGAAATTGTTGGACAGCAGCATTTGGTGCAACCTGGCAAAATACTTTGGCGCATGGTGCAGGCTCAAGCGCTATCATCAATGATTTTATATGGGCCTCCGGGTACTGGAAAAACCAGCATTGCTAATGCCCTTGCACAAAGTACCAATACTGCTTTTCGGCAATTAAACGCTGCGACAGATTCCAAAAAGCAATTACAAATAGTAGCCGAAGAAGCCAAGATGAGTGGTCATCTAGTTTTATTGCTGGATGAAATTCACCGTCTGGATAAAACTAAACAAGATTTTTTATTACCCTTATTAGAGAGTGGCCAAATAATTTTAATCGGAGCTACTACAGAAAATCCTTATATTACTATTAACCCTGCTATTCGCAGCCGCACACAAATATTTGAGGTTTACCCTTTAAAACCGGCTGATATAAAAAAAGCATTACAACGAGCCCTCCAAGATAAACAACGTGGTTTGGGCAATTATCCAGTGCACTTAACCCCAGCCGCACTGGACCTGTTAGCTCAAGCTACCGCTGGTGATTTAAGAAGCGCACTTAATGGCTTAGAATTAGCGGTCAAATCCACTCCTGCTAATAGTGAAGGTGTTATTTATCTGGATCCTAAAATCATCAAAGAATCCATCCAAAATAAAGCTATAACTGCTGATAAAAATGGCGATGAACATTATAATGTTATTTCTGCCTTGCAAAAATCAATTCGCGGCAGTGATACAAATGCTGCTTTGCACTATTTAGCCCGTTTACTAGAAGCCGGTGATTTACAGTCTATTATCCGCCGAGTGCTGGTCACCGCCTATGAAGATATTGGCCTGGCTAACCCTGCTGTCTGTCAGCGAACTGTTCTCGCCTGTCAAGTGGCGACACAAGTAGGTTTGCCCGAAGCCAGAATTCCCTTAGCTGATGCTATCATTGAATTATGTTTAAGTCCAAAATCTAATTCTGGTATCACCGCCATTGACGCTGCTCTCAAAGACCTGAAAAACGGCCACGGTGGATCTATTCCTAATAATCTTAAAGATACCCATTATAAAGGAGCCCACCAATTGAATCATGGGCAAAACTATCTTTATCCGCATGACTACCCCAATGATTGGGTTGCCCAACAATATTTGCCGGAGGCCTTAAAAAACAAAGAATATTATCAACCCAAAACTAATGGTAAATATGAACAAGGCCTGAAAAAAACTTACGATAAATTAACACAAATGCAAAGAAAGGAGCAAAACTTTGCTGATTAAATTATTGATAGTACTATTTTTAATTTTATTAATAACAATCGGAATTTTAATGCTGACACATCTAGACCGACCTTTTTTTATGTTTTCTCAGTCTAATCTTCCTTTTGTTCAAAAAACTATGAAAATCACTGCCTATTTATTGCTGTTGACTAGTCTGATGGGAATTATTATTCTCATATGGGCACCTTTGTCTTGGAACTTATTAACTTTAGTCTTAGGCAGTGTCATAACCGGCGCTTTTGCGCTCTTAATTTCCCGCGCCAGTTAGACAAAAAAGAGTGCTTTTTGCAGTAAAAAAGGTTAAACTAAGTTTAGAATAGTAAACTTTGGAGGTATAAGCGATGTTACAACAATATAATAACATCCTTGTTGCGATTGATGGTTCTTACGAAGCAGAAATGGCTTTTCATAAAGCAATTGAAGTAGCAAAAAGAAATCAAGCTACCCTACACGTTTTACACGTCATTGATACTCGAGCATTTCAAGATGTCTCCAGCTTTGATTCATCAATGGTTGAACAAGTTACAGAAACAGCTAAAAAGACCTTGGCTGAATACGAAAAAACAGCTCAAGAACAAGGAATTTCGCAGGTTATCAGTAAAATTGAATACGGTGCTCCGAAAACCACCATTGCCCGCAATTATCCTCAAGACCATCACATTGATCTCATAATGATTGGCGCCACTGGTTTAAACGCAGTTGAACGTTTACTGATAGGTTCAGTTACTGAATTTGTCACTCGTAACGCTCCCTGTGATGTCTTAGTGGTACGAACAGATATGGACGGTCAACCTCTCAAGACTCCAAAAAATAGACGTTAATTTTAATAAAAACCTCCAAGTTTGAGTAGAACTTGGAGGTTTTTTATTACATAGAATAAGCTTTTTAGATTTTTAATTAATCAAACTGGTCACTGCTGAACATATAACTTTTATAGTGATAACGCATAGACATAATGACACCCACGCCAATCATATTCGCAATCAGGGCTGATCCTCCTTGCGAAATAAAGGGTAACGGAATACCAGTCATTGGTAACAAACCAATACTCATCCCAATATTTTCAAATACATGGAACAAAATCATCACGACAATACCAGTTGAAACATATGCATAAAATTCATTTTTAGTATCAAAGGTAACTTTAACCATTTGTGAGATCAATAAAAAATACATCATAATTAGTAAACAAGAACCGATAAAACCAAAATTCTCTGCAATAACTGAAAAAATCATATCTGATTCTCGCACTGGCACATAAACATTAGAATGGTTGAAACCTTTACCAGTTAACTTGCCGGAACCTACAGCTTTTAAATTTTGCCATAATTGATAACTATTATTAGAAGTGTCATGTGATGGATCCAGCCATGAATCGATCCGCTCGAATTGATACGCATGAAAACCAATATGGCTCAGCATTTCCCGCCCAGAATTGGTTGCAACTAAAGAAATAGCTGCAAACATCAGCGCCGATGCTATGATTACCAATCCGAGAATAATCCGCCAATCAATTCCGGAAACCAACATCGTTCCCGCTAAGATGGCCAAAAAAACCAACATGGTTCCAAAATCTTTTTGTAACAACATTAAAACAATAACTGGTAAGGACCACAAAATCATCTTCCCGATTAAAATTTGGTCACTATGCAGTGTATGTTCATGATAATTGTGGTTATGCTCAGTTACAACTCGGCCTAACATCAAAATAAAAGCTGGTTTCATCAATTCGGACGGCTGAAAAGAAAACGGCCCCAGGGCAAACCAACTTTTGGCTCCCGTCTTGGCTGCATAATCACGACTATAAAAGAAAAGTACTGCAACTAATAAAAAAATTCCGATACTATAAGCATAAGGAGCAATCATCCACAATTGCTGAGCATCAAAATGCATAATAATAACTACTCCGACCGCTCCTAAAAAATACCAAATTAGTTGCGACATGACCATCTGCGTCGGACTACCAGTAGTTCCATTATCATGACTAGCAGCTACATAAATGGACATTAAACCAATCAAAGCTAACACCATTACCGAAAAAATAATACCATAATCAATTCGTGAATTCTCATCAGTATTTTTTGTTTGCTTCTTTTTCAAATCCATATTAGCTCCTAATGTAAATGCAAATTAAACTGCATTAATGCACTGTTTAAAGCCTCTTCCAAGCTTGCAGTAACAACTTTAGATGTCATACTATTAGACAGCTGTTCTACTTCATAATGCTGTTGATCTAATTTAGTAATATGTGCCACCGTTTGGGATTTTTTTTTAAAAGAGACAATTACGCTCCAACTACTACTAGATTTTTCTTGTAACTCAACCTCAAAATTTCGTTCTTTTTTACTCATTAGTTTCCCTTCGTTTTTGCGGATGAAATTTTTGAGCAATAATTTCATCTTCATATTGTTCTGGATGCTGATTGCGCAATAAAGTAAAAGTATCTGGGACGGGATCAAAACCGCCACGATTAAAGGGATTGCACCGCAAAATACGGGCTAATCCCATAATAACTCCCAAAATCAGGCCTTGTTTTTGAATAGCTTCAATCATATAGGCGGAACAGGTTGGGTAATAACGGCAAGAGGCCGGCAAACCTGGTGAAATATATTTTTGATAACCATGAATAACTCGAATAAGCAGCTGACTAAACATTCTCATCACCGTGAAAATTGTAAAATATGCGACCAAGTACTCGGCAAAAGCGGTGTTAAAATATTACCTCCACCGATTACGGCACCAATCATTGCTCCGACAATAAACAGAATCAGAAATACTAGCATAATTAATGCAATGGTTTTTAATAATTTATTACCGTAAGATTTATTCATTTTTCAACCTTCATTAGTATTGCTCATTATTTTCGATATGATCCAGCAAAATACCGGTCCCTAAAGCTACCGTATCCAGTGGATTTTCAGCAATAATAACCGGCACTTGTAATTCACGTGCAAATAACTTATCAATACCTCTTACTAAAGAGCCGCCACCAGTTAACATAATTCCATGATCAATGATATCAGCAGATAATTCCGGTTGGGCCTGCTCCAAGACAGTTTTTGCTCCATCAATAATAGTATAAAAAATATCATTTAAAGCCTGCTGAACATCTGTTTCAGAAATAGTGACACTGACAGGCAGACCAGTTTGCACATCACGACCTCTAATAGTTATTGTGTTTTCTGGATTGGGTTCAAAGGCCGTCCCAATTTGTTTTTTGACATCTTCAGCGGTTCTTTCACCAATCACAATATTATGGTGAACCTTGACGTAACTTTGAATTGCCAGATTCATTTTATCGCCGGCAAGTCGAATCGATTTACTAGCAGCAATATCTCCCATGGATAAAATTGCAATATCGCTCGTTCCGCCCCCAATATCAATCACCATATTTCCTTGAGGTTTAAAGATATCCATTCCGGCACCCACTGCCGCCACTTTAGGTTCTAATTCTAAATAGACATCTTTACTTCCGGTCTGTTCGGCCGCTTCAATAATAGATTTTTGTTCAATCGATGTAATATTGGTCGGACAGCAAATCATAATTTTCGGGCGCGAAAACATAGTTTTCACATTAGTTTTTTCAATAAAATACTTTAACATTTTTTCAGTAATATCAAAGTCAGCAATTACACCATCTTTAAGGGGTCTAATTGCCTTAATATTGCCCGGAGTCCGGCCTACCATTTTATAAGCCTCAGTCCCTACAGCCACTACTTCATTGGTTTGGGTATTAATTGCTACTACTGAAGGTTCATTGATTACAATACCCTCGCCCTTGACATTAATTAAGATATTGGCCGTTCCCAAATCAATTCCAATAGACTTTGCCATCTTTCAGCCTCCAAATAACCTTACCTGCACAAAAATTATATCATAGTTTTTTATTATACTCTGTTTTATTAAGATCGCCATTGTATTTAAAACATAAAAATTAAATTTTGAAAGGCTTGTACTAAACTAATAAAAAAAGAGCTGACCGAGTAACCTAAAGTTATAGCCGTAAAAATTAACAGTAATTTACCTAAATTATTATTAACTTGGGGGCGCAAAAATTTATCCCAGTCTAATGTTTGAACAGCCAGAAAAGCAATCCAAATAAAAAAAATATGACTAAAAATTATTAATAAATTTTGAATACCAATTTGTTTCAAGATTAATCTCCCTTAAATAATCGTACCCCATAATTTTAACAAAAAATAGTCAAAATGTGTTAAAACCAATCCCCATCTCTTGGGCTATGTATAATAAAAAAGGTTCCAGATTATGAAAAAAAAATTTCATAACCGCAGAACTTTTTTATAAATATAAAAGTCAGTTTAATGATGTTCAGAAACTCTGATCCGATTAATTGCCCGTGCTAGTGCCACTTCTCCCCGACGTCGATCATCAACATCATGGGTTTGTTTAGCTTTTTCAATCCGCTTTTCAGCACGTTCTTTAGCGTAACGTGCCCGTCTTAAATCAATGTCACGAGACAGTTCAGCACTATCGGCAATAATGGTTGCAACATTATCCTTAAATTCTAAATAACCACCATTAACTGCAATTGCATCTTCACGATTCTCATTTTCAGCACATAAGGAACGTACTTCTGCAATTTGTAAAGTTGCAATAATGGGTAAATGATTAGCTAAAATACCCAAATCTCCATCGGTGGCGCGCGCAACTAAACGTCGCGATTGCTGCGAATAAACTTGACCATCAGGAGTAACGATATTGACTTGAAAAACACCAGATTCGTCCATATCAATTCCTCCCACTAATTAGCTGCTGCAGCCTTATTGTCCGAACTATCAGACTCTTGTTCGTCTGCAGGATGATAACCCATCTTTTTAGCTTTTTCTAGAACTTCTTCAATTGTACCGACACTACGAAAGGCATCTTCCGGCACATCATCATATTTACCTTCTAGAATTTCTTTAAAGCCTTTGACTGTATCTTTAATTGAAACATAAGATCCTGGAAGACCGGTAAATTGTTCAGCTACATGAAAATTCTGAGATAAGAAGAATTGCATCCGCCGCGCGCGGGCAACTATTTCTTTTTCTTCATCTGATAATTCATCCATACCTAAAATGGAAATAATATCCTGCAGTTCATGGTAGCGTTGCAAAACATGTTGTACTTCTGTCGCAACTTGATAATGCTCTTCTCCAACAATCGCCGGATCCAAAGCACTAGAAGTCGAAGCTAATGGATCCACCGCTGGGTAAATACCTTGTTGCGTCAAACTCCGCTCCAAGTTGGTCGTCGCATCCAAATGGGCAAATTCGGTTGCTGGTGCTGGGTCAGTATAGTCATCAGCAGGAACATATACAGCTTGAATAGAAGTAATTGAACCCTTTTTGGTGGAAGTGATTCGTTCCTGCAATTGTCCCATTTCAGTAGCCAAAGTCGGCTGATAGCCAACGGCTGACGGCATTCTGCCTAACAACGCAGAAACCTCGGAACCAGCTTGAGTAAACCGGAAAATATTATCAATAAATAACAACACATCTTGACCTTCAACGTCACGGAAATACTCAGCCATAGTAACTCCAGTTAAAGCTACTCGCATCCGCACACCAGGTGATTCATTCATTTGACCAAAGACCATGGCTGTTTTAGCTAAAACTCCAGAAGCCTTCATTTCAAAATACAAATCATTACCTTCACGGGTTCTTTCACCAACACCGGTAAATACAGAAATACCATTGTGTTCTTGAGCAATATTATGAATTAACTCTTGAATTAAAACGGTTTTTCCAACACCAGCACCGCCGAACAGGCCAACTTTTCCACCCCGAAGATATGGTTCCAGCAAATCAATAACCTTGATACCAGTTTCCAAAACTTCTGAAGTAGTATTTAAATCATCATATTTTGGTGCGTCTTTATGAATACTATCACGCTGAACATCTTCTTTAATCGGATCGCCACCGTCAATAGGTTCTCCCAAAACATTAAAGACACGGCCTAAGGTAACATCACCAACAGGAACACTAATCGGTTTACCAGTATCAACTACAGTAGTTCCACGTTGTAAACCATCTGTCCCGGACATAGCAATGGTCCGCATGACACCATCACCTAGCTCCAATGATACCTCTAAAGTAATTTTTCTACCCTGATTAGTTTCAACAGTTAAGGCGTTATTAATATCAGGTAAAGAACCGTCAAGTGGAAATTCCACGTCAACAACGGGGCCAATAACTTGTACTACTTTTCCTTGACTCATTTAAACAACCCCTTTCTTATTCTAATGCTGAAGCACCACCGATAATTTCAGTGATTTCAGTTGTAATTTGTTCTTGACGAGCACGGTTATACTTTAATGATAAACTAGAAATTAAATCATCTGCATTATCGGTTGCTGTCCGCATAGCGGTCATGGAAGCAGCATGTTCGGCAGTTTTGGCATCCAAAATTGATCCAAAAACAACACTTTCAATATACTGCGGCACCAGTTTTTGTAAAACTACCTCAATTGAAGGATCAACTATATAACTAGAAGTATTGCCAATTTTTTTAAAATCAACTTCATCAGCAATATCGCGTGAAATCGGCAATAACTTATCAACTGTAAAAGTTGAAGTTAAAGAATTAACATGATGATTATGACAAATATATAATTGATCAAACACCCCGGTATCAAACATCTCTACACAGGTTTTAACTAATTTTTGAATAGTTTTAAACTGGGGCACATCTTCCACACCCCGATATTCATAAGCAACATCGTAGTTCCGCTTCTTAAAAAAATCAGCCCCAGTACCACCCACGGCAATAATTGAGAATTTTGATTTATCATTTTGATGATTTTTTCTCAATAAATCCATAGTTGCTTTAATAATAGTTGAATTATAGCTACCTACAAGCCCACGATCAGAAGTAACTACAATATAGGCGGTCTTTTTAATAGGACGATTTTTTAAAAGATGGTCTAATGACATAGAATCATTTGAAGATTCAGTATTATTATCTCTATATTGACTGATAATTTTACTAGCAACTAAATGACCCATAGTTTCTTTTAGCTTCTGCTCATATAATTGATAAACATTAGACTGTTTTTCTATTTGTGTTAATTTAGCGCCAGAAACCATTTGCATAGCGTGAGTAATTTGACCTGTCTTCTTAGTTGAAGCAATGCGGCGTTTAATATCCATTAAGGATTCAGCCATTAGTCATACCTCCTCACTACTTTTTTGCCTGTTGAGCATTTTTGGCAGAAGAATCAAATCCCTCGGCAAACTCTTTAACAGCTGCAGTCATTTTATCTTCATCAGGCAAATTACCAGTTTCTCTAATTTCTTTGAGCAAATCCGAATGATTCCCATCAAAGAAATCAAAAAGTCCTTGCTGGAAAGCCTGAGCTTGATCAACTGGTATATTATCCAAAAATCCTTGAGTTAAAGCATAAAAAATTATAACTTGTTTTTCTACAGGAATCGGTGAATGCAAAGGTTGCTTTAAAATCTCCATGGTAATTCGTCCACGATTTAACTTAGCTTGAGTAGCAGCATCTAAATCAGAACCAAATTGCGCAAAAGACTCCAACTCATTATAGGAAGCAATATCCAAACGCAGAGTACCAACAACTTTTTTCATAGCTTTAATCTGCGCATCCCCACCAACACGAGAAACCGAAGTACCAGCATCCACAGCTGGCCGATTACCTGCATAAAACATATCACTTTGCAGGAAAATCTGACCATCAGTAATGGAGATAACATTGGTAGGAATATAAGCGGAAATGTCACCCGCTTGGGTTTCAATAATCGGCAGAGCTGTCATAGAACCTCCGCCTAATTTATCGTTTAATTTAGCAGCCCGCTCCAATAAGCGTGAATGCAAATAGAAAACATCACCCGGATAAGCTTCACGCCCAGGTGGTCTCCTTAATAGTAAGGATATTTCCCGATAAGCAGCAGCTTGTTTACTTAAATCATCATAAATGATTAAAACATGCTTGCCGTTATACATAAACTCTTCACCCATGGCTGCGCCAGCATAAGGAGCAATATATAACATTGGAGCCGGTTCACTTGGACCAGCTTCAATAACAATAGTATAGTCCATCGCGCCCATTTTTCGTAATGTTTCTACTTGCGATCTAATGGTTGATTCCTTTTGCCCAATTGCGACATAAATACAAATCATATTTTGATCTTTTTGATTCAAAATGGTATCAATCGCAATGGACGTCTTACCAGTTTTCCGGTCACCAATAATTAATTCCCGTTGGCCCCGGCCGATAGGAACTAATGAATCAATCGCCTTTAAACCTGTTTGTAAAGGTTCAGAAACTGATTGTCGATCCATAACTCCCGGAGCAGTATTTTCAATCGGACGAGTTTTTTCAGTTTTAATAGCACCCAAACCATCAACCGCTTGTCCTAGAGGATTAACGACCCGACCGATTAATTGCTCTCCTACCGGAACTTCCATAATTCTTTTAGTTCTTTTAACGCGATCGCCCTCACGGATATCATCATATTTACCTAAAATAATGATACCAACATCATTAGTTTCCAAGTTTTGGGCAATTCCAAACGAGCCGTTAGTAAATTCCAGCAACTCGTTAGACATTACATTATCCAATCCATGAGCACGGGCAATTCCATCACCAACGTAAGTTACAGTTCCAATTTCTTCAACTGCTAAATCGTCGTGATAATTTTTCAGTTGCTCTTTAATCAATGAACTGATTTCCTCAGCTTTGATGCTCATTAAATTCACCTCTATATTTATTACTAATCATTCAGCAGCACGCGCTTTAACTTCTTAATGCGAGAAGCAATACTACCGTCAATAATTTGACCACCAACTTGAACAATCAGACCGCCAATAATTGTTTTATCCACTTCTGTAGTCAGATTAATTTTTTGTGCATTTAATCTTTCCTTTAAGGCTTGTCTTAAACTGTCAAGTTGTTCGGCATTTAATTCCACAGCCGCAATTATATGTGCATTGTAAGTACCCGTGAATTCGTCGTACAACTGTTCATAAGCAGTTACTATTTCTGGAAGCACATTTAACCGCCGATATTCAAAAAGCAGTTGCAAAAAGTTTGTCATGATTTCACTAGCTGAATCGGTAATTTTCGTTAAAAGCTGCTTTTTTTCTACACTTCGTAAACGAGCATCAGTTAAAATCTCACCGAGATCAGGTATTTGCTCATATATTTCCATCAGAACATGTAATTCGTCCAGAATCGCAGTTTCCTGCTTCTGCTCTAACGCAAACTCAAACAAAGCCTTCCCATAGCGCCGGCCAATTTCAATATTACTTAGTTTCATGGTTGGCATTCAACTCCTTAATATATGAGTCGATTAAATTCTCCTGATCACTAACTGATAATTCGCGGCCAATAATTTGGGAGGCAATATCAACTGATAGTTGAGCAACATCTTTTTGAACCGACTTCATTGCCTCTTGCTTAGCTTGCTGCGCATTGGCTTGTGCTTGAGATTGAATTTCCTGAGCTTCAGAATGAGCCTGATCGACAATACTCTGACGTTGAGTTTCCCCTGATTTTTTTGCGTTAGCAACGATTTGGACAGCCTCTACTTTAGAATTTTTGAGTGCTGTTTCCCGTTGTTGTTTTAAATTTTCCGCATCCTGCCGTTCTTTATCAGCATAATCCAAATCACCAGTAATTTTTTGATTCCGCTTTTCCATCATATTAGTAATTGGTGTCCAAGCATAGTGTTTAACTAATAAGGCTAAAAGGATAAACGCGATTAAAACAAACAACGTATCACCTAATGAGGAAGATTGCGCTGCTAATAATAAATTATTTTGCAATGATACGTCATCTCCTTTTTTAGTTCCAGTAAAATTAAAGGACCATTAAAAAGGCAATAACTATCGCAATAATGGGCACAGCTTCAATCAAACCAACACCAATAAACATCATTGAACGTAATTGTCCAGACATTTCCGGCTGCCGAGCCATATTTTCAATAGTTTTAGAAATAACATTTCCATTACCATATGAAGCGGCCAAAGCGGCCAATCCTGCTGCAATACCTGCACCTAAAAATTTCATTTAAAAATACCTCCAAATTATTCTGTTACAATTTTATGTGATATATAAACAGTTGATAATGTTACAAAAACATAGGCTTGAATTGCGCCAATAAATACTGAAAATCCTTGCCAGACCATAGATATTAATAACGAAGGAATCCACGTTACAATTCCATAAGAACTAGCCATTTTAACAATTAAATCTAATAATACTTCACCAGCAAAAATATTACCGTAAAGCCGCAAAGATAGAGTTAAAAAATTAGTAAATTCTTCCAGAATATTAATCGGCGTCAATCCCCACATAGGTTCAGCGTAATGATGCAAATATCCCTTAATTCCACGTTGTTGTACACAATAAAACTGGGCTAGAACCAAAGAGATTGTACCCAAAGACATGGTCACAATTGGACTAGAAGTCGGTGATTTAATATAAGTTTGACCACCAATTGCTACTTCAAGGATTAATCCTAATTGGTTAGCTACAAAGATAAACGCAAACATTACAAAAACATAAAACATAATAGGTTGCGCCTGACTCTTTTCTGGAATCATTGATTTAACGATTCCATTTGTAAAATCGACAATCCATTCCAAAACATTTTGAGCTTTTCCTGGACGCATTTCAATTTTTCGGGATAAAGCAAAAAACAAAATGAAAACCAATAAGGCCGCAATGAAAGTCGACAAACAATTTGCAATATTAAAAGTCAGCCCACCAATTGTAATTAGTGGAGAAGATCCATTCAATCGATATCACTTCCTCCCTTTTTATTTATTTAGATCTTAAACCTGATAATATTCAAGCATAAAAACAGATTACCACCAAAAAACAACAAATTCAAAGTAAATCTATATATTTCTAAAGGGAAATTTATTTTGTACCGAACAATCGATCTCCCGCGTCACCTAATCCTGGGAAAATATAACCATTTTCATTAATTTTTTCATCTAGAGCAGCCGCATAAATGTCAATATCCGGGTGATTTGTCTGTACAGCATGAACACCTTCGGGAGCAGCAACTAAAACTACTAAACGTATATGCTGAGCTCCACGTTTTTTCAAAGCATCAATAGCCATATTAGCAGAACCGCCAGTTGCCAACATTGGATCGACAATAAAGAGTTCGCGTTGATCGATATCAGAAGGCAATTTAACAAAATATTCATGGGGTTGCAAAGTTTTTTCATCACGATACATGCCAATGTGCCCCACTTTAGCAGCGGGAATTAGCTGTAAAACTCCGTCAACCATTCCTAAACCAGCCCGTAAAATTGGGATTACAGCCAGCTTTTTACCTGCTAATTCTTTTTGCACGGTTTCTCCCATCGGCGTAGTTACTTTAACATCTTTTAAAGGTAAATCTCGTGTAATTTCATAAACCATCAATTCTGCAATTTCATTAACAATTTCACGAAATTCTTGCGTGCCGGTATCTTTATTTCGAATAAGTGTTAACTTATGTTGAATTAATGGATGATTTAAAACTGTAAATTTGGACATTATTAGGCCTCCTGTGATTTAAAATGTTTATTACCCGCTGACTTATTTAAACGGTTCATATAAGCAGCACCTAAACCAGATGCTGTAAAACCCTGCGCTAAAATATATTTAATCTGCGGGTCCAAATCAAATTTTCGTAAAGCTGCAAACAACAAATGACTCGCTGAATCCAAATTACTGCCTAACGAAAAAGTGGCTCTGGCAGCTGTCAAATCTATTTGGTCTAAAACCGACTGTTCTGCCATAACTGCAAATGGTTGGTTTTGCTGTTTCACCCAAGATAAAGCGGGCTCAAAATCCTCAACCGTATCCACAATAACTACTTGAGCTTGAGGCGCGTAATGTTTATATTTCATTCCGGGAGCCTTAGGAATTTCTCCGGGCTGAACTTTATGATGGTCACTTTGTACTGTGCCAATAACTTCCTGTAGCTGTTGTTGAGAAACAGCTCCCGGACGTAAAATGGTTGGTATGCTGCTAGTTAAATCTAATACTGTAGATTCCAGCCCTACTCTTGTAGGTCCATCATCAAGAATGCCACTAATTTTACCTTGCAGATCATGGTAAACATGCTGAGCTAAAGTTGGACTAGGTTTACCTGAGGTATTTGCCGACGGCCCAACAAGAGGACGACCTAAAGTACTGATGAGATTTAAAGTAGCCTTATTATCCGGCATTCTAAAAGCCACCGTATCCAAACCACCGGTTACTGTTTTAGACAAAGTACCGGCTTTAACCGGCAGAATAATAGTTAACGGACCTGGCCAAAAGTTGTCCATTAATTTTAAAGCTAGGGATTTATCGGCCACATCCGCATACTGCCACACCATTTGAGGTGAATCCACGTGCACAATTAAAGGATTATCACTGGGGCGTCCCTTAGCTTCATATACCGATTGCGCAGCTTGAGGGTTAGTCGCATCGGCACCTAAACCATAAACTGTTTCGGTTGGAAAAGCGACTAATTTGCCTTCCGCTAACCATTGGGCTGCTTGGGAAATTTGTTCTGGCGATAGAATTGTAGTTTTCATTTTTTCACCTCTTTTCGTTGTAAACGCAAAAACCGGGGATGATTAGCCACATCATGGAAAAAATCAATTTGCCAATTTGGTAATTGCTCTTGAAATATTTTACTAATTTTTTCTTGCTGTTGAAAGCCAAATTCCAAATAAATTTTGCCCTGCGGTTTTAAAAATTGCTCTATCTGCGAAAAAACTCGCCGGTAAAAGACTAATCCGGATTCTGAAGCAAACAAGGCTTGATGGGGTTCAAAATTTACTACTGAAGAATCCATTAATTCAATTTCTGAAGTTGCTATATATGGTGGATTAAATACAATCAGATCAAATTGCTGCTCTTGGACCGGTTGAAATAGATCTCCTATTACAAATTTAATTGGCAAATGATACTGGTAACTATTTTGCTGTGCTATTTGGACAGCTGCCGGTGAAATATCCGTTGCTGTCAAATTCTGATAATTTCCTTCTAATCCTAAAGTAATTACTAAAGCTCCCGATCCCGTGCCTAATTCCAGTAAATCAACCGCAGTCGGATTATCCTGCAAAATCTGAGCAATCATAGCTTCACTATCTTGGCGGGGAATTAAAGTATCAGAAGAAACCTTAAATTTCCGTCCGTAAAACCAAGCATAGCCTAAAACATATTGCGCTGGCCAGCCTGCTGCTACTAGGTCGATATCTTGTTGATAAACTTTTTGTAAAGTTGTCGGCATTAAATCTTTTTGATGCAAAGAAAATTGGGTCCAGTTCCACCCCGTCAATTCCAATAGTAAATACCGGGCACTTTCTTGATCTTGATGTTGTTTTTCTAACATTAAAAAAGCCCGCTTAAGGGCATTAATATAGCTTAGTCTCTCCATTTTGGATACGCTCCAGCTTTTTAGTCTGATCAGACAAAATTAAAGCATCAATAATCTCATCCAATTGACCATTCATAATTTTATCTAATTTATTCAAAGATAAACCAATACGATGATCAGTTACCCGATTTTGCGGATAGTTATAGGTACGAATACGTTCGGATCGATCGCCCGTACCGACGGCAGATTTACGCTCAGCATCATACTCACTTTGGTTTTGGGATTCATAATAATCATAAACACGGGAACGTAAAATCTGCATTGCCTTCTCGCGATTTTGCTGCTGAGAACGTTGATCCTGCATCGCAACAACAATCCCAGTCGGAATATGAGTCATTCTTACGGCAGAAGAAGTCTTGTTGATATGCTGGCCTCCGGCTCCTGAAGAACGATAGACATCAACACGGATATCTTTGGGATCAATTTCCAAATCTACTTCATCATATTCCGGCATTACTGCGACTGTGGCCGTTGATGTATGAACCCTACCGGCAGATTCCGTTGTTGGAATTCTTTGCACACGATGGGCTCCATTTTCAAATTTCAATTTGGAAAAAACCTTTTTACCGGAAATCATTATCGCAACTTCTTTATAGCCGCCAACTTCGGTTTTATTTTCGTCAATAATTTCAAATTGCCAATTTTGCCGCTCTGCATAACGTTCATACATATTTAAGAGATCGCCCGCAAACAAACTGGCCTCATCGCCACCGGCAGCCCCACGAATTTCCATAATAATATTCTTATCATCATTAGGATCTTGTGGAATCATTAAAACTTTAATGTTTTCTTCTACAGCGGCCAACTGCTCTTCTTGCTCAGAAATTTCTTCTTTAGCCAAATCTTCTAATTCAGGATCCTTACTTTCATTAAGAACCTCTTTACTTTGCTCAATATCAGATTTTAGTTGCTGGTACTTTTTATATTCAGTAACCACCTTTGCCATGTCAGCTGCTTCTTTAGAAATTTTCAAATAACGCGGAGTATCATTAATTACTTCAGGGTCACTCATCATTTCTTGTAGTTCATCATAGCGTTCAACTAAACCTTCCAATTGATCAAAAATTTTATCCACATTCAGCCCCACTTTCTAAATTTTATCTAACGGCGGATTCAAATAGTGCTTACGGCAAACCGGATAGTAACTTTCATTGCCGCCAATTTGGATTTGCTCGCCGCCATAATCCGCTTGTCCATTGGTAATTCTTAAATTCATAGTCGCCTTTTTGCGACAAAACCAGCAGATAGTTTTCATTTCTTCAATTTTATCAGCGTAAATTAATAAGGCCTCACTTCCAGCAAATAAATGATTTTGAGAATCATTTTTTAGACCAAATGCCATTACCGGAATTCCCAATTCGTCAACAACTGCAGCCGCCTGTTTGACTTGGTCAACAGTCAAAAACTGCGCTTCATCAATTAAAATGCAGGCAGCTTGCGGACATTGATTTTGAACCACAGTATAAATATTTGTATCAGCCTGTAGCGCCACCGCTTTTCTACTTAAGCCAATACGACTGGCAATCTGGCCCTGACCGTTACGCGTATCCAAACTACTAGTCATTAGTAATACTTGTTTGCCCTGCTCTTCATAATTATGGGCAACTTTGAGTACTTCAATGGATTTGCCGGCATTCATTGCGCCATAGCGAAAAAATAATTGCGCCAACTTTTAGGCCCCTTTCACATCATCACTGCTTTAATTATACTTAAATTTACATAAAGTTCCACAATTCTTCCATATAAAACTGTAAAGTAGTATAAAATATATGGTATTATTTCTCAGTAAAGAGAGGAAAGTTTTTATGAGCCTAAAATCAAAATTAGCTATCGGTTTGGGAAAGACTTCTTATCAAATCTTGCATAATGGCTTCCATCGCGGCAGCTCCTTACCGGGAAAACTGGCATATCGTTTAGATCCCAAAGTGTTACAAGATTTGAGCCAAGATTATAAGATCATTCTTGTGACCGGAACCAATGGCAAAACCTTAACCACAGCATTGATTACTAAAATTTTACAACAAAAGTATCATTATGTTTTAACTAATCCCACAGGCTCGAATATGATTCAAGGTATTACCTCAGCGTTTTTAGCACAATCCAGTCAACAGTCCCCGGCTAAAAAAATTGCAGTGCTGGAAGTTGATGAAGCTAATGTAGCCCCTATTTGTGAAGCTATGACGCCGAGTGTTTTTGTTTTAACTAATATTTTTCGAGACCAAATGGATCGTTATGGCGAAATTTATACTACGTTTGAAAAAATTGTAGCGGGCATTAAAAAAGCCCCGCAAGCCAAGCTCATTATCAACGCTGATGCTTCTATTTTTAATTCGATTGATCTGCCTAATCCAAAAATTTATTATGGTTTTAGTGATGATGGCCACCAAAATCAGGATCTCAGGGCCAAATTCAACGTTGATGGAATTTTATGCCCCCAGTGTCAGCATATCATGCACTATCATCTGATAACTTATGCAAATCTTGGCAGTTATTTCTGTCCTAACTGTCACTATGAACGGCCGCAGTTAGATTATCAAGTTACTGCAGTAGAACAATTATTGCCTAATCGTTCTACTTTTACAATTGATGGCAATACATTCTCTATTAATATTGGCGGAATGTATAATATTTATAATGCGCTAGCTGCCTATGCCACTGGTCGCACTTTAGGTGTTAGTGTGGCAGAAATTCACCAAGCTTTTCAAGCTGATGAACAGGTTTTCGGGCGCCAAGAGGTTATTTCTTTAGGAAACAAACAATTAACCATTATTTTAGTCAAAAATCCAGTAGGTTTAAATCAAGTTCTTGCTACTTTAGAAACTGATCCTGACAGTTATTGCCTCGGCTTTTTGTTAAATGCCAATTATGCTGATGGAATTGATACCAGTTGGATTTGGGATGGGGATTTTGAAGATTTGCCTTTTGAAAAAATCAACCCCATTATTACTGGTGGCGAACGCTGGCAAGATATCAATCTGCGCTTTAAAATTGCTGGAGTGTCCACTCAGCAGTTACAACACGCCACTGATTTAGACCAATTTATTAGTGCTTTAAAACAGCAGCCACAAACAAAAATTTATGTGCTTGCTACCTATACTGCGATGCTGCAATTACGCCAAAAACTTATTAATAGCGGTGATATAAAACAATAAGATAAATCAGACTATTTTAAAGCGGTGCATAGAAGCGCCGCTTTTTAACGTTAGGACGATTAAAAACCTGATTAACAAAGAAATAAAGTAATTTCTAAATCAAAAGCCTTCTATAAAAACTAGTCGCCGAATTTAAAGGATAACCGTCGCTTAGTAAAAAATTTTGCTAGCATTGTATTTATTATTGATACCAGACATTGGAAAAAATTCGCCCGATTGAAGGGTAAAATCGCATAAAGTTCACCCTCTAACTCCTCCAAAAAAGAAAACTTTATTCCTGATTGTAGATACTCAATAGACTATGATCATTATCAACCTAAAAATTCTCAGGATAAAAATTACCCTGAGAGACATTCTAATTAAAATTTAGCTTTGTAAAAACAATTCCATAATTGCATTGCGAGCACTTAAAAAACGTTGATTATTATTAAAAGGATGCACTCGATTACTTAAAACAATCAACGCCCGCTGCCGTTGACGGTCAATCGCTAGAAAATTACCAGTATAACCCGTATGATATAAGACAGCTTCACCTAGGCAATTCCAGCGTAAATCCCAACCAAAAGAACGGCCCGGCAATACCGGTGTAAAACTGTGAAATAATTTTTTAATAGTAGCATCCTGAATCGGAGCTTGGGTGATTGTCAATTGGCCCAGCATAAATTGACTAAAACGGATTACATCATTTAAACTCGCAAATAACCCTGCTGAACCACAATGGCAACCAAGCTGCTGGGCTTTGGGATCTTGTACAACTCCCTGCAGATTTTTTCCCGTTTTACTGCTGGTGATAACGCAATTATGGGGCTGGGGCTGAAACGTGGCAGTTGTTAAACCTAAAGGCTGCAAAACCACCTGCTCAATTACTGATTGTACTGGTTGATGGTAGATTTTTTCAATTATTAATCCTGCTAAAATAGGACCCGTATCGGTATATTTAATTACTTGATTAAAATTCGAAGTTACCGGCAGTTTCACCAAGGCTTTTATTAATTCTCTGCCACTTAGACAATCACGTTGCGGTATATATCCTTGAATACCGGAAGTATGGGTCATTAAATGACGTAACGTTACCCGTTTATCCGTAAACTCCGGTAAGTACTGACAAATGGCAGTTTCTGTACTCAAAACCCTTTGTTCAATCAGATGTAATAAAACCGTCGTTGTTCCGATAACTTTAGTTAAAGAAGCCAAATCATATAAAGGATTAGCTGGTAAAGCTGTTTCTTGCGGTAACCAGGTATTAAGCCCTACTTGCCGGCGCTCAAGATGATCAGCCGTTAAATAAGCAAAACTAATTCCCGGAACAACCTGCTGAGAAACTAACGCGTTTATTTTATCGATAAGATACATCTTTTATTAACCTAAATTTTTAATATTGCCACTAAATTGAGAATTATATAAATCAGCATAAAAACCTTTTTGTTCCAATAATTGCTGATGATTACCGGTTTCAATAATTGAACCATGATTCATTACAATAATCTTATCAGCATCTTGAATGGTAGACAAGCGATGGGCCACAACAAAGCTGGTACGACCTTGTAATAATCTCTGCATGGCGTGTTGAATTTGAAATTCAGTTCTAGTATCTACTGAAGAAGTTGCCTCATCCAAAATAAGAATCTCGGGGTTAGCTACAAATGCGCGGGCAATAGTCAATAATTGTCTTTGTCCTTGAGATATATTAGAGGCTGCTTCATTGAGAATGGTTTCATAGCCCTGCGGCAATTGTCGAACAAATTCATCCACATGAGCGGCTTGAGCGGCCCGCAAAATATCCGCTTTTGTAGCATTTTCCCGGCCATATTTTAAATTATCATAAATCGAACCTGTAAATAACCAAGTGTCTTGGAGCACCATTGCTAAATGCTGACGTAACTGGTCCCGACTGAAATTACGAATATCACGGCCCCGCAGTTTAATAGAACCACCTTTAATATCATAAAAACGTTCTAATAAGTTAATAATGGTCGTTTTACCCGCTCCAGTAGGACCCACAATTGCTACCATTTCTCCCGGATCAACTGCTAAAGAATAATCTTTAATTAAAAGCTCTTGATCAGCATAACCAAATTGAACATGATCAAAAGTAATTAATTTATCAGTTGGTTGATCGGCTATGTCGACATGAGTTGCCTCCATTGGCGGTTCATCTAAAACAGCAAAAATTCTTTCAGCAGAGGCTATCGTCGCTTGAATAGTATTAGCTAAATTGGCTAATTGAGTAATCGGCTGGGCAAATTGTTGCATATATTGTAAAAACGCCTGAATATTACCAATAGGCAGCCGATTATTTGCTACTTGAATACCGCCATAAATCGCAGCTACTACATAGCCTAAATTATTAACCAACGCCATCAAGGGCATCATAATTCCAGCTAACAGCTGAGCTTTAAAACCAGACTGATATAAGCGCTGATTTTCTTTTTCAAATTGCTGTAAGGCAATTTTCTCATGATTAAAAGCTTTAACTTCTAAATGACCAGCATAATTTTCCTCAACCTGGTTATTCAAAAGACCTAAAGATTTTTGTTGGGCGGCAAAGGCCTTTTGTGAATGAGGAGCAATAACCCCGGTTACAATTAAGCTTAAAGGGATCGTAATCAAGGCAATTAAAGTTAATTGCCAACTAATAGAAAACATCATCCATATAGTACCTATCAAGGTAACACAACTAGTAATCAACTGTGTTACACTTTGCTGTAAAGTAGCTGCTATATTATCCATATCATTAATGGCCCGCGACATAATATCACCGTTATTATGAGTGTCATAATAACTAATCGGTAAATACCGCATTTTTTGTTTTAAGTCTTTACGTAACTTATATACCGTCTGTTGAGAGATTCGGGTCATTAAAATTTGCTGCAAAAAACTAAAGACAGCCGCTATCAGGTAAAACGCTGCTATTAGTAATAAAATCTGCTCAATTCTACCAAAATTAATCGGGTATCTGCTAACATCCAATCCAGCCTTTTGGCGAGTAATACCTGTTACTACTCCCTTATAGATCTCGGTAGTGGCTTGTCCTAATACCTTGGGGGTGACAATCTGAAAAATAGTTGAGGCGATGGCCAAAAGAACCACGATCACCAAAGATAAAATATAACTGGACATGTAATGAATTAAACGTACTAAAGTACCCCAAAAATTCTTGGCTCTATTACTGTTCTGAAAATTATGTGGCCGATGACTAGTCATTGATTGCCGCCCCCTTAATTTGCGATTGCATAATTTCTTGATAAGTGGCATTAGAATCTTTTAACTGTTGATGTGTCCCACAGCCCACCATTTGCCCATGATCTAAAACAACGATCACTTGAGCATCTGCAATAGTGGAAATTCGTTGGCTCACAATTACTAAGACTTTCTGTTTTAAGCGCTCATCATTAAGCAAGGCCTTACGCAATAAAGCATCAGTTTTAAAATCTAAAGCAGAAAAAGAATCATCAAAAATATAAATCGAAGCATCCTTAACTAAAGCCCGGGCGATAGCTAATCTTTGTTTTTGCCCACCAGAAAAATTATCGCCTCCCTGCTCTACTTTAGTGTCTAATCCCTGCTCGCTTTTAATAAAATCAGCCGCCTGAGCAATTTCTAGAGCATGCCAAAGTTGTTCATCACTAGCGGTCAAATCTCCATATTTTAAATTATCCCGGATTGTTCCTTTAAATAACACTGCTTTTTGCGGAACCAATGCTACTTGATTATTAATTTCTTGCAGAGATAAATCTCGCACATCATGCCCATTTAGTCGCACTTTTCCCGACTGCACATCATAAACACGGGAGATTAAATTAACTAATGTCGTTTTACCAGAACCGGTCCCTCCAATAATCCCTACGGTTTGTCCTGCGTGCACTTGAAAACTTACATTCTTTACAGCTGGACTTTCTGCTCCCTGATAGCTGAAACTAACCTGAGAAAATTCTAAAGCAGCTGCAGATTGATCCAATTTTTTTTCTTGATTATTTTCTTTTAATTCACTTTTCATCTTTAAAATAGTATTAATTCTCGTTGCCGAGGCTTGGGCTCGAGGTACAAATACGAAGATCATTGACAACATCATGCAACTCATTAAAATTTGGATGGCATAGGTCATAAAGGCAATCAAATCACCCACTTCCATGCTTCTTTGTGCAATATATTTAGCTCCCAGCCAAGTAATACTAATATTCATACCGCTCATCACTAGAATTATTAAAGGATACATGGTTGCTATAATTGAAAAAGCTTTTTGTGCATTATGGGTATAGTCTTGATTAGCGGCATCAAAGCGCTTTTGCTCCCAATCATCACGCCGAAAGGCACGAATCACCCGCACTCCCGTTAAGCCTTCCCGAAACACAAGGTTTAAGCGGTCAATCTTTTTTTGCATCATCTTAAACAAAGGAACTGCAAAATACATGACTACGCCAACCACAAGAATTAAAACGGGCAAAATAAAAACAAATATTTCGGTCAGACGCTGATTTTTTTGATAGGCCATAAAACTGGCCCCAATCATCATAATAGGTGCCATAATCATCATTCGTAACATCATCAACGTGACATTTTGAATTTGCACAACATCGTTAGTAGTTCGGGTAATGAGTGAAGAAGTCCCAATTTGATCAAATTCATTATTAGACATATAGAGAACTTTACGATAAATATCATTACGCAAATTTTGCCCTAATTGTTGGGAAGCTTGAGAAGCCAATAAAACATTAAAAAAAGAAACTACCACAATAAAGATAGAAGCCCCTAACATTCTTATTCCCGCAATTATGATATAATGGGTGTCACCGCGAGTAATGCCTTTATTAACAATATCTGAGGTAATATTGGGAAGCGCCAAAGTTCCTAAAACCTGAAGTCCCATAAAAACAATTGCGCCTAAAACACTCCATAGTGAAATTCTTTTTTTCATCACACTGATCATTTTTTCACTTCCAATCAATTATGCCGCGATTCTTTTGCAGATTCTTAATATTTCTTATGGATATTGAAACTTTCTAATTATTATTCAAAACTATGTCAATTAATCCAGTATTAAGTAATTCCCGGTGGTCAATGAGTTGCTAATTAAATATAGCGCTGCGTGAAGCTTCAATAAATAGTTTGGTAAATCCACTTTCACTGGGATAAACAGCCATTTATGTAAGCTTCTGCTTTTGGTCTACACATGCCAAGCCACAAGGTTTTAAAACTTAATTATTAATTGGGAACTTATAATAGCACTAGGATGAATTTTCAGATTGTGCCAGTATTTGTAAAAATTCATTATTTTTAGATGTTAATTTTTTGATCCGTAACGCGCAATCTTCTTCACTTAAATTGAGGGCAACCTGGTAATTAATTTTCATTCTTAGTCCTGCTTTCTGCTAATAAGTATAATAAGCAAACCATATTTTACGGAAAAAAACTTTAAATGGTTGAATAAATGTCATTAATAGTTATTAATTCTGGTTAAAACTTACTTTTTAAGCCCCAAAAATTGGAGTATCTCCAGCTACGAAAGTAGAATTAGAAAGAACAGCAATTTCATCAATTATTAAGACACCATTTAAAGAATAAAGATGAAGACAACAATTAAAATCTTAAATTTATGATAATTATAAAAAACTATATTAATGCTCTTTATTAGGTAGACAACAATGAATTCTAAATCTCGAAATAACAATTATCTTAACATAATCTTCAAAATTTTAGTATTATTAACTTTATATCTTTTACAACAATTACCAGCCACCGTTTTAACTACTGCAGCAAGTGTTCCAACAGCTTTTGCACAAGTTAAACTTTCTGTACCTTTCATATTTTTAATAACAGCCTGCATTTCAATTGCCATCATGTTTTATTTACATCAACGAACTCAAAAATTCACAACCAAAAAACTTGATTGGCAAAGTGGAATCTGGATAGTCGGGGGTGCCATTTTTAATTACAGCATTAATATGCTTTTTTTGCCCCTAATGAAAACCAGCAATAATGCGAATGTGGCGGCCCAAAACCAACTAATGAAGCTGTTTCCTGTCCTATTTTTAATCTATGCTGTAATCATTGCCCCAATCAGTGAAGAAATCTTTTTCCGGGGTTATTTAATTAATTGGTTTTTTGCGGATAATCTTTATTTGGGAGCAGTTGTCAGTGCTATTATTTTTGGTGCTTTACACATTTCTCAAGATCCTGCTTATTTTCTTTCTAAAGCTATTTTGGGTTTAACCATGGGGATTGTTTATTTAAAAACTAAAAATATTAAAGCCAATATTATTTTACATGTAATTAATAATATTTCTGCCTTCTTTATTGGCTAAATTGGTTATCTTTCCATCAAACTATTTTGGACAAAGAATTTCAGCAAATAATTTTGCGAAAAAGCCAAAGAAACTATTGACGATCGTGGCAAATTTCGGTATTATATTTGTTGTTCATTGCCCGTTGGTCAAATGGTTAAGACGCCACCCTCTCAAGGTGGAGTTACGGGTTCAATTCCCGTACGGGCGATAATAATGGATAAATCAGTCTTTTAACAACAATTTGTATTGTGTATGTGTTGTAAGACGGTAAAAAACAAGCTGCCAATCAATTATGATTGGCAGCTTGTTTTTATTTTTAATATTATCCTCTATAAATAGGATTTACTAAATTCTTTTAGGTTTAATATTCCCCAAATGGAAGCTAATGATAATCGATTTGATTTGCCGTCAATGAAAAAATTTATGGGACCGTAATCAACAATATGTTAAATTAAACATAACAAAATATCAAAAATCCTATTTTAAAATAGATTCCGTTAACTAAAAAATAAAAACATTTTGAATTTCAAATTCTGTTATCTTTTTGTTACTTATTAAGAAGGAGGACACCATGCGAAAATTTAATACAGGTAATAATCCTCAAAATAAACAGCCAATAAATCAAAATTTACAAACTGATTATCTAGGATATTTTGAATCTGGTCAATTAAATGACTTAAACCAAAACAGAACTATAAATTATAAAAGAATATGGATTACTCCTTTAGATTATTTAATTATTATAATCGGGCTAATTGGTATAGCAGCTTCTATTTGGCCACCAATAATTTGTATATGCTTATTAATATTAAGAAATTTAGGTATAGTTAATCCAATAACTATCCGTATAAACGATAAGAAAATAAAAATAACTAAAGATGATTACGCTAGATTAGAACATAGAAAACCAATGTTAGAGCAAAAGCCAAATACTACCAAATACAATAAGTAAGTTTGCTATTCAAATGAGTAAGGGCCTCTCAATTTACTTTCACAATTAATAATAATTATCTAAAGTTAATAAAAAATCCAACTTTAACAGTTGGATTTTTATTAACTTATTTTTGTTCACGATGTTCATAACGCCAATACAATACAAAAGCTACCAGCGTAAAGAAAATAGGCCCGGCGACTGTCCAAAAAGCATCAAAATATTGCCGTTCTAATACTGGTTGAATGAAAGTAAATAAAATAGCTAATGCTACTACTAAAAAGGCAATGCAACTGACCCAATTAGCCGTAGTTTGTTTTTTGTAAAAGACATAAGGACGTTCCAAGTTGGTTTTTGCTTTAAAAAATGGAAACGCAGCAATTAAATATAAATAAGGCACCGAAGTCGAGACATTGCCCATCAATGTTAAAATATTGTAAAACTGTGCTGCACTAGAACCGCCAAACGAAACTCCAATAATAATTATGGCTACTACAAGCGCTTGAATCCACATCGCACAAGCAGGAATATGATGACGATTTAACTTAGTTACCCGCTGCGGCCAAAAATCCCGAGGAGTACCTAAAATAAATGACTTCAAGGGAGAATAAACTAACACAAAATAGGAACCCAGATACATCACAAAATTATCAAAACCGACAAACCGGGCAAACCATTCACCCATTACTAACGAAATACTAGTACTTAAATGTAATGACTTACCCAAGGTATAACCTAAATTATCCATTAATACATAACCGACATTACCTAAATTAACTCGGGAATTATTCAGTACATGTTGCCAATTAGCACTAATACCCCAAAATAAAATCGAAATAGCATACATAATAGCAATAGCTAAAGTTGCAATTAAAATTCCCTTGGGAAAGGTTCGTTGGGGATCTTTCAAGGAATCCGTTACTCCACCTAAAGACTCTAAGCCGCCATAAGCAAAAATTGCATAAACCACAAACGATAACATTCCTAATACAGAAGCAAAACTAGCATTGGGCGATTGTATAAAAGAACGTACCCCAGTAATCGGCTGCTGTAACTGAAATTTATTCAAAATTAAAATAATTAAACTAACCAAAAAAAAGAAACCATTTAGTAAGACCATGATAAAACCACCTAAAGTGGAAATCTTACTAATCCAACTCATTCCATGGCAGGCGAGCAGGGTTACCAACAAAATAAACAAAACTCCTAAGAGACCAATTACTTGCGTAGAGGTCAGACCAGCTAAATGCCAGCTAGGAGTTTTGTCACTGCCTTGAAACAATACGGAAAGAGGAATCCAAACTCGTGAAGCTGTAGAAACAAGCCATAATTCCCAAGAAGTCAGCCAAATAAAAGTTCCATAAAAGGCAAACTTAGGTCCAACTGACCCTTCCAACCAAGAATAAATTCCACCTTCAGCACTGTGAAAAGTGGAACCATATTCGGCAAACATTAATCCTGATGGTAAAAAGAAAAAAATGGCGGCAAAAACATACCAGATGATACTGGCATATCCCATTTGTAAATAAGCGATAGTGCCATTATTAAAACCATAAATGGTGGTAAAAATCATCATTACTAAACTCAAAATACCAATCGTAGTACGACTACTTTTTTCACTACTCAAAACCTAAATTGCTCCCTTTTATAAATTTAAATCTGTTTGAAAATTAAGCAACGAAAAATCAGTCGAAGCAGTGATTAAGCGTGCAATTAATTTTCGATATTCTTGTGCCGCATATTCGGCATTTTGGCAAGAAGATTTTGTTAAAAATGCCTCTAATTTCTGAACGTTAGAATATTCTTGGGCTTGGCGATCAATCTGCTGAACTTGATGTGCCAAGTAAACGTTAATTTTCTTTTGGGTATCACTTAGTAACTGGCCCAATTCTGAATAATGGCCATCCACTAAAATACCTGCCAATTTGTACAACCAATAAGCTGACTGATTGTCATAGGGTAAGCCGCCTTCTTGATAAAATTTGGGTGTTTGATTAATGCCCAAATAAAAAGGAACATAAACACTTTGTGCCGGCACTCCCATTGCTAACCAATGAATACAGGCAGCATCTCGCGGACCCTCAGGTCTAATCTGCAATAAATGCGATTCCTGAGTTTTTGCTAAACTGATTGGACGATAAATATGCGCCTGAGGCGTTTTTGATAAGGGATCATACGGTGTTTTTTGATAATGAGAAGAAAGATACATTTTGGCATCATCAATACTTAGTAAATGTTGCGGCTTCTTAACAAAAGCCAAATCTTCACTGGTCGGCAATTGTTCATTCGGACCAGAAAATTGTTGCTGGCCCCACCAGACCCGGGGAGTATTATAATGTTCATCCGCTTCACTTTTTGTGCCAAAAATCAAACGAAAATTGAAATGATCGGGTTCCGGATTTAAATGATGCTCCCAAACAAATTCTTTCAGATCATCCTTAAACATAAAATTATAATTATCTTCAAAATCGACTTCCTGAATAGCTACCTGATTAGCAACAAGCGCATAACAATCATCGGGAATTCTTTGAGCCAGCCATTGATGACCACAAACAATTTCCATGTACCAGGCTTCTTTTTGGTCCGCAAAGAGCACCCCATTAGATTCACAGGTACCAAACTTTTCTACCAGACCGCCTAATCTTTCAATACCTTCTCGAGCCGTTTTAATATAAGGCAAGATGCAAGTAACCATTGCTTCTTCTCCAATACCATCAACGACTAAAGGATCTGCTCCCAAAGCTAAGTTATTGGTGTAGATACTTTCAGTAGCACTCATCGCTACTCCATATTCGTTAAAACCAGCTTCCGCAAAAACACCTGACTGATCAGTCCATTCAGGCGTAGCAGTGTATTTGTATTGAACTCTAGGCAAAGTCAGCTGAAATTTATTGACCTTAGATTTAAAAATGGGCTCTTGTTGCCACTCTTGATGAGGATATACCATAAAATGTTTGGGTAATGATGCTCCCCCGTCCTCATTACGACCAATAATAATTGAGCCGTCAATTGTTGCTTGACGGCCAATTAAAATACTGGTGCACGAGTTTTTATTTGCTGGATGCATAATTTCACCTCATTAATAAAATATTTAATTGACCATATTTATTGTAGTAGTGAACAATAAGCGTCGCAAGCAGTAAAATATTATTTGATTTTCTAATTTATTCTTGACAGCTAGTTACCTTTTCAGTACAATATTAATTGTTCTTTTGATTGGGTATTCGCCAAACCGGTAAGGCAACGGACTCTGAATCCGTAATTTGTAGGTTCGAGCCCTACATACCCAATAAAACTTGAATTTTCTCAGCATCGACTTTAGGTCGGTGCTTTTTTTGTTGTCGATAATCTTTAAAAAAACGTTAGTTGGCATTTTTAATATTTTCTAAATTATTCTTTAACAGAGTTCGAAAACCACTTTCTGTTGGAATAGATTTATCGGCAAACCATCCTGTGCCCACATTAATGATATCGCCAATTAATAGATCTCGACCACAGCGACTAGCTAATATCTGCTTCTTACGATCGGTAAACTCGGTTGCAATCAGACAATCCAGTAACGCTTTTAAGTCGGCAAAGGCCAATTTTACATCTGGATATTTATCAGTACGCGGCATCTTTAAAATAAATTGGGCCAACAAAAAATGATCTAGAGCCAGTTTGCGCAGTTCCATGGCAAAAGCAATAATGGCATCCATCTTGGTTTGACCAAATAATTTTTGCTGCAAATGTTGTGTAATTTGCTTAATCGTCCAAGCTACTATTGCATAATTTAGGTCAATTTGATTGGAAAAATAGTTATATAATGCTTGGGATTGAGTACCTAAGTTACGGGCAATATTTGCAAAACTATTGTCCCTGTTGACTTCTATTAAATTAATACTTGTTTGAATAATTATTTCCTTAGACAAAATTTGACGGGGCATATTTAATCCTTTTAAAATTAATTTTATTGACACTTACATATTGTAATTTATAATTACACTATGTAAGTAAAAACAATACTCTCAAAGAAGGAATAACCTATGCAAAGCATAATATTAGGAATGATTGGCTTATTTATAGGTACTTTAGTAATTCTTTTTGGTGGCGGTGGTGCCGCAATTTACTTAGGAATTTTGACGGGTTTATTTAATCTAAGTGCAGCCAGTGCTTCATCGACTTCTTTAGTAACTGCTTTACCATCATTAATTATTGGCGCAGGGAGCTATTATCGTCAAGGTAAAATTAATACCAAAATTGGTAACCAAATGTTACAGGCTGCCATTCCAGCTGTGGTTTTGGGAGCCTTAGCAGCTCATATTATTCCGACTAATTTTTATAAATGGCTCATTGGAATAATTTTAATTCTGCTGGGAATTAATATGCTAATTCAAAAAAATAAGCACTCTACCACAACATATCGCCAGCCCCATGCCAGATTACAAGCCAGTTTGTTTGGTATTTTGGGCGGATTAATGGTTGGCGTAGCAGGTATGAGTGGCGGGGCAGTGATTCTTGCAGGCTTGTTTTTATTGGGCTTAAAAGATTTTCAAGCAACCGCCACTTCGACTTATGTTTTAACATTCATGACTATTACCGGTGCTTTATTTCATATAGCTGGTGGACAAGTAGATTGGGCAGCCGGATTGCCGTTAATGTTCGGGGCATTAGTAGGCGCCGTTATTGCCCCCAAGTTAGCACAATTACTAGCTAAAACCAAAGTTACTGCGTATATTAAGCCAGTTACGGGAATATTATTAATCCTTCTAGGTACGAAGTCTTTATTCTAAAATTTTTCTTATCACTAATTTTTACTTTGATCGGTGAATAATTCTTTGTTACAAAAGCATCTAGCTTAATTAATTAACACTATTCGCCTTTATGACCTTTTATAAAAATTCGAAAATTAATAATGCTTGTAAAATCACATCTGCACTATTTTAACCGGATTTCCTAAATTTTTGATTATTTTTAATAAATCAGCAGGTGCTAACCAGACAGTAGCTGTATTCGCGTTTGGATGCACTGCAATTAAAGGCTGCGCCAGAAAGTAGGAATCTAAATAAAAATTAACTTCATGTTCTTGATCATTTAAAAGACCTAGAGGCGTTACAGAACCCGGAGTTAAACCCAACTTTGCTGCTAAGTCCTGAGGTGAAGCGAAACTCAGCCGGCGTGTATTATTTTCTTGACGAATTTGCTTCAGATTTACCCTTTTATCGCCTTTAATTGCAAGTAGATAATAATTTCTTTTTTTATCATCTCTTAAAAATAAATTTTTAGCATCAGCCGCTGGATGCGGTAACTTAATCTGCTCTAATTCAGCCATATTATAGACTGCTTGATGTTCCCTTAATTCATAATTGACATGTAATTTATCCAGATACTGTAGCGTTTCTTGTCTATCCATCATTCACTTTTCACCTCTTCAGAGAAATTATCCCGTTTAAGTTGAACCTAGCAATAACAAATGGCTCGCTAATTTACCAAATTATTTTTCGACTCTCTGCTTTTTTAAAGCCAGCATTAATTTAATCTCAGTAAACAAGGTTCTACGATTGAAGCCTAAACTCCAATTCCGGTTTTAACTTATAATTATTCAATCGAAAGTTGGTAACGCTTGAAAACTTGGATATCAATAAGTAATTTGGGATCTTTTTATTTTAATCATGCTTAATTTTCTTGAATAAGCCGACTAAAGCTATATAAATTTTTAGTGTAGCACATTCCAATTCTCTCATTTACTAATAATTGCGGCCCCAAATATCAAGGCTTCGCTGAACACCATCTAAAATTGCAATATTGGGTAAATGGCCCCATTGTTCAAATTTATTACGCTTGAATAAATTGATACTGGCTAAATTATGACTAAAGATAAGCGCTACAACATTTTTAATCGCACGTTGGGGAAGTTGCGTTTCTAGAAATTGCAAGGCTTGCTGCCCGACCCCTTGATGTTGCACAGATTGATCGACATAAATACTAATTTCTGCGGTTGGAGCATAAGCGTCCCGCCCATAAAAGGGACGTAAACTGACCCAACCCCACATTTTTTGTTCATCCATAATTTTCCAAATGGAATAGCGTTCATTAAAACCCTCAAACCACTCCTGACGTTCTGCCACAGTCACAGGTTTTAAGTCTGCGGTAGCCAATCGGGTAGGAATACTTTGATTATAAATGTTTACTATTTGCGCTAAATCAGTTTTATTTGCTATCATAAACTGCATTTTCCTAGCTCCCTTTACAAATTTTTAACCATGTTGTACCACTTTTCATCTGCGTGTTGGGACGCCGACAATCCTTCATTAATATAACCATTCGCTTCATAAAAAGGAATTAAGGTTGCTAAACAAGTTAAAGTTATTGCCTGACGTTTTTGAGAGCGGGCTACTTGAGCTAATTGCGTAAGTAACTGCGTACCTATCTTATGACGCCGATAGGGCTGAGCAACCGCCAAACTCAAAACTGTTTGATAGTCATCACTTTTGTTATTAGATAAAGTATGCTGATATAATTCATCAGCTAAATAACGTTGCGAAAAAGTGGGGCCGACAATATAACCCAGTATTTCTTCCTGCTTGGCAGCTACAATAAAGGTCTCTGGAATGTTCTCAATTCTTTCTTTCATGGCTGCACGACTGGCTGCTTCTGCGGGCGAAAATCCTTGATTTTCAATTTTCATTATTGCTTCCCAATCTTTTGGCTGTACTTGGCGAAAATGAATCTTCATAAGAATTTTAAGTCCTTCTTTTATTACTAATATAGTTGAATTTTTACTAAAATAAGTGTCATCATCATGTTATATTGCTCAATACTGATTTATTTACTATTTAAATTTAAGTAACGACAGATGCTGCAGCAGTATAAACTAATTACCCTAATTCCTACCAATCTTTATTATCTTAAAAAATTCTCTTATTATTAATTTAAAAAGTGCTACATCAACATGCGGCACTTTTTCTGTAAATTTTCTTCATTTCTCTGAAGCAAAGTATTAACTGATATACTGATCAGGTTTTTCCATTAATAACCACAATACCAGATAAATTATCACTCCGGGAAAAGCAGGCGTAATTGTCAATAATAACCACAGTACGCGTAGAACATTGGCGTTCCAACCAAAATGCTCGGCAATTCCGCCTAAAACTCCAGCAATTTTATAATTAGTTCCGGAACGTTTCCAAGAAATATGCATTAAACTCACCTCTTTAGAATTAATTCTTATTGATTTTAAAACATGACAATTATAGTATTATTATAATTCATTTAAAACAATTCCTCAGCTCTTTACTTAATATCGACATTATTTTAACAATTTTAACTTGGGGTTGCTTTTTTTAATTAAATCCTTTATCATTATTTCTAAGATATTTATAAGGAGTTTTTAATAATGACTATTCAATTAAACTCACAGTTAAATATTGGTACTTATTACTTTGGGTATTTTCAGTCAAGCAATCTGAAATGCCTGAAGATTTTGATGTAAAATTTTAAGGCCGCACAGATTGCTTTCAACTGTGCGGCGCATGTGTAGATTGACTCCTTCTCTTGCCCTCACAGTTTATTGTGAGGCTTTTTTTATTAAATTAATGAGGTGAAAGATCTATGCAAATTTCTGGTAAAAAAATTATTATGAATACTTTAAATGGCCTTTCTACTGGAATCATCGTGGCCTTAGTTCCCGGAGCACTTTTAAATCAACTAATCAAAGCTTTGGTTCCCAGTTTTCCAGCATTATCCATTATTCTAACCATGACTAGTTTAGCTACAATTATGCTTCCTGTAGTCAGTGCCGCTTGTGTGGGCATGATTGGAAAGTTATCACCAATTCAAACTACTTCATTAGCTTTAGCAGCCGTTTGTGGAGCAGGCAATTTTCATTTCACTAAACAAGGATTTTCGGCCATGGGTTCAGGGGATGTTATTAATATTGCAGTAACCATCATGGTTGGTTATCTTTTAATCGAATTGTTAGGAGCAAAATTCAAAGCTTATACTGTTTTACTTTTGCCAACTCTCGTTTTACTCATTGGTGGCGGAATTGGTATGTTAACTTTCAAACCGGTACAGGCGATTACTACTTTCATTGGTATGATTATTGCACATCTAACTAATCTTCAACCTATACTGACAGGTGCCATAATGGGAGTTGCTTTTGCGCTGCTAATTGTTTCCCCGATTTCTTCTGTGGGGATTGCGACCGCTGTTGGTATTCATGGAATTGCTTCCGGATCCGCTAATTTGGGCATTACTGCTGCCAGCTTCGCGTTAGCTATTTATGGTTGGAAAGCTAATTCTTGGGGAACTTCTTTAGCTCATTTTCTCGGATCACCTAAAATGCAAATGGCTAATTTAATGACCAAACCCAAACTCTTATTACCGCTAATGATTAATGCAGCACTTATGGGTGGTATTGGCAGTATCTTTAACGTTGGTGGTTCTGCTACTAGTGCCGGCTTTGGCTTTTCCGGTTTAATCGGCCCGATTGCAGCCTTGAATAGTTGGGGAAGTAATACAAGTGGTCAAATTATTCTAGTAACAATCCTGTTTTTGATCGCCCCGATTATTTTAGGTTTATTGAGCAATTATATTTTTAATAACAAGTTACATTATTTTTCAGCACAAGATTTTGCTTTAAATTACGAGTAATACTCGGTAAAACCAAATTTAGCAATTACTTTTTTAGATAACAGTATTATCCTCCAAATTAGAGAAAGTCTAAATTATGAGCAGCTATAACCCGAAAACTCAGACAATTAATTTAGCTATGTGAGCATTGAGCCACATTTCTTGAAATAAATTTCCGTTAAGACCCTTTTTAAAAAAATTAAATCCTAGCACAGGGACTTTCTATAAACATTTTTACAATAAAAATGATTTCTTCATTGCTGTCGATATCCCAGTAAATTTATCAAGAGACCCTTTCCGTTTCAGCAAGCAAATTCTGATCCACAGATTGTCTCCTTTAAAATTGGGTTGATCTTTATTAAATACCCTATGTAACCTTATTTGATAAACCGTTTATTTTCAATCCTCATATCAATAGTATTTATCAGCAACCATACAATTTAGCAAGTAAGTTGGAATTATATGATTTAACCAAAAAATTATTGCCGACTTAATACCTGCAACCACTATGCAGTCCAGTTTTTTATCAAAATTTAATTATTTATTTAAGGTTACATCTGGTTCATTAAAAATCAGGTCACTTTGCCAAATAAAAATTTATTACAGGAAAACCTGCAACAATTTTAGATAAAAATTAGTCGGGCATCAATCAATTTTAATTAGCTATTATCATCCTTACGTTAACAGTTTTCATAACATCGAATTAAAAGCTCTGGAATAAAATTTATAACAGTATAGCAACCATATCAGTTTTTGGACCGCTATCAGAATTATTTCATTAAGACCCAATCCATGATCTGCTCGGGATATTATTTTTATTACTCCTATTTGGGGGAATGAAATTCCAGAAATGTTAAAAGATTGCATCAATAAAGTAAAAAAGAAGGAGATGGTTTCATCCACATTGTTACACGCAAAAGTATTAAGAGCATATTAACTAATATCAAACAAGGCATATGTCTTACCACCTCAACTTCACCTACCAGCTAATATTGTTTATGCTCAGGAAAGGACCACAAAAATTTTTTATGCGCCAGACTTATTAGCCCTTCTCATTGGCAAAATTGGGGAATATGAACCCTTCCACTCGCCAAAGTCATAAACGGTTTTTTTAGAATACTTCTATCCCCCAACAAAGATAAAGTTTTCAGCCATTTAGGATAAATCAACAAGACAATCTTCAACAAAAAACTTCGGTTTAATAAACCGAAGTTTTTTACTTAAGCTTTATTATTTGGGACTTGCACTAAATGATCGCGAACCAAACATTCTGCAATGGCTACTGTATTGCTAGCCGCACCTTTTAACAAATTATCGGCAACGACCCACATTTGAAAGGCACCATTATTTTCTTGATCAGGACGGATGCGGCCGACAAAAGTTTCTCTTTTACCAGCAGCAGTCAATGGCTGAGGGTAAAGCTGTTGTTGCGGATTATCTTGCAAAATTAAACCTGAGGTTTTGGCAATTTCCGCTTGAATTTCCGGAACAGATGCTCCTTTGTCTTCAACCACAAAGTAAACTGATTCTCCATGACCAATTTCAACAGGAACTCGGACACAGGTGGCAGTCACTTTAATTTTTGGAGAGTCCTGATCATTACATAAGATTTTCTTAGTTTCATGAATCATTTTCCATTCTTCATGGGTATAGCCATCATCTTCAAAAACATCAATTTGGGGTAAAAGATTAAAGGCTAAGGGATAATGTTTTACATCTGCTGCTGTTGGTAAAATATTGGCAGTGGGTTTCTGCTTATTTAATATTGCCTGAGCCTGCTGCAACATTTCATTCCAAGCCGATTGGCCGGCACCAGAAACAGCCTGATAAGTTGATACGATAATCTGTTCGATTCCCCAGCGTTGATAGACAGGATATAAAGCGGCAACCATCTGAATCGTAGAACAATTTGGGTTAGCAATAATACCATGATGATACTGGAGTTGCTGTTCATTGACTCCAGGAATTACTAATGGTACATCTTCTTCCATACGAAAGGCACTAGTATTATCAACACAAACCGCTCCTCGTTTAACTGCTTCAGGCAAAAGTTTTTTAGAAACACTTCCACCAGCAGAAGAAAGAACCAAATCTACACCAGTAAAGGAATCCGGCTGTGCTTCTTCTACAGTTACTTCTTGATTATTAAAAGTTAATTTTTTCCCAGCGGAACGCTTAGAAGCCAGTAATTTAACTTTTGCAACTGGTATTTGGGAATGCTCTAATTCACTGATTAGACGCTGACCCACGGCGCCAGTAGCTCCTAATATCGCAACCACATATTTCTTCATTTAACTACAACCTCCGCTGATAAAAATTTCTGTATTCGAGACATGGCTTTTCGCAAATCGGCGTCACTAGCGGCATATGAAAAACGAATATAACCTTCTCCTCCCGGGCCAAAAGATTTTCCCGGTGTGCCGCCGACTTTAGCTTTATGAGCTAAGTCCAGAGCAAATGCTTCATCATCATTTTTGTATTGGGCGGGAATTTTGGCAAACACGTAAAACGCTCCTTCACCGGGCATTGTTTGTAATCCCATTTCATTAAGTGCCTGGACAATATAATCGCGCCGCTTTTGATAAATATGTCGACTATCTACCGGATCCTGATCACCGTTCTCCAAGGCTTCTGCAGCTGCTGCTTGAGCAGGATTAGAAGGCGCGGTAATCATAAAAGCATGCATTTTAGCAATCAGATTAATTAACGTCTCCGGACCAGCCAGATAACCAATCCGATAACCAGTCATTGCATGAGACTTGGAAACTCCATTGACTAACAGAGTTCTTTCAGGCAAATAGCGCGCAATAGAAACATGTGGACAATCATAAGTTAATTCACTATAGATTTCATCAGAAATAACATACAGATGAGATTGTCGAATAATTGGTACCAATTGTTTTAAGACTTTTTCGGAGTATTCTCTACCCGTCGGATTAGTGGGATAATTGAGTAGGATTGCTTTTGCCTGCGGATGCTCTTGCAAAGTATTTTTTAAAGCTTGCGGTGTTAAGACAAAATCTGTACTTGCGGTATTAATTGCCACTAATTCAGCTTGCGTATATTGAATTAGTGGAAAATAAAGCGCATAAGAAGGTGTTGGTACAATAATCTGATCCCCTGGTTGAAATAAAGACAACGCAATTGCAGTTAAAGCTTCTGTCGCACCTACAGTGACAATAATTTCACTCTTGGGATCATAAGTAAGATTTTGTTTGCGTTGTAAATAATTACTAATTGCCTGCCGCAATTGTAGAGTCCCTCTTTGATCAGAGTAATGGGAATCATTAGCTAAAATACTCTGCACAGCTGCCTGTTTAACATGTTCGGGTGTATTTAAATCGGGTTCTCCCAAAGTTAATTTAATTAGATCAGGAATATCATCAATTCTTTGAGCAAAGGCTCTAATTCCTGAAGAAGGAATTTTTTCTAATGGTGTATGTGTAATTTGAGTTAAATCAGCAGCTAATTGAGGCATTTTGGACACTCCTTACAATTATAATATTTTTTCTAAACCAAAAACTAATTCTTGTAAATCCATAACCTTTTCCAAGGCCACTTGAACTCCCTGCATAAAAGAAGAACGGTCAAAAGAATCTTGTCTAATTGTCAAAGCTTCCCCCGGTCCACCAAAAAGCACCTGTTCATGAGCCACATATCCTGGTAAGCGCACAGAGTGGACAGCAATTCCGTCATAATCTGCGCCCCGAGCTTCAGTAGCCATATTTGTCTTAGCAGGATTTTTTTTTCGATTGGCCGCAATTAATCGGGCTGTTGTAATCGCAGTGGCGGATGGAGCATCAAGTTTATCAGCATGATGCATTTCAATAACTTCAGCATCCGGAAAATAATGCGCTGCTTCTTTAGCAAATTTCATTAATAATACAGCTGATAAACCGAAATTAGGAGCAATAATCCCACCTAATTGCTGTTGTTGCGCTATTGCTTGTAATTGTTGTACTTGTTCAGCAGATAGGCCGCTAGTGCCGACAATTGGCCGCATCTGATGCTCTAATGCAAATTTAACGTTGGCAAATACGGCTTGAGGTGTCGTAAAATCAATCCACACATCAGCAGCAAGATTAATATCTGCTAAATTATCAAAACGACTAACAGCAGCCGGCAACTTAGTATCTGCCGTGGCGTTCGGTGCTAAAATTGCAACCAGCTGGTAATCTGACTGTTTTTCTATCAACTGGACCGCTTTTCTGCCCATTGAACCAGTGGCACCAGCAATCAAAACTTTTTTCATTAATCTACTCCTAAATCTAATGATAAATGCTGTAATAAAGCTGTCTCCGGCAAACCTAAATGTAAAGCCAGCTGCCTTTTTTCGGCTTCATTTAAATCAACTATCGGCAAACGACAGCCACCAGCAGCTAACCCTTGTGCATTCAAAACTGCCTTTACCGGTGAAGGTGAAGGATACATAAATAATGCCTGCATTTTAGGCATCAATTGACGCTGCAGTTTACCAGCAGCAGCCAAATGACCCTGTTCCAATTCATCATACATTGTCCGCATTGCTTGACCATAGACGTGAGAAGCAACTGAAATTACTCCTTTTGCTCCCAATGCCTTGGCTGTGAGCGCCTGTAAATCTTCTCCAGTATAAACCAAAAAATTAGGTGCGGCATGCTCCACAATGTATTCCAAATCTTCCAAATCTGCACATTGCTTAACACCGGCAATTTGGGGATTATGAGATAAATCTACTAAAGTTTCTTTACTAATTTTAATTCCGGTTCTTCCAGGAATATTATAAATCATTAAAGGAATTTGTGATTGCTCTGCTACAGCTTCCAAGTGTGCCTTAATGCCACGTTGATTAGGTTTATTATAATACGGAGCTACTACCAAGGCTAGATCAACACCAGGAATTTGGCTGACTTCTCTTGTAAATTCGACAGTTTGGGCAGTGTTATTGCTCCCAGTACCGGCAATAACTGGCACACGACCATTAACCATTTGGGCAAATTTAGTATATAACTCAATCTTTTCATCATGAGTCATTGTGGCCGCTTCTCCAGTAGTACCGCCAATAACAAAACCCCGACTACCGGTTTTCATCAAGTGTTCAGTTAACTTTTCCAAACCAGGATAATCCACTTTACCTTCTTCATTGAAAGGTGTAATAATTGCCGTCATTAAATCAACTTGAGTAAAATCTATCATCATAATTCCTCCTTTATTGTTGCATATGTGCTTGTAAAAATCCTACTATAGCAGTAACACCCGCTCTTAAGGCACTTTCTTGCGGATTAAAGGTGGCCGAGTGCAACTGCGAACTATCATCAACTCCTAACCAAAACATTGTTCCCGGAATCTGGGCCAATAAGTAACCAAAATCCTCGCCCGTCATAGCCGGTTGCGTATTTTGATAGTTAACTTGCGAATTTTCCTTCATATAATTAATAAATTCTGCAGTTAAATGGGGATTATTTTCTACAGGCCAATAACCACCCTGATTGAGTTGAATCTTGACTTCAGCATTAAAACTTTTTGCAATACCAGCCGTCACCTCCCGCAAGCGCTGATCAATTCGTTCAATCATAGATTGGGATAAACCACGAATAGTTCCCTCTAAATGGGCATGACCAGCAATCGCATTCCGAATTGTTCCTGCTTCTAATTTGCCAATAGTGACCACACCACCGGCAATCGGATCAATACTGCGTGAAATAATAGTTTGAATTTGTTCAATTAAAGCTGCAGCTGCTACAATCATATCATTTGCCTGCTGCGGATAAGCTGCATGTCCATCTTGACCATATAAATCAATATTTACCTCGGTAGTACCAGCAAATAAAGTTCCTAGCCGACAACCGATGGTTCCGGCAGGCAAATCTGGAGTAACATGCAGAGCAAAAAATTCATCCGGACGCCATTTACCTGTAAAAACGTTTTGCTCATAAGCTAATTTACCACCATTTTTACTTTCTTCGGCCGGCTGAAAAAAGAATATCAAATTATCTTGAGGCTGACGCTCACTAAAATAACTTAAAATTCCTAAAGCCACCGTCATATGAAAGTCATGGCCACAAGCATGCATTTGTCCCGCATGCTGTGAAGCAAAAGGCAAATCCGTTTTTTCCTCAATCGGCAAGCCATCCATATCAGCCCGATAACCAATAGTTTTTTGAGGATTACTGCCTTGGACTCTGACTAATAAAGCTGTCGGTAATTGGGGAAAGGTCTGAATTTGCAGATATTGTTGCTTAAAATTTTGGATCACTTGTAACAAATATCGCTGTGTTTGATATTCTTCTAAAGCTAACTCCGGGATCCGATGGAGTTGACGTCGAATTTGAATAAGTTGTTGGGATGTTAGCATGAGCTCACAGCTTTCTTAAATCTTTTTCGATTTTTGTTTTGGCAGTTGTCTGCTGATCTAATTGTTTGATGACTTTTGCTGGAACTCCAGCAACGACAGTTTTGGCTGGAACATCTTGCGTAACTACCGCACCAGCAGCTACTACCGCCTGATCACCAACCTGTACTCCTTCTAAAACAACCGCATTGGCACCAATTAGAACATTTTCACCAATTCGAACAGGTTGTGCAGAAGCCGGCTCTACGACACCGGCAATTACAGCTCCAGCCCCAATATGACTATTAGCACCAATCACTGCCCGGCCGCCTAAAACAGCATTCATATCGATCATGGCTCCTGGTCCTATTTCTGCGCCAATATTGACAACTGCTCCCATCATAACAACCGCATTGGCACCAATACTAACTTGATCACGAATAATAGCACCCGGCTCAATTCTGGCAGAAATATTTTTTAGGTCTAGTAACGGTACTGCAGAATTGCGACTAATATTTTCAATATAATAGTCAGTAATTTTTGTTGCATTCTCCTTTAAAAAGGGCTCGACAATTTGCCAATCGCCAATTACCACGCCACTATGATTTCCCACAAAGGTCTTAATTTCTGCTGGCCAATTTAAAGCCGTTAATTCTCCTTTTAAATAAACTTTAACTGGTGTTTTCTTAGGCGCTTGGGCAATGAAATCAATAATCTCTGTAGCCGACATTTTCTTCATAAATTACTCCTCATTTTCTTGATAAAAACAATCATGACTAATTAAGTCATCATAAGTTTCTCGTTTAATCACTTCTTGCGCATGGCCGTTTTCCGCAAAAACCACCGCTGGACGAGGTACACGATTGTAATTAGAAGCCATACTATAGCCATAAGCTCCGGTAGAAAGAATAGCAACAATATCGCCGGGATAACTCTCTGGCAGAGAAGCTTTTTCAATCAAAATATCACCTGATTCACAATACCGACCCGCTAAATGCACCGTTTCTGTCGGCTGGGCTTGCGGGTCGCGAGCCAGCAAAGCTTGATACTCCGCTTGATAAAGCGCTGGTCTAATATTGTCCCCCATTCCACCATCTACTGCTATATAAGGCAAAAGATCGGGAACTTTTTTGTAAGAACCCGCAGTGTACAAACTATATCCCGCTGTTCCCACAATTGAACGTCCAGGTTCAATCCAAATTGCTGGTAGTTTCAGATTATACTGTTGGACACAATTTTGCACTTCTTGGACAATTTGTTCCACAAAAGTTTCTGGTTGTAATGCCTGATCATGATCAGTATAACGAATACCAAAACCGCCACCTAAATTTAAGACTGATGCTTGATACTGATATTTTTGATCCCATTGTTTTAACATTTGCATTAATTTTTGAACTTCTAATTTAAAGCCGGCGGTTTCCATAATTTGTGAACCAATATGAGCATGGACTCCAATTAATTTCATATTTTTATTAGCCAAAACTTGCTGTAAAGCTTCTTCGGCTTGTCCACAACGAACATCAAAGCCAAACTTACTATCTTCTTGACCAGTTTGGATATATTTATGAGTATGAGCACTCACCCCAGGAGTCACACGCAACATTACATTAATCTGAGTGTGAGTGTCTTCTAAAACCTGGGCTAATAACTTGATCTCATAAAAATTGTCCAAAATAATTACGCCCACTTGATTTTGTACGGCTAATAATAACTCTGATTTGGATTTATTATTGCCGTGAAAACTAACTTTACTCATAGGAAAGCCGGCACGTAATGCAGTATATAATTCTCCGCCGGAAACTACATCAAGATGCCCATTTAATTGATCAATTACTTGATAAATAGCAATCGAAGCAAAGGCTTTACTAGCATAGCTTATTGCATAGTCCACTTTTTGTTGGCTAAAGGCTTGCTTAAAGGATTGAAATTGCTGCCGGATATTGGCCACATCATAGACGACTAGCGGTGTCTGGAACCTAGCAGCCAAATCTAGGGCATCAACTCCACCAATTGTTAAGTGTCCTTGTTCGTTAACCTGATAAAAATCATTTTGGGACATTTATTAACCAACCTCCGTTGTTATTATTTATAAAAAGGGACTCTTTTGTTTGCGCACACAAAAGAGTCCCTCTAATATAAACTATTAACTGGTATCAATTTTGTCGATAGCGCTCCGCAAATTTAAATTTGCGACAGTCCGTAATCTCTTCAACTACGTCCCAGCTAATTAACTACTGCAATAATTAACGCTTCGGCAACTTCCCCTTTCACTAGCTTCTTCATTCTTGCAGAAATTCCACTAGTTACTTTTGTCGGTTGCGACCTCTTCGATTTATAAGAATCTTATTATTAATTAATCTTAATGTCAATACCTTTCAGAGTTTATTAATAAAAAAATTATCCTGTCGCTCCCAAACTGCTTTTTCTATTTTTAGGTTGCAGATTGAAATTAAAATGATAAAATTCAATACTAATTAAACTAAAATTTTCTTAATGATGAAAGGTTCTAACATGAAAGTTGTTAAATTTGGTGGTAGTTCCCTAGCCAATGGGGAACAGTTTCAAAAAGTTATTAATATTATTCGCAATGATCCTACACGCAAAGTAATAGTTACTTCGGCACCCGGTAAAAGGTTTCAAGATGATATCAAAGTTACCGATTTGCTGATTAAATATGCACAAAGTACTTTAAAACAAATAGATTGTACAGAAGTCATAGATCAGATTTGGGATCGTTACCAAATAATTGCCAATTATTTTCAAATTTCCCAAGATCTGCTACAGCCGTTATATCAAGAATTAATTAATCTTCCTAACCATTCATATAAGGATTCTGATTTTCTACTGGCGGCTTTTAAAGCTCATGGTGAAAAGATTAATGCCCAATTATTAGCACTGATTTTACAACAGCAGCAAGTTCCTGCACAATTTCTTGATCCTGCCACAGCTGGATTTATGGTCAGTGACAATGCCAATGATGCTCGGGTTTTGTCAGAAACTTATCAGAATTTATCAAAATGGCGTCAAACTCCCCAATTATTAATTGTTCCCGGATTTTACGGAATAACTAAAGCCGGTGATATTGCCACATTCTCTCGTGGCGGCTCCGATATTAGCGGCGCTATTTGGGCACGGGGATTGCAAGCTGAATTATACGAGAATTTCACTGATGTTAATGCCATTTATGCTGCTGATCCGCGGATTGTTCCGCAACCACACCCTATTAAAATCATGACCTATCGGGAATTAAGAGAATTGTCCTATGCTGGTTTTTCTGTGTTTCATGATGAAGCTTTACTACCGGCTATTGAAGGCCAGATTCTTATTAATGTCAAAAATACTAATCATCCGGATCTTCCGGGTACGATGATTGTGCCCGAAAAAAATTTTCAGCCCCAAGGTATTGTTACTGGGGTTGCTAGTTCTAATCATTTTGCAGCCTTATATTTACATCGTTATCTGTTAAACAAAGAAGTTGGTTTTACCCTTAAACTTCTGCAAGTATTTTATAAATTTAATATTTCCTATGAACATATGCCTTCAGGAATTGATGATCTTACGGTAATTTTTGATAAACGTCAGTTTACAGAAAGTATTCGTCAACAAATGTGCCAAGAAATTCAAAAAGTCTTACAGCCTGATAAACTGGAATGGATTGATGATTATGCCATTATCATGGTAGTGGGTGAAGGGATGCGTAATAAAATTGGCGTCATGAAAAATATTACAGTTCCTCTGGCCAATAAACACATTGCAATTCACATGATTAATCAAGGTGCTTCTCGAATTTCCATCATGCTGGGAACTAAAAAAGCTGACGCCACAGCGGCTGTGGCACAAATTTATCAGCAATTTTTTGACGAATAGTTAAAGGAGTAATTTTTATGGTACAGTTACAGAAAGTACATGGTTCACAAAATCAATTTTTTTTACTCGATCAAACGCAATTACAACAACCACTTTCTGAAAAAGAATTGGTTAACCTTGCTCAACAACTAACTAATCCAAAAATTGGGCCTTTAGGAGGAGCTGACGGTTTATTAGTAGTCAGTACCTCACAGCACCCACAAGTATTAGGACGAATGCGGGTGCTTAACGCTGATGGTTCTTGGGCCTCAATGTGCGGTAACGGTCTGCGTACTGTCGGCCGCTATCTTGCCGATAAATACCAACAGAAGACTTTTAAAGTGGAAACAGCACAAGCTGATCTGCAAGTCAGTTGTCAACCAGACTGGGCCCCCAATGTCAAAGCCATTAGTGTGGAAATTAGTCCGGTAAGTTTTGCGGCTCAAGATTTGCCCTTTGAAAATTTAGGAACAGAAAAATTGTTTAATCAAACCGTTTCTGTATTAGATTCTGATTTGAAATTTACGGCTGTAGCTGTGCCGAATCCTCATCTGATTAGTTTAGTATCTCCGGCTATTTTAAAAAGTAAGCTTTTAGAACAATTAGGTACCAAGTTAAATCAGCCCAATCCTTATTTCCCAGATGGCGTCAATGTGAGCTTTGCTCAAGTTATTGATTCTTCCCATCTTTTTGTTAAAACTTTTGAGCGGGGTGTCGGTTTTACTAATGCCTGCGGTACTGGCATGTCGGCAGCCAGTTTGGTTTTTGCTTTAACTCAACCGTCAGAACAAGTACTGGAAAAATTAATCACAGTTTCTAACCCTGGCGGCTTTGTTCAAACCAGAGTCCATAAAGTGGCCCAAGGCTATTGGATTGAGCTTATAGGTAATGCCACCATAACTCACTATCTTCAAACAACAGAATTGCAGTTACATCAAGCCCATCCAGATTTTTCAAAGTGGCAAGCAGTTGCAACTCCAGAAGATGCAGCTTATCAAGAATTTATCGCGCGGTAAACAGTAGCACTTATAAAAGCAGTAAACCCACTTTATCCGGTAAACTAGTAACATTATAGACACAAAACCTAGTCCAAATATAAGTAATGAATACTTTCACTGAAAAATTTATTTTCCTAAAAACTTTGATTATCTTTTTTAAGAACAATTAAGATTTGTTTTCAGTCCTGAACTTGGGATATTTAAGAGTTAGGTTCTTATTAATATTGGTGTCCCATAATATTTTTATTATAATAATTAATAACTAACTTTAAGGAGGCGGCAATGAAATTAAATCAGTTTGCAATTCAACCCACATCATTTCAACAAGAATTTACTGAATTACAGCGCATTAACTTTATTCAGGCTGACTTTTTAAATCAAAAACCGGCGCCAGCTTTACAATGGCTTTTACAAAAAAGTTTTCCTGAATTAACTACTTCTCAAGACCAACTACACCAGCTCTCCACTTTAATGGCCACTAGTAAACAAAATGCTTTAGGATACTTGCAACAAGGACAAGTAACAGCGACAGCATTTTATAACATCTTTTGGCAACTGCTCGGTTTTGAAGCAGGGCAAGATTTTTCCTTGGATGATCCTTTAGCCTTAGGTTCTCAAGTACACTATCCTATCTTCTCGCAGTCAAATCTTGACACTAAAGATCTTATTCACGGCTGGTATCAACTGCTGATCACTCACACTGTTCACGGACAAACTTTTTTAGACGAATTAGCTAATCGTGGCTATTTTCAAAAAATGATCCAAGATCCGCATACACCGCGGCCTTTAATTTTTAATGGTAAGGCTCAACCTGTTTATGATACTAGTAAATTAATCCATGAAGTAGTGTATGTAGAATCCAGTTTGGATAGTGATCATGATGGTCAAAGAGATTTATTAAAAACTGAAATCATTCGTCCCCAGGAATCAAATCAACAACCAGTTCCGGCACTCTATACGGCCTCACCTTATAATCAAGGTACTAATGATAAGGATGGGGAAGCACTGACGCATAATGTCAATGTTTTATTACAAGCTAAAAGCCCTAGTCCTAATACTGTTCACTCTGCACCGGTAAAAGAGGCTCAGATTCCTCAGCCGCGAAGTATCAAGGGAAATAGCCCAAAAGCTAGCGCCAGCATGGGTAATTATTTCAGCTATAGTTTAAATGATTATTTTTTAGCGCGCGGCTTTGCCGTTGTCTATGCCGCTGGAATTGGTACGAAAGATTCCCAAGGTTTTCGAACTTGCGGTGATAACCAAGAAACTGCCTCCACCACGGCTATTATTGAATGGTTAGCCGGTCAGCGAACAGCTTTCAGTGATCAGACACAGCAGCTTAGTATCACAGCGTCGTGGTGCAATCACCAAATTGCCATGACTGGCCGTTCTTATTTAGGAACCTTAGCGATTGCAGCTGCCACAACCGGTGTTGCCGGATTAAAAACGATCATTGCTGAAGCTGCCATTTCCAGCTGGTATGATTATTATCGCGAGAACGGTCTCGTAGTCGCGCCCCAGGGTTTTCCCGGAGAAGATGCGGATGTTTTAGCAATGGAAACTTTTTCTCGTAAAAAGCAAGCCGGTGATTATCACAAAATTGCATCGACCTGGCAGCAGCATTTACAAAAAATAGCTCAGGACCAAGATCGTTCTACCGGCAATTATAATGATTTTTGGGAACAGCGAAATTATCGGCATCATTTACAAAAAATCAAGGCTGATATTTTCTTAGTTCATGGACTTAATGATTGGAACGTTAAACCGAAAAACGCTTATAAATTCTGGCAAGCTTTGCAGAAACTTCCGGTAATTTCCAAACTCATATTACATCAAGGCCCTCATATTTATATTAATAATTTCCGGTCGTTGGATTTTACCGATATTATTAATTTATGGTTAACACACGAATTATATGATATAGATAATCAGGCTCAAAAAATTCTCCCTAAGGTTATTATTCAAGATAATGCCACTGCAGAAACTTGGAAAACGCAAAATACTTGGGGAGACGCTCATAATCAGTCACAAGTATTTTATTTCAACGAGAACTCCTTACAAAAAAAGCCGGCGCCGCAAGATTTGGCACCACAAAGCTACTGTGATTACCTACCCGCCGATAAATTTAACTATTATACGAAAAATTTAAACCAATGGCAGCAAGATTTAACTCAAAGTAATTCCGATTTAGCCACAACTCGTTTACTTTTTAAAGCCGCACCGCAACAAAAGCCTTTAATTATTGATGGTCGGCCAAAAGTTAAGTTGCGAATTGCCAGTGATCACCCTTACGGACTATTAAGTTGTCGTTTAATTGATTATGGGTTCTTCCGTCGCTTAGAAAAATTGCCGCAAGTGCTAGAAAATCAAGCATTTGATTTAAGCTGGCATTATCAAAAGGAAAATTTGCGCGAATACCAATTAGCTACAGATCCGACCAGCTTTCAGCTGATTTCTTTAGCACATCTTAATTTTCAAAATCGCACTGGTTTAACTCAAGTAACAACCGTTGTTCCGGGTAAATTCTATGATCTAACATTATTATTGCAGCCTACACACTATCAATTGTTGCCAGGTCATCAATTAGGATTAATTATTTATGCTACTGATATGGAAATGACCATTCGGGGCAACCAGAATATTAGTTACCAATTAGATTGTGCTCACTCAAAATTTCTAGTTCCGCTAATGAGTTAGATTATTTTGAATCTAGTTTTAGTAAAAAAGGATTGAGAAATAGTCTCAATCCCTTTTTTGATATTATAAAATTTTTTATCTTTTCACTTCATAAATGCTCAATGTCCTTAGGACAGTAAACAAAAATCAAACTCCATTATTCTTATTTAAATAAGAATGGCGTAAACCATAGAAAAAGTAAACTAATAAACCAAATAAGAACCAGCCACCCGCATATAATTTAGCAGCTTTACTTAAGCCATTAAAAACAATCAGAGAACCTAAAAAGCCCAAAAAAGGTAAAACCGGATATAAAGGCATCTTAAAGCCATCATTTACGATATCTTTACCTTCACGTCTTCGTAAGCCATAAATTCCTAAAGAAACAAACATAAAAGCAATTAAAGTTCCTGCAGAAATTAATTGTGACAATTCATCGAAAGGAAAAATTGATCCCACAATGATAGCAACAATGGTAATAACAACTAAAGCATGATTAGGTAAATTCTTATCATTAACTTGTCCCAACCATTTAGGTAAAAGGCCATCACGTCCAAAAGAATATATTAATCGAGAACCGGCTAACATCATTCCAATTAAGGCCGTAAACATCCCAATAACCGCAATGGCTTGAACAACCGAAGCAACAATGCCATGACCACTTTGTCTTAAGGCCCAGCCAACCGGTTCCGCATTATGAGCATATTCAGTATATTTAAACATTCCCACTAAAACTAAGGCAACAGCAACAAACAAGACCACCGCAATTAATAAGGAGCCTAAGATGCCTCGCGGCATAGTTTTTTGCGGTTCAACTGCTTCGGCTGAATTAGCAGCAATTGAATCAAAACCAATATAGGCTAGAAAAATCATAGAAACCCCGGCATAAATACCTTGCCAACCACCAAAAGCACTGCCATCAGGGTTTAGATGATATTTAGGAATAAACGGGACATAATTTTGTAAGCGGATGGCTGTAGCACCAACGATAATAAAAAGAATGATCGCTAAAACTTTAGCCACAACCAAAATATTTTCTACCCGGGCAGCCTCAGTAACACCACGTGAAAGTAAAAGCGCCACTAAAAGTATAACAATTGCAGAGACTAAATCAATAACTCCACCATTATTACCCAGAGGATTAGCTAAAGAATTAGGTAATTTTAAACCTAGGGGAGCAATTAAACCACGAAAATTAGCCGATAATCCTGATCCAACAAATGCTACCGCAATAAAATATTCAGCCAATAAAGCCCAACCGGCAACCCAACCAAAAAATTCTCCAAAAATAACATTAATCCAAGAATAAGCAGAACCAGCAAAGGGCATGGCTGAAGCCATCTCTGCATAGGCAAAGGCAACTAATCCGGCCACCACTGCCGCTCCAAGAAACGATAAAATAACTGCCGGGCCAGCATGTTCTGCCGCCACGGCTCCCGGTAAAGTAAAAATCGTTGTGGAAACAATGGTTCCTACCCCTAAAGATAAGAAATCTCTAACTCTTAAGGTGCGGACCAAATGAGCATCTTTAACTTCGTAAACGCTAGGATCTTCTTTTCGCAGCATCCGCTTTAATAATGTAGTCAAACTGCTGTACCCCCTGTTTCATAATATCTAGATGAGAAATTGATTAATATTCTCTAACAAAAACTAGTATTTGTCAATCTTTTCTGAATACTTTATCAAAGGTTGCTGCATAAAACAATATCATTACTAGAAATTACAATATCCAGACAATTATGCTTATTCTGAGGGAGCTTTTTAGTCACTATTTAAATCTTTTTTCATTACAATATCGGTCGGCACAAACCCTAATTTTTGATAAACATGTTGTGCCCGATAATTTTGTCCAAAAACATGTAATCCCAAACTTTGATAGCCCAATTTTTGAGCCACTTGAAAAACCAACTCTAGTCCTTTTTGACCGTAACCTTGATTTTGGTAATCCGGCAAAATAGAATAATCATAAATAAATAAATATGGTTGTTGTGGACGATCACTATCAATGACCTCGGCCAACCAAACATAACCATATAAATCTTGGGCTGCAGAGCATAAAACATAAAAATAATTGTGATAAGTATTTAAGCCGTCAGGCAATAACATCTGAAATTCTTCTGCTGCCTGTTGGCGAGCACTGGCAGCAGGCCAAGAATGATTGGCAATTTTTTGGTGAGCATATTCATTAATCTGCGAATTCATAAATTGTGGAAACTGGGCTGCTGTCATTTTTTGCAGTTGTAATTGCATAAGCTTTCCTACTTTCTTCTGTATTTAGGAACTAGTAATTTATAATAAATAAGGTTATGATTATTTTATCAAATAAAGAGGTTAGGACATAATGAGTCAAAAAGTAAGTATTATTGTACCCTGTCATAATGAGGAAGAAACGGTTGAACTTTTTTATCAAGCAATTCAGAAGACTTTTGCCCAACTGCCTAACTATCAACCCTCCATCTTATTTATTAATGATGGTTCCAATGATCAAACTCTTAAAAAATTACGTCAACTCAATCAGCGCACAGAAGTTGATAATCATTTTCTTTCTTTTTCGCGACAATTCGGTAAAGAAGCCGGAATCTACGCGGGCTTAAAAAATGTCGATGGTGATTTAGTCACGATTATGGATGCCGATTTACAAGATCCACCCCAAATGCTTGTCGAAATGATACATCTTTTAGAAACCACCGATTATGACTGTATTGGTACTGCCCGCACGGATCGGAGCGGTGAACCTAAATTACGCTCATTTTTTTCTAACCTATTCTATAAAATTATTAACCGAATTTCCGACACTCAAATCGTCCCGGGCGCGCGTGATTTTCGGTTGATGCGGCGTGATATGGTTAATGCTATTTTAGAAATGAGCGAATACAACCGATTTTCCAAGGGTATTTTTTCTTGGGTAGGTTTTAAAACTAAATATTTACCTTATAAAAATGTGGAACGGGTGGCCGGTCAGACTAGTTGGAATTTCTGGAGTTTATTTAAATACTCGATTGAAGGAATCACGGATTTTTCCACAGTTCCTTTGATCATCGCTGTTTGGTTAGGATTACTGGTTATGTTTATTGCTTTTGCCGGTTTAATTTTTATTGTAGTGCGGTCTTTAATCTATGGCAATCCTACTAAAGGCTGGTCGTCGACCATTTCCATTATTTTATTTTTGGGCGGGATGCAGCTGTTCTTTTTAGGTATTATCGGCAACTATATTGGAAAAATTTTTCTTGAAGTTAAAAAGCGGCCTATTTACATTATTAAAGAGCGAAAATAAAAATGAAGCTGAAACAATTATCCAGCTTCATTTTTTATTTTAATCTAAATTTTATAATCTTTTGTTCAATTCTTGACCTAATTCTTCATAGCCTGGACGTCCTAATAAGGCAAACATATTCTTTTTATAGGCTTCAACACCGGGTTGATTAAAAGGATTGATTCCATTCAGATAGCCGGAAATAGCAACCGCAATTTCAAAAAAGTAAATTAAATATCCCAAAGAATAAGCGTCTTGTTGCGGAATACGTACTGTCATTACAGGAACACCCCCATCAGTATGGGCCAATACGACTCCTTCATAAGCCCGCTTATTGACATAATCTAAAGATTTGCCTTCTAAATACTGTAAACCATCTAAATTATCAGCCGCTGTAGGAATTTGCAGGTCATGACGAGGATGATCAATCATAATCACCGTTTCTAACAGATTCCGGCGACCTTCTTGAATATATTGGCCCAAAGAGTGTAAATCCGTGGAAAAATTAGCAGAAGCCGGGAAAATACCCTTTTGATCTTTTCCTTCAGACTCGCCCATTAACTGCTTCCACCATTCACCAAAGTACTGCAAATTAGGCTCATAATTCTCTAATAACTCTGTCGTATAACCTTTGCGATATAAAATGTTGCGTAAAGCTGCATATTGATAAGCCTCATTTTGTTCCAAGTCAGCTTTACTATAAGCACTGCGTGCATCGGCGGCCCCTTGCATTAATTGATCAATATTAATTCCGGCAACAGCAATGGGTAATAAACCGACCGCAGACAAAACTGAAAAACGACCGCCAATATCATCGGGAACAACAAATTCTTCGTAACCTTCCGCATCAGCTTCTGTCTTTAAAGCTCCTTGAGCTCGATCAGTTGTAGCAAAAATTCGCTCTTTGGCTTGTTGTTCACCATATTTGGCAATCAATTTAGCCTTTAAAACTCGAAAAGCAATAGAAGGCTCAGTAGTTGTTCCTGATTTGGAAATAACATTAATACTGAAATCACGCTCCCCAATAACTTCCAATAGATCAGCCAAATAATTAGGACTGATAGAATTACCGCAAAAATAAATTTCCGGTACCGAACGCTCATTATGAATGTTATAAAAACTGCTGCTTAAAAAATCAATTGCAGCTCGAGCTCCGAGATAAGAGCCGCCAATACCAATTCCGATAAAAACTTCTGAATTAGCTTGAATTGTTTGAGCCGCTTTTTTAATGCGGGTAAATTCCTTTTTATCATATGCAACTGGTAAATCAATAAATCCGCGAAAATCGCGACCAGCACCAGTTCCTTGCCGGAGTTCTTGATCCGCTGCCGTAACCAGCGGCTGCATTTCTTGCAATTCATTTTCATGAACAAACTTTCCCAGTTTTGATGCATCAAATTTAATGTGTGCCATAGTTGCCTCCTCAGATATTAATTCCACCATTTTATTTTATCCTACCCTTTTATAAATTGTTAGTCTTATTTCCGAAATTTCCAGAAGCCATCCTTTCATTAACAAACCTTTTTTCAGAAAATTTGAAATAATTTTAATAAGAGATAGCCCACGAAGGCACCGATGGTATTAAAAATCACATCATCAATATCACTAATTCCGGTAAATAAAACAAATTGCAGGCTCTCAATCACTAAAGATAACAGCATTCCGGACAAGATAGTTTTGCCTAAACCGGGAGTCGGCTTTTTTACTAAAGGAAAGAAAATTCCCCACGGTATAAACCAAGCAATATTACCCCAAAAATTATAAAGAAAATCTAGAATAGACTTTCCCAAGGTTAGTTTTAAAGTTTGAACAAAGGGATGCCAATTGATTTCTGTCAACGACCGGTGCCAATAAAAGCGAAACTCCCAGGGAAAATAACCATGACGAAATACCGTTAAAAAAAATAACAGCAGCAGATAAATTACAAAGCCGCTAAGAAGCAGTTCATGAGACCAATTAGTTTTAGAGCGGCGGATTCGCAAATATCCAAAACGTAATAAACAAAATATTAGGAAATAAAAAATAGTTTTATCTAAACTATAAAAAAATAACCTAATTAGTGGAAAATGATTAATTCTGGTAGAATATAGGGCATAAATTTGCTGATAAATGGGATTTAAAAAAATCATTCAAAAACCTCTAGTGGCTATCTTGCCTCAGATAATGGTAGAATTAAATTTATATTAGCAGATATTTTATCTGGAGAGAAAATTATTTATCATGATGACAAAATTAACAAAGTTATTAAACCGGCGTTGGGGCTGGATTTTATTACTAGTTCTTTTTATTTGGATTAAAACAGTAATTGCTTATTATTGGGATTTCAATATGGGTGCCATGGACTTATTGCAGCATTTTTTATTAATCATTAACCCATGGGCTTCCACACTCTTACTTCTAAGTCTTTCTTTATATTTTAAAAAACCTTCCTTTACTTATTGGTCAGCGGCAGTAATTTATTTGTTAGAAACCATTTTACTTTATAGTAATATTTTATATTACCGTGAATTTAACGATTTTATTAGTTTTAACACTATTATGAGTGTCGGTAAAGTTTCGAAAGGTTTAGGCAGTAGCGCTGTAGCAATGGCTCAAGGCCATGATTGGGTTTATTTTATTGATATTGTCATTATTATAATTTTGCTATTAAGTAAAAAAATCAAAATCGATCAGCATTCCTACAGCCATCTTCAAGCTTTTACAGTAACCAGCATGGCTATTTTAGGAATTATTTTTAATCTCTTTTTAGCAGAATTAAGTCGGCCACAATTATTAGTAAGAACTTTTGACCGGACTTATATCGTGAAATACCTGGGTTTAAATTCTTTTTTGACCTATGACGGTTTAAAAACTGCACAGAATAATTCTTTGCGCTCAGGTGCCCAAGGTACCAGCATGGATCCTGTTTTACAGTTTGTCAATCAGCATTATGCAGCTCCAAATCCTCAATATCAAGGTGTGGCTAAAGGAAAAAATGTAATTATCATTCATTTAGAGAGTTTTCAACAATTTTTAATTGACAGTAAAGTGAAAGATCAAGAAGTGACACCCTTTTTGAACAGCCTTTATCACGATAATAATACGCTGTCTTTTGCCAACTTCTTCCATGAAGTTGGTCAGGGTAAAACCAGCGATGCTGAAACTATGCTGGAAACCAGTCTTTTTGGTTTGCCTGAAGGATCCTTTTTTACCAGCTTAGGCACCAACAACACCTTCCAAGCCGCACCAGCTATCTTAGATCAGCAACAAGGTTATACTAGTGCCGTTTTTCATGGGAATATTGGATCTTTTTGGAGTCGGGACACTGTTTATAAAAATATGGGCTATCACTACTTTTTTGACCAAAAGTATTACCAGCAAACTGCTGATAGTAATACCTATTGGGGCAGCAAAGATAAACTTTTATTTTCGGAAAGTGTCAAATATTTGGAACAATTACAGCAACCTTTTTATGCTAAATTCTTAACGGTTACGAATCATAATCCTTATGAGCTGGCTGACGATGATACCGAAGGTTTTGAAAAACCGGATACGAATAATACTATGGTCAATAATTATTTTGCCACTGCGCATTATTTAGATGAAGCTGTTCACGAATTTTTCGATTATTTAAAAGCCAGTGGTCTTTATGACAATTCCATAATTATTTTATATGGCGATCATTTCGGCCTTAATGAAGGCGATGAAACAGCTTTAGCTCCTTTATTAAATCGTGATCCCGAAACTTGGACTACATTTGATCATTTACAACTGCAACGCGTGCCGTTTATGATTCATATGCCTGGTTTAAAAGGCGGATTACAGAAACAATACGGGGGCGAGATTGATGTTTTACCTACTTTAATGCATTTATTAGGTGTGGACACTAAAGATTATATTTTTATGGGTACTGATTTATTATCACCACAACACGATCAAAATGTGGTCTTTCGCAATCGTAACTTTATTACTCCTAAATATACTGTCATTAACGGTAACAATGATCAATTAAAAATTTATCAAAACAGTAACGGCGAATTTTTAACTAATCCTGATCCACTACTCCAAAAACGACTCCAAAAAATCGCCCAAGAAAAGGTTCAAGAATTAGAATTATCCGATAATATCAACAAAACTAATCTCTTACGTTTTTACACCCCACAAAATTTTATTCCAGTTAATCCTAAAAATTATAATTATCAAAATCAATATCATCAATTATTAAAAATCCGTAATAACTTAGGCGAACATTCAACTAGTCTTTTCTCGCGCAATGGTAATAAATCAACTACAAATCTTTATAAGACTGATGCTCCCGAATTACAAAATAACGATAGTCCTCTCTATGAAATTCCGCAATTGAGTTCTAACACTAATAACACCAGAAACAAAAAACCCTAGTCTAATTCCGTAAGTAAATACTAATCATCTGTTTTTAATGAGTAGTTTTGTGCTGCTGAATGACTTTTTTATCATAAAAAAGCAAGGTAAAAGTAGTCCCGACATTAAGTTTACTTTGAACACTAATTTGACCATGATGCTGCTGCATTAATTGATGGACAATAGCCAGCCCGAGACCTGATTCACCATATTTGGTACTTTTTCGCGAAGGATCGGCTTTATAATATCTTTCCCAAATGTTTTGTACTTGATCTTGACTCATACCAATACCATTATCAGCGATACTAATCTGCGTGCCGGACACTTGATCATCATGTGCAGCTTTAATGGTAATCGTGCCATCTTTGGTAAATTGAATAGCATTTTGTGTAATATTAAAAATAATTTGAATAAACCGATCATAATCCGCATAAACTGTAGTTGTTTCACTAACATCTAATACTAATTGGTCATGAACAGCAGCCGCTTTTTTAGTCAATTGTGAAACAATATTCTCTAACGGCGCCTTCAGCGCAAAAACTCGCTGATTTAAAGGAATTTGATTGGTACGGATTTTTTCATAATCCAAATTTTCGTTAACTAAACGAATTAAACGTTTGGTTTCATTTCGCATCAATTGAATACTCTTAGACCTGGATTCTTTAGGAATTGCATCATAAGCCAGACCTTCCAATAAACCATTAATGGTTGTCAAAGGCGTCCGCATTTCGTGGGCGGCGTCAGCCATAAATTCTTTACGTCTTTGCTCTTGTCGTTCAATTTCCTGATTAGATTTTTGCAAGGAAGTAGCCATTTCATTAAAATCGGAAGCCAAATCATCAATTTCATCGTGTCCTTTTTGCTCAATCTGTACGGCAAAATCACCGGCCGCCACTTGTTTAGTCGCCCGCCGCAAGCGGTCAATGCGTTTCACCTGCCAATTGGCCAAAAACCAACTCATAATAACGGCAATAATTATTGAAACTAAAAAAGCCAAAATCAAATTATTTTTGATCGCATTCATATTAGTTTCAATCGCAGATACTTCAGCCCCTACCCATAAAACTGCTACCAACTTATCGTCTTTATCAAACCAGGGTTTAATAATATAAGTCATTTGATGCTTGCGAAAAAGCGGCGCTTGCTGATTAAGATGACTATTTCGTTCCCGAATAACCGTACCGGACTGCAGTATTTTCCAAGTATGTTTATCAAAAGAAGGCTCATTTGTTACCGATGGATATAGTTCATGGCCGCGTTTATCAAACATCACAAACATTACCTTGTTATTAGCCATGACTCGCTGCAGAGAAGCAAAAGTTTCTGGAGTGATGTTTTGAATATTACCTGTCTGTGGGTTAATCTTTAATGCCATTGTTTGCAAATTATCAGAATAACCTTCCAACTGCGTCCAGGTTTGTTGATAGGCCTGATTTTCACTATAATGATAAATTGCCAACGCAATGACACTTAAACAAGTAATAACAATTACTAAAAAACCCAGCATATATTGATAGATAAGTTTCATTTAGTCTGCACATCCGAATCATCAAATTTATAGCCAACACCCCAAACGGTCTGAATAATTTGCGGACCTACCTGTTCAATCTTATGCCGTAATTTCTTAATATGCGCATCTACTGTCCGTTCATCACCAAAATAATCATAGCCCCAAACTTGCTGTAATAATTGTTCTCTGGTAAATACTTGTTTCGGCTTACTAGAAAGCGCCTTGAGTAAATCGAACTCTTTCGGAGTTAAATCGGGGATTTCCTTATCTAATAAATAAGCCTCCCGCGTAGCCGAACTTAATTGGAAATTAGGGGTATTAATGTCAAATTTTTTCGTTTCCGCCGGCTGTTTGGGTGCTGCAGTTTCTTCTTTTAATCCCGAGCGGCGATACAAGGCTTTAATTCGGGCAATTAAAGTAATCGGACTAAAAGGCTTGGTGACATATTCATCAGCATATTCCAAACCCAATACTTGATCACTTTCAGAATCTCGCGCAGTTAACATAATAATTGGAACTGTTTTGGATTTTTCCCGGATTTCCTTAGCTACTTCCATTCCATCTTTACCGGGCAAATTCAAATCCAAAGTCACAATATCCCAGTCCTGCACTTGTTGATTAAACATCTCCAGGGCTTCATCGCCATCATAAGCAAAGGCTGCTTCCCACTGTTCTTTTTGAAAGAACATTGACATCATTTCTGAAACTGACCGATTATCTTCTACCATCAATAATTTCATTGTTGATCCTTCCCATCTTTTTAATTGTTGATTAAAATAAATTTTTTAATAACTTCTGCTACCGCATTATGATTATAATCATTAGAAGTTACATAATTAGCGTTATCTTTGATTTCCGTTGCGGCATTTTGGACGGCTACACCTAATCCCGACATCCGAATCATACTCAGGTCATTAGCACTGTCGCCAATGGCAATGATTTCTGCCGGTTTAATATTTAAAAATTGACTCAATTTTAATAGCCCTTGCCCCTTATTAACACCAGCCTGATTAAATTCCATATAGCGATTAGAAGAATAAGTTACAGCGGTTTTTTCCAAAATTGAAGCCGGAATTTGTGAATATAGATCGTCTAAGTTAGCCCGTTCTTTATCTTTATATAAGATTTTAATTAATGGTTGATCTTTTAAAAACATAATTGAAGGTTGACTAAAATCACAATAGCTAAACCCCATTTTATCTAAGTATTCTTTTTCATCCTTATCCATATTATAAACATAGATATCCGTTAACGTGTAAATATGCATAACGGCTTGATTTTTAACACCAATTTGGAATAGGATATTAATAGTTTGAAAGTCCATTAACTTTTTAGTTAAAATCCGCTCATCTTTATTTTCCGTAATCGCTGCTCCGTTAAAAGAAATAACATATTCTTGAGCAGCATCTTTTACATTCAGTTCCGTTAGCGTTCGCCGAATCAAGGTAAAGCCCCGTCCTGTAACCGGAACAAAGTGCACACCTAATTGGCGGGCAGCCGCAATAGCCTGTAAGGTCTTTAAACCTACATGCTTGTCATCGTTCAATAAGGTTTCATCTAAATCGCTCGCAATTAATTTGTATTTCATAATTTTCAAACTCCTGTGATCTTTATCTTGCTTAACTGTAACATGAATAGTTTAAAATTTAAAATCTACCCTTTTTACCGGGTATTATTGCGCCAAAATGGATCTATAGTTATAATAATAGTTAAAAATATTGGAGAATTATTATGACTGTTAAAAATATTCTTTACTTTGCTTGTTCCTGGTTTTCTCCTGCAGAAACCGAATTTATGAAAAAAGGTCAAGATGCTTTAAGTCAAAATCCAACCGTCGATTGGGATAATACTTTTCGCCCTTTGGATCACCAATATCAAAATATTGATGTCACTAAGCATCCGGAAAAAATGAAAGATCCAGAGTGGCAAGTAGGTACTTTTCGCAACGATTTATTAGGTATTGATCGAGCTGATATTGTCTGCGGAATGTTTCTTCCGCAAAAGCCTGATTCCGGTATGGCTTTTGAATACGGTTACGCCTACGCTAATCATAAACCTATTGTTTCAGTTATTCCCGATAATGTGGTTGCTCCAGAGATTAATCTAATGCTTATTCCAAGTGTCACCCATTATGTACATCTTAGTGACTTGGCTACTTTTAATTTTAATAACTTAGAATTTGATTTATTTCCCGCAACTGCTTATTAATCACATTTTAATAATTAACGTAACAAAAGGGCTTGGACATTTTTGTCCCAGCCCTAATTTGTCTAGCAGACAATTTATTATTTAGCGCGTTAAAATCACAAGCCCAAAAATCAAGAGAAAAATGCCACTAACTAGATTACTCCAAGCCAACAAACGCATTAATTGCTTGATGTTCACATTGTTTTCTTGAATACAATTTTTAAATTTATTCAAAGCGTAAATAATTTGTCCACCGCCAATAAAAAATAAAAAAATACTGATAATTATTTGTAAATGCAACTTCTAATCCTTATAACTAATTATTTAAACGTCTGCCAAAGGAAGGCGTAAACCAGTCTAAACGACCTATCTTAACATTTTGTCCGGGTTGAGGAGCATGAATATACTGACCGTTACCTAAATATAGCGCAACATGTTCGGCGGTGCCGACTCCACCCCAAAACAACAAATCGCCGGGTTGAATTTGTGATAGAGGAATATAAGTACCGCAAGTACTTTGTTGTTGTGACGTTCTTGGTAAAATCACGCCGTTTTCACGAGCAACATACTGGACCAAACCTGAGCAGTCAAAACCTCTAGGAGTAGTCCCTCCCCAAACATAAGGTACACCTAAATACTTCTGCGCAGTCTGAGTTAAATCAGTCGCTGAAAAATCAGCAGTATAAATCTCTAAATCTATTTGGGGAAAAATAATAGTAGTTGTTGTTACAGTTTTTCCGCCATTATTATTCTCTGCAGTCGGAGCTGCAGGTACGGGAGGTTGCAGCGCTGAAGAATCAACTAAAATGGGAACAGCGGTTTTAGGTGTTTGATCAACTACAGGTATTCCCGGATTTTCTTGGTGACTAACAATTATTGGCTGGGCCTGAACGACCTGAAACGTTCCCCCAAAAATAATTGCCCCCCAAATTAGCGCTAAGAGACTTAATAAATACTTTTTTAACTTCATTGTAATTCTCCCCCACAATTAATACTCTACCTAGTGTTTATAATATCATAAATTTTACTCAAAGAAACAATCTTCTTTTGATTAATTCAACTAAATATAAACATTATTTCATAATAATTATGATAATCTTTTTAAATTCAACATTACTATCTACTACATTAATGTTCCCATAATAAAAACGCCTTACTGTTATTCAGTAAGACGCTAAACTGTAAGATCATTATTTTATAACTGTTATACTGTCAGCGGGAACCCATTCGTTGGTAGAAATTCTATAATACTGTTCTCCCAGAAACATTGATTGATCATATTTCCAAGCTGTCGAATTAGATAAGATCCGCTTCGGATTAGCGACGAATTTATTTTGACTTGAGTCCCAATTATAAATTTGGGCACCATTTTGTTTGAAAACTTTGACAACTCCTAAATGATGAGTCAGCTTAGGCTCATACGTTACCTGACTAACAAGAACATAGGCATCTTTGCCAACTCTATAATATGCTTGTCCTTCTCCTTCAGGAATGTAGCATTTCAAATCAGTTTTCCATCTGGTTCCAGTACGTAGAACATTATTATCAGCCACTATCTCCCCTTGACTATTATACAATGGAACATAGCCCTTTTGGCCTGCATCCTTGATCGTAACAATACCATCGAGAGGCGTATCATAATTAGTTGTAGTATTTAAAGTACGTAAAAAGCTGACATAACGTTGATTATTATTATCAGTTTTAATAGGCAGTTCTTTATTATTCAGATTAACCTGCTGAACTTTTTGTGCCCAATCACCCTTTAAATAAATGTTAATTGCTTGTTTATAAATCTTATCAGCTTTAAAGCCTGTTGATAGTGGCGTACCTGTACTATTATCATAAATTGGCCCCAAGATTATTTGAAAATGATCATTATTAATATATTGATCATTATTATCTTTATAGTCAATTGCTACAGATTGTGGTGAATTATAAAAATTCACGTTGGCATCAGCTTTAACAAAACCATAGGTATCGCTTGCCAGGTTAACCTGTGTAATATTAGATGTTGGCACCAATTTAATTGTTTTAGAAAATATCTGGCGCCCACTATCGGGATTAAAAACCGTTATCTGTTCCATTACCGGCTCACCTTGTAATTTAAGTGCTTGTAAAGCTTGATTATTAAATTGGCCTCTATTATTAAAAAGTTTTACTTGAACTGGATAATTCATTACTTTAGAAATTTGAGCATCATTAATCGGGATATCTACCCCATTATTTTGAAACAACTTGGCAAAATCACTTTTAGCAGTGGCATTTAGCATACCGGAATTATCAGAAAAACTAATGTTAAAAATATCACTTAATTTTGAAGCATCAATATCTGTTGACATGGAATCTTTAATACTGGGAATATCTAAATATGCTTCCGTAGAAAAGCTATTAACCAAATCATTGACAAAAGAATTATCAATCAGTTGATAATGAGCCTCTTCCACATTAAAATCAGAGTTCGAATCACTCGCCTGCACATTAGTTACAGGCAGAGCTAATCCTAACAAGATAGCTGAACTAGCTAAACCGATTATAAATTTTTTCTGCAACTTCATATTAATACACCTCCTTATAACATATATTATAAGGTTTTTAAATTCGTTTACAATAAATGATACTGAGATTTTAAAAAATTATTCATAAAATTAAAACTTGCATCAAGGTAGTTTAGAATAACTATTGAAAAACCTTTCCATCAATATTATTTAAGTGCTTGTATAGCTTAGTTACTAAATTGATCTCTTTTATGAAAAAATTTGTTTTCTAATTTCTTTCAATAATTAGTTTAATAACTTCTTTCAAGGAAAACTTTTTTTCTGAAGATAAATAAAATTTATATATTTTGATATTTATAAAATACAAAACAATAATATAAAATACGCTAACTAATAAACATATTAAGTTGCCTGCGCTTAATCCTATCAGTGTATAATTGACGGCACCGAATAAAACTGATAAAAGCGGAAAGAACATTAATATAGAGCTTATTAATGTTAAATTCTTTACGCTAATAGGTAGAATTAAAATAAAAAAGGAAATTAATAACGGCGATAAAATTAATAATACATTTGTAGAAGATTCTTGAACATTATTGATCCGTCCCGCAAGTAACATTGTAAATAACACCAAAGTAATAAACTGAGCTACCAATAATAAAACAAACATTAACACCTCTTTAATATCCAACATAGTGATAATTTTTTGTAAATAGATAAAGAATTTGCCACGGTGAACATTTAAGCAATCCAACGTTAATATAACGGTCAAAAAGCACAAAAATAAATTTAGTATGGAAATTAAAGCTAATGTACCTGCAGAAATTAATTTGGCCAAAATATAATCTTTTTCATGAATAAGAGGAACTATTTGTTTGATTACATTTGAATCTTTATCTATAACAATATCCTGCATGATTCCTGAAATTGTATTAAATAAAACAAAAATAATTATGATACACATTATTTTGATTAAATTCATTTTACTTATTTGTATATTTGAAATTGATGAACTAAAAAAATTATTAATATCAAAACCCTTAATATGAAAATAAACTCCAATTCCGATTCCAAACACTATCATAAAAAATAGACCAAGGAGTAAAGAGGATTTCGTCATTAAAGTTCTAATAGAAATATTAGTATATGCTAGAAATTTAGATTGTCTTTTCAATGTTTGCTTCCCCATTTATCAATTTAAATATTTGTTCAAGACTTGGTTGACCGATTTTATAATCTTTAAAATCACTAATTAATTTATGAGAATTTTGAACAGTAAAACTATTATTATCAGCAAAAAATTGTAGTGAGTTCTTAGCTAATTTATTCTTTAACGCCTCTAATTCTTTACTGTTCATTACCGAAATCGTTCTATACCGATTTTTAATATCATTCAGTGTCCCACTTTCAACTATTTGACCATCTTTGATCACATAAATCATATTGGCAATTTCTTCAACATAATTCATCTGGTGACTTGAATACATTACGGTTGTGTTATTTTCATATAAATAATTAATTGCCTGAATAAATAAATCGGCATTTAAAGGATCAATCCCACTAAACGGCTCATCCAAGATCATATACTTAGGTAAACCAATAATACTTGCTATAAATTGTACCTTTTGTTGATTCCCCTTTGATAACTCAAATATCTTTTTATCAGACAATTCATTAATTTTAAAAAAAGATAGCCAAAATTTGATTCTTTCTGCTGCTGTTGGAGCATCTAAAAGATTAAGCAAAGCAAAATAAGATAAATTCTTTGCAACAGTTTCTTTTGTAAACAGTCCCCTGTTTTCGCTTAAATATCCGATATCATCTTTTATGTTTAAATTAGCCGGATAACTTATAGAATTATTTTGGAAAAATCCCAGTTGTAATATACTTTTAAAAACACTTGTTTTGCCCGCACCATTGAGGCCAATAATGCCTACTTTTTGATTGCTACTCCATTTTAAATTTATATTATTTAAAATTTTCTTATCTTCAATAACAGTTGTAAGATTATTTATAGAAATCATTCTTTCATCTTCTCTTCGTTCATATTTAACCACTTCTTTTACTTAATGTTATTCAAATATTTTTTGAACAAAAACTTAGTTGCTGCCTGCACTATCCAAAAAATCACTTTCGGTCTGCCTTGCTTAGAATTTTAATTAGTAAAAATTAAAGCTAAATAACTAGTATTTCTTGTCTTGTTTTTTAAATCTTTGAACAGAATAAAATCTGAAATCCTTTTCATTTGTATATAAATATTGTTTAATATCTTATTGCCTTCATTTTTCGTATCTACAAAGATCCACAACTAATTGCTTATATAACAAGATAATTAAGTTAGTCAAGTTAATATGTATCCATGAATTTCATCTAACGCCCCCTGTGATACATATTATAAAGTTTTTAACTACGTTTACAATAAATAATTTAAAAATTTAAAAAACCATTAATTAAATTAAGCACTGATTTGGCTAGCCGTAGGCAAAGAAAAAGCGCTGAGCACTAACGTAGCTCAACGCTTTAAATCAACTAATTAATGGAGATGAGGAGAATCGAACTCCTGTCCATACATACTGCCACACCAATATCTACATCCATAGCTGCACTATTTAAATTTCATTATTAAGAACGCCGTACAACCAGGCTCACCTTAATAACTATCCTGTTGATCTCTTTTTAATTGTTCAGGTGGCGCAATTAAACGTAGCTCAATTTTTTAAGACCCAATTTAACCCTTGAGCAAAGCTAAAAGGATCACACTAATAACTGTTTTTAAGCAGCTAAAGCGTAAGAATTGTTATTATTTTTTGCAGTTATAATTTAACTGTAACGTTTTTACGTAGACGTAACCTACGAGATGCAATCAGTGCTCAACTATATATGTCGAATCCATAACATCCCCTTATTAAGTAGATATTAGTATAGAATAAAGCCTAACAAATTGCAAGTAATTATTCTTATACTAAAAAGGTCTGATTGATACTAACATCAATCAGACCTTCTTTAAACGGTTAACTATTTTACTAGTCTTTCAAATTCGTGAACGATCATTAATTCTTCATCAGTAGGAACTACTAAAGCTGCAATTTTAGAATCAGCAGCAGAAATTTTTCTTATTCCTTTACCATTTTCGTTGGTATCTTGATCCACTTTCATTCCTAAAAAGCCAAAGTTATCCATAATAGCTTGTCTAATTGCAGGATTATTTTCACCCATACCTGCAGTAAAAATCATTACATCAATGCCATGCATTTCCGCGATATAAGCTCCTACATATTTCACAATTCGATTAATAAAGACATCAATCGCCAGTTGCGCATTGGGATTAGTATCTTTAACAGCAATTAAATCCCGCATATCTGGTGAAACACCTGATAACCCCTTAAGACCGGAATCATTATTTAAAATATCCAGCATTTCATGAATATCTGTAATTTGTAATTTTTCCATTAAAAATGATACTAAAGAAATATCAATATCCCCTGCTCTGGAGCTCATAGTTACACCGGCTACAGGGGTAAAGCCCATAGAAGTATCAAAAGAATGTCCGTCTTTAATCGCTGTAACTGAAACCCCGCTACCCATATGCATACTAACCATCCGTAATTTATCATAAGGCTTCTGCAAAAATTCAGCCGCTTTATGTGAAACATAGTCATGGCTAGTACCGTGGGCACCATAACGATGAGCTCCAAATTTTTCATCATATTCTCGTGGAATGGAATATACTTGATTCATTAGGGGAAGTTTTTTATGGAAAGTAGTATCGAATACAGCCACTTGCGGTACATTAGGCAACATCTGGGCAAAAGCTTCAATTCCCTTACGTTCTGCTGGATTATGCAAAGGGGCATATTCATCAATCCGGGATAATTCCTTTAAACTTTTTTCGTCTAATAAAACGGAATTATCAAAATAAGGTCCTCCGGAAACTACTCGATGACCAACCCCAGAAATTTCCTGAACATCAGCGATTACTTTTAAATCCTGTAATTGTTGAATCAGAATCTTGACTGCTTCAACATGGTTTTGAATAGGTATTTCTTGGGAATGCTTTTTTCCTTGATAAGTAATTTCAAAAACTGAATGATCTAGTCCTAAACGGTCCACCAAACCTTTAACAATTACTTCTTCTTTTGGTAACGCAAACAACTTAAATTTTAAAGTTGAACTACCAGAATTTACTACTAAAATCTTTCGTTGCATATCATTTCTCCCATACAAATGTTTTTTTAGTCCAATCTTGTAATTGGTCCTTGAATTTAATTATAGCACTGGTATCTTTCAAATCCGGAATTTGTCCCATTAATACTTCCTTAATTTGTTGGGCTCCAGCTCCATGGCGTTGCAGTACTAATAAAGACTTAGCTGCTTGCGGACTAGCAAATAAAGACTGCGGCAAACTCAAAACAGCCTGTAAATAAACTGCAGTTACCATCCAGTGTACCAAATTTTGCGCTTGTTTGGTTTCAAAAATCTGTGAAGGAACAATAAAAAGACCTATTCCGGCTGGATGTACATTCTGCATTGCTTGTTCCATGAGAAGATGATGTGCATAAGAATGTCCGGTCGCTGCTTTTGTTTGAAAATTGTTAGCATTTTCATCTAAGGGGTAATAGCCGACGGGTAAATCAGATAAGATCAGATCATACCCACTATGGAGCCAATGGGCTACTGCATCTTGATGATAAAGATCAATCTTATTTTGTAAAACTTCTCCTAAAGCAGAAGCAATTTCTAAAGAATGGTAATCGTTATCGATTCCGTGCATAGCCAGGCGCAAATGAGTACTTTTTTGCAATTCTCGATTGGCTTCAATTAACAAATTGCCAGTACCAATAGCCGCATCCATTGTTTCCAATTGCGGCTGAGGATAATGACGAAATATTTCCGCAATGACTAAAGCACTTAAAGTCCCAATAATATCCGGCGTCATTAATAAGTTCACATCTAAGTTATCAACTTTTTGTGCCTTAATAATCGTTAACTCAATTGCACGTTTAACATCCCATAGAGGATAATCACGCAACTCAAAATTCTGATATAATTTATCCAACTCCTGAGCCTGAGCGGCAGTAGGATAACCATCTTCTATATGGGTTTTTTGTTCTATTATATTAAATATATTTTCTGATAAGGCATCACGATAAGGAACATTCAAAAATTTCCGCAATTTTTCAGTCGTTTGATCAAGAAAAGCAAAAATTTTATCAATTTGTGTTTGCGCCATAGATCCATCTCCCAAAATAACAATTCTGCCTTTATATGTTAGCGGAAATAATTTTATTTATCAATGGATATAATCTTTTGGGTATAGATTTGCTCTAATTGACGGTAATTTTGTAATTCCTGCTGATAAAAATTCAGATAAGTCAAAATGACCAAACATTCAATATTCAACAATAAAACGGCCCAAATAGTGGCAAAGCCCAGATGTGTTCTATTGAAACTCAAGATAAAACTCCCACTTTCTCTGCCAACGATCAATGGCAGTAATCTTTAAAACCGGCTTTCTAACATTAAAACTCAATTGGCGTTGATTGAGCAGCAGCGGTACATGGCCCTCGTGTTCACCGGTTATTCGGAGCATATGATGATAAATTTGTAATTGATATTTTTTATGAGGAAATTTATAAGTACCAGCCGTTTCAAATAATACCCTCTTATCATCTGCTTGGAGCAATTTGGCTCCAGCAGTCATCTGCTCTAAGCGCAGCATTGCAATTTCCCAATTACTTTCGTTATAAAAAAGACGTTCTCTATTATTATGATAAGAGGTCAACAAAAAATCGATCATCGATAGAATTAAAATCAAAATTAGTAATGAGACTAAGATTTCACTCAGTAAAAAAGCGGAATGTTTTTTGAAGACGATCGTATTCCAAACGTTTCTTTTGCTGATAAACTTCAAGTTTTGCTCCTCGATCTTGAAAAGTATAGTGCTGATTTTTTAAGGTAAGTTCTTGAATATTAGGATGCTGAAGTTTTTGCCAGCAGGCTAATTTGAAAAAAGTTTGTTGCTGGACAGTACTTAGGTTTTGTTGAGTTGGAATAATACATAAAGGAATGATCATGACTGCCTGTAAAACTAGAAAAAAAGCCAACATATCATCTAATAATAAAACTGCTCTATGTTTTTTCTTCAATTAATTCTCCCCATTGCATCTGCACTTTAAAACGATATTCTTGATTAGTAGCTGCAGAAACAAAAATAATGGTTTGCGGTGTTACTTCACCACTTTTAATGCGAATAAAATTTCTGGAAAGTCGGCAATCCAGCTGACGGGGCAAATGTTGCTCATAAGAACGTGGCGGATCATTGGGATCAATGAATTTTAAACAGTGAGTTTGCTGATTAACACTAATAATCCGAACTTCATGGTATAAAAAAGAATCATTAAGCCAATTATGCCAATTACTTTGAAACGCTAATAATGCCAATTTTTCCTGTTGCAATTCTAATTGTTGATGATAATTTATCGTAGGTAGTAATAGCACAATGCAAACTATGGTTAAGGAAATGAGGCTTTCGATCAAGGTAAAGGCGGGGCAAAGCTTATTTATGCGGAGCAACGACATTGCCTGCTTCAATTTCATAACCGTCATCTATTGCCTTTTTAGCTTGAGCATCAGATAAATAATGTTCTTTTCTTAAAATTTCCCATGTGGGATGCTGTCCTTCATACATATCAACTTGGGTCTGGAGAGTGGTTCTAAAAGCATGATTAGTTTTATTTTCCGCTGATTTTTTTTGCTGATTAACATTGGGAATAATAATTAATAATAATAACGAAATAATGAACAGTACAATGACCATTTCAATTAATGTAAATGCTGAATGTTTCTTTTGAGCCATTTCTACATCCCTTTCATCATCGAATAAATCGGCAATAGAATGCTTAAATAAGTTCCTAAAATTAAACCGGCAACAATTAAGAAAAGTACTGGTTGAATTTGATTAATCAATTTCTGCAGTTGTTGTTGTAAATTCTGATATTTTATTTCGGCAATAGTTTGTAATTCTAGGGCAATTTGTTGATTACTATGTCCTAAATTCAAGGCAATATCTATTTCTGGAGGTAAAAAAGGATTAGTTTGAATGATCAGTGACAATGGTTGGCCTGCCAAAATTTGTGCTTCTATCTCTTGTGCCAGTTGCTGTTGAATAGACCCCACAGTAAGTTGTTTACTGGTTGCCAGAATTTCGTTTAACGACAAACCGCTTTTTAAAAAAGTAGCAATAGCAGATAAAATTAAGTAATGAAAATAATTACGATAAATCCTCCCCAGGAAAGGAATTTGCATTTGTTTTAAAGCCCGATTAATCTCGGAAGTGTGTCGCAAATAAATAATTGTACCTAATAATGCTAAAAAGATAATTATTGCTAAAATCCGTAAACATAACCAGTAATAGCTTGGTAAAGCTAAATGAGGCAGTTGCTGGGCCATTTCTATTCGTAAAAACAGCAATAAAAGGCCTAAACTAATTAATAAAAAACACGGATAAGCTAATAAATTCAGGATTTTTTGCAAATTCTTTTGTCTTATGAGTAAAGTAGCCGCATTTTCTCGTAAACATTTAATGAGATTACCATGGATTTCGGCAATCATAATTTGACTTAAGATAGTTTTAGTAAGTCCTGTATCAAATAAGGCTGCCGCTAAATTCTCTCCAATATTTAAACGTTGAATTATTCTCAATAGTAATTTATTTTCTTGTGGTAAAATCAGGCGCATGGATTCTAAAGAAGTTTCAATAGAAAATCCATTACTAAGTAATTTTGCTAAAGTTGCTAAAAAAATTGCTTGCCGTTTCGGATTTAATTTATCCAGCCTGGTATTGGTGATAGGTATTTTCATCCAGAAGCCCTTTTTCATAATCGCGCTGCAACATTCTTTGCCAGTCAGTATAATTATTTTGAGGAATTGTAATTGCCTGATTCAAATTCTCCGCCAGCAAAACATCACGATAAGGTTTAATAGCTCCAGTAGTCTGTAATATTAATCGTTGATAGACTACACAATTTAAAACGGAGTATAATTCCCGCTGACTCACACCTAACTCCATCATGCGACCAATTACAGCAAATTTATTGCGCGCATGAACTGTGGAGATAACTAAGTGACCGCTTAAAGCGGCTCGGATTGCCATTTGGCTGGTTTGCTCATCTCTTATCTCCCCCAAAATCAAGATATCGGGACGATGACGCAAAGAAGTTTTAATAAGATTAGCATAACTCATTTGAGCACGTTCATTAACTTGGACCTGAAGAAATTGCGGTTCGATAATTTCTACAGGATCTTCAATGGCCAATACAATTTTATTATTACTATATTTTTTAGTTAACTGATACATGGAGGTCGTTTTGCCAGAACCGGTCGGCCCGCTAAATAAAATTAATCCTCTTTGATTCATGATATCCTGCCATTGTTGCTCTTTTAGATCATTTGTAACTAAATTGCGCAAGGGATAAATCAAACGAATTACTAAAGATTCCTGATTAGCATAATCGCCTAAAGAAGACAAACGTAAGTTAATTTGTTGTTTTTGAAAACTAAATTTACGGGCCCCCACTTGGGGCCGACGATGCTCACTAATATCCATATCTGAAGTAAATTTCAGATAATTTATAACTCCAGCGGCAAAATTTTTATCTAAAATTTGATAATCATGAATTCCATCTATTTCTCGCATTTTAATCATTACCTGTTGTAAATGCGGCAAAAAGAAAATATCAGAAACTTCTCTTTGACAGGCAAATTGTAAAATTTTTTGCGTATAAATTTCTGGTTGCATATTCTCACCTCCTTTTCACTATTAAAATACCCAGAAAACAAAAAAAGATCCCGAATTTTTCGGGATCTTTTTAATTGCTTCTATTCGTCTTCCTCAGCTGCCGCTGTATAAACTTCAGAAACATCATCGTCATCTTCTAATTGATCAATCATATGTTCAAATTGTTCTTTTTTATCTTCTGGAACAGGTACTGTATTTTTCGGAATCATTGTTAAAGAAGCATTGGCTAATTGATAGCCCTTAGCTTCTAAGGCATCTCGAACAGCTGAAAACTCTTTAGGATCAGTATAAATTTCATAAGCGTCATCAGAAGTCCGTAAATCATCTGCGCCTGCTTCCATTAAATCTTCTAACATTTGATCTTCATCGGCATCTGTTGTGGAACGGTCAATCACAATATAACCTTTACGATCAAACAAATAAGAAACTGATCCAGCAGAACCCATGCTGCCGCCATTACGGGTAATAGCTACCCGCACAGAAGTAGCTGTTCGATTCTTATTATCAGTTAAAGCATTAACTAAAACTGCTACTCCACCAGGTGCATAACCTTCATAAGTTATTTCTTCATAATTAGCCCCGCCAGCACCGGAAGCTTTGTCAATCGCACGTTTAATATTGTCTTTAGGCATATTGGCAGCACGTGCTTTATCCATCACCAAACGAAGAGCTGCGTTATTCGCTGGGTCAGGATCACCACTCTTTGCTGCCATATAAATCTCGCGGGAAAGTTTTTGAAAAATTTTGCCTCGCTTTGCGTCTTGGGCATTTTTACGTCCTTGGATATTATGCCACTTAGAATGTCCTGACATCCGCTAACTCCTTCTTTCTCTGTTTAGTGTAAAAAACATAAAACCGTATATTATCATACCAGAATATTGCTTTTGCTTCAATCTTTTTTACTTAATTTTTGATAAACCAGTAAGATCAAGACTGTTATAATTATTCCACAACAAGCTCCGGCACTATCTAACATCACATCTTCCACCAATGGTGTTCGTCCAAAAGTCAGCATTTCATGAAATTCATCAAAACTGGCCCAGCCGGTAACTGTAAACCAAGCCACCCAAGGTGCGAGAAACCGATTGTGCATTTCATCTTTTAAAAACCAAAAAGTTACAATGCCTAATAAACCAAAAATACTAAAATGGGCCAATTTACGGATAAAAAATTCTACTAACTTAAAATAGCCAACAGCAGCAATGGATTCTTCTTTGCCCGCATAGATAAATTTGATATTACTTAAAGTGTCATATCCGGGTTGGCCAGCTAAATAATGTTTCAAAAAGGGAATCAAAGTTTGTTGCTGATAACTCATGGAAGAACTGAGGAAAAGTCCACCGATAATTAACACAATGAGCAGCAGGGCCAGCCACTGGAAACTTTTTTTCATTTATACTAACCTCATTAAATTCTTTACTAAGAGTAATTTTAATACTAAAAGTAAGCTTCCACCAAAAAAGATAGAATTAAAGATTGATCTTTCTTTATTCTATCTTTGCGGACAAATGTCGATTATGCGGTAATTTTTTAATAAATAAACTAAATTTTTTACTTTGATCTAATTTTTCAAAAATTTGTAAATATTTATCTAAAATAATAGCATCCATAAAAATGGTCACAGCTATCGGTTAAAAATAATTCCAATGGTCAACGGATCTAATTTATCATACCGCGCCAGTGAAGAGGCTATCCCAAAAGTGGCATAAAACGACAAAATACCAACAGTAAAACGAAAAGGTATATCTAATATTTATTGATAAGGGGCTAAAAAATGAGCCACAGCCGGAATGGGCATATTTGATAAGATTGTAAAAAAAGAACCTACAATTGTTAAAGGTAAAGTAGAAATAATCCCTTTCCTGATAGCAGCCATATGTCTTTGCTGTCCCAATTTATTAGCTACCAGTACAACTTTTTTCTCTAAAAATTGACAAAATTATTCATGATCTTTCTCCTTTTAGATCAGTCATAAGACACATGATATTGGGAAATTTCAGGTCTAACTACTAAAAAACAATTTCATCATCTTAGGAAAAGAATTATAAAAAGCTCACTTGGCTTCAATTTCAAAAGTCTTATTTTTATAAAAACAATATTAGTACAACTGCAAGAATTCTAGATTATAAAAACTACTTTTTCACTGTTAGCAAAACCAAGTCTCACCTAAAAATCGGTCTCCATTAATTAATAAACTATTCTACTGTCACACTTTTGGCTAAATTTCGCGGCTGGTCAACGTCGTTTCCACGTTCAACCGCTGTATAATATGCAAATAACTGGGCAGGAACTATCGCAACCAAAGGCATCAAGCGTTCATCTAAATCAGCTACAACTAATTGATCTCCTTCTTGAGCCAAACTTTGTTTACTGATAATTAAAGTATGTGCACCCCGACTTAAAACTTCTTTGACATTACTTCTCGTATGTGCCGCCGTACTTTGTTCTAAAATAAAGGCAACAACTGGTGTTTGTTCTTCAATTAAAGCAATTGTTCCATGTTTTAATTCTCCTGCAGCAAAACCTTCAGCATGCACATATGAAACTTCTTTTAATTTTAAAGCTGCCTCAATGGCAACAGCATAACCGTTCCCTCGGCCAATAAAGAAAGCCGCGTTTTGCTGAGCAAAATAATCATGACTTAATTGTTCCAAATAATCTTTTTGATCAACAATAGTTTGAATGGCATTAGCCGCAAGACCCAATTGCTGAGCGACATCTAACTCGCTGGCTGCTGCAATTTTCTTTCGTAAACCTAATTTTTGAGCCAGAATCGCCTGAACAGCAATTTGGGCAATATAAGCTTTAGTAGAAGCAACAGCAACCTCTGGGCCCGCACATAAAGGCAGACTGTATTCAGCTTCTCTTGCCAGAGTAGAATTGATAACATTAGTAATTGTTAACGTAGGATAATTTAAGTGCCGCACTTGATCTAACACCTGCCGACTATCAGCAGTTTCTCCACTTTGACTTAAGAAAATAAAAAACGGATGTGCAGAAAGTTTCGGCATATGATAACCAAATTCACTGGCTAATTGAACTTCCACAGGAATATCTGCTAATTCTTCAAATAATTGTCGCGCCACTAAACCGGCATGATAACTGGTACCTGCGGCTACAATATATAAGCGGTCTGCCTTTTGTAAATCGTCTAACAACTGTGGAGCCAGCTTATCTTGCTCTGAAGAATAATAGTACTCACTAATTCGCCGTAAGACAGCTGGTTGTTCATCAATTTCTTTGAGCATATAACTGTCGTAAGTTCCCTTAGAAAGATCATTAGCATCCATTTGCACTTGATAAGGCTGTCTTTGGACCGGCTGATTATCTAAAGTTGTTAGTTGCACATTATCCTTAGTAATTATTCCCATTTCGCCGTCATGAATCTCTAAAAAGGTATCAGTTTGATCCAAAAAGGCCAAAGCATCCGAACAAATCAAATTATAACCGGCTGCTAGACCTATTAATAAAGGGCTCTTATTTTTAGCAATAAAAATCTTATCCGGTTCTTGACGATCCATTAAGGCAAAAGCATAGGAGCCTTCCAATAACTGCAAAGTTTTGCGAAAAGCTGTTAAAGCATCAACTTGATCTGTTACCGCAAAATAATCAACCAGTTGAACTACTACTTCAGAATCAGTATCACTTTGAAATTCTACTCCTGTTAAATATTTAGCTTTCAGCTCTGCAAAATTATTAATTACTCCGTTATGCACTAAATAAAAACGCCGATCTTGAGAAAAATGCGGATGCGCATTACTTTGACTAGGTTTACCGTGAGTGGCCCAGCGAGTATGACCAATCCCGGTTATTCCGCTATCCTCATTAGTGATTGCTTGTTGCAAATTAACGATTTTTCCTACACGTTTAATTAAATGGTCATTCCCATGTTGGTCATTAACATATATTCCTGCAGAATCATAGCCTCGATATTCTAGTCTTTTTAATCCTGATAACAGTATTTCCGTGGCATTATTGTTGCCAACCACGCCTATAACTCCACACATAAATTTCTCTCCTAAAATTGGTATAGTCCTAATTAGTTGAATATAACATCACTCAACAATTGGTATCTTAGCAATATAGGATATAATTGTCAATAAATATCTATAATTGGTATGCCTATTTTTCTTCTCTTTTTATCAAGCCTTTTCAAGTAATCGTTCCTTAATTATAAATTTACTGTATTCTTAATAATACTAGTATGATATTATTAAATTTATAAAAGGAGTCCAGTAAAAATGAAAACGATTTTAGCAACTATTCGCTTTCCTAGTGAACTCTATCAACAATTAAAGAGTGCCGCCCAAGCGCAAAATATTAGTATTGATCAACTTATTATTCAAAGTGTTCGACAAGCTCTACAAAATAATGAGATTCCGTCTATTGAAAATCAGCTAGTACTCAATCAAATAGTAAGTCCAGCGCAAATTTTTCCAGAAAGTGGTTTACTTAAAGTTAACGGGATTTTTTACCGTTATTTAACTGAAAATAATGCACCCATTCTGAATTCGACGGCCTATTTAGTGATTGGCGTTACCGGTAATATACTTACCATTAGAGCAATTAAAAAGTGAGGTTAGACAATGCCCTTAGGAATTAAAATAGTACCCCAAAACTGTCAAGGATTAGTAGAACTATTTGGTAAATATCAACGTAGTGTTGAATCAGGTCTGCATTTTTATATTCCCCTTGTCCAGCATATTCGGACAGTCAGTTTAGCTATGCAACCAATTGAACTGCCGCACTATTCGATTATTACTAAGGATAATGCTGAAGTTTCTACTTCCATTACCCTTAATTACCATGTTACAGATGCTGTTAAATATGAATATAATAATACTGATTCCGTAGAATCAATGGCCCAGCTAGTCAGAGGACATTTACGCGATATTATTGGCCGCATGGAATTAAATGATGCCTTAGGCTCCACGGCTAAAATTAATGCTGATTTATCTGTAGCAATTGGCGATTTAACCAATACATATGGTATTAATGTTGATCGGATCAATATTGATGAATTACTGCCTTCAGAAGAAATTCAACGGGCAATGGACAAACAGTTAACCGCCGATCGGCAACGGATTGCTACTATTGCTAAAGCCGAAGGTGAAGCTGAATCGATTCGCCTTACCAATGAAGCCAAAAATAACGCTTTAATTGCAACTGCTAAAGCGCAGGCAGAAGCAACCCGGACTAAGGCTGATGCGGAGCGTTATCGGATTGATACCGTTCAAGCAGGTTTAACCCATGCGGATGAAAAATATTTTCAGAATCAATCAATTAATGCTTATAGTAAATTAGCTGCTTCACCAGCTAATATTGTGGTTGTGCCTAACAATGACAATAGTAATTACGGTCAGACGGCACTTTTAGCACAGGCTATTACTAATCACGATAAAAATTCAAAGCCTAGTAAAGACGTCCAAGCCCAAAAAGACGAACCAACAAGTCTGGAAGAACATAATTAAAATTTAGATTTTACATTAATTGGTTTATAATCAGGATGAATTTTATAATATAGGTTAAATATTATAAATAACCTCATAGTACAGTTTTTCAACCACTAAAATATATCCTTTTTATTCATCAAAATGAACATTAACCAAAATTTTCCAGTTATTATTTTTCATGGTAACTCTTTGATTAAGAAAAATATTTTTTCAAAAAGAAAAAAGCTTATCTTCAAAAAACACGATAAGCTTTTTATTTTATCTAATTATTCTTAAAATCCCATTTCATTTTGAACTACACGGGCAATTTGCTGCGTGTATTGATTAGCCTGCTCTTCAGTAGCGGCCTCAACCATAATTCTTAGTAAAGGTTCCGTTCCACTCGGCCGAACTAAGACACGACCGTCACCATTCATTTCTTTTTCGACTGTATCAATTTCAGCCTGAATAGCAGGATAGTTACGCCAATTTCTCTTATCAGCAACCTTAATATTAACTAATTTTTGCGGATAAGTTTTTACCGGTGCGGCTAATTCAGACAAACTTTTACCAGTTTGTTTAATAACATTTAACAATTGGATTCCGGTCAACATACCATCGCCAGTATTATGAACATCAAATATAATGATATGTCCGGACTGTTCACCGCCCAAGTTATAACCATTTTTCACAATTTCTGCTGCCACATGACGATCGCCTACAGCGGTTTGCACTGACTTCATTCCGTTAGCCGCCAAAGCTTTATATAATCCTAAATTACTCATCACCGTGGTCACGACGGTATCTTTTTTTAAACGGCCGTGATCTTTAAAATAGCTTCCCAAAATATACATAATTTTATCGCCATCAACAATATTGCCTTTTTCATCAACCGCGATACAACGATCACCATCACCGTCAAAAGCCAGTCCTGCCTGAGCATTTTGGGCAACAACTTCTCGAGCCAGTTTTTCCGGATGAGTAGAACCAACACCGTCATTAATATTCGTACCATCCGGATTAGTGGCTATAGTGGTAAAATCTACATTTAAGTCAGCATACAATTTTGTCAATAAATCACTGGTAGAACCATTAGCACCATCTAAAACTACTTTAATTCCTGATAGATCTTCAGAAATACTCTGTCGTAAAAATTCTAAATATTTGAGCGAACCTTCTTTATAACTTTCTAACGTTCCCAGTCCTTCCGCTGCCGGACGTGGCAAGCTATCAACTTCTTGGTCTAAGAAATGTTCGATTTCCTCTTCCGTAGAATCTTTCAATTTATAACCGTCAGGTCCAAAAAATTTAATCCCATTGTCACTGGCCGGATTATGGGAAGCAGAAATCATTATTCCCGCATCCGCATCTTGGACTTTAACCAAATAGGCTACGGCCGGAGTAGTAATAACACCTAAGTCCAAAACCTCAATTCCAACTGATAATAGTCCTGAAATTAAGGCCATTTCCAACATTTGCCCAGATTTTCTTGTATCGCGAGCAACTAAAACTGTTGGTCTGTCATCATCTTTATCTTTTTGTTCTGATAAAACGTAACCTCCGCAACGACCTAATTTAAAAGCCAGTTCCGGAGAGAGTTCTTTATTAGCAACTCCGCGAACTCCATCAGTACCAAAATATTTAACCATCTTTATTTTTACCTCTTACTTGCTTATTTATTAATTCATTGATTGCTTCCATTAATTTCACCACTATTAGTAGTATTCGATTCAGAGTCATCTCCGCGGTGAATATATACTTTAATAGTGCGCGGGCTTGAGTCTATGATATCAGATTTCACCTGATTAAGGGTTATTATTTCATAATTCTTCTTATCTAACTTATTAACATCAATTGGAATTTCCAGTTCATTAATCTTATCTAAGACAGACTTACGAGCAAAAATTGTGACCGCCGATATCTCGGACGAAAAACTATAGGTCTTGTCACTAGAGCCGGTTTGGGTAAATTTAACGGGAACTCTTTTTTTCGGCAAAGAAATCGGAATTTTAACATTAGCAGTTTGCGGAGACAAGAGAACTGATAAGGTATGACCTTGACTGTCTAAGGCTTGTAACAGTACTTCACGATTAAAATCAGTCGTGGAATCCTTCGGCAAATTAGCACGTGCGACAATTTGACTTACTTTCTGCACTTCCGAGCGGGCTCCGACAACTTGTACTACTTGTGGACGAACAGAGATTTCCCCCACCTGATAGCCTTCAGCTACTCCGGCACTATTATAGGCTGTTTGAATAGGGAAAGTTTTTTCCATGCGCGGTTCAATATCAATATCTACATATTCCGGTTTAATACTATACTTTAACTCACGATTTAAACCATTTTGACGAACACGAACTCGATGCTTGCCAATTCCTAATTGCCGTAAATCAATGTAAGTAGTAAAATTTTGCGTATTTTTGGTAGCTGTGACTAAAGCCGCAGGTCCCTGGATTTTAACTGCTACTTGTTTCGGATATCCAGTGACAAAAAAACTATTAGAATCCACATCTACTTGTAAGCTCATATTAACTGTGGCTGTTTTTTCAGCTACAGCCACATTATTAGAGTTAGTAGCATTACGGGTGCTGCCAATACTGGGAGCAGAAACACTAACATAAATCCAGATTGCTAAAGCCAAAGATAAGAGCATATAAAAATATTTAGAATTAGTAAACTGACGCCATTTATTCATTTAGTATTTTCTCCTTTATGCCCGGTTAAAAGACTACTCAAAAAGGATTTAGTTTTTTCTTCCCGCGGTTCTAATTGGGCTCGCAAGTAATTGAGATAATCCTCACGACTTAAATCTTGCAGCATGTGATTTTTGTGAGTAATCATAACACTGCCGGTTTCTTCAGAAACTACAACCGTCAAAGCATCAGTCACTTCGCTAATACCTACAGCTGCTCGATGTCGGGTACCTAGCTTCTTAGGAATAGCATTGCTTTCAGACAAAGGTAAATAGGCCGCTGCTACTTCGACTTTGTTCTTATTAACGATTACCGCTCCATCATGTAACGGAGTATTGGGAATAAAAATATTGATTAATAATTCACCCGTAACATCGGCATTGAGCTTAATGCCAGTTTCCACATATTCTTCTAAGCCGGTATCCATCTGGATTGTAATTAACGCCCCAATCCGTCTTTTTGACATATACTGAATGGATTTATCCAAAGCTTGAATTAAGTTATCTGCAATATCTTTTTGTTCATTTTTAACAGGCAAAAAGATGGGAATGCGGCCCAATTTCTCTAATCCACGGCGAATTTCCGGAGCAAAAATAATGATAATTACAATTACAGCCCAATTAAAAACTTGATCAGTTAAATAAGCCACCGTGTGAAGATTTAAAAACCAGCTAATCAATTTTATAATAATAATAATTAATAAACCCTTTAATAACTGAATAGCTTTTGTACCGCGAATAAGCATCAATAGTTTATAAATCAAAAACCAAACAAATAAAACATCAATAATATTGGTTAAAGTATTGAGCGTAAATAAGTTACTGATAAAATTTTGCATAGGATCATCCTTAATTTCTAATCTTCCCCAATAATGCGGACTTCAGTTTCTAATTGTACCGCAAATTTTTCCTTGACTGTTTTTTGAATTAACTGAATTAGTTGTAAATAATCCGTGGCAGTGGCATTGCCGGTGTTAATAATGAACCCTGCATGTTTGTTGGATACTTGAGCCCCACCGATACTTTTGCCTTGTAATCCGGCTTTAATAATTAAGGGACCCGTAAAATGGCCTTGTGGCCGTTTAAAGACACTACCGCAAGATGGATATTCTAAAGGCTGTTTTGAACGCCTTAAAGCATTTAATTCATCCATTTTATCTTGAATTTGTGGCTGCTGACCTACCTCTAAATTAAAAGTGGCTGCTACTACGATACCATGATTTTCCTGGACAATACTATGACGATAACCAAAATGCAAGTCTGACCCGCTAATTTGTACTTCGCGGCCATCGGGCAAAATTTCATCAATACTGCTGACTACATTAGCGATTTCTCCTCCATAAGCCCCTGCATTCATAAAAATAGCTCCACCAACACTGCCAGGAATTCCGGCTGCAAATTCCAAGCCAGTGAGACTAGCCTTACTGGCTGCCTTAGTAACTGCAATAATGGCCGCCCCCGCTTCTGCGGTAATTTGCTGTTTTTTGACTTCAATTTTATTGAACTCCGGCAACATAATGACCAAACCCCGGATACCGCCATCTTTAATAATTAAATTGCTGGAATTGCCCAAAGTAGTTACGGGCATTTTTTGTTTTCGAGCCCTTACTAATAGATCTTTTAATTCTTGGCGAGTAGTAGGAAACGCTAGATAATCGGCTGGCCCACCTGTTTTAGTATACGTATACCGACTTAAAGGTTCATTAGTCTTAATTTTAATTGGTAACGTCAGTAAATCATTTGTCATTTAAATTAACCTCTTAACAGTATTAGAAATTAAAACTTCTCCTTGGCAATACTTATAGTATATAATGAAAGACCAGATAGTTACAAAAAAGGAAGTAAATTATGAATTTTGTTGCCATGGATTTTGAAACTGCTAATGGAAAAAGCTCTAGCGCTTGCTCATTAGCTTTAGCCTTAATCGAAAATAACCAAATCACAGATACATTTTATACATTAATTAATCCTTTACAAAATTTTAATTATCGCAACATCGCTATTCACCATATTCAACCAGCGGATGTCCAATCGGCCCCTACCTTTGATCAGGTTTGGCCTCATATTCAATCCCTTTTTACACAAGACAATTTGATCGCTGCGCACAATGCTCCGTTTGATACCCGGGTTCTCCGGGAAACTTTAGCTATGTTTAATTTACCGGCGCCAACTTATCCAGCTATTGATACAGTGCGAACCTCACGAAAATTATATCCGCAAATGCCTAACCATAAGCTCAATACCGTTGCTCAGCTTCTCAAAATCCCATTAAACCACCATCATCACGCTCTTGATGATACCATTGCCTGTGCCGAAATTCTAATTAAAACTGCCCTTCAGTTTGGCGAAGAGCCAATTAAAAAGATGACCAAATTAATTCATTAGTCATCTTTTTAATATGGTTATAATTACTTATCAGCAATTGCTTGTTGGAACTGCTGCAGCAATTGTTGATAACGACAGCCCAAGGCCTGAAAAGTTAATTCACGACTAGTCGGCTGTTGTTGCTTAAGAACGATCCGCAAATAACTTGTAGGTACTAAATCCTTAATAAATTGGGACCATTCAATGACTACAGCTCCATCCCCATTAAAGTATTCACTTAATCCTAATTCATCAGCTGAAGAATTTTCTAAACGATACATATCCATATGATATAAAGGAATTCTCCCCGACTGATATTCGCGAATTAAAGTAAAGGTGGGGCTTTTAATCGGTCGTTTAATTCCTAGCCCTTGGGCAATACCTTGAGTTAGCGTTGTTTTACCAGCTCCCAAATCACCATCTAATAAGATCAGATCTTGGGGCTGTAATAATTGGCCTAATTGATACCCATAAGCGATGGTTGCTTGATAATTGGTAGTTACCAGGTGCATTGTCATATTAGAGTGCTTGGGCTGCAGTAATTAAGGATAATTTATAAACATCCTCTTCATTGCAACCGCGTGATAAATCTGAAACCGGCTTGTTTAATCCCTGCAAAACTGGGCCAATTGCTTCAAAACCACCAAAACGCTGGGCAATCTTATAACCAATATTTCCCGATTGCAATTCTGGGAAAACAAATACTGTAGCCTGACCAGCAACCGCAGAATTAGGTGCTTTTTGTTGAGCTACTTTCGGCACAAAAGCAGCATCAAATTGTAATTCTCCATCCAAGGCCAAATCAGGATCCATCTGTTGAGCCAATTTTGCAGCTTCTGCTACTTTGGTAACCTCATCGCTTTTAGCAGAACCTTTAGTCGAAAAACTTAATAGGGCCACTTTGGGATCAATATCAAATAACTGAGCCGTTTTGGCGGAAGTAACTGCAATTTCGGCCAATTCTTGACTATTAGGATTTATATTGATGGCACAATCTGCAAATAAATAACGCTGATCATCTTTTTGCATAATAAAAGCCCCACTAGTCCGCGTTAACCCCGGCTTAACTTTAATAATTTGTAAAGCCGGACGTACCGTATCTCCAGTAGGATGAACCGCTCCAGAAACCATTCCGTCAACTTGTCCCAAAAAGACAAGCATAGTACCGAAATAATTAGGATCACGGAGCATCTTTTGTGCTTGTTCTTTAGTATTCTTGCCGTGACGTCTTTCTACAAAGGCATCCACCATTTGTTCAAAATCAGAATAATTATTAGGATCTAAAATTTTAATCTGGGAAGTAGTAACTCCAGCAGCAAGTGCTGCTTTTTGAATTTCTTCAGCAGCACCCAAAAAAACTGGTTCGACCAGATTTTCTTGCTGCAAGCGCACAGCCGCTTTTAAAATCCGTTCATCAGTTGCTTCTGGAAATACAATTCGTAAATTTTTTCCCTTAATCTTTTGCTTTAACGATTCAAACAATTCCATCATATTGCCTCCTAATTTTCTGTTTCTGGTTGTGCCGGTAATTGCCAATCTATTGGCGTTTCTCCATACTGGGTCAATGCTTGATTAGCCCGGGAAAAAGGATGCGAACCAAAAAAACCATAATTTGCGGAAAACGGGCTGGGATGAGTTGAACTAATTATAGTATTTTGCCGGGTATCAATTAAACTTGACTTCGATTTGGCTGCTTTTCCCCATAAAATAAAGACTACATGACCTTTTTCAGAAAGTTTGCTAATAGCCTGATCAGTCAATTTTTCCCAACCTTTGCCTTGATGAGAAAAAGCCTTCCCACGGCGCACTGTTAACACAGAATTTAATAATAAGACTCCTTGATCAGCCCAATGTTTTAAATAACCATGATTAACGGGAGTACAGCCGACATCTGCTTGCAATTCCTTATAAATATTTTGTAAGGAAGGTGGTACCTTATTGCCAGGCAAAACGGAAAAACTTAAGCCATGAGCTTGATGTGGTTCATGATAAGGATCCTGCCCTAAGATGACCACCTTAGTTGCTTGAAATGAGGTCCACTCAAAGGCTTGGAAAATATGATACATATCAGGATAAATGGTCTGAGTTTGATATTCCCGCTTCAAAAATTGATGCAGTTGTCGATAATACTCTTTATCAAATTCGGCCCCTAAAACATCCTGCCAGTCATTTTTTATTAGTTGTTTCAACTCAATAATCACCCTGCTTATGGTAAAATTTTAGTATAACGTCAAAAGAAGTTTTCCACATGCCAAAATTTAATAACTGCCACTAAAAGAAACTTACTTTATTCAAGTAACTATTTTAAGCTGCTAATATCTTTTCTTGTTACTGTCATTACAGTCATTTCTCAACCAATTTCTGAGTTCAAGAGCTAACTTCTAGACTAATTTCAAAGATATTTGAAACTAAAAACAACCAGCAAATTTCTTGGTGCGGCCACTATATTTTGACAAATGTTACTTTTTTTAAAAAACATCACCTCTATTATGAAATCGTAACCACCAGTGGTATCTATTCTACCAGTTAGAGGCCCAGAATTCAAAAGACAGTTTAGTTCTCAAAAATCAATTTCTAGTTTTATTGTATAAAACGACAAGAGCTCCTGCAACAACTCATTGTAAATTAATCAACCTCACTTTTACTCACAGCTTGCTTGTTATCAACCAAAGTATACCGAGCTCTAATTTACAATTACTAGCCAGGAGTCTCTTTTTTAACAAAAGCTGCTTCTAGCTAAAATTCTAGAGTATTTTTAATAACCATGTTTAAAAATATTTTGTTGAACGCGCACTTCTTATTATGAATCATACGTAGTAAACTTATTAAACATTACTAATTAACTCTGCAAAACAAGACTATCCCAATAACTTTGATGTTAATAAGCTTTTGTTCAAACCTTAAGTTGAACGGATGCAGAAAGAGTGGTATCAAATAATGATCTTTTATATGCAATTTAATGCTGCTAATATTGCCGGCATTATTCAAATTACCAACGTTAAACAAGAACCTCTGTACTACTTAATTCGGATTCCGCCCCATTGGAAAACCAGTTATAATTTACTAGGCGTTAGTCAAGATGTTATTGGAAGTATTGAACAAATATCTCATAGCAGCTGGCCTAATTATCAAATTAAAATTGGGTCCAATTTAATCACCAAAGTGTATCACCTCAACAATTCCCGTCATCAACTTATGCTCGCTCCTACAGTGCATTGGTTAATTACTGGTAACCTAATCGAAAATAATTATGTGGTTCATGATTTTCATCATCAAGTAATTATGACTGTTGATAACATTTACTTTAAAAATGGACATGAAGGATATCTTTTAAATATTAATGATAATGCAGAATATAAAGTTGGAATTTTACTAGCAGCTGTTTTAAATCAGACTAGTCGTAATACAAAAAATAAACGTTCCTTAGAACGTTTAAAAGGGAGGCAATTAAGAGTGCAATTGAAAAGAAATATTAATTTTCCCTCTGACAAAAACTAATTTTAATCAGCTTCTTCAGCATTAATCATTGGGAAAGATACTTTTTTGCATATGATGATACTGATGAGAACCAATTTTTGTCGTTCCCACAATTCGAAAACCTAAGTGTTGATATAAGCGTAAAGCCCGTTGATTTTGAAAATCAACATTTAGACCCACCAAAGAAACATCAAAAAATTGCGGAAGTGCTGCAATTAATTTAGTAGCTAACCCCTGTCCCTGATAAGCCGGGGCAACGGCGATAGAATCTAAATACCATTCATCAGGCCAGCTTTCTTCTGCAAACAGCTCTAAATTACGTGGTAAACCATATTTAGGAGCTAACTTTTGATAATAACTATTAATTTCTTTTTCTAAAGCCGCTGGATAACCGATCAAGACTCCCACTACCTGCTGCTTTTTTTCGATTACAATTGTATTTTGATAAACCTTTGGTTCACGAAAAGTTTCCTCTAGTAAATTATGAATTTGCTGAGGATATTTTTGCATTATTTCTAATTCCATATCTGTAAAAATTTGTTGTAAAAGTTCTAATACTACTTGCGCATCTTGGGCGTTGGCACGTCTAAGCATAAATCCATCCTTTGTCTATAATTAAATAACATAAATCACAAAAAGGCCGGATGGCCTTTTTTACGATCGTTTACTGATTTAAAAATTTGTCGCCAGCAGAATTGCTGACGCTTTCATGATAACAACATTGCCTGTGAAGATAAAGCTACATTTTAATAAATATGTCTCATTTTGAGAATATTTAATCACATTGATTTTGATAAAAGTGAAATAAAAATAACTGAACTCCGCTCAGCAATTGTTGAATAACTACTTCGGGTTTAGTTTTCAATTGACCATCTAACCAAACTAAAAGCTGAAATAATATACCCGCCGCCAGAAAATCTAATTCATAAGGCCGTTTCTGAACAAAATCCAGTAATTGATCAGCTTGCAGTTGCTGGGTAATATAAGACAACAAAAACTTTTTAAAAATTTTTAACCAAAAACTCGGAGTTTGTTCAAGAATAACTAATTTATAAAGATTAATAAAACGCCAGCGGTGTTGAGCAATGTAATTAACACTAACCTCAATTACACCCTGCCAGCTATTACATTCGTATTGCAACAGCTTATTAGCTTCTTCTTTTAAGATTGCCAAACAAAGATCTTGCAAACCAGCCGGAAAATGTCGATAAATAGTACTACGGCTGACCGCACAACAAGCAGTTAATTCTTTAATAGTTAAATTAGCCCCTTGAGGCTGCTCTAATAAATTACATAATTTTCTAAGCAGATAACCAGAAGTAACCGCAGCTGACATATCCTTCCTCACTTTTAGTTATAGTATTAAATCAACGTAAGACATTTTTTAAATGCCGCCGTATTTCCCGTTCTTGATCCCGGCGTTTTAAAGTCTCACGTTTATCATATAGTTTTTTACCTTCGGCAACCCCCAGCAAAACTTTAGCAAAACCGTGTTTCAAGTAGACTTTTAAAGGCACAACGGTAACACCTTTTTTTTGAATTTGACCAGCTATTTTATTAATTTCTCTTTTATGCAAAAGTAATTTTCGATTGCGTAAAGGGTCATGATTAAATTGATTGCCTTGATCATAAGGACTGATATGCACATTAGACAGTAATAATTCTCCATTATGGATTTGAGCAAAACCATCTTTTATGTTCATACGTCCAGCACGAATTGACTTGATTTCTGTCCCGGTTAAAACGATTCCTGCCTCATAAGTTTCTAAAATATTATAGTTGTGACGGGCTTTTTTATTAGTCGCCATAACATTGGCTGCTTTTTGGGGATGTTTTTTCAAATCAAATCACCTTCTTAATCATAATTACAACTTACGCTCATATTTATTTTTTCTAGAGTTGTTATTTTTGGTTTTAGCAGAATTATTTTTATTGTTAAAACGATGTCTGGATCTTCCTTGAGGCTTAGCAGCTAAGCGCCGTTTCTTTTCTTCATCGGCACGTTTTTGTTCCTCTGGTTTCAAAACCAGTTCAAAGTCGACTTGGCGCTGCTGGGCATCAGCCCGAATCAAACGAACTCTAATGGCCTCACCCATTGTATAGGTCTTATGGGTTCTTTTTCCCACCAAGGATAATTCCTGTTCGTGAAATTCATAATAATCATCTAACATATTAGAAATATGAATTAAGCCTTCAACGGTATTTTCTAAAGAAACAAACATGCCAAAACTGGTGACTGAATTAATAACCCCATCAAATTCCTGACCAACTTTGTCTGTCATATATTCGGCTTTCTTCAAGTCATCGACAGCTCTTTCGACATCAATCGACTTTCGCTCGCAAGCAGAAGTATGAACTGCAACTTCAGGCAAGCGTTCGTTCCATTTTTCCTGAATTGGTAACGCGGTCCCTTCCTGGGCGTAGCTATGAATCATTCTGTGCACCATCAAATCAGGATAACGCCGAATAGGAGAAGTAAAATGAGTATAGTAGGTGGCCGCTAAACCAAAATGTCCGAGCGGATCAGGTGAGTACTTCGCTTGTTGCAAGCTGCGTAATAACATTGTAGTAATTACCGCTTCTTGCGGGGTATCTGCCACTTTTTCTAGCACTGCTTGAAACATTTTTGGAGAAACGTCTTGTGCATTACCAGCAACAGAAAGTCCAAAAGAACTTGCCATTTCAAAAAAGTTTTTTACTTTATCTGGGTCTGGTTGTTCATGAACCCGATATAAAAAGGGAACGTGCATTTTATTATAATGCTCGGCCACAGTTTCATTGGCTGCCAACATAAAAGATTCAATCATTTTTTCAGCAGTTCCGCGTTCCCGCAATTTAATATCAATTGGTTTGCCATTTTCATCTACAATAATTTGAGCTTCAGTTTCTTCAAAATCAATGGCTCCTCGTTGATGACGCATTTTAAATAATATTTCGTGTAGTTGTGCCATTTCTTCCAGCATCGGTACCAGATTATGATATTCCTGCCGCAATAATGGATCCCCATCTAAAATCTTGTTCACATTATTATAAGTTAAGCGGGCCTGGGATCGAATAACACTAGGATAAATTTCATGATGCAAAATTTGTCCAGTAGAGCTAATTTCCATGTCACAACTTAAAGTACAGCGGTCTTCTTGAGGGTTTAGGGAACAAATACCGTTGGATAGACGAAAAGGCAGCATCGGAATGACACGATCAACTAAATAAGTACTCGTGCCCCGCTCATATGCTTCGCGATCCAACCAGCTGCCTACTTTGACATAATGGCTAACATCAGCAATATGAACACCCAAATGGAAATTGCCATTTTCTAATTTCCAAACAGTGACCGCATCGTCAAAGTCCTTAGAATCATCCCCATCAATCGTAACCACTTGCTGTTTGGTATTGTCGCGCCGTCCTTGCCAATCTACTGGTTGTAGCTGATCGGGAATGTTTTGAGCTTCCTGTAAAACTTCATTAGGGAACTCATCTTTTACCTCATTTTGATAAACAATGGTCATTTCATCGACGCCGGGATTATCTTTATTACCAAGAGTTTTCAAGGCAATTCCCAACATACTGCGGGGAAATTCATCACTAGGATAAGAGATGATTTCCACCTGTACCATATCTCCCATTTGCGGACTAATACCAGTATTTTTAATAAAAACAGGGTTATTAGCTAATTTTTTTTCATAACTATGAACATAACCAAGTAGACCAGTTTTACGAGCCTGAATCTCACTGTAAGGCATAAACTCACCCACTAGTTTTTTGACCCCGTGATCCAAAATCTTGGTAATTTGACCCTCAGCTCCATTATCACCCCAAGGATTAGCCGGTTTAACAATCTTCACTTCCACTTCATCATCATTAATAGCATGCAAAGTGTTAGGCCGCGCAATAAAAATATCTGGTTCTTCTTCATCATAACGAACAAACCCAAAACCTCGATCATTAGCCCGAAAAGTACCCGTTACAGTTTGATTAATCGGTGCTAGTTTAAATTGATTATTATTATTAACCGTGATCTTATTTTCGCCTTCTAGGATAGCTAAAGCCTTTAGAATTCGGTTATAAGCAGTTTTGCCGTGCAAACGTAAAAGATCAGTAATTTGTTGTGCCGTATAGCGTCGATCAGGATAATGCCGAAAGATTTCTAAAACATCAGAAATCAACTTGTTTTTTTCAAATTCCATTCAGTTTGTTATACTCCTATTTTTAGATAAAAATTGTAATAAATCTTGTTCCAATTGCGGTCGTGCCTTATTAACTGTAATCACATGGCCAGCATTAGGATAAAGATGGAAATCTACGGTAGTCTGAACATGCTCGCGTAAAAGTTTAGAAGAAACATTATTAATGATTTCATCATTACTTCCATGGCCAATAAAAAGTGGCTGTTTAATTTGGGACAACTGCTGCCGCACTTCTAGTGTCGTCTGCGAAATAGCATTCAGGGCCGGATTGAGTAATTGTTCAATCAACCGCTGTTGCTGAGTTTGTTGTCCAAAGCTCAGATCCTGGTGTTGTTCAATTTTTTGAGCATATTGGAAAAATCCAGCGCGCACGTTGGTCATATCGGAAGCAAACATTGGGGACCCAAAAACTCCTCCCAGATCAATCTGAGGATAATTTTCTAGAGCTTTTAAGGCAAAGATTGAACCTAAAGATAAACCGAAAATTGCCAACAAATGTTTGTTATGCTGCTGAACAAAATCAATAGCCTGTTGGGTGTCCTGCCACCAAGCTTGCACACTGCCCTGTGTTAAAACATCTGTGGGATTGTTCGTTCCGTGGCCGGTAAAGAGGGGAGCATAAACACTATAGTCGGCTTGGGCCAACCCCCGCATTAAGGAACGAAAATCATTCGGTGAACCCGTATAAGAATGAAGCAGGATAATGGCCTGTGGCCCACGATCGGTAAATAAAGTTTGCGGTGGTACTATTTTCATTATTAAAACCTCACAATACAAAAAAATCCTACCGTCAAAAACAGGAGGATTTCATAATTATTTCGATGATAGGAAAGCTAACGCTAACGCACAAACAAAGAAAATAATTGCCAAGATTGCCGTTACCTTTTCCATAAAAGCTTCAAAGCCACGCTTTTTCTGGGTACTAAATAAATCTCCGGCTCCTCCAGACAAAGCATTTAACGCATCTTGCTGTTTTTGAGGCTGCATCATAACGGCAATAACGATTAAAATAGAGTCAATAATCAAAATATTCATGATTAGATTATACAAATTAAAAACCTCCGCTACTAGCACTCTAACTAGGATATCATAAAATTACCGGCTTTACCAGCAAGAGATGCTCTCCAGGCGAAAAATACCGCCATTAATTTTTTGAAAAATCGACAACAATGGAATCTGGAAAATTTTTGCAATTTTTATTGATATAGCAAAAATTGTAGACCATTAAAAACCAATAGAAGTAATTTCGCAATGAATTATGAACCAAATTATTAGGCAAGAAGAATTCAGATCTCATGTCGAAAGTCCAAGTTATTTTAACTGTTTAATTATTAAAACAACACCAATTTCTACTCAGAATTATCAGCTCCAGCATTTAGATTGATGGTCTTCGTAGAGCGAACTAAAAGTAGTAATAACCATCCTAGCGCTAATAGACTTATCAACAGACTAACTTGAGCCAGGAAAGTATAGTGATAACTAATTTCGATCTGATTAACTCCGGGTTGTAGCCGCAATTGAACCGTTCCCCGCGCTGAATTTTGAACTTTTTGCCTAATATTATTAATGCTTGCCTCCACTCCTTGATAGTACAAAACCGGAATATCTAATTTTACGGGGTGTTGACTATAGTATTTAACATTAAAAGTATTAGCAGTAGTATGGTAAAAAGTGTGTACTTTTTTCCCATTTACAAAAAATTGATGCTGTTTAATTGTGGCAAGTACCGGCAGACTTTTTTGGGGATAATAGTCTTGCTGATCAAAACTGTAAATTTTAGATTGGATGTTTTGAGGAGTAACAATTGCCAGCGGCTTGGTGTTTTCAAACAACTGCTGTGAACTAAGCACTACTTGGGTCAAACAACCGGCTAAAACGGCTGAAAAAGCTAATAATTGCATTATTCCGGTACTTTTTTGAAAAATCTTTCTGATAATGTGACTCAAATATACTGCCAAAAAGAAATTAGCCAGATTTAAAAAACGCCACGGAAATTGAAGATAATTAAAGAAAGTATTTTGCAAATATTGCCAAGGAAACAGTTTCGTCGATAGAAAAATCGCCAGTAATGCGGCAACAGCTACTAAACGATAGGCGGTTGTATCTCGCCAGATAAAAATAACAATAGTAATGACTGCTAAAATTGCTATAATCCCAAGCGAATAGCTACGAACGTCTGTCTGTAAAGAATTCTTTAGTAAGAGTAGAGGATCTTGCGCTGTTTGCGCTAAATTAAGTAAGGCCGGACGATTAGTATTAATGGCTTTTTTTTGTTCCAACAATGGAACAATAAAACCGCAACTTAACAAAGCTGACAGCAGCAAAGTTTTCCCCGCACTTAAAAAGAGGTTTCCCCAGTAACGCCAATTATGCGCAATTTTAGTAAACAGCATCAAGACCACGAAAACACCAATCATCATGATTACTAAAAAAGCGGTTAAGGGATGCGTTAAAATAATAAGTCCCAGACCCAAAGCTAATAAGGGCCATTTTTGAAAGTTTCCCTGCAAAATTTTTGCTAAAGCATAAAAAACCATTGGCATAAACATATAAGATAAATATTCAGCTAGACCCACACGATAAAAAACACTGGCTAAGCGGAAAAAAGAAAGTGAATACAGTACTGCAAATAAAAGAGCCTGTAATGTGCTAGTGCTAAATTTATGCATAAAGTAATAGGAACTAACCAGGGTTAAAAAAGTAATAAGAGTTAAAAATATTAAAAAACCGATAAAAGGTGAACCAGCCAACTGAAAAATCAGATATCCCGGTAAAATTGTTAACCAAGGATAAAAAATATTGGTAAAATTACCTACGTGATTCCAATAGTTAAAATTAACAGGTGAAGAAAAAATATTGCCTAAACTACTGATTCGATTCCAATGAAATAATAAATCATAACTATCTAATAACCGAATATTACCAGGTTTAATAAATAAAAATGTGTAAAAAAGACTAATAACTATAAACAGCAAACCAATAATTACGTTTTTAAGTGTTAGATAATTACGATTCTTCATGATGACTCCTAAAATATAAATAATCTATAATAAAAAGAATGAGATAATCAACTATCTCATTCTTTTTATTATAGATTAAAATCGTTTTTTAAAAAACTATTTCTTCAAGTTATAGAAACTTTGAGCACCCTTATATTCAGCAACAGATCCTAATTGTTCTTCGATCCGCATTAACTGGTTATATTTGGCAATACGATCAGTCCGACTCATTGAACCTGTCTTAATTTGTCCAGCATTAGTAGCTACAACTAAATCAGCAATGGTGGTATCTTCAGTTTCACCAGAACGGTGCGATACAATTGCTGTATAGCCGGCTTCTTTAGCCATTTCAATAGCTTCAAAAGTTTCTGTCAAAGTACCAATTTGGTTAACCTTAATCAAAATGGAATTGGCTACACCCATATCAATACCTTTTTTCAGATAATCAGTATTGGTTACAAATAAATCATCACCGACAATTTGTACCTTATTGCCCAATTTAGTAGTGAGTAACTGCCAATCTTCCCAATTATTTTCATCTAAAGGATCTTCAATGGAAATAATCGGATATTTATCTACTAAACCATCTAGCAAGTCAACAATTTCAGCAGCTGTATAAGATTTACCGTCGCCTTTCATATCGTACTTGCCGGTTTCTTTATTATAATATTCAGATGAAGCACAATCAAAGGCAATAGCAATATCAGTACCTGGCTTATAACCTGCACGTTCAATTGCTTCAACTAATACTTGGAAAGGCTCTTCATTATTTTGCATCTTGTTAGGTGCAAATCCACCTTCATCACCAACAGCAGTGGAGTCACCACGTTCTTTTAAAATAGACTGTAAATTATGGAAGGTTTCTGCTCCCATGCGAATAGCTTCATGAATACTTTTAGCTCCAACCGGCATAATCATGAATTCTTGGAAGTCAACATTGTTATTTGCATGTTTACCACCATTGATAACATTCATCATTGGTGTTGGCATCACATGACTATTAGGTCCACCTAGATATTCATACAAAGGCATTCCTAATTCATCTGCTGCTGCATGAGCTGCGGCTAAGGAAACACCTAAAATAGCGTTGGCACCTAATTTACCTTTATTAGGAGTACCGTCTAAATCGATCATTGCTTTATCAATTGCCCGCTGGTCAGTAACATCCATACCCACAATTTTTTTAGCAATTACATCATTAACATTTTTAACAGCTTTTAAGACGCCCTTTCCCATAAAGCGGGATTTGTCGCCATCACGTAATTCCACTGCTTCATGCTCACCAGTGGAAGCACCAGAAGGAACGCTAGCCCGGCCAAAGCCACCTAATTCAGTATAGACTTCGACTTCAACCGTCGGGTTGCCACGAGAATCTAAGATTTCACGCGCAAAAATATCAGTAATTACAGACATTTATAATTCTCCTTTTGTTTAAATACGTTCGCTTTTATTTTAACATTTACCTATTGACAAATAAATATATTAATCTTGATAATTGACAAGCTCTAAAAATGACTCTGGCTGTAGGCTAGCGCCACCTACTAAACCGCCATCGATATCAGGTTTACTCATTAATTCTTTGACATTCGCTGGTTTGACCGAGCCACCGTATTGAATACGAACCTGTTCAGCAGTTGTGTCATCATACAAACTTTTGACCGTTTCACGAATAACATGACAAATCTCCTGAGCCTGATCAGAAGTAGCAGTTTTACCAGTGCCAATAGCCCATATCGGTTCATAAGCAATTACCAATCGTGCTACTTGATCTGCAGACAAATCTTTTAAAGCTGCTGTAACTTGATTTTGAACCCAAGTTTGGGCTTGATTAGCCTCTCTGGTGGCTAAAGTTTCCCCACAGCAAATAATCGGAACCATCTGATTATTAAAAATTGCATGGGCTTTTTTATTGATTTCTTCATCGGTTTCGTGAAAATAATCCCGCCGTTCAGAATGACCAATAATTACGTAATTAATACCCATTTGGTGTAAAACTTGTGGACTAGTCTCACCCGTATAAGCACCGGAATTTTCAAAATAACAGTTTTCAGCCGCGGTTTTTAAATTACTGCCTTGAGCTGCCTCTAATAAGGCAGGCAAATCAACCGCTGGTGCTGCAATCACTGATTCTACTTTTTCAGGGCTGGGCAAGTTAGCTTTAACAGCCGCCACAAATTCGATCGTCGCAGACGGATCATTGTTCATTTTCCAATTACCCGCAATAATTGGTATACGCATATTTAGTCTCCTTTAGCTTATTTATCAGAAATAGCAGCAATTCCCGGCAATTCTTTACCTTCTAAATATTCAAGAGAAGCACCACCGCCAGTAGAAATATGAGTTAATTTATCAGCAATTCCTAATTGTTGAGCTGCAGCAGTAGAATCGCCGCCGCCGACAATCGTAGTTGCACCTTGGAGATCGCCTAAAGCTTTACCAACTTGTAAAGTTCCATTAGCAAAATTACTCATTTCAAAAGCACCCATTGGTCCGTTCCAAACTACAGTCTTAGCGCCTTTTAATGTGTCTTCAAACAACTTAATAGTTTGCGGTCCAATATCTAAAGCCATCATTTCTTCAGGAATCTCTACTCCAGATGTAACTTCATGATCAGCATCATTGGAAAATTCACTAGCAACAACATGATCTACTGGTAAAACAATCTTATCGCCTGCTTTTTGCAATAAATCTTTTGCCATAGATACACGATCTTCTTCAAATAAAGATTTACCAATTTTATGACCTTGAGCTGCTAGGAAAGTGTAGGCCATCCCACCGCCAATTAAAATATGATCAGATTTAGGAATCAAATTATCAATGACAGCAATTTTATCAGAAACCTTGGCACCACCTAAAATCGTAACAAAAGGATGAACCGGATTTTCTACCGCATTACCTAAGAATTTAATTTCTTTTTCCATCAAAAAGCCAGCAGCTACCGGCTTACCTGCAGCTTCCATTGCCTTAGCAATCCCGACGTTGGATGCATGAGAACGATGAGCTGTCCCAAAAGCATCGTTGACAAATACATCACCCAAAGAAGCCCAGTATTCGCCTAATTTTGGATCATTTTTACTTTCGCGCTTGCCAAAATCATTGTCAATATCTTGAAAACGCGTATTTTCCATCAGAATTACATCGCCATCATTCATGTTATTAATGGCTGTTTCTAGTTCAGGACCTTCATTTACAGGAATGAATTTTACATCTTGATTTAATAACTCAGATAAACGTTGAGCAACAGGTTTTAAAGTTAAACCTGCTTTATCAGCAGCACTTTTAACCCGGCCTAAATGTGATAAAAGAATTAACTTACCTTGATGTTCAATAATATACTTAATTGTAGGCAAAGCAGCTACAATCCGGTTATCATTAGTAATTTGATTATCCTTCACCGGCACATTAAAATCCGCCCGCATCAAAACTTTTTTATCTTGGACATCAACATCAGAAACGATTAATTTTGCCATCTATTAAATGCCTCCATTGAAATAAAAAAGGCTGAAGGAGAATGCCTCCCTCCGCCTTCTTCAAGTAATTTTTATCTAACTTTAAGAGTCGTGGTTTACAACAAACTTGCAAATTTTTGCAAAGTACGGATCATTTGAGCTGTAAAGCCGGATTCATTGTCGTACCATGCAACAACCTTAACAACTTGGGCACCATTAGCACCTTCAACAACTTGAGTTTGAGTTGGGTCAAAAACAGAACCGTATTCAGTACCAATAATATCTGAGGAAACAATTTCATCAGCATTGTAACCAAAGGATTCACTGCCATCAGTAACCTTTTTTACAGCGGCATTAACTTCATCAGCTGTAACTTTCTTATCCAAAACAGCAACTAATTCTGTCAAAGAACCGGTAATTACAGGAACACGTTGTGCATGGCCATCTAATTTACCCTTCAATTCAGGAATTACCAAACCGATAGCTTTAGCAGCACCAGTTGAATGTGGAATAATATTTTGAGCAGCTGCACGAGCATTACGTCTGTTACCCTTACGGTCAGGACCATCTTGCAATTTTTGAGTTGCTGTATAAGCATGAATTGTAGTCATAGTACCAGTTTGAATGCCAAAAGCATCATTAATTGCTTTAGCAGCAGGTGCTAAACAGTTAGTAGTACATGATGCAGCGGAGATAATTTGATCATCTTTAGTAATGGTATCATCATTAACACCATAAACGACTGTCTTCAAATCACCAGCAGGTGCAGAAATCAAAACTTTCTTAGCACCAGCATCTAAGTGAGCTTGAGCTTTTTCTTTAGATGTGTAGAAACCAGTACTTTCCAAAACTAATTCTACACCATCATTTTTTACCCAAGGAATGTTGCGGGCATCAGATTCTGCATATACAGGGATCTTCTTACCATCAACAACAATTGCATCATCAGTTGCAGATACTTCATGTTTGAAATTACCATGAGCTGTATCATATTTTAATAAGTGAGCCAACATATCTGGTGATGTTAAATCATTAATTGCAACAACTTCCAAATCATCATTTGCAACTTCATAAATACGACGCAATGCCAAACGACCAATACGTCCGAAACCATTAATACCTACTTTTGTAGCCATGTTAAGATTTCCTCCTTCAGGAAAAATAAGTTTTATTTTAAAGGTTTTTTACCCCTTAAAATCATTTCTGAGGCTGCCTCATCAGTAATTAAAGTTGTCTGGTGAGGAGCAACTTTCATATATGCCGCAATTGCTGCCGCTTTGCTGGGTCCTCCAGCAATTGCAATCACATGTGAAATATCATGAAGATCCGAAATTTGTAACCCTATTTTCGGTACCTTATAAACAACATGTCCTTGAGCATCAAGAAAATCACCAAAAGCTTCTGCTACTGCCTTTTTTCTGGTCAAAAGGTCAATTTCCGAGCTCGTCATATTACGCCGATTAGCCATCGTTCGTGCCCGACCAATGCTATGAATTACGACATCAGCGTGATTAATCAAATCCAACACTGATTTAACCACTGGTTCTTGCAATAAGGGGGCCACGCTTTTAGCGGAAATATCTTCCGGAACATACAAATTACGATATAAACCGCCGCTGTGTTCCGCCATTTCTGCACAAATCGTATTTGCTTGAATGGCCATAGTCTCACCTAATCCACCACGGGCTGGAACAAATAATAAATTTCTCTCATTGGCTAAGCTTGGTGATAATGACTTACTTACCGCTGCCATAGTTGTACCACCCATTACGGCAATAATAGAACGACCACCAGGTAATAACAACTGTAACAGTTCATCTAGCTGTTGTCCCATTAAACTTAAAACACCTTGATGGCGTTCACTGTTACCTGGAACGATAATTACCTGGGCAATACCTAAGACTGCAACCAGTTGTTTTCTTAAAGCCGAAGTATCATGTAATTGATCCATCAAACCACTCAGTTGCTGTACCAATTGCCGACCTTTGCCCGTCAAAGACATTCCTGATTTTGATGTTTCTAATAAGCCATTCTTACGAAACAGATCTGTCTCTCGACGCAAAGTTCGTTCTGATGTTCCTAAATCAGCTGCCAAAATCCGCCGCCCTACAGGTTGCATCCAACTAATTCTCTGCAATATTCGATATCGCCATTGAACTGTTTGTAAAAAGTCGGGCGCAATGGATTCAATGAGCTGTAAATCACTATCCATTTATACACGTCCTTTTTCACGGGACACTTATCGTCCCTGTGTGACTTATTAAGACCCATCACTTCCAAAATAAAGGTGAGTTGTTATTTCCTAACTCACAACTAGATTATAACAACTGCTATTTTCATTTGCAACTCTGAAGCCCAAAATATTTACATAAATAAAAAAGCTTAGACAAAATTTTTGTCTAAGCATACTATGCGCCACCTGGGAGTCGAACCCAGATCCCAAGAACCGGAATCTTGTGTGCTATCCATTACACTAGCGGCGCAACACCTGTTATATTGTACCTTGAGTTTTGGGTTTTGGCAAGACTAAATTTTTTATTTTGAGGAGAAAACAATTATTTGAGGAGAAAACAATTATTAGTCAGATTATTCTGAATTAAAAATTTTCAGAAAAAGGGAAATTAATAATCTTACCTAAGCAGCTGCTAATTGGATTATAATTAGAATAGTTTTATACAAGAATGAAATACTGGAGTATTTGAAAAACACTCTAGTTATATAGTCTTTCAACACTAGTTAGCCCAAACATATTTCTATAACAACCTTATCCAGAAATGACTCCAAAGAAGGCATCTATAAAATGGACATTAAACCTTTTACCAGCGTTTCAGCAGACCAATATGAATTATTGCTAATGGCGGATCCTAGCCGATCAATGATTGCTAGTTATGTAAACCGCGCTTTTAAATTTGCAACAGAAATAGATAATCAATTAGTTGGCGTTATCCTTCTATTACCAACACACCCGCAGACCTTAGAAATTGTCAATCTAGCTGTCAGCAAATGCCACCAAAATCATGGTATTGGTACCAAATTATTACAATTTGCCGCAACTTGGGCTCAAGAAAGGCACTACCACACTCTCGAAATAGCTACTGGCATTACCAGCTTGGGCCCCTATATCTTTACCAAAAGCAGGGCTTTAGAGTTACCAGCATTGAGCAAGACTTCTTTAGCCGCCATTATCCACAAACCATTTGGGAAAATAAACTCATTTTAAAAGCTTTAATTCGGTTACAAAAGTCCCTGTAATGAGAATGTCAAAGAGATGATATTTATGAAACAAGAATCATTATTTGCTAAAGCAGAGCAAAATGAACCTTTGGCTGCAAGAGTTCGACCACAGAATTTGGATCAATTCGTGGGTCAACAACATTTATTGGGTCCAGGAAAAATCCTGCGTGAAATAATTGCCAAAGATCAGGTATCTTCAATGATTTTCTGGGGTCCTCCAGGTGTGGGAAAAACAACCCTGGCTGAAATTATTGCCCGACAAACCCAGGCTCAATTTTGGAGTTTTAGTGCCGTTGACAGCAGCATTAGTAAGATTAAAAAAATTATGCAACAGGCCGAGACTGAACGTGAACTTGGTGGAAAAACAATTGTTTTTATAGATGAAATTCATCGATTTAATAAAGCTCAGCAAGACGCTTTTTTGCCTTATGTAGAAAAAGGCAGCATCATCCTTATTGGTGCTACTACTGAAAATCCTTCCTTTGAAGTCAATTCTGCTTTATTATCCCGGTGTAAGGTTTTTGTTCTCAAAACTCTCAAAGCTTCTGATATTATGCAGTTACTGCACAATGCCCTGCAAAATCCGCGGGCTTTTCCCCAGAAAAAAATCAATATTGACAAAAAGGCCCTAAAAGCTATCGCTGAATTTGCCAGTGGCGATGCACGCACAGCTTTAAATACCTTAGAAATGGCCGTTTTAAATGGTGACCAGCAGGGCCAAGTTATTACTATTACGCACCAAAATCTGCAACAACTAATTAGCAAAAAATTTATGAATTACGATAAAAAAGGTGAAGAGCATTATAATTTAATTTCAGCATTGCATAAGTCGATGCGCAATAGCGATGTTGATGCTGCAATTTATTGGCTTGCCCGGATGTTGGAAGGTGGCGAAGATCCTCTTTATATTGCCCGCAGATTAATTCGCTTTGCCAGTGAAGATATCGGTTTGGCCGACACTAATGCCTTAAATGTCGCCGTTAATGTTTTCTCTGCTTGTCAATTTATTGGAATGCCTGAATGCGATGTCCATCTCGTAGAAGCAGTAGCTTATCTAGCCTTAGCACCCAAGTCTAACGCTATTTATCAAGCCCGCTTAGCTGCTCAAAAAGATGCCCAAAAAACGCTCAATGCCCCTGTACCTTTACAAATTCGCAATGCTCCGACAAAACTAATGAAAGATTTAGGCTATGGTCAAAACTATCAATTAGCCCATAACCATCCTGACAAGCTAACAACCATGAAGACCATGCCACCACAATTACAAGGACACCAGTATTATTTTCCAACTGAACAAGGACATGAAGACCGTTTTAAAAAACGCCTCGAACAAATTAAAGCTTGGCATCAAAAATATGATTCCTGATTAAATTTAATTAATCAGCGTTTTTAACGCCAAACAAATTTTCACAATCTTATAATAATTTAGTTATACTAAAGATTGTGGAAATTAAATTTTGAAATGAGGTCTTTTTCATGACTAAAACTATTGGAATTTTTCTCGGCAGTTTACGGCAAGGCTCCTATTCACGAATTATTGCCCAGGAACTGGCAAAGTTATTACCAGCTGGTTATGTGGCTAAATTCATAGAAATTGGTAATTTACCCTTATATAATCAAGATTTTGACGACGTGGGACCAGTACCTGACGAATATATTAAATTTCGTGCTGAAGTTAAACAGCTTGATGCGGCACTTTTTGTAACTCCTGAATATAATCGTAGCGTGCCGGCTGTCTTAAAAAATGCGCTCGATGTTGCTTCCCGTCCTTATGGGGCCAATGTTTGGGATGGCAAACCCGCAGCTATTATTTCTGTTTCTCCAGGGGCAATGGGTGGATTTGGTGCTAATCACCATTTGCGACAAGCACTTGTGTTTCTCAATATGCCTACCTTGCAACAACCGGAAGCTTATCTTGGCCATGTGGATCAATTTATTGATGAAGACAAAGGAGAAGTTAACAATCAAGGTACGAAAGATTTTCTGCAATCAATTGCTGACGCCTTTGTTCAACTAATTGAGCGTTATTAAATAGTTCCCATCTTTTTTCTTTCCAACGCCGGAACCTAGTCTTCCTGCGTTTTTTCTTTGTTGCCTAAGTTTTAACATTTGACTTTTTCGTTAAATGTGATAAATTAGCAGAGTAACTACTAGAGTGCTAATTATTAAGAGGAGGCTACGTTATGTTAGTTCCAACAGTTATTGAACAAAGTCCCCGTGGCGAGCGGGCCTATGATATTTATTCCCGCCTTTTAAAAGATCGCATCATCATGTTATCAGGTGAAGTCACTGACCAAATGGCTAATACCGTGATTGCACAATTATTATTCTTAGATGCTCAAGATTCTAAAAAAGATATTTACATGTATATAAATTCTCCCGGTGGTTCGGTTACTGCTGGTTTAGCCATCATGGATACAATGAATTTTGTTAAGGCTGATGTTCAAACCATTGCTATGGGAATGGCAGCTTCGATGGCTAGTGTCTTGTTATCATCCGGTACGAAAGGTAAAAGATTTGCTTTGCCTAATTCTACAGTTTTAATTCATCAGCCTTCTGGTGGTGCTCAAGGTCAACAAACAGAAATTGAAATTGTAGCAGAAGAAATTTTAAAAACTCGTGATCGGCTGAATAAAATTTTGGCAGATAATTCTGGTCAAGATATTGAAACGATTAAAAAAGATACCGAACGGGATAATTATATGACCGCTCAAGAAGCCAAAGATTATGGACTAATTGATGATATTATGGTTAATAAATCATCAGAAAAATAAAATTGTACCATTAAAAAGTAAAAAGAACCGTCATCATGACGGTTCTTTTTTTATTTGAACTACATTTAGATCTAGAAATACTGTGACTTTATTATTGATTTTAGCAACCAATGCCACTTTTAACTTCTTGATCAGCTGGGTGATGAACACAGACTCCACCTTGATAGACAGCTTTGTCCTTTTGGAGAATACTAATATCTGTGAGTGGATTATCAGCTGTAACAATAAAATCCGCTATCTTCCCTACGGCAATTTCGCCAAAATCATTAGCTACATGTAGGGCGCGGGCGCAATTAATTGTGGCTGTGTCAATTGCTTGCGCAGGCGTCATACCTGCTTTGTCTACATACAGTTGCATTTCATAAGCACTTTCACTTTCAAAGCCATTATATGGAGTTCCCGCGTCAGTGCCCATTGCAATAGGGATACCGGCAGCAGCAGCTTTTTTGATGCTGGCAAAGTGTTTTTTAATATTGATAATTACCTTATTACGCGCCCAATCTGGAACTGTTCCTTCACCATATTGATAAATAGCATACATGGCATTCATAGTAGGTACAATAAAAGTTCCCTGTTCTTTCATTATTGCAATAGTTTCATCATCAACATCAAAGGCGTGCTCTACTGTGTCTACACCAGCACGCGCTGCTTCTTTTACTCCAGCATTACCCTGAGCATGAGTCGCTACAGTTTTATTTTTATGATGGGCTTCGCGAACGGCAGCTCGAATTTCATCGGCATTAAATTGGATATCATCAGGAGTTTCCCCATTACGTAATACTCCTCCGGTAACCATCAATTTAATATTATCAACACCTCTTTTTAAAGCTTGGCGCACTCCTTTGGTCATTTCATCAACGCCGTCAACTTCAATCCCACTACTATCGCCATGACCTCCGGTAATAGTGAAAGCTCGACCAGAAGTCATCACTCGCGGTCCTGCTATCATTTTTTGCTGTTGCATTATTTTAATTGGTATATCCAAATCATAAGCTGCTCCAACATTACGAATATAAGTTACTCCATTATTAATCAGATCTTGCATATTTTTAATGGCAAACATAGTTTGCATAGCTTTTGCATCAGCAGCTTTAATTGCTGCTTTCTTTTTTGTCCAATAAGTAGGGATATTGGCAATATGTGTATGAGCATTCATAATCCCAGGCAAAACATATTGATTCTGAAAGTCAATAACTTTATCCGAGCCCTGCTCAGTAGGTTGTCCTGACCCTATTGCAGTTATCCGCTGAGTTTGAGTATCAACGGTAAAATATTGCCCCTTTTGAAAATCCTGTTGTTGATGTTGATAAATATTAGCATTAATAAAAGTTATCTTGGTCATCTTTATTATCCTCACTTAATTAATTTTATAAAATTATTTCCAGTATGCATATTGTAATTGTCCTGAATTACCGGACAGAACATCCCACTTTAAACCACCTACCTTTTTATTAACAAAGTGTGCTTGGGCAGCTTGATAAGTTGGAGCTACACCCGCAATTTTCATCAACCGTTGATCAGCCTGTTTCTCAAATTCCCAAAGTTGTTGAGCAGAATAAGTGGTTGTGTCTGAAACTTTATCCATAATTTCGTCATATTGAGCATCTTTAGTTTTCGCAAAGTTAATTTGATTATTGCTGCGCATTCCATCTAGAAAATTCTGAGCATCGGGATAATCTGGTCCCCAACCTACAGTACAGATATCAAAATCACAACTAAAATCCCGGGAAACATGGCTAGCATGAGGTACTGAAACAATATCAATTTTTAAACCAGGTAGGTTTTTGTGAATCGCACCTTGAACATATTCGGCTAATTTCTTCTCGGTATCTACATCATCAACTAAGAAGTCTAAAGTTATTTTGGATTTTCCCAGTTCACCTTGAGCTTTTTGCCAATATTGCTTAGCCTGATTGATATCAGTTGGTGCTAAATCACCTACTTCATCAATAAAATCGCGTCCATTTTGAGGATTTTTAGCATAGTTTTTAGGAACAATATTAGTTGCCGGTTGGGAGCCATCTTGTAAAACGCGTTCAGCCAATTGCTTACGGTCGATGACTAAACTAATTGCATGCCGTAAATTCTCATTAGCGGTGATTTTACGTTTCGAGTTGAAATAAATATAGTTATTTCTTCCAGTCGGCGTTACTACCAGTTCTTTACTACCGCGATTTTGTTTTACAAATTGACCACTGACACTGGTTAAGTCCACACTGCCTGATTTGAACATACTTTGAGCTGTATTATCATCTTTAACAACGTTGACATCGACATGAGCAATTTGTACATTTTTGGCGTTCCAATAATATTTATTCTTAACATAATGCCAAGAATCATTGCTACCATTCCACCCCTTAAGGACATAAGGGCCATTAGCAACTGTGTTTTTTTCACTAGTGCCGTATTTTTCGCCATATTTTTTAATAGCTGCAGTTTGCAATGGTTTATATCCAGTAAATATATAATTCATAAAAGGAACCGGTTTTGTTAACTTAATAGAAAAGGTTCGCTTATTTAAGGCTTTGACACCTAATTGGCGCGGATTCATTTTACCGGTGTTAATGGCTTTAAAATTCTGAATATATTGCACACCTGTAGTTGCTTGTGACTTGGTTTTAGGATCAGTTGTTCGAATTAAAGAATTAACAAAATCTTGCGCTGTTACCGGGGTTCCATCTTGCCAACGAGCATTTTTACGGATCTTAAAAGTATATTTAGTTCCATTTTCGGTCGGTTGAACAATCTTTTCTACCATTCCGGGAGCAATTTTATTATTACGATCCCGTCGATAAATTCCTTCACTAATTTGATCAATAATTGCACTACCATTAGTTTCAATAGATTTATTAGGATCAACTGTCATCGGTTCACCAGGGATTGTAATTTTTAAGGTTTGTTCACCTGCAACCGCTGCTTTAGTACCACAACCGGTTAATAAGACTATTCCCACCATTAAATACATCAACAGCCGCTGCTTATTTTTTTCCATCATTACTTCCCCCTTATTTTTAAAAATTAGTTGATAATTGCTAATAAAAAAACGCCCTTTTAGATAAACTATCTAAAAGGACGCCAACACGCGGTACCACCTTCGTTACGAAAATTAACTTTCGTCGCTCACGTACGCCTGAACTTAATCAAGATAACGTTAGCGCTATAGAGGGCGCACCCATATCATTCTGAGCGAATGATCTGCTCTAATTTAACTTTTATTTTTAAGATGCTACACCCTCCCAGACAACGGTGCTCTCTTGAAACCTCTTAAAAACTACTCCTTAAATTATCTTAGCAATTTCTCATCAACATTTAATGATTATTACTATAACAGATTAAAAAAACTTGTCAAGGTAGGAAATTAATTTTAATTATCTAAAAATATTGTATTTCGATTTCCTCAGACTGAGACTTTTTCATTTACCAATCATCTTTTATCGTTATGCTTATATCACTTATAAGGTCTTCATTGAAAGACATAATTTTTAATATTTAGGTTTAATTGACATGATCTGATAGAAATTGCTATCTAAAATTGCTTATTTAATATTCAATTGAAAAAGGGGTTCTAACTATTTCTCTAATAGTTAGAACCCTTAATTAAATTAATTTATAACTTTCAACCTTATTCCAAAAATTGCTTTTGTAATTTTTGAACTTTTTCTGGTCCAAAATTCAACTGTGTCTGAGCATAATGAAAAACATCCTGATAATTAGACTTAATTAAACGAAAAGAATTTTGTAAATATTCCGTCTTAACATATAAAGCAATGGCCAAGGCTTCTAGGGCCTCCGGTTTAGCCCCTTGCTGACGATAATAATCTATAATTTGATCATTAGCCTGTTTACGATCTTGATTAGTTTTTAAATAATCTTGCATAATTTGTTCTTCACTAACATTTAACAAGGCTAAAATTAGCGCTGCTCCAAAACCTGTACGATCTTTGCCCGCAAAGCAGTGAAACAAAGTGGCTCCGGTTTGATTATTTAACACTAAATCTAAAAACTGCTCGTAACCTGCTTGGGCGTTAGGATCCATGACTAAATCATGATAAATATTCAGCATATGCTGATCAACCTTGTCACTAGCACCAATGGTAATAAAGTCCTCTAAACTAGCATTATTCTGTGCCGACTTTAAGATATCAATATTGACAAATTGCACCCCGGGAATTTGATCATCAGGACGTTCTTGGATTTCAAAATCACGGCGAAAATCGATTACTAACGTCACATCATAATCTGTAGCCAATTGCGTCTTAGTAGTTTCGTCAAGTTGGACTAATTCCCCTGATCTTAAAATTTTTTTAGTTCTAACTTTTTGCCCGTTGGCTGCCACTAATCCGCCTAAATCTCGAAAATTAGTTAATTTCATTTTTTGACTCCAATTTTTTAATATGTTTTTAGTGTACTACATTTTTATCTTGTTACTTACAAAGAAAACTCGTTTGCTAAAACCAAATTCCCAACTGCATTAATTTCAATGGGATAAGCGATTTGATAAATAATAAATCACATAACAAATTATAACAAAAGGAATTGTACAATATAGAGCCACTCGCTGCTTAGGATCAAACCAAATTAATAAGCAGGAAAGACCACTGGCAATCAAAGCAAAATAGGAAACCCACGGGTAACCCGGTGTTTGAAATTTTAACTCGTTTAATGAATGACCGGCCGCTTGAAACTCCTTGCGAAAATTAATTTCTGACAAAGCAATCGCCATCCACACGATCACTACTGCCAAACCAGAGATGGAAACTAATACTAAATAGACGGTATCAGCGGCGACCACACTAGAAATCAAGGCCAAAATTCCACCCAACATGCTAAAACATAAAGCAACCACGGGCGAATTATTTTCATTAGTATGAGCAAACCATTCGGGAATGGTGCCCTCATTTGCTAATGACCAGAGCATTCTTGTCGAGGCGTATAAACCAGAATTAGCTGCCGAAATAATCGCAGTTAAAACCACGAAATTCATAACATCACCAGCAAAAGGAAGCTTCATCATTTTTAAAACATAAACGAAGGGACTTTGAGTAACTCCGGAAACTTGATAAGGAATTAAAGCAGCCATTACACAAATACTACCTACAAAAAAGATAATTAAACGCCACAAGGTTGTATTAATAGCTTTGGGAATTGTTTTATCAGGATTTTTAGCTTCACCAGCAGTTATACCAATCAACTCAGTTCCTGAAAAAGCAAAATTAACGGTTAACATTGTTGTGAAAACACCATGAAAGCCATTAGGAAACCACCCATTTTTATAGAAATTAGTGAATCCCGGTGCGTGATGATAATGGTTCAAAGGAATGATTCCGACGATTGCTAAAGCGCCTAAAATAATAAATACCACAATAGCAACTACTTTAACTGCGGAAAACCAAAATTCACTTTCAGCAAAAACCCGTACGGAAAAATAATTGGTCAAAAAAATTACGATCATGAATAAGAGGCTCCACACCCAAACGGGAATATTAGTAAACCACTGCCGCATAATTATTCCGGCAGCTGTAAATTCGGACCCTAAGGCAATTGTCCAAGTAAGCCAATATAAAATGGCAACAACAAAACCAGTTGCAGGGCCAATATACTTTTTAGCATAGACATGAAAGGCACCCGTATACGGCATAGCTACGGACAATTCACCTAAACAAAGCATGACAGCATACACTAAAATAGCACCAAATAAATAAGCGATGATTGTCCCTAAAGGACCAGCTTCATGAATTGTGTACCCAGAACTTAAAAACAGTCCGGTACCAATCACCCCGCCTAAAGAAATCATCCGAATATGGCGGGCTTCCATTTTTCTTGTTAAATGAGTTTTATGAACCATTAATGTCACTCCTTATTGCTGTTAACTCTAAAAAACAATATAATTAGAATATTATAACCAAATTATCATTTAAGCAAATGGAATTGGGAGGTTTACGGCAATATGGATTTAATCACAGCAGTTCACAATAAGGGGCTAGTAGTTGATGGAGCAATGTCTACTGCCTTAGAAAAATTAGGCGTCAATACTCAAAATAATCTTTGGACAGCCATTGCGCTAGTCAACGATTTAGAAAAAGTCTATCAAGTTCATTGGGACTATTTTCAAGCTGGTGCTCAACTGACCATTACTAATACTTATCAAGCCAACGTTCAAGGCTTTCTTAAAGCAGGTTATTCGCAGCAACAAGCACAGCAGTTTATCGCTCAAGCTGTTCAGATTGCTAAACAAGCGCGTTCGGATTATGAAAAAAAGACAGGCCGGCATAATTTTGTGGCAGGCACTATTGGTTCTTACGGGGCTTATTTGGCAGATGGCAGTGAGTACCGGGGTGATTATCATTTAACTACACAAGAATTATTGGATTTTCACTTACCACGGTTACAAGTTATTTTAAAACAAGAGCCTGATTGTTTGGCAATTGAAACTCAACCCCAGCTTTTCGAAACCCAAACCCTCTTAAACTGGATGCAAAATAATGATTCCACTGTACCGATTTATGTTAGTTTTACCTTAAGAGATCCTAAGACTCTCAGCGATGGCACTACATTAGCACAAGCAATTAAAGTCATCAATCAATATCCGCAGGTTTTTGCTGCGGGGGTCAATTGCATTGCCCCAGCTTGGGTTTTACCGGCTGTCCAACAAATTCACACACAAACTACTAAAGAGATAATTGTTTATCCCAATTCAGGTTCCAGTTACGATCCTCAAAGTAAAACCTGGCAGCCGCTCTCAGAAAAAATTGATTTTTATAGTTTAGCCAAAACCTGGTATCACGCTGGTGCTCATCTTATTGGCGGCTGCTGCACTACCGGCGTAAAAGAAATCCAAGCCATTGCTCAGGCTTTTGAAGAACTTTAAAAAGATTTCGAGTAATTTTACTGATAAAAAATTTCATCAGAGAAAATAACAGAATTTTAGAAGCGCCTCTTAATGACGTGAATACTATTAACTTAACTGCTGGCTATTTTTCACTATGGCAAAATAGATTTATATTAAATTTCTATCAAAATAAGGATGTGTAAGGTGGAAGTTGGACAAAAAACTGATCTCTGATAACGGCTCGCTTTTATAAAACTGAAAAACTTCATTAAGAAAGCCACAATCCAAGTTTTATTTGGTGCTTTTACCAATTCCAAAATTATACCGATATTTTTATGTGAGTGATCCATGTGTTTTAGCAATTATAATTTGCATAATATAATAAGAGCTGAAATCAGAAAATTTCAGCTCTTATTATTTTCAACTTTATTTTATTATTGTAAATTTGCGAGCGCCTGTGCAATAGGTGTACTACCATTGCTCAAATCAAAGCTCTGTTTAATTGTATTCGGCTGCTTTAAACACTCTACAATCGTTTCGGCTACATCACTTCGAGTAATGGTACGCACTTTTCCAGCAACTTCCAACTCTAAGTTAGGAGCTAAATCAATTTGCCCTTGGGGCGCATCATTTACTAATAATGCTGGGCGAATAATTGTATAATCCAAATTACTATTTTTCAGCCAGATATCAGCATAATATTTTGCCGCATAATAATAATTACCAGTACTTAAATTTCGTTGTCCGTAAGACCACAATTCCCGATTTTGACTGCCAATCGCACTAACAAGAAGAAAACGCGGTACTGACATAGTTTTTGCAGCCTCAATTGCTTTAACTGCACCATCTAAATCCACCATCATTGTTTTATCAGCCCCGGTTTTACCGCCTGAACCTACTGCAAATACTACGGCTTGAATATCCTGCATTGCCTTTTGCAGTTGTGTCATATCTTTTTCTACATCAACTAAAACACTATTGTAACCATGAGCCTGATAGTCCTCAACTTGTTTTAGCGAACGCAAGCCGCAGACTACGTCAAAAGCACTTTGTTGTAATTTCTTAACTAGTATTTGACCAATTTGCCCGTGAGCACCCAATACTAAAACCTTCATATTAACCATCCTCCTTATCAGTTGAATTAACCGCAATTTGATAATGATTTTGAATTAAATCATCTAATTTTCGCAAACGGTGATTAATTCCAGATTTAGAAATAGCCCCGCTGGGAACCAACTTTCCTAGTTCGGTTAAAGACATTTCCGGATGGGCCAAGCGTAATTCCGCAATTTCTTTTAATTTGGGGGGTAATTTATCCAAACCATAATGATCCCGTAAAAACTTAATATTAGATATTTGGCGGCTCGCGGCTTTAATAGTTTTATTAATATTGGCATTTTCGCAATTGACCAATCGATTCACCGAATTCCGCATATCACGCACAATGCGGATGTCTTCAAACTTGAGCATGGAACTAGTAGCCCCAATAATTTGCAAAAATTCAGAAATTTTTTCCGCACCTTTTAAATAAGTAATATAGCCATTGCGTCGCTGTGTCGTCCGAGCTTTTAAATTAAATTGGTTCATTAAATACAAAATTCCTTGATTTTGATTTTCATAAAGTGAATAAATTTCCAAATGATAACGTGATGTTTCTGGACTATTAACGCTGCCACCAGCTAGAAAGGCGCCGCGCAGATAGGAACGCGCCCGCTGTTTAGAATCCAGTACATCTTCCGGGATGTCGGTCAGAATTTGAAAGTTGTTATCCTTTATAATGCGCAAATCAGCTAAAATCTCTGGAACATGTTGGCGTAAACGCACAATATATTGATTATTCTTTTTCAATTTCATTTTCCGCCGGACCACTAAGTCAGAATCTACAGTATATAACTGATGCAACAAGGAATAAATCCGACGGGCGATCGCAGGATTTTCGGTAGGAATATTTAAAATAAAGTGATGCTGGATCAAAGATAAGCTGCCACTCATGCGAATGATGGCCGACAATTCTGCGCGAGCATGTTCAGGATGAACTTCTAATCCAGTTAATTCTTTTTTAACTTCACTTGCATAAGATGCCACATTTACCGCTCCTCATTTTTTCGGTTACCGGCCTGAAATGCTAAATTAACAATCTCTTGAGCCACCTTATGCCCATCATGAAAAGCCCCGCCATCATGCAAGGACAGAAAATCATCAGTAATTACCCGACAGCCCATTTGCCGCAAACCAGCAAAATCATTGCCTACTTGGCGCAAATACTCATTATAGCGGACATAGTCCATATAATCGCTTGGAACCGGCGTACTATTTACTAAAACAGTATCAATGTAATGCCCACCTAAGTGCCGATTTAATACGCGCACATGATCGGCATCCGTAAAATTAACAGTTTCACCCTTTTGCGTCATGATATTACAAATATATATCACTTCTGCTGCGGTTTCACGGATCGCTTCGCCTAAATTTTTAATCATTAAATTAGGTAAAATACTCGTAAATAAACTTCCTGGGCCCAAAACAATCACATCTGCTTGCATAATCGAAGCTAAAACCGGCAAGACTGCTTCAGGTTCTTCACTGGGATCATTAGTATCCGTAACCCAAACTCGTTCAATAGTTTTATCAGCGTAAGTAATTTCATGTTCACCCGCTAAAGTCGTTCCATCAGTAAACTTAGCATTTAAAGTTAATGGTTCATTTGAAGCTGGAAAAACATGACCTTCTACTTTCATCATCTGGGATAATTCCTGCACCGCATCAAAAATATTATTACCATCCATTTCCGATAAAGCGGCAATGATTAAATTACCGATCGCATGTCCTGCCAAAAAAGAATCATCACTTGCAAAGCGATATTGAAAAACATCCAATGACAACCGATCCAGATTGGAAAGTGCTACGAGGACGTTACGAATATCCCCCGGTGGCACCACGTTAATATAATTACGAATAGCTCCTGAAGATCCGCCATTATCGGCTACCGTAACAACAGCAGTGATATCAGCATTTAAATCACGTAAACTATTTAAAATAACCGGTAAGCCTGTACCGCCGCCAATGACAGTAATCTTGGGTCTTCTACCCTTAATAACTTTAATAGTCTTTGCCGCATTTGAACTCATGAACGATGCACCGTTTCCTTATGTCGATTTATATCCCGATGAACAATCTTAACAGGATATCCTGCTTCTTGCAGATCCTGACCTAATCGCTGAGCAATCGCAACCGAGCGATGCTGGCCGCCAGTACAACCAATTGCAATCGTGAGGCTGGTCTTGCCTTCTTGCTGATAACCGGGAATAATACTTTTTAAAAGTGTTAAATATTGATGAAAAAAGTCTTGTGTGACCTCTTGTTGAAAAACATAGGCTGCTACTGCCGGCTGTAAACCGGTCTGTGGCCGCAATTCTGGTTGATAATAAGGATTCGGTAAGAAACGAACGTCCATCACATCATCAGCATCAATGGGAAGACCATATTTAAACCCAAAAGACATCATAACGATATGAAAAATATTGTCTTTTTTTTCTTCAAATTTTTTAAAAATTTGTTCCCTTAATTGCCGTGGTGCTAATTCAGAGGTATCAATTACCAATTCTGCTTTTTTCCGAATCGGTGTTAACAGCTTCCGTTCTTTATTAATACCATCAATTAATCTGCCTTCCATGGCCAAAGGATGCGAACGGCGCGTTTCTTTATAGCGGGCTACTAATTCTGAGTCAGTGGCATCTAAAAATAAAATTCGGGTGCGGACGGATTTAATATCTTCAAAATCAGCAAATGCACTTAAGGCCTGATCATAAAATTCCCGCGAGCGAATATCTATCACTAAGGCCACGCGTTCAATTTTTTCTGAATTTTTTAACAATTCACCAAATTTTTCCAATAAAGACGGGGGCATATTGTCGATACAAAAATATCCCATATCTTCAAACGCCTGCACTGCCACAGTTTTACCGGCACCGCTCATTCCCGAAATAATTACTAGATCCTTGATAGTAGTTTCAGCCACAGTCTTCACTCCTATTTTGCCACTAACCTTATTATATAATAACTTGTCTTCATCTTTGCAATTCTAATCTAATATTTAACTATCACTTTCTAGAATAAATACTATGCAATCAGAACATTTATAATATCCACTAAATTAAGATATTTTTTCAAATTTTTCTAATACAGGTTTCAGATATTGACCCGTATAAGATTCTGCTACTTGGATAATATCTTCCGGTGTACCAGTAGCTACAACTTGCCCTCCTAAATCGCCGCCTTCCGGTCCTAAATCAATGACCCAGTCAGCAGATTTAATCACATCCAAATTATGCTCAATAACTACTACGGTATTGCCTTGATCGACTAACCGCTGTAAGACCATTAATAACCGTTTAATGTCGTCAACATGCAGCCCGGTAGTCGGTTCATCTAAAATATAGAAATTATGGCCATCAGACTTTTTATACAGCTCCGAAGCCAATTTCATCCGTTGTGCTTCCCCACCAGATAAGGTAGTAGCCGCTTGGCCTAATTGCACGTAACCTAAACCTACATCAGCAATCGTTTGTAATTTGCGCTTAATTTTAGGCAGATGTTCAAAAAATTTTAAGGCTTCGGCAACTGTCATTTGCAAGACCTCAGAAATATTCTTCCCTTTATAAGTGACTTGTAAAGTTTCGGAATTATAGCGAGTACCATGACATACTTCACACGGAACATAGACATCAGGCAAAAAATTCATTTCAATTTTTATAATTCCATCCCCCTTACAAGCTTCACAACGGCCCCCTTTAACATTAAAAGAAAAGCGTCCTTTAGTATAACCGCGCACCTTGGCCTCGTTAGTTTTCGCAAATAAATCACGAATATCATCAAAAACCCCGGTATAAGTTGCCGGATTACTACGAGGTGTGCGACCGATAGGACTTTGGTCAATACTAATAAGAGATTTCAGATTCTCATAGCCCAAAATTTGTTGAAACTTACCCGGTCGCTGACTACTATGGTTTAATTTTTGAGCAAGTGCGCGCTGGAGGATTTGATTAACTAAAGAAGATTTGCCTGATCCGGAGACACCTGTCACTACAATGAATTTTCCCAAAGGAAAATCTACATTAATGTTTTTCAGATTATTTTCGGCAGCCCCTAAAATACTTATTTTTTGGCCATTACCAGCACGTCTTTTGGCCGGTAAAGGTATAAACTTTTTACCTGCTAAATATTGACCCGTTAAAGAATGCTGATTACGAGCCACTTCTTGAGGCGTGCCCGCAGCTACAATTTGTCCGCCTTGAGCTCCGGCTCCTGGCCCGACATCAATTAAATAATCAGCTTGCCGCATAGTATCTTCATCATGTTCTACAACAATTAGGGTATTGCCCAAATCACGCATCGCCTTTAAAGAATTAATCAAACGGTCATTATCACGTTGATGCAAACCGATAGAAGGTTCATCTAAAATATATAAAACTCCGGATAAATTGGAACCAATTTGTGTTGCTAAACGAATCCGCTGAGCTTCACCACCGGAAAGTGTTCCTGCTGAACGGGATAAAGTTAAATAATCTAAACCAACATTTTGGAGAAAGGTTAAACGATCAATTACTTCTTTAAGAATAGGCTGGGCAATAACTGTATTTTGCGGTGATAATTTGATTGATTGAAAAAAGGGTAAAGCCTGTTTAATTGTAAAGTCCGAAACTTGAGCAATATTTTTGTGCGCAATTTGGACACTTAAAGCTTTGGGATTCAAACGTGCTCCCTGACAAGTCTGACAGACAGATTCTGTCAGATATTTTCGCATAATTTCACGCATAAAGGCACTGGAAGGTTTCCGATAACGATGAGCAATATTGGGAACCACTCCTTCAAAAGTGGTATCAACATCCCGCACATTGCCAAAATCATTATCAAAATGAAAATGAAATTGCTGCTCCTGCGAACCATAGAGTAAAAATTTTTGTTGCTTGGACGGCAATTTTTGAAAAGGAGTATCCATGTCAATTCCAAATTGTTCTGCTGCCTGGCGCAATAAGTTGGGATAATATTGGGAATGCTCCTCATTCCAGGGAACAATAGCTCCTTCATTAAGAGTCAAAGAACGATCCGGAATCACAAGATCAAGATCGACTTCCAGATTCATTCCTAAGCCATCACAGTCAGGACAAGCCCCAAAAGGAGCATTAAAAGAAAATAAACGCGGTTCTAACTCTCCTACCGTAAAGCCGCAGAGCGGACAAGCATAGTGCTCAGAAAAGACTAACGGCTCTTTGCCAATAATATCAGCTACCAAATAGCCGCCTGACAGGCGTAGTGCAGATTCAACAGAATCAAAAAGGCGCGAACGAATACCCTCTTTAATGATAATGCGATCGACAACCACTTGCAGATCGTGTTTTTGATTCTTATTTAGTTCAATCTGATCACTGATATCATGTAATTGACCATCAACAAGCACCCGCACATAGCCTTGTTTAGCAATTTGTGCCAATACTTTCTTATGCTGGCCTTTTTTGCTTCGGACTACCGGAGATAAAATCTGCAAGCGCGTCCGTTCAGGCAACTTTAATAATCTATCTACCATCTGTTGGGCCGATTGGCGGCTAATGACTGTACCATCATTAGGACAAATAGGCGTGCCTACCCGAGCCCACAATAAACGTAAATAGTCATTAATCTCGGTAGCAGTTCCGACAGTCGAACGCGGATTTCTAGAGGTGGTTTTTTGATCAATGGAAATAGCAGGACTCAATCCGTCAATAGAATCAACATCGGGTTTATCCATTTGTCCCAAAAATTGACGGGCATAAGAGGATAAACTTTCGACATAACGACGCTGACCTTCAGCATATAAAGTATCAAAGGCTAAGGAACTTTTCCCTGATCCCGACAAGCCGGTCATGACTACTAACTTATTTCGCGGAATAGTTACATCAATATTTTTTAAATTATGTGAACGTGCACCATGAATCTCAATATTATCATTTGCCATTAACTAATCTCAGCCTTCAATTCTAAAATTGTATCCCGCAAAGTGGCAGCTTGCTCAAAATCTAACTCTTTAGCAGCTCTTTGCATTTGTGCGGTTAATTGTTGTAGTAATTCTTGCTGTTCTTGATCCGACATACTATCAAAATCAAGTTCTTGGGCCGCAATTTGTTCATTTTCGCCTGTATGATCAATTGTTTTGACCGCGGTAATAGCATCTCGGATTGGTTTTTGAATAGTCTGAGGAGTAATTTGATGCTCTTCATTATACTGTTCTTGAATTTGTCGCCGGCGTTTAGTTTCACCGATCGCCACTTTCATTGAATCAGTTTGATGGTCCGCATACATAATTACATGTCCATCTTTATTACGGGCTGCTCGACCAATAGTTTGAATCAATGGTCTTTCCGAACGTAAGAAACCTTCTTTATCAGCATCTAAAATTGCAACTAAAGATACTTCCGGCACATCAATACCTTCCCGGAGTAAATTGATTCCCACTAAGACATCATATTTACCTAAGCGTAAATCACGGATAATCTCTGTCCGTTCCAGCGTTTTAATATCACTATGCAGATAAGCTACTTTAATTCCCAAGTCCTTTAAATAATCACTCAAATCTTCGGCCATTTTCTTCGTTAAAGTAGTCACCAAAGTACGTTCGTTATGTTCAATACGTTGATTAATCTCAGCTACTAAATTATCAATTTGACCCATAATTGGACGAATTTCTACATCCGGATCCAATAAACCAGTGGGCCGAAGTACTTGTTCAACCACTTCCGAAGTGCGTTCTAATTCATAGGGACCAGGAGTTGCAGATACATACAAAATTTGGTGTACATGCTTTTCAAATTCATTTAAAGTTAACGGTCGGTTATCTAAAGCACTGGGTAAACGAAAACCATAATCTACCAGCATTTGTTTCCGGGCCCGATCACCATTATACATTCCTCTGATCTGCGGCATAGTCACATGAGATTCATCAATCATAATATTAAAATCATCAGGGAAGAAATCTAATAAAGTAAAGGGTGGCTCACCTTGAGCCCGGCCTTCCATATGCCGCGAATAGTTTTCAATGCCGGAAGTATAACCCATTTCCCGCATCATTTCAATATCATAGTTGGTCCGCTGTTCTAAGCGCTGGGCTTCCAAGAGCTTGCCTTGGCTTTTAAGTTCTGCCAGTCTTTGATCTAATTCATGACTGATCCGTTTTAAGGCAGCTGTCATTTGTTCTTCGTTAGTCATAAAATGGGTAGCCGGAAAAATCGAAACCTGATCTCTTTCACCCAGAATTTCTCCAGTTAAGGGATTCATCTCTAAAATACGGTCAATTTCATCGCCAAAAAATTCAATTCGTAAAGAATTATCGTCACGCGATGCTGGAAAAATATCAATTATGTCACCGCGCACACGAAAACGACCTCTTTGAAAATCAATATCATTGCGTTCAAATTGATTATCTACTAAATCCTTCAATAATTGCTGGCGATTAACTTCTTGGCCCTGTCTTAAAGAAATTACATTGGCTTGATATTCACGTGGATCACCTAAACCAAAAATACAAGACACCGAAGCCACTACAATAACATCATTGCGTTCTAATAAAGCTGAAGTAGCAGCATGCCGTAATTTATCAATTTCATCATTAATACTGGAATCTTTTTCTATATACGTATCACTAGAAGGCACATAAGCTTCTGGTTGGTAATAATCATAATAGCTGACAAAATATTCTACTGCATTGTGCGGAAAAAATTCTTTAAATTCCCCATATAATTGACCCGCTAAAGTTTTATTATGAGAAATAACTAAAGTTGGCTTATTTAAATTCTTAATAACATTAGCCATGGTAAAAGTTTTGCCCGTACCGGTTGCACCTTTTAAAATTTGCTCGCGATTACCCTTTTTAAAATCCGCGGTAATTTGATCAATTGCCTGTTGCTGATCTCCCGCTGGTTTAAATTTAGAAACTAACTCAAATTTGTTATCAGTTGTCCGTTCTAGCACGTATTTACCTCCTCACACTAAAAAAGTTGGAGTAATTTCCAACTTTAAATTCTAAGGCTATAATAGCATAGCGAACATATTTTCGCCATCCATAAGATTAATTTTCTGACAGAATCTGCCGGCTAATGGCGGATAATTTTTCTCTGGAGGCAAAATCTTCATTCAGCAAATCCGGCAAAACTTCCTGTAAAAAATACCGGCCGCAAGCCATATTTTGAAACTGTTTAATAGTGGTCAAGCTTTCACTAAAAATTTCAATAAATACATTATCCGGATTGCCTTTTTCAATTTCACCAAAAGACTCATACAATAAATCAACCTTATCTGCAATAGCCAAAATATGCCCCTCAATCGTATCATCTTTGCCCTCACCTAGACGGCGACGAAACCGATCCTGCAGATTATGGGGAATTTCTTTTTGAATAAAATTTTCTGTCATATCATTATCTACCTGGGCTAACATTTGTCGCAATGATTTAGTAGCATATTTAACCGGAGTTTTAATATCACCGATAAAGCGTTCCGTGTAATCATGATTTAAAGCTTTTTCATATAAGGATTGCCAATTAATCTGCTGTCCGGCCAACTCTTCAATATCACCTAAAATTTGAGCGATTTCAGCTACTTTAAAAGAATGAGCGGCCACACTATGTTGTTGATATTGAAAATGTCCAGGGGCGCGATCTAAATTTTCTAAATTAGTTAGTCCTTGAATAAATTGATGAATGCCCATATTAAAAAACGCCTCCCTAATTGCTTAAAATTTCTAATATGTTAATCCAAATTAGAAATAATTGCAATTAGAGAGCCGCTACAGACTAATACCAGCTATTAATAGCTTCTACATAAGCCGCCAATTTTTCATCAGCAGCAGCTTGATTAGCAGCTGTTACTCCCACATAATTCTTGATCTTAGGTTCCGTTCCTGAAGGCCGCACTGCAATCCAAGTTTCATCAGCTAATAAGAATTTCAAAACATTAGCCCGCGGTAATCCTAAAGAACTAGTAGTTCCATCCACATTTTTCTGGATACCACTTTGAAAATCTTGGACACTTTGAACGGGAGTGCCGTTAATTTCCTGAGGTTCACTCTTTCGAAATTGCGCCATCAACTGGGCCATCTTTTGGGCCCCATTGACTCCGCTAAAAGTTTTCGAAATAGTTTGCTCTTTAAAATATCCATATTTTTGATAAAGATCTTGGATGCCGTCATATAAAGTTTTACCTTGGCTTTTATAATAAGCAGCCACCTCAGCTAATAATAAGCTGGCCTGAATGGCATCTTTATCGCGAACAAAAGGTTGAATTAAATAGCCGTAACTTTCTTCAAAGCCAAATAAAAATTGATAATTTCCCTGATCTTGAAATTGCTGAATTTTTTCGGCAATAAATTTAAATCCGGTCAACACGTTAATCATTTTAACGCCATAAGCAGCAGCAATTTTGGCAGCCAGTTCCGTCGAAACAATCGATTTGACGACCGCACCGTTAGCCGGCAGCGACTGGTTTCTTTTTTTAGCACTTAAAATATATTCTAATAAGACACTGGCAATTTGATTACCCGTCATTAACTGATATTTCCCACTAGGCTGGCGCACAGCAGCTCCTAAACGGTCGGCATCAGGATCAGTAGCAATCAAAACATCGGCTGCAGTTTTGTTTCCATCACGAATAGCCAGATTAAAAGTTTCAGCAAACTCCGGATTGGGAAATTGAACTGTAGCAAATTCCGGATCTAAAATGGCCTGTTCTTTAACTAACTGCATTTGCGTAAAACCAGCTTGACTAAAGGCACGGCCGGCTAACATTTTCCCGGTTCCATGTAAAGGAGTATAAACAAATTTTAAGTCAGAATACTTTTGTAACAGATTTTGATCGATCGTAACCGATTGTAATTGTTGTAAATATGCTTGATCAATATCTTCGCCCAGTAACTGCAACAATTTGTTTTGGCGCATTTCATGAATATCAGCTACCTTAATGGCAAATAGGTCAGATGCTTGGCGCACATATTGAGTGATTTGATCCGATTCTTGTGGTGGCATTTGGCCGCCGTCAGGGCCATAGATTTTAAAACCATTGTACTGAGCCGGATTATGACTGGCCGTGATCATAATACCTGCATAGGTCTGCAAATAACGGACCGTAAAAGATAACTCAGGAGTAGGCCGCAAACTATCAAATAAATACACTGGTATTTGATGATAACCTAAAACCCGCGCGGCTTCTGTCGCAAATAATGATGAATTATAGCGGGAATCAAAGCTGATAGCTACCCCCCGTTGTTTTTGCTCGGCTGTTAAGGTATCCATAAAGCGAGCTAACCCTTCTGCAGCTTGGCGGACAGTGTAAATGTTCATACGGTTAATACCGGGTCCAATCACCCCCCGCATTCCAGCAGTGCCAAATTCTAACGGTGCATAAAAAGCATCTTCCAGTTGTTGTGCATCATTTTTTAACGCTTTTAATTGGGCTTTTAGGGTTAAATCCATTGCTGGACAATCAACCCACGTTTGATAATTATCTTGCCAGTTCATAATTAACCTCCAAAGATTACTCACTGCTTTAAATTATAACGTTTCTTATAAAAAAAGACTAACACAATTGTTAGTCAGCAGTAGTTAAACCTTGTAAGAAATTAAAGACTCCCTGGCCCGCGATTCCCCCTTCGCCGACGGCTGTAGTGATCTGGCGTAAATCTTTTTTACGAACATCACCAACCGCAAAAATCCCGGGAATCTTGGTTCGCATGTGGTCATCCGTTTCAATCCATTGGTCGTCATTAGTAATTCCTAAATCTAGAAAAGACTCAGTGTTTGGCTTAATGCCCACATAAATGAACACACCGGCAGCATTTAAGACTTTTTGTTCTCCTGTCTTCTTATCACGATACTTTACCCCAGTCACATGTTTATCATCACCTTGAATTTCTTCAACGGCCGCATTCCAAATAAAATTAATTTTTTCATTACTAAAGGCCCGTTTTTGTAAAATTTGTTGGGCTCTTAATTGATCGCGCCGATGAATAATAGTAACTGATTTGGCTAACTGTGTTAAATAGATTCCTTCTTCAACGGCCGAATCACCGCCACCAATGACCGCTACATCTTCTCCTTTAAAGAAGGCTCCATCACACACAGCACAATAAGAGACGCCCTTTCCAGAGTGTTCATTTTCTCCGGGAATACCGATTTTTTTATACTCAGAACCCGTAGCAATTATTAAGGCGGGTGCCCGATATAATTCATCTGTAGTTTTTACTAATTTATCGTGACCTTCAAGTTGCACACTTTCTACGGAACCATATTGATAATCCACTCCAAATTGAATAGCAGATTGATACATTTCTTCACCTAATTTGGGACCCATAATGGATTTAAAACCAGGATAATTTTCTACTTCTGCTGTATTATTCATTTGGCCGCCATAAATACCACGATCTAACATCAAAACTTTTAAATTAGCTCGAGAAGCATATAAAGCAGCTGTCATTCCCGCAGGTCCAGCTCCGATAATAATAACGTCATAATTCTTTTCTGCCATCAATTTATCCTCCTATCTAACTCATTCATATCATAGATGGACCCTCAAATAATTACCAATAATTTGCCTTTACCTTAATGATGATAAGGATATTTCAGGCCGCTGCCAGCTAAATAATCAGGCACTTGATCGCGTTTTCTACGATAAATAAAGATAACCGCTGCCGTCACAAATAAAATGACCGACAACATTTGGGAAACGCGCCAAGGACCCCAGTACAAACTATCTGTGCGCAAACCTTCCACAAAAAAGCGCCCACACGAATACCATAAGATATAGCTTAAGAAAATTTCTCCCTGTTTAAATAAATGCGGATGATGTCGCAAAAATAATAACAATATCAAGCCCAGCAAATTCCAAGCTGATTCATATAAAAAAGTCGGTTGACGAAAATGACCATTAATATACATTTGTTGAATAACAAAATTAGGAAGCTGCAGACTCTGTAAAAAGTGAGCTGAGGTAATGCCGCCATAAGCTTCCTGATTCATAAAATTGCCCCACCGTCCCACTATCTGTCCGATTAACAAACTAGGGGCCGCAATATCTAAAATAAGCCAAAGGGGTAAATGACGTTTATAAGTAAAAACAATCGTCACAACTAAGGCCGCCAAAAGCCCCCCGTAAATAGCAATGCCGCCATGCCAAATTTTAATAATTTCACCGGGATATTGGGCATAAAAGGGCCATTGAAAAATTACATAATAAATTCGTGCTCCCAATAAGGCAAACGGGACTCCCCATAGGACTAAGTCAATAATATCATCAGCCATAATCTGGCGCTTCGGTGCTTCTTTGAGAGCCATCCAAACACCAATAGCTGCTCCAGCAGCAATTAAAATGCCATACCAGCGAATAGTGACAGAGCCCAGTTTTAAAAAAATAGGATTTAATACTAGCAGACTCATTTTTCCAAATCACTTTCTGAATTTTGTTGGATTAAACCGGTCAGCTTATCTTCAAAACGGGCTGCTGCATCGTAACCCATTTTTTTCGAACGATAATCCATAGCTGCGACTTCAATAATATTAGCAATATTTCGTCCAACTTTTACCGGAATAGTTATTGCCGGTACTGAAACATCAAAAATTTGTTCGGTTTGGGTATCTGAGCCAATACGTTCATAATTTACCTTTTCGGACCAACTTTTTAGGTTAATAATCAAGGATATTTCCATCGATGTCCTAACGGCTCCTGCTCCGAAAAGGTTCATAACATCAATAATGCCGATACCGCGCACTTCCATCATATTTTTGAGAATTTCAGGTGCTTCACCCACGAGAGTATGTTCATTTTGCTGATAAACATCGACCCGATCATCAGCTACCAAACGATGCCCGCTTTTTACCAACTCTAACGCAGTTTCACTTTTGCCAATACCTGAATCTCCTTTAATTAAAATTCCCAAACCGTAAACATCTACTAATACTCCATGAATGCTTTGGCGCGGTGAAAGAACCTTTTCAAAATATTGGGTAATAATATTTGATACTCTTGTAGTCGTTAACGGTGATCCTAAAATAGGAATACGATGCTCATTAGCAGCCCGTCTCATTTCCATGGAAGGTTGAATTCCCCGGGAAAACACAAAGGCCGGCGTTTGAGCAGTACACATTTTAGATAATATCCGATAACGATTTTCCGGCGTCATTGTCTGGGCATAAGAAGTTTCCGTTTGCCCAAACAATTGAACTCGTGTGGAAGGATAGTAATCAAAATAACCCGCTAACTCTAGACCAGGACGAGAAATTTCAGTTTCTACTACCCTTCTTTCCGACATATATTCTTTACCATAATAAGGTCGAATATTAGTATTATCCACCAAATCGTGAATCGTAACTTTAGTTTCTTCCATAATTTCTTTCCTCCAAATTCAGATTATCTACGCTTTTGAAAAGCATGGTAGCCGACAAAGGAATTGGCAATCGACATGATTAAAGCAATAATTATTGCAGCACTGAAACTGCGTAATACAAAACCATTGATTAACCAAGCCACAATTTCTAAGGTCAAGCCGTTAATAATTAAAGAAAATAACCCAAAAGTTATGAGTGTAATGGGAAAAGAAATTATATGCAAAAGCGGCTTAATAGTCATATTCAATAATACCAAAACAAAACCAGCAATAATGGCAGTTATAAAATTATCAATAAAAAAAAGGCTCGGTAAAACTCGGGCAAGTGCCATAAATAAAAGAGTATTAATAATTGTTTGATAAATAATTTTCACAACTGCAACTCTCTTTCTTTTTCGAACTAAAAATAACCTTAACTTAAGCTAGATTGAAAAGTTTAAAAACTGCTAGCCAATATTTTTACTATTTAAATCAGACAACTTTCCTTGTTTCAAATAAACAACCCATTCACACAAGTTAGTTACATAATCACCTGTTCGTTCCAAATAATTAGCTACCAGCATATAAGTGGTGCCATTTTCAACTGCTTGCGGGTTAGTTTTCATGCTTTGAATACAGGTTTGATTAACTGTGCGTACTAATTTATCAATATCATTATCTTCTAGAGCGATTTCAATGGCTTGCTGGTCATCTTGCTGCAAATAGGCTTCAATGGCCTGATTAAACATGCTTTCAACCAAATGCGAAATTTTACTAATCAATTGTTCAACTTCAGGCAAGATCGCATTCTTTTGCAAACGAAAAGTTGCGCGGGCAATACTGACAGCATGATCACCCATTCGCTCTAAATCGGAACTAGCTTTTAAAATAGTTACAATCATTCTTAGATCACTTGTTACCGGTTGTTGCAAAGCAATCATTTCAAATGATCGTTTCTCCAAATCAATCTCACGATTATTAATATTTTGATCATTTTGGATGACTTTCTTAGCCAACTCTTGATCATGGGTAATAAAGGCAGTTACCGATTTTTGGATCGCTTCATTAACCATCATTGCCATTTCGGAAAAACGGATATGCAAGTTCTTTAGCTCCGTTTCAAATTCATTTCTCACAATAAACCACCTCAATAACTTATTTTCATTAGCAACGATTTTCAACCAAAGCGTCCACTAATATAATCTTCTGTTTTTTGTTCGCGCGGATTTAAAAAAATCTGCTTGGTTTTATCCATCTCAATTAATTCACCCTGATAAAAGAAGGCCGTTTGGTCTGAAATTCGTGAAGCCTGATGCATACTATGGGTGACAATAACGATTGTATATTGTTCTCGTAATTCTAATAACATATTTTCTATTTGCGTCGCTGAGATCGGATCCAGTGCTGAGGTTGGTTCATCCAGCAAAATCACCTCCGGCTTGACCGCCAAAACCCGTGCAATACAAACACGCTGCTGCTGGCCTCCCGATAAAGCCAAAGCACTCTGATCTAATTTGTCTTTAACATCATCCCAAATGGCTGCCTGACGCAAACTAGTTTCTACCGCTTCATCTAAAACAGCACGTTGATGAATGCCCGCAATTCTTAAACCAAAAACCACATTATCATAAATAGAAAAAGGAAAAGGATTGGGTTGTTGAAAAACCATTCCAATGCGTTTACGTAATTGGACAGTATCCATTGTAGGAGCATAGATATTTTGCCCTTCTAAAGCAATATTACCGGTAATTTTCACGTTGTCAATCAAATCATTCATTCGGTTTAAACTACGTAAAAAAGTTGATTTACCACAACCGGAAGGACCAATCATCGCCGTAATCTCCCCCCGGTTAATCTTGAGGGTAATACCCTTTAAAGCCTCTTTTTGACCATAAAATAAATGAACATCCTGAGCTGTTATAATTGCATCTGTCATTAATACTACTCCTAACCAAAATGTCCAGAAACGTAATCTTCTGTCAACTGCACTTGCGGCCGTGTAAAAATGCGCCGAGTTTGATCATATTCAATTAAATTTCCTTGATGAAAAAAGGCTGTATAGTCACTTACACGTGCCGCCTGCTGCATATTATGAGTCACAATAATAATTGTATAACGATCTTTTAAGTCCTGCATTGTTTGTTCAATATTAGCAGTAGAAATCGGATCTAAGGCACTGGCCGGTTCATCCATTAATAAAATATCCGGTTCTAAAGCTAAGGCCCGGGCAATACAGAGGCGTTGTTGCTGTCCTCCTGAAAGTGCTAAGGCACTTTTATTTAAATCATCTTTCACTTGCTCCCATAATGAAGCCTGTTTTAAAGTAGTTTCGACAATTTGCGCCAACTTCTGCTGATCATGCTGACCGCGTCTTTCTAAAGCAAAGGTAATATTTTCTTTAATTGATTTAGAAAAAGGATTAGGCCGCTGAAAAACCATCCCAATATGTTTTCGTACTTCGTAAACGTCAACTTGGTCAGAATTAATATCTACTCCCCGATACATAATATTGCCGGTGACTTGAGCGCCAGCTACCGTATCATTCATTCGATTCAAACTGCGTAAATACGTCGATTTGCCGGAACCGGAAGCTCCAATTAAAGAAGTAATTTTAAAACGTTCAAATTGAAGACTGACTCCATGTAAAGCCTCATGTCCGGCATAACTGACTCGCAGATCCTTAGTTGACAAAGCTATTTCATGTTGCTGCTCATCTAAAATACGTGTAAAACTAGTTTTTTGTGCCATCGATTACTCACCTGTTAGATGTTTGTACAATTTACCGCCTAAATAACGCGCCGCTAAATTAAACAGTAAAACTACGATTACTAAAACCAAGGATGAACCTGCCGAAACTGCGCTGGCATCCGGAATTAAACCTTCAGAGTTAACTTTCCAAATATGCACCGCCAAAGTTTCTGCAGGACGCATAAAATTCAGGGGTGACGATAAACTTAGAACATTCCAATTAGTAAAGTCTAACGGCGGTGCACTTTGACCAGCAGTATAAATCAAAGCTGCCGCTTCCCCAAAAACACGCCCTGCAGCCAAGATAATCCCGGTAATGATTGCTGGCAAACATTCTGGAATAATTACATGAATAACTGTTTCCCAACGTGATAAACCTAAAGCTAAACCAGCTTCTCGTTGATTTAAAGAAACTGTCTGCAAGGCATCAGTAATACTTCTCACTAATAAAGGCAAATTAAAAATGGTTAAGGTCAAAGCACCTGACAAAATAGAAAAACTGAAATGAAAATGTACTACAAAAATTAAAAAGCCAAACAATCCAACTACAATAGAAGGCAAAGAGCTTAAAACTTCAATCGCTGAACTAATTAGATTGGTCAATTTTTGATTAACTGTATACTCGGACAAATAAATAGCAATTCCAATTGCCAAAGGAATAGAGACCAGCATTGATAAGATGAGTAAATATAACGAGTTAAACAGTTGTGTACCAATGCCGCCTCCAGCTCGAAAACTTTGAGCTGCTCCCGTTAAAAAGTGCCAATTAATATGCGGCAATCCGGCCCCAAAAATATAAATCAATAAGGCAATCAAAATAGCCACAATAATCGCCGACATTAAATAAATAACTCCGGTCATTAAGCGGTCAATTTTTTTAGCTTTCAATGTAGTTCACCTCGTTTGGCTAAATATTTAATGACAATATTAAATACCAAAGACATAAGTAACAGTAATAACGCTAACGACCACAAGGCGTTATTGGCAGTAGTACCCATAACAGTGTTGCCCATATTCATTGTTAAAACACTAGTCAAAGTAGTGGCCGGTGACGCTAAATTGCTGGGCATTAAAGTCGCATTGCCAATGACCATCTGCACCGCTAAGGCTTCTCCAAAAGCTCGAGACATTCCAAAAATAATCGCCGTCATTAATCCGGGTGCGGCCGCGCGCAAAACTACCCGATAAATAGTCTGCCAACGTGTAGCTCCTAAGGCTAGTGAAGCTTCACGATAATATCGCGGCACTGCTTTTAAAGCATCAACGGCCATCGAGGTAATCGTTGGTAAAATCATTACCAGTAACACTAAAGTACCGGCTAGAATTCCAAAACCGCTGCCCCCCAATACTTTTTGCACAGCCGGAACAATTACAGCTAAACCAATAAAGCCATAAACTACGGAAGGAATTCCCACTAACAATTCAATCACCGGTTGTAAAATTTTATTGCCTTGCCGAGGTGAAATCTCACTCATAAAAATAGCCGCCGCTAAAGCAAAGGGTGTTGCTAACAACACTGCCAATAATGTCACTGCAAAAGATCCAAAGATCATTGGTAAAGCACCAATGAGGGGACGATGATGAATATCAGTTTGTTCCGGTGACCACGAAGTTTTAGTAAAAAAATCCACTAAACTGCCATGATCTTGAATAAATATGGCTACTCCCTTGGTAGCAACAAAACCAAAAATAGCTAAAACCAATAAGATAATAACTAAAGTACATAATTGAGTAATTAGGCGCCCCCGCGTTTCAATTTTAGCCGATAGTGATCTTTCTTTGAGGCTTTTAGCAATCGGATCCATTTTATTCACCTGCCTTAATTTTGGTAACTTTACCATGAGAATCTTGTTGATAGTGCATGGCTTTTATAGGAATATAACGCATTTGTCGAACCTCATGTTTTTGAAATTGATCGCTCAACACATAATTAACCAAACGTTTCGTAGCAGCTGTGGGCTGACGCTTAGTATACATATGTTCATACGACCAAATAGGCCAACGATTATTAGCCACATTATTAATCGAAACCTGCACCCCGTTAATTTTTAAAGCGGGTGTTTCTTTAGTTAAATAAGGCCAGGCTAGATAGCTAATTGCTCCGGGAGTATTTTTAACTATTTGTCGAACCATACCACTGGAATCTTGTTCAGAAGATTTTTTAGTTGGGCGCCCGTGCATTACTTGCTGTTCAAAGATAGTGCGCGTCCCACTGCCTTGGGCGCGATTAACAATCGTGATTGGTAAATTAGGACCACCTAATTCCTGCCAATTAGAGATTTTACCCATAAATATTGCCTGCAATTGGGTTAAAGTCAAATTCCTTATTGGAACTTTATGGTTAACAATGGGCACGACAGCTACTACACAAACTCTGTTATCACTAATTTCTTGAGTCCGAATTCCTTTTTTCTGCTCAGCAAATACATCAGAATTACCAATTTGAACTGCTCCTTGTTGAACTTGAGATAACCCGGTTCCACTTCCACCGCCTTGAACGTTGATATAAGCCTGAGGATTTTGTTCAGTGAATTTTTCTCCGGCGGCTTCAACCAGTGGCTGAAGCGCTGAAGATCCCACCGCAGTTACAGTTTGTTGATGTGTCTGCGAGCAGGCAGTTAAGCTCCAGAAAAATATTACCACTAATAATATTTTGAAATATCTTTTCATATTTTCCTCCATTAATTAACTTAACAGAATTTTTCTTAATAATTAAGACTTGTAATTTTTTCTGTCATTATAGTGGTAAATGAACCTTGACCTTGGTCCCTTCATGTAACTTGCTCGTTAATTTAACTGTTCCATTTAAAGTTTGAGCCGCTTCTTCAACAATGGCCAAACCTAAGCCCGTACCTTGATTTTGTTTAGGATCCACTTGGTAAAAGCGTTCAAAAATCCGTTTTTGTTCCGTTGCGGCAATCCCGATTCCACTGTCTTCCACAGTGATATTTAAATAATTTTCTACTTCATTATGATCTAGAGTAATTGATACAGTCCCATGCGGGCGATTATATTTAACTGCATTGCTGATTAGATTTTGAATAATTTGTTCTAATTCACGCTGATAAGAACTAACCCACTTGTTACCATTAATTTGTTTTTGAACCTGCAAATCCAGCTTTTTAATTCCCGATTGCTGTTTAGTCAAGGCCGTATGGATTAAATCTGCAGTATTCACATGATCTGGCAACAAATTCTCCTCTTGATCTAATTTATTCAATGCTATTGTGTCTTCCAGCAATTCCTCTAAATTATGCGCCTGATTTTTAATATTTTCTAAAGACGAAACATTCTGAAACTGTTTTTCCTGTAAAAGTTCTTCAGCTTCTTCTGCAATTTCTATAACTGATGGCTGTAATTTTTCACTAATATTATTAATAAAACTTAAGCGCTGCTGCTCTAATTGATAAATATTAGTTAAATCATACAAAATTACAATTACTTGTTGTTTTAAATCCTCTTCACTATGAGCAATCCGAATTACATTTGCATCAACATACCGATCCGAATCACCGTATAATTGAATATTGCGGCGATGATTACGATTTTCTCTTAGTGTCCCTTCAATCATTTGGCTTAAAGCATAAGTTTGAATATCATCTACAAAGGGATGTTTTTCTTCGGAAATTTGTCGGCCCAACATAATAGCCAACATTTGATTATGCAATAAAACATTGCCGTCTTCATCCAAAAGCATTACTCCCACAGGTAGATGCCCCATTAAGCTTTGAAAGCGTCGTTTTAATACGGAATTAGCAGCCAACTGGTGGCGATGATCTTGATCTAACTCATTCACCAGCTTAATCAAGGTGGTGTAAGGAGTATTATCTTTAGCAATCAAGGAATCTGTTTGTTCATTATCTTTGATTTGCTGCAGCTTTTGAATAATGGCTGCTAAGTATCGGCGTTGCTGCCGATAGGTCAAATATTGAATAGTTAAAACTACTAACCATAAAACTAAATAAACTGCTGAAAAAATGCCGCACAAATTGGAGTGCTGCCAAACAGATTGATAATGCTTCACCATGACCCGCTGTTGATTAGCGCTAGTTGAATCCAGTAAATACAATAAATACCGTTTGCCCCGAAAATATTGTAAATGATAAGGATTGGTATTATCTAATTGATTTTGATGCAAGGCGTCATGGACTTGCTGCTGGCGAATGGTGCGGGGATGATTAGAGTCGGTCACAATCGTCAATTGATGATCATCAGCCCAAGAAGCCAATGAACGAGAATGACTATCCTTTTTCAAAACTTGGTAATCATTTTTCAAAGCCGCTAAATGACTAATCTGATCTTGCTTAACAAACTGGCTGAGAATGAATAAACAAAAGCTGTAAATTAAGATACCTATTATGGCAGTTATCATCATCGTTCGGCGTTGTCGGCGCATACTAACTCCTCTTTTCTAGTTAATTAGACTCATTTTGTTGCAATTTCCATTGTAAATAAGCATAGATAAAATCATCCAAATCCCCATCCATTACCGCTTGACCATTACTAGTTTCATAATTAGTTCGATGGTCTTTGACCATCGTATAGGGATGAAAAACATAGGAACGAATTTGTGAACCCCAACCAATTGCGGACTGTTCACCCTTAATTTGGGCTTCACGTTGTTTTTGAGCAGCTAATTGCTTTTGGTAAAGTTTAGCCTTCAGCATATTCATCGCAGTTTGACGATTTTGTAATTGTGAGCGCTGAGCTTGTGAACTGACTACAATTCCTGTCGGCAAATGGGTAATTCTTACCGCCGAAGAAGTTTTATTAATATGCTGTCCGCCGGCACCACTGGAGCGAAAGACGTCCACGCGCAAATCGTCGGGATTAATCTCTACTGTAATCGTATCATCTAATTCCGGCATTACTTCTACAGAAGCAAAAGAGGTATGTCGCCGCCCAGCAGCATCAAAAGGAGAAATTCTTACTAAGCGATGGACACCATGTTCAGAGCGCAACAATCCGTAGGCATTATGGCCTTTAACCATCAAGGTAACACTTTTAATCCCTGCTTCTTCTCCTGTTTGATAGTCTTCTATTTCAACTTGAAAATGATGCTGCTCTGACCACCGTTCATACATCCGGAGCAGCATTGCCCCCCAATCTTGGGATTCTGTTCCTCCGGCCCCAGGATGAATTTCCACGATAGCATTATTGGCATCGTAAGTTCCACTTAATAATAGAGCTAATTCGTACTGGTGCAAATCACTTTCCAAAGTATGCAAATTCTGACTCAACTCCGCAGCTAATTGATGATCGGAGGAATCCTCCTGTAAAAGTTCTAAAGCCACAGCAGCATTTTCTTGTTCCTCTTGTAAATGCATAAAATTATCATATTTTTCTTTATCTTGATTCGTCTGTTTAATTAACGTTTGCGCCTTTTCTGGCTGTTGCCAAAAATTAGGCTGAGCCATTTTTTGCTCATTAATTGCAATTTCTTCCTTTAGATTATCTAAGTCAAAGAGACCCCCTGAATTGTTTAATTTTAGCAGCCGTGGCTGCTACTTTATTTTTCATTTCAGCTAATTCCATTTATCTTCTCCTCAAACAAATAAGTCTTTTTTAAAATTAAAACTGTGACAATATAATCATCACAGTTCTTATTTTATAATTATATAAATATATCTGCATTATCTTTGCACGTTTTGTCGAATTTCGGCTTTCATAAAGAGGCGTGTAACGTCATATTCAATATCAGCAATCATTTGTTCAAACATTTTGAAACCTTCTTCTTGATACTCAACCAACGGATTCATTTGCCCATATCCCCGTAAACCAATAGATTGGCGCAACTGATCCATTTCATCAATATGATTGGTCCAATGTTCGTCGACAACCCGCAAGATAACGACTTTTTCAAATTCCAACATTTGCCCATCATTTTGCAATTGTTGCCGTTTTTGTTGATAGTTATCCAACACAAAATTTTCCAGCATTTGATAAATTTCTGTTTGTGATTTTTCATTGAGATCACTACGCCGCATTTGCGAAGGACTAATTAAAGTCGAAATAGCAAAATCATAAATTCCATCTAAATCCCAGTTCTTGGTATCGCCATTAATTCTAGAATCAACTTGACTTTTGATAGTTCTTTTAATCATATCCAGCAAAATAGTCTTCAGGCTCTTCGTTTCCGTAATTACCTGCATTCTTTGCTTATAAATAACTTCCCGCTGTTCACGCATAACATCATCATATTGTAAGGTATTTTTTCTTGTATCGTAGTTGTTACCTTCAACGCGCTTTTGGGCCGCTTCTACCTGCCGGCTTAACATCCGACTTTGAATGACTACATCATCAGCACCACTGCTATTTTGCACCCATCTGCGAGCTTTTTCCGAAGCAAAACGTTTCATTAGGTCGTCTTCAAAAGACATATAAAAGACTGTTTCTCCAGGATCACCCTGTCTACCAGAACGTCCCCGCAACTGGTTATCAATTCGCCGCGATTCATGACGTTCAGTGCCTATAACACATAAACCGCCCAGTTCTTTAACACCGGGTCCTAATTTAATATCAGTACCACGTCCAGCCATATTAGTAGCAATAGTCACTGCTCCTCTTTGTCCAGCTTTAGCAATAATTTCCGCTTCTTTAGCATGGTTTTTAGCATTTAAAACTGCATGAGGAATATGCTCTTTATCTAGACGCTGCGACAAATATTCTGAAGTCTCCACGGCTACAGTCCCTACCAAAATCGGTTGCCCTTTAGCGTGTCTTTTCTTAATATCATCCACAACCGCATTAAACTTACTTTTTAAATTTATATATAACTTATCGGGATGATCCACCCGTGCAACAGGTTTATTGGTAGGAATGACAATAACTGCCATATTGTAAATTTCACGAAATTCTTCTTCTTCTGTTTTCGCAGTACCGGTCATGCCGGCTAACTTATCATACATTCTAAAAAAGTTCTGATAAGTAATATTAGCCATAGTTTTGGTTTCATCTTGAATTGGTACACCCTCTTTAGCCTCAATGGCTTGGTGCAGCCCATCTGAAAACCGCCGACCTTCCATGACCCGTCCCGTAAAGGAATCGACAATCATAACCTTTTTATTAGTGACCACATAATCTTTATCTTTATCCATAATAAAATTGGCCCGCAAAGCCTGATCAATATGATGATTTAATAAGGTATTATCAATATCATACAGATTTTTTAAACCAAAAGTTTTTTCACCTTTTCGAATACCGCTTTCAGTTAAGCCAATAGTTTTGGTCGGCCAATCAATCTTATAATCATCGGGTACTAAGCTTTTCGCAAAACGGTCGGCGCGCAAATACAGCGCTGTTGACTGTTCGGCTTGCCCGGAAATAATTAAAGGCGTCCGCGCTTCATCAATTAAAATCGAGTCTACCTCATCGACGATAGCATAATTTAATGGACGTTGAACCATTTGCTCTTGATAAACCACCATGTTATCCCGTAAATAATCAAATCCCAATTCGCTATTAGTGGAATAAGTGATATCACAGTTATAAGCTTCCCGTTTTTCATCAGGAGATTTAGAATTTAAATTCAAACCAACAGAAAGTCCTAACCAATTATATAAACGTCCCATTTCTGTAGCATCACGTTGTGATAGATACTCATTAACAGTAACAACATGGACCCCTTTACCTGTCAGAGCATTGAGATAAACCGGCAAAGTGGCTGTCAAAGTCTTTCCTTCACCAGTCTTCATTTCAGCAATATTACCTTCATGCAAAGTAATACCACCAATTATTTGGACATAAAAGGGATATAATCCTAAAACTCGTTTAGCGCCTTCACGAGCCGTCGCAAAGGCTTCAGGTAAAATATCATCAAGAGTTTCTCCTTGTTGCAGGCGTGCTTTGAATTCAGGCGTCTTAGCCTGCAGATCAGCGTCGGAAAGTTTGGCATATTCGTCAGCGTAAGCGGCCACTTTATCAGCTGTTTTACTCATACGCTTAACTTCGCGCTTATCACTTTCTACCCATTTTTTAATTGGATTTACCATTTATTTAAATCTCTCCTGTACTTTTACATATCTACAATATCTTATCATTTTAACACTAATAATCAAACTAATATTAATTAAGACAGTCAAAAAAGTGGTTGGAATCCAAATAATCCCAACCACTAATCGCATGAATCTTATTCACCGGTTTCAATCAAACCATAGCGACCGTCATTTCTTTTATAAACGATACTAGTTCCATTAGTCTCAGCATCCTCAAATACAAAGAAGTTATGACCTAACATATCCATTTGTAAAACTGCCTCTTGGGCATCCATTGGTTTTAGGGATACATGTTTTGTCCTTACAATTGACAAATCATCAGATTTCTCAGCTTCTTCGTCACTAGGGCCAATTAAATCAAAATCTTTAATTCCCTTTTCCCGCGATTTGCGATTAATTCTGGTTTTGAATTTACGAATCTGACGTTCTAATTTTTCGAAAACAATATCAATTCCCCGATACATATCCGGATCTGTTTTTTCTGCTCGTAAAATTAGATACGGAAGCGGAATTGTTACCTCTACTTTGGTACTTTTATTACCATAAACTTTTAAATTAACATGAGCAATCGGATTTTCCGTATCTTTAAAGTATTTATTTAAATTATTGAGACGCTTGTTAATATAACTTTTAATAGCATCGGTTACTTCAATATTTTCTCCTCGAACATTGATCTTTAACATCAGAAACGCTCCTTTAAGGTTATTAGGAATTGAGTAAAGAAAAATAGGGCTTTATAGTAAGTTTTCTGTTAATTTTAAAATAACTAACCACAACAGAAACTTTATCATCTCAAATCCTTCACTTCTATTATAATTTTTTTTAGAAGGAACAACAACATAAATAATTATTATCGCGCCAAAGAAAGCGAAACCAACTTTCCGGTATAACCTTGTTGACGTAAGCAATCATGCACATGAAAAATGGTTCTTCCCGTAGTATAAATATCATCTAAAATAGTAATTTGTTGAGCCTGCAGTACCGAAGTATATTGCGAATTAAATTGTAAAAATTGTGGTGCTTGCATTCTTTCCTGGCGACTCTTTTGTGCTTGAGCTTTTGTTGTAGGCAATTTAATCAAAGCCGGTGTTAATTTTACTATTTCGCTAAACAAGCCCCATACCGGGTCAAATTGACGGCTTTGCCAATGTTGAAAATCACTGGGGACATAAATAAAAGGCGGAGAAAAATGACGCAAGGCTCGTAATAAATAAGGCTGAAAAACTAAACGTAAATGATAATCCCCATAACGCTTATAACGTTTAAAATAATCATGCATCGCTGTATTATACTTAAAGAGTGCTCGATGCTGAAAGTTGGAATAACCCTGCTGTTGCCACATTTGACAATCCTGACATTGTTTAATACTGCCACTTCTGCCACATGTAGGACAGCAAGGTTTTCTAATCAACTGAAATTCGGCCCGACAGCGTTGGCAAAGATAATCCGGCATTAATTTTTTCCCTGCTAAAATTTCCTGAGGGCGCAGTTCATGAATTATCGTACTTTGACATAAAAGGCATTTACTAGTCATGATTCAGCTTCCTGATTTGGCAAATAGCCTGGTTAATGGCTTGAGTGTATTTCTCAGCAAAAAATATTACTTGATTATCACTATGTTGCGCACTTCGCCCCGCCCGACCGGCAATCTGTACTAAGGTTTGGGTATTAAAGCGAGGTGAATCAGCTTGCCAAACTATTACATCGATATCAAAAAACGTAACCCCGCGTTCCAATACTGTAGTAGTTACTAAAGCCTGCCATTTTCCTTCACGAAAGGCTTGTATTTTAGAACCCCGCCAGGGATCTTTTGCATGAACAAAAGTTTGTTTTAACTGGGGTAGCTGCTTTTTGATTAATTGGGACAATAATTCTGCCTGACGAATACTTGAGACAAATAATAAAAAGCGCTGCTGAATTTGGGTCAAATTGTTTAAGCAGCGGCGTAATTGCCGGTTAAGTTTACCTGCACGTTGAGTATAAATTAACCGAAATTGCGGTTCCGGTAAATCCTGTCCATGAAAACGCCGATTCAATAAACTATAATTTAACTGCTGGTGAGCAATTCGCTGTTGATATTCCCAACTCGGAGTCGCTGACAAATAAATAAGGGTATGTCGAAGTTTCAATGCTTGTCGTACTGCTTGATGGAGCATTAAGTTATTAACATAGGGATAGGAATCACATTCATCCAAAACTAATAAATCAAAGGCTTGACGAAATTTTAATAATTGATGAACCGTACAGATTAATATTTGCGTATAATGATAAATTTCCGCTCCTTGACCATGAAGTAAGCAGATACTTACCGCTTTAAAGGCTGCTTTAATCCGCGGATATAATTCATTACAAACATCAACACGGGGTGCAACTAAAGCAATTCGGTCACCTTGCACTACAGCTTGAGCAATCATTGCAAATAACATTTCCGTTTTGCCGCTACCAGTAACTGCCCAGACTAAATGTTCCTGTTTTTGTTGATGAACCTGACATAATTTTTGCGAAATCTGTTGCTGCTTGTGCGTTAAAGTTCCTGTCCAAGTTAGCGGCGCTGGCGGTATTGAAAAATTATTTTGTTCAGGATAAGCTAAAAGATAATCTTGATTAGTTAATCTGCCTAAACCCAAACAGGCCGGACAATAAAATAATCCCGGATAAATGGTATAGACACTTTGATCATTAATCATTTGACAACGCTGGCAACAAAATTGATTATTAGCCAAACGAATAAGTGCCGGAAATTTGTGATCATGCTGATCTGCAGCGGTCGTAACTATTAAACGTCCCGACAAATTTTCTTGCTGACTCAAAATATCACCCAGTATTTAATTACAATAACAAAGGAGAATCATTCTTATCAAAACTTATATTACAATAAAAAAAAATTATCAACATGAGTTGATAATCAAAAAATCCCGCTTTATTACGCATTTGGCTCGAGTAGATACAGTTTTAAAAGCAGAAAATTTCATTCAACAAATTAAAAAACAAGAAGCTAGTGCTACTCACAACTGCAGTGCTTATTTAATTGGCGAGCGCAATCAGTATCAACACGCTAATGACAATGGTGAACCATCCGGCACTGCCGGAGTTCCTATGCTTCAAACTTTGCAGCAAATGCAGGTACAAAATGTGGTAGCGGTAGTTACCCGTTATTTTGGCGGCATTAAACTGGGCAGTGGTGGTTTAATTAGAGCCTATCGTAATAGTGTCTCTCAAGCTATTAATGCAGTGGGACGTGTCCGCGGAATTCCAAAACAAGAATTAATTATTACAATTAATTATAAACAGCTAGATATTCTCCAATACTGGCTGCAACAAGAACAACTGCCGCTCCAAAATATCGCATATACTGAGCACATCACTGTGAATACTTTGGTTTCCCCAAATCAAGTTTCTACAGTTAAAACAACCTTAAATAATTTGTTTCACGCTCAGTTGCCCATTAAATTAGGAACAACTACTTTTCAGGAAGTACCATTGGCAGACGATTAATGTTTTTCTAAACGTTTCACCAAATGCTGAATAGCGTGTAATAAGGGTTGGCGATTTTCCCCTACTAAACCGATTGATTCTACAAATAATTCTAAACCGATCACCACCGCGATTGTTAAAAGAATTCCACCCCAAAAAGATGATACCGGATATAACAAAGCTATAAATGAAAACACCAATGATAAACCATAGATAACTAAAACCGTTTGGCGATGAGATAAGCCTAGCTGCATTAAGCGATGATGCAAGTGATGCCGGTCGGCCTGCGAAATCGGCCTATTGTTCAAAAAGCGGCGTAACATAGCATAAACTGTATCCGTGATAGGAACTCCTAAAATTACAATTGGAATAATTAAAGAGACAAAGGTAACATTTTTTAGTCCCTTTAAAGAAAAGACAGCAATCATAAAGCCGATGAACAAAGCACCGGTATCTCCCAGGAATATCTTGGCTGGATGAAAATTATGCGGCAAAAATCCTAATAATGAAGCTACCATAGCAAAAATCCAGATGGAAACATAAGTATCGGTCGTCGTTAAAAAGAAATAACCGATTACGCCCATGGTAAATAACGCAATAATCGAAACTCCCGTGGCTAAACCATCTAAACCATCAATTAAATTGACTGCATTAGTAATCGCTAAAATCCAAAAAATTGTGACCGGTAAACTAAGCCAGCCAAGTTGAAAACTCCCAAAAAATGGTAAAACCACATAGGTCATCTTAATCCCGGCCAAAAAATAAACCACCAAAGACGCAATAAAAATTCCCAACATTTTTTGTGCCGGTTTCAGTTCACGAATATCATCAATTAAACCAGTCAAAATTATAATGCATTCTGCTAAAAAAACACTAAATAATTCATGAGTAGGAAATTGGGGGCGCAGCAGTACAAAAGTCGAAAAAGTAAATGATAAAAAGATCGCCAATCCTCCGACTGTGGGCATGGGCTTTTTGTTAACTCGGCGCGCATTCGGATTATCAACTGCTCCCAGTACAAAAGCTAATTTGCGCACGAAAGGAGTGATTATTGCTGCAATAATCATTGTAAGAAATAATTTGACGATAATATTAAACATGTGTAGCAAACTCCTTTCACATAATATGAATTATAATAGTTAGCACAAATTTATACAACTTTTCTCAAATTATTTACACTAAAAATGCTTATGCCTTATTTGGCATAAGCAATTTTTCTAATTTCTCTAATTACTGTTACTTTGATATGTCCCGGATACTCTAACTCTTTTTCAATTTGGTTTTTAATCTTCCGAGCTAAAATGGTAGCCTGATTATCTGTTATTTTCTCAGGTTTGACCATCACTCTAATTTCCCGTCCAGCTTGAATTGCATAGCAATGATCAACGCCATCATAGCTATTAGCAATTGTTTCCAATTTTTCCAGACGATGGATATAATTCTCCATTGATTCAGAACGAGCCCCTGGGCGAGCAGCAGAGATCGCATCTGCTGCTGCCACCAGAGTTGCGATCATCGAAGTTGGCTCAACATCACCATGACTAGAGGCAATAGTATTAATTACTACTTTGGGTTCTTTGTACTTAGTAGTAATATCAACACCGATTTCCACGTGTGAGCCTTCAATTTCGTGATCTAGAGCTTTCCCTATATCGTGTAACAATCCTGCGCGTTTCGCTAAAGTCTCATCTTCTCCTAATTCAGCAGCCATTGTACCAGCTATTTTGGCAACCTCAATCGAATGACTTAAGATATTTTGGCCATAACTAGTCCGAAAATTAAGACGACCGACAATCTTGATTAAATCCGGATTCATATTATGAATTCCTAAATCATATACCGTCTGTTCTCCTAATTCTCTAATTCTGGTATCCATTTCTTTTCTAGCTTTATCAACTGTTTCTTCGATCCTGCCCGGATGAATCCGCCCATCGGCAATTAATTTCTCCAAAGTTAATCGTGCTATTTCCCGACGAATTGGATCAAACCCGCTTAAAGCTACCGCCAAAGGAGTATCATCAATAATAATATCAATACCTGTTAATGATTCAATTGTTCGAATATTACGGCCTTCGCGGCCAATTATCCGTCCTTTCATTTCTTCGTTAGGTAAAGCTACAGTTGTTACAGTAGATTCAGAAACTGTATCAGCAGCCGATTGTTGAATGGCCTCGACGATTAATTGTTTCGCCTGTTTTTGGGCATCCTGTTGCGCTGCTTGTTCACTGGCCCGAATCATCTGCGCTTTTTCTTGAGTTAATTCATTATCCAATTGATTTAATAAATAATTGCTGGCCTGTTCATGCGTCATTCCCGCAATTTCTTCCAGCTTTTGCTGCTGTTTTTCTAAGGTAGAAGTGACTTCTTTTTGTTGATTCTCTAACTTTTGCTCTGTACTATCAATTTTTTCTTCGCGCTTTTCTAAAGAATGTTCACGTTGATCCAACGAGTTGTCCTTACGATCTAGGGTTTCTTCTCGTTGTAACATTCTGTTTTCTTGCCGTTGAAGTTCTTTGCGTCGTTCACGCAAATCATCTTCTTGTTGCTGACGATACTTATGGCCTTCTTCACGAGCCTCAATCAGGATTTCTTTTTTAGCTGAAGCAGCTTCTTTTTTTGCTGTTGCCAGAATATTTTCAGCTGATTGTCCTGCTTGTTTTAGGCTCTTTTCATAAGCACCCTTCCGCACAAAAAAACCGATTACAGCACCAATTATTAGCATCAAAACTGCGACCGCGAGGATAGCGAGACTAAATGACATTTGCTTACCTCCAAGTCACATTGTACTAGTTTGGTTTAAAAAATTTTATGGTACACAATAATATTATGGTTTCTTGGACTAACTGTCAACGATGTTTACCTAATAAAAAAGAAGAATCATTTAAGATTCTTCTGGAGTTGCAGTTTTATTTGTAAGAGGGGATGATTCTTTTTTCTTTTTAGTTGCAGAAGCACTCTCCTTCTGGTTTTCACTGGCCTCATCCATGCCATAAGCTGCTCGAACCTTTTGCCGAATTTCTGATTTTATGTTGGGATGTTCATCCAGATATTTCTTGGCATTTTCACGACCTTGACCAATGCGTTCATTATTATAGGAATACCAAGAACCACTTTTATTAACAATATCTTTGTCGACACCCATATCAATAATCTCGCCTGTTTGGGAAATTCCCTTACCATACATCATATCGACCTGAGCTACTTTAAAAGGCGGGGCTACTTTATTTTTCACTACTTTAATTTTCACACGATTGCCAATAGCTTCAGAACCATCCTTAATTTGTTCAGCCCGTCTTACTTCCAAACGAATAGTAGAATAGAATTTCAATGCCCGCCCGCCAGGCGTAGTCTCCGGATTACCAAATACTATTCCCACTTTTTCACGGATTTGATTAATAAATAAAGCAATAGTCCGTGTCTTGTTTAAAGTACCTGATAACTTACGCAAGGCTTGAGACATCAAACGAGCCTGCAAGCCGACATGAGCGTCGCCCATTTCACCATCAATTTCTGCACGGGGAACTAAAGCTGCTACTGAATCAATAACCAAAATATCAACAGCGCCACTGGATACTAAGGCATCAGCAATTTGCAAGCCCTGTTCGCCGGTATCAGGTTGAGATAATAATAAGTTATCGATATCAACTCCTAAAGCTGTGGCATAGGCGGGATCCATCGCATTTTCAGCATCAATATAGGCCGCTGTCCCTCCATTTTTTTGAACTTCAGCGACTGCATGTAAAGCTACTGTGGTTTTTCCAGAACTTTCCGGACCATAGATTTCGACAATTCTTCCCCTTGGAAATCCCCCTACGCCTAAAGCATTATCAAGCGCTAAAGATCCGCTAGAAACTGTCGAAATTTGTGTCTGGGCACTCTCACCCAAGCGCATAACAGCGCCTTTACCAAAATCTTTTTCGATCTTTTTTAAAGCAATATCTAAAGCCGCCTGCCGCTCATCTTTTGCCAAAAAAATACCTCCCTTTCGAACGTACGTTCTCACAAACAATATTATAACTCATCTGTAATCATAATGAAAGCAGCGACTACACTTTTCTGCCGAACGTCATTGCGGGAACCAGAAAAATGAAATTGCTGGGCTTTTAAACTATTAGGACCTTTAACTGCAATCCACACGGTGCCTGCCTGTTGTCCTTCTAAGGAGTCAGGTCCGGCAACTCCGGTTAACCCCACTCCCCATTCACTATGGATAAGGTGTGCACTTTGTTGTGCCATTTGTTCAGCTGTCCAACGGCTCACTACTCCATAATGTTGTAATTTAGCAATCGGTAAGTTTAAAAGTTGAGCTTTCATTTCTAACGAATAGGTAACAAAGCCGCCCTTTAAAACTGCCGAAGCTCCCGAAATTGCGGCTAAAGTAGCTTGAAACAAACCGGCAGTTAAGCTTTCAGCTGCTGTAATAGTCTGGTGATGCTGGGTTAAAGAATGTACCGTCTGTTGGAAAAGTGGTTGATAAGCTGTTAACTTAAAAGGTTCTTTGCTTGCTATTGCTGTAGTAAACTGTTGAATTAATTCATGCATAAATTTCACCTTCATTTTTAATTACAACTAATTATAAAATTTTTACAACTACTTTAAACAAAAAACGAGTCCTTTCATCTTTGCAGATTCAAGATCTCGTTTCCAATAAATTATTTAAAATCTGAGTAGTACTGTTTATTTTGCACCAGATAGTCATAAGCAGAATAAACAGTGAATATCAAACAGATATACAGCATAATTGTTCCAAAAGGCAGATGCCAATAACTGAAGATCGGGTCATTTAACAATAAAAAGACAATTGCTAACATCTGGGTAGTAGTTTTTATCTTTCCCGGCATTTGAGCGGCCATAACCTGCCCGCCTTGTTCTACTATTAGTAATCGCAAGGTGGTAATTAACAATTCACGACAAGCAATAATTGCAATTACCCAAGCAGGTGCTTGCTGATGAGCGGCCAAATAAATAAAAGCTGTCAACACCAGCATCTTATCGGCCAAAGGATCCATAAATTTCCCAAAATTAGTAACCAAATGCCGGCTACGGGCAATTTTACCATCGGCCAAATCCGTCAGTGCTGCAACTACAAAAATAATAGCCGCAATCAAATATTCCCAAGATATCGTAGTTCCCAAAAATTGTACTTGTCCCAAATGAAAATTAATAGACATAAAAATCATAAATATTGGGATTAAAATAATACGAACAAGAGTTAACTTGTTAGGTAAATTCATTAATACTACTCCTTAATCGTTAGCGTATAAGTGTGCACAGTTCCAGTCTGATGTTCGGAAACAGGTAATTGCTCATCATTAATATAAACCTGAGTTGCCGGTGCGTTACCAGTTTTAATTTGCACTTCATTAATATCATTCGGTAAATCTATGCTCTGACTACTTTGGGCATTAATCACACCTTGCCATAAAGCTTGACTTTGATTATTGGTGCTAACGGTTATCCAAGCATTGGCGGTTGTTGCATTTAATTTTAAAACATGATTGCTGACACTTTGCCAATTATGGGCAATAAATTTATCACTTTGTGTCGAATCAGCTTTGAGAGACAATTTTTTCTGAACCGCAGCAGCATTTTTCTTCTTGGAAGAAGTTTGCGATTTTGCTTTTGTCTGGGCTTTCTTTTTGGCCTTATCAGTCTTAGCTGGTGCTTGTTTAACTTGCGTTGTTCTCGGAATTTGCTGGCTATTTTGTTGATGAGCTCTAACCATTACAAATCCCACTAAACAAACAATAATAATGGCTGCCGCTAAAATTCCTATCTGTGGCAGATGGTTACGAATATTATTCCACAAAGTTTCTTTTTTAGGTTTTGGCGGTGTAACAGGTACTTCTTCTGGCTGCACCCGTGGAATTTCATTACTATACTCTTCTAGCAAAGCCGTACTATCTAAGCCAACACTATCAGCATATTGCTTTACAAAAGCTCTAACATAAAAATCTCCTGGCAATTGGTCAAACTTGCCCTCTTCAATCGCCGCTAAATAACGTTTTTGAATTTTAGTTTTCTTTTGTAAATCATCAATCGTATATCCTCGCTCAATTCGAGCACTCCGTAATTTTTCTCCTATTTCACTCATTATCAAACCACCGTCATTTATTTAATTTGAGTATAACATAATCTTTCAAATTTATTCTAGCCAACCGCCAGTAATATATAAGGTTTGGCCTGTTAAATACTGAGATTTCTTATTCAACAAAATTTGAACCCAATAGCTAATATCTTGCCCCTGCGCTAGTCGACCAGTAGGAATTTGCGTTCGCAAATCTTCTAAATTAGCTGGTGAAAATTGATCTAACATTGCTGTAGCAACCGCACCAGGGGCTAGAACATTAATGGTAATACCTAAACTGGCAATTTCCTGGGCATAAGCTTTGGCAAAAGCTGATAAGGCACCTTTAGTCATGCTATAAGCAACCTCCATTGCACTACCGTGTTTGCCATAGACAGACCCAATTAAAATAATTCTTCCCGCTGTCGCATGAGCTAATTTTCCCTGCAAACGCTGAATTATCAACAGCGGAATGCGGACATTAATATTTAACAATTGGGTTAACTTCTCACTGGTTAATTGGGAAAACAACCCATAAGTTGTTGCTCCTTGAGCAGCAATAAGAGCATCCAAACTAAAAATACTCTCTACGACCTTGTCTACAGAATTCTCCTGTCGAAAATCAGCCGAAATAATCAAAAAATCCTGTTGAGGATATTTTTGCTGCCATATTTTTACTTTTTGCTTTAATCTTTCTAAATGCCGATTACCTTGTAAATACAAAGACCAGCCCTTTTTTGCCAAATCCGCACTGATTTGCTGACCAATCCCACCACTAGCTCCTAAAATTAAAGCCCATTTCATTCATTTACTCCGGATATAAAATTGTTTTGGTTAAATTGGCTGACTGTAAAACCTCCAGCGCTAAACTCTGTAAATCGCTCACTTGAATTTGCCCTAAAAGTCGCGGGACTTGATTAATGGCTACCCCATAAAAATCCAACTCGCAAGCTTCAGTAGTCAAATTTTCCAAATAATCTTGGGCAAACAGATAAGCCCCAATACTATCACGACGAATAAGTTCTAAATTATCAACGGTTAGCTCTGAGCAATATTGCTGCTGTATCAAATACGACTCTATTTGAGCTAGCAAAGCTTGGGGATGTTGACTTTCACCGCTAATAAGAATAAAAGCATATTGTCTTTCAACTACTACATTATACCCAAAAGAATCATCAATCAAACCCTCTTTAATTAAATTTTGATGAAATTTTGACATATCACCTAAAATGAGCTCTAACAAAAGGTCCAGCTGGTTTTGTAATAAGATCATTGCTGATAAATTTGCAGCTTTTGGAGTCACTCTAATGCCTACCATAAAATGGGGTCTTTGAGCTTTAAAAGAAAGCACTGCTTGAGAGTGAACGACCGCTTTTCGCGGTGCCAATCGTAACGGAACCGTTTCTTGGCGCTTGGTCAATTGTTGAAGTGCAATATTTTTATCTAAAGCTTGATTAATTGCTGCTTTAACCTCAGAAACATTGACTTGACCGGCAAGATATAGCCGTAAATTACTGGGAACATAATACTGTTGATACGTTTGTTGCAGCAGCTGGGGGGTAATTTTTTTAATAGACTGGATACTGCCCGCAATATCTTGAGCAATAGGATCTTGGGGAAACAGATTATTTAAAGTAGTCTGCTCAATCATCCAATCCGGCATATCAGCATACATTTGAATTTCCTGATTAATAATAGCTTGCTCTCGGGCTACATTTTCTTTGGTAAAATACGTCTGACTAATCAAGTCCAAAAGTGTAGCTACATTTTCTGCAACATGACCGACACATTTAAACTGAAAAGCTGTCTTCGTATAGCTAGTAAAAGCATTCGTCTCGGCTCCAAATTGTGCAAAACGCTGATCGCTATTATAGGTGGGCTTTGCAAACAACTTATGTTCCAAAAAATGAGCAATACCAGCAGGAAAATCAGCTAAAGTATCAACTGAACCAAAATCTACCATGACCAGGGCATAAGTTTGATTAAATTGTTGATTTATTAAAGCGCGGACTGGGAAATTTAATTGACTATCAATATCTTTAATTTCTAAATTATTCATGAAAATACTTTTACTCCTTATCTTGTCCGATTAAATAATAACCAGCTATTTTGTGCAGCTGTTGAGTAGCAGCTTGCACGTCAGCCAGTTGAACTCGCTTGATTTCTTGAATATATTGTTGATCATCGATAATGGCCTGCGGATTCAAGGCTTTCAGTAAAAGCCGATTAGCAGAGACGGCAATAGTATCTGCCAATTCCAAGCGTTGATTAATGAGGGCCAATTGAGCATGGTGCAATAATTCGGTCAAATTTTCCTGAGTTAAGCGCACAATTTGTTGTTTTATTAAAGTTTCTGTCAAAGATACTTGAGAACCGTCAACACCGGCTTGAACATAAATAAGTTGTTGATAGGTATTAACATTACTATAAATAGAATAAGCCAGGCCATGATGTTCACGAACCTGTTGAAATAATAAAGATTGATCATCACCGCCGAACATCATATTTAAAACTTGCAAAACGGACCAGCGGCCAGAGGTTTGATAGGCTAGAGCCAGTTGACTTTGCTGTAGCGGTTCGATTTTAGTTTGCTGCAAAGGCTTTGGCGAATTACTCTTCAAATCTTTAATTCGAAAAGCAAATTTTTGTTGCCGCGGACTAAAATTCTGTAAGGCAGTTAAAACTTTTTGCACGGTTTTTGTAGACACTGCCCCGACGAGCGTAACAATAATTCGGTTATTTTTTAATAAGTTATCATATTGCTGACGTACTTGAATGGGTGTTAACTGTTGCAATTGCTCCAGAGTCCCAAAAGCAGGAATTGCTAAGTCTCTAACATTTTGATACACAAGCCGTCTTAAAGCCAAAGAAGCTTGTAAAGGGTAATCATCAGCGATGCTTTCATAAGCATGGTTTAAATTAACTTGTTCTATTTTAAAAGCATTCGCAGCAAACTGCTGTTGTTGTTCATCAAGGTTGGGCCGCCACAAACAATTCCATAACAGTTGTTGGGCACTTTCAAAAATCTCCTGTTGTTGATATTCCAAAGCTGAACTGATAGCTACTGATAAGATATTAAGGTTTTGTAAAATCGTTGTTCTGGCGACTAATTCCGCACCATATAATCCGGCTAATTGGCGAGATAATAAAGCTTCAGTGGGCCATTCAGCACTGGAACGTTGTAGTAAATTAGCTAACATTTTTCGAGCGGTGGTTTCTGGTAAATGTTGTGGCGTCAAAAAATTGACTTCTAAACGGGCAATATGGAATTTAGTCGTCGGCAACCACCATAATTCCACTCCCGGAGCTACAGTAAAAGTATGGATTTCACTCATCTTGATTGTCTTTTTCACCTGGCTTTTTAATTAAAACTTTTCGCGGTTTAGCCCCACGCGCTGGGCCAACAATACCGCGTTGTTCCATATAGTCTACTAAACGGGCCGCTCTATTATAACCGATCTGAAAATGCCGCTGCAACATTGAAACACTTGCTTTTTGTTCTTGAGTAACTAAAGCAATAGCTGAACGCCAATATTCATCATCAGGTTCCTTCTTTGAATTTTCCGCAGCTTCATTATCACTATCTGTCGGGATCATATCTTGATCGTATTTTACAGTTTGCTGAGCACTGACAAACTTGACTATTTTTTCAACATCGGCCGAGGAAATATAAGCTCCTTGAATACGTTGCGGTTTAGATTGACCCATCGGTTCAAACAGCATATCTCCGCGACCTAACAATTTTTCAGCACCCGGAGCATCCAAAATAGTTCGCGAATCAACATTGCTGGAAACTGCAAAAGCCATTCGCGAAGGAATATTAGCTTTAATTAAACCAGTAATAACATCTACAGACGGTCGTTGCGTCGCAATAATTAAATGCATCCCTGCAGCTCGCGCCTTTTGCGCCAAACGCACAATCGAAACTTCCACTTCATGTCCCGCTGCCATCATCAAATCTGATAATTCATCAATAATAATGACAATATAAGGCAATTTTTCCAGGGGTGAATTATTTTTGTTACTATTATTTTTTTCCACGGCTTGATTATATTCTTCAATTTTACGATGGCCGGTTTTTTCAAAGAGCCGATACCGCCGCTCCATTTCACTAACAGCTTTTTGCAGCGCAGAATTGGCTCGTTTAGCCTCGGTTACTACAGGAATTAACAGATGAGGAATTCCGTTGTAGACACTTAGCTCCACCATTTTAGGATCAATTAGAATTAGTTTAACTTCACTAGGATGAGCCTGCATTAAAATGCCTGTAATAATTGTATTAATAGCCACCGATTTACCACTGCCCGTAGATCCCGCAATGAGCAAATGCGGCAAGTGGGTTAAGTCACACATCGCAATTTGGCCATAAACATCTTTTCCCAACGGCACAGCCAAAATTTGGCCCGGATGGGGCGGTTCATGCTCTACCACATCTCGAAAAGAAACAATAGAAGGTGTCTTATTAGGCACCTCAATTCCGACATAGGGTTTACCCGGAATTGGTGCTTCAATTCGAATATCTTTAGCTGCTAAGGCTAAAGCTAAATCATCTGCCAAATTGACAATCTTACTAACTTTGACCCCTACAGCAGGCTGAACTTCATATTTCGTAACTGTGGGTCCTAAAGTAGCTTTTTTGACTTCAACTTGAACTCCAAAACTATCTAATGTTTGTTTTAATTTTTGGCGATTAGTAGCAATTAAATGGTATTCATCAGTTTGATCAGTTTCTGGAATGGCAGTTAATAAATCTACTGTGGGTAATTGATAATCGTCATCATTCTGATTACCAGCTGCTGTTGTCCCAGAGTCTTCTTTAGCACTAGTTACCTGAGTTGAAGCTGTGGGCTGAGATTTTGGTAATTCAATTTGAAACTCATCAGTTTGCTCCGCAGCAGTAGTTTCTATATCCGGCATTGTTGGCTGAGTAAAATCATGCTTCGATGTTTGCTCTGGTACTTTTGCGTCCGGATCACTTTCTCTAGCAGTATGGTCACGATGCCTTTGTCTAACTGCACCTATGAAGTGGTATAAATTATGCCCCCATTTTCGGCAGCTATTAATTACCTGTGCTAATCTAATATTACAGATCAACAACAAACCAATGATGGCGAACACCGAACTTATTAAAAAAGTCCCTAATAGCGAAAATAAAGGTTTAAAGATGCTGAATAATAAGGCTCCTAACATGCCGCCACCCACATCGGTTGCCACTTGATTATTATGCAGATCACTTAAAAGCAAACGCCAAGAAACTCCCAGAATATCATTATTTAAAGCCAATTTTTGAAATAGTAAAGCCTGCATAATGGTTAGGATACTAATTGCTAAAAGTAAAAAGCCCAAATAAAATTTAAATCCTAAAGCGGGCATTTTCCCTAATAAAAACAGCAAAATTCCAAAAATAAATAAGATTATAGCCAAAACCTGAAATCCATTACCGGCCACAATTCGATAACAATTGGCCAAAAAGCGTCCTACCAAGCCGCATTTTAAACCTGCTAGAATTGAAACAAAAACTAAGAATAAGCCCAAGATGTTAAGCGTATAATTAGTAGAATTTGTTTTTTTGCGTTGGGAATTTTTTCCCTTTCTTTTTCGCTTAGTTGCCATTTCCGTCTCCTACTTTAATAGTCCAATTTATATTATTACATAAGATTGTTGTTTACTATAATTTGGAAACTCTTTTTAAAACTTTTTTAAGACGTGTTAGAATTTTACTTAATCTAAAAAAGCCGCACAAATGCGGTTTTTATTTTCTAATTGTCAGATTTAACTTATAACTAATTCAAAGAACTTAGCGTTTATTTTGCTAATAATATTTTAAGTCTTGATAAAACTGGGGCCTTAAGTATCAACAGACCTGCCAAATAAATGGATATTCCTGCTGCTACCTCTACAAAGAAGGTCAAAAGGGTAAATTTCCAGTGTAAATGTAAATAAAAAACAATTACAAACATTATCAGACCAGCAAAGAGATATTTCCAAAATTCATTAAACAAAAAGCGTAACGGTAACTCTTGACGAATAGCGTACAGCTGATAAAAGGCTACTGCAAATTCACAGACCACAGAGACTATCATTGCTCCTTGGGTTTGAAACAAAAGAATTAAGGGAACATTCAGAACAATACTGATCAGAGCTCCCAAAAGTACAGAATTAGTATAAGTCCGATTTCTACCTAGCGGAATCAAATATTGATTTCCAATGACGCTGGTCCAAGTCACCGGTAAAATTAATAAAGTTTCTATTATCATCAAATAAGCTACTGGACTATAACCAGCTCCCAAAAAACTGGGTACAAATTTTAAAGAAACTGCTGCAATGCCAAACATCAACGGTACTGCCAAAGCACTAGCAAAATCAAAAGATAATTGAGTATACTTATTAACTTGTTTTATGTCACCATGAATAAAAGTGTTAGCTACACGCGGCATCATCACTGTTGCCAAAGAAGTCCCCAAAGTTAACACGGCACGAATAGTATTATCAGAATAAGTATAAAAACCTGTAGCTTTCACCGAAACTAACCAACCAACCATTGTTTTATTTAAAATTAAGTAAATTTGCATAGCCACTTGCGGCAAAAATAAAGCCAAAGAAGGTCGTAAATGCTGCCAAATTTGTAGTTGACGCCATTGAGGCCAGTTAATATAGTGCCGTAAATACGGAAATAAGGCTAAATTACCTAGCAATTGCGATAAAGATAAAATAAAAATATAAATGATTACATCGTTTTTCGTCTTCACTAAGGTAAAGATGAATAAAATAGAGAAAATTTTAACAATCACATTACGTGAAACGGTAACCTTAAAATTCTCTACTCCCATAAAAAACCAAGATATATCTAACGCAGTTGCTATAATTAAAATTGACTGCATCAAATAAGCCCCTTGATATGTATGATTAAAATAAACAAAAATGTAAAAACTACTTAATGCAACTAAGGTCGTTAAACACCGTAGTAAAAATATTTCCCAAAAAGCTTGGGAAACTCGTTGTTTATTATCTCGTAAATAAGCAATCTGCCGATTACCATAAAGTGTTATGCCTAGACTTCCTAACAAAATAAAATATTGTGTATTAGCACTGGTCAAATAATTAATCCCGCTACCGGTAGGACCTAATACACGTGAGATATAGGGCATGGTAATTAGCGGCACAATGAGAATAAACAGTTGGTAAAACACGTTATAAAGATAATTTTTAATTAGTTGCAAATTAATTACCTACGAATTATTTTTTTCGATTCAGACATTTTTTTAAGGCCGCTGGCCACTGAGGCAGTGAAAAGCCGGCAGCTAAGACCTTATCGAGGCTTAACAAAGATCGACGGGGGCGATATGCTGTTTGTCGATATTGCTGTGATGTAACCGGCACAACTTGGACAGGCTGGTTTTTTAAAATCTCTTGGGCAAATTCATACCACGAACAGCTGCCGGCATTAGCCAAGTGATAAGTACCGAATTGCAGAGCATGCTCCCAAGCAAAAACCATAAATTCAGCCAACGTTCTGGTCCAAGTAGGTCGCCCAAATTGATCGTTAACCACCGTAATTTCAGGTTGCGACTTAGCTAAATGCAACATTGTTTGAACAAAATTATGACCATATTGACCAAAAAGCCATGATGTGCGAATTATATAATACTTGTTTAATATCTGTCTAATATGTTGTTCACCAGCTAATTTGGCTTTTCCATATTCATTTTGGGGATTAGGTTGATCCTCAATTTGATAAGGCGTTGGCTGCAATCCGTCAAAAACATAATCAGTACTTAAATAAAATAAGGTGGCATTCAGATTTTGAGCTGCTTGAGCCAAGTATAATGTTCCTAAATCATTAATTTGCCAGTTTAAATTTTTCCCCGGATCTTGCTCGGCTGCATCAACGTTAGTATAAGCGGCACAATCAAAAATAATTTGTGGCCGCCATTTTGATAAATAATTCATGATGGAATTTTTGCTGGTGAGATCCAATTGTTGTGAATCAGGAGACAAAAACTGTAAATTTTTACTTTGTAATAGAATCTGTAATTCTGTCCCTAATTGTCCACTGGCGCCAATAATTAAAACTCTGCTATTGTCCATTTTTTTGATACGCACTTTCTACGGCTTTTTTCTCGGCTCGCCACCATGCTTGATGACTACTATACCAATCAATTGTTTGCTGCAACCCGCTTGCAAAATTAGTAAATTGCGGCCGCCAGCCGAGCTCTTGTTGTAATTTAGTAGCATCAATCGCATAGCGTAGGTCATGTCCGGGTCGATCTTTTACCCAGTCAAAAGCATTTTGAGGTTGATGCATTAATTTTAAAATCAATTGTAAAACTTCCAGGTTGCTTTTTTCACCATTAGCACCAATTAAATAAGTTGCTCCGATTTGTCCGCGATTTAAAATAGTCCACACAGCGCGGGAGTGATCTTGGGTATGAATCCAATCACGGACATTTTGCCCATTACCATATAATTTAGGACGCAAGCCGCAAAGGATATTGGTAATTTGGCGGGGAATGAATTTTTCAATATGCTGATAAGGACCATAATTATTAGAACAATTGGAAATAGTTGCCTGTAAACCAAAAGAACGTACCCAAGCCCGCACTAACAAATCTGAGCTAGCCTTAGAGGCAGAATAAGGACTACTGGGATTATAACAGCTTTTAGTAGTAAATTTCTCCTTGGGACCTTCCCCATGGTGAGGCAGATTTTTACGTAATGGTAAATCTCCATAAACTTCATCAGTGGAAATATGATGGTAACGAATTTTATATTTACAGCAAGCCTGAATTAGAGTATAAGTGCCTACAATATTAGTTTGAATAAAAGGATCCGGATTTCTTAAAGAATTATCATTATGAGTTTCAGCAGCATAATGAACTACAGCATCTACTTTGGAGACTAATCTTTCTACTAAAGATTTATCGCAGACATCGCCTACTATTAAATGTACTTTATTTGATGGTAAATCGGCCAGATTAGCACGATTACCCGCATATGTCAGTTTATCCAAGACCATTATTTGTTGTACTTGCGGCTGGTTTTGAATTAAGTAATGTACAAAATTAGAACCAATAAATCCAGCTCCACCAGTTATTAAAATTTTTCGATACATTAAATTTCTCCATAAATAAAAGGATTATTTTCTAAAAATTCACTTAAGCTGGGCTGATGCGCATCTTTAGTTGAGACGATCACTTGTTTTAAGTCAACTGGCCATTCAATATTGAGCTGCTCATCACGATAGGAAATTCCGGCATCGGCTTGAGCATCATAATAATTGTCACATTTGTATAAAAAATTAACATTATCCGTTAAAGTGACAAAACCATGGGCAAAGCCTTTGGGAATTAATAATTGGCGATGATTAATTTCTGACAAAAGATAGCCCTGCCATTTTAAATAGGTAGGTGAACCATCACGTAGATCGACAATGACATCCCAGATCATTCCACTCACTACCCGCACTAATTTGGTTTGGGCTGCTTGACCATTTTGAAAGTGTAAACCTCGTAAAATACCTTTTTTACTGGACCAAGAATGATTGTCTTGAACAAAACTATAATTAATTCCCCCAGCTTGAAAATCGCGTTGCGAATAAGCCTCCGTAAAGAAACCTCTTTGATCACCAAAAACTTGAGGTGTCAGTAATTTAACATCTTGTAAATCAGTTGTCTCTATTTTTAATTGACCCATTATTATTTTTCACCAACCTTAATAAATATTGACCATAATCAGTTTGTTTTAATGGTTGTGCCAATTTATCTACTTGTTCTGAAGTAATATATCCCATTCGATAAGCGATTTCTTCTAAACAAGCCACTTTTAAATTTTGATTATGTTGAATAGTTGCAATAAAGTTACTGGCTTCTTGAAGCGAATCAGGCGTTCCCGTATCTAACCAAGCATAGCCGCGGCGCAGAATCTCAACCGATAATTGCCCTTGAGCCAAGTAATATTGGTTTATGCTAGTTATTTCCAATTCACCGCGGTCTGAAGGCTGCACTTGAGAAGCAATATCAACTACTTGATTATCATAAAAATATAATCCCGTAATCGCATAATCACTAGCAGGATGCTGTGGCTTTTCCACAATTGATTGCACCTGCTTTTTAGCATCAAATTCTAAGACCCCAAAACGTTTCGGATCTTTGACATGATAGCCAAAAACTGTTGCTCCCTGATTTTTTTTGGTACATTGCTGTAATAATTTAGATAAGTCACTCCCATAAAAAATATTATCACCTAAAATTAAACAAACAGTATCTTTGCCGATAAAATTTTTACCAATAATAAAAGCTTCTGCTAATCCACGTGGAGTTGTTTGCACCGCATAACTGAGATTTATTCCCAAGTACTGGCCGTCAGTCAACAATTCTTGAAAGCGCGGCAAATCTTTAGGAGTAGAAATAATCAAAATATCGCGAATACCAGCCAACATTAAAACTGATAAGGGATAATAGATCATAGGCTTATCATAAACGGGGAGTAATTGCTTGGAAATCACTTTTGTCATTGGATAAAGCCGGGTTCCTGAGCCACCAGCTAAAATAATACCCTTCATTATCAATCACACCTTCACAATCAAAATTGTTAACAAAAGTAACCAGAATCAATGTGTGTATTTTTTAAATTTTTGCCATATATCGTATAAGTAATCATATAAGCGAGCATAATTTAAACTTAGTTTAAAAAGCCTTTTTTAAGTAGCCTATTTTCCAAACCGAATCATTTAAATCGCCAAATCGGCGTGATCCTCTCAAAGTGGGCTGAGTTTCTAGCTGATATAAAGGTGCAAACATCGTCTTACTATCCAGATTAATATAATCAGCTATAGAATTATTATTAAATTCCGACACAAACTTTAAAGCTCCCTCTTGCACAGACTGGCTAAACTGACTTTGCTTATTTTGTTGATTGCCACATTTCAAGCTGTCCTGGCTTGTCTTGAGAGTATGGTTACTCACAAAGTCAATTAAAAATTTAAAATCTTGTAAGTGACAAACAAATAAATCTTGATAATTCTTTATGGTGCTAATCTTATCGAAAGTTGATCTTAGTAACAACTTAGGCATTGCTCAAACCTCGATTATTGAAGGATTTCAATCTATAACGGATAGTCAATTTAATTCGTTAAAGCAATATCTAGAGTAGCAATATTTCCAAGAATAGATTCAGCTCCTATTTTATTATTTAATTCAAAAAAAATTAAATGAAAACCATTTCTCCCAAAATTCTAATAAGTCCAAATTTTAAATAACCATTTTTTAGAATTATAAATATTCGAACAATTTTATTCTGATGTTTCATAATATTGAGATAATTATTAATAATTTCTGTACTTTGAGAGTTGAAATTATAATTATCTTGTAAAAATTGAGCTTGAATAAAAGTATCATTCAATGATTGCTTAACCTGTTTTAAATTCCCTAACTTCTTTATTAGATCTACTAGTACATTTTTAATACCGACTAAATTATCTTTATGCTGTCGATAAAGAACAGTCGCTTGTGGTATAAAAATAATTTGACCAGAACAATTGGCGATGAGAGCAATAAACCAATCATGCATAATAGCTTTAGTAAAATCAGGTTGAATAATTTTCATTAAAGCTTTATTCCAAACCATCGTACAGCCAGTAACATTATTTTGAACTAAGAGTCTTTGCAATTTATGATTAAAACCATTAATTTTACCCATTTTTACAAAAGAACGATTAATCAATTTTAAATTTTGGTCTACGACCGTTAGATCAGTATGTACTAATATCGGTGGCTGCTGATAAATTAATGGTTGTATACTTATCGCTATTTTATTGTTTTTCCAAAAATCATCTTGATCACTCAACATAAAATAATCAAAATCATGGAGGCAATTGGCTTTAACGTAGCTAATCAGATTGGCAAAATTAGTTTTAACTCCTCGAACATCATGATCGTTTTTGATTAATAATATTTTTTGGGGATAAACTGCCTCATAATCGTGAATAATATCCAGGGTATTATCAGAAGAGTGATCATCACTAATAAATAAAACAAAGTTTTGATATGTTTGCTTCAAAATAGAATTAAGCTGTTGTTTAAGGTACTTGCTACCATTATAAGTTGCCATCAAAATAGCCACTTTACCACTATTATTCTCCATAAAAGCTCCTTATGTTTTTAATTAAATCCGAAAGGCTACATATTTAATGGCACTTCGAATAATTAAACTCGGAATTAAGTAAAACAATTTTTGAGAAATTAAAAAATCCAATTCATATTTAACTAATTTTATACCTTCGGATGTTGCACCTCCAAATTGTTTTCTAATCCAGGGATACTGCTTATGAAAATTACTAATTTTACGATAACGCTTGTAAAGCTGGTAATAGTTCAAACCTTGGTTATGAATACAAGTAGCCTGAGCACAGTAACCAATACTATACTGAGCCTTAATCGCCAAGGATGCCATTAACATATCTTCAGAAAAATTAACCTTTTCCGGAAAATTACCTAGTTTCAGTAAGATATTTTTATCATATATTGCAAATGCATCAGAAGAAAAAACAGTCTTTAAACCATAAAGTTTGCGGTTTTGCCAATTTTTTATTAAAGAGGTATCAGAATAATTAAATTGACGATCTAATGCATTTAACCAGCCCACTACCTGAGGGTCACTGCGTTGTTTCCCATAAGCAAGAGCCATATTACGATTTGAGCGAATAAATTCCAAGATATTTTTCAGTGCATTTTCTTGTAAATATACATCTTGAGATAAAAAGACAATATAATCGCAGTCAGAAAGTAAATTAACAGCTATCCTTCTTACTTTACCATGTGTAAAAGTTATTCGCGGAATAGTTTTATATTCAAACCCAGCTTGCTGAGCTAGTTGAATGGTATTGTCAGTTGATTCACTGTCAATAATTAATTTGCGTAATTCAAAGTTTCCAGCTTGCTGATTAACCATACTGATAGTTTTTTTAAAATTAATTCCGGGATTAAGAGTAGGTATAAATAAGCCAATTTTTAACATTATTAATATATACCCCTTTTATTGAGATAAAAACTAAATTAGTAGTTTTAACTATCGCAATTATTTTTATCATTTAATCTTCAGCTAATTAGTTTTAGTAAGCAGTATTAGGCATAATCATGATCTTGACAGTCCGTAATAATATTTTCAAATCCAGCCAAAGATTACAATGGGCGATATAAGTTAGATCAAGTCGCAGCATGTCATGAAAACCAACATTACTACGAACACTAACTTGCCATAAACCGGTACATCCTGGTTTCACATTTAATCTCTGTAGATCATAATCCGTATAGTCAATAACTTCTCGTTCTAAAGGGGGGCGTGGACCTACTAAGGACATATCTCCTTTTAAAACATTAAACAACTGCGGAATCTCATCTAAACTATGAGATCTGATTTTTTCACCAATTTTAGTTACACGGGGATCATGTTCCATTTTAAACATGGGACCTTCAGCCTCGTTTTTAGTTAACAAACTGCTTAGTTGTTGATCGGCTCCTTCTTTCATTGACCTAAATTTATACATTTTAAAAGGTTTTCTATTTTTGCCAATCCGAATTTGTGTATAAAAAATCCTTCCTTTTGGTTCTTCAGCCTTAATTAAATAAGCAATAACTAATCCGGGCAGAATAAATAATAATAAACCTAATAAACTGAGAACAATGTCAAAAATTCGTTTGAGAGTTCGATACACATAGCGCTTTTGTTGAAAAGAAAAATCCAAATTATGATTAGCTATAGGTTTATTAACACTTACTAAATCTTTTTTCACTTTTCTTATCCCCAATTAGAATATTACCCTACTGATGGTCGGGTTTTTGTTTCTCACCTGTTGTAGGCTGAAAATCTAATTGATAACCATGATCCAAAGTCATTGCAGTTAATTGATAAGTAATAATTTGAATTTGTTCCACTAGTGGTTGTGATAGCTCTTGCATCTGCTCGGCATTTAATTGTAAAGGCTCATCCGGTTTCCAATCAGGAAATTGAATAACTTGCCCAATCAAACCAGAAATGGCAAAAGGAGCCTTTTCCGGATGAATACCAAACGGCGTCATAATTTGAATCATTTTCCCTTCTGACTGCTGCTCGGAATCTTCATAATCTTGAACTTGAACTTGTAAGTTGGTTCTTATTTCACTATCGGGATCTACTAAATCGTAATGATAGGACTGAACCACAATTGGACCTTTCGCTACTTTCATATTGATTTCCCCCTCAATAAACAAAAATTAATGCAATTTATCATGTGCATAACGATGAGTTAATTCCATTCCCACAAAATGTTGTTGACAAACAGCTTCATAGATCACCAACGCGCATGAATTGGATAAATTCAAAGCTCGGATGTTAGCAGTCATGGGAATACGCAAACATTTTTCTGGATTTTCCCGCATAAATTTTTCAGGTAAACCCGTTGTTTCTTTGCCAAACAAAAAATAATGATCTTGCGTAATATCAGAATAATCAACATCTGTATAAATTCTATCAGAAAATTTAGAAATTAAATACAAATATCTTTGATCAGGGATTGTTGCTAAAAAATCTGCCAAATCATCATGCACAATTAATTTCACTTTATCCCAATAATCCAAACCTGCTCTTTTCATATGTTTATCATCCAAACTAAAACCTAAAGGCCGAATCAGATGTAAAACAGTATTAGTACCAGCACAAGTCCGGGCAATATTACCAGTATTTGCTGGCATTAATGGTTCAAACAAAGCAATATGATTAGTCATTTCAACACTTCTTTCAATCTTTTTAATTTTAACATAAATAAACGAAAAAAACGCATTCTCTCGGCTCTCGCAGCAAGAAAATACGTTAGTACGCAGATATCGAATCCTTTTATCAAACCAGCATCTGATAAAAGGCCCCGAATTGGCGCTTAAAACAATATATCTCAATTAATTGTTAAATGCAAGTATAAATTAAGGCTTGACTTATTTATAAAATATATTTAAATATTAAGTGGCGAACAATTATAAAATAATTTTTTAAATAGTTCGCAAATAAGTTTAAGGTGGTTTCTTTTTAATGGAGAATAATCCTTTTAGTGTTTTTGATTACGAAGATATCCAATTAATTCCCCAAAAATGCATCCTGGAACACCGCTCACAAGCAGATACTTCTGCTCAGTTAGGCTCGCATACCTTTAAAATTCCCGTTGTTCCAGCGAATATGTCCAGTATTATTGACGAAAAATTAGCGCAATGGCTGGCAAAAAATAACTATTTTTATGTTATGCATCGTTTTGAACCTGACAAACGTTTGGCCTTCGTGCAAAAAATGCAGGAGCAACATCTGATTGCTTCCATCAGTGTGGGAGTTCAACCTCATGACTATCAATTAATTGATCAATTAGCGCAACAACAGTTAATTCCGGAATACATCACGATTGATATTGCTCATGGCTACGCTAAAACTGTTGCTGATATGATTCAGTATATTAAAAGTAAATTGCCGACTACGTTTGTAATTGCGGGTAATATTGCTACTGCTGATGCCGTTCACTTCTTAGAAGAAGCGGGAGCAGACGCTACTAAAGTCGGTATCGGCCCTGGAAGAGCCTGTATTACTAAAATTAAAACTGGTTTTGGCACTGCGGGCTGGCAATTAGCTGCCATCCGGCTCTGCGCCAAAGCTGCCCGTAAGCCAATTATTGCCGATGGCGGCATTCGAACCAACGGTGATATTGCCAAATCTCTCAGATTTGGAGCGAGTTTTGTTATGATCGGTTCTCTCTTAGCTGGTCATGATGAAAATCCGGGTGAAATTTTAGAACGTAATGGTCAAAAATTTAAGGTCTATTATGGTTCAGCTTCTGCCCTACAAAAAAAAGAAGTTAAAAACATCGAAGGTAAAAAGGTAATTGTACCTTATAAAGGCTCTTTACAGGCTACTTTAAAAGAAATGCAGGAAGACTTGCAATCGGCTATTTCTTATGCGGGTGGTACCCAATTATCTGATTTACGCCACGTTAATTATGTAGTAATTAAAAATTCTATTTATAACGGTGATGCAGCTGTAATTAATCATGATTTAGGTAACCTTAACAGTTAATAAATTTTATTATTTTCCAACTCAAGAAGAGGATAAGATAGATATCTATCTCGTCCTCTTCTTTTTTAATAAGCAATTATAATTTTAATTATTTATTTTCTTCCGTGGAAGTGTCCTTTTCATACCAAGAAGAATTTTGCTGAATCCAAGCAAATATTTTACTTACTAAAATTTTTAAAATCGCATAGAGGGGAATCCCGCCAATGACGCCCAATAAACCAAACATTCCCCCGGAAATTAACAAAACAAAAATAGTAGTTACCGGATGCATGTTCATTTTATTACCTACGACCAACGGTGACACTACCCGAGTTTCAATTGTTTGTTCGATAGCAAAAATGATAATAACATATAACAGCATATTATGACCATTAATTAAAGCCAAGATAATTGCTGGTATTAAACCAATTGCAGAACCGATATAGGGAATCAAGTTACAAACTCCCGCAAAAATTCCTAAGATAATTCCATAAGGCATGCCCGCAATTAAATAACCCACAGCAAACATTACCGCTACCCAAAATGCTACCGTCAATTGGCCACGCACATAAGAACTTAAAGCTTGATTAACCTCTGTCAAAGTCGCTGAAAGCGAATCCTGAAGACGTTGGGGTACATATTTTAAAATGCTTGGTTTAATTTTTTGATCATCTTTTAGCATAAAAAACAATACAAACGGCGCAGTCAAAATAATCATAACTACATTACTTACTATGCCTACAGCCGAAGTAATATTGCCCACTGCATTATTAAAAACTCCATTCAGACTACTAGAAAGAGATTTGGTTAATTTTAAGGGGGAAAATTTATTGGCGAGATGCAGGCTCTGTAAATGAGGTTCCGAACTGAGTTTCATGAGCATCTCTTGTAAAGTTCGCCAATAATTGGGAATATTATGAATTAAAGAAGTGGCTTGATTTTGAATAATAGGAATTAGCGAAACAATAATCCAAACCAGTATGGCAAAAATAATAATAAAAATCACACTAATTGACCAAACCCGCTTAATATGAAAGCGCCGTTCCAACAAATCAATTAAGGGATTAATCAAATAATACAAAATACCAGCTACAATCAGAGGCGGTAAGATAATTCCTAATATCTGTTGGATCGGACGAAAAATATAACTAACTTTTATAAAAGCAGAAATAATTAAGAAAATTAATAAAATATTTAGTAAGACAATTGTTACTTTATTATTTAAAAACCACTTGGTAAACCACGTTTGGTGATTAGAATTCATACTTGTTCCTCCGTTATCATATAAATCAGTTATTCCAAAAAATCAATAAGATATTATCTAAAAAGTGCAACAATAGAATCCCGATCACTTAATTTTTATTCACTATTTTGCATTATAATAACAATTGTTCAGTGAATATACTTAAGATAATAATGCCGTCAATCCCCTAAGTATCGACCAGCAATCAACTTTACTTATAATCTTACAGTAATTCTACCAGCATTTTGCAAAGGTTTGTTATAAAATGTTGTTCAAAGGAGTGATTTCTAACATGCAAGAAAATCTACTAATTGGAGGCTACACACGGCAAACCAGTAAAGGCATTTATCAGTTACAGTTTAATACTGAAAATGCTCAACTTTCAACTGCTGACTTGGCAATTAAATTAGCTGGACCCACTTACTTTGCAATTTCTAATGAAAATATACTTTATTCTGTGATCAAAGATGGTGATCAAGGTGGCGTAGCTGCTTATGATATCAAGCACAACTTTAAATACTTAGGCAGTGCCCTGCAACCCAAAAATTCACCTGCTTATGTGGAAGTTTCCGATCGTAAACAACTGGTTTTTTCTGCTAATTTTCATACCGGTATTGTAACGGTGCATAAAATTAATTCAGATAAAACTCTAACTATTACTGATAAAATTCAATTGACCGGTCACAGCGTGCGTCCTGAACAGGATGCTTCGCATCCGCATTTAGCGCATCTTACACCCGATGGTAATTTGGTTATTTGCGATTATGGTAGTGATAAGATTCTCACCTATAGTATAGATGCCAATGGAAAAGCTTCTTTTGTGAGTGAATTCCAAGCTCCGGCTGGATCTGCACCGCGACATTTGGTTTTTAATCCCCAACATCCTGATTGGGCTTATTGTATTTGTGAGCTGGCGTCAATAATTTTAGTCTTGCATTATCATCAGGGTAAATTTACCCAACTATGTACCTATCCTTTAATGCCCGCCGGCTATCAAGGGGATAATATTGCTGCTGCTATTAAGATTAGTGCTGATGGACAATTTTTATATACTTCCAATCGAGGCCACAATTCTTTGGTTACTTTTAAAGTTAGTGCGGACGGGCAAACTCTGGAGCACCTGCAAACTATTCAAACGCAAGGAGACTTCCCTCGTGATTTTGCTTTTGATTTAACTGGAAAGTATATTTTAGTTCCGCATCAAAAATCTAATAACGTTTCGATTTTTCAACGCAATTTAACAACTGGTTATTTAACCTTTATCAATAATGATACCCAAGTACCGGAAGGAACTTGCATTGTTTTCTATTAAATTATCTGGAGTGTAGTCTTTTATGTTAAATATTATTAAGGCAGTTATTCTTGGCATTATTGAAGGAATTACCGAATTTTTGCCTATCAGTTCAACGGGACACCTTTATTTAGCCAATGAATTTGTTAAATTACAAGAATCACAAGCTTTTATCAATATGTTCATGGTAGTTATTCAGTTGGGCGCTATTTTAGCAGTTGTCGTCATTTATTTTCATAAATTAAATCCGTTCTCTCCTCAGAAAAATCCTTCTGAAAAAAAGGCGACTTGGATTCTTTGGCTAAAGGTCATCGTGGCGTGTCTTCCTTCCGTTATTATCGGTTTACCCCTTAATGACTTCATGGATGCTCATTTTAATAACTGGCAAGTAATTTCAGCAACCTTACTAATTTATGGTATTTTGTTTATAGTCGTGGAAAATTATAATCATCATCGGCATCCGCATTTGACTGATCTTAACACTTTACCGTATTCTATTGCTTTAGCCATTGGTGCTTTTCAAGTTTTATCCCTGGTACCGGGAACTTCACGTTCTGGTGCTACCATCTTAGGGGCGATGTTAATTGGCAGTTCACGATTTGTCGCTACTGAGTTTTCCTTTTTCTTAGCTATTCCTACAATGTTTGGAGCTAGTGGTTTAAAACTATTTAAATACTTTATTCATGGTCATAGCTTTACCGGCGCTCAAAGCATTGTCTTAATCGTAGGTACTTTAGTATCTTTTATTGTAGCCTATGCTGCTATTAAATTTTTACTGGATTATATTAAGAAAAATGACTTTAAAGCTTTCGGTTGGTATCGCATTATTCTAGCAATTATTGTTATTGGTTATTTTGGATTTCTCAAATAATTATTAAAATTATAAATAAAATTTCTCGAAAAAAGATGCAAACCCTCAAGGCTGCATCTTTTTTTAAATAATTTTTGCTTTTATAAACCCGTGAAAAAGCCCATAAATAAACTAGCAATATTAAAATAAATCAATACACTGGTTAAATCACTTAAGGTACTAATAAAGGGGCCACTAGCTACAGCAGGATCAAAGCCGATTTTAGCCATCAACATGGGAATTAAACTACCCGCTAAATTAGCAACAGTAATAGCCACCATCATGGCAAGTCCAATAACAGCGCCCAAAACAAAATTCTTCTTCCACAAACCGACTACTACTAAAATCGTCAGCCCAGTAACTAAACCAATAATTAAGCCCGTAATTAATTCTTTCAGTAATAACATTAATAAATGCCGCGGTTTGTTATTGGTCAAAGACAAACGTCTGACTGCAACAGCTAAACTTTGGGTTCCGGCATTACCAGCAGTTCCCGTAATTAAAGAAATAAAAACCGCTAAAATGCTGGCTTGACTAAGTAAATTTTCAAAATGGGAAATTAAAGTTGCAGTAATCATTCCTAAAAACAGTAAAGTAATTAACCATGGCAACCGACTGCTCGCCGCTTTCACCGGAGTGCTTTTAGATTCATCCACATCAACACCGGCTAATTTGGAATAGTCATCTTGTGCTTCATCATCAATAACTTCGATCACATCATCAACGGTAACAATGCCCATCAGTTTATGTGCATGATCAACTACCGGCAAAGCCACAAATTCGTAATCCCGAAATACTTGCGCTACGGCCTCTTGATCATCATCCACAAAAACTGAAATCACATTTCTGGTCATAATAGTACTCAAAATTGCTTTTTGGTTATGAACAAATAATTCTCGTAAAGACAATGTGCCCACTAAATCATTATCAGCATCAATGACGTATAAATAATAAATGGTTTCAGCAGTACGTGCATATTTACGTAGTAAATCTAAAGCTTCTTTGACGGTTAAATCCTGATACATAACTACATAATCAGTGGTCATTAAACCACCGGCAGTTTGGGTATCATAATGTAATAAGCCTCGCAATTGATTAGCATCTGCTTGCGGCATTAACGATAAATAACGATCGACTTCACTTTTATCTAAATGCTCCAAAAAATCGGCCGCATTATCATCATACATACTGTTAAGCACTTGTGAAGCATATTTAAGATCCATTTCTGCCAGAATTTGGGACATGTCTAATTGATCATCTTCCAAAGTATCAAACATATCTCCCATTTCATCAGGATCCATAATTTGATACAACAGCTGGCGCTGATCGTGATTCAGGGTTAAAAAAAATTGTCCCTGCTCATAAAAATGCATATCTAAGAAACGTTTGCGAAATTGCTTGGTATGTCGTTTATTTAATAATTCTCTTAACTGCCGAAATTGTAATTTAATATCTTTTTCTAAAATTTGCACAGTCGTCACCTCACATTCAGAAAACAAAATAATCATTTTTCTAGTTTCTCATAAATTTGAGTAATTTTCCAAAATTTAATCTTCAGAATGCAATAACTTTTTTAAATCTAATGGCAGTGGCGCCCTTACCGTCACTCTTTTTTGTACAGGCTGGTTCAAAAAACTAATCCTACAACAATGTAAGGCTTGGCGTGAAAGCAAATCGTGCCGCCCGCCATATGCCTCATCTCCTACTAAAGGATGTCCTAAATAAGCAAAATGCACCCTAATTTGGTGGGTTCGACCAGTTACTAACTGAACTTTAACCCAAGTAAAATTAGAATATTGACGTATTACACGATATTTGGTTACAGCCCATTTGCCTTGGTCAGTAACACAGCGTAAGTTATGATTATGACAATCTACGCCAATGGGAGCGCAAATTTGCCCCTGTAACTGGTCTTGGGAAAATTTTCCTTGGACAAAGGCATCATATTCTTTAGTAATAGCTGTAGTTTGAAATTCACTCGCTAACAAGCTATGGGCATATGCATTTTTAGCAAATGTTACAATCCCGGAAGTATCACGATCTAAACGGGAAACCAAATGAATGACGTCATTATTGGCTTGGCTGGTTTGCAGATAAGATTTTACATAATTAGCCAAAGTAGCACTATTAATATTCATAACCGGCAAAGAAGCCAGGCCAGCCGGTTTATTAACCAATAAATAATTATCATCTTCATATAAAACTGTCACCGGTCCTGCCAGAGGCTGAATTTTAGTAGAAGTTTTTTCTTGGGGTAACACTACATGAATTTCATCATTTTGCTGTAATTGATAATTAAAATAGCGTCGATGATGATTTACATAAACTTGACCCTGATGAAATCTTAGTTTTTTTAACTGAGTTTTGGAGAAACCTTGTCGCCCTAGGAAATTCCCTAATTTTTGCGGACAGGCATCCTGTTTTTGCCATCGATAAATCATTAGTTATCATCCACCAAAAAAGCATTACGTACGCGCAGCCAAAATCTCTTGGGACGATAAGAGGCAATTTTAATTGTTTCCTGAGAAATTTGGTACTCTACCTTTTGCACAGAACAATGATCATAGGATAAGTTATCAATGGTAATGATATAATCCCCTTGCGGCTCCGGCATTACTGTTAAGACTTGGCTCTGGGGCAAAATCAATGATGAATTAACAGTCCGGTAAACACGATTATTAATCGGGGCAATCTCATTAAATTGCATCACCGCCAACGAGGGATCAACAAGCGCACCTCCTAAAGATTTGGAATAAGCAGTAGAACCGGTTGGCGTAGATAAAGCTACCCCATCACCACGAAAACGTTCAAAACGCCGACCATCAATCAAAATATCAGCACGCATAGTTTGCGAAACCCGTTTTAAAATGGACTCATTTAAAGAAAGAAAATGACTCACTACACCACTTTTAAAAGTGACCCTGACCTCTAACAAAGGAAAACTGATTACGCTTCTTTTCCCGTTAGCAATCCGTCGGGCAAGTTCTTCAACTTCGCTATCTTGCCAATCAGTATAAAATCCTAAGTGTCCTGTATGAATTCCCACAAATTCCACATGTTCTAACTGATTATTAAAACGATGAAAGGCACTCAAAAAAGTTCCATCACCGCCAACTGTAACTACCAAATCGGGATTATCCTTACTAAATTGAACTCCATAAGCTAAAAGTCGATTTGTTAACTTATGGGCAACATTTTGCGAGATGTCTTTAGTGTTATTTTGAATCCAAACTTTCATGTTCTGACTCCTTGGAAAGTGTCGGCTCTGGGCCCTTTTGATGCGAAAAATACTGTTGTGCTTCTTGAATCTCACCCCGAATTTTAGACATTTCTTCATCTAACATAAAAGAAGCCTCGGCGGCTCTTTTTAAGCGGGCATTAATGTCCTTCGGAAAATCACCCTGATATTTATAATTTAATGAATGCTCAATGGTGGACCAAAAATTCATCGCCAGAGTCCGAATTTGAATTTCTGCTAAAATATCTTTGACACCAGTAGCTTGTTGAATTGGATACTTAATTACCATATGATAAGAGCGATAACCGCTGGGCTTACTATTAGCAATATAATCACGTTCTTCAACTACTGATAAATCGGTGCGATCATGCAGCAAATCCACTACCTGATAAATATCTTCCACAAACTGACATTGAATGCGAATCCCAGCTATATCCTGCATATCTTGCTCCAAGAGTTCTGCTTTGATATAGCGACGCTGCATTTTTTCTTTAATACTGTCGACGGATTTAACGCGCCCAATGACGTATTCAATCGGTGAATGTTCACCTTTTTCAATATATTCTTTACGTAAACTACGTAATTTGATTTTTAATTCGTTAACTGCTTGTTCATAAGGCAATAAAAAAACTTTCCAATTTCTTTTTGTCATTGTGACCACCTCAACGTGTCTACTATACCATATTATGTTAGAGATTCTAGAAATATATTTTTACCCGTAAAAAGCGCAAAAGGATTGCAACTTTGCCAAAATTTGGTAATGTAGTATGTGAACTTTAGCCAAACTTCATTATTAAGGAGGGTTTTTCATGTGGGAAATTTTCATCTTTGTTAACCCCATTGGAAATCGCTGTTTAAAAACTGAAAAAACCATTATCCAATTTACTCAACAACATAAAATTAATGCTCACTTTAAATTTGTTGCGCTCAATAATGTTTATGCAGTTGATGATTATATTTTGCGCAATCATTTAGATATACATAATATTGCATTGCGCAACCAAATTACTCGAAGTATTCATCAAGCCACTTTGTATTATACGGCGGCCACTTTTCAAGGAAACCGTAAGGGCCGCAATTTTCTCATGTTATTACAAGATGAGATCAACCTGAAACACTATAAATTCAGCACGGAATTAGTTCGTTTCGTTGCCAGAAAAGTAGGCCTGGACTGGCCAACGCTTGTGCAAGATAAGAATAGTCAACTCATCAGCAGCCAATGTCAACTAGATCGCAATAAAGCGGCGCAGTTTGAAATTAATGCCACTCCAGCCATAGTTATTTATGACTATTCCAACCATTTATACGAACAAGGTGTTCTGATTAAATCCTGTTCTCCGCCGCAACTGTTAAGTTATTTAAATAAATTGGTCAAACAAGATTATCAAATTTTGCGTAATCAGCAGCTGCACATGCTTGAATAGCCGCAGTTGTTACTAATGGCAAAAAAGTCGTGACTGAGTAATGAAGTTGCCACAGTAAAGGCAAATAACAAGGTCGATAAATATATACCGGAAACATCGTCTGCGACGGTGTTTTTTTAATGAATTCTATTAAGGATAAGCGATGCGAGTAACACCAATTCTGTAAGATAATAAATTGGCGATTAGGATGTTGTTGTTGCTGTTGATACCATTTTTGCCAATTAATTGGCTGTAAAGAATAAAACGGCTTTGTGATTCTTAACTGTAATAATTGTTGCCAGTGTTTAATTTTTCTTTGTTGCCAATGTAAAATTGTAGTATGAGGTTCTATTTGGTAATGACAATTTAACCGTAAAAAGTTGTCCTGCGGTAACTTAAAGAGCACATAAAAGCCCCATTGCGAAGAATAACTGACAATATTTTGCAAATGACGTAAGTTATGTATTCGTCGATAATGTTGCGGACCAAAAATCCAGAGCGGACGTAAAGTTTTCTTTATGTATAATTGATTACGCCGGGCTAATTCTGCCTTGCTAATAGGTGAACATTGATATTCGACTGCTAAACGCCAATGCGAATTGCGAACGAAGAGATCCAAGCGCTGTTCTGCATCCCAAACATATTCGAGATCTACTTTAAAAAAGGGCCGGAAAAAATTAGCCAGCCATTTTTTACCTGCTAAATGCACAGCCGATTCAGCCTGCAGATTTGACTTTACACCAATATGACGAAAATATGGACGCTTTTTCCCAGTAATTAATTGGACTATTTGATGACATTTTGGACACATAAAAGGTCCCTGCAACCCTAATTGATTGGCATAAACCAGCTTGCCTTTGCGATCATAAGCAGCAAAAATAAGATCACCCTTATTTTAATTACCGCAAAAAAATAGAAAAAATTCCTATTATTCTGATATAAATTACTAGATCATACTTCATATCAATTTTTTGACTCTACAATTTTTATGCTATAGATATCACTAATTTTGATTAACTGTTTCCCGATCATAATATAGTCTTGAAAACAACCCATAATTTTGCCCTGGATGCAGTAATTGGCTATTAAATCAGAATTAACAATTGCCGGCTCCACTTTGACGGTCAAATGTTTCATTACAGCTTGATTAATGATTTGTATAATTTGGGTCTCAGACATTTGTGCAGAAGCTAAATGTTGATGTTGCAATCGCGCTTTTGCTTGTTCTTGGTCTTGATTCAGTTTAGCAGTATGATCACTCAAATAAAATCCCTGCCATTTTAACATACCGCGATCTTGATATTCACTGAGAAAGCGCTGCACTAAACTAGGATCATAGTCATAATTATTGCTACTCATAAGCATTACCGCCAGCATGACCCCCGACCAATCCATCACGACTAATAGCAGTTGCTCCTGGTACTAGACTGGATAATTTAACAATAGACTTGAAACCATACTTACGTCGAATTTGATCAATGGTTTGATCAAGAGAATGTTGTTTGAGAAGGGTTTTATGAGTATCAAAAAGCTCCAGTTGAATTTGACTGTCAGGTACTAATTGGGAACAGCTTACAGCTAAATTACGTACACTTTCCCCCTGCCATGTTTGTTCAAAAAGCTGAATAATTGTTTGGGCTAAGATTTGATTATTATTAGTTGCAGTAATCTTGGTTGAACGGCCAAAGCCGGTGCGGCTGTATTGTTTCACGGCTGCAAGAGAAAAACCGACGTGCAGACTAACTACAGTAGCAGCTAAATGATGCGCTCGAATCCTTGCTCCTACTTGTTCGGCAATTTCGCGCAAAATAATTTCAATTTCTTGTTTATTAACATAATCTCGGGGCAAAACTTGCGAATTACCATAAGATTTATCAGCAACTTGATACTTTTGGCGAATTAACGCCCGGTCAATGCCCCACGAAAAGGCAAATAATTGGCTGCCCATAACCCCCATCATATCCTTTAATTGGTAGGGATTATAGTGAGCTAAATCATACATACTAGCAATACCAATTTTATTTAGTTTACTAGCAGTTCGCCCTCCAATTGACCACACGCTGGTTAAATCGGTTATAGGCCATAATTTATCGGGCAGGTTCTCATAATGCCATTCACCAAGCAAACTATGAGCATATTTAGCCTCTAAATCCAGCGCTAATTTAGCCAGCAAAGGATTATCACCAATTCCTACTGTAACATATAAGCCTAACTCTGATTTAATTTGAAGTTGGATCTTACGGGCCACTTCATAAGGACTATTACCAAACAGCTTCCAGCTCTCATTCATATCAATAAGAGATTCATCAATGGAATAAGGATGGATATCTTCTTCGGCAGCAAATTGCTGAAAAATTTTATTAATGGCCAAATTATATTTAATATAGAGATTCATGCGTGGCGGCACAATGATTAGCCGTGAATCATTAGGTAAATCACGCCGCCGAGTAACGTTATTAATACCAAAAATTTTTTTAGCCCTGGGGCTGCTGGCTAAAACCAAACCTCCATTAGTATTGGCAGTTTCAGACATCACTACCAAAATTGCTTTTAAAGGATTCAGTCCTCGCTGGACGGCCTCTACACTAGCGTAAAAAGACTTGTTATCAATCATAAAAATTACCCGACGGGGTTCATTACTGTAATCGTACATCAGATTTCACCTTGAACTAATCGAAATTATATTCTTATTATACGAACATATGTTTGTATTTTCAAGAAGTGGTTTTCTTAGACAAAATTATTCTGCCCTACTAAAACTAGAAAACTGTGCTTGACTAACTTTTCAAGATGCACTTGCTACCATACAATTATAAACAGCACTTTTTTATAATTTTAAGGTTAATCAAATATCAAAAAAGGACTAACACCGAAATACCGGAAGCTAGTCCTTTTTTAAAATTTAATAATCTGCTCTTTTTAGATGACTCAGATCAGTTTTGGTTCAGTGAGTAACAACAATAATTACTTAAAATAATAACGCGCCAATTCTAAAGCAGACTGCTCCATCACAGCTTGACCAAATTCCGCTAAAATCTCTGGCGATTCTTGCACCAATTGGCCATACTCTTGAATTAAAGCTACTAAATTGTCCATCGTAATACTATGCAATTCATCTACATAAACAGTCAATTCCAAGTAATAGGTGCCTTGATACTTAAAAAGTGTGCTCAAAATGCTTTCAGCCGTCAGCACTTTACTTAAAGAAACAAAATCTTCAAAATCTGTAAATTTAAAAACCAGCACCTTAGTAACTGAAGAACTATCAGTATTGTCAACTGTATCAGCCACATCATCTGTCGTATCTACAAGGCCTAAGGTTTGTAATAATTGATTTTCATCTTGTGAAGACTTATCTTGGCCATTTTTAGGTGCTTTAGAAATTAGTAATTCTAAACCATTATTTTTGGGCACAACTTGAAAAGTAACTGTCTGATCTTGAGTAAAGGTATGGTCAGTATCTACTTCTTCTAGAATACTATAAAAGAAGGCCTCTATTTGCTTGCGATTTCCCAGCAGATCCAGCATTGTTACCCCACGCTCTTCCAGATCATGACTGCCTAAGACTACACGAATCATATTTTCACTTACGTGCTCTACTTCCATGGCTGTCAACCACCAATCTTTTCTTACTTATCTACCTATTTTAACAGTCGCGTGATGAATGTAAAGTGATTACCCCCGAGATACAAGCTCAGAAAGACAGATCATCTAAAAATTATGTTTCAAAGTTCAAAAATCTCACAAAAAAAGTGAAACAAAAATGTTTCACTCATTAATCAGCTCTGCAATTCTATTAAATAGACTGAGCTTGCTGTAATTGCTTTAATTCCATGACACGAACTTTACGTGGCAAAAATCGACGAATTTCATCTTCATTATAACCAACTTGTAAACTCTTATCATCCATCATAATCGGACGGCGTAAGAGTCCTGGATTTTTTTCAATCAGACTAATCAACTGATCAATCGTCAAATCGTTAATATCCATTTTTAAGGCTTGATAAGCCTTAGAACGAGTGGAGATGATTTCTTCGGTACCATCTTCAGTCATTTGGAGAATTTTCTTAATCTCATCTTTCGAAAGTGGCTGAGCAAAGATATTACGTTCTTTAAAAGGAATATTATGTTCCTTAAACCATTTCTTTGCCTTTCGACAAGATGTACAGCTTGGAGATGTATATAAAGTTACCATTAATGAATCTCCCCTTTCATCATAATGTAGTAACTATTATGTTACAAAATTTATTATAATATTTTTTTATAGCAATGTCCATATATTTTGGAAAAAACGCGAAAATTTGTTCTGTTTTCACAAGCCCATTTATTTTAATTAACTAATATATTAGCTCTTTTTTTTCAAAGTAAATTATTATTGTTCAGCATTTTCACTAATATTTTTAATAATTTAATATTTATACTAAAAGACAATTTTTAAACCTGTATGAGCCCGTAAAGTCGTTACTTCCCCAGCTGCTTGTTGAGCTTCCATTAATAACTGATCCAAAGAATATTCTTGAGGTAAGTGCGAAATAATTAGTCTTTGTACCTGAGATTGCTGCGCTAAATAGCCTGATTGTTGTGAGGTCATATGCCATATTTGACCCGATTTGTCCGCTGGAAAATTAGTATCCGTAATGAGTACATCTGCTCCTTGAGCAAAAGTGATTAATTCATTAAAATAAGCAGTATCAGCCGTAAAAACTAAAGTCTTGTGATCTCTTTGTGAAGTAATCCGGACAGCATAAGCTGGCACTGGATGGATTGTTCTTAAAAAGGTTAATACAAATGGCCCTAAATTTAAGGACTGCAGATCAGAATACGGATAGCCTTGACTAACTTGGGGTAAAGTTAAGGCCGCAAAATGAAGAGGATCCTGCGTATGTCCGTAAATAGGCAAAAACTGCTGCTTTTTGGCACCGGATTTCAATTGCCAATAATATTGCAACACACCTAAATCAGCCGTATGATCATGATGATAATGTGTTATTAATACTGCGTCTAGTTGGAGCGGATCCAAAAACGACTCTAAAACATTTAAAACTCCACTACCACAATCGAGTAACAAATTAAAATTTTGTTCTTGAATCAAATAACCGCTGGTTGCTTGTCCACGATAAGGATAACCACCATAATAACCGAGTACTGTTAATTTCATTATCACACCTCATAGGAGAAAATTATGTTTGATTTAATTATTAATTTAGGAACTAAAAAATTTTTGGTTCCCTACATTACTAAAAATAGTATTTTTGCTTATAACATCCAATATGCTGAAGATTATATTTTAATCAATTTTCACCAGTCACCACAATTAGCCATGACAAGCTGTTGGCAAGCACAAAGCCTGAAATTAAATCCCTTTTTAAGTAAAGACTTTTTCTTAATCTACCTCAATTTAAATCTTGATAATCAAAAATTACTTTTTAACCAAGCAAGACAAAAGCAATTAGATTGTAATTTATACCAACGTGCAGATCAAAGAGAATTATTAGTCTTTACCAAAAATCCCGGGATTTTATCTACAATCGCTGCACTACTACACTTACAAACCAAGCAACTACCAGCTGCCATAGTACACTATTGTCGGGTTACTAAAGACAGCTAAATTTTTAAAAGTAAAGCATTAATGGCAACTACTACAGTAGATAAGGACATCAAAATTGCTCCGACTGCCGGGCTCAAGACTATCCCGGCAAAAGCAAATAAACCACTAGCTAAGGGTAACGCAATAATATTATAACCTGCGCCCCACCATAAATTTTGAATAGTTTTACGATGCGTATTTTGCGCTAAATTTAAAAACTTTAAGATATCCAGCGGATTGCTATTAACTAAGACCACATCAGCGGAGTCAATGGCTACATCTGTTCCAGCCCCGATTGCCACTCCAATATTAGCTTGCGCCAAACTAGGAGCATCATTAATACCATCACCAACCATCATTACTTGATGTCCTGCCGCTTGTAATTTCAAAATTTCAGTTTGTTTATCTTTTGGCAATAAATCAGCTTTAAATTCGGTGATTTTTAATTGTTGCGCCAGTTTAGCAGCAACCGCTTGATTATCACCAGTAAGCATCATCGGTGTAATATTGTGTTGCTTTAGTTGAGCAATTAACTCAGCCGCCCCGTCCTTTACCTGATCTCCAATACTTAAATAGCCCTGTACCTGTGCATCAGTTATTAAATAGCTGGTAGTTAAAGTTGAATCTTGGATTTTGGGTAGTTTTAAGCCCTGTTCTTGAACAGCTTTAGCGTTTAACAATTGGTACTCTTTTCCGGCAACTTGTCCCTTTAAACCCTGTCCGGCAATCGTAGTTACTTTTTCCGCAGTCAAAGCTGACAAATCACGTTTTTGCCAATACTCTTGTACACTTTTAGCAATTGGATGATTGGAATGGGCTTCTAAAGCGGCAATAATCTGTAAGATTTTTTGATCAGATAATTGTGAATTCACAGAACGACATTCACGTACTTGGAATTTACCTTCAGTCAAGGTTCCCGTTTTATCTAATAGGACATAATCAATTTTTGAACTGGTATCAATTACTTGTCGATGACGAATGAGAAGTCCATTTTGTGAACTCAAAGTCGTACTACGGGCGTTAACTAAGGGAATGGCTAAGCCTAAAGCATGCGGACAAGCAATCACCAAAACTGTGACCATTCTTTGAAGACCAGTAGCAAAATCAATAAGACTCGCCCACACAATTAAGGCAATCACACCAATAATTAGGGCAGCATAAAACAGCCACCCTGCGACTTTATCTGCCAATGATTGTAACTGTGATTTGTTATTTTGTGACTCTTGCACTAAATGCTCTACATTAGCCAGAAAACCGGTTTTTACAGTTTGGGTAGCTTCTACAATCAGCGTTTGCTCACCATTAATTGAGCCGCCAATTACTTGATCGCCACTTTTTTTACTGACAGCTTGGCTTTCACCAGTGACCAAAGATTCATTAACCGAACTCTGTCCAGTTATTACTTTCCCGTCTAAAGGAATTGCTTCGCCCGAGCGGACTTCAAAATGGGCTCCTGTCGCTACTTGATTTAAAGCCACGTCTTTAATTTTGCCGTCTTGTTGTAAATGTACTTTGTCTGGCAGTAAAGAAGCAAGGTCACTGACTGAACTTTGCGCCTGCATCAAAGTTTTCATTTCCAACCAATGTCCTAATAACATAATTAGAATTAAGGTGGCTAACTCCCAAAAGAAATCCATGACCATGGTTTCACTATGGAAAATATTATTTACCACAAAGGCATAAAGACTGTAAACGTAAGAAACAGTAATTCCTAAAGAAATTAAAGTCATCATTTCCGGACGACGCTGTTTAAGTTCTGCTTGGGCCCCCTTTAAAAAGGGTGCTCCACCATAAAAAAACAGGGCCGTTGCAAAAATGACAACTACAAAATCAGAACCTGGAAATTGAAACTGAAAAGGCAAATGAATTCCCATGGCTGGCGATAAAAACAAGATTGGAACTGCCAATATGAGAGAAAGCCAAAATTTTTGCCGCAAGTTGCCCATATGCATCATAGAACCCCCCTGCATCATGGACCCTCCATGCATCATATTATCATGCGAATTATTACCCATCTTCATATTATTCATGCTCTAATCTCCCCCTTAAACAATCACAAGCAACTTCTTGAGGTGCGCTCAGCGCCTTTTGCTTTAAAAGTGTTTGTAATTTTACAATATCACTTTGCGATAAAGTAGTGGCGTTTATTAAAGTCAATAAGGTATGGCCTTTTTTCATATTGCAGAGATGTGAAAAGAGATTTGTAGCTGCTTGATCCATTGCCTCATTTTCGGCAACTAAAGGATAATAGACGTAAGGACGTTTTTGCCGCCGAACAGCTAGACAACCCTTCTTCACTAAACGGCCAATTAAAGTTTTAATAGTGGCTGGCTGCCAGTTATAATGGTTTAAATTTGTAATAACTTCTTGTGCAGTGGCCTGTTTTAAAGTCCAAATCACACGCATTACTTCCCATTCAGCATTGGTAATTTCTTCCATAAATAAAGCTCCTTACTCAGATTATCTTAAATTTACAGTTGTAAACACAGATTGTCAATTATTTACTATTAACTACCTTAGTTTGAAAACTAATCGGTAACTAAAGCTCTCCACAACATGAAAGCAATCTAGAAAGGTCAAAGACAGTACACTAGTGCCAGAAATAGAAGTAAGCATTGGTGTCTAATTACTCCATTGTGCAGATTACTAAATAAGGAGTTTTTCATATTAGAAGATTGGGCTGATACTGGCTTTACCTTTTATATTAAAAAAAGACCTAACCCCAGAAAAAACTGAGTTAAGTCCTTATTTACAATAATTAATGACGATGCTCTTCGACAAATTTAGTTACCAACTGCTTATTTTCCTCATTAGTCAGAGAAACGTTAATGGCCTGCTCTACTAATTCTTGCAGTTCATTCGTATCTAAATGTTTCATCAAAGAACGCACCCGTAAAATGGAAGTAGCACTCATTGAATATTCATCCAGACCCATACCCATCAGTAAAGGAGTCATAATCGAATCGCCCGCTGCTTCACCACACATACCAACCCATTTACCTTCTTGATGAGCCGCATCAATTGTCCGCTTAATGAGCCGTAAAATCGAAGGATTATATGGCTGATAGAGATAGGAAACCTGATCGTTTCCCCGATCTGCTGCCATCGTGTACTGGATAAGATCATTAGTTCCAATACTAAAGAAATCAACTTCTTTAGCAAACTGATCCGCTAAGACAGCAGCTGCAGGAATTTCTACCATAATTCCAACTTGTAAATCTTTTTCATCATAGGCAATTCCATCAGCTTTAAGTTTTTGCATTTCCTCTTGCAAAATAGCCTTAGCCTGTCTAAATTCTTGCAAAGTAGCAATCATCGGAAACATGATACATAATTTCCCAAAGGCAGAAGCCCGTAATAAGGCTCGTAATTGAGTCCGAAAAATATCTTGCCGATCTAAACTAATTCGAATAGCCCGATAACCTAGAAAAGGATTCATTTCTTCTGGTAGTGGCAGATATGGTAAATGTTTGTCACCGCCAATATCCATGGTTCGCACTACCACAGGCTTATTATTCATACCTTCTAAAACTGTTTTATAAGCCTGAAATTGATCTTCTTCACTAGGTAACTCCGCAGAATCCATATACAAAAACTCAGTGCGATAAAGACCAATAGCCTCAGCCCCATTAGCATTAGCCCCGGCCAAGTCTTTGGGAGTTCCAATGTTAGCAGCAATATCAAAATGCTTGCCATCAGCAGTTACGGTAGCACTATTTTTTAATTTGGACCATTCTGCTTTTTCCGAAGCATATTCAGCGGCTGCTTTTTGATAGTGATCACTATCAGCTGCACTTGGTTGAATGACGACATCACCATTAACTCCATCTACAATGAGCTCATCGCCATTGGCAACGTCTTTAGTAATTGTATTAGTCCCGACAACAGCCGGAATTTCCAAAGAGCGAGCCATAATGGCAGAATGTGCTGTCCGCCCGCCAACATCAGTGGCGAAGGCTTTGACATATTTTTTATTTAATTGTGCTGTGTCACTAGGAGTCAAATCATGAGCAATAACAATAACTTCATGATCAATTAAAGCTGGATTGGGTAATTGCACCCCTAATAAATGACTCATAATTCGTTTAGTTACATCACGCACATCAGCTGCACGCTCTTGCATGTACTTATTATCAGTCATCGCTTCAAAAGTTGTAATAAAATTATCGGTTACAGTTCTAAGAACTTGTTCCGCATTCAGCTTTTGGTCCTTAATTTGGCTTTCAATTGCTCCAACAAATTCCGGATCAGCCAGAATCATTTTGTGCGCATCAAAAACTTGGGCTTCTTCTTCGCCTAAGGTTTTCTGAGCTGTATCACGAATTTTGGTTAATTCTGCATCGGATTCTTGAACCGCTGCTTTAAGGCGTTGTACTTCCGCTTGAACGTCTTTGATCGTTGTTTTCTTAAAGGAAAGATCAGGTTCAACCAATAAGTACGCTGGAGCCGTTGCAAAGCCATCACTAGCAGCAATTCCCTTTAAGGTTTTAGTCATTATTCTGAAAGGCCTTCCTTTGTCATAGTCTCCGAAATTGCAGTCATGGCATCGCTCGCATCATCCCCATCAGCTGTAATGGTAACGTCAGCATTTTGACCAACTCCAAGAGACATTACACCCATAATTGATTTTAAATTAACAGTTTTACCAGAATATTCCAAGTTAATGTCAGAACTGAACTTACTTGCAGTTTGAACTAACATTGTAGCTGGACGAGCGTGAATACCTGTTTCTGCAATTATATGAAAATCTTTCTTCTCCATTTTAAAAAACCTCACTTCAACTAGTAATAATTCCCAACTTTAATGTAAAGAAATAACTTAACATCAAAATTAACATTACCATTATTCAAAATACATGGCAAGTCTTTAGCCATTAAACTTCAAACCCCAGTCTCATTAGGCATTGCCGTCTTTTACAAAATGATAATCAACTTTGCCATCTCGCTGAGCTGTACCAATGATCTGTTTATGCTGTGGACATGCTAACCAAGCCTGATTAAAAGCAAAAAAATCCCCTTCGTTAACCTCAATTTCCTGAATTTTGCCGGCGATCAGATCTTGCAGTAAGCTAGAAAAATCCATTTATGCACCTTCTTTAACTATTTCTACTATTATAGTATAACTAATAAATTGCCCGTTAAATAAGCAAATAAAAATTTTCTATTTCCAAGACTTAGCACTTGCATGTTCCGAGTGCTAATCGTATAATAATAATCGTACTAAATGATTAGTACAGATTTATAGTTATACAAATGATTAATAAAATAGATGGACCTCAAAATTATTAAGTTTTACTCGGCATTACTTTTATTAGTTTACTAATTTAACTTAAGAAAGGTGGAATCGGGTTAATGCTTTGTCAAAATTGTCATAAAAATGAAGCAACTATCCATCTCTATACGAGTGTTAATGGTCGCAGAGCAGAAGTTAATCTCTGCCAAAACTGTTATCAAAAATTAAGAGAACAACAGGCCCAAGGAGGTAGTTCAATGATTTATAACGATCCTTTTGGCTTTGGTGATTTAAGTGAATTATTTGGAACAATCGATCCGCAACAAGCGGCCCAAAGAGGCCAGGAAATTCCGCGGCAGGCTCAACGTGGCGGTAATAACCGTCGCGGCGGTGGCAACGGCATTTTAGATCAATATGGTGTTGATTTAACTGCTCAAGCTAAAGCTGGTAAAATTGATCCGGTCATCGGTCGTGACCAAGAAATTGCCCGCGTTATTGAAATTTTAAATCGACGTACTAAAAATAATCCGGTTTTAATTGGTGAAGCCGGAGTCGGCAAAACTGCCGTAGTTGAAGGTTTGGCTCAAAAAATTGTTGATAGTCAAGTGCCTGAAAAATTGCAAAATAAGCGTGTTATTCGTCTAGATGTAGTTTCTTTAGTTCAAGGTACCGGTGTTCGGGGACAGTTTGAACAAAGAATGCAGCAATTAATTAAAGAACTGGAACAAAACAAGAATATTATTCTGTTTATTGACGAAATCCATGAAATTGTTGGCGCGGGCAACGCTGAAGGTGGAATGGATGCCGGCAATGTTTTAAAACCGGCACTGGCACGTGGCGAGTTGCAGTTAGTCGGAGCCACAACTTTTAATGAATATCGTCAAATTGAAAAAGATTCCGCACTGGCTAGAAGACTGCAGCCAGTGGAAGTGAATGAACCGTCTGTAGAACAGACTTTACAAATTCTAAAAGGTATTCAGCCGAAATATGAAAGCTATCATCACGTTAAATATACCGATGAAGCTATTGAAGCAGCCGCAACTTTATCTAATCGCTATATACAAGATCGTTTCTTGCCTGATAAAGCCATCGACTTGCTGGATGAATCCGGATCACGCAAGAACTTAACTCTGGATGCTATTGATCCTAAAGATGTTCAACAAAAAATTGATTCAGCGGAGCAACAAAAACAAAATGCTCTCAAGCAAGAAGACTATGAGAAAGCGGCTTTTTATCGCGATCAAGTGAAAAAATTTGAAGCTATGCGTGATAATAAGGTTAATACCGAAAAAGAACCTACTGTTAATGAAAAAGACATTGAAAAAATTGTCGAAGAGATGACTAATATTCCGGTCGGTGAACTAAAATCGCAAGAACAAGAACAATTACGCAATTTAACTCCGGATTTGGAAGCTCATGTAATTGGTCAAAACAATGCTGTGGAGCAAGTTAGCCGGGCTATCCGCCGGAATCGGGTCGGTTTCAATAAGACCGGTCGCCCAATTGGTTCTTTTCTCTTTGTCGGACCTACAGGAGTAGGTAAAACTGAATTAGCTAAACAGTTAGCCCGCCAGCTATTCGGCAGTAAAGATGCGATGATTCGTTTTGATATGTCGGAATATATGGAAAAACACAGCGTTTCTAAATTAATTGGTTCGCCTCCGGGGTATGTAGGCTACGAAGAAGCTGGTCAATTAACCGAACAAGTTCGGCGTCATCCTTATAGTTTAATCTTATTAGATGAAATTGAAAAAGCTCATCCCGATGTTATGCATATGTTCTTACAAATCATGGATGACGGGCGGTTGACTGATTCTCAGGGGCGGACAGTCAGTTTCAAAGATACTATCTTAATTATGACATCTAATGCCGGCCAAGGAACTACTGAAGCCAGCGTCGGTTTTGGTGCGGAAGCGAATGGAACCACTAATTCTGTGATTGATAAATTAGGCAATTATTTCAAACCGGAATTTTTAAACCGTTTTGATGGTATTATTGAATTCAAGCCGTTAGCGAAAGAAAGTCTGTTAAAGATTGTCGATTTAATGATTGCCGACACCAATCAAATGATTGCCGATCAAAACTTAAATATTACCGTTACAGATGCCGCTAAAGAAAAAATTGTACAGTTAGGATATAATCCCAGCATGGGAGCACGGCCTTTAAGAAGAGTCATTCAAGACCAAATTGAAGACAAAGTGGCCGATTATTATCTGGATCATCCTGATGTACAGCATTTACAAGCTGACGTTCAAGACGACAAAATTCAAATTAGTGCTGCGCCAACCACTGCATCATCCGAAAATGCTTAAAACTAAAAGCCAAAATCTAACGATTTTGGCTTTTTTTTACATATGTTACACCAGCTGCTCTTGAAGCAAAATCAATACCTGATTAATTCATTGAGGAAAGTTAATCTAAAAATATTTTCCAATATTAATTTCTTAGACTAAGGTTTCTAATTATACTTTTCAGCTGCTGAAACATCTCAATTCCATTATTGCAGTACTCAGGTGCTCTACTTTGGCATTTTGAGCTGAACTCTCAATCTTTTATTTTAATAAGACCTTGATCGCCGCTAATTTCTAAAGTATTGGTGGTACTTTTTTGCCGTCTTAAAGATCCAGCGTATTGTTTTTGATGATAATAAATTGTCGTATCACCATTAATCATTAAACTTAAATCGGGATTATCAGAGTAACAGTTTAAATTTAATTTCGTAGCTTGAATTTTATTTTTTCCTTTCATTTCTGTAGCTAAGATTTGTCCTTGGAGTTTATCAGCTTGCAGCTGCATTGTTTGTAATTGTGACTGCTTAATAGTTAGCCGGCTGCTATGAGCTGTACTGATCAGATTATGCACTTGACAATTATTGAAGTAGATACTATTTGCATCCGCATTGAAAGTTGCCTGCTGTTGAATTTGGGTTCGTTGTAAAAACAGAGCTGACTTTTCTCCCGACACATGCAGCTGTTGCATTAGCAAATTACTAATAGTTACAGGAGCTTGGGCAGTTATATTTAAACTTTTTAAGGCTGCTTTAGAAGGTAGAGTAATTAATAATCGTGGCCGCGATTGGCCTAAACTTTTTTTATAATTATTAATTTGAAAAGTTTGGGGAAAATTATTCTCCAGTTGTTTTATTTGCAGTTTGTCTTGTTTTACTGTAACTGTTAACAATTGCTGCGACTGGACTTGAACTTGATACTGAGAGCCTAAACGTATTTCCACTTCTATATCTTGAACATCAATATCTGCCCGACTAAAGCTTTTCTTTATCGAGTAATTGTGCGGATTATCCGATAAAACCAGTAACGGACTTGTAGAGCTGGTACTGGCAATCGTTTTAAACCCCTGATGACAATAGCCCAGCAGACACAGTAAAGCTCCCAGCAACAAAACACTACCACTTATCAAATAATATTTCTTCATTTGTTTTCTCCTTAAAATCGCTTCTTTTTAAAAATTAAGTAACCTAAAATCAAGAAGAAAAAGATATAAGCTAGTGATCCGGTTAATAATTGCAGATTATTTAAATGGCTGGTTTGATGATAAACGGGATAATTATAATATTGAGTTACTAAATTAGTCATATTGAGCGGATTCCATTTAATTAAATCCAACCAACGACTTCCACTTCTTAACCAATCAGCCGACAAGCTGCCACCCATAAAAAAGATACCTAAATTAACGGCAATAACTACCGCATTATTATTAATCAAACAAGAAACAAGAAAAATTAGGCTAATAATTAAAGTTGAAGCAATTAAATCTAAAAAAGAAGTATGCAGCATGTTTAACCACAAGGGTTGCTGATATTGATAAGTCGCTATCCAATTAACAGTCCCGCCAAGGGCAAAGGCTTTGAGCAGCAACGTAAATACAATGGCTAAAACATGTAAAGCCAAATTATAAACAAATATCACAATTATTTTGGCTAAGTAAACCTCGCTTTTATGTGGTGCTTTATAAAGCAGTATTAAAATGGCATTATTTTGAAATTCCATTGAAAAAATTGTAGAAGCCGTAATAATCAATAACAACATAATCCAGTTATCAGAAAAATAAGTATCCATCGCTAACAAACGATTTTCTTGAGCACTCAGACTCAAAGCAGCAAAAATCATTAACAATAATAAAATGATTGGGATAATCCAGATCATTTTTTTATGAAGTAGTTTATAAAATTCCTGTTTTAAGCACGTTTTCACTTTGAAACCTCCCTAAACACCTAAAGAACTCACACTTTGTGGTTTTGAAAAAATTGATAACCCAGTCCTAAAAAGATAAGAGTATAAATTAAAACTGCTAGCAGCAATTAGGAATTCTCTAAAGTTGAATGCTGTGCATAATTAACCTGCGGCAACTGATTAATAATATTGATCATATTTAAAGGGTTCCATTTTAAAAGATTTTGATAGTGGGGAAAAGAATCCATCAGAAGCTGCGAGAAACTGGCGCCTAAAAACCCCAAGGCAATCCCGATACCAATTACAGCCACATTGACTTTAATTAAAGTAAATAAGAAAAAACAGAGTGCTATGATAAAGAGCAAATAGACAATACTTCCCCCAATATTAAGTAATAAAGTCGTGATTAGATCTTGCGTATTTTCATAAATGATCGTCCAAGAATATTTATCCCCGACAAAAAGACTTTTCAGCCCTAAGGCAAAGATAAAGCCGCCTGCATCCAACAATAGTCCATAACTAAAAGTTAATAAGAATTTAGCGCAATATATATTTTTCTTATTAGAGTTCTTATAAAAAAGAGTAATAATCGTGTTATTTTTATATTCCAGAGCCAAAAATGTGGGACTGATCGTTATCATAATTAAGATCACCCACTGTCCCAAACCAAAACCTTGAGCAATAATGCGCGGTTTAATTGGACCGGAAATAGCAGTTTCCAGCATGAATAACGCTAACGCGGCCATACCGTAAAAGGGAAAATGTTGATGCCAAAATTTGAAATTTTCTTGTTTTAAACAATCAATCATACGTGCATCTTCCTTTGCTGCTGTAACAAATCTACAATAAGTTCTTCAAAATTGGCTTTTACGGGCGCCAATTCTAATAAATGTAAGTTATGTGTGTAAAATACGGTTTGCGCTGACAAAATATCAGCGTGAGAAATCAACAAATAAGGTCCGCTGGAGCTAAACTTAATCTGCTTTTTTTGTAGTAACTCTTGGGCTTGACTTTGATTATCGGTTAATACTTGATATTGCTGTTGAGGTTCTTGCGTAAACTCTTTTACGGTTTTATCCATGACAACTTGACCTGCATTGAGCAAAACAATTCCGGTCATCACTTTTTGTAGTTCACTGAGAACATGGCTGGAGATTAAAAAGGCAGTTCCTTGCTGAGCGTATTGCTTAATAACTTTTCTAATAGTAATCGTGGCCTCAATATCTAAACCGTTCATCGGCTCATCTAAAATAACCAGCCGGGGTTTATTCAATAAAGCCAGCGCAATGCCCAATTTTTGTTTCATACCTAAGGAATAATTTTTGGCTCTTTGGTTCAGATAGCTCTCCATTTGCACGAGCGAAACTACTTCTTGCAGATCCTGGTGATCCTGACTATATAATTCTAAATTTTGTAAACCGGTTAAAAACGGATAAATTGCTGGATGTTCAATTAAGGCTCCCACTTGTTGTAAAGCTTGGTGATTATTTTCGGTTACCTCTTGATTATCAATCTGGATGCTGCCGCTAAATTTGGTTAAACCTAAAATTGTTTTCATAATAGTGGTTTTTCCAGCCCCATTAGGCCCTACCAACCCTATAACTGCTCCGGCAGGCACTTGAAAAGAGGCTTGGTGAATAATTTCTTTTTGATTAATAAACACATCTACATTTTGTACTGACAACATTATTAATTAGCCTCCTTGCAGTTTCAGTTGACCATCATCGCTATGAATATCTAAAAAATTAATTGAAGAATTATTTTGCTGCAGCTGGCGCCGCTTAGGCTGATGATTATGAATAATATCTAAATGACCACTGGTGTTAATGCTTAAATCTGGATTGAGATCTTCTAAAGTTAGTTGTAAATCATTAGCCTTAATTAAGTTATCTTGTCCTAAAGCGGTCGCTAATATTTTCAAGGTTATCGTATTGGCGTTTAGATCCAAATTGGTTAATTGCGAATGTTGAATTTGCAAGTGGGCATCATTGAGGTCAAATTTAGGAGCTACCAAGCGGCAATTATCTAATTGATAACGGCAATCACTATCGTTAATTTGGGCTTGACGGATAATGCTTACTTGATGCCAGTCAGCCTGGGAGTTAGTATTATCTAAAACTAACTTATTAACAGCCACATTTTGAAAAGATAACCGACAATTATCCGCTTTTAGTTTCAAAGCCGCTAATGTTTGCTTAGGAGGAATAGTAATAACTAAGCGGGAGTATTGAACTGGGGAACGATCTTGGGGAGCTCGAAGATGAACTTCATTAACTTGGTTGGGATATTGTTTTTGGATAATTTGTAGTTGGTGATCTCTTACTGCCACTTGGACATACTGCTTACTGGTAAATTCTGCTTTCAACTGCGGGCCGGGTTTAACAACCAGTTGCGTATTTTTAATAGTAATATCTGCTGTTGTAAATTGTTTAGTTGTCGTCAAGGTTCGCTGAATTCTGCGCGGGTTATTTTTCAAAACTACCAGCGGTCCTTGGCCATTATTAGTACCAATAGTTTGGAAACCCCGATTGAAATAGCCGATACCACAAATTAAAAGTCCGAGAAAAAACAGGCCGCCGATTATTTGATAATATTTTTTCATTTAGCAGCGCCTCCAGGATAATATTTACCAATTAGAACTTTACGCCCTAACCACCTTGCTATCCGAGCTACTAAAGAAACGACTCCGCGAACCATTCGCCAACATACAGGCCCCACGAGAAAAATCACTGCGAATACTATAATACCGGCACCAATATAAAAACAGCCCACCGCCCAATTACTAGTCAACAATAATGGGAAAGCTTTATACATAATCCAGCCGGTGGGAAGCAAAAGACCAGCCAACACTCCCACAAGAAGCACAATTAAAATGATAAAAAAGAGGATAACCGCCACTAAAATTAAAAATAACGGCAAACCTAAGGGAACAGCACATAATCCCAACAAAATCCATTTAATAGCCTGCAAATTATGCTGCGGTTGCTCTACATTAGCAGTGGCTGGATCGGTCTTTGAAATGGTTAAAGAATAATCGGCCATAATTTTATGTGCCAATTTTTTGGGAGTGCCTAGTTCTTTTTCAATGTCATAACGACTAAATAAATGAGCATCCAAGAGAAATTCTCGATAGAATTCTTCTAATTCTGCACGTTCAGTGGGATCTAACTGTTCTAAATTCCTATCCAATTGCTTGATATAAGTTTCAATTTCTTGATTCATCTTGATCTCCCAATACTTGATTTACTTTCTTATTAAAATCTTGCCAATCACACTTGATACTAGCCAGTCGCTGTTGACCCAAGTCGGTTATTTGATAATAACGACGGTTGCGTCCTTGATAAGGTTGATCGTAAGTCGTTAAATATTGCTCTTTTTTCAGGCGACGTAATACGGGATAAATTGTTGATTCCGAAATATCAAAGATAGATTGCACTTGTTGCGTTAAAGCGTAACCATATAAATCAGCCTGCTGTAAAGCTGCTAATACAATTCCTTCTAGAATCTCGGAAGAAATTTGAATTGCCATGTAGTTGCTTCCTTTCATACAAATGAAGCTGGTTTTTAGTTTATATCCAATACTTGCTGTTATCTTAACTGTTTTTGATTAAAGCTGGTTTTATTTGCAGCTGATATGAAAAAATTTTAATAGCTATACTATATTTCATATAATATTGTACTGTAATTAATATCAAAAGACAATAAAAAAGCAAATCACCGAGTTTGATTTGCTTTTAAACAATTAATCTTTTTTTGATTACAATTTAGCAGTCAACTTAACTTGGGGATATTTATCTTTAAACCAGTTTTCAGCAAAACGATTCTCAAATAAGAACAACGGCTGTTCGGACATATCCTTTACTAATAAATTACGGGCTGAAGACATAGTAGGATCAAGTTGCTGGGGATCAATCCAGCGCGCAATTCTCGAACCAATTGGTTTCATTACTACTTCTGTATTATATTCATTTTGCATCCGGAATTTAAAAACTTCAAATTGTAATTGTCCAACAGCACCTAAAATATAATCCCCCGTTTGGTAATTACGATATAACTGGACCGCTCCTTCTTGGACTAACTGCTGCATCCCTTTATGGAAGGATTTTTGCTTCATCACATTTTTAGCGGTAACTTCCATAAAAATTTCGGGTGTAAATTGTGGTAAAGCTGGATATTTCCGTTCAGGTTTGCCACTATAAAGTGTATCGCCAATTTGGAAATTTCCTGTATCATACAAACCGACAATATCACCAGCTACTGCTGTCTTTACTTGTTCACGCTGTGCTGACATAAATTCCGTTGCATTATTTAAGCGCAAAGTTTTAGCGGTTCTTTGCAAGGTGACATCCATTCCCTTATCAAATTCTCCTGAACCGATTCTTACAAAAGCAATCCGATCACGATGTTTAGGATTCATATTAGCCTGAATTTTAAAAACAAAACCTGAAAACTGTGGATCACTAGCTGGCAAATTGGCACCATCCTGCATTTCATGAGTACTAGGTGCAGGAGCCAATTTTAAAAATTCATCCAAAAAAGTTTGCACGCCAAAATTAGTCAGCGCCGAGCCGAAGAAAATTGGAGTTTGCTCTCCGCGGGCAATTTTATCCGGGTCAAAAGTGTTCCCTGCCCCTTTAATTAATTCAATTTCATCTAAGGTCTGTTGATAAATACTGTCTTGTGTTAATTCTTCTGTAGCTGCCAACTTTCCGGTGGCATCTAAGGGTAAAAACTGGGATTCATTAGCTTGGGGCCGGTATAGTTCAATCCGATTATGATAAATATCATATAAGCCCTTCAGCGTTTTTCCGCTGCCCATAGGCCAGTTCATCGCGCAACCTTCAATTTTTAAGAGATCTTCTAATTCGCCAATCAGATCTAACGGTTCGCGCCCATCACGATCTAATTTATTCATAAAAGTAAAAATAGGAATACCGCGTTTTTTAACAACCTTAAATAACTTCTTAGTTTGCGCCTCAATTCCTTTTGCCGAATCGATAACCATTACTGCTGCATCGACTGCCATCAGTGTTCGATAAGTATCTTCTGAAAAATCCTCGTGTCCAGGAGTATCCAAGATATTAACATGTTTACCTTGATAATCAAATTCCATCACCGAACTGGTAACAGAAATACCCCGCTTTTTTTCAATTTCCATCCAATCAGAAGTGGCGTAATTTCCTGTTTTTTTACCTTTAACAGTGCCGGCGGAGCGAATAACTCCCCCAAACAATAACATTTGTTCAGTAATTGTAGTTTTTCCCGCGTCCGGGTGTGAGATAATTGCAAAAGTCCGCCGCTTAGCTACTTCTTGTTGTAATTCTTGCTGATTCATTTTTTCGCCCCATTTAACATACTGATTAAAATTATAGCAAAAAACTGCTTCTGTGCATGTTTTTACTCAACTAATATTGCTCGATAAGTTATAATAATGACGAAAGGAAATCATTATGTCAAATAAAAAAATCTTCATCATTTATACTTTTCTCTTTATTATTCCCTATTTCTTATGCCTCTCCTTAATTGGAACAGGTTATAATGCCCTAATTAATCACTACAATAGCTGGTGGCGGCTGGGTATTTGCGCCTTAATCGGTGCAATTTTAATGGTTGCTGTTAAATCTATTGCCCACCGTCCAATTAGTATTATTGCCAAACAGACCAGTAATCCTTATCTGCGTCGATTAATTAATTTTTTTAACATTTTAGACTATAATTCTAGTAATTTTTATTGGAATTTTGCGATTGATTTTGTCTTAACTATTATTTTTGCCAAATTAATTCATCAACTTTTTGCTCCTTATCAGATTCTGGGAACTTTAGCAGGATGGATTATTGCACTTTTAATTATTTCGTTAATTTTAGCCTCTAATTTAGAATATAGTACTTTAAGCATCGATCCGGAACAAAAATAGAGAAAATTATCATGAAAAAATTATTTAATGCCACTATTACTTCACCTTTAGGACCGCTTTTAATTGTCGCTACTGCTCAACAATTGTTGGCAGTTTGGATGCAGGATCAAAAATATTTTGGCCATAAAATAGATTTAAAGAGCTTATCAGGACAACAAAATCATCTCACTGACGCTGCTAGTCGATGGTTGCAACAATATTTTGCCGGTCAAAAGCCTCAGGTAACTGCCTTGCCCCTTAATCCTCAAGGAACAGCCTTTCAACGCCAAGTATGGCAAGCAATTAGTCAAATTCCTTATGGTCAAGTTAAAACTTATCAACAACTGGCAGAGGATCTGCAACGTCCTCATTCAGCCCGGGCTATTGGTCAAGCAGTAGGACATAATCCCATCTCCATTATTATTCCCTGTCATCGCGTAGTAGGAAGTCAAGGCCAATTAACCGGATATGCAGGAGGTCTTTCCCGTAAGCGGTGGTTACTTAACCATGAGCAAAAATAGAGCATGCTATAATTTTATTATTAAAAAGCATTTTTAATTTCCCGCCGCAGTGCAATTTAAGGCGGGCTTTTTATTTTTCTAACTCATTGTTCTTCAAAATTGCTTTTATTTTCTATAATTAATAAAAGTATTTGTGATATTTTTACTATGATGGTTAAAATTTTAGTTCGTCATACTGCTTAACTGTTGCCAAAGATGCGCATTTGTGCACTTTGACTGAAGTTGTTTTAAACTGATTGGCGCTGATTATTTTCTCAATCAAACCAGCAAAACAAAAGGGCGGGGATTGATCCCGCCTTTTTCATAGCTAATTCATTAAGCATGATGTAATAATTCTTGATAACGTCGCTGCCACAGTTCCACATATCCGGGGGAAAAGGGGCCCTTTTGCTTTTTAATCCAACTAATCAAGACTTCCGTACTATACTTTAAAATATCATCGATGGTATCTGAATAATGCCATAAATGACGATGGGCTGCATACTCATCAACATCCAAAAGCCGAATTTCACCATCGGGAAAAACCTTAATATCCAGATCATAATCAATGTACTTTAAGGCTTCGGAATCTAAAACAAAAGGGGTTGCTAAATTACAATAATATGATGGTCCATTATCGCGCAACATAGTAACAATATTAAACCAATAATGCCGATGAAAATAAACTAAGGCTGTTTCGTGTGTATACCAACGTCGTCGATCTGATTCGGTTACTAAAGTATGATCATTACAACCAATAATTTCATTTTCGCTGGTTTTTAAAACCATCGTATCACGCCAAGTGCGATGCAAGTGGCCATCATGTTTATAACTCTGAATTGCTATGTAATCTCCTTCTTTAGGAACTTGCATAGTTTGACCCAGCTTTCCAATTTCTCTTGCACTTTGATTATAACAAAGCTATCCACATGTGCCACCCTTAATTTAATTCTTGTAAAAAATTACTAATTTCCCCACTGTTAAATCCGCGCCGGGCCAAGGCTGCATATAATTTTTGCCGACCATTAGTCTGCTTTTGATAGCGACGCCATAACTTCTGCCCCGTTTGAGCCAGTAATTGCTGCTCGTGTTTTAAATCCGGCTGCAAATCTAATTGAGCCAATGCTTGTGTAACAACTGTTGCGGGATAACCAGCAGTCTGCAACCGTTTTTTTATTTTTTGTAAAACGGCTTGGTAAGATTGGTTATGGGCCTGCTTTTGAACTTTTTGTGCCAATTTGACAGCGTTTTGCTCCATTAAAGCTGGCGTAAATAATGTCAAAGATTGCTGGATTTGCACAGCCGCTACTTTTTTACGTTGTAATTTTCGGGTAATTTTACCAGGTCCATCCAGAGAAATTTTGATAGCAGTCCGCACAAAACTATCGGCATATTGTTGATCATTTAAATATTGCTGTTGACTTAGCTGGGCTATTACTTGTTGAATGAGTGCATTATCATATTCTAAAGTTTGTAAATGTTCTCTTATTTCAGCGACACTGCGTAATTGATAACTCAAATAATTGAGCGCCTGATTATAGGCTTGAAAATACTGCTCCGTTTCTTGAATTTGTTGGATTATCGCTGGATCCAATTCTTGACCCTTAGCTAAATGATATTTAATTAAAACGTCCTCAGTTACTGCCCAAGCATAATGGCCGTCTAAAAAAATATTATAGCGGCCCTTGCGTTTTTGTGTACTAATCTTAGTAATTTTCGCCATACAGACCTCCACATGCTATACTGGATAATATCATAGCAGAAATAAGGAAGATTTTTTTGAAAAAAACTCAAAATAAACTCAAAATTGGTATGCGTATGCAACTAACCATTAAAAGAATGGGAATTAATGGTGAAGGTATTGCCTATTATCAAAATACTCTTATTTTTATTCCTCAAGCTTTACCCGGAGAGATTATTCTGGGCGAAATCACCGCCATTACACATAATTTTTGCCGCGCCCGCCTGTTACAAATTATTCGCTCCAGTAAGCTGCGCAATCCCAACCCGCCCCAACTTTTTGGTCAAGTAGGCGGCTTAGAATTAGCTCATTTAAGTTATCCCCAACAATTAAAATACAAAAGATTAATGGTAACTGAAGCTTTGCGCCACTTTCGTCCCCAAGGTTACCGTTCTTATTTGGTAAAATCCACCATCAAAGCTGATAACCCCTGGCACTATCGTAATAAAGCACAGTTTCAATTACGTCAAAAAAAGGGCAAGTTAATTTGTGGGCTTTATCAAACTGGAACACATCAAGTAGTTGATTCTTTAGAGATTCCCACCCAAAGACCACTAACACTCCAAATTCTTCAATCACTCTTGCCCATCATTGAAGAACTACAAATTCCGATTTATGACCCGCACAGTCATTCCGGAATTATTAAAACACTGGTGGTGCGTGAATCGGTAGCTTATCAGCAAGCTCAGCTAACTTTTATTACTAATTCGCGCAAATTACCACACAAATCACAGCTAATTGCACAAATTAAACAAAAAATTCCTGCCGTAATTTCCATTGCCCAAAATTTCAATCCACAAACTACCGGTCCTTTATGGGGAGCAGAAACCACTATTTTATGGGGCGATAATTATCTGCGGGAAAAAATTGGCAATTATGATTTCTTTTTATCACCAGCAGCTTTTTTCCAACTCAATCCGGAACAAACTACCAAATTATATCAAATAGCCACAGCTGCTTTGAATCCGCAACCTAATGATATTGTGATAGATGCTTACGCGGGGGTGGGTACCATTGGTATTAGTTTAGCCCAGCAAGTCCAGCAAGTTCTGGGTGCAGAAATCATTCCGGCAGCAGTTAAAGATGCGCAATTGAATCTGCGGCAAAATCACATTACTAATGCTTCTTATCAAGTAGGCGCCGTCGAAAAGCTTTATCCACAATGGCTGCAGCAAGGTATTCAGCCCACTGCCTTAATAGTTGATCCACCTCGCAGTGGATTAACGCAGGAATTTATAAAATTTATTCAGCAGTCACAACCCGCTAAGTTCGTTTATATATCTTGCAATCCAGCCACTCTGGCACGCGATTTGAAATATTTAACCAGCTTTTATCATGTAGATTGGCTCCAGCCTTTGGACATGTTCCCGCAAACTCCGCAAGTTGAAGTCATAACCAAATTAAGCCGAAGATTTTCCTAAAACTTATTTCACTAAAGGGCTCTGACAGCAGAAATCTGCTGTCAGAGTCTTTTTTGAAGCTTGGAAATCAGTTTATTAATTAAATTTTCCCAATGTAAACTATTCTTTTAGATCAATTAACTAAAAAATAAAAGACCGTGAATTGAATCACGGCCTTAACGTGGCTTAGATGATGGCAACTGCTTCTTATCCGAACAGTAACTCTACACCCTTTTACATCTAGATGAAAACATCTCAATGACGCCATGTTTACTTAAGAAATTTTGATGACTGATTTTCAGGATCATCCTTGTATTCAAATTATTGTCATTTTAATGTATCCATCTTTTCTTCTACAACAATCTGTCTTTTCAGACGATCATCTCCATCAATAATATTTCTTTATATCCAGTTTGAATCAATAACCTTTAATTAAATATCGCTGATATTTAAACCATGCAGTTGCAGGTAGGCTAATCATCTTTCCACAACCCCATAATAGCATGCTTTTAAAATTCATGCAAGCGTTTTATTTATAAAAGCGTTCATGATTTTCCACTTTGAAGAGACGATGACCGGTTTCTCTTTTAGAAGGAATAAGTTGGCTAGAGCCATCGGTCACTAGATGCTGTTGGAATATCTGCTCATACTCCTTAATAGTTAATTTTTTCCTTTGCGCCAGTAATTCTTGATGCTTGTGCGGATTTAGACTATTCTGATATCCTGGTTGCAACCGCCCAAAAAATAATTCAGCTACAGCACCTGAGCCATAACTAAAAAGACCAATGCGATCATTCGGCTTTAAAGTATCATCATTTTCTAAAAGTGATAATAAACTCAAATATAGTGATCCAGTGTAAATATTACCCACATTTTTGCCATAAATAATACTCTTATTAAAGCGTTGTTCCAATCTTTGATAATCACTATCTGTCAGTTGCGTTGTCAAAGTTTGTAAAGCTTTCCGTCCCATTTTAGAAAATGGAATATGAAACAAAAGTGCAGCTAAACTTTTTTCACTAATTAATTCGGCTGCCTGCTGATAAACTTGGCTAAACATCTGTAAATAAAGTTCTTCTGAGTATTTACCTCGAGCAAATGCTTCTTGAGAATAATTAGGCCGCCAGAAATCATTAGCATTTTGACTCCGATAAATTGACTGTTTTTCAAGAGCCAAAATACGCGGCTTTTGACTAATGAGTAAAGCCACTGCTCCAGCTCCTTGAGTTACTTCTCCCGCAGTTTTTAAGCCATAACGGGCAATATCACTGGCAATCACCAAAGCTTTTTGCTCTGGATGTAAACTAACAAAATCATAGGCCCATCCAAGAGCTGCCGTAGCTCCGTAACAAGCTTCTTTAATCTCCACAGCCCGCAAATTATGATGCAAGTGCAATAATTCTTGCACAAATAAAGCAGCTGCTTTAGATTGATCGACCCCACTTTCAGTAGCAACAATTAACAGGCCAATTTTTTGTCGATCTTCAGCATCTAAAATTTCTTCAGCGGCATTGGCAGCCATAGCTACTATATCTTGATCCATATCTGCTACAGCCATTTTACTTTGGCCAATTCCAATTAAATACTTATTCGGATCGACCTGACGAGCTTGGGCTAAATCTTTTAAATCCAAGTATTGCTGAGGAGTATAAAAACCTATTTTATCAATTCCAACCATGATTCTTATTTTTCCTTTCGTAATTGTTGTAACTTTAATTTAACAGCAGCTAAATTGGCCTTTTGCGGATATTTCTTTAAATAAGAAACTAGCGGCGTAATTTCCTCTGCTTGAGCTCCCGCCATGAGTGCCAAACTTTGCCATTGTAGATTCATATGACCTGCTTGAATGCCGGTGGTCACTAAGGCCCTTAAAGCAGATAAATTCGATGCCAGTCCCACAGACGCAATAATGCCCATTAACTGTGCGGCATTGGGTCGACGTAAAATGCGCAGAGCTAATTGTGCACTCGGTAAGGTGGAAATGGCTCCGCCGACACTTCCCAACGGCAAAGGTACTTTAATGGTTCCGATTAAATTTTGCCCTTGCAGCTGCCATTTAGTTAATAGCGGATGCTGCTCATTTAAAAATGAATAAATTGCAGCACTCAGATTTCTCGTATCATTACCAGTAGCTAAAGCCACCGCAATAATGCCATTCATGATACCTTTATTATGAGTGGCAGCTCGTGCTCTTGACATTTGGGCAAAACGGCTGGCAGCTACCATTCTTTGGGCTACTTGCAAGCCATCACACTGCTCAGTTGCCAATTCACTAACCTTAACTTTTACTTGGGCTTGCGCTAATTGTTGCGGATTATGATTAGATAAAATCGACATTAGCAATTGTAATTGCGGCAATTGCTGCTGCAAATAATGAGCTTCGGCCTCTAAAATCGTATTAACAATGTTAGCTCCCATGGCTTCAGCTGAATCAATTAATAAATCAAATTCAACAAAATCATCATATTTTTGGATAGTAATATTTTTTAACCCACCGCCATGCTGACGCAAAGTAGGATGAGTTTGATCCGCAATTTCTTTTAATCGGAGATATTGTTGCTGCAAAAATTGTTCGCCATCAATAGACAATTGTCCTTGAAAGACAATTTGGCCCTGAATACCCACGCGCTGAACTTGAGTATGAAAGCCGCCACAATGACTGATCCGCTGAGCGGCATTACAGGCTGCGGCAATCACTGAAGGTTCTTCTGTGACCATTGGAATTAAATAATCTTGCTGATCAATCACAAAATTATTGGCCAGTCCTAAAGGTAAAGAAAAATTTCCAATGTAGTTCTCTACTAAATGACTACCTGTTTGGGTAGTTAAAGTGCTGCCAGTCTCTAAAAAATAGCAGTCTGCTTGACTAAGATAGCCTTGCTGATATAATTGTTTAATTCTTTGAGCAGTTGTTAATTTATAAAATTTGGTCATTGCAAATTTTCCACCTCTAAAGCAATCGCTTGACCGCCGCCAATACATAAGGCTGCAATTCCGTATTGTTGACGGGTCCGAATTAAATTATGAACTAACGTAGTTACAATTCGGCTGCCGGATGATCCTAAGGCATGACCTAACGCCAGAGCACCACCGCTCACATTATAGCGTTCCGGAGCAATTTGTAATTCTTGTTGCACAACCAATGCTTGGACCGCAAAGGCCTCATTAACCTCAAATAAATCAATATCACTTACTTGCTGATTTTTTTTTGCCAAAAGTTTTTGGATAGCAATTACAGGAGCATATCCCATCAATTCCGGATAATAACCGACCTCTTGATAAGCTGTAATCCGGGCTAACGGCAACATTCCTGCAGCTTGTGCAGTTTCGGCTTTCATTAATAACAAAGCTGAAGCTCCATCACTTAATGGTGAAGAGTTACCCGCAGTCACACTGCCTTGTTTTTGATACACTGGTGGTAACTTCCCCAAAGTCTGCAAGTCAGTATGAAGACGTATAGGTTCATCATAACTCAACGGAGATATTTTTAAAATTTCCTGATCAAAGTTCCCGGCTTGCGATGCTTTTGTGGCCCGTTTTTGGGACTGAAGTGCATACTGATCTTGCTGCTTGCGGGATATGTGAAATTTTTGTGCAAGTTTTTCTGCCGTCACTCCCATTGCATAATGGCCAAAATCATCCTGTAAGCCATCTTCTTGTAAACTATCATGAATAGACTGTTGTAAAAATTCATTTTTCCCACTTCGGGGTACAAAAGCCGGTGCATTCGACATACTCTCGACTCCCCCTGCAATAACAGCACGGGCATCATTCATTACTAAGGCTTCTTGAGCTAACCGAATAGCTTTTAATCCGGATCCGCAGACCTGATTAACAGTCATGGCACTTCCTGTGGGCTCTAGACCGGCATTGAGTTGGACTTGGCGCGCCAAATTTTGGCCCGTTCCACTACTTAAGACATTACCCAAAATCACCTGATCGATAATGTTTTTCTCAAAATTGGTTACGGCTAACATTTTTGTCACTAATTGACTAGCTAATTGGGCTGAACTAAAGGGTTGCAATTGTCCCCAAAATTTTCCTGTTGGAGTTCGATAGGCTGCAGCAATAACAACTTGTTGATCTATCAACTTCTTACACCTCATTTTAATTATTACGAAAGGAATTTACGGTGAACGTAAAAACTTTAATTCAATTACTTGCCGATGTTAAAAATAATAGTCCTGTCTTCTTTGAAGATGAACAACATCGACACTACAGAATCTCCAGTATATCATCAGAAGTTATTGATGAAAACTATTATCTATTGCTCAATGTGAATTCTCATTCTTCAAAAACTTTAAAAATCTGGGAACTACTAGTACTATTACAACAACAAGAGCCAACAGCCTTAATTTTTATTCACAAACAAAAAGATCGCCAGCAAATCTTTGGTCTTAGATTTGCTGACGGTCAAGTTTATTTAAAATAACTCACTTTATTTTTTTGCCGCTAGTTTTTGTCCCAAAGCAATAATGTATTGTCTCAATTCATCTTTAATTTCCGGATGCGTTAGGCCGTATTCAATGCTGGTTTTCATATAACCAAACTTATTTCCGACATCAAAACGCTCACCGGTAAATTCATGCGCAAAAACCCGCTGGGTAGTGTTTAAACGATCAATCGCATCAGTTAATTGAATCTCGTTACCAGCGCCCGGCTTTTGAGTTTCTAAGACATCAAAAATATCGGGTGTTAACAAATAACGGCCAATAATAGCTAAATTGCTGGGAGCCTGATCAACCGCCGGCTTCTCTACAAAATTTTTCACACGATAAAGACCTTTTTTGGCTTCACCATCAGGTGCAATTACTCCATATTTGGAAACATCTTTTTTAGGAACTTGCATCACTGCCAGAGTTGAAGCATGTGTCTCATTATAATCATTAATTAACTGTTGAGTCAGGGGAACTTTATCCCGCATTAAGTCATCCCCCAACATGACCACAAAAGGTTCATCACCAATAAAGGACTTGGCTAAACGAACAGCATCACCTAAACCCTTCGGGTAAGCCTGCCGGATAAAATACATATGCACGCCAATATTAGTTGTATCCTGCACTAATTTTAATAAGTTATCTTTATGCTTTTCTTTGAGATTTTGCTCTAATTCCGGAGCGGAATCAAAATGATCTTCAATCGGCCGCTTACCTTTGCCAGTAATAATTAGTATATCTTCAATTCCCGATTCTTTAGCCTCTTCCACAATAAACTGGATAGTCGGCTTATCAACAATAGGCAGCATTTCTTTTGCCATTGCCTTAGTTATGGGCAAAAAGCGCGTTCCTAATCCTGCTGCCGGGATCACAGCTTTTCTCACCTTTTGCATAATTAATCTCCTCACAATCAGATTAAATATCTTCACCAGAAAAATATATTTCTGCTCACAGTAATTAATTGCTCAAATAGATGCTAGAATCGACATTTGCAGCAGTCCGGTAATAATACCTTCATTTACTACATTACCTATGGGTGATCCGCTACACAGTGTATAAATAAATTTATCTGATGATGATCATTATTTCTCAGTTTTAAATTACAGACATCATTATTATATCACAGCTCTACTGGCTGTAATCAAAGAGGTGGCGACTGCCTTTTAGACAAAAACTTAAGCCGACTTTGCTGTTGTAAAGTACCTACCCAGCCTTCAGTAAAAGCCGCATTCAAAGAAGCTCCAATCATAAAAATGTAGCCAATAAAATTAAGCCATAAAATTAAAATAAAGAAAGTTCCAATCGTGCCGTAAGAATTCCAGCGCCGCCCAAAATAATGTAAATAAAGTGAAAAGAATTGAACCAAAACAATAAAACCGACAGCAGAAAAAATCGCTCCTGGCCACACATAGCGTAATTTCACATGGGTATTAGGTAGTAAAAAATAGGCCGCTAACATGATTAACATCAAAATAGCAACTGTTACCGGCCATTTCCAACGGGCAAAAATATTTAAAAAAGCTGGTACCCACACAAAGAAAGGCTGAATCCAGTTTAACAACTGTTGCCCAATAACCAAAGTAACCAGCAGGGCAATTAAGGCAATAATGAATAAAGCTGTTAATACAATCGACACCAATCTTAATATAATATAATTAATAAAAGATTGGTCAGTTTGTGTGTACATTTTCTCATTATCAAAGCCATAAACATCATTAACACTGCGGCGTAAAATATTAACCACACCTGAACTAGTCCACAGAGTACCGATAATCCCAAAAGACAATAAACCTCCACTAGATTTAGTCAATAATTGTACAACTAGCGGTTCAATCAGTTGTTGCAGCTTTTGCGGGGTTAAAAGCTGTAAATAGCCCAAAATGGTCTGCACATTCAAATGAAACCAGGGAATAATACTCCCCAACAGCGAAATCAGGGGAAAAAAGGATAAAAGGCCATAGTAAACGATGGCTTTGGAAGACAATCCTACATTCCCATTTTTAAATTTTTGAGCTACGAGCTGCCCGAACCCGCTCATTTTAGCGAAAATTGATTGATCAGTTTTAAATAAAGGGCTTTGTGAGTGTATTTTCATAATTATCAGTTTTTATAAATATTTTTTGTCAAATTCCGGATCTTGCGAAGTGAGAATTTTCGGACCATTTTTGGTAATTGCTAAAGTATGCTCATACTGAGCTGAGGTGGATCCGTCTGCAGATACGAAATACTCCCAATCTTCATCTGTAAACTTACTTTTAATTTTCCAAGTACCTAGATTAACCATCGGTTCAATAGTAATAGTCATTCCTTCACGTAAACGCAAACCTTTTCCCGGTTCACCATAGTGCGGTACGTTAGGGGCTTCATGCATTGATGGCTGAATTCCGTGTCCAATTAAATCACGAACATCACCCATATGTTCTTCATCTTCCACATAATGTTGAATTGCCCAGCCAATATCACCGAGACGATTGCCGATCACAGCCTGATCAATTCCCAGATATAAGGCTTTTTTGGTCACATCCATGAGATGTTTTTTCTCAGCAGAAATTTCGCCCACAGCATAGGTCCAGCAAGAATCACTTTGATAGCCATCAAGGGCTACGGTCATATCTACTTTGACAATATCGCCATTTTTCAAAATTAATTTTTCACGCGGTTCGGCATGCGCTACTTCATCATTTACACAAACACAGGTGGCAAATTGATAACCTTCAAATCCCTTTTCGGAAGGAATACCACCATTTTTCGTAATAAAATTATCCGCAAAATTTTCAATTTCCATGCTGGAAATTCCCGGTTTAATAATGTTGCGTAAGCCGATATGCGTTTGTGCAAGTAAGGCTCCTGAACGACGCATACCTTCTATTTCACGTTCTGATTTTAATGTAATCAAACTATTATTACCTCCACTTTCTAACTGTACACATTATAGCGCATATCAGCTATTAATTTATTAATTACCAAACATTTTTAATTCTCAGATCCGTAAATTTGTTATAATATAATTTATGAATTTATATAATGAGGATGGAGATTGTGACTAAAATTAAAATTGTTTACGCCAGTATGACTGGCAACGATGAAGACATCGCCGATATTCTGAGTGAAGATTTTGAAGAGGCCGGTATGCAAGTTGATCTCTCAGAAATCTCTCAAACTGACGTGGCTGACTATTTACAAGCAGATGTCTGCATCATGGTTAGTTACACTTATTCTGATGGCCTAGAAGGAAATATCCCAGACGAAGGTTTAGACTTTTATCATGATTTACTGGAAAGTGATCTCAGTAATAAAATTTTTGGTGTTTGCGGCTCTGGTGATACTTTTTATCCCGAATTTTGTGTGGCTGTTGATCAGTTTGAAAAAGCTTTTCTACAGGCTCACGCCCGCCAAGGAGCTAAGAGTGTTAAAATTGAATTAGCACCAAATAATGACGATATTGTAAAATTAGATCATTTTGCTCAAACAATTGTTGAGAATTGCCAATAACAAAGAAGACAACCCCATGAAAGTTTATAAAAGATATCGCAATTTTATAATCTATAGCATTTTTGGCTTTTTAGCTTCACTTTTAAATATTATCGTTTTTAACTGGCTGCACAATCATGCGCAAATAACACTGCTTATTGCTAATACTATTGCTTGGTTTGTAGCCAATTTATTTTCGTTTATTGCTAATAAAAAAATTGTTTTTCAATCACGTTATCAAACACCAAAAACTTTGCTGAAAGAGATGGTACTTTTTTTATCTCAGAGGATTTTAGCTCTGATTTTAGATAATATCCTAATGTGGCTGGGTATTAATTGGCTGCATTGGCATAATTTAATTGTTAAAGTAATTGACCAAATTATTGTTGGTTTAGTCAATTACTTTTCCACACAAGCTATTTTTACACATGAAAATAAAATATTACAAAAACGCTTGGAGAACTTGCGGCAACGCCAAAAAAATCTCCACTAAAAAATGCTTTCTCTAAAGATAGAGAGAGTATTTTTCTTTGCCTAATTATTTTACTTAAAATCCAAGGGACGTTTTTTAGTTTGCTGAAAGTAATAACGTAAAGCCGCACAAATTCTTTGACTAGCCTGACCATCACCATAAGGATTTTTGGCCTGGGCCATCGACTGATATTCTTTGGGGTCATTTAAGAGTTGTTCCATTTCTTTTTTAACACTGTCGTAGTGCGTTCCCACTAATTTTAAAGTTCCTGCCTGGACTCCTTCCGGGCGTTCAGTAGTATCACGTAAAACCAAAACCGGCTTCTTTAAGGCCGGAGCCTCCTCTTGGACACCCCCGGAATCACTCATTATGAAATAAGAACGATCAATCAAATTATGAAAATCTAAAACATCCAGTGGTTCAATTAAGTGAATGCGTTTTTGCTTACCTAAAATTTCTTGGGCAGTTTTTTGAACTACCGGATTTAGATGCACAGGATAAATAACTTCTACATCGGAATAAGCCTGAACCACATCTCTAATTGCCCGGAAAACCTGCCGCATAGGTTCACCTTGGTTTTCTCGGCGATGCATGGTAACTAATATCATTCTTTTTTGCGGGTCAATTAAATCCAGAACTTGATGATGATAATCAGCTTGAACAGTTTGAGCTAGTGCATCAATGGCCGTATTACCCGTAACAAAAATATTTTGTTGCGGATGATTTTCTTTTAGTAAATTGGCCCGACTTTGAGCAGTAGGAGCAAAATATAAGTCGGCTAAATTATCAGTCATTTGCCGGTTCATTTCTTCAGGCCATGGTGAATACTTCTTCCAAGTTCTTAAGCCGGCTTCAACATGTCCGACTGCAATTTGATGATAAAAAGCCGATAACGCTGCTGCAAAAGTTGTGGTGGTATCACCATGAACCAAAACTATTTGCGGTTGTTCTTTTTCTAAAACCGCATCTAAATCCAGAATCACCGAACTGGTAATACCACTGAGAGTCTGCTTTCTTTTCATAATATTTAGATCATAATCCGGTTTAATTTGAAAAATGTCCAAGACTGAATCCAGCATTTCTCGATGCTGTGCTGTAACCACAATAACGGTCTCAAAATAAGCATTTTGTTTTTTTAATTCTAAAACTAACGGTGCCATCTTAATTGCTTCCGGCCGGGTGCCGAAAATAGCCATTACCTTGATTTTTTGCATTTTTTACTTCCTAATAAACTTATTAAATTATAAAAAAAGAACTGGCTCCAAAAATAATTTCCAGCTCTCCTGGTTAATATCCTAATTTTCCACTAACCTTGAGCAATCTAATCCACAGAACAAAATCTCAACTGTGGAATTAATACCATAAATTTGCTTAGTTAATCAATATTTCCTAATTTATTTGCAGATCAATGATCTCGATCGGATTCGAACCGATGACCTACTGCTTAGGAGGCAGTTGCTCTATCCAGCTGAGCCACGAGACCGAGATAATAAACTTATTATCAAGCAACAAATTTATCTTGCCACGAAATCAGCTTTCTGTAAAGTACTTAATTGGGTTTCCGATGATTTTTTGAGGAGCGTTTCTTTTTCCCAGCCCGCTTTTTCGCGGTTTTAGAAACAGAATTGTCCGTTTTGGTTTTGGCTATGGGAGCTTTTAAAAGTGTACTCTTTTCCAATTTAATTCCCGCTTCTTGCAATAAAGCCTGTAATTGGCGGCGATCATGCTGATTACCTAAAGTAATAATTTCTCCGTGGCGACCCATACGCCCCGCTCGACCACTGCGGTGAATATATTCAGTCAAAGTATTGGGGTTTTCCCAATTAATAACCGTTGTTAAATCAGTAATATCCATTCCCCGCGCTGCTACATCTGTTGTTAACAATAATGAAGTCTTTTGATTGCGAAAATCTGCCAAAGCATCCGCCCGCCGCTTTTTGGGATCACTGGTATCTAAAACTGTAAAATAAACTTTGCGATAACGTAAAGTTGCCGCTAAACGATGCAATTGTTTACTCGATTGACAAAAAACCAAGTTCTTTTTATTTTTTCGGTGGGCTAATCTTTGTAAGATATCCGGCTTATGCTGATTATCAACTTTTAGAAAATAATGCTGTAAACCTGACCGAAAGAAAGAATCATTTGTCAAATCCACCGTTACAAAATCTGAGGCAAACCAAGTATGCAAATCCTTAAATAAAGGAATTTTAGTTGCTGAAAAAAAGGCTAATTGTAAAGAACTATTTAAGCGATTAATTAAAGAACGAATATTATCTAACTGATCTGTCAATAATTCATCGGCTTCATCTACCAGCAGGGTATCTATGTGTTGTAATTTAATTTTTTTTCTGGCAATAAGATCTTGAAGACGGCCTAACGTTGCTACTACTACTTCCGGTTTTTGTTTTAAACTCTCAATTTGGCGTTTTAAATTAGCCCCACCGATGAGGCCATAAATTTGTATATCAGGGTTCAAAGTCCGCAAAACATCACGGGTTTGAATTGCTAATTCCTGGGAAGGTTCCAAGATTAGTTTTTGAATGCCGCCACCAGGTTGAACTTGTTGTAATAATGGCATCCCAAAAGCTAGTGTTTTCCCTGATCCTGTCGGAGCTAAGGCTAAAACATTCTGGTGTTTTAATAATAATGGATATACTTGCTCTTGAATAGGAGTTAAATGTAAAAAATGATGTGCTTGAAAATAGTCCTGGTAGACTATAGGAATCTGCATTTATACCTCATTTCTATCGGCAGCAAATTTGATTTTTGCTGTTAAACGAATTTGTGTTAATAATTGATTTACTTGATCGGCCAATTTCCAGAGAGTCTGAAATTGGTGTTGATCATGTTCAGTAAGAATTTGGGCAAAAGTTTGCGCTTCTGCTAACATTGGATTATGTGACGGTGCGTTCAACTGCCAGGTATTATAATTATTCCAAATTTTTCTAATAGTTCCCCCATCACTGAAAGATAAAGTTTGCTTTCCGCTATAAATTTCCGAGGGCAAATTAGAATTACTGATTTTACCGACTAACAAAGTGGCGTTAAAATGCGGATATTGCAAAATTATCGTGCCCTGTCCATCCACGCCCGTTGCTAACATTTGGGGAAAATAGTGGACAGCTTGAGGAAAGCCGAATAAACACAGCGCATCATATAATAAATAAACGCCTAAATCATACAAAGCGCCTCCGGAAAATTTAGGTGAAAAAATATTGGGCTCTTCTCCTGCCAGCACTAAATCATAGCGACTGGAATATTTTTGATAGACCAGTGTCGCCCCATCTATCTGCGGCAAATTGTGTACCTGCTTTTGTAACAATTTAAACTCATTTTCATGAATATGACGCGCAGCTTCCAGCACGAATACATCTGGATATTGCGTCAGTAGTTCTTGGATCTTTAAAAATTCCCTGCGCGTCGATACCAGCGGCTTTTCGACAATTACCTGCTTATGTGCTCTAATTGCTTGGCAAATATAATGATAATGCAAACTATTCGGTGAGGCAATATAAACTACATCTAAGCGCGGATTATTAAAAAAATCCGTTAAGTCAGTTGTTATTGCCACTTCGGGTTTTGCCAGCTGATTAGCTAAATTTTGGGCATGTGCAACGCTTCGAGAATAAATTGATAATAAGTTAAAAGTATGCGTAGTTTGGACAGCTTCAATAAATTGCCGTGTAATCCAATTAGTTCCAATAACACCTAATTGTAACATTTAATAACCTCCTGTTTGCAGAAAATGCTGCCAATTACTTTGATCTCCGACAAAAACTGACATATGAAATAAATTTGTTGATGCTAAACTGGGTATTTTCCCCTGATTGTCATATTCCCAAAAAACTAGACGTGATTTTTGTCGCGGCTGCCTAGCACTTTGTATCCAAATTGCGGCATTCGGAAATAAATCAGCAAAAACAGGCGCGGTTTGAATAATGACTTTTCTTTGATACGTTGTTACCAAGAGCGTCTGTAATTCCAAAACAGATTTCTTGATTTTGGATCGGGCAGGGCGCGGTTTTTGATAATCATTTACCTGAATAACAATCGGTAAAGTGCCAATTTGCGCGCCGACACTATCACGAAAATTCTGCATTTGTTCCTGCGGCGAAGAGGTAAAACTAAAATAGTGATACACTCCTACAGGTAATTGTGCTCCTTGAATGCGCCAATAGTTATCTAAAAATTTATCATCAAAGTAATCAGCTCCTTGTGTAGCTTTTAAATAAACAAAACCTACACCATGATTTTTTAAAAGATGAAAATCTTGATAACCATCTTCTTGGCTTAAGCTGATCCCCAGCACCGGATAAGTATTTTTATCAGGTCGACCGGAATTTTGCCAATGACGCAAAAGCCCGAAACCAATAAGAACACTGATTAAAAGCGCCGAGACTATCAATAAAAACCATCTTTGATGCCAAAGTAAAGTTTTTTGAACGTGCCGAGCATGATACATTGTCATATTAAAAGCTCCACAATCCTTATTAAGTTTATCTTAGCACGACTTGCACCTTAATAGTTAGGCAAAAAAAAGACGGTCACAGCCTGAATTAACTGGACCAGCTTTAATCTTAAATTAATCATTTTTTATATGAACTAAAGTATAATTCTTTTTACCTTTACGAACAATCATATATTTACCCTCAAAGTGTTCATCCGGTTGCACAAGTAACTGTTCATCTGTGACTAGATTGCCATTGAGAGAAATTGCTCCATTGTGAACATCTTCTCGGGCCTGGCGTTTGGAAGGTTCCAATTTTAAATCTACAAGCCAATTAATAATGTTCTGCGGCTGGGCACTGGCTTGTACAGAAGGCATTTTGGCAAAGGCTTGTTCAATTTGGGCAACAGAAAGTTCTTTAATATCACCGCCGAAGAGAATTTGCGATATCTTTTCTGCTTCCTGCATGGCGGCTTTACCGTGGACAAAAGTCGTTACTTCCTGCGCCAAGCGTCTTTGTGCTGTCCGTTTTTCCGGATGATGCGCTACTTCGACTGCCAACTGATCAATTTCTTCATGACTCAAAAAGGTAAAGAATTTTAGATATTTAATCACATCTCGATCATCTTGATTAAGCCAAAATTGATAGAATTCAAACGGTGATGTCTTTTTCGGATCTAACCAGACCGCACCGCCGGCAGTTTTCCCGAACTTGGTACCATCAGCCTTTAACATTAAGGGAATTGTCAAAGCAAAAACTTCTGCTTGGGGTTGTTTTTTATGGATTAGATCCATTCCCGCTGTTAAATTGCCCCATTGATCGGCACCACCAATTTGTACTTGTACTTGTTCGTATTTAAATAAATGCCAAAAATCTACTGATTGGAGAATTTGGTAAGTAAATTCGGTAAAGGAAATCCCGGCTTCCAAGCGCCGAGCCACTATCTCTTTATTAAGCATGGTATTTACATTAAATAATTTCCCGTAATCTCGTAAAAAATCCAGTAAAGATATTTTACTGAGCCAATCATAATTATCCACAATCGTAAAATTATCTTGTCCAAATATATGCCGCATCTGTTGGGTTAAAGCCGCCTTATTGCGATTAACTTGATCCATAGTTTGCAGCTGCCGCTCAGTTTTACGGCCACTGGGATCACCAATAGAGCCGGTACCTCCGCCAATGACAATATACGGATGATGACCAGCTTGTTGAAATCTTTTTAACATAATAAATGGAATTAAATGTCCAATATGCAAACTGTCACCAGTGGGATCCACTCCACAATATAAAGAAATCTTTTTGCCAGAGGCCAATAATCTTTTGAAATTAGTCTCATCACTAACTTGCTGAATTGCTTGACGCCATTGTAAATCTTCTAAAATATCCATAATTTCTCCTTTATTTGATAAACAAAAAATCCCAGAACTAAATTAATAGTTCTGGGACGAAATAGCCGCGGTACCACCCATTTTCGTGCTGAATGCACCTCATATAATTATAACGTTATTAACTATTAGACAATTAAAAGCGAGAAGTGTAATTGAGAAAGTTGCTTTGCATAGTTCACAGCCACCACTATGTTTCTGAGCCAGGGAACACTTTCCTACTGAAATTCTCTTGCCAAAAATATTAAATTTTACATTTCTAATATTAAAAATCTTTAAATCTGTAATTAGTTATTATGAAGCTATTTTGCTAAAAAAGTTAATTTGCTGCTACTGAACTTTAACAACCCAGCCTTCAGGGCCTTTTACATCGCCAAATTGAATTCCTGTTAACAAATCATAAAGCTTCCGTGTTACCGGTCCAACTTCCGTTTCACTATAAAAGACATGCAATTTACCATTATGCTCTAAGCCGCCGATTGGAGAAATAACAGCTGCTGTCCCACAAGCTCCTGCTTCTTTGAAACGATCCAAATCATCAATATAGACATCCCCTTGTTCTGTTTCCATGCCTAATTCATGTTCGGCTAAGTATAAAAGCGAATATTTAGTGATACTTGGCAAAATAGATGGTGATTTAGGGGTCACAAATTTATCATCTTTGGTAATGCCAAAGAAATTAGCGGATCCAACTTCTTCAATCTTTTGATGGTTAATTGGATCTAAGTAAACGCAGTCAGAGAATCCATGTTGATGGGCTTGCTCTCCGGGCATTAAACTAGCAGCATAATTACCACCGACTTTGCTTTGACCTGTACCTTTATGGGCCGCACGATCATATTCTGAAGTTGTAAAATTAGTTGGAGTTAAGCCACCCTTAAAGTAATTGCCAACCGGCATGACAAAAATTCTAAACAAATATTCATCTGCGGGATGAACTCCAATTACTCCACCTACACCCCACATTACCGGGCGAATATATAAAGTAGCGCCGTTACCATAAGGGGGAACAAAATCTGCGTTAGCTTTAACAACCTGCTTTACTGCATCAACAAACATATCCGTGGGTACTTGAGGCATTAATAAGCGTTCACAACTATGCTGCATTCGGACAGCGTTTTGATCGGGTCGAAATAATTGAATTGTACCATCTTTAGTTCGATAAGCTTTCAAGCCTTCAAAATCAGACTGGCCGTAATGTAAAGCAGTAGAGCCTTCACTAATGCAGACATCACTCTCTTCTACTAAGCCAGCATCTTGCCACTTACCATCTTTCCAGTATGCCTGATAACGATAAGGCAAGTCCATATAATCAAAACTCAAATTATTAAAATCAACATCTGTTGCCTTAACTTTAGCCATGATTAATACCTCCATTTTTAATTTTGTTTTAATAAAAACAATACCATTAAATCAAATAAAGTCAATGATTATTAGAGAAAAAATTATCAAAAAATGAGAAATCGCTAAACATTTGGTAATAATATCCAGCAGAATAAGTCTTTATAAAATCTTCCTTGAAAAAAATTATTATAGAAAAGAGCAGCAGATCATGCCCTAAATTATCTTTTTGAACTTTTTTGCACTAAAAAACCATGCTGTTGCAAAAACTGGTGTGCTACCTGCGAAGCTTTTTTATGTTGAACAGTAACTTGATAATTCATAGTCTGCATTTGCTTAGTAGTAATCTGTCCTTGTAATTTATTGAGACTTTTTATTATTTGCGGATGACTCCGGGCAAACTCGGTTCTCACTAATGGTGCTCCTTGATACGGTGGGAAAAAAGAGCGGGAATCATTTAAGACAACTAACTTATACTTTTTAATTTGCGGATCAGTAGTGTAACCATCAGTAACAGCTACTTTACCCTTAGCTAAAGCTTCATAGCGTAAAGCCGGTTCCATCGTTTTGACATTTTGAAAATGTAAATGATAGAACTTTTTTAAACCCGGATAGCCATCACTTTGTTGATAAAAATCAGGATCAAAAGCCGCCTTTAAAGCCGGAAATTGGGTCAAATCGGCAATGGTGTGTAAATGATACTTTGCAGCGGTAGAACGACGAACCACTACTGCATAACCGTTTTGATATTGCATGGGCGCTAAATAAGTCATTTTATACTGGGATTGCAATAACTTCTGGGCCTGTTGATAGGCCAAGCGCGGCCGATGCGGAATTGCTTTATCGGTTTTAACTAGCGACTGCAAAACCGTCCCCGTAAATTCAGGATAAACATCAATTTTTTGACTCTGTAACCCCTTAAATAAAAAACTGGTTCCTCCAAAATTTGGTTTTAATTTGACCTTGATTTGCGGCTGATCGTTTTCAATAATATCCTTATACATATTAATTAAAATTTCGGGTTCACCACCCATTTTACCGGCAATGGTTATTGTCTCTTGCTGCTGAAATTCCAGCGACTTTACACCCCAGCCAATCCCCGCCAGAGTAAAAATTCCTATTATCGCAAAAGTCAAATATTTTAGCGGTACTTTAGCTAGTAATCTGATTAATCCACTGGCTATTAAAGCTAATGCTGCTGCCAAAACGGCGCCTACAATTAAAGCATTATTATTATTAGTTTGAATTCCCAGTAAAATATAAGTTCCTAATCCTCCACCGCCAATCAATGCTGCTAAAGTAGCAGTTCCAATAATCATAACTACAGCTTGGCGAATACCGGTTAGAATCATCGGTAAGGCTAAGGGAATTTGAATTTTAAATAATTTAAAGCGCCACGAAACTCCAAAAGCATCCGCAGCTTCCATTAAGAGCGGGTCAATATTCGTCAATCCAGCATAAGTATTCGCAAAAACCGGCATCAAAGCATATAATACGAGCGCAATAATTGCGGGAATAGTCCCGATTCCTACCAACGGAATCAATAAACCCAAAATAGCTAGGCTGGGAATAGTCTGAATAACACTGGTAATTTGTAAAACTAATTCGCCAATTTTGCGATGATTAATTAAAATAATAGCTAAAGGCACAGCAATTAAAATGGCAATTATTGCCGCAATAAAAGAAATCGTCAAATGCTGCCCTAAAGAATTAATAATTTCACCACTGTTTGTATTTAGATAATTAATTACTGGCTGCATTTATTTTCTCCTTGGCTTTAAATGGGCCACATACTGTAGTAAATCCTGCGGCTTCAAAATCAAATTATTAACTTTAATATTTTGGCAAGGATGCTCTGCTAGTAATTGGGCCCAATCAGCCACAGTTTTTGTCGGTGCAAACTCCAGCGCGGCCCCAGTTTCTGCGGGTGTACCCCAACCTGCCGCCAATACTTGCTGTAGATATAATTGTTTTCGTTCCAAACCTTGGAAAAAATCATGGACAAATGAATTTACCGGTTGGGCCAAAATTTCATCCGGGGTGCCTACTTGCTGCAATTCACCTTGATAAATAACTGCTAAACGATCAGCTAATTTGACCACTTCTTCCATATCGTGAGTAACAAAGATAATCGTCATTTGTAATTGCTGATGCAGTTGTAAGACTAACGCTTGTAATTGTTCACGTGATAAAGGATCTAAGGCACTAAAAGGCTCATCCATCAAAATAATATCCGGCTTAGCCGCCAAGGCGCGGACAATACCGATACGTTGAGCTTCACCGCCGGATAATTCATGCGGATAACGTTGCATAAAAGCTTTTGGCTCCAGTCCGACTTGTTGCAATAATTCTGCAATGCGCTGGTGCTGTTTTTGCGGCGGCCAATGCAAGGCTTCTAGTTGAATTGCCGCATTTTCTGCGACATTTAAATTAGGAAATAAAGCCCCTGCTTGCAGAACATAACCAATATGACGCCGAAATTGCTGAACATCATCAATTTGGGAAACTCGTTGGCCATTCACTATGATTTCACCGCTAGTCGGAGTATTCAGCCGATTGACCATCTTTAATAACGTGGTTTTACCACTGCCACTGGGTCCAACTAAAACAAATAATTCATGCTTAGCAATAGTTAAACTTAAATTATTTAAAACTTTGTGCTGGTCATAGATTTTAGTCACGTGTTTAAAATCGATCATTGAGCTGTATACTCCTTAATAAATTAACCTCATCTCGGTTCTGGATTTAATATAAACCTTAGCGATTATTCGGGCAAATAATAACCGCTCACCACTTTATTTATAAAAAATTCTGTTAGCGAAAATTGGGCACAGTTTCCCTTTCAAAGCAGGAATAATTTATCATTTTTACGTGTTATATATTTTCACTAAGTACAATTTTTCCTCCAGCTTTTCCCATTTGCCTAAATTAGTTATACAATACATCTATGGACTAGAAGGGAGTTTTACATTTTTATGACCTCATCAACAAATAATGCTTTATATCTCAATTTAAAACGTAAGGTGGCGGTTCTGAACTACAATTATAAATATCCGGCAGATGTTTTTACTTTGCTAAATAGCACAGAACTCTTAAATGTCATCCAACTTTTTTTGCAACAACGTCACCACAGTAATCGGAGTAATTCTTTTGAAGATTTGACCGCTGCTGATTATATAGAAACGATCAAAAATGTGATTTTGGATCAGCCGCAGGCTTTCGAACGCTTTGATCGCAACGAGATTCTTCAGAGTATTGAAGATTTATACTCATTTTATCGTTCCTTTTTGCGGATTTCCGTTTTAAATCTGCACCATTCTAATGTCATGGCCAATAACTTCATGAATATTGACAATCAATTTAATGATTTGGTGCTCTATCTCTACCGGCTAGTAGAAGAAAAGCTGCAAGCAGCTACTAACAAAACTTATCGTCAAGTTAGTGCCGGCTCTTCTGCCTGCATCCTAACCCAGTCTCATAATTGGCCGCTGCCTCAAGGATATGAGGCTTTAAAATCAATCCGCTTTTTAGATACAATTATGCTGAGACCGCCAATGATGATTACTACCCCAAGTAATAAACGTGAAGGTACCTTTAGTGCTGTTAGTGAAAACCCCATAGCCAAATTTCACGGTCAGCAAGACGAATGGTATTGTTTTCCTGCGAAAATTGGTGAAAGTTTGGCTTATATTTATTTTCACCGTGATTATTTTGCGAGTGGTATTTCCTTAGCCAACCTCTTTGAAGTGGCATCGGCTCAAGAAGTAGAGGGCCACAAGCCGGATTTAATTTTACTATTTGGTTTGGATCAAACTGAAGGAAATGTATGTCATTATTATCACGATACCGCTAATAATATTTGGGTAGGTGAAGTTCCTTACAATGATAAAACTACTTATTTTGGATATATGAAAAAAATGTGTTTAACCTTGCACAATCTTCATTCTATCTATCAGGGAAGACTCCCGATTCATGGTTCCATGGTTCATATTAATTTTGCTAACGGACAGCAAAAAAATGTGGTCTTTTTTGGAGATTCCGGAGCGGGAAAATCGGAATCCATTGAAGCTCTTCAAGAAATTGCGGATGATCAGATTATTAATATTGAAACCATTTTTGATGATATGGGTAGTTTTGCCGTTACCGCTGATGGTCAAGTCTATGCGCAAGGAACCGAAATTGGCGCCTTCGTACGTTTAGATGATCTCAGTTCGGCAGTAGCCTTCAATAATATGGATCGCGGTATTTATTTGAACCCCGACCAAAAAAATGCCCGGGTCATTATTCCGGCTGATTCTTATAACCGGGTTATCACACATCATCCCATTGATATGTGGGTATATGCTAATAATTATTCACAACAAATTGGAATTCATCGTTTTGAGACCCAAGAAGAAGCTAAGAAAACCTTCATTGCTGGTAAACGTAAAGCCTTAGGCACAACTGATGAAGTAGGTATGAGCACTACCTTTTTTGCCAACCCCTTTGGTCCGGTACAGGAACAAGAACGCACCCAACCTCTTATTGATCAAGTCTTCGAGCGCTTATTTGCTAAAGATATCTATGTTGGCGAGATTTATACCCATTTAGGAAATGATAAATCTAAATCCAGTCTGCAACAATCAGCGCAAGAATTACTGGAGATTCTAATGAATTCTTAGTAGTTGGGACCAATCTAATTAGAGCTCAACTAGATATTCGATTCTCTGATTAAATAAAATAAAACCAGTGAGCAAGCTAATGTTCACTGGTTTTATTTTATTTTTGTAGATTAACAGCTAATTCAATACCCTTGTGTTCTAAATTAATTAGACAAATTTGTAAATAATCTTGGTCATGTTCGGGATAAAGGGGATTGGTCCACGAACAGATATTTAATTGCAAATACGGAGAACAATATTGACCCCGATAATAAGGATCATACCACATCGCATTAGGATGATAGTGCCGGTACTGCATTTCTGCTAGAACCAGTAAGTGAAATTGATAAAGTTTATAAGGTGAATATTGAAAAACATAATTTACTGTTGCGTGTGCTTTCCCCCAACCGCGACCACGTAAGGCGGCAAGTTCTCGATGCTGTCCGAGTAATTGCTGGCGCGGCAACCAAGGAATTAAATCCTGATGCCATAATCTCATTTTTGTACTCCTATTTCTTGAATTAGCCGAGAATTTAGTAAATAACTTACTTGATATTTAAACGCCAATTGCTGTAAAAAAAGGCCTAGTTGGTCATTTTCAGGAGTTAAACTTTGCAATAATTGTAAATAAGTTTGCTTCTCTTCTTTAGAACAAATTTTTTTAAAATATCCCCAAACATGTTGATAAGTGTTCGTTAAAGTAGAAACTGTAGGCTGTTGGCCAGCTGCCTTTTTTAAGAGCCGTTGAAATTGGACATCTTTTTGTTGGGACCAGACGTTATCCCTAGCCAAAAGCCGAATTTGATCATAGCATTGTTGACAATGCGCCATCACCCAATATTTATTATAAGCCCATTCTTGTTGCCAGGTCTCCATAGTCAATAACCTCTTTATCTTATCTCATAAATAGAGACATTAAAAAACATTTTAGGAAAAAAGGCAATTGTTTTGTTTCAAGTTCATTCAAGATATGACAGAAGTAGCAGGTTAGACTACAATTTTTTTAAATGGAGGGTCTTATTTGATTTTCATTATAATTTTTGATAATTTTCTTACCAAATCATGATCCAATTTTATATTTTTCCATTACTTTACTGTGTAAGAAACTTGATCTGTGATGTCACAAATTTCAGAAATTTTTGCAATAATAGCTAAAATAACTGTTGCAGAGAAATTAGTTTCAATATTAACACCATTTTCAAGCTTAACAGAATGGAGAAAATTATTCCTAAAAAGCATTCGTCCTAATTGTCTATTTCCTTTAATAAGATCATAATTATGGCTATCCTTATTCCAAATATAATTAAGAAATGTGACTAACATCTGCCGCCAAGATTTTACTGGATATTCATTTTCACTAATAGTTATTAGAATAGGCTTTGTACCGGTTACATTTACTGTTTGATCAATTGTATACTCACCCGTTATTTCTCTTTCGCTTACTTCTTTTATATTTGGCATCGGGAAGATTTGGATCAATTCTTGAGCAAGCTTTGTAGTACGGTCTATAATAGCTTCTCTGCCCCAATGATCGTAGTTTTTAGCTATCTCTCGAGTAAGAGAAACATTTGAATTTCTATAGAAGTCTTTTTTTTCATTATAAGTGTTATTACTCATTTCCTGATTATATTTAGTAAGAGTTAGATTACCAATCGTGTTCCCATACTGTTCTTTAACTTTATCAACATTATTTATTTGCAATCGCCATTCGGCATTTAATCTTTGAGGCAAAATATGCTCCACTTGTGCATTATTAAAGTCAATTGTCTCCTTTGTGCGATGTTCTTCCAAAATCACTAACACTAACTTCGCCAAATGATTTCTTTGATGATAAATATCCCCTTCTATTAAACTATCTGCTAATTTATGGTCATCTGGAAAGTTGGCTTTTAACACGCGTAGCAATCTAAGCCTTAAATTACCGTGAGCCTTTGACAAATCACAAAGCCCAACAACGATATTGTTCAATCCATTTGACGGTAATTGACACACTTTCAATCGAAACAAGTAGCTTTCTAAAATACTAGCTAACTTATTAGCCTCTTCACGTTGGATCTGACCAGAATTAACCAAATCCATCAATAACATTAAGTAAGGGAAAACAACCTTACTATCCATGACATTGATATGCTCTAAGACTTTATTAAATTCAGTATCTTTCGTCTTATGGTTCAATATTTGATCGTAATAGTTAGCAAACTTAAATAGATCGGCTAAAGACTCTTCAGAGTTTAATCCCTCAGAAATAAAGTAGTCCTTATAACTGCCATATACATCATTCTTCCTAACTGATACGTGAGTTTTTACAATAAGATAATGACGAATAAATTCGGCAAAAGTCTTAGTTGCAAACATTTGTTCAATCTTTACCCAATATTTTTTATAAAGTTCAGATTGTTGTTGAGAATTAAGTTTCATTAAAAGAAAATTGCGTACTAAATCAGAGGATGAAAGCGATACTCCTGTAGAATTTAAGCTTTCAAAAATAACCTGAGGATTTTCCTCATTTGGGTTATTATTCAACTCAATATAGACCATATTAAAATGATTCATAGCTTCGTACAGTTTAGAACTCTTAATCGCTGAATTCTTAATCAATTTTTGAAAAAGATGGTAATTATCAATTACTTTAGAGGGTTTATCAACATTGACCATACCATTCATAACTGAACTAAATGCTTCATAATCATGATCTACTGGTTTTAACTTTAAATGGTTATTATCATGCAGATATTTATTGGTTAAATATTCTTCTTCTATTTCATCCTTATCCTGCTCATCAGCAACTGATAACGCTTTCAGCAGTAGAGTCAGACTTGTTAATCTCTGCTGACCGTCAATAATACGATAGATATGACTCATTTTATTACCAGTCTCTGTAACATAAACAATGGCCCCTATAAAATGGTCAGTATCATTTTGAGCCGCAATAGTTAGATCATTAAAAAGCTGTTCACACTGACTTTTATCCCATTCATAGTTTCGTTGAAAAACTGGAATTTCAAAAATTGTTTTTCCACTACCTAAAAAATCAAATAGATGTATACTATCTGCTTTCAAAATACTGCTCCTCCCCACAAATTGTATTACTTTTTTTGCGTATCTTTTTTAGCATATTTAATTTGGTTATGATATATTTCATTAAAGCCTTAGGATAAAGTTCTGATGGATCTTTTATACGGAATATAGTTAAAAATATCTTCGCTACCATTATTTAAAAAAATACTAAGTTAGTTCTTTTCTAATAATCACTGAATTGAATCATTAAAAACAAATTTATCAAATGTTTCTTTTCGTGATAATGAGCATCAGCACAATCTCTGCAATTACATACGAAATGAAATTTAAGTTCCGTAATCCTTGTTAGTTATTGGATAATATCATTCATACCGTAATTAGTAATCAACCCAAACATTTTTAACTGTTTTTGTTTTTGGTTTTGAATGTTATATCTCAGTTATGAGTATCAAGTACAGCGAGCCCATCAAATAATAATGCAGCTATTACTTCAATAAATATCTTTGCTTATCATTCAACATCCTCTTATGGAGGTAACTAATTTTAAAAAATATGCATACCGACTAGTGAAAGCCCTTTATGAGTTTGATTATAGCAAACATGAATGCAGGTGGACAAAAAATATTTATATTTCTCAAATTAACAGAGCACATGTGCTGCTTTATACACACGCCGGTGTTGCAGAAAGCATCAAGTAAAGTTAACTACAAAAAAATAAAGAACATAATAGCTATGTTGCTAATTTCTGCATCAACCATTCTTAATGAAATAATAATTTTGCCATTTACGTTGGATATACAATGTGCTGTCAACCGCATTAACAGGGTTCTGCAATAAATAAAAATGTACTTCTTCTGTTTTAGTCTTTAAAAAGAAGAAGTACACTTTTGTTATTTATCAATACTATAACAACAATATCCAGCGTCTATTTTTCTCTATATTCAAGGGTTGTGACAGATTCAACATTCAGGTGGCTGGTTTCAGCCAATTACAGATCAGCTATAAGCCGTTACATTAGGCAATTTTCATTGTTTACAAATGACTAGTACAATTTGTTTTATCCAGCTATAAAACACTATATTTTGATGGATTTCAGGGCAGAATATTAGTGCTAAGTTCTATTACTTTACTTGATTATCTAACCCCCGTTTTAATAGAGTCCTTCACTACTCAGAGATAGAAAAAATTCAAATCATTTCCTGATCAGCTCAAAACTGAACAAGAAACAATGTAATTGAATTACATGAACAGATAAATCTGACGTGGTTAAATGAAACAATTGATCCTGTTCTGATTTCAAATCTTCTAGGTGATTAAAGAAAACAATATCGCTGATTAGGCCGCACCAAATGATATCATGTAATAATAACGCCGTTATAGAAACTAAAAAAATCCCCCAAATATGAAGGATTTACTACTTATAATATTTCTTTGAACTATTTTTATTAGAAAACAGGCGATCATGCGAACCGACTCGAACACCAACTGCAACCAATTCATGACGCTCAATGTACCAAATTACTAATACATCATTAGTATCACTAGGCTGTTTGCCATGAGGAGTATCCCGGACATGAAACTCGCGATAACCAGATAAGCGCCGCTTAAGTGGATGATCACCGTATTCACCAGATAAAGAGCCATTTTCAAGCAATTCGTCAATTGCTGATCGTACATCATCAATAATAGTTGGATCGATGCGACCGAGTCTTTTCAAATCAGCATTAAAAGTTGCTCGTGGCCTAAATTGTAATCTAACCATATTATTTAAATTGTTCCCAGTAATCATCATTAGACTTAATAATAGGGTCATCCGGTAAAACGTCTCGTTGAATCAATTGATCCCGAGCAATTGCGTAATCCAGAGAATTTTCCTTAGCCTTTATTGCTTTTTCCATCCAATAGAGTTTTTCTTGGGTAAGAACGGCAACTGAACGACTATTAGATCTGGCAATGTAAACCACTTCATCATCATCATTTACTTGATCTAAGTACTTTTTAATGTGATTTCTAAAATCACTTTGTGTCAATACTACAGTCATAGTCAGCACCTCCTTGTACATAATATTGTACTTGATTTTGTCAATTAATCAACAAATAAACTTTAAAGATAAAGAAAAGCACTGACGATATTTATTAAAAAGAAAATTAAAGACCTAATTTCTGCTGATTACAAGTACACGAAAAGACCAAGAGCAAAAAGATCTTAATTATAAAAAGGCTAGATCTTTTGATAAAAATATTCGGTTACATTGATCTCTTTATTTGAAATCACTAAACCGGTCATGTTGTTGGCAGCCATGAGTGCTTAAAGGTTATGCAAATTCAAGGTAATAAAGAGAAAGCACCCTAATATTGTTCTGAATAAAATCATTGATGATTTGGATAAAACTGCTCATGACTAACATTTAAGCACTTCAGCTATTTTTTATTCTTTAATAGTTTGTATTGTTTTAATTCATATACCTTAAATTATCTCTGATAGTTAAATAATATGTCGTTTATACTAATTTCTATCTTTTTGAGATAAACGCACTGATTTATCGACTTACATTCGTTAACTTCCAGTGCTAAATTGCCCACACTAATGAACATGACTAAAAATAATATAACAACAATATCCAGCATCTATTTTTCTCTATATTCAAGGGCCGTGACAGATTCAACATGCTTGGTCATCGGGAACATATCCACTGGAGTTGTTTGTTGAGCCTGATAATGTTGACTTAATAATTGAATATCCCGTGCTAAAGTAGCAGGATTACAACTAATATAAACTATTCGTTGGGGTTTTAAAGCAAAAATACTACTAATTAAACTGTGATCCAAGCCCTTTCTGGGGGGATCAACAATTAAAACATCGAAGTAGCGTTGCTGCCGTGCCCATTTATTGAGCACCTCTTCTGTTTTTCCTTGTACAAACTGAGCATTGTGAATATTATTTAAAGCTGCGTTAGCTTGTGCATCTTTAACTGCGCTGGCAACACTTTCGATACCAATAACTTTTTGGGCTTGATCAGCCAAACTTAAGCCAATAGTTCCAATTCCACAATAAGCATCGATCACCGTCTGCTCACCTGTTAAATGAGCCGCTTGAATAGCTAATTGATACAATTTTTGCGTTTGCTGAGGGTTAATTTGGTAAAAGGATTGCGGCGAAATACGGAAAGTCTTGCCTAAAATTTTATCTTGAATATAAGCTTTGCCACTCACTAATTCAAAATGAGAGCCTAAAATAACGTTAGTTTTTTTAGCATTGATATTGATGTATAAAGAAGTTACCTCTTCATTAGCAGCAATTGCTTCTAGTAAAGCATCCAGATTCTTTATTTTGGAGGAAGTAAGAACCAGAACTACCATCATTTCTCCGGTAAAATAAGCTCGACGTATTACAATATTACGCACATCACCCTGATTATTAACTTCATCGTATCCTTGAATATGAAATTGTCGCATTAAGTCCCGAATTTGATTAATTTCTTTATCAATTAACGGATCTTGAATCAAGTAATCCTCTAAAGGTATTAAATCATGCGATCGTTGCCGAAAAAATCCGGTCGTGGCTTGATTCTCGACATTGCGTACAGGAATTTGGGCCTTATTGCGATAGGCTAAAGGCGACTGTGCACCGACAGTCTGTGCAACTGGTATTTCCAAATTTAATTTATGAAAATCATTGATTACTTGCTGACGTTTAAATTCTAACTGCCGCGGATATTTTAGATGGATTAAAGGGGCAATGCCGGTTTGAACATATTTTTTATCATACTGTTCCACACGATCAGGAGATTTCTGGAGGATTTTTAAAGTTTTAGCAAAGCCATATTTACGCCCGACCTTCGTAATCAAGGCCAAGACCCGTTCATTTGGCAAAGCATTTTCAACAAATACAGAATAACCGTCAATTTTGGCAACGCCCAAGCCTTCATAGGACAGATCGATAATATCTACAGTTATTTGTTGATTTTTAGTTAAATTAATAGTTTTCATTGTGCTCCTTTAAAAAAGAGGACTGGAACAAAGTTATTCCAGCCTCGTTACTTTTTATAATGATGATCAGTTTTTTCAACTTAATCATGTTTATCTTGTAAAGAGCTAACGCCCTGTACAAAATTCTTTTCTGCTTGTCTTTCCGCTAAAGTTTCAGTATTAATCGACTTATCGGGAATTGCATCTAAATCGGCGAACATCTCAATATGCCGCGGTAAAACAGTTAGAGTAATGGGGGCATCGCCACCATACTCGCCATCTAAATTAATCATAATTCGCTGATTATCGTTAGGTTTGACAAATAATTTTCGGGTTTTCGTATAAATAATATTGGGATCATTAATATGTTTTCCCCCGTTTAAGGCTTTAGCAATGAGAATCAACATTTCAGCAATATTAGTGCCTTTCACAATGAGCAATGATAACTTACCATCACCCAATTCTGAATCTGGAGCTACTTGTTCAAAACCGCCCACAGAATTAGTTAACCCCGATAAAAAGAGGGTCACCGCACCATCGTAAGTGCCTTCATCATATTCTAAATGCATATTCATCGGCCGTAAACGCGGCAGCATTTCAGCTCCCTTAACTAGGTAGGCCAAATATCCCAAAATTGATTTATATTCAGAAGGTACTTCATAAGTCAATTCCGACATCGAACCGCCACCAGCTATATTCATAAAATAGTGCTCGCCAGCTTGACCAATATCCATCGGTAAAGTTTGATTTTTCAAAATAATACGTGCCGCTGCTACGGGATCATTACGGGGAATCTTTAAGGCTCGCGCATAATCATTAGTAGTTCCTCCTGGAATAATAGCCATTCGTGGACGTTTAGCTAGTGGAGCAATCCCATTGACAACTTCATTTAAAGTCCCATCACCACCAGCAGCCACAATTAATTCAAAACCCGCTTGAGCGGCTCGGCATGCTTCTTTAGCTGCTGATAAAGGTTGCGGCGTTGTTCGAAAGGCACTGGCTTCATAACCAGCCTGCTCCAAAACGTCCAAGATATCAGCAACGTTTTTTAAAATACTCTCATTTCCCGAAGTCGGATTATATATCAAACGAGCTTTCATTGGATTTCCTCTTAACGTTTCTTAATTTCAGCGGTTAAGATCTGATTGACGACTTTTGGATTGGCTTGGCCATGCGTTTGTTTCATAATTTGTCCCACTAAAAATCCAAAAGCACGGTCTTTACCATTTTTAAAGTCAACAACTGATTGTTGATTATCATCTAATACTTGCGTAATAATCGGTGTTAAAACCTGCGGATCCGATTGCTGTATCAGGCCTTTAGATTGCACCCAAGCTTTCGGCTCACTACCATGAGCGATCGTTTCTGCAAAAACCTTTTTGGCAATTTTCGAAGAAATTGTCCCGTCTTTAACCAAACCTATCATGGTAGCTAAATGTTCCGGCGTTAATTTAGTTTGCTGTAATTCTAAATTATTTTCATTCAGATAAGCATTCACATTTACCATTAACCAATTAGAGACTTGCTTAGGATCAGCACCTAAAGCTACCGTTTGATCAAAGAAATCAGACATTTCTTTAGTATCAGTTAAAACACTGGCATCATATTCCGGAATCTGTAAGTCTTCAATATAACGTTTGCGCCGTTTATCAGGCATTTCCGGAATTTCCTGACGGATTTGTTCAATCCATTCACTATCAATATGATAATCAGGTAAATCAGGTTCTGGGAAATAGCGATAATCGTCAGCGCCCTCTTTAACCCGCATCAAAATTGTTGAATCACTAGGTTCATCATAACGCCGCGTTTCCGGTTGAATGCTGCCGCCTGCCATTAAGATTCCAATTTGCCGTTTTTCTTCAAAGGCCAGACCATTTTTAACATGCTTGAAAGAATTCAAATTTTTTAATTCAACCTTTTGGCCTAACTTATCAGAGCCAACCGGACTTACAGAAATATTAGTATCAACCCGCATGGATCCTTCTTCCATTTTAACATCTGAAGCACCTGTAAATTGAATAATTTGACGTAATTTTTCTAAATAGGCATAAGCTTCATCAGGTGATTTAATATCGGGCTTCGACACAATTTCTACTAACGGCGTTCCCTGACGGTTCAAATCAACATAAGAATAGCCGGAGTCACCATGGGTATTCTTACCCGCATCTTCTTCAATATGCAATTCTTCGATGCCGATTTTTTTCTTTTGTCCGTGAACTTCAATTTCGACCCAACCTTCACGACCCAAAGGTTCTTCTTTTTGAGTAATTTGATAGGCTTTGGGATTATCCGGATAAAAGTAATTTTTCCGATCAAAATGCGTATCTTGGGTAATTTTAGCATTTAAGGCTAAAGCGGTCATAATGCCTAATCTATAAGCATTTTTATTGAGTGTCGGCAAAGTTCCGGGAAAACCAAAATCAATAACATTAGCATTCGTATTCGGATCTGTTCCGTAAGATACCGGTGCCGGACTGAAAATTTTAGTTTTGGTCTTTAACTCTACGTGAACTTCTAAACCAATTGTTGTTTCAAAATTCATTAATTTTGGCCTCCCATCTGTGGCCGTTGTTGCAAAAAGTTAGTTTCATTTTCCACAAGCTGAGCCGCATTAAAAATCGTCTGTTCTTTAAATGCCGGAGCAATCATTTGTAGTCCTACCGGCATTCCATCAGCGAAACCTACCGGTACAGAAGCTGCTGGTAATCCGGCCAAATTAGCGGGAATAGTTAAAATATCGTTCATATACATTACCACTGGATCATCAATACGCGAACCAATGTCAAAGGCCGTTGTCGGAGAGGTCGGACCGACAATCAAATCAAAATCTTGAAATACTTTGTCAAAGTCATCGTTAATTAAAGTTCTAACTTGGGCAGCTTTATTAAAGTAAGCATCAAAGTAACCTGTTGATAAAGCAAAAGTTCCCAACATAATCCGGCGTTTAACTTCGTCACCGAAACCTTCACTGCGGGAGCGAACATAAACATCTTCCAAATTTTGAACGTCTTGAGCCCGATAACCATAACGGATACCGTCATATCGTTGTAAATTAGATGAAGCTTCACTGGAAGCAATAATGTAATAAACCTGAACTGCATATTGCGCATGTGGTAATTTTACTGTTTCCACTAGAGCGCCATTTTGATCTAATAATTTGATTCCTTTTTGAACTTGTTCTCTAACACCAGCATCAACTCCCGCACCCATAAATTCTTCAGGAACGGCCACTTTTAATCCGCGAACATCAGCTTTAATTTGAGAGAAATCAGGTACAGCTTGTTGAGAACTGGTATTATCACGCTGGTCAAAACCGCTAATAGTCTGCAAAACTTGGGCAGAATCAGCCACATGACGTGACAAAACTCCAACTTGATCCAAACTGGAACTAAACGCAATTACGCCCCACCGTGAAACCCGGCCATAAGTAGGTTTAATCCCAAAAATACCGTTAAAAGAAGCCGGTTGACGAATTGAGCCACCGGTATCAGTTCCTAAGGCAGCCAAAACTTGTCCTGAAGCTACCGCTGCTGCCGAACCACCAGAAGAGCCGCCCGGAACTTTTTGGGCATTCCAAGGATTTTTAGTAACTCCAAAATAAGAAGTTTCAGTGGAAGAACCCATTGCAAATTCATCCATATTGGTTTTACCAATATTGACTACTCCAGCCTGTAAAAGTTTTTCCATAACTGTTGCTGGATATACTGACTGAAAATTAGCCAACATTTTACTGCCGGCAGTTGTTTTTAAATCAGTGGTTAAAATATTATCTTTAATAGCTAGCGGAATCGCCTGTAAAACCTGATCTTGAGACACTGTTTGGGGTGCAGAAACATGATCATTAATAGCAATAAAAGCATTTAAATCAGGATTTAACTGCTTAATATTAGCTAAAGTCGCTTGAACAAGCTCACTAGGACTAATCTTTTTCTCCACAAGCTGTTGATGTACTGAAGCAATTGTTTCATCAAAATAATCCACTATTATTCCTCCTCATTATCTAAAATTGCTGGTACTTTAATTAGTCCATCTTCTTGTTCTGGAACATTCTTTAATAACTCATCACGACTAGTAGTTAATGGATTGTCATCGGCTCTAAAAGTCGTTTTTTGACGCGAGATATGAGTAGTCGGCTTTACATTTGTAGTATCTACTTGAGCCAACTCATCCTCCATTTTAATAATCTCGGCTAACTGTTGCGTAAATTTGTCCAAATCAGCCTCGTTAAATTCTAATTTTGCCAAGTGGGCAACGTGCTGCACTAAATTCTTATCAATCATTAAAGCATCCCTCCGTCATTTTAATAAGAAACCAAAACATGGCTCGTAAACTGCTTACTATTATAGTCCTTGGTAATTAAAGCTTGCATATCTTGAACAGTTTGAATCCGAATCTCTAAAGCCGGCTGCTGTGGTAGATAACGGTTTGCTGATTCTTGAACAAATTGCGTAAAACTCCTAATTTGGGCTACACCATAGAATTGCGTGGTAATCGTGATTGCAATGCCACTTAAAGAACCATCTTGATAATGTACTTGCGCTGTCACTCCACTTAAATTAGGAAAATAATTTTCAATGTGGTTTTTAAAATTGGAAAAATCATTCGCATCATTGCTGTTAATAGGGTTTTCGTTATTTACCACGGGCAACACTTGACTCTGTTCTTTGATAGCCTTCCAATCATTAATTTTATCACCAAATTTATGACTAACGCCATAACTAAAGAAACTTCCTCCGACTAAGGAATCATTAATATTTTGGCGATACAGGCCGACCACGATCGGAATATCTCGTAAATTTTTGTTTTTACGCAGACGTTGAATAATTGTATTGGCCATTTCTTGACCCATTTGCTGGCGTTGACTATCAGAAATTTTCGTTTCAAAAGTAGCTCCATAACGCTCTTTGGTATAGTAGTCCACCGCATTTAATGACAACCCGATTGTCATACCAGCCAGATTATATTCTTTGTCGTTTTGCGTATAAAAGTCCTGTTCTAACAGTTGTTGTAAATAAATGGGATTACGCTTGTCCGCATCTTTTGAACCATTATCAACCGGATTCAAACCTAGCGGGTTCGTGTTGGATTTACGATTCAACCATTTTTGAGCAAGCGGCGCAGAAATCATCTGGCCTTCTTGAAAATAATACTTATCAGGTGAAAATTCTTTTTGAGAAACAGCCAATAAGCCCGCTTCAAAGGCCTGTAAATTGTGATTATTGCTACTATTACTATCAGCACTTAAACCGCTGATCGCACTAACTTGATAATGACCATTTTGTAAAAGCGTACTATATTGGCCTGACTTGGAAGCTTGCGTAGTGGTAGTGACCTTCTTCCCGTTTTGGGAGTGTGAAGAAAGCGAAGAATTCCCTAAATTGCCACAACCTGCCAATAAAAATATAGTCATTAAGGTCATAATTAATTTTGACAATTTCTTCATTTCTGAAACTCCTACTTTTCTTCTTGAAGCATCTGTTGCAATTGGTCTTCGTTGACCACTCTGACACCTAACTTCTGAGCCTTAGCCAATTTACTGCCAGCGTGTTCTCCGACAATTAAAAGATCTGTTTTTTGGGACACTGAATTCGTCACATGTGCTCCTAAACTTTCTAATATATCACTTAATTCCTGGCGTTTATAATGTGCCAAAGTACCGGTAATAACAATAGTCTGCTGGCTCAAACTACTGGTAGTGTTAGCCGCCGTTTGGGGTTGCTTAAATTCCATATTAACATGTAAATTGGTTAATTCTGTAATTAATTGTTGCACCTTTGGATTTGCAAAATAAACTTGCAGACTATCAGCGATAGTTTCTCCCATGGAATCAATTGCTAAGATCTCATCTTTTTGAGCCTGCATTAAATTCGACATTTTTAAAAACTTTTGTGCTAATAGTTTGGCTGCTTTGGCTCCAACATGCCGAATTCCTAAACCAAATAATAATTTTTCTAAAGAATTTTGCCGTGAACGATCAATTGCCTGTAACAAATTATTAATTGATTTCTCTTGAAAACCTTCAATTTTTTCCAAATCTTGATAAGTTAAGCGATATAAATCAGCTACATCGTTGACTAAATGCAACTGCCAGAGTTGTTCCACAATTTTGGGTCCTAAACCATTGATATCCATGGCGTTGCGGGAAGCAAAATGCGTTAATCCTTCCTTAACTTGTGCAGGACACATTGGATTAATACAACGCAAAGCTACTTCATCTTCTAAATGCACTAATTTAGAACCACAAGAAGGACAGTTTTCCGGTGCTGTATATGGCTGTGTATTATGCGGACGCTGAGACAACATCACTTGAGAAACTTCCGGAATAATGTCACCGGCTTTATGCAACAAGACAGTATCACCTAAGCGGATATCTTTTTGCTTAATCAGATCCATATTGTGCAAAGTTGCCCGATTAACTGTAGTTCCTGCCAACTGGACTGGATCCATTACTGCTGTGGGGGTTACCGTACCGGTACGCCCGACAGTCCATTCAATTTTATGAATAACTGTTTGCGCTTCTTCCGGAGGAAACTTATAGGCAATTTCCCAACGGGGTACTTTAACAGTATTACCTAATTGCTCTTGTAAAGCAAAATCATTAACCTTTAAAACCACCCCATCAATTCCATAAGGTAACTGATCCCGCAGGTTTTGATATTTTGCAATATATTCTTTAACCCCCTGCAAATCATGACTCACTATCCGCTCAGTATTCACGTTATAACCTAATTGAGCCATTTTTTGCAAAGCTTGATTTTGGGTTGTTAAAGCAGCTGTCTTTGGATTAACTACCGTATAAATAAAGGTACTTAACTGTCGATGTGCCGTTACCTGCGCATCCAATTGGCGCAAACTGCCTGCAGCTGCATTACGGGGATTGGCAAAAGTAGTTTCCCCATTTTGCTCTCGGTGATTGTTTAAGCGGGCAAAGGCTGCTTTGGGCATAAAACATTCTCCACGGACTTCCAGATCTAGCGGCTGTGCTAAAGTTTGCGGAATATTTTGAATGGTTAAGACATTATTCGTGACATCTTCTCCAATAGTACCATCTCCGCGCGTTGATCCCTGAACTAATCGACCCTGTTGATAAATTAAAGATAGAGCTAAACCATCAATCTTTAATTCTACACTATAATCAACTGGATGACCAACTGCACTTTTGACCCGTTCATTAAATTCTTCCAGTTCCGCAAAAGAAAAAACATCGCCCATCGACAGCATGGGTACTTCATGTGTTACCTTTGATAAATTGGACGAAGGAATATCCCCTACTAATTGACTGGGAGAATCAGCGGTAACTAAATCAGGAAACTGCTTTTCTAATTGCAATAATTGTTGATATTTTTGATCATAAACACTATCTTCCACTAAAGGAGCATCTTCAGTATAATATGCCCTGCGATATTTATTCAACTCTGTTCTTAATTGCTGCAGTTGTGCTTGTGCTACCTGCCGTTGCATGTGCTCGCCTCTTTAAATTTTTTTAATCGGAGCAAATTCAGCTAATAAACGTTTAATTCCTTCTTGTTTAAAAGCCACATCTAATTCAGCATCTTCTCCTTGACCATTGACTTTGACTACAGTACCTTGACCCCAGTTTTTATGTTGTATCCGATCACCAATTTGCCAAGCAACATCACCAGCCGTAGTTTTGCCCGCAATTTTTGGTGCCGCTGCAGGTCTAGTTCTAGTTGGTGAAGTCTGTTGCGACTGGGCAAACGGATAATTAATTTTAGCATACTGCCAGCTGCTGGTCTCTTCTGGAGGTGTCTCTTTCTCTAATAAATCCGGACTAATTTCTTCTATAAAACGCGAAGGTAAATTAGACTGAGTTTTACCATATAAGGTCCGATTAAAAGTATTAGTCAGATATAATTTGGTTTGAGCCCGAGTAATACCGACATAAGCTAGTCGCCGCTCTTCTTCTAATTCGTCAGGGTCATTCAGCGAACGTGCTAAAGGAAAAATTCCTTCTTCCATTCCTACCAGAAAAACTACCGGAAATTCTAAACCTTTCGCGGCGTGTAAAGTCATTAAAGTAACTTGATCATAATCGTCATTGTCTGTATCTTCACTACTGATTAGAGCAATATCAGCCAAAAAGTCATTTAAAGGATCAGCTTCTTCATCTTCTGGCAAATATTCTTGGTCAAATTGCTGAGTAACCGTTAATAATTCTTGAATATTCTCCAGGCGAGTTTGAGCTTCTAAAGTATTTTGTTTTTCTAATTCCGACTGATAATGACTCTGCTCTAAAGTAGCCGTCATTAATTCTGTCAGTGTTTGACCGCCACGATGATTAATCAACAGATCCATCATCTGGGCAAACTCTTCTAGTTTATGACTAATCCTTGTAGTTAAAGGAGCAGCACTAGCCTGACGAGCCGCTTGCAACAAGCTGAAATTATGTTGGGCTGCAAATTGAGATAACTTAGTTAAAGAAGTTGCCCCGATTCCTCTTTTGGGAGCATTGACAATTCGTTCAAAACTTAAGGAATCTTGTGGATTGGCTATTAATTGTAAATAAGCTAAAATATCCCGGACTTCTTTGCGTTCATAAAATTTATGTCCGCCAACTATTTTATAAGGTATGTTGGCTTTGAGTAAACGATCTTCTAAAATTCGTGATTGTGCATTCGTCCGATATAAAATAGCAAAATCTGTATAATGGAACCCCTTTTGCTGACAGTTCTTTTTAATCTGATCAACTACATACAAGGCCTCACTTTGTTCATTACTGGCTTGATAATAAGTGATTTTGGCTCCCGAATCATTATCAGTCCATAATTTTTTCGGCTTTCGATAGTTGTTATGACCAATAACATCATTAGCCGCTTGCAGAATATTTTTCGTAGAACGGTAATTTTGCTCCAATAAAATGGTTTGGGCTTGGGGATAATCTTTTTCAAAATTCATTATATTTTCCATATTAGCGCCACGCCAGCCATAGATACTCTGATCTCCATCGCCGACAACACAAAGATTCTGATATTGGCGCGCCAGCAAATAAATCAAACGATATTGGGCATCATTAGTATCCTGATATTCATCAACATGTATATAACGAAATTTGTCCTGATAATAGCCCAAAATGTCAGTATTCTTTTCAAACAGCTCAATAGTTTTCATGATTAAATCATCAAAATCCAGACTTTGATTATTGAATAAGGATTTTTGATATTGCTCATAGACTTGAGCTACAACTTGTTCAAATGGAGTTTGCGCAGCCTGACTATAGTCTGCAGGTGTTTGTAATTCATTTTTAGCCTGACTAATTGCCCCTAAAATGGCCCGCGGATTATTCCTTTTAGGATCCAGCTTGAGGCGCTTGAGGATTTGCTTAACTAAAGTTAATTGCTCCGAAGTGCCTGTAATTGTAAATGTTTTACTGTAACCAATTGCTTCAGCTTCCCGTCGCAAAATTCGCGCACACATCGAATGAAAAGTTGCTACCCAAATTCCGGCTGCTTGATCCTCTAATAAATGATCTACACGTGCTTGCATTTCCCGGGCAGCTTTATTAGTAAAGGTGATCGCCAAAATATGCCATGGCATAACTTGCTTTTCTTCAATTAAATAGGCGATACGATGCGTTAAGACCCGAGTTTTGCCACTGCCAGCACCTGCTAAAACTAATAAGGGGCCTTCGGTAGTAATAGTGGCTTTTTTTTGCTGGTCATTTAATCCCTTCAGAATTGCAATTTCTGCCATGAAATTCTTCCTTTTCTACTTTCAATTAATACTAATACCTCAATATTACAGTCATCATTATAGCAAACTCAACGCCACAATACAGAACTAATCACCCATAATTAAAAACAAAAAAGGGACCCCGGCAATTACCACCGTTTATCCCTCTAATATTTTCAAAAATTAAAAATTATTGAATTTTTTCAAGTGAATGAATTAACAGCCTGATTCTAAGAAGACAAACCTACGCGCTGAAAAATCTCATCTACATGGCGCAAATGCCAATGATAGTCAAAAGCATCATCTAAATCAGATTTTGACAAATGTTGTTGAATCTGCGGATCAGCTTCTAGTAATTGGCGAAAATCACATTTTTGTTCCCAAACTTGAGCGGTCAAGGGCTGCACAATATCATAGGCAGTTTCGCGACTTAAACCAGTTTTGATTAATTTTAACATGACTCTTTGCGAATAAATCAGTCCATGTGTAATCTGTAAATCTGCTTCCATTTTTTGCGGAAAAACAGTTAAATTTTGAACAATTTTAGTAAAACGATGCAACATATAATCAAGAATTTCGGTTGTATCCGGTAAAATAATCCGTTCTGCCGAACTATGTGAAATATCACGTTCATGCCAGAGTTCAATGTTTTCTAAAGCTGTAAATACGTGACCTTTAATCACCCGTGCTAAGCCGGTAACATTTTCAGAGCCGATAGGGTTACGCTTATGCGGCATAGCTGAAGAACCCTTTTGTCCCGGAGCAAAAAATTCTTCCACTTCGCGAACCTCGGTTCTTTGTAGATGACGAATTTCTAAAGCAAAGCGTTCAACACTGGCAGCAATTAAAGCTAGTGTCATAATATATTCTGCGTGCAAATCACGCGGTAAAACCTGTGTCGAAATTTCTTGCGACCGCAATTGTAACTTTTCGCAGACCAAAGCCTCTGCTTGAGGTGAAATATTAGCAAAGGTGCCGACAGCACCACTAATTTTTCCTGCTTCAACGCCCGCAGCCGCATGCTCAAAGCGTTCCTGATCACGCTTGATTTCTGAATACCAATTAGCTAATACCAAGCCAAAAGTCGTAGGTTCAGCATGAACCCCGTGAGTGCGGCCAATCATGACGGTGTCTTTATATTGGCGCGCTTTGTTAGCAACAGTAGCAGCTAATTCCTTTAAATCTTGACGTAAGATGGCATTAGCTTGTTTCAACAAATAACCATAGGCCGTATCAACGACATCAGTCGAAGTTACTCCATAATGAATCCACTTTTTCTCTGGTCCCAAACTTTTGGAAACTGTTCTTGTAAAGGCAACCACATCATGTTTAGTGATTTTTTCCATAGCTAAAATATCTGCCACTTCAAAATGGGCGTTCGCTTCGATTTTTTGCAAATCAGCATCAGGAATTACTCCCAACTTGTTCCAGGCCTGATCGACAGCAATTTCCACATCTAACCATGCCTGGTATTTATTTTGATCACTCCAAATGCGGGCCATATCCGGTCGCTGGTAGCGTTTAATGACCATTAAGTTACACCTTCCATATTTTTGATGAATTAATATAATGTTGCAATTTCTGATAGTTAGTTCCTAAAACAGTTACGACTCCTAAGTAAGGGTTCAAATAATCATCCTCTAATTGTTCCGGAAGCAAAGTTAATTGCCACTGCGGATGCTGTTTTAATTCAGTAACTGCTAAAGCTAAATTATCTTTCGTTACTACTAGATTACACCCACTAGTTAGCGGAGTCACTTGCGGTAAGGGCCAATCACATAAACTGCGCAAAAAAAGTTCTTCTTGCGAATATGCAGTTACGGCTTGATAAATATTGGCCGCAAAGATAGTCCCGGCGTAAATTCGCTCAACATACAAAACCTCGGAATTGGTAGTACACAATTTTACTGCGATTAGTCCCTGAAAATTAATATTAGCAGCAATAGTTTGTGCAATCTCTTGAACTTCGGTTTGCAAAATACTATTGGGCTGTTGTTCCACTAAAGCAGTATACAACCAGCGATCCTGCGATGTCATCTGAATTAACGGATAAACATTAATTTGGCCATAAGCATCTTTACTGGCCAAAACAATCATTTCTTTTTTGATATCTAATAAAGATTCCAGAATAAAAGAACCCCGTGGCAGATGATAAGCAGCTACTTGTGCTTGATTTTTAAAAATAACTCCATCTAAGAAATCAATATCTTTTTGAATTGGTTTTAAAATACAAGGAAAACCAATTTCTTCTACGGTTTTACGTAAGTCCTGATCGTTAACAACCGCAGCAAAAGGGACCACGTTCAAATTATGATTATTTAAAAAACTTTTTTCCAGATAGCGATCTTGCACCAAATCTAATAACTCTGTTCCTTGGATTAATTTTTCATGACCTGAAATTTGCTCTAGTGAATCTAAATGCAAATTCTCATTATCATAAATAACTAAATCCACTTGAGAAAATAACGCCTGCAAATCCTGCATATTTTGGCTGGAGCCGTTTATTAGTTGAACATTTTTTTGAGCAGCTAATGCTGAATGTTCTGCTAAAATCACAACATGAAATCCCATTTTTAAAGCCTGTTGTGCTAGCAAAAAGGTTGATCTGCCATCACCAATAATCCCAATCGTACTTGCGGGACCCATAAAACTCATTACCATTTCTCCTATTCTTCGGCAAAGACGACCTGACCATTTTTAAATGCCTTAATCCTAGCTAAAGATAAGATGGGAATATTTTGCTGATCAATCAATTGCCGTCCTTTTTGAAAAGTTTTCTCAATAACAATGCCAATACCTTCTAGGGTCGCATTAGCCTGTTTAATAATACTGGTTAACCCCGAAACCGCCTGACCGTTAGCTAGAAAATCATCAATAATTAAAACATGATCTTCTTCATTTAAAAAATGTTTTGCAATACTAATTTTATTAGTAGTTTTTTTAGTAAAAGAATAGACATCAGCAATATAAGTATCATTATTCATTGTAATTGATTTATGCTTACGTGCAAAAATTACCGGTTTTTTAAATTCTAGGCCGGTCATTACTGCGGGGGCAATTCCTGAAGATTCTACTGTTAAAATCTTAGTAATAGGTTTGTTGTGAAAATAATTATAAAATTCCTGCCCCATTTTTTGCATTAAGACCGGATCGACTTGATGATTCAAAAAACTATCAACTTTTAAAACATCATTTCCTAAAATACGACCATCTTTTTGAATGCGTTCTTCTAATTCTTTCACAGTTTTTCTCCCTTAAAAATTTAGTTTATTTCATTTTAACAGGACTCGGCCTTTGACAAAAGTCGATCCTGCCAACTGCCACCTTCAACTTCACTGCCAATAACAATAACTGCTTTTTTAGTTAATACTAATGATCATAGCGATCCAAATGATATTTTTGAATAATTTGAATAATTTTTTGTGTATAATCGGGGTCAGTCGCATAACCATCACGCTGTAAATTATGAGCCGCCTCCAAATAATTAGTCGAAGCTAAAACATGTTGATACTGCTGCTTATTCCAAGTCGTTCCGTTAGCTAATAGGGCAGCATGATCTTGAATTGACTCTTCAAAACTGGCATAAACCCGAAAACGTGCAGAAATAGTTATCCACTGTCCATTTTGATACTCTTGCGTTTCCAATAATTGGGAATTATTGGGATCATCACTTTTGATCCCGAATAAATTATGATAATTACTGGCTAATTGGCTTTGACCCCAGTCACTTTCCAAAATTGCTTGGGCAATCGTAATACTAGGCAAAATTCCGTAATTATGGCTAGAATTAACGGCCGCGGGGGCAATACTTTGAATAAATTCTTCATGCTGTTGTCGGATACTTTTTACCTGAATCGGCGGCTGAGCTAAAGAAGAATTTTGTCGAATAAAATTTCTTACCAGCAAAAAAGCCAAAATCAAGGCGATCAGTGCAATCATACTTGCAAAAATAGTTGCTAAAGTCCGCCGCTGTTTTTTAGTCATTAATTTTCTTTTTGCCAATTTTCAGTTCTCCCAAGAAATTACCCTTATCATAACATTGAATACTGACTTGGGGTATAAAAAAACCAGCCTTGCGGCTGGTTTTAAAACTTCCAATCATACTTATTAGTCTTTATCAACATTAACAGCTTGTGGGCCACGGTCGCTTTCTTCGATATCAAAAGTCACTGATTGACCTTCTTCTAAAGTCTTATAGCCTTCGCCATTGATAGCAGAAAAGTGAACAAAAACATCACTGCCATCTTCACGAGTAATAAAACCATAACCTTTTTCAGCGTTAAACCATTTTACTGTTCCATGTTCCATGTGAACAATCCTCCTAAAACTACTTTTTGCATTTCTTTGTGGCACTGGAAGTTAGTTACACATGAACCATCGAACCATGACCATTCAAAAATACAAGTTAATAATAACATGCAAACCCAAATCATGCAAACTCAAATATGGCAAATCCTTTATAAAACGAATAATAAAAACCGACATCAATAATTATTGATATCGGTTAATTACTTGTGCCTAGATGCGGGCAAGAAGACTCGAACTTCCACGGAGATTACCTCTCCACAAGATCCTTAGTCTTGCGCGTCTGCCAATTCCGCCATACCCGCAGTGAACACTTAAATATTGTAGTATTAATTGTCACATTTTGCAAGATCTTATTGACTTAATTGACCCATTTTCATCAAATATTTGCTAATTTTATCTAAATACAGATCCTGAGCTTCTTCGGCAGCTTGAAAAGCAGACTCATCCACTGTCCGATCATCTTTCATACTTTCAATCATGTTTTGACAAGCCTGCGTATAATTCTGTAAAGCCTGAACTAAAGATAAATGAATTCCCATCAATTTTGCAGGTGCTTTGACGGAATGCAACTTTTCTGCCAATTTGCCATAATCATCGGTTCCCCGCTGAAAATCTCCTTGGATTTTTAAATATTCTGAAGATTTCATCGCAGTTAAATTACCAGCCGCCAGCGCTGTTTTAATCTTTTCAAATTTGGGGTTTAAATCATCTTGTATGGACTGCATTTTTTCAATAACATCATTCAAGACGCGAGCATAATTAGCAGCCCGTTGCTGCATACGATTCATTAGCTATTCTCCTTTTTTAAATGTCAAATACGGTATAAGGTAAGCGCCTTTTATGAGCCGTTTTTTGATACCAGGTTTCAATCTGTTGGGCCGCCTGTGCGGAAATCTCCTGACCTTCTAAATAGTTGTCAATGTCCTCATAGCTGACACCCAAAGCCGCTTCATCTGCCAAGCCCGGTCGTTGATCCTCTAAATCCGCTGTCGGTACTTTAGTATAAAGCTGAGATGGTGCCCTTAAAGCTGCCAATAACTGCCGCCCTTGACGCTTATTCAAGCGAAATAAAGGCGTTAAATCTGCAGCACCATCGCCGTATTTTGTATAAAAGCCGGTAACATTTTCCGCGGCGTGGTCGGTACCGACTACACAACCCTTTAAGTCACCAGCAATGGCATACTGAACAATCATACGCTGACGGGCTTTGATATTTCCCTTGTTAAAATCAGAAATTTCTAATTTATTATTTTCAATACTTGCTACGGTCGCATCCACCGCTGGCTTAATATCAACCCGCAGTACTTGATCAGGTTTCATCCAAGATAACGCCGCCAGTGCATCACTTTCATCAGCTTGTTTACCATAGGGTAAACGCACCGCTACAAATTGGTATTGCTGTTGGCCAGTCTTTTGCCGCAACTGCTCAACTGCCAGTTGGCATAAACGTCCGGCCAAAGTAGAATCTTGACCGCCAGAAATACCTAAAACTAAAGTTTGCAAATGATTTTGCAGTAAAAAATCTTGTAAGAAATTCACAGAACGTTTGATTTCTGCCTCGGGATCAATCTGAGGTTTGACTTTTTCATAGTCTATAATTTGTTTTTGTAGTGGCCGCATTTTTAACTTCTCCCTTTAATCGACAGTGCCCATATTTTTAACCCATTGATGAACATATTCAATATAATGCTTTTTATGATCATACAATCTTTGTGATAGATCTACAGGATAATTTTGCGGATTCAGATCACGCTTATATTCATCCCACAAAGAGTCCAAATTTTGCCGACAGTAAGTTCGGATTTGCTCTAAAGATGGTAAATCATAAACCAAATGTCCATTTTCAAAAATTTTTTGTAAAATCGGCCGCGCTTTAAAATCAGTAATAGTCTTACTGATGTAAGTATATTGGGGATGGAACATATGCAATTGTGACAATTTATTCGGTTGCTCATCCTTTAATGTTATATAGTCACCTTCAGATTTATTATCCTTTTTACTGTTTGTGATGCGCCAAACTTGCTTTTGTCCCGGCGTACTAATTTTTTCTACATTACTAGACAATTTTAAAGTATCAAGCATATTACCATAATTATCTTCAATAGCGACCATTTTATAAACAGCACCTAAAGCTGGTTGATTATAACCGGTAATTAAGCGGGTCCCTACACCCCAAGTATCAATCTTGGCTCCCTGCATTTTCAAATTTTGAATGGTAGTTTCATCTAAATCATTCGAAGCCACAATCTTAGTATCAGTATATCCCGCATCATCCAGTTTTTCCCGCACTCTTTTGGAGATATAGGCCATATCCCCCGAATCAATACGAACTCCTTGAAAACTAATCTTATCTCCCATTTCCTTAGCAACCTTAATTGCACTCGGAACACCGCTTTTTAAAGTATCATAGGTATCAACTAAAAAAGTACAGTCATGATGGGTTTGTGCATAGGCTTTAAAAGCATCGTAATCATTCTGATAAAACTGTACTAAAGCGTGAGCATGAGTTCCGGCTACCGGGATCTTGAACAATTTTCCGGCCCGAACATTACTTGTAGCATCAAATCCTGCAATATAAGCAGCTCTAGCGCCCCAGAGACCAGCTTCTAATTCCTGAGCGCGGCGGGATCCAAATTCTAATAAAGTGTCAGTGCCGGCAGCCGATTTAATTCGAGCAGCTTTAGTCGCAATTAAAATTTGATAATTCAAAATACTCAAAACAGCAGTTTCAACTAACGAGCACTGATCTAAGGGACCTTCAACTTGAAAAATCGGCTCGTTGGCAAAAACTAAATCACCTTCTACCACTGAGCGAACATCACAACTAAAGGTAATATTTTTTAAATATTGCAAAAAACCTTCATCAAATTCACCATTTGCTCGTAAATAGTCAATATCACTATCACTAAAATGTAAATTCTGTAAATAAGAAACTATCTGTTGCAAACCGGCAAAAACCGCATAACCGTTTTTAAAAGGATTATGGCGAAAATAACATTCAAAAACTGCCCTTTGCTTATTAATACCCTTCTTCCAATAAGTGTACATCATATTTAAAATATAATAATCCGTATGCAAAGCTAAGCCATCATCTAAATTATTAATTTTCATTTTTATTTCGCTACCTTTTTAATTAAAGACTTTGATAAACATCCATCAAAGCTTGAGATAAACGCTGACTAGAAAAATTCTGAGAACAATATTGATAAAATTTTTGTCCCATTGGTCGTAATTGATCTTCCTGCCATTTTTTATAAGCAGCAACCAAGGCCTCTTTTAATTTATCCGAATTGGCAGGGGGAATTAACCAACCAGTTTCGTCAGAAATCATCTGATCACAAGATCCGACATCTGTAGCAATTGCAGGTATCCCAAAATTAGCGGCCTCCAACAAGACTAAGGGAAAACCTTCTGAATTAGAAGTTAAAATAAACAAATCTGATTTCTGATAGTAAGAAGAGGTATCATCATGGAATCCGGTAAATTCTACTTTTGTTTCTAAGCCCAAGTTTCTGGACAAATCTTGAAGTTGCTTACGAAGTTCTCCGTCACCAACAATTTTAAGACGAAAATCAAAATCTACTTGAGCCAAAGTTTTTAAGAGCAATGCCTGATTCTTAACCGGCGTTAGTCGCGCCACATTAACTAAAGAAAACACATCATGGTGGACAGTTTGCGGCAATTTCTCGGAAAAATCCATTGCATTAAAAATAGACCCCATTCTATTTTTATCAATACCTATTTCTTCTAACACCGGTTGAAATTTGGGTGTTATTAAAATGAAGTGCTCAGCTTTCTTAAGAGCTCGTATATTCATTTGAGTTAACAGCTTACCTTTAATATTATCAGAAAAATCCAATAACGGATTACTATGAATAGTAACAACCCATTTGGTTTTTACTTTTTTAGAGACTAAACTCATAATAAAATTAGCCCGCGGTCCATGTGTATTCACAACATCAATTTTATTATCAACAATAAATTTACGCAAACGATGAACAACTCTTAAATCAAGTCTTCCTTCTTGATTCATAACGGTTGTGGGAATGTTATATTTAGCCGCCCAATCTGCTACAGGACCTTTTTCAAAAACTAATAATTGAACGTCAATATTATTTTTTCTTAACGCTCTGATTAAGTTTATGATAATTGTTCGACCACCGCCATTTTCAGTACCTGCGTTAACCTGTAAAATCTTCATAGGCTTTATTCCTCTCAATCGATTGTTTAAACATCTTATCTATCGTAAACTAAGTATATCAGATAAGGAGTCGAAATTAAATTTGAGTAAAACAGTTACCATCCTCAACCTACCATTTATTAATACTACTAATCAACAATTTCTGCTGGCTTTAACTCAACGTATTCAGCAAAAACAAAACACCTTTATTGTTACCGCTAATCCGGAAATTGCAGTTTATGCATATGATCATCCACAATTTCGTCAGCTGATTGCAGCCGCCGACTATATTACTCCGGACGGAATTGGCATCATTAAAGCTAGTCAGATCATCAAGCAGCCTTTAAAAGAAAGAATCACCGGCTTTGATACTCTGGTTAGTTTGTTGGAGCTTGCTAATCAGCACCAGCTTAAAATTTATTTATTAGGGGCCCAAAAGGCAGTACTTCAAAAAACTGTTGTCAATATTCAAAAAAAATATCCCCACTTAGAAATTGTTGGTGCTCATGACGGGTACTTTACTGATGAAAAAGCCATTAGTGCTGAAATTAAAGCAGCCCAGCCGGATATTGTAGCAGTTGCTTTGGGATATCCCAAGCAAGAACAATTTATTGCCCGCAACCGGCAGTTAGCCCCAGCTGTTTGGATTGGTGTTGGAGGCAGCTTTGATGTTTTATCCGGATCAGTTAAACGGGCTCCCCAGCTTTTTCAAAAGCTCAATTTGGAATGGCTTTATCGTTTTCTGAGTCATCCTTCCCGCCTGAGCCGTTTTAAAAATTTACCACGTTTTATTTATCTAGTTAAACATAACTATAATAAATAATAATGTTCATGTTTATATTACCAAAATAAAAGGAAAAAAGATAAGCAACTTTCAAATAATTAAAACGATTAATAACTCATAAGAGATTATTAATCGTTTTATTATTTACGTTGAATAAACGCCGATTAATAGCAGGTTGCTTGACCAAATAAGCCACAATCATGCTAAAGTAGATACTTACAGCCGGGGCATTCAACACGTGTCCCGCCAAAAGTGACATAAAAATTCCAATAGCCACTGCCACATAAAAAAGCAAGTTATCCTGCACCATATCACTGGTAAAATAGCGGAAAAATTCAAACACTAAATATACTATCGCCACTAATAAAGGTAAAATAATGACAACAAAACCAATAATTCCAAACTGGAAAAAGAGATCAAACCAATCCATTTCCACCGTTCGCGGGTGTTTACGGTAATTACTGCCATAACCCATGCCAAATAATTTTTGCGATAAGGGGGCTTTCTTAAAATTCTGACTATTAAATACAAAATAATTGGTACGACCACTTAACAGCTTGGCCAATAAAGGATTGCCTAATTCTTGATTCTTTAACAAAAATTTTTCATAATGATCCAATTTTTTATGATGCTTTTTTCGGTGTAATAATCTTAACTTATTGATTTGATTTTCTTTAATGATTTTCGCCTGAATCACACCATTGTTACGTACCGGCGATAATGGATAAGTTCCAGCTATTCCTACAGTAATTAAACACAACAACATAAAATTAATCATCAAATTACGCTTAATTTTATGTGTGTTTGCCTTGCGCTTATAAAAAATAAATTGGTAAATAAAAGCAAAGACCAAACCAATAATCATCCCGTAGAAACAACTTTTAGTTCCCACCATAATTACCGAGACTGCTGCTAAAGCAACTCCCAGCCAACTCCAATAACGGCCTGTTTGCTGACTACTCTGAAAAGCATACAAAATAACTAAGGGAAAAGTAATAGCTAAAATAGCTCCTAGTTCGTTACCAGCATTAAACCAACCAGTTTGGCCTAATTTACCTTGCGGATAAGTGGAAAAACCAGTCCGGGTAACAGCTGCCAAAAGCATGACTGCATTAATAATCATCTCTGCCCAGTAAACTATGCGCGGCAGCAATTGCTGAATCTGATTTTTAGTTAAATTACAAAAAACATAATAAAAACCTATTAAAATAACAAGGTAATGAACACTTTTAAACAGCGCTGCTACTTCTGTAAAAGTAGCAAATACAGGCTTATTTAATTTGTTAACAATTAAATTAATAAGCAACACGATTGCTAGTAAAATAAAATAAATCTGGACATAACGATCGATGGGGCGACTACGTTGTTTAATTGATAAATAAATAAAATAGAGAATAACGACTAACATTATTGCCCGCACAACAACGCCTACTGTTAGGCCAAAATGGGGCATCAACCGCGTTTGCCAACCAGTCAAAACATCAAGCACCGGTTGCATAAGAATATAAATTAGTAACATCACACTAAATTTAGCTGTATCAATTGTTTTCAAAATATAAAACTCCAGTTATCTTTCTAAATAAAATTCAAAACGTTCACCGGCATATTGAGCCCGAACATATTCAAAGGGGCGACCATTATCCAACATTGTAACTTGTCGTAAACGCAAGATGGATGCACCCCTTTTAATTCTTAATAAATCTGAAACTTTTTCTGAAGCCAGCATAGCAGAAACTGTCTGAAAAGCATGGCCTAAATGGTAGCCATTTTTTTCCAATGCGTGATATAAAGAGCGAACAATCTCTGGGCGACTAATAGGAGCAATAATATCAGCCGGAATGGAAGTAATATCAAAGCAAATAGGAACTCCATCGGCTAAACGAATTCTTTCCATACGCAAAATCTTAATTTTAGAATCTAACTGTAACTGCTCTTTTTCACTAGAAGTGGGATCAGTCAGATAATAAGAAACCAGCTTACTTGATGGCTTTTTGCCCTGCGACAGCATAATATCAGTAAAGCTAGTCGTTCCTGACATCTTTTCTTGAACTTTGCGACTAGCAATATACGTGCCTGAACCCAGTTTTCGGTGCAAAATCCCCTCATCTACCAACGTTTGAATAGCTTGACGAATCGTCATTCTGCTGACCTGAAATTGTTGAGCCAAATCCCGCTCAGAAGGAATCCGTTGACCAATATGCCACTTATTAGCAGCAATATCTTGCCGAATTTGGTTATGAATACGGACGTAAATAGGCTCTTTCAACACGCAGTCTCCTTTAATACCTCTCAAACATTAACTTGCCGTAGATATCATTATTTTAATTGAATTATTAAAATAAGTCGACCTTTTAGTAATAAAAAAGCTGAAACTTCCGTTTCAGCTAAATATTGGGTTAGCTGGATTCGAACCAGCGCATAATGGAGTCAAAGTCCATTGCCTTACCACTTGGCTATAACCCATTCATAAAGGGCGGTATATGAGACTCGAACTCATGTATGCCGGTGCCACAAACCGGTGTGTTAACCAGCTTCACCAATACCGCCACCAAGACAAGAATTATACATTCAATCCATAACTGTTTGAAAGGTCTTGAAAAGTTATCCTTGCCCAACTCTCAATGGAAGGGAGTGGATTCGAACCACCGAACCCGAAGGAGCGGATTTACAGTCCGCCGCGTTTAGCCAGACTTCGCTACCCTTCCTGAATACTAACTTAAGAACAATAAATATAATAATAAATTTATGACCATTTTGCAAGCCCTAATTTAAAATTCTTAAGTAGTATTTTGATTTAATTAACTCCGGCCATCAATTTTTCAATTCTTGGAGTAATTAATAACAGAATAATTGCAAACACGATAGCAACAATTCCCACTACGCCAAAATATGCCATTTGATGCCCTGGATAAAATTGAACCACCTTCGCATTGATTGCTTGTCCCGCAGCATCAGCTAAGAACCACATACTCATCATTTCTGAAGAAAATGCTTTAGGTGCTAATTTTGTTGTGACAGAAAGTCCAATAGGAGAAATCAACATTTCCCCAATTTCAATAATTCCCCAAGTTAAAACTAACCACCAAGGATTAACCTTATTACCATGACTGGTCATGATCGGAATCAAAAGTACTAAATAAGAAAAACCGGTAATCATTAAACCTAACCAGAATTTAGCTGGCGAAGATGGCTGCTTTTGGCCTAATTTTGTCCACAACCAAGCAAAAATTGGAGTATACAAAACAATAAACAACGGATTCAACGATTGGAACCAGCTAGGAACTAACTTATCTAAATGAAAACCGAGAAAATTAATATTTACATTTAATTGAGTATTATTGGCTACAAATAAACCTAAAACTGTGGAGCCCTGCTCTTCAATTGCCCAAAAAATAACTGCAGCAATAAATAAAGTAATATAAGCCCGCACTCTAGATTTTTCAATTTTAGTAACCTTTTTACTCGATAAAATAATCACGAAATAAGCAATTGGTAAAGCAACACCCAAAAATGTGAATAACGAAATAATATTTTTAATATTCACTGCATGCATCGCCAGCAAAATTACAAAAATAACGGCAATACCAACGACACACCAAAGAACCCGCTTAATGAAAGTTCTCAATTCCGCTGCTGATAGCGGATCAGGTGCTTGCAAACTATTATCGGGTAAATATTTTTTACCTTGAAAATAATAAGTAACTAAACCAAAGAACATTCCAACTGCAGCTAGAGAAAAACCTACATGAAAATTAAAAGACTTCCAAGCCTGACCAACAATAATAGGGGCTAATAAGGAACCAAAATTTATTCCCATTACAAAAATACTGAAACCCGCATCACGCCGAGGATCATTTTCACTATACAAGCCGCCGACCATTTCTGACACATTGGGTTTTAATAAGCCGGTTCCAATGGTAATAAATAAAATGGAAAGATATAAAGTCGGCTGTCCCATCGGCAGAGATAAGAAAATATGACCAAACATAATTAAGACGCCGCCCCAAAAAACAGTACGGCGACTTCCTAGGATACGATCACTAATAAATCCTCCTAAAACACTCGTCATATAAACTAAAGAACCATAAATGGACATAATAGAAACTGCGGTTACTTGATCAAATCCTAATCCCCCTTGACTAACCGCATAATACATATAGTATAGCAAAATCGCACGCATACCATAATAACTGAATCTTTCCCAAAATTCAGTCATAAATAAGGTCGACAAACCATAAGGTTGGCCGAAGAATTTTTTTTCTTTTCCTTTAGTAGACATTCACACTTCTCCTAAAACTAAATAGTATCTTCTAATTCTAATATTTATTAGAATAAAAGTCAAAAATCACTCTACATTTAATTAAGCCATCCCCAAGTTGACAACTCCCAGCTTCTTTTAGCAGTGCCTGATACATAAGGATTTCCGGCAACATAAAAACGTAACGGACGATTTTGCCAAGCACCGGCACTGACATTAACCCGTGGTGCAGCAATAATACGACGGGGCTCTTTTTTACGCTGAGGTGAGACACTTAACGGCGATTGTGACAATAATTGTTGATTCAATGCAAAAGAATTGATACCTAAAGCGGCCATTAATTTACCTGGGCCATTAGTCAGATTATAGCCATTTAAATGGCGATTCTGTTCCATAATTTTTTCTCCTTGTGTAGGTTGTAATGCGCGAATCAGAATCCCCTGCGGCTCTCCGGCTGCTTGAGTTGCAATATCAAACATATAATGTCCATAAATTGAATAAATATAAATCGTTCCTGCAGGGCCATACAAGGCCTCATTACTGGGACTGCGGCGACCTTGAAAGGAGTGAGCCGCTGAATCTTTGATACCCATATACGACTCGGCTTCAACAATTAAGCCACCGACCACTCCTTTTGGAGATTGGTATAATAATTCATGTCCCAACAAGTTTTGCGTAATTATATCGGTAGTTGCCTTAGCAAAAAAATTTTCAATAGTCATGTTATCTTCCTTTAATGATGATAAAATTAAGAATGGTGATGAAATTATGAGATTACAATTAGAGCGTATCTATCAGCAGCCCCAAAATACTGCTGGCTATCGGATTTTAGTTGATCGTCTTTGGCCGCGGGGAATTTCCAAAGTGAATGCTCATTTAGATTATTGGTTTAAAGATATTGCTCCCAGTAACGAATTGCGCAGTTGGTTTAATCATGAACCCCAAAAATTTCCCATATTTGCTGAAAAATATAACTTGGAGTTACAAGCCAACCCCAAAACTTCCCAATTTATACAGTTAGTTCAACAGCATTTAAAAACTGAAGATGTAATTTTACTTTATGGTGCCAAAGATCAACAACATAATCAAGCTGTAGTTCTTTATAATTTTGTTAAACAACAATTAAAGTAGGTGCTTCGATGAAAATTATCAGTACTAGATCCCTTAATTCAACTATTTATCAAGATAGTTTAAAAATTCGGCAAAAAGTTTTCGTCCAAGAACAACATGTTCCTAACGATCTGGAGATCGATGAACACGAAAATGACTGCTGCTATTACGTACTCTATAATGAGAAACTTCCTTTAGCCACTGCGCGCACTTATGTCACGAGTGATGGAGGCTGGCATATTCAAAGAGTAGCCGTTTTACAGCCTTATCGTCAGCAAGGATATGCTCGGCAAGTATTGAAATATATTGAGCAACAGGCCTTAAAACAGCAGATACCTTATTTAGTTTTAGGAGCCCAGGATCAAGCCCAAGGATTTTATCTTAAATTAGGTTTTAAAGTCAATGGTCCTCAATATTTAGATGCTGGGATTAAACACCACGAAATGATTAAATCTTTACCAAAATAGTCATTAATAAATAAAAAAGCTGGAATATCATAGATAATCCGGCTTTTACTTTTTATTTATTACTAGACCAATAAAAACAGATAAATAATCATAATTCTTTTTTAAGACTAATAAAAATAAAGCCACATTTTCCTAAGAAATAGGAAAATGTGGCTGTGAAATCCCAATAAAGAGTGGGGAGATGTACATAAAAATGTACACTGCAATTCTACAAAAAAACAGAGAAGTAAGCAAAAGAACTGCAACAAAAATCTGCAACAAATAAATTATGCCAGCTGCAGGGCTCGAACCTGTGACCCCCGGATTACGACACCGATGCTCTACCAACTGAGCTAAGCTGGCTCAAACTAAAATTACAAAAAAAGCCGGAAACCCGACCTTGCC
>NZ_KQ033878.1:462847-703560 GCF_000967245.1 Bombilactobacillus mellis
GCTTGTCAACCGAAAAATTGATCTTTTTTTATTTTTAACGTGAATTTTCAACTGTTAGCTTTGAAACACCGTTAAGATAAGGAACTAATACCTCAGGAATATCCACTGAACCGTCTGCATTTTGATAATTTTCTAAAATTGCGGCCACTGTCCGGCCCACAGCCAAGCCGGAACCATTTAAAGTATGAACTAAATGAAGTTTTCCTTTTTGATCCCGATAGCGAATATGGGCGCGGCGCGCTTGAAAATCGGTACAGTTAGAACAACTGGAAATCTCGCGATAAGTGTTTTGCTGAGGCATCCAAACTTCCAAATCATAAGTTTTAGCTGAACTAAAACTAGCATCACCAGTAGATAGCGTAACTACATGATAAGGCAAGTTTAGTTTTTGTAAGATACTTTCCGCATTCGCAGTTAAAGACTCTAATTCTTTCCAAGAATCTTCCGGCTTACAATATTTAACCATTTCTACTTTATTAAACTGGTGCATTCGAATTAATCCCCGAGTATCACGGCCAGCTGAACCAGCCTCTGAACGAAAACAAGGAGTTAAAGCTGTTAAATAAGCAGGCAACTGTTCTTCAGTTAAAATTTCATCACGATAGTAATTAGTTAGGGGCACTTCCGCCGTCGGAATTAAGGTTAAAGGCCGTTCTTCATCAATAACTGTGTAAACATCTTCTTTAAATTTGGGAAATTGGCTCGTACCAAACATAGAATCCGCATTCACCATATAAGGTGGAATTACTTCAGTATAGCCATCTTTAGTATGCTCATCTAACATAAAGTTATAAATAGCCCGTTCTAATTTAGCGCCCATACCCATATAGTAAACAAAACGACTGCCGGAAACTTTAGATGCCCGTTCAAAATCGAGAATACCCAGGTTCTCTCCAATTTCCCAATGAGCCTTGGGGGTAAAAGTAAATTCCCGAGGCTGCTGCCATTTACGAACCTCAACATTATAAGATTCATCGGGCCCTATCGGCACAGAATCATCAGGAAAATTGGGCAAACGTACCAGAATATATTCGGTAGATTTTTCAATTTTGTCTAACTGCTCATCCAGTCCCTTAATTTGCTCGCCAACTTGTTTCATTGCAGCAACTTGTTCGCTAGCATCTCCTTGTTCGCGCTTGATTTGTGCAATTTGTTGAGAAGCCTTATTCCGCTGAGCTTTTAATTCTTCGCTTTGGGTTAAAAGCTGACGCCGTTTTTCATCTAATTCTAATAAATCATCCACTTGTTCCGGACCAATATTACGAGCGGCCAGCTTTTTTTTAGCCCATTCAGGGTCTTTTCTAATTAACTTAATATCTAACATATTAACCTCCTTAAATAAAAAGTCGATCCATCCCCAGAAGGGACGAATCGACTTAATTCGCGGTACCACCCAAATTCAGTGTTGGTCACTGCACTTTACACCGATAACGGTGGCAACCGTATAACTTCAATTATTATCCGCTTGAAAATACTGGAAGATGAGTTATTCAGGCTTTCAGCAATTGCCTGATTCTCTGGACATAAACTCTAAAGGTAATTCATGCGTTATCTAATGATGATAATAAGCTATTTGATTAAAAAAAGCAAATAGAAATAAAAAAGACTTAGAAAAAATGTTTCTAAGTCTGTTAATAATTTCAACTTATTAAGTAACAGGGACAGTGCTTAAGGTCCAAGTTAATTTGGCAATATAATCACCAGTTAACTGTGATCCTAAACTTGGAGTCTCTAAGTCCACATCCTTCTCACTATTAAATGCTAATCCCCAAATACTTTTACCTTGAATAGACTTACTCTGAGCGCTCCAAATTGTTGTACCAGGTTGTTCGGGAACAATTGAAATACTTTTAGTATCTGAATCTGTTCCTACTATGTTATTAGTCGGTGCCCCGGGATAACCATTAGTTGCAGCCTTTAAATCAAATTGCTTATTTTTAATAGCATCTTCAGTAATAGGTCCTTTAAAATTACCGTGTACTAAGCGAGCACTATTAAACCACATATAATCGATAGGCTGAATAGTAGGCTTGTCAGAATCACCATAAGGATGATCCGGAGTTTTAAGTTTAAAGTCAGACACCTGAGCCGTTAGAGTCCACCCACTTTTAGCAGGAATTAGGGCCCCTGTATTATCTCGGGGACTACGAAAATCGCCCACAACAATACTATCATCTTTATAATCATCTTGTTTATTGGCGCTGTTAGAAGATTCAGATTTATTTGGAACTAACTTCCAGAATTGATCAACCTGCACAATACGAGTACCAAAATTAAAATTAGGAGCGCTTATTAGCCACAAATCACCATCTTCAAAGCCAATACCAGCCTGTGATTGCCCAGTGGCTGAACCAGTATTATTCTGATTCTGAGAAACAGCAGCAGAGTTAATAATAGTACTGGAGTCCACCCCACTCAAAGCAGCACTAGGAGCAGCAGCCATAACCGATGTCGATAAACCAAATGTTGAACAAGTCAGTGCACCTAAAGCTACAACCTGGGTTAATTTTTGTTTTGACAAAATATCTCCTCCAGTCTTCTCTTACTACTGCTTGTTTTGTATCTGATTTTGTCCTCGTTTATAGAACCAATAGAACAAGAGACCAATCAATAATAAGATTATTATCACAATTATTAGAATAAGAGGCCAATAATTCTTATGATAGTCAGGATTTTGCCGATTCAAACGATTGGCATCTTTAGGAGAAATAGTGAAATTCTTTACAAAATACCAACTACGTTCCGGAGTACGTACCCGTACCCGAGCCTGATAATTACCTGCCTGCATCCGCTTAGTTCCCCAACTAACAGGAAAATCAAAATTGGAATTAGGTGCAAAGCTCATTTGCTTTTTCTTGTTTTGCACTACAAGCTCATTACTATGACGCCGATAAATACGCGCATGAACCTGCATTTTTCCATCTTTAATATATTTAGGTTGAAAATTCTGTAAATTCAAAAACACTGCAGGATCTACTCTCAACAAGCCTAACCTAATACTGTGCAAACGCAAATTCGGCTGTGCCTGAGAAATGTCGCCAACATTCATTAAGATACCTACAGAATAAGAATATAAATTAGTAATTGCTACTTTACGATTCTTTTTAGCATTGTCCTTTTTTAAATTTTTATTAACCGTCGGTGAATAAACATAAAAACTTCCCAACATGACCCCATTGAATTTTCCCTGGGGAATCTGCAAGTTTTGATTGACGACCTGACTTTGTTTAGGCTGTAATTTTACAGTTTGCTTAGTAGGCCCAATTTTAGTCCAATCATATTTTAAACTGGAATCTCTTTTTTTAGTCACATTGGCATAATTAATTTGACCTGAATTATCGGTTCCAGCAACCGTCGGTATTATAACAATTTTTATGGCCTTATTATAATTATTAGTTAACTTTAATTTTAAAGGGTGACTTTGCCCTGGTTGAAGATTCAAACTAAAATAATCTGCCTGATTACCAATTTCATTATCGACTGGTTCCACAGAAAAACCGGCCGCGCCACTGATTGCGGCTTGTGCCGGTTTTGTAAATGTAAACCAAGCGAAAATACTAGCCATTATTAGAATAAAATATTGCCATCTCTTCTGCACAAGCTTATCTCCTCTATCTTAGTATTACTCACTAGGTACTAGTGAAGAGGAGAAGCTGATAACGTCCAAGTTATAGTAGAAACATACTTTGTATTAGGCACAATCTTAGCGATACCAGCAGTTGTAGAGCCAGGTAAGACCACAAATTCTGCACTCGCATTATCTTTAAAATTGATTGCTGTCGGTCCAGGAGTCTTACTAGACTTTGATTGTGCAATCATGCCAGCATTGTTCAAAATATCAGTAGCTGAAGTAGCAAGGTCCAAACCAACTGTACTAGGGTCAATACTATTAGTTCCAGGCTTATATATTTTGTCTGGTTGATCTTTTACATTTTGACTTTCTGGAACATTATATGTCAACTTATCCGATCCCGTTCCATTAGTACCTCTATCATTTATTAAAACTTGAACATCCCCAGTAGTTAAATCTTTTACCGTCTCAGTTTCACTATTCTCTGGTGTAAAATTGCCTGCTTCAGCAGTTAAGGTCCAGTTATACGACTTACCATCCCCAGCCTTTGCCGAACCATCTGTTGAAGTGTAGCGGTTATCTACAATAACAGCCATCCGATTACTTTCTTCACTATTAGTAGAAACATCAATCATCTTATAAGTGTTAGCAGCAATTTTATTATCCATACTAAAATCAAAGTTAGGAACTTGATAAAGAATCAAATCACCAGATTTAAAACCAATTCCAGCATAAGACTTACCTGTAATCACCCCACTACCATTAGCATCAGACACAGCCGCACTGTTAATAATTTGTGAACCAGAATAATCCGAAACTCCAGCAACATCTTTTAAAGCTGATGTTGGTTGTTCCTCATCAGCACTAACACTCTGCACTAGAAATGGTGCTACAACTCCCACCAATGCCAAAGCACTGGCGGCTTTACTTAAACCCTTAATAGACATATTGAAATCCCCCTCTTTAGTTTTTCTTAGATTTCAGTTTTATTATAGAACAATATAAAAAATAAAGAAAGCTAAATATTACTTTTTCTTAATAATTTTCTGGTAACCCTGATTTTTTGCATACCAGAAAATCCCCCAGAAAAATAATCCTAAGGCTACAAGCGCAATACAAATGATAAAAATAATCAAGGGCCAACGATTAGGTTGCAAATCGCGATTTTGGCGATTTAATTGTAGAGCTTGGCGGTTACTAATCGTCAAATGTCTTTGAAAATGCCAGAGTTGATCACCAATTTTGACTTGGGCTTTAAATAGATAAGTATCAGCTTGGACAGGATGATTTCCCCATACAATAGTTAAAGGCACAATTGCATTGGCTGCCAAAGCTGCCTGGGGTAAGTGCAAGCTGGCCACTTTTTTACCATGGCTATCCTGCAGCTGAGCTGAGTAACTCACCGCTCCGTTACCATAATAAATAGGTGCTTGATTATGGATTTCACCAACAATTGTTACTTGACCTCCTTGTGCTTGTATATAAACCTTGCCTAAACGTAAATGTGGTTTTACATCCTCATAATTTCCGACGTTTAATAAAACGCCATAAGCCTGCTGAATTTGATTAGGAAAACGAGTATGCCGCTGAAGCTTTACAACTGGTTGAACAATGATCGAACCGGAAATTGACCCCTGATAATTCGGTGCCTGCAAAGTGACTGAAATTTTTTTGATTTTTTGAGCTGGGATACTAACTGTTCGAGGCGAAAAACCCAAATTCCGCAAATGATACTGCCAAGAAGAATCCATCCGCTGTTTAGTATTATCACCTAAAACAATCTGCCCGCTATTATCATTTTTAGCGACTCCGGGGCCTACTTTAATACTTACTTTTTTATTACTTATATTATGTAACCAAATTACAAAATGAATCTTCTGTTGGGGTTGAACATCCATATTAACTACACCATTAGACTTGTTAGCAGCCGGCAATTGCAACTGAACAGTCACAGGCATCTCAGCAGCATGAGTAGTCCAACAATTAAAAAAAATACACCAACCACCAACTATGATTAGTGTAATTAAAAAACGTGACTTTTTCATAAAAAACCTCGTTTATCATTAATTCGTAACATTTAAAGTCCAAGTAATAGGTGCTACATATTTATCAGCCGTATAAGGTTGGTTATCCAGATCTAAATTTAAATTGGCAGAATTCGGACGAACAAAGGTGACCATCACACCTAAACTATCTTTCTTATTATTTGAATTATTCAAATTACGTTGCAATATTACTTTTGACGTTCCTGTACTAATGTTTGCCCCTTGGTCAAACATCTGTAAACCATCTATAGCAGAACTTGCAGCAGGATCGTAATTAGAACTTTCTTCTAAAGTAGCCGTTTTCAAAAATGCTCCACCATTAAGCTCATTATTAAAGCTAATTGAAACATCATCAGAATTAATTTGCGAATTGTTGACATTATTTTCCCCTAATGAAGCAGTAACGGTCCAATTTAAATGACCGTTTTCATCCTTAATAATGAGCACACGCTTATCTGCAGTCGAATCTATTAATTGGAACTTACTTTTTCCTTCATTTCTTTTATGATACCCAAAGTCAAAATTGGGCACTTTATATAGAGTTATTGGATTAGTCAATAACTGATCGCCATAACCGATTCCGGCATAGGATGTACCAGCTGAACTACTACTACCAGCCGACTGATAGCCATCCTCCATACCTGCGGTAACTCCCGAAACATTAGTTAAAGCATGATCATCATCGGCTGCTACAGCTGGTTTAGCGAAACACGGGGCTATGATCAAAATCGATGAACCAGCTAGTAATGATAATTTGTTTCGTAAACGCACACATATCCCTCCCCCTGATACTCACGTTTTCATTTTAAGGCATAAGCTCTTAAAAGTAAATCCTAATCCTTCCTTTTTTGCCACAAGCCATAATGATAAACTAAAAAAGTCAGTAATATTAAAAGGCATACCGTAATGATTGCTATCACAATAAATATTACTTGATAATCGCGTGGTTTTTCAGGTAAATAACGATTCAATTCTTGAACCTGCTTATCGGATAAAATAAGGGTTCGTTTAAATTCATAGTGCATCCGCGGATTGGTAAAAGTATATTTTAAATAATATTTTCCTGCCAAAAGCGGACCCTTCTGCCAAGGAAATAACCAATCAACTTGAGAATTAGCCGCTAAATCAATATTATTCATTGTCTTAGTAAAATTCAATGCGTGATTTTTCGGATTAGTAACTTGTAATTTTAAGCGTCCTTTAGAAAAGGGATAGGCAGTTAAATTCTTGACTGGAGTAATTAAAAGCGGTTGTTGATTTTGTAAACGTAGTCGGGGTGCTCCAACATTCAAATGAACTTTTAATTTAGTCATAGATTGCTGTAAATATAGTCCATAACTGATTGCTGCTGTTGATAAAAAAGCTGATTGATTTTTGCCCTGATTTTGTAAACTGTCCTTTTGCTTTTGTAAATCAGTCTGAGAGCGAAACAACAACCCGCCCATCAAAATTCCTCGAATTCCGGCGGCAGGAACATGAAGATTCATCGTTTCCGTGACCCGCTGCTGCGGCTGTAAAGTAAGAGTCTTACCAGTAGTCAGCTTGCGAAAATCATATTGAGCATGCGGACCCGGTTGAGCGTTGGGCTCATCCAAATTTAGCTGTAGTTGAGAATTAGTTTGGACAATAACTGGTATAACTTCAATTACATTAGTTGAAGACAAAAAATTAGCTATTTGAAAAGTTATTTGATAATCATGATCGGGCTGAACTTTCAAATACCAACCCTGATTTATAGAACCCATCTGTTCGGGAGATGCCTGTGGAATAACTGTAAAAGTGCTGCCGGCAGCCTTGACTGAAAGTGTAAATACTCCCAAGCAAAAACAGAAATCTAAACAAATTGCAACAAACTTTTTCCAAAATTTCATAGACTACTCCGTTATTAAAATCAAACTATACAAAATAAGAGTAGCACTACTAGCTACCCTTTAATCCATTATTAAAATGCAAAGTAAATATTAAGAACCAGTATCAGGTGTCATTGCAACGGTCCATTGGAGCGGAAAAATCAAATTTAGATGCTGATACTTAGTTGTTGATTCTGAAGTTGAAGGACTAGTAGAAAAATAATTTTTTAATTTATCTAACTGATCTGTATCAGTTATCCAAAACGTGGCACTTTTAGCATTATTAAAATTTACACCTGATTCTCCCTGAGAACCCTCTTTTACTGAAAAAACATTAGTTGCACTACTACTAGAAGTATGATCCCCAATATATAACGGTATGTTTCCTCCTGCAGTTGCATCCGTGTATTGACTCCAATAACTAGGAATTTCCTTATAAGAATCATAAATAATCTTTCCAGCTGTTAGGTACTCACTGTTAAGCGTCAAGGTACCTATTGATTTTTGTTCTGCTGATGATGAAGTTGATTCAGAAGTACCTACACTTCTATCACTATCAGGATCATATAAATAACCTTTACCACATTGAACACTTACAGAAAAACCAACGGCCGCATCTGGTGAATTAACAATTAGACTACGTTGGTTAGCCTGACCATGTTTTAGGCTAACACCACTACTTGCAGCAGAAATTAAAGAATTATCCTTACCAAAATCAAAGTTAGGCATTCTATCAATAAAAAGACCAGCTTGCGTAAATGTCACGGTAACATTAGTAGAAGCACTCGTTGTTCCCGAAAGAGCCCCACTATCATCAGCCCAAACAGTCTGAACGCTTTGTGTTGCCATTAGTGCTGAACATAAAGTTGCACCTAAACAATATGAAAGTTTCCTACCCCAATTTTTCACAATCTACACCTCCTTTTCATTATAACAATTAATCTCCCAAACGTCTAATTAATTGTCAAAAAATTAATTATGTTTGCTTCCCTGCAAATACACCCACAATAAATATCCAATAACCAGTACAACGCCTAAAACAACAATCAACAAGATCCAAGTTAGAATTGGCCAATTACGGGCTGAGCTTTCTTTTGACAGAGTATTTTCTTGACTTTTAGTAATTGTAAATTTTCGAGTAAAGTTCTGCTCCCAGCCAGGCTTTTCTTTTACATTAAGATGCAAAACATAAGTGCCTGCAGTCAGCTTTTTGTAAGGCACAAAAACCTGCCACGTAGAATTAGGGGCCATTTGCATATTATTGAGCTGCCGAAGAGGCATATTTTTAGTTTTCGGAGTAATACGGACTCGTAATTTCATCTTACTTAAATTAATAGGTTGGGCATTACGTAACTCAAAATTGAGCCCCGATTGCATATTTCGTGATTGAGACCGAACATTGGGTCCTAAAGTTAGATGAGGATTAACGGTATGAGTTTGCGAACGTAAGACGACCCCCGTTACATAACGAATACGATTTTGAATAGTTAAATTTTTCTTTTTCGAATTACCTACTGCTGCTGAAGCCGTGATCCCACCTAAAATGATACCCTGAAAACTAGTCTTAGGAGCTTGATAAGTAAACTTAACTGTCCGTGATTGCTGCGGATCTATTACTATATTTTTATGCCGTTTTCCCTGCACTAAATCACTGAGTGCCGGCTGTTGAGCTTTATAAAGATGAACGTAAGATTTATCATAACTAATGATCCCATTCTGCGACGTATAGGCATTGTTAATATTGAGATCAACTTTTAATTTTTTGGTGCCCAAGTTGGTCACAACCATTTTCAGAGTTTGTTTTTGTTGAGGATGGACTTGTAAATCATAATAGGTTAATTTTTTATCTGTTTGATTATGTGGAATAACGGCCTTGACTGTAAAAGAACGTGCTGGTTGATTATTGTTATCTTTATTAGCGGCTACAGTTGGTAGAAACCAAGTAGTTAAGAAAAGACAGCCAGTAATTACTACAACCAAAGCACTCACAAATTTAATCCTTTTCATCAATAAACCTCCTAAGATTAACGTCGATTATGTGAAGAATATCTTGAATTCCGGGGAGCATTAGGGGGTTGCTGACGAGTAGCATTTAGTTTTTTACTTTGACGACTTTGTGACCATAATCCCCAAATAACGAACATAATTAGTAGTAATAAAGCAGCTGTAATCATAAGATATAAAACCGTTTTGTCAGACTGTAAGTTATTACAATTTTTATTCACAGCATCAGCCTGCTTTTGGGTAATCTGATAACTACCGGAAAACTTCCATTTAGTTTTACCACTACGCGCCGTACCTTGAGCCTGATAAATTCCAGGTTTAATTGGCAGAGATTGTTGATCAAAGGCTACAGGAACATTGGAATTGGGAGCTATTTTTTTATAAACTTGATCCGCATTAACAGGTTTAAAACCCAAATTAAATAACTCCAATAATCCTTTACGTCTTAAAGTCATATGAACAGTGACATTTTTCATTAATCCAGGTTGATTATTGCTTAGATTGACATTAATAACCGGGGTATGATTAACTGCTTGAGGCTTAATTCCGTCTAAGATTAAGACACCGCCTACTGCCTTGTTAGTTTCAGTAATCCAGACGGGCACTTTTAAACCACCATCATGCGGATGATCCAGATCGTAAATGTAAAACCCGGCCATTATAAATCCCGGCAAACTTTCTGGCGGCGTCTTAATATTAAAAGACAATTCCTTAGTTTGATTCGTATTCAAAGTAACAACTTGAGCAGACACCATGTCCCGAAACGCCACTTTTAAACCATAGGTCCCGGATTTTATAATTTCTGAATAAATAATTTGCCCAGTCGGACTTGTAGAAGCATTGGTAGGCCGAATACGCAAACGAGCAGTACTAGGTCCAAAATTGGAAAATGACATTTTCACTGTATAAACGTGATTGGGTTGTGCAATAATTTGAAATTTATCAGTTACATTAGGGTCATTTACAATTGGAGTAACTGTAATATCTTGAACATCAGCTTGGATATCCGTCAGACAAAACTGACCACTAATAAAAGTTATCACAAAAGCAGCTAAAAGCATGAAGAATTTCTTTTTCATAATCAATCTCAATTCTCCTTAACTATCACTATTGATGATAACATAATATCACAAAAAAGGCAGACACTTTTCCTGTGTCTGCGATATTTAACATAATTTAATATTGATTATTCATTGGAGGTTGCTTTTTTTGTTGATTCCGCCGACCAAAGAAAATTCCTAATCCTAGAACCAAAATTAAGGCCAGTAGAGCAATTAAGATCCATAACCAGGTATAATTAGGTTTAATACCGGACAGCTTATTATACTTAGCAGCATCAGCATTAGAGATAGAAAAATCTTTATTAATAATCCAAGATTTAGTTTTATCAGCAGTGGTATATTTCATCCGGAGATGATAATCTCCCGCTTGTAAAGTTTTTTTACCCCAATCAATATAAAATTGATAATTAGAATTAGGAGCTACGGATTGCGGATTGCCACTGGTAGTTTTAACCTTGAACTTATGGTCATCAGGCCGTCGTGTTACTGTGGCTTGCAAACTAAGATCTGGTAAAAAACCATCCACATAATTCTGTACATGGGCATTAACTCCCCGTGACTTCAGCGTTTTATCTGCTGTGGGAGAAACTCCTAAGATACGAAATTCAGGATTTTTCTTGTTTCCCTGTGCCTGGCGAACTTTTACCGGAAGACCCTGCGAATATTTATTCTTAATCAAAGTTCCATTAGAGGTTAAAGATGTTTCAGCCTTTTGATGATAAGGAGAGACCGTAATCCCGCCCATCAAATATCCTGTGAATTTTTTAGTCGGAATAGTTATGTTAAAACCAACATTTTGCATAGAATTAGCCTTCACAGTTACAACTTGCTGAACAGGCTTAATATAATTTTTAAGATTAAGCTTTAAACTAGAATCTGGTCTTCTCTTCTTAACATAATTATAAGAACCATCATCAGTAGTTCCTGCAGTATAAAAATGAACTTCATACTGTTGATCCTTAGAAGACTGATTGCTAATCGTTATACTAGCATTAACAGTCTGACCTGGGGAACCAAAAACATCAATTTGCCCGTTTTGAGCAATTTGATTATTACCATAGTTAACCTTCAATCCATAATTTGGTGAAGTAGCAAAGGCTGAACTACCGGTAAAAAATAATAACAAACTAAAAAAGGTAATCCAAAAAATAAAATTACATTTCTTCATACTAGAAAGATGCATTGATCTGAACTCCTTATTAGTGTTTATGTAAAGTAAACACTGATTTTCAATCAGGTACAAAAAACAAATAAATAATACTAAAAATAAAACCACTACCTATTGTAGTGGTTTTATTTTTAGTAGTCAATACTTCTTAATTTAAAATAAGAAAATACAAACGAACGGAGCACAATACTAACTAACTTCACGGATCCTAGGATGCAGCAACCTTAGCATTTAAAGTCCATGTCATAGTAGCATACCATTGACCCTCAGCAGCAGTTGGTGGTACATTCAACTTTACATCTTTACCAGTAAATGCCCATGTATGATTACCACCTGACGTCTTTGTACCTGTTGTTATAAGTGTACCGCTAGCTCCTTCTTGAATATTCCCAGGACTAGCTTCTAACGTATCAAATTTATTATTTTTGTTATATTGTTCTCGTAAACCAGCAGAACCTTTAACAAAGTCTAATGAAAACTTATCAGTGTCAGGTCTTGTTGTTGTGGTTGTACCATTGTGATTAAAGCCGCCCAATGCAAGAGTTAAAGAAAAACCCATACCATCCTGTGGAGTAGGATTAGTAGGAGTAGGTTTTTGACTGTGACGACTATCAAGAATAGTTAATAAGCCAGAATCACCGGCATCATTTGCGCCATGACCAGCATTTTGATAATTAACTAAATCAGCAGTATTACCAGCAATAGCAGCACCAAAACCAAAATTAGGAACACTTTGTAAAATTAAATAACCATCAATAACATTGACACTAGCATCTGAAGTTGCTGTTACAGAACCAGAATCAGAATTTTTGTCCTTGGATGTTGCTGCAGGCAACGAGGCACCTGATGATGGTGTTTGACTAACGCCATCATTAGTTACGGGATAACCAGTGGCCGCATTAGCAACTGCTGCTGGTGCTAATGTAGTCAATACCATTGTTGCCGTAGCAATTGAACTAAATAATTTACCCATTTTCATGAATAATACCTCCCCAAAATAATATCTAGATAAATAAATATCCGTCTTTATGATATCACTGATAATAAAAACGTCAACCTACTTATCACCGATTAAACTTAAAAAGTGACATTAACTTCTTGCGATAAACAACAATCAAGCCTAGCAACAAACTCCAACCTAACACTACAGCACCATAACTGTTTGCATCACCCGTATTCGGATAATTAGTATTCTCCACTACGGTAACCGCTCCGGGTGTACTCATTTTAACTGGAGCATTACCCTTGTTATCAGTAGTGGACTTAACATTATCAGTTACTAAGACATTAGCATCCGATTTAGCAGTTGCCTGGCCTACATTACTGTTTTCTCCCTTATTAGCCGCAACGGGAAGAGCCTTACTAATCTCATTGCCACTGTAATCATAACCAGTACCCGCCCAAGTTAAAGTGGTATGAATACCGATTACAATGCCAATTACAACAAGCAGAGCAATAACCAATCCTGCTACTTTACCAAAAGTGAGTCGCTTGAAATTACTATTTGTTTTATATTTCATTCAACGACCCCTCCCACTAAGTTAGAATTGAAGTAATGCACTATCTATAATATAGCACAACTTCACAAAAAAAACACAATTTTTCAAATAAAATTCATAATTAAATAATATTTTGCCATAATTGCCAAATATGTTGCGCATCAAACTGCACTGCAGTTTGATATGATCCTTGGCAAAGATTTTCTTGTAAAGAAGAATCGCTCATAATTTTAATAATTTTTTGAGCTGCTTCTTCAGGAGCATCTTGCTGAATCAGATAACCATTACTACCGTCTTGAATAATGTCACGCGGGCCGTAACGGCAATCATAAGCAACTAAAGGCACTCCATGACTGACAGCTTCTAAAAAAGTTAAGGGAAAACCCTCACTAATGGAAGTTAATAACAAAAGGGCTGCTCGGTCATATTCGGCATTTAAATCTGATTTAACCCCACATAACTTTACCGCATGGCGTAAATTATTCACAGCAATTAACCCTTTAATCCGATCGTATTCTTTGATTTCTGTAATCCCGCCAAAAATATCCAAATGCGCCTGCGGAAGAGTCTTACGTACCAATTGTAAAATTTGAATAGCCTGGCTAAGCTGTTTTTCGCTTGAGATTCGTGCCACCATCATAATTCGGTAGCGATCACGGTGGGTCAACGGCACCTGGGGAATTTCAGTTTGTGCAAAACCACCGGGAATGGCTCTGACTTTATCTCCCAAGTGAAAGCGCTGATTAATCTCGCTTTTTTCCGTTCGGGAAGGACAAATCAGAAAATCAAAAAGATCCGCATGCTCTAAGGCAAAACTATAGTTATAATTTAAACCGCCAGTTAGCGGATTGCCACGTGGATCTGATCCAAATTGATTATGGATATAGACTCCCTTCCGCGCTGCTGTCTGCATTCGACAGAGAGCTTCATTACATTCATAGCGATCAGAAATAAAGAGATTATTTTCTCCATAGTCTTGATTTAAATGATCAAAAAAGAAAGCCTGAAAATTTCGCAAATCTTGAAAATTATATTTATGACCTCGAAAATTTAATTTATACAAGGCCACATGTTTCTCATCTTTAAAAACCTGGGTACAGAAAGTTTTCCCCTGTGTATTTATAACCTCCTGTTTTTTTACATGTCCTTTCTGATCATAATAATATTTAGCTGATAAAAAGCCCCGGGTATCATAGGCTTCTCCATAATTAGGAGTTTTACTGCCCAATGGTGCAAAAGCCACAGACAGAACCTGCTTAGTGTCTGCCGAAGCTCTGACTAAAGCTTGACGTCCATCTGAAGTTGTGACTAAATACCCCAGCTCATCTTTCTCTTTTCCTAAAAAACGTGTTTGCAAATAATGATTTTTTTGACAATATTCGATAATTGTATTTTTTTGATAAAAATCATTCTCATTTTCGCCTAAGTAATCAAAAATATTAATAACATCTTGGACGTCGACACCAAACTTTCCCGGGCCGGCTGTCCAATTATTTCGATAAAAGGTAGTAACAATTTTGGCAGGTTGGTGATATTTTTGAAAAAGTCGTAAGCGCTTAATCTCGGAATGCTCAATACCTGAACTAGGATTAGATAAATCCACATTAACAAAGAAATTCATCACAATAGCTCCTTTATCTCAAATTATAGCAAATATTACAATGACTACAAGCAGCGCACCATACTTTCTTTAAAGAATCCAGTATAATAGAATTGAGGTGATAAAAATGAAAATTACGCGACTAGGAAAGGAATTTGCAACTTTAACGGCTGTTCCCGAAGTGGGAGATCAATTCCCAGAATTTACAGTTAAAAATAGCAACGGTCAAACAGTGCAATTGTCTGATCTCTTGACTAAAACTTTACTTATTAGTGTGGTACCCGATATTAATACCAGCGTCTGCAGTTTACAAACAAAAAAATTTAATGAAGAAGTTGATCAATATGGGGATATTAATTTTGTAACTATTTCCACTAATACCCCTAGCCAACAGTCTCAGTGGTGTGCAGCCCAAAATGTTAAAAAAATGCAGCTGTTATCAGATCAGGAACAAAACTTTGGTAAAGCAACTCATTTACTGATGAGTGATTCTGGACTCTTGGCCCGTTCTGTCTGGGTAATTAATAGCCAAGGACAAATTATTTATCGAGAAATTGTTGGCGAAATGACTAATGAACCGAATTATAATCAAGTTCTCGATCAACTTAATCAGAATTAAAATCACCCTATAGGAACCAATAAAAAAGCTGTGACTAAAAAAGAAGTCACGGCTTTTTTAACGCCGGCGATGTTTGACAAAAGTCACAAAATGTAACAAACAGGCTAATAAAACAAAGAAAATAATCGTAAAACTCAAATAATTCCACCAAAAATTAGTCAAAGGTAGAAATTTTCCCAAAAATAATTGCAAAGTCATAGTCACTAAAGCCATCAAAGCAATCATTAAAAATAACTGCACATAGCGCTTCACTGTTGCATCATCCTTTCTCACATAGGTAGAAAGCTTAGCTCCATAACGGGCACATAATTGCTGCTTGGCCCGCGGCAATCGTGATAAGTGCAAAGTATTAGGGCAAACAATCTCACCCACCTTAATTACTCCAGCCGCACTCATTACTCGATCCATAGTTTTAAAAGTCTCATCCGTCACTCCTGTTAACCAATTTTCCAATGTGCTGGCGTAACAATCAGTAATTGTCAAATAATGTTTATTTTTAAAGGGACCGGGAATAGTGTCACCGTTCTTTTTAAAATATACTAATTCGGGCCGCAAACAATCGAGAAATTTTTTCATAATACCAGATAATTCCCGCCAATAAGTCGGAGCCGCTAAAACCCAGACATCACTGGCAGCTAATTTATTGACCAAGAATTGTAAATCATTGTTTGTATGGACATCACGCGGATGAATTTCATAATCTTCTAAAAAAATAGTTTCTGTTTCGATCGTAGCATCCACATGATCTAAAACCTGTTGGAGCATTTGTGCAGTTACACCTTGTCGACTTTGAGAGCCGAGAATTCCTAAAATTTTCATAATGACTGTACTTTCTTATAATGTAAATTATTTAAATAATTTAAAATTGTTACTATTAACATCGCAATCCCAGCTATAATAAACAATACTCGAAAAGAAGAATGATCAATAATAAAACCTCCAAATAATGGACCTAAAGCGCGTCCTATCGATGAAAAGCCGCTGACTAATCCTTGATTACGGCCCTTGATTTGCGGCGCAGACCAATTATCAATAATTACCGGCACACTAGGTACATAAATTGCTTCCCCAATCGTTAATAAAATCATCCCCAAATAAATATAAATGACTTGATGACTGGCAACCGTTATAAAATAAGAAATAGCCAAAAAACTCAAGCCAACATTTACTCGATCAAATAAATTAGCGATCATCTTGGGAAAACGAGTTAACAAACTTTGCACAATAATAATCACTGCTCCGTTTAAGGCCCATAAAATACTATAAACCCGCAACTTAAAGCCCATATCTAACAGATAAACTGAGAAATTGCTCTCCCACTGGGAATACATCATCCAGACAACAACCAAGGTCAAAAAAGATACGGTAAATAACGAAGGAGCGGGACCTTTTTGCTGGCGCCGCTCAATTTTAGCCCGCGAAACCGGTCTGTCCGGATATTTTACTCGCTGGCGGGGAAAAAAGCATAAGAGCATTATCAGCGAAAACGCATAAATACCAGTTGCAAAAATAAAAATTGGTGCAATGGATTTTTGAAAAATTTCACTAATTATCATTGTTCCCACTACCAAGCCGACATTTAAAACCAAATAGATCTTATTAAATACTTGGGTAGTAGATTGCCCCGAAATCAGCGTTCCATAAACGTTAATTGCCGTTGTCAGCCAGCCGGAAGTAAAACCGAAAATAGTCAAAATAATCGGATAAGCCGGCCAGCCATCTAGCCAAATTCCTACCAAACAAATCAATACACATGAAATCATGCCCGTTATAGTTAACAGAAATTGATTATACCGATCGTATAATTTTCCCATTAAGACGGAGCCTACAACATTAGCTACTGAAAAGCAAAATAAAGCAGTTCCCGTCACGGTTAAAGATTTATGTAAGATAGTATTCAAATAAATGGTAGCTAGTGGCCACATCATACTATAGGCAGTTTCGTTCAAAAAGGCGACGATCATTAACGGCCGTAAACGCACTCGCTTCATACTTTCCTCCATAAAAAATTTTTACTATAATTAGTTAATAATATCATAACGCAAACTCTGAAAGGAGCGCAAAACATGAGCAACCAATATCAGCCCCGCGACACTAAAGACGCTCTTCGTTATTTGGAAAAATTGGCCAATCGCTATCTCAAAGCTCCCTTAACGCCGGATCTTTTGGCTTATAATCAAAAACAAATTAATTATTTACGACAGCAGGTAGTGCCGATCGCCCAATATCAAGAACATAATCAAAAACGGGCCCAACAAGCAAAACAAATGGCCGAACAATTAGAATTATGGCAGACACGCCGTTTAGCTGGACTGCAGGTGCCCGACAAAATGCATCATTTTCAATTAGTCTCAACGCCAGCAATTAAATATCATCATCAAAAAAACAAAACACAACAACCAGGCAGTTATCGAGCCCAAAAACGTTAATCCCCCCGATTAGAATTGCAAAAGTATTGCTGAATATTATCATCTTCCTTTTGGAGATGATTAAGCTCTAATTGTGGTAAACTACTGGTAAATAAAGCTGGGAGGCAAAACAATGTCAGAAACAATTATGGTTGCCGGCGGAGCTGGTTATATTGGCTCACATATGGTTCATCAATTACTAAAAACCGGTTATGATGTGGTCATTGTCGATAATCTATCAACAGGCCATCGTCAAGCAGTTAATCCGCAGGCGCGTTTTTATGAGGGGGATACGCGGGATATACAATTTTTAAAACAAGTTTTTGCCCAAGAACCAATCCAAGCCATAATCCATATGGATGCGTTCTCTATCGTGCCTGAATCTGTTGGTGATCCTTTAAAATATTTTGATAACAATGTCATTGGGATGATTAAACTACTGGAAATCATGCAGCAATATGACGTTAAATATTTAATTTTCTCTTCTACGGCGGCTACATTTGGTCAACCACAACAAAGCCCCATTACTGAACAAACTCCCCAACAACCTATTAATCCTTATGGTGTAAGTAAACTTATGATGGAGCAAATGATGCACTGGGTGGACCAAGCTTATGGTATTAAATCAGTAGCACTTAGATATTTTAATGCTGCCGGAGCTTTGGCTGATGGTTCCATTGGCGAAGACCATAATCCGGAAACCCATTTAATTCCGATTATTCTTAAAACGGCCATGGGACAACAGGATACTTTAAAGATCTATGGTAATGACTATCAAACACCAGACGGTACCAATGTGCGTGATTACGTCCACGTTACTGATTTAGCTCAGGCTCACATTCTGGCTTTAAAATACTTACAGGCTGGTAATCCCAGTACCGCCTTTAATTTAGGATCGAACCAAGGTTTTTCCGTGCAAGAAATTATCCAAGCTGCCCGCAAAGTAACGCAAAAAGCAATTCCTGCAGAAATAGCTCCTCGCCGCGGAGGCGATCCGGACATTTTGATTGCTGATAGCAGTCGTGCTAAAAGTATCTTAGGTTGGCAACCCCAGTATACTGATATTCAAGCGATTATTAAAACGGCTTGGACTTGGAAACAAAAACATCCGCAAGGCTATCAATCTTAAAAAAAATAAAATTTCACATTTTCTTCACAGTTTAACAATTACTAATTCATAACTGCATTTTATAATAGGGCTTGTAAGTTGATAAGAGATGAATATTTCTTATCACCTCCCCAATATAATATTTAAATATTGAATCCCCCCCTCAATAATTTAAATAATAAAAACACCGCCTTAGCGGTGTTTTTTCTTTTACATAAAAAAATTTTTAATGCGGTGCTACTTGCTTTTGAATTTTGTCAATTAAATCTTGTAAATTAGTAATTTGATATTTGTCCATCACCGCTGGCAGGTCCTGTACAATCTTTAAACAGGCATCAGCTTGATGATAAGTAGCACTACCCACCTGCACGGCATTAGCTCCGGCAATTAACATCTCTAAAACATCGGCAGCAGAAGCAATTCCCCCCACACCAATAATTGGCAGCGAAGTGGCTGTGCGAACTTGCCGTATCATCCGCACTGCTAGCGGATGCAAAGCACTGCCGGATAATCCGCCAGTACCATGAGCCAAAAGCGGTTGCTGAGTCTTAAGATCAAAGCCTAAACCTGTTAGAGTATTGATCATAGTTACGCCATCAGCACCGCCCTTTTGGGCAGCTAAAGCTATTTTCACAATATCAGTTACATTAGGCGTTAATTTCATAAATACTGGTTTAGTTACCACCTGCTTAATTTGTCGAGTTAATTTTGTAACTATTTGGGGATCTGTTCCAAAAGCCAACCCGCCTTGTTCAACATTTGGACAAGAAATATTTATTTCCAGCCATTTTATATTAGGAGCACTGGCTAATTTTGGGGCCACAGTTACATATTCATCCAGTGTAGAGCCGGCCACACTGCCAACGATCGGTAAATCTGGATAATGCTGTGCTAACCACGGCAATTTGGTGGTCAATACGTCTTGAAGACCGGGATTTTTTAAACCGATGGCATTTAACCACCCTCCTGTCATCTGCGCAGTTGTTGGTCGGGCGTTTCCTTGACGAGCATTGAGCGTGGTCGACTTAATTACAAAGGCTCCTAACGCGTTTAAATCAAAATCTTGGGCCATTTTTTGTCCATAAGCAGCCGTTCCACTAGCCGGCATAACGGGATTTTTTAAAGTAATATTAGGTAACTTTACATTTAAACGTTTCATTTATCCTCCTATAAAGCCTGCGTTACAAATGACTGAGCTTCCAACACTTGTAAAATCGCTGCGACAGTATCTAACGACGTAAATAACGGTACGTCATGGGCAATCGCCGTTTGGCGAATCAAAACTCCATCTGCCGCACTGTCTTGAGCATGAGAAATTGTATTAATAACTAACTGAACTTGATGCTGGGTAATCAAATCTAACAGGTTCGAATTTTGTGCCAATTTATCTACTGATTTAACTTTTAAACCAGCCGTCTGCAAAATTTGAGCTGTGCCCATAGTCGCTATTAACTGAAAACCTAGTTCATGAAAGCGCTGAGCTAACTGAATTGCTTCTTTTTTATCCTCATCTTTTACCGTTATTAAAATGGTACCATGATGGGGCAAATGAATTTTAGTAGCTTCAAAGGCTTTGTACAAAGCTTTGGGGAGAGTATAGTCACTTCCCATGACTTCACCAGTGGATTTCATTTCCGGTCCTAATAAACTATCCACTTGTGTCAATTTTGAAAAAGAAAATACGGGAGCTTTTACATGAATCAATTTTCCAACAGGCTGTAAACCGCCAGAATAGCCTTGGTCTTTGAGACTGTTGCCCAGCATGGCTTTCGTTGCTACTTGAGCCATAGGAATAGCCGTTACTTTGCTTAAAAAAGGTACTGTCCTGCTAGCACGGGGATTAACTTCAATGACATAAGTTTGTTCATTATGAATAATAAATTGAATATTCATCATCCCTACACAATTTAAACTTTGAGCTAATTCTTGAGTATATTGAACAATCTGTTTTTGCACGGCTTGCGATAAATTTTGGCAAGGATAAATAGCCATTGAATCGCCCGAATGGACGCCGGCACGCTCAATATGTTCCATAATTCCGGGAATTAAAACATCTTTGCCATCCGAAATTGCATCGACTTCACATTCTTTGCCTACTAAATATTGATCAATTAGAACCGGATGACGATGAGATACTTGAACAGCATTATGCATGTAGTGTTTGAGATCCTTTTGATTATGGACAATCTCCATAGCTCTGCCGCCCAAAACATAGCTGGGACGAACCAAAACCGGGTAACCAATGCGATCAGCAATTTTTAAAGCATCATCGGCATTAGTAGCTGTATCTCCAAGCGGTTGGGGAATTTGTAATTTTTTAATAACTTGATCAAATTCATTACGATCTTCAGCCCGGTTAATATCGGCAACAGTGGTCCCAATAATTTTTACTCCCGCTTCGACTAGAGGAGCGGCTAGATTAATAGCCGTTTGTCCCCCAAATTGAACAATTACTCCTTGAGGCTGTTCTAAATCGATAACATTGAGGACATCTTCAAGACTTAGGGGCTCAAAATATAATTTATCGGAAATAGAAAAGTCAGTAGATACCGTTTCGGGATTGTTATTAATAATAATGGCCTTATATCCCAAAGATTGAATGGCCTGAATACAATGGACTGTCGCATAGTCAAACTCTACTCCCTGCCCAATACGAATCGGGCCGGAACCTAATACTACAATGGCAGGTTTTTGATCAACTAAGCTTTCATTTTCTTGCTCATAAGTACTATAAAAATAAGGCGTTACCGAAGCAAATTCTCCCGCACAAGTATCTACCATTTTGTAAACCGGCACAATATGTTGCTCTAAACGCAATTGGCGAATCTGCTGCGGTGTTTGTTGCCAACAATGGGCAATGGTTGTGTCCGCCAGACCATATTGTTTGGCTTGCCGCAAAAGTGACAAGTCCTGCGGATGTTCTTGTAGCTGCTGTTCTAATTCTTGAATATGTGCTAATTTGTCTAAAAAGAAAATATTAATTTTTGTAAGATCATGAATTTTTTCTAAGGAATATCCGCGCTGCAACGCTTCTGCTATATAAAAGAGCCGATCATCCTGTGCTTGTATTAGACCTTTTTCTAAAGAATCATTACTTAGTTTTTGCAGACTGGTTTTGTGTAAATCATTCAGACCAATTTCTAATGAGCGGACAGCTTTAAGTGTAGCTTCTTCCAGATTACGGCCGATAGCCATAACCTCACCGGTGGATTTCATTTGCGTTCCCAAAGTGCGGTCAGCTTGGGTAAATTTATCAAACGGCCACCGAGGAATCTTACAGACCACATAATCTAAAGCCGGTTCAAATTGGGCATAAGTTGTTTGGGTAATAGGATTTTTAATTTCATCCAGTGTCAAACCTACCGCGATTTTAGCGGCCATTTTAGCAATCGGATAACCTGTAGCTTTGGAAGCTAAGGCACTAGAACGACTGACACGGGGATTAACTTCAATGACATAATAATTATAACTATCTGGATCCAATGCTAATTGCACATTACAACCACCCTCAATTTTTAAGGCGCGAATGATTTTTAAAGAAACATCACGTAACATTTGCACTTCGCGATCCGATAAAGTTTGCACCGGCGCATACACTATCGAATCTCCGGTATGAATACCTACCGGATCAAAATTTTCCATATTGCAGACAACCAGGGCATTATCTTGATGATCACGCATTACTTCAAATTCTATTTCTTTAAAACCCGCAATACTTTGTTCTACCAAAATTTGAGTTGCGGGTGACAGATCTAAGCCATTAGCTGCAATTTGCCGTAATTCCTGATCATTATGAGCAATTCCGCCGCCACTGCCTCCCATGGTAAAAGCAGGCCGCACAATGACCGGGTACCCTGCTTGATCGGCAAAATTTAAGGCTGCTTTGACATTATGTGCAATTGCAGAATCCGGAACGGGTTCATTTAGTTCTTTCATAAGTGCACGAAATTGCTCACGATCTTCTGCTTGCTCGATAGCTGCCAGCTTAGTTCCCAAAAGCTCAATCTGCAATTCATCTAAAATTCCCGAATTTGACAAGGCTACCGCCATATTTAATCCCTGTTGTCCCCCTAAAGTCGGCAATATTGCCTCCGGTAATTCCTTACGTAAAATTTGGGACACAAATTGGACAGTCAACGGTTCTAGATAAACTTTATCAGCAATTTGCTTATCAGTCATGATCGTAGCTGGATTAGAATTTACCAAAACTACTTGATAGCCCAATTCCTTTAAGGCCAAGCAAGCTTGAGTTCCTGAATAATCAAACTCGGCTGCTTGACCAATGATAATCGGACCAGAACCAATGACCAGAATTTTGTGGATATCTGTTCTTTGTGGCATTTTAAACCTCCTAGCGTGTGTATTGATCCATTAACTTAATAAAATGATCAAATAATGCAACATTATCATGCGGTCCCGGAGCTGCGTCGGGATGAAACTGCACCGAAAAGGCCGGATATTGCTTATGACGCAATCCTTCAACAGTATGATCATTAATTTCTTCATGGGTAATGACTAAATCTGTTTGAGCAAGAGAAACCCGATCCACAGCATAACCATGATTTTGAGCAGTAAAACCAATTTTTTGTGTTGCTAAATTGCGAACAGGATGATTAAAGCCGCGATGACCAAACTTCAATTTATAAGTATCCGCTCCATTAGCCAAAGCAAATAGTTGATGACCTAAACAAATTCCAAACAAGGGCACTTTTTTTTCAATAATTTGAATCATTGTTAACGCTTGGGGCAAGTCTTTGGGATCCCCGGGACCGTTACTTAACAATACGCCATCCGGATCTAAAGCTAAAATTTGTGCGGCCGTGCTCGTAGCCGGCATAACGATAAAATCACAATTACGTTGTGCTAATTGTCGCAGGATAGAATTTTTTAATCCGAAATCAACTACCACCACCTTGTGTCCGGTAGCTGGGCCAGGATAAGGATTATTTGTGGTACTTTGTAAAACCTGATTATGCGGTAGTGGTTGCTGTTTTAAGTTAGTCACAGTATCAGTTTGGATTTCATCAACTATCGCAGCTTTTAAAGATCCACGCTGTCGGATATGCCGCGTCACAGCCCGCGTATCAATAGCAGTAATTCCGGGGATTTTATGCATTTTTAAATATTCATCTAAATTTAATTTTTGACGCCAATTACCCGGACGTCTGGCATATTCATGCACAACCACTGCACGACAGGTAGGATGTAAAGACTCATCATCATCGCGATTCAGTCCATAATTACCAATCAAAGGATAAGTAAATAATAAAATTTCTCCGTTATAAGATTGATCAGTGATCGACTCCTGATAACCAGACATGCCAGTATTAAAAACAATCTCGCCAAAGGCTTCGTGCATATCGCCAAAACCTTGGCCTTCATAAATACTCCCATCTTCTAAAACTAAATAGCGTTTCATTTTTTACTCCCTTCTTGATACACCCATTCGCCTGCCACCATAGTAGCTTGGATAGTGGCGGTAACTTTTTCTCCAATAAAGGGGGAATTGTGACCTAAAGAATACATTTTCTGTGCTTGGACTTCAGCTGTCTCTGCAGTATTTAAAATAGTTAAATCGGCTCTTTTTCCAACAGCAATCCGGCCAGCTTGAGGCAAATGAAAAATTTGGGCCGGCTTACAACTGAGCCACTGAATTAATTGTTCCAAAGAACAAATACGAGGGGCTACTAAATGTGTATAGAGCAGAGCAAAACTAGTTTCTAAACCCGTAATACCAAAAGCGGCTGTTTTCATCGAACCGGACTTATCAGCCGCCGTATGGGGCGCATGATCAGTAGCAATGAAATCAATCGTCCCGTCAAACAATCCAGCTAATAAGGCTTGTCGATCAGCTAAAGTCCGTAAGGGTGGATTCATTTTAAACATCGGATTATCTGTCGTAATATCCGATTGATCTAATAATAAATGATGTGGCGTTACTTCAGCACTCACCGCTAAACCGCGCGCTTTAGCACTGCGAATTAAGCGAACACCGGCAGCAGTAGAAACATGACACGCATGATAATGAACACCTGTCAGCTCTACCAGTTCTAAATCACGGGCTAGTTGCGCTGTTTCAGCTGCTGGAGTGATAGCCGGCAAGCCTAATTTTTGTGCAGAACTGCCTGCTGTGATTACTCCTTTATTTGTTAAGCCGTCATCTTCAATATGTGCCATTAAGGGTAAATTTACTTGTTGAATTCCCTGCATAGCCGCGTACATGGTCGCCGCCTTTTGCACACCATTGCCATCATTACTAAAGCCAAAGGCTCCAGCAGCTTTGAGACCGGCAAAATCCACCAACTGATCGGTCGTTCGTGCTTTAGTAATACTAGCGTACTGTAAAACGTGGACTTGAGCTTGCTGCTGATTTAACTCCAGCATTGCCCGCAAGCGGGCGGGCGTGTCAGGAACAGGATGGACATTGGGCATGGCCGCCACGGTCGTGTAACCTCCATGAGCAGCGGCCAAAGTGCCGGTTTTAATAGTCTCTTTTGCTGTAAATCCCGGCTCACGTAAATGCACATGCAAATCCACAAATCCGGGAGCAATCACCTGACTGGGATGCAAATGAATAACTTGCGCATCGGAACACTGAATCGCAGGTGCAATTTGTCTGATTTTTTGTTCACTAACCAACACATCTTGTTGGACTAAGCGTCCCTCTAGAAATACGCGGCCGCCAGTTAATAAAGTTTTCATTAGATCAGCTCCTGTAATTCTTGTTCTTTGATAATTCCCTGGCTGGCCAAAAGAGCAGCCACAATTGCCATCCGCGCGTACACCCCGTTTTGCATTTGGGTAAAAATCCGTGATTGGGAACATTCTACCAACTGATCAGCAATTTCCACATCACGATTAACGGGAGCAGGATGCATAATTATCGCGTGCTGGGGCAACATCGCTAAGCGCGCTGGTGTCAAGCCATATTGCTGATAATAACTTTGTGTCTCAAAGGCATTTTCTTCTGCTGCTTGAAAGCGCTCATGTTGAACACGTAAAAGCATTAGAACATCTACTTGGGGCAACAGCTCTTTTAAGGGGAGAAATTTTCCCCATTGGCGAAAATCAGCAGTCAGCCATGGCTTCGGCCCGCTAAAATAAACTTGTGAGCCCAAACTTTGCAGAATTTGGGCATTCGAACGTGCTACTCGCGAATGGGCGAGGTCGCCCACAATCCCAATTTTTAAATCATTTAATCTGTTAAATTCTTCAAAAATAGTCATTAAATCCAGTAATGATTGTGAAGGATGTTGGCCACTGCCATCCCCGGCATTAGCCAGACTTAATGTCAAGTGTGCTTGCAGCAAAGGCTGATAATAGGCATTTTGACTATGACGAATCACCGCTAAATTGATACCAATGGCTTGAAGCGTTTTTAAAGTATCTAATAAAGTCTCACCTTTACTTACGGAACTGGCACTGGGAACGAATTGGAGCACTTGAACTCCCAGACGGCGTTCAGCCATTTCAAAACTGGTATGTGTGCGCGTACTATTTTCAAAAAACATATTCAGTGCATAAGCTGGACGCTGTAAAGTAATACTGGCTCCCTGTTTAAAGGCTTCTGCTAAAATAATGAATCGTTTTACATCAGTCAGCGATATTTGGTTGATATTAACAAAATCATGTATCATTTCTAGGCCCCTTTTTTGAATTCATCAAAAAACACCTAACATCTTCGCCAATTATTGCCTGCAAAGATGCTAGGTGCACTTCCGCCCTTAAACCTATCTGTTCCTCACGGGAAACAATTAATTGGTTCCAGTATTCAAATGTTTTTAAATTACAATTAGTCTAATATAAACCAATTTGACTGTCAAGAAACAATTTATTTAAGATGCAGCCAGCGCCGCCAGCGCTGAGCATCCAGTCCTAAATTCTGATCCAGCCAGCGAAATTTTAAAGTTAGGTAGCCATAAATACCTGCACCAATAACTACTTCCAGCAGTAAATAAACCGCACTTAAAATCCGGCCGATTTTGGCTGTTACGGTGTACAGGAAAATGTCTACTCCCCAAACAACCATTGCCATTATGACCGCTGCTAAAAGAATTTTACTTAAATTCTGGCTGATGAGCTGTTTTAAATTAAAAGGATAAAGGCAATAAATTCGATGCAGCATCAAATAACAAATCAGAATTAAAGCCAAAACGGTGGCAGTTAGCGGACCATATTCGTGTAACCAATAAACTAAAGGCCACTGAATAATAACCTTAAAGCCAAAGCCAATCAGTAAATACTTGATGGCAAGATTATTGCGGTACAGAGCCTGTAAAATAGCTGCCAGTACCATAAACAAGCCAATTAATAGCGCCACTAAACAAGAAAAACGCAGCATTTTGATACCCAGTTGGTCAAAGCCGTAAAACGCCCCCCACAAAGGTCGGGATACGGCCCACATTCCTAAAGTAGCCGGCAACATAAAGAACCCAAACAAACGTAAAATATTAATAATTTGTTGGGTAATTTTGCCAGTATCTTTACTGGTATATAAAGAAGCTACCAACGGAATCGCTGAAGAAACAATCCCTGTGGCTAAAGAAACAGCGACCATCATTAACTTATTAGCCTGAAACCCAAAAAGCGAATAATAATAGTCCAGCTGCTGTTGTGAAATTTTTAGGAAACTTTGCATCATAGGATTAAAGGTGGCTTGATCAAACAAATTAAAGATGGTTACGGCTGAATCAATAATAATAAAAGGAATCGCCTGCAGAAAAATTTCTTTGGTAAAGTCTTGAGCAGTAAAGTGAATTTTATGGCTGCCGGTATGAGCCAGCTCGGCCAGGTGTTGATGTTGCCGAGCAAAGCAAGTTAATAAATACAAAACCGAAATGGCCGCACCAATAAACGAAGCAAAAGTAGACTTAGTAACCGCATCAACGTAATTTCCGCGTTGAATCTGCATAATAATATAGGTAATTGCCAGCATATAAGCTACGCGTGCTAATTGTTCCAACATCATTGAAATAGCTGATGGCCCCATTTGCCCGTAACCTTGAAAATAACCCCGCATAATACTTAAAGTCGGCAAAATCAAAACGGCAATAGCTAAAGCTCTAATCGCAGGAATACTCCGCGGATCACTATTAGTAAAAAGTGCTGCTACCACGTCCGCTCCAAAATACATAAAGGCTCCAAATACGACACCAATTATGGCAGTAACACGAATGGCCTGTTTAAATAATTGATTGCCAGCTTCATATTCTCCTAAAGCATTATAATGGGAAATTTGTTTAGAAATAGCGCTGGGCAAACCTGCAGTCGAAACTAATAAAAAGAAATCATAAATATGATAAACCTTGCCATATAAAGCATTGGCCGAAGCTACTACTGCTGCTGAACCCATCCAAATATTCCAGGGAATTACATATAAAGCCGACAAAGCCCGAGACACAATCCCACTAACTGTAATCCAAGCTGATCCAGTCAATAAATTATCTTTGCGTAACTTTTGGGAGCTATCTTTGGTTGCCATCTCAATCTTCCTTTAATTTTGATATACATTAAATTCATATTATACAAAAAAGACCGAGAAAAAACTATCAATTCTCAGTCTCAACTGTTAATTTGCCAACTGTTTTAAAGCTGCTAGTACGTGGTTGACAATCTGGGGGGTAGCAGCGGCATCAGGATGCAGACCATCGGTATAAGTTAAATTCCAAGTTGCCGTTTCTAAAACTCGAGTTTGCGGATATTCCCGAGATTCTTCACGAATTACTTGGGCATGTTGTTGTGAAAAAGGAATCATTACCAATTTGGGGGTTTGTGGATATAATAATTGAATTTTTTCTAATAATAACTCAAAAGCAGCTCTAAAGATAATTTCATTAGCTTTACGATCCGTTGTTCCTAAATTAATTACTACATATTGCGAAGGCTGAACTTGCCAAAAGTGATCTGCATCAACTTGTTCCAAAAATTGCGCCGCCGCCGGAACAGAACCACTACCGGGTTTGAGCACTCCAGCTCCCGGATAAGCTATCCGAATATCTTCCAAATTTAACTGATTAGCAACTAAGGCCGCATAATTACCTTCGGCACAGTAATCGCGGCCAGCAGTGGTCCCGTGCAGCCATGAACCCGCAGTAATTGAATCACCGATAAAAGTGATAGGCCGACCAACAGGTTTAACCGGAGTCAGGATTGCTTCTTGATTGCAGTGAATTTTTTGTAAACATAAACCGCCTTGACGCTTCCAAACATTATCCCGAGGTGTATTACCACTATAAACTATTCTCAGAGTATGCCGTTGTTCATCAGGCAAGACAATTTTCAAAGGCATATGGGCTAAATTAACACGCTGATAGGGTTTTTGGTCCACTTGATACGCTAGCCAAACTCCTGCTGCAGTAGCTGTCGTTGTAAAAAATAACTCAATTTGGCTAGCTTTTTCAACTTGAAAATAGATTTGTGCTCCTAAATTACTGGTATATACTCCCTGATTATCTGCTAATTGTGCCCAGCGTCCTGAAAAATAAACACCGGGTATGGCAAAATTAGCTTGGGTAGTTTGCACTTGCATTAAAATAAGTTCCTCCTTATTGCTCAGTTCTCTTTTATCATACTATAATAACGATATGAAAATTCGTTAGGGGTCAAGAAAATGTATAAAAATGTAATTTTCGATATTGATGGTACTTTATTAGACACACATGATGCTGCACTCTTAGCTTTACAAAAAACTTTATGGGAAGAGTATCAGATTAAACAGTCTTTAAAAGATTTAGAGTTTAGTTTTTCGGGAACGGCACAAGACGTTTTTGACAAATATCATATTCCCCCAGAACAACAACTACACTGTGCCGAAAGTGTGGTCAAAAACGCATTTACCTTTACTGATGAAATTAAACCTTTTGCCGGAATAACCGCAACTTTAGAGCAACTTAGAAACTGGAAAATTCCCTTAGTTGTTGTAACTTCCGAAGATCAACGTGAAGTAGATTCGGTTTTAATGAAAACTCCCATTGGCCAATATTTCCAACATTTTATTACCGCTGACAAAGTCCAAGCACCTAAACCAGATGCAGAACCAACCTTAGCAGCTCTACAGCAAATACAGGCCAAAGCCAGTGAGACTTTATACATCGGTGATTCCAAAAATGACGTCGGTAGTGCTCATAATGCCCAGGTAGACTTCGGATTAGCTCAATGGGGAGCTAATCCGGAACTGGAATTTCCTGAAGCAGAACACATTTTTTCTAAACCAGAAGAGATTTTAGCATTTATCGCTCACTAAAATACTTTTTCTTTGAAAAGCTAGCGTCACTAACGGCTTTTAGCAGGGGGAAAAACAATGGCTCACCAAAGAGATTCAAAAATTGAGTTCTTGCGGATTATAGCGATGTTTCTAATTATTTTAGGACATATCATTTATTACACAAATTGGCACTATACTGCTATGACAGCGTCTCATCAAGTTTCTATTCAGAGTCTTTGGATCGGGGCTAAATTAGGAGTCAATCTCTTTTTTCTTATTACGGGCTATTTTCTCATTCGGCAAACTGCGCTTAAATCTTTTAAAATAGCACATTTATGGATCACTACTTTATTTTATTCATGGACGATATTAATGCTGGCCCTAATTTTTATCCCCATTTACTCACATTAGAGCCTTTGATTAAAAGCATCTTTCCTATTTTTGGCGGTTATTATTGGTTTATTAGCACTTATATTTTCTTGATTTTATTGGCACCTATTCTCAATAAGCTGTTAGTTGCGCTTTCTCAAAAAGAATATTTGAGCCTTTTGTTCGTGGGTTTTGGGTACTTATTTATTCTGGCAACTTTTTTTAAAAATCAAACTACTGGTTCTAATAATACCTTAATTACTGCGATCTATCTTTATTTTTGCGGCGGCTACATAAGATTGTATCGTCACAATTCCCATTATCTGCAAGCCCACTATTTAATTCATCTTATTATCCTTTTGATCATGCTGATCTTTTTGATTGGTTCTATTTACGCTTTAGATCTTCTCATCAAAAACGGTTTTATCAAAGCCGGCAATCACCGCTTCTTTTATTTTGCGGATGGCAACAGTCCTTTTGAACTAATTGGGGCGTTGGAGCTATTTTTAGTATTTCTTCAGTTGCCATCTTTTCATAATCACTGGATTAATAAGATTGCTACCACCACTTTACCCATGTATCTTTTGCACGATAATTATTTATCTCATTATTTAATTATCAATCAGTGGATTCATGCTACCAAGTATCAATACACTAATAAAGTGCAATTGTATTGCTTATTTTGGGCCATTGTCCTTGTTTTTATTTTGGCTGCTATTGATCTTATCGTGCAGTTTATCTTTGGAAAAGGCATCAATAGATTAGCACAAATTAGCAGTCAACAAATGCGCCGTTTTGCAAGTTATTTTTACAATTTAATTAATAAGTGAATGACTTCATAAGCAAGGCGGCCTAATTTTACTTGTCAATATTTCAAACAAAAATCAGTCCTCATAAGAGAACTGATTTTTAGAATTCCTTTCTTTGAGAGCTATTAATAATAAACCCCCACAATTGTCGCCGTAATGACTGAAGCTAAAGTAGCTCCCAATAATAATTTCATAGTAAAGTTGGCGACATAAGTACCCTGTTTGGCACTGATGGATTTCATCGAGCCCGTGATAATTCCTATCGAACCAAAGTTGGCAAAAGAAACTAAATAAGAAGAAATTATCGCCAGTGATTTAGCTGATAAACCCTTCATCGCCTGTAAATCAGCCATTGCCACAAATTCATTAGTTAAGAGTTTAGTAGCCATTAAACTGCCGACTTTCACAATATCAGCTGCGGGAACTCCCATAATAAAAGCAATCGGTGAAAAAATATATCCTAAAATCTGCGTAAAAGAAATATGAATCGCGGCTTTTAAAGTATTGTTTAAAAAAGCAATCAGTGCGACAAATCCTAAAACCATAGCTCCGACCGTGATAGCTACATTAAAACCATCCATAATGTAGTTGCCAAGCATTTGAAAAAATGGTTCCGCCTGCGGATCTGTAGTTGGTTTAATTTCCTGTTCATCGGCTTTAACATCATAAGGATTAATAATGCAAGACACAATTAACGCCGATAAAATATTTAAAAAAACAGCCACTACCACAAATTTGCCCGGAATCATCTTCATATATGAAGCTAATAAGGAGGCTGAAACTGCACTCATAGCCGAAGCACAGATTGTGTATAAACGTTTGGGACTGAGTTGGGCAATCTGATCTTTAATAGTAATAAAAACTTCCGGCATACCTAAAATAGCCGTCGAAATGGCAAAATAACTTTCCATTTCCCCCATTCCTACTATTTTATTTAATGACCAGCCTACCCATTTAATAATAAAGGGTAAAACTTTGATGTAATTGAGAATCCCAATCAATGCGGCAATAAAAACAATCGGCATCAACACATTCAAGAAAAAGACTGTTTGTCCCGGTTTAATCACGATATTACCGAACACAAAGTTAACTCCGGCTCCGGCCTGATCCATTAACCAATTAAAAAAGGCCGAGATCTGTTCTAATACGCTAATACCGCCAGAAGTATGCAAACATAAAAATGAAATCACAAATTGTAACAGCAACAAGATACCAATCTGGCGATATTTAATATGCTGACGATCATAGCTTACTAACCATCCCAGGAAAAATACTAAAGCTAGACCTGCTATTAAAAAAATAAACCGCATCGAACCACTCCTTTAACTATTAATAAGTCATCTCCGCTTAAATAATTTAATTTATTCTTGAGATAATGTCAAAGTTAATGTCATAGTAATTGATACGGTTTATAAAATTATTTGAGATAATATCAGCAATGATGCTTAAATCACATGCCGCTCAAAGGGTTGATCACTAATACCTTCATCTAAAATTTTTTTACACCATTCTTTAGCTGAAAACAGCGAATGGTCACGATAATTACCACAACTTTCAATTGTGGTGCCTTGAACATCTTGCCATTGAATTTGATCTCGAATTTGCTCTAAAGATGATTTTAAAGCTTGTGCTACTTCAGTAGTAGAATGTTCTCCCCAAGTAATTAAATGAAAACCGGTGCGGCAGCCAAAAGGTGAACAATCAATAACACCGTCTAGTCGATCGCGCAATAATCCGGCTAGTAAGTGTTCAATCGTATGCAAGCCGGCTGTAGGGATTGCATTTTCATTAGGTTGTACTAATCTTAAATCATAATTAGAAATCTTATCACCCTGAGGACCGGTTTCTACTGTAATTAAACGTACATAAGGTGCTTTTACTTTAGTATGATCCAAAGTAAAACTTTCTACTTTTGCCATTATTATCTACTCCTTTAACTTACTTACTGGTTCTTTCACCAAAACTTTAGTATGGTGAAAACTATTTCTAATATAACGCTTAACGGCGGGTTGATGATATACTTTGACTAATTTTTTTATTTCCGGGCGCCGACTATTTTTAGGACTGGCGGCAATAATATTGATATTTTTTTGGGTGGAACGATCCAATTTCTCATGGAGAATACTATCATGCCAAACATTCAAGCCGCTTTCTTGGGCTATTGTATTAGTAATTAGTCCTGCCGCTACATCATTGAGCACTCGGGCTACTGTAGAACTATTTACCTGATAAAAACGGAAATGATGCGGATTGGCCTTTAGATCATTGACGGAAGCCGTTTGATCACGAGTTTTATTTAATTTAATTAAACCGGCAGTTTGTAATAATTGTAAGCTGCGGGTTTGATTAGCAGGATCATCCGCAATGGCAATCTTCGCATGATCGGGTAACTGCTTTAAACTTTTATATTTTTTGGAATAAAGACCTAAAGGTTCTAGATAGGTAGTACCGAGAATTGTTAATTTACCATTCGGGTTGTCCTTGTTATAAGATTGCAAATAACTAGCCGATTGAAAAGCATTCGCATCGACGCTACCTTCCGAAGTGGCCCGATTGAGCTGAATACCATCGTTAATCTCTTTAACGCGAATTTTTAAATGTGCTTTTTTAGCAGCGGTGGAGCGGGAAATATAGCGCCAAATTTGCGCATCTGAACCTTGACTGCCAACCACTACTGTCTGACTGCGGGCCTGTACTGTCGAAACATTAACGCTCAAAATTAAGATTAAAGTAAGAATGATAGCAAAACCCCAGTTTTTTTTAAACTTCATGACCCCAAACCTCCTGTGCCACTTCCTCTAAAAGTTTGATTTTCGCCCATTGTTGTTCAACTGTTAATACATTGCCTTCTTCTGTAGAAGCAAAGCCGCATTGCGGACTAATAGCTAATCGATCGAGATCAATAAACTGACTGGCTTCTTGCAGACGTTGAATTAATGCTGCTTTATTCTCTAAAGTTCCAGATTTACTGGTAACTAAGCCTAAAACTACATATTTATCACCACTAACCTGTTTTAAAGGTTGAAAATCGCCCGCTCTCTGCGAATCATACTCTAAATAATAAGCCTGAACATTTTCTTGAGAAAATAACGGCTCTGCAACACTTTGATAACCACCGGAATAAGACCAAGTGGAATGATAATTTCCCCGACAAATATGGGTATTGACTACTAAATCTGCAGGCAAATTTTGAATGGCTGCATTGTTTAACTGGACATAAGTATCTTTTAACTGTTCTAAATCCAACGACTCGCTTAAATGTTCAGGATGAGCCTGCCAATCAGCGATCGCTCCCCAGGTGCAATCATCCAGCTGCAAGGTTCGACAACCGGCATCATATAGATCTTGAATCACCTGTTGATAAGCTTGCGCAATATCAGCTAACAAATCATCTTGATCAAGATAAAATTCTGCAACCCGGGTTTGTTCGGGCCGACGTTTTAATTCTGCTAAAAATTGACTGGGTGCAGGAATTGTTTGTTTAACCTGAACGCCAGCAGGGGCATGCTCTTGAGTAAATTTAAAATGCTCGATAAAAGGATGATGATGGCCGCTAATTTTAGCAGTTAATTGTACCGTTTCCGCACGTGTAACTTCATCATGAAATTGATATCCTGTTGCGGCCGCCACTTTTTGAACACCTTCTAATCCCCAAAAAAAGTCCAAGTGCCACCAGCTGCGACGAAACTCACCGTCAGTTACGGCATGTAAACCTACTTGCACTTCTTGTTGAAGTAAAGCAATAATTGCTTCATCCTCAATTTTTGTTAACTGTTGAGGCGTTATTTGCCCAGCGCTTAGTTGCTGGCGGGCTTGCTTCAGCTTAGCGGGCCGTAAAAAACTGCCAACAATATCAAATCTAAATGGTGATTGTGTTCGTTTACTAAAATGTTGTGCCATAATACATCCTCCTTGAGCTGAAAAACAAGAACAAAAAAGCGTCCCTTATTACAAATCTAAATCTGTAATAAGGGACGCTTTTCGCGTGTTACCACCCCAAATTTAATAGTATTTCACAATACTATCCTCGACAAGTACACAAACAAAGCTATACTTGGACCGCGCTATCAGGTGTCAACCGCGAATGATTAAGATTAATTCATCACTCGATTTGCTCCCAGACCATCTTCAACATTGTTGGCATTCCACTTCTCATCACCAGTGGTTCTCTGTAAATGTAACTAATATTTACTCATCTGTTCTCAGCATTTTTTAATTGTCGTTATCGTAAACCTAATTTAAAAAGCTGTCAAGGCTAATTTTAAGATTCTACATCCGTTCCAATCTTTGAATGCGGTCTGCTAACGGTGGATGCGTATCAAACAATTGTTGTAAAGAATGTTTGCCTTTTTGCGGATCAGTAATATATAAAGCTGCACTAGCATCGTCAACATGCTGCATGGGTTGAGTTACTTGTTCTAATTTTTTTAGCGCGTTAATTAATCCCTGTGGATTACGAGTCAATTCTACGCCAGAAGCATCAGCTAAATACTCCCGATTACGTGAAATGGCCAAACGCACGATCGTCGCAATTATAGGGCCAATAATCGCAAATAATAAACCTACAATATATAAAACAATTTGCAGGATATTCCCATTTCGAGAATTATCACGGTCAGTGTCACCACCGCCACCAAATAACCAGCCCCAGCGATACATATTGCCTAACATTGAGGAAATAAAAATAATTGCTGAAGATAAAGCTACCGAAATGGTTGATACTCGAATATCATAATTGCGAATATGGGAAATCTCATGTCCTAAAACCCCTTCTAATTCTTCACGATCCATTAATTGATACAAGCCGGAAGTTACCGCTACAGCAGCATGTTGGGGATCGCGACCGGTAGCAAAAGCATTGGGGCTGGGATCGTCAATAATATAAATATCCGGCTGCGGCACATGCGCTACCAGAGATAAATCTTCCACAATATGCCAGAGATCAGGGGCTTGTTCCACATTTTTAATAGGTTGGGCCCGATTCATCTGCATAACTACACTAGTCGATTGAAAGTAAATCGTAAAAGCATAAAAGAGCGTTATTGCTAAAGCAATAACAATACCGCTCAGCGCATTATTAAAAAATAATTTACCAACAACCCAACCAATCAATCCCAACAATGCAAAAAAAATGGCAAAAACTACATAAGTTTTGCGCTTATTACGCGCAATTTGTTGATATAACATAGATTTTTACCTCTTAAAACTTCACTTGTGGTGCTTGCTTTTCCTCTTCAGGGATAGATAAGAATTCCATAGGTTTAAAGCTATGAATACTAGCTATTAAATTACGCGGGAAAGTTTGCGTAGCAGTATTATAGTATTGAACTGCACTATTATAAGCCTGACGTGAATAAGCCACTTTATTTTCTGTATTGGTCAATTCTTCCATTAATTTACCAAATTCTTGATTAGCTTTCAGATCAGGATAATTTTCTGCTAAGGCAAAAACTTGACGTAAAGCACCCGTCAGCATATTGTCAGCATCCACTTTATCCTGTAAGTTATCAGCACTTACGACGGAATTACGTAAACGGACAACTTCTTCTAAAGTTGTTTTTTCATGCGCAGCATAACCCTTAACTGTTTCTACTAAATTGGGAATTAAATCAGTCCGCCGTTTTAATTGAACATCAATTTGGCTTTGAAATTCTTGCGCCTGATTGCGAGCTCGAACCAGACCATTATATAAGACTGCATAGAGAATAATAAGAACTATTATTACAAGAATAATAATTAAAGTTGTTGACATCGATAATCTCCTTTAATCTATTTGGCAATATCTTACCACAAAATAAGTGCACAACAAAACCTAATTACAAGCTCTGCCAACTGTAACTTATTCAGCAGTAGTAATATCGGCTCCAATATTATCATGTGAGAAATCGTGCTGCATAAAATCATGATCAGCAATCGGTAAATGTTGTTCGAAAGTATCAAAGACTTGGACTTGTACCTGCCCTTTAGTTAGTACAAAATCCAAAACATGCCCTCCCATAGAATGATCAGCTGCCAAAAAATGACTATGAAAGCCGGCTACTGCGGCTCCATGAAAGAGTTGAGGTGAATAATAACTTAATAAAGTACCCGTTACGTTATGGGCTGTAAATTCCTGCTGTTGTTGAGCCGTTGCCACTAAAGTTTTATAAGGCGGAGTTGATTTAACGGCGGCGCGCGTATGCATCATCTGAAAACTGCCGTTAATTTTTACAGAATAAAAAGTATTCGGTGCTTTGACTAACTGCTCCAAGCGCTGGTAAGTCTGCGTCTGAGAAAGTTGTGCCAGTGTAGTTACATCCTGATAAGCAGCCTGATGGACATCCGCAAAAGGGACTGTAAAATCTGCAGGTACTTGCCGGACTTGACCTTGACCATTAATCTGATAGGCATTTCCTTCTAAAATAATTAATTCACCATCTAATCCGGCTCCCGTACCAATACCGGTATCACCATGCTGTAATAACTCACCAATAGACATTGTACCAGCTAACAAACCGGGTACCAACAAAGCCAAAGTACCATGCTGAAATAAAACTTGCTTCATTAATATTCCTCCTTCATTTTATGGTCCGCAGCGGACACTGAATTAACAAGCGGGATCCTGCGATAATTAAGCACATCTTCAGCGCCAATTAGTAGCCCAAAGTTGGATGGGGTTTAAAACTAAAGCAATCAGTGCGCTTTTAGTTATGACTATATATTAATAGTACTAAATTTTTGATACTATCCTAAACGGCATCGATTACTGAAAGTTTATTGAATTACTAAGCTAATTCTTGCCGCCATGTAAAAATTTTACATATCTCATTTCAAAATCCGACAAATTCTGAAAACCACCAATTATTTTAGATTGTCTAGTTTTCCCTTTATTCTGATTTCTATTTACAGTACAATAATAAATGGTGTTTTGCTCTTTTTCAGATCCTTAAGCAAGAAGGTTAAAAAATGGCCGTAATTAGGAACATCTCCAATGATAAAATGCTCTGGATTGCTGCAATTGCTGCGTTATTATCCAACTTTATCAGTAAACCAGAAATAGATGATATCAATTTTCATACTATCTTTTCATTATTATCAATGATGGTATTAATCCAAATATTTGAAAACATTGGCTTATTGCAATATTTATCCACTACTTTTACTTCTAAAGTTAAAAATACCCGTCAATTAATGATTATTCTCATTTTAATAACTTTTCTAGGAGCAATGTTAATAACGAACGATGTTGCTATTTTAATCATTGTACCTTTATTTTTTAAAATAGCTAAAAAAGTTCCCGCTAATCATATTTTAACAGTCACTATGATTGCCGCCGCCGCTAATATTGGTAGTGCTTTCACACCCTTTGGCAATACCCATAATTTATTTTTGTTGTCACATTATAATTTGAATATTACTAATTTTTTTAAAGTTTCTACTCCGTATGCTCTTATTGGTTTAATAATTTTAATTGCAATGGCGGCACTTCTAACTAAACCCCAACCTATTAATGTCGATATCGGCCACTTCAGTGTTCATTTTCCAGCATTGTTAGTGGCTTTAGTCTTGACTGTTTTAGTGTTTTTGGGAATTTTTAAAGTCTTGCCCATTGCTTGGATGGCGGTTATAACTATTATTATTGCTTTTTTAATGAATCGAAAAATTTTATTGCATGTTGATTACGCTACTATTTTAGTATTTGTTTGCTTTTTTATTGCTATTGGGAACTTAAGCCGTTCCCAGCAAATTGCTTCTTTAATTAGTTTATTGGTGTCCAACAAATACGCCACTTATTTATCGGCTATTGGTCTCAGCCAATTTATCAGTAATGTTCCGGCAACTATTTTGGTAGCCAAATTTACTGTTAATATTGGCGCTGTTTTCCTAGGTTCTAATATCGGTGGCATCGGATCTCCCATTGCTTCGATGGCTAACTTATTAGCTTATAAACAATTTTCCTTTTTTACGAGTAAAACCGAATCAACGCAATATTTAAAAAAATCCTTTGCGCTCAATTTAATTCTTTTAGCTATTTTAGGTACTATCGGCTGGTTTTTAGTTTGAAACTGGATTTTTTTAATACCAGCTGGCCCGCTCTCCCGCAGTATGGGGCTTATTAACTCCTAAAGATTGCTGAATGTATTGTTGGGGTTGAGTAATAATTTTTGTTACTAAACTAGCAACACTTTTGCGTGAGACTTCTGTTCCCTTAAAAGGTTCATCTTTAGTAGTAATTTCATAATCAACTTCATCCAGATCTTGTAACCAAGCCGGCCGAATGATCGTATAATCTAAATTGCTGGCTTCAATAGTTGCGGCCGCTTTTTTATAGTTGGGGAGATAACTTTCACCTAACATTTTATTATTCCATTTGCCAAAATTACCCGGCACTTCATTGTAAATACCCAAAGTCGAAATCCAAACCAAACGGCGCACTTGCTGTTGTTGCATTGCTGTCACCACATTTTGTGCCTGCTGGAAAATATTTTCTCCAGCTAAGTTGGCATAAACTAGATCCTGGTGTTCCATAGCCTGTGTTAACAGTTTAGTATCCATTACATCTCCCAGAATAACTTGACCCCAAGCTTGATTTTTATCAGGCAGTTTGGCAAGATGACGTAAATAAAGAGTCAGATGGATATCTGTTCGTGAGTGCAGCATTTCTTCAACTAAAAGAGCAATTTTACCACTGGCTCCTAAAATTAAAACGTTTCTCATTTGATAACCTCCTGGGTAGTTAACTACTACTGTAGTAGTTTCCGGCTTTTTTGGCAAAGAAAAGCACTTTCTGAGATGTTTCTCCGTTGCAAAAGTGCTTATTTGCACTTCTATCGGGAATAGTTAACAATACTAACAGTTATTCAACTACTGTTAGCCAATTGTCATTTTCAAAATGCTAAACACTGGGGGGCTATTATTGAAGACATTCCAAGCAGTTAATTTTATCTGCCCAACGCTACATAATTATTATAACTATTTAATTACTATAACTTTGCACTAAACGCTCCGGTAATTGAAATTGACGTTTTTGTTGTGCAAAATCATCCATAAACTCCAAATAATAGGCCTGCAAAGCCTGATGTTTAAACCCTAAATCCATAGGGCCGCCATATAAATGATCACCGATTAAAGGATGTCCCAAATAAGCAAAGTGCACTCTAATCTGATGGGTGCGGCCGGTATGCAGTTGGACTTTAACCAAAGTTGCCTTCGAAAAATGTTGCAAAACCCAAAATTCCGTTTTAGCCATTTGCCCTGTTGGTAAAACTTGATGCGCAATCTGCTGCGGTAAACGACCTATCGGCTGCTCAATTAAGCCATGTTTTTCTTTGATATCACCAGCTACCAAAGCATAATAAAATTTTTTCAAAGAACGCTGCGTTAACTGTTGATTGGCCCAGCTATTAGCTAAACGATGTTTAGCAATCAACATTAAGCCCTGCGTATCACGATCCAAGCGGGTAATAATATGAGGAACTAAATTGGCCGAATGTTCTTGTTTTAAATGGCCTTTCACACGATTAACCACCGTATCAGTAGGATTATTGGGACCCGGAACAGAAGCTAGGTAAGCGGGCTTATCCAGCACCAGCCAATTCTGATCTTCAAATAAAATAGTCAAGGGTTGATTGCTAGTTGCCACTTGAGGGTCATCTGCTTCCACAGGAAGAGTAATCTGCACCTGATCTTGGGGTTGCACTAATTGTTCTGCTGACACCAACTGATCATTAACAACAAAATTTTGCGGCAATTGCTTCAACTGATTATACAAGCGATGACTAATTCCTTGTCCACTTAAAAAACGCTTGATTGGTAAGGCTGACTGTGAATGGTTCACAAAAGTAAATTGCATGATTCACCTGCTATTTTTTCATTTATTGTGCCAGTTTTTAATTAATTTCGCAAATTGACCATTATTTGATTGGTATTACTACTTTTTTTGTTAGAATAAAATAAGATAGAACTAGGGAGTTGATCAATTGCAAAAACATATCTATTTAGCTGGAGGCTTCTTTAACCCCAAACAAAATCAATTATTGGATCAAATCGAAGCGGCCCTGCAACAAAATCCCACGGTAGGATATTGGCACAGTCCACGGGATCATCAATACAAAAATGCCAGTATTGATCATGATCCAGAGGGTATTTTTGGTAGTTATGAATGGGCTACAGAAACTTATAATAATGATCTAGCTGCTATGCAGTTAGCTGATATTGGGGTTATTGCTTGGGATAATCTGCAAGTTGATACCGGTACCGCTTGGGAAATGGGATATCTTAATGCGATTAATAAACCCTTAATTATGGTTTGCAGTGATGATGTTCAAACTACAGGTATAAATCTCATGTTAGTTAAAAGTATCAAGGCTTATTTACAAAAACCGGCAGCTGTAGCGGATTTTGATTTTAATTTAATTCCCACACAGCTCTATCAGGGAAAAATTATTTAGTAAGGAGATAATATAATGACAGTTCCGACAATTACTTTAAACAATAACGTTCAAATTCCCCAACTGGGTATGGGCGTTTTTAAAATGAAGGATCACGAACAATTTCTCAAAGCCTTCCAATGGGCTTTAGACATTGGCTATCGTCATTTTGATACAGCGGCCATTTATGGTAATGAAAAATGGCTGGGTGAAGCTATTAAAAAGTCTGGTATTGATCGCCACGAACTTTTCATTACTTCTAAGTTATGGCCTGCAGAATTTGATGATCCAAAACAGGCGTTTGAAAACTCACTCAAGCGTTTAGGCTTAGATTATTTAGATTTGTATTTAATTCATTGGCCTGCTCCCGGTTACCAACAAGCTTGGCAAGCAATGGAAAAACTTTACCAAGCCAAAAAAATTCGAGCTATCGGGGTCTCTAATTTTATGATTAAGCATTTAGAGCAATTACAGCAAGTCTCACAAGTAACCCCTGCTGTGGATCAAATCGAATTACATCCTTATTTACAACGACCGAAGCTACTCCAATATTTGCAGCAGCATAACATTGCCGTTGAAGCTTGGGGGCCATTGGGTCAAGGAAGTAACGGGGTATTTGATGAACCGGTATTACAAGATTTAGCAGCTAAATATCATAAAAGCGTGGCGCAAGTCATTTTACGCTGGCACTTGCAACGGCAAGCCATTATTTTCCCTAAATCTGTTCATCAACAGCGGCTGCAACAAAATTTTGACATCTTTGATTTTGAATTAAGTAGTGCCGATATGCAGGCTATTGCCCGTTTAGATAAAAACCAGCCTAATGGCTCAGATCCTAATAGTGATGAATTTCTGGCACAAACTAAATTACGACCAGTGATTAATTAGAATTATTCTGCTAATCTGTCAAATAAGTTTTAAGGTAAGGTTTGCCCTTTCAAAAAGGTTGCACAACCAGTCCGCTTAGATAAAAATTAATTTCTCATACTACTTTGGCCGGCCCAATTAGACAGTGTCCCAGAATTAAAACGAGCGGTCGCAACAAGTAGTTAAAATAATATCGTCTCATCAAGAGTGAAAATATTTCTTGGTGGGTCGATTTTTTATCTCTTCTACAAGAGTGGCACAACAGCCATTATTTTTAAAATTGTATCATCTTTTTCAAGACCAATCTGAGCATAATAAAGGGTTGGAAATTAATTTAACTTATATACAACGGTCACACTTTAATTAAAAATCCAATTTTCAGTTATTGTTAAAATCAACATTTACAGATCAGCAAATTTGCCATTATTTTGTCATTTTACTAATAACTGAAGATCTCATTTTTAAAAATGTTATTTATACCGTGACAACTACTAAATCACCCAGCTACTTTGAACAAGGAGGAATTCCAATGACCAAAACTGGTCAAGATGTACTCAATGATCCGTTCTTAAATCATGGTACAGGCTTTACTTCAACTGAAAGAAAAACGTTGCATTTACAAGGTTTATTACCACCGCAGGTCCAAACCATTGACCAGCAAGCCCAAATAGCTTATGAACAAGTTCAAGGCAAAAATTCTAATTTAGAAAAAAGACTTTTTTTAATGACGCTCTTTAACACTAATCGTACTTTATTTTTTTATTTATTTAGGCAACATCTTCCCGAATTTATGCCTCTGGTTTATGATCCTACCATTGCCGAGACCATTGAAAATTATAGCCATCTTTTTATTAATCCCCAACAGGCAGCTTTTTTATCTATTAAGCACCAAGATGAAATGGCGGAAACCTTAAAAACCGCCGCTGCCGGAAGATCCATTAAACTAATTGTTGTCACAGATGGCGAAGCAATTTTAGGTATTGGTGATTGGGGCACTCAAGGTGTGGATATTGCTATCGGCAAACTTATGGTTTACACAGCTGCTGCCGGACTTAATCCAGCCCAAGTTCTTCCTGTGGTTTTAGATGCCGGTACCAATAACCCCACCTTACTCCAGGATTCTTTTTATTTAGGATTACATCAACAACGTATTCAAGGAGAACCATATTACCAATTCGTCGATAATTTTGTTCAAACTGCCGAACAGCTCTTTCCCAACATGTATCTGCACTTTGAAGATTTTGGCCGGGATAATGCAGCTGCCATTTTGAATCATTATCAAGATCAGTTTTTAACTTTTAATGATGATATTCAGGGAACGGGAATTATTGTTCTCTCCGCTATTTTAGGTGCCCTGAAGATTAGTCAACAAAAGCTAACAGAACAAAAGTATTTATGCTTTGGAGCCGGCACAGCCGGAATGGGGATCGTCAAACAAATATACCACGAAATGATTCAAGAAGGCCTCTCTCCAACAGCCGCCCAAAAACGCTTTTATTTAGTAGACAAACAAGGTCTTTTATTTGATGATACGGCTGCTTTAACTCCGGAACAAAAGCCGTTTACCAGAAGCCGTAAAGAGTTTGCTCATTCGGATTCTTTAACCACTTTAAAAGCAGCCGTAACTGCAATTCAACCCACTATTTTAGTCGGAACTTCAACTCAAGCCGGAGCTTTTGATGAAGATATTGTTCAAGCAATGTCTCGTTATACGCCGCGGCCCATTATTTTCCCTTTATCTAACCCTACTAAATTAGCTGAAGCTACGGCCGCTGATTTAATCAGATGGTCCCACGGCCGCGCCTTAGTCGCCACCGGCATCCCTTCTGCACCCGTAGACTACCAGGGTATTTCTTATCAAATCGGTCAAGCCAATAACGCTCTGGTGTATCCCGGACTAGGAATGGGAGCTATTGCTGCCCAAGCAAAAATTCTCAGTACTAATATGATTAGTGCCGCCGCGCATTCGCTTGGCGAGATGGTGGACTTTCGCCAGCCCGGAGCAGCAGTTTTGCCGCCTATTTCTCAATTGGAGCTTTTTTCCCAAACTATTGCCGAAAATGTTTGTAATCAGGCAATTAAAGACGGATTAAGTCAAAATAATTGCCCAAATGGAGCTGAAGCCGTAGCGACTATCAAATGGTCTGCCCACTATTAAAATCAAAATTACCGTGAATTGGGCTACTGGCAACTGTTAATCATTTATACATTTCGTGGTTGTACTTTAATTTTAATTATTACTCTTGTATGCTTAAGGCTGATTAAGCCGTAAACTTTGTTTAATTAGTAAAAATTTTATTCAATTTTATGGCATAACCCCCATTTTTGTGGCAAAATCAGACTTATGAAAGATATTCTTAATAATTTAACTCTTTAAATTGTAATTAACCACTTCCACTAGTATGCTTAATTAATTAATGGTCTGTTAGTTGCATCCAAAACATCTTTCCTAAAATCAATATTGGAGGAAATATTATGTGTGGTATTATTGCATTTAGTGATCCAACAATTACCGACAAAGAAACAACAATTCAATCTATGATGAAAATGATTCAGCATCGTGGTCCTAATGTTAAGGGTAGTGGTTTTTATACCAATGATCAAGTTGCCCTCGGCTTTCGACGTTTAAGTGTCATTGATCTAAAAGGTGGACAACAACCTATTTATAATGAAGATCACTCTATTCTGATTACTTATAATGGTGAAATCTATAATTATCAATCCTTAAGAGAAGAACTTATTACTGCGGGTCATACTTTTACTACCCATACTGATACTGAAGTACTGCTGCATGGTTATGAAGAATGGGGCATGGAAGGTACTTTGCAGCGCATTCGTGGAATGTTTGCCTATTTAATTTGGGATGATAATCAAAAAACTCTTTATGGAGCCCGGGATTTCTTCGGTATCAAGCCGCTTTACTACTATCAGCAGGGATCGACCTTCATTGCCGGTTCGGAAATTAAAGCTTTTTTGAAGCACCCACATTTTAAAAAGGAATTAAATAAAAAAGCTTTGAAGCCTTTTTTAATGAATCAATATAATGATTTAGATGAAACCTTCTTTAAAAATGTTTATAAATTCCCAGCCGGACATTGGTTTGAATTACATGGACAAGACTTGCAGATTCATCAATATTGGGATGCTGAATATAAAATCAATTATCAACGTTCGCTTTCACAAACCGTCAATGAAATTGATCAAACTGTCAAAGAGTCTGTAAAAATGCATCATATTGCGGATGTTCCCGTAGGCAGTTTCCTATCCGAAGGTGTAGATTCTAGTTATGTAACTTCTGTCTTACATCCCCAAGAAGTTTTTAGTGTCAATTTTGACAATGGTCCTTACGATGAAGCGAGTGTGGCGCAAGAATTATCCCAACGAGAAGGGTTGAATTTTAATGAAGTCACCGTTGACGGTGATGAAGCTTTTAATGATTTTCCCGAAATGCAATATCATTTAGATGAACCAGATAGTAATCCTTCAGTAATTCCGTTATGGTATTTATGCCGCTTAGCACGTAAGAAAGTTACGGTAGCCCTATCCGGTGAAGGTGCTGATGAATTATTTGCCGGTTACGTTAACTATGGTATGCATACTAAAAATACAGTAGTTAAAGTTTTTGCGAATGGATTGCATAAATTACCCCGCCATTTACGCTATAACTTAGCTCGGGGTCTTCAAAAAATGCCGAATTTCCCTGGGAAAGTGCATCTATATAGTCAAACGGCTCAGCCTTCAGATTATTATGTAGGAGAATCTCTCATTTATGATCCGAAGCAGCCGACAATTTTTACTTCTCAACAAGCCAATGCTGTTTTGCAACCTCAATATCAAAATGATTTAACTGTTCAAAGCATCTATCGAAAAGACTTCGCTAAAGTAAAAGATGCCGAGGAAGTTAAGCAAATGCAGTATATTGATTTACATCATTTTATGTTTAATGATATTCTGCAAAAAGCTGATAAAATTTCTATGGCCCATTCATTAGAATTACGTGTTCCTTTCCTAGATCGAAAAGTGGCTCAATTAGCCAATTCTATTCCTTCCAAAATGTTAATCAATCAACACGATACTAAATATGCCTTTAGAAAAGCTGCTAATCGGCATTTGCCGGAAGACTGGGCTAAACGTCCTAAACTAGGTTTCCCGGTTCCAGTAAAAACTTGGTTGCAAGAAGACAAATATTACCAAAAAGTGAAGGCACTGTTTAGTGAAGATTGGGTCAATGATATTTTTGACCAAGCTAAAATTTTACAACTGCTTCAAGATAATTATGAAGATAAAATTGACGGTCGCCGTCAAGTCTGGAATATTTTTACTTTCCTTACTTGGTATAAGTTATATTTTATTGATTTTGACAATACCCTTAAAAAATATGAACATCTTCAACCCGATGTGCAAAAATTTACGGAAAATGGTACCTTAGTCTAAAATTTAATAACTAATAAAAATCCAAGGCTTACAGCCTTGGATTTTTATTTATCTTGTATTTTTATTATTAACTACCACTTTAAATAAAATGACCCATTCAATCAAAGCTAACACTAATAAAATTAACAATGCGTTATGACTGCCGTTAGCTGTATTGGCAGCATTACTTAATTGGCCTTGTTTTTGGCTTTGGGCAATAATAGCAGCCACCACTGAGGTTCCCATTGCACCTGCAAACTGTTGCAATGTTGTTAAAATAGCATTACCATCCGCCTGCTGCTGCACGGTTAAATTTTGCAATCCACTAGTCATGATATTGCCAAAAGCAAAACCGCAACCTGCCATATATAACAAATAGATGGCTACAATCATTCCACCAGATAAATGACGACTAAAAATAGTAAAAAGTAAAAGTGCCAATACAGCAAAGCTGGTTCCCCATAAAATTGGTTTTCTGGCACCCCAATGATCCAAAAGCTGTCCACTAAAAGGAGCCAAAACAGCTCCCAGTGTTGCTCCTGGCAACACAAGAAGTCCCGCGACAGTAGCACTTTGATGATTAACTAATTGGATATAATTAGGCAAGATAAAAGAAATCCCTAAACTGCATAATTGAAAAAAGAAAAAGCTAATGACATGTCCGCTAAAACGTCTATTGGTCAAAACCTGTAAGTTGACAATCGGCGAAGTTACAACCCGACTGCGATAAATTAATAAAATGAGCCCTAAGATTCCTAATAACCATGCCCCTAATACGGACCAGCTGAACCAGTTTTGAACACCTAAATTGCTAAAACCATAAATTAAACCACTAAATAACAAAATAATACTTAAAACACTGAGAACATCCACGGGAGTTTTTTGCAGAGCACTCACCTGCTCAATAGCAGAACACCCCAGAAATAAAGAAATTACTAAAATAGGTAATAGTAAGATAAAAATATAACGCCAACCTAAACTATTAACAACTAATCCGCCGTAAGTGGGGCCAATTGCCGGTGCAATCGCAGTAATTAAAGAACCAATTCCCATCATCAAACCAATCTTGGAAGTCGGCACCTGTTCTAAAATAATATTAAACATCAAAGGTAAAGCCAGCCCCGTACCTATTCCTTGGATCATCCGGCCTCCTAGTAAAATCATAAATGACGGCGCCCAAGCATCCATTACGGCTCCTATAATAAATAGTAAATTAGCTGCTAAAAAAATACCCTTAGTCGGAAAATTCTTCTTTAAAATTGCCGATAACGGAACCACTATGGCGATCACCAGTAAACAACCTGTGGTCATCCATTGAACCGTTGTTGTATTGACCTGGAATTCTTTCATCAAAGTCGGAAAAGTAATATTCATGGCCGTTTCTACTATTACCCCACAAAAAGACATCAAACCAGCGGCCACTACCGCAGCTAAAACTTTTCCGGAAATTTTTTTCTCTGTTGCCATAATAAACTACACTTCCATATAATAATGTAATATTTTTTCAAACAGAGCAATTTCTGTGTTTGAAAATTGTTGCTGTAATTGTGTTTGTTGTAATTGCATATAATCACTGACGGATCCTACTAACTGTTTGCCTTTATCAGTTAAAACAACCGCTCTTTGCCGGGCATCAATTTGTGCAGGAGTCCGTTTAATCAAGTCTTTTTTTTCCATACGTTGCAAAATTAAAGTGGCTGTCGAACGGCGAATATTGAATTCCTGCTCCAAATCCCGCTGTAACACCTCTTCTTGCTTTCGACCCAGATGATCAATAATCGACATTTGCGTAGCCGTTAAACCATACTGCCGGGCAAAATTATCAAAATTCTTAGTCAACTGCCGCGCAGCAATCTTTAATAAGCGTCCTGTATCATGAACCATTTCATCACTCCTCCAAAATCGCTAGTCAGCTAACGATACAGTCATTTAATATAATTCTTTTTTCGTAATTGTCAATAACTAAGTTAGCAGCAAACCGCTTTTTTCATGCTAAAATAGTAGTAAAGGGGAATCAAATATGCCAATTAATCTCTTATTTTCAATTGATAATCACTATTTACAGCAGCTAAAGACTACCCTCTGGTCTATTTATCTGAACACTAATGCTCAACAACATTACCGAGTTTTTGTCTTACAGCAGCCCCGTTTGTTATATGATCAAGAGTTGGCCGTTTTTTGTCAACAATTACAAATGGATTATTATCCTCTGGTAATTGAAGATTCAAACTTTTGGGCGCAGGCTCCTGTATCTAAGCGCTATCCTTTGACTATTTATTTTCGTTTATTGGCTCAACGTTATTTACCGGCCGATTTACAGCGTATTCTTTATTTAGATGCTGATATTTTATGTATTAATGATTTCACTAAATTATATAACTTGAATTTTCAGGATAATTTATATGCCGCAGCTATTCATTCCGGACTAACCGATATTACAACCGTCTTTAATAAAGTACGCCTAGATACTTATGAAAGTGATGGTTACTATAATTCGGGGGTTTTACTGATGAATTTGCCTTTGATTAGAGAACAGGTCAAGGCGCAAGATATTTTTCAAACTATTAAAAACAATGGCAAGTTTTTTCTATTACCAGATCAAGACATTTTAAATGCTCTTTATGGCAAGCATATTCTCACTATTCCGGATGAAATTTATAATTATGATACCCGCAAAAAAATCATCTATGAAACTACCAGCGGCGGTCAGTTTAATCTGCCTTGGGTGATTAAAAATACTGCTTTTTTGCATTTTTGCGGCAAAGATAAACCCTGGCAGGCAAGCTATAAGGGCAACTTTCGTGAATTATACTTGCATTATCAACATCAAATGCATAACTTAATGAAGTCAGCACTTGCTTAACAAATCGCAGTTTTATTGCTACAAAAAAAGTGGAACTAAAGTTCCACTTTTATTTTTACTAGCTGCCTTTTATTTATAACAGTTTACATTTTAAACAAGTAACTTTGATTGTACTTATGGCATAGTTCAAAAGAACGGTTTATTTTGCTAATTCGACAATCCAGTTATCTTGATGATCATGACTATTAATTTTTTCGGGATTATCTGCTAAATCTAAATTAGCTTTAATAACTTTACCGTTAATAGGAGCTTCCAATTCGGTTACTGCCTTTGATCCTTCTACTGACACTAAAGGATCTCCTACTTGGACATCTTGAATATCGTCATAAAAATCAATAAAAGATACTGTGCCGACTTCTTTTTGGCCTTCATGACTTAAACCTAAAAGAATGTGATCATCATCTAAGTCTTCTTGCCAAAAATATTTTTCTTCCATTTTATTGGCCATTTGTACTACAACTCCTTTATGAACAAGATTCAAATTCTGCTTATTAATCTGTAAAGGTCATTTAACAATAAATTGTTAAATTTCTAAAAGCAATCCATTATCAACAATTATTATAGCACTTTTGGCAACGTTTTATCTTTATTTAAATTGATTTTTTTGTATCTCAACAATAATAAAGAGCATTATATTGTGATTATTAAGTTTGAGGCGGTTAATTAACATCAAGTGATCCTCAGTTTATTGTTATTCTAGAAGTTGTTTTATTGCTGAAAAAAGAGTTGTACAGCTTCTAGCACACAGCTCTTTATTTTCAAATACCAATTAGAATAAAAGTAATCTTTTATTCGCCCAAGTATGCAAAGGCCTGTTTTTCATCATAAAGATGCAACATTTTATCATAAACCAGCCGACAAGCAACTGCTGCAATTATAGGAATAATAAACCAAACTAAGGCCGCGGTTAACAAATTAATACTCATTTTACCAACATCCAACGAAGCCAAAGGCCCTACTAAGCCAACCAAGCCAAAGCCAGCTGATGCCGGGGTTCCTGCTACTTGAAATAAGGCCACTGGAATTGCTGATATGATTGCCGTTGTCATTACAGGTAATAAAATAATAGGATAACGGAACAAATTAGGAATCATCATTTTCATAGCGCCCAAAGCCACGGCCAAAGTAACACCGGATTTATTAGTTTTCCAAGAATGTACCACTAAAACAATAGTTGTTGCAGCAACTCCCATTGCAGCAGCACCAGCCGAAATACCGTTCAATTTAATCGCCATACCGATTGCCACAGTTGAAATAGGTGTAATAATTAATAAGGCAAACATACAAGCAATTAAAATACACATAACAATAGGCTGTAAGTTAGTAAAAGAATTAATTAAATCACCAATCCAAGTGGTAATTTTAGCAATAAAAGGTAAAATTAAATAACCAATCCAACCAACACCGCCTCCAATTAGAATCGGCCCTAAAACAATCTTCACTGATCCTAAACGATCTCCAATTAAAAGTGTGACCCAAACTGCTAAAGCAGCTGTAATCATTGTATTAATCAAATCTCCCGTCCCAGCTGAAACATAAAGTCCGGGTGCTTTAGTTGCCGGATTAATTATTGCCGGGTTAAATTGGGTTACTCCTGAACCAACATAAGCGGCTGCCGCAATTGTAGCGATATCCACAGGTGTCAACTTGAATTGATAAGCAATTAAAGCGCCAATTAATAACGGTGTTGCACATTGAAACACTATTAAAACATGATTTAAGGTTAGTGCCCAGGGACTGTTCCCAAATAATTTCAAAATTGCAGCAACAACCGCATTGGGGATAAGCCCTACAATAATCCCGGTAGCTGTTCCTGCTAATACATTATTAAAGAAAGTTTTCGCCGAATTCTGAGATGATGCAGTGGTTGTACTCATTATTTATTCTCCTTTACACGCCCAACAATTCCTCCTTAGCATGAATTAGTTGGGTAATCAAGGTACAATAGGGGGTGGCTACGCCATACTCTTTTCCCTTTTGCCAAACCGCGCCATTAATAAAGTCAATTTCTGTTTTCCGATGATTTTTGAGTAAATCTTGATACATAGAAGGATAATGATCAGCAATATCACCATGGAAAGTTTCATCGACATGTTGATATACTTCTGCTTGGTCTAAGTTCACGCCTTCTTGAGCTGCTACTGCTGCAAATTCAGCAATAATGGTTTTTAAAAAGTCCGCAGCTTCCTGAGTTTGACCTAATTCGCCAATATTACAATCTAAAATCGAACATAAGGTATTTAATGTACCATTTACACAAGCTTTGCGCCAAATTGCATATTTAGGATCGTCAATGTACTTTGGACATAAACCGGCATCATTAAAGACATCAACTACCTTTAAAGCAAAATCCTTACCTTCGCTGCCAAAGTTTTTTAATTCTACATTACCATTGCCAAATAAAGTAGCATGACCTGGGCCCGCTAGACCAGCTGTCCACATAGTAATGCCTAAAAGCAAATGGTTGTCATCCACATATTTCTTTAAAATACTTTCGTGTCCCATTCCATTTAAAAGACATAAAACATAAGTTTGTGGGGTAATAAGAGCTTTAATTTTAGCAAAAGCTGAATCCAATTGATAAGATTTAGTAAAAGCGATAATTAATTCAGGCTGATACCCCTGTAACTGATCTACTTCCTCTAGAGAATATACAGGAATATTGGCGGTAACTGCTTTCCCATTAAAGTCCGCCTGCAATCCTTGTTGTCTAATTGCTTGGACATTGGGCTGCCAACCATCAATTAAAACTAGATCGTTACCACTCTTATGTAACATCAAAGCAAAACGGCTGCCCATGGCGCCAACACCAACAATTGCAATCTTCATTTATTTTCCTCCTTAATACCATTTCAGTAATTAGTGCTAGTAATTACCCTTTCTTAATTAAAATTAATCATTTTTAATTAAATTTAAATAATATTTTAACATGCGAACTATAATTGTCAACCATATTTAAAAAAGGCTTCACCAAGTAATATTCACTTGGTGGAGCCTTTATATAGTAATATAATTATTGAATCGAGTTAACTAAATCATAATCAATAGTTGTTGTATAAGAAGAACCAGCTTTTGGAATGCAATTTAAACCACCAATATTAATATTCAATACGGGTTTTAAGGCCCATTCCAGAGAGTTATCTGCTGAAGTACGTATTGAAGTAGGTTGTTGATTCAAGGGATGCTGCTTTCCATTTTCTGAACCCTCATTCAAGCTCAAACTCATGGCATCACTATTTATTTCAGAATCACTATTACTCTTTTTTTTAAATTTAGTCATCATTGCATACAGTTGCCAAGACTCTCCTTTAGGATTTTGAACAGTATATTCAAGGTCACTATTAGCTTCAGCTAAATAAGAACTCTTATTATTACCTAAAATATTATTATTAGTATCTAAGATAATATCAAAATTGATCTGACTTGGACTGACAGTTAAAACTAAGCTTCCCTTAGATTGATTAAAAGCAGGCTGCCAAATAAAGAGCTCACCATTATCCCTATCTTTCTGGGAATACTTTTTTATTTCATCCGCAGTATACATCTCATCATTAGGATACCACCAACAAAATGCACCTGTTTTATCTACAACTGTGTTTGTACCTTTTTGCCATTTTCCGTTTTGTGATGTTTTGTACTTCATAGGAAGTTCCTGATTAGAAGGAAACAGCGTATCTTTAGGAGCCTCAGGCAAGCCACAATCATCCTTTAATTTTGTATCTTTTCCTATCTTCAAGTACCAGAGCTTAGTATCTCCTGAAAAAAAATTATCTTGAGTAGCATATCTGGTATCAAAACCACTAAGATCAAGCTTTTGTAAGGAAGCAGCAGAAGCAAACATAGAAGACATATTAGTAGCAGCTGTAGTGTTCCATTTATCTAAACCAGTGATAGATTCTAGATTTTGGCAACCTGCAAACATGGAAGACATATTAGTAGCAGATTTAGTGTTCCAGTTATTTAAACCAGCAATCGATGTTAGCTTTTTGCAATAAAAAAACATCGCATAAAAATTTGTTACATTAGATGTATCAAAGTTCGAAAGATTCAAACTACTAAGACTTTCATTAGAAGCAAACATAGAAGACATATCAGTAGCAACAGGGGTTGTAAAGCCTGAAATATCCAATGTTTCAAGCGCTTTATCATAAGCAAACATCAAATTAAATGTTGTCACCTTAGATGTATCAAATTTTGAAAGATCCAAACTTGTAAGTTTTGCATCAGAAACAAACATAGAAGACATATCAGTAGCAGCAGGGGTTGTAAAGTTTGAAAGATCCAAAGTATCAAGAACTGAGTCATAAGCAAACATAGAAGACATATCAGTAGCTTTGCTATTTTTCCAATTACTTATACCAGTAATAGATGTTAAATTTGAGCAACCTGCAAACATCGCCTTAAATGTTGTCACATTAGATGTATTAAAATTTGAAAGATCCAAACTACTAAGATTTTCATTAGAAGCAAACATAGAATCCATCTTAGTAGCAGCAGGGGTTGTAAAGTTTGAAAGATCCAATGTTTCAAGCGCTGTATCATAAGCAAACATAGAAGACATATCAGTAGCTTTGCTATTTTTCCAATTACTTATACCAGTAATAGATGTTAAATTTGTGCAACCTGCAAACATCGCATTAAATGTTGTCACATTAGATGTATTAAAAGATGTACCTTTATCAGAGTTTGCAAGATTCAAACTTGTAAGATTTACATCATAAGCAAACATGGAAGCCATATCAGTAGAAGCACCAGTATTCCATCCATCTAAACCCTTAATAGATGTTAGATTTGTGCAACCTGCAAACATGCTCGAAAAATTTTTAACATTCCCTACATTCCAATTAGAAACATCTAAGCTTTTTAATTGTTCGCAACCATCAAACATATAAGCACATTGTATTACGCTGTCTAATTTCAACTGACTGGCATCAATAGAAGTTAATGAACTATCACCAGCAAACATAGCATTCATATACTCAATTTTATCAGTAAAATTATTTAATCCACTAATGCTTGATAATTGAGGCATTTGAGCAAACATGCTCGAAGTATTTGTTACTTTAATCTCACTTTGAATATCAACACTTTTAACCTGTGTTCGTAAGTTATCCCATGGCCATATGGTTGTCCAACTACCGTCTTGATTTTGTTTTGTCTTTGGTTCAGCTAAACCACTGTTCAAAGTTAAAGTACCCTTTTCAAATTTAAAACTCCATCCTGGTCCACTAGTTGGTTGATCTGTCCCTGTTTTTTCATAATCAGAATTTGAACGTAATAAAGGGGGAACGGTGATTACTTGAAGGAGCGGGCTTATATTTGGCTGTTGCAATTGGGGAGCAGCTGATACTTGTATCTCTGAAGTTGTATTTACTTGTTTTATCGGCAACTCAACTTGTACTGATCCCGTACCATTATTAATATCTAAATATGAAGGATTAATCACTTCTTCTAAAGTGCTAGTAGTGGCGGCCTTAATATTTAAGCAAGCAGAATAATTTGAGTTTATTAACAATAAACCCAGAAAAATACCTAACTGCACACTTAATACTTTATAATTTAATAATAAAGATATAAATTTTTGTCCAGCTGATAATGATCGTATTAAGAAATGATGAATTTTCACAAATTTCTTCATTATACTCAGCCTCTTTGAAATTATCATCACAATTTAATAAATTTATTAACCCAAAATGTGATCGCCTTATAATAATTAACCAAAATTAGAATTACTTTATATTAATTTAAAATATTATTCTAAATAGATCTCTAATATTCATTCACATTATAACATCAAATTGTAATAATATAGACAAATTTATAACTCAGATAATCATTAAATTATAATAATTATGAAAATCTCTGCCAAAAGTTTTCTGCAAAAGTTCGATAAAACTGACAACCGCGTAAATACTTATCAATACTTACAAATTCATTAGGTTGATGATCACTAACACCGTCCGCAGGACCTAATATTATAATAGGAAGATTCGGAACATGATAATATTCAGAGGCATCAGTCGCACCTGTTCCTACGGTCAATTGACTATTTAAATTAAATTGTTGTTGCAAAACTTGAAGTGCCAATTGTGCCAAAGCAGTATTAGCTTGTGTCGGCAAAGGAGGTTCCGGATAACTATAAGTCAAAGATAACTGGGCCCCTTGCTGATTCAGCTGGGCAACAATCTCATTTAGCTGCTGCATGACCATTTCGTTGGGGTAGGCCGGAATGGTGCGGATATTACCAGTCATCCAAGCATGCGCAGGAACCGTATTAATTTGCGAACCGCCTTGAATTTGGCTAATAACATGAGTTAAAGCTCCTAAAGTCGGATCTATCTGATCATCTTGAGCTAAAACTGTCTGTGTTTTTTGAATAAAATCTATTAAAGGCAGGATTGCGTTTTTTCCTAGTTCTGGTTGTGAAGAATGAACACTTTTTCCATTGGACTCTAACTTATAGTCAATAACTCCTTTATGACTAATGCGAACCTGCAAATCTGTCGGCTCACCAATTACCAAGCCTTGTAAATCATCTGCATAACCGGCTTGAGTAAGCTGGGCAGCACCATACTCCCCAGTTTCTTCACCAACTGAAGCTAAAAGTCGCAGACGACCCGCCAAGGGCTTGCCACTTTCCAAAAGATCCAGCATGGCCACAACCATTGCCGCCAAGCCGGATTTCATATCACTTGCCCCCCGACCATAAAGACGGCCGTTTTGCATCGTAGCTTGAAAAGGTGGATGATCCCAATCAGCTATTGCGCCTGCATCTACCACATCTTCATGTCCTGAAAATCCTAATAACGGTCCGTGATTACCGATAGTTACTACTAAATTATCCCGTTTGGGAGCATAATTTACTCGTTCAATTTGCACAGGATACTTATGGAATAAAGTAGTTAAATAGTCTGCTACTAGTGCTTCTTGTCCATTAACAGAAGGAATAGCAATTAAATCGGATAGAATTTTTAAAGCAGCTTCTTTTTCCATTTATGTCTCCTATGCTTCTAAAATTTTCGATAAAAAGTCTTGAGCCCGAGCAGTCTTGGGATGAGCAAAAAATTCTTGCGGTGTATTGCTTTCTTGAATATAACCATCAGCCATAAACCAAACCTGATCAGCCACATTTTTGGCGAAGCCCATTTCATGGGTTACTACCACCATTGTCATTCCGGCAGTAGCCAAATCCTGCATAACTTTAAGCACTTCTCCGACCATTTCTGGATCCAGAGCAGAAGTTGGTTCATCAAAAAGCATCACTTTCGGATTCATGGCCAAAGCCCGCGCGATTGCCACTCTTTGTTGTTGACCGCCAGAAAGATTATCCGGAAAGGCTTCTGCTTTATCTGCCAATCCTACTTGCTTTAATAATTTATTGGCTAACTGCGTTGCTTCTTGTTCAGAAGTTCCCTTAACTTTCATCGGTGCCAATTTTAAATTTTCCAGCACATTTTTATGAGGAAAAAGATTAAAGCTTTGAAATACCATTCCCATCTGTTGACGTAATTGATCCAAATGCTGATCATCCAGTGCTGTCAATTCGTCACCTTCAAAAAACACTTGACCGGCACTCGGCTTGTCCAATAAGTTTAAACACCGTAAAAAGGTACTTTTCCCTGCACCGGACGGTCCAATTAAACAAATCACCTGTCCATCATAAACTTCTTCATTAATATCTTTTAAAACTTCGTTCTCACCAAAAATTTTTTTCAAATGCTTAACTGCAATAACTGGTTGTTGTGCTCCTGTTTCCTTATTCATGTGACATCTTCCCTTCAAAATGTTTCATTAACCGTGAAATTCCAAAAGTAATAATGAAATATAAAACCATAGTAACGACTAGTGGCATAACTCCCCGATAAGTATCAGACTGTACAATCTTAGATTGATAAATTAAATCTTTAACACCGATCACAGAGACAATTGAACTCTCCTTAATTAGTGACACAAACTCGTTTCCAAGAGCCGGCCAGATATTTTTCATCGCTTGCGGTAAAATAATATATTTCATTGTCATTGAACGTGACATTCCTAATGAACGCGAGGCTTCAGTTTGTCCAACAGGGATAGAATTAATACCGGAACGAATAACTTCAGCAACATAGGCAGCGGAATTTAGGGAGACTGCAATTATTCCTGAAAGTAATGACGGGATATTAACAATTAAACCTAAACCAAAATAAACAAACAACAATTGAACCATCAAAGGCGTGCCCCGCACAAACTCGATATAACTGGTAGCAACTACTTGAGCAAACTTATTATGACTTAACCGCATTAAAGATAAAATTACTCCCAGTAAAAATCCAAAAACAACCGAAATTGCAGAAATAAGGATTGTATAACCTAAACCAGCGGCAAAGAAATCTTTATAAGCCCACATAGAGTTATTAGCCTTAGACTTTTTTTGTGCCTGCTTTCCTTTTTGGGCTTTAAAACTGCCGCTGACCATATATTTGCCGGCCTCAGGTAGATATTTTTTATTAATAAGATCCTTCGACTTAATGTCAGCAATAGATGTATTAGCTGCATTAACTAAAGACTGAGCTCCTTTAGGAAAAGCAATAGCCGTTCCGGGAACTTTGACATTAAAGCCGGCATCAATCGCCATTAAACCCTTGGTATTATTAGCATAAGCTTCTGCAGAGGCTTGATCCAAAACTACTGCGGCTACTTTATGGGTTTGTAAAGCTAACATTAAATCAGTAATTTTATCCATACCTTTGAGCTGAACTTTTTTGACATCTTTTTTCACCCAATTATACTGAATAGATCCTGTTTGCGCCCCTACGGCTTGTCCTGTTAGGGCTTTATAACTAGTAAATTTGTTCTTATCGGCTTTATTAATAACTAAATCCATGCCACCATGAAAATAAATATTACTAAAATCAACACTTTTAGCTCTTTTGGCTGTTTTACTCATTCCGGCCATTACCATATCCACTTTACCGGTTTGTAAAGCTACCAGTAAAGAATCAAAGTCCATTGATTTGATTACCAATTTAACGCCCATATCTTGAGCAATCTTTTGTGCAATTGCAACATCCATTCCAACAATTTTAGATTTTCCATGAGCAATAAATTCATAAGGGGGAAAATCCGGACTGGTACCCATAACCAAGGTACCCTTATTTTTTACCTTTTGTAAATATTCATCATTTGTCGGCGTATTGTTATCCGCTGCCTGAACTCCCAAAGTACCAATATTACCAATAAATAAAATTGTTATTAAGATTACTGTTAGCCAGTGCCCCAATTTTTTCATTTGTTCTACTCCTTTTCTCTAATTACAATCTACAAATCCATTTGTCATACAGTAGTTTTTTCATAAAATACCTCATCTTTCCAGAAAATAAAAAGAGGAACCCCCATAATGAGGCTCCTCAATTGAACAAAGAAAAAGCCTGCATCTGAGAGAACCCATGCAGACTTAGTTATTGCTGGAGTTAGAAGTCGGCATGGACACGATCTGACGTCTCAGGTCGCATCCATACGGATCAACCCGAGTATTACCGGCTTCGCAGGCGAATATTTAATTGTAATAAATATGAATTAATCATTGCCTTTCTCCTTAACCTTGTCTAATTAATTTCTAATTTTAAAGTATTGATAACTGTATGTCAACCTTTTTTTAATAATATTAATTTGATTTTTTTAAAGAAATGAGAATAATTTTATATTAGGCCTTGCAAAGAGGAATAGTATTATCTTATAATGCGCATTAATAAATAGGCAGGAGGAATAATCATGGAAAAAGAAAAAGTTGTATTAGCATATTCTGGCGGTTTAGATACGTCAGTTGAAATTGCCTGGTTAAAAAATAAAGGTTATGATGTTATTGCCTGTTGTATTGATGTAGGTGAGGGTAAGGATTTAGAATTCGTTAAGCAAAAGGGATTACGGATAGGCGCGGTTGATTCAATTGTAATCGATGCCAAAGAAGAATTTGCACGTGACTATTGTCTTCCGGCCTTACAAAGTAATGCTTACTATGAGAATGAATATCCTTTAGTTTCGGCACTATCACGTCCCTTAATCGTTAAAACTTTAGTCAATGTTGCTCATAAATATAACGCCGTAGCTATTGCTCATGGCTGTACCGGCAAGGGAAATGATCAAGTACGTTTTGATGTCAGTATTCGAGCTTTAGCGCCACAACTAAAAATCGAAGATCCCATTCGTGAAAATCATTGGTCTCGAGAAGAAGAAATTGACTATGCTAAAAAAAATGGTATTGAAATTCCCATTAATAAAGAAAGTCCTTATTCCATTGACGAAAACTTATGGGGACGGGCTAATGAATGTGGAATTTTGGAAGATCCATGGGTTAGTGCTCCCGCTGATGCGTATGATCGTACGGTAGCTATTTCCGACGCACCAGAAAAACCGGAAATAATTACTTTAACTTTTTTAAAGGGTGTTCCTACGCAACTAAATGGTGAAAGTTTATCGCTCGCAAATTTAATTATGAAATTAGATAAAATTGCCGGTAAACATGGTATTGGTCGTATCGACCATGTCGAAAACCGTCTCATTGGAATTAAATCCAGAGAAATTTATGAATGCCCGGCCGCCACCGTTTTATTAAAAGCTCATAAAGATTTGGAAGATATTACTTTAGACAAAACCTTAGATCATTTTAAACCAATCATCGAAAAAGAAATTGCCGAATTAATTTATAACGGACTTTGGTTTTCTCCTTTGATGAAAAGTCTCTTTGCCTTTCTAAAAGTAAGCCAAAAAGATGTGAACGGTACTGTACGTGTTCGCCTTTTGAAAGGAAATGTTATTTGTGAAGGTCGTAAATCAGCCAATTCACTTTATGACAAAAATTTGGCTACTTATACAGATGCAGATGCGTTTGATCAGGAAGCTGCTACGGGATTTATCGAATTATACGGATTGCCAAGTAAGGTTTATGCCCAAGTCCATCAAAAATTAGTGGAGGCTAAAAATGGCAACTAATAAACCTTGGGGTGGACGTTTCCAAGAAAATTCTTCTTTGGCAGCTGACGAATTTGGTGCTTCTATTGGCTTTGACCAATTAATGGCCAATGAAGATCTAGAAGGATCCCTAGCTCATGTTGAAATGCTGCGGGATACTAAAATTATTTCAGCACCAGACGCCGCCACAATTATCACAGGCCTCAAAAATTTACAAACGAAACTACAAAATGGCCAATTACAGTTTACAGTGGCCAATGAAGATATTCATATGAACATCGAAGCCTTGCTAGCTAAAGAAATTGGACCGGTAGCGGGAAAATTGCACACTGCTCGTAGCAGAAACGATCAAGTAGCGACCGATTTTCATTTGTATCTGAAAAAGCGCTTACCAAAAGTCATTCACGAAATTAAGCACTTACAAAATGTTCTGGTAACCAAAGCCCAAAAACACATAGAAACTATCATGCCTGGCTATACACATCTTCAGCATGCCCAGCCAATCTCTTATGGACATTATTTAATGGCTTACTTTTTCATGTTTCAACGCGACGTGGAACGGTTTAATTTTAACAAAAAGCATACTGATATTTCTCCCTTAGGAGCAGCAGCTTTGGCGGGTACAACTTTTCCGATTGATCGTCATCAAACAGCTAAAAAGCTCGGTTTTAAAAAAATTTATTCTAATTCGATAGATGCTGTATCTGATCGTGATTTTGTTTTAGAATTTCTTAGTAATGCTGCTATTTTAATGTTGCATTTATCACGTTTAAGTGAAGAAATTATTCTTTGGTCGTCTTATGAATTTAATTATTTAGAATTATCAGACCAATACACCACTGGAAGCTCTATTATGCCGCAAAAAAAGAATCCCGATATGGCAGAATTAATCAGAGGAAAATCGGGAAGAGTTTTCGGTCACTTGATGAGCTTGTTAACAGTTATAAAAGCCTTACCGCTAGCCTATGATAAAGATCTACAGGAAGATAAAGAAGGCACATTTGATACTTTAAAAACAATTATACCCTGCTTAAAAATCATGTCTGAAATGATAGCTACTGCTAAAGTGAAGACACAAGTTATGCAACAAGCAACAACTGATGATTTTTCCAATGCCACTGAGCTAGCTGATTATTTGGCAGCTAAGGGAATCCCTTTTCGGCAAGCCCACGCAATAGTAGGAAAACTAGTACTTAAAGGACTCAAAACGGGCGTGAATTTACAAGATATACCTTTAGCAGAATATCAAAAAATTATGCCTGAGATTGACACCGAAATTTATCACGACCTGCAAGCCCGCATCGCAGTCCAAAGAAGACAATCATTAGGTGGAACTAGTTTTCAACAAGTACGCCAACAGATAGCTGAAGCTCAGCAAATCTTAAAAAATTCTTAATTAATAACTAATATAAGCTGTTAAAATTGTTTTCTGAACAGTTTAGCGCATAATAAAGGTAGATGATAATAAATTTATTAATTTTTAATGTTAGGAGGAAATTATGAAAAACATTAACAAAATTGCTGTTTTAATTTGTCTATCAGCTGGGCTTGCTGGCTGTAATCAACAAGCCGATAAACCAGCCAAAGACACATCGTCAATTAAAACTACTAAAGTACAGAAGAGCCATCAGAATCATAAACCTCAGGCTAAGGAAAAGAATGTCGCTAAAACTGCCCAACAACAGCCACAAACTGAATCTCAGCCAAAAGTTTCCGATACTACTGCCGAACAAGCAAATAATCAAAACCGTCAGCAAAATCAAAATCGTCAGCAAAATCAAAATACAGCTGCAAATCAGGCTCCAACTAAAAGCGAGCAGTCGCAAACAACGGCAAATAATTCTGTTACCAAACAAGCGCCAACCAGCGCAGTTGTTAATGATGCCTCACAAGCTGCTGGTGTACTAGCTAATTATTTTGGCAATAAATATGGTAACGGTGCCACTTATGTTCCAGCAGGATCGCAAATCTATAATGGCCAGCAAGCATATATAGTTAATCTCTACTTACCTAACGACATTCATCCCGCTGCAGCTTATTTTGTTTTAAGTAACGGCACTATTATTAGAAAATGGTAAACATTAACAAAAACGGCAAAGTAAAATTTACTTTGCCGTTTTTATTTAATTTAAGAAGTCAATTAATCAAATTCCAGTGATTAACTTGCCTATGGTTCTAAGACTAAATGATAATTAATAAATGATTCAATTCCCAGAGCACTTAGTTCACGACCATAGCCGGAATTCTTTACTCCGCCAAAAGGCATATCCGGTGTAGAAGACCAGCCCGCATTAATAAAGGACATTCCGGTTTCTACTTGTGCAGCAACTTTTTTAGCATGCTCCAGATCACTGGAAAAGACAGTCCCACCTAATCCATAACTGGAATCATTAGCTAAAGCGATAGCTTCTGCTTCATCATGAACACGGTAAACGGATGCTACCGGCCCGAATAATTCCTGATTAAATATCGGATTATCATGAGCAATATCAGTCAAAATGGTCGGCTGGAAGAATTGGCCCGGCAAATCAACAGGCTGATTGCCATAATAAACTTGAGCTCCACCAGCGATGGCTGCATCAACTTGTGACTGTAATTTTTCTTTAGCTCCTTTAGAAGATAAAGGTGCCAAAGTAGTAGCCTTATCCATAGGATCTCCCATCTTTACTTGACTAAAGGCAGCCTGCAGCAGTTCCAAAAATTGATCATACATACTATCCATTACAATAAAACGTTTTGAAGAAGTGCAAACTTGACCAGCATTATACAGACGTGCTTGAGGAACAACTTGTTTTAATTCATCCCAATCAGCATCAGCCAAAATAATAAAGGCGTCATTTCCCCCTAATTCTAAAGTTGATTTCTTGAGGGCTTTACCTGCACTCTGGGCAACAGAAGCTCCAGCGCGTTCGGATCCTGTTAAACAAACTCCGGCTACTCTAGGGTCTTCAATAGCACGAGCCACCTGATCATAATCAATAAATAAATTAGTAAAGGCCCCTTTAGGAGCACCGGCATCTTGCACTAAATCTGCAAACATTTGCACTGATGTTGGGCAAATAGAAGCTGATTTAAGAATAATAGGATTTCCAACCATATAATTAGGTGCGAAAACCCGCATAACTTGATATAACGGAAAATTCCACGGCTCTACTGCTACTAAAACTCCGGTAGCTTGCTTTAAATAATAACCATGTCCTTTTTTAGTATCCAAAGGTTCCGGTTGCAATAAATAGGAACCATGTTCTGCATAATATTCTGCAATCCAAATACATAAATCTACTTCGCCTAAAGACTCAGTCAATAGCTTACCCATATCATAAGTCATAGCTTGAGCTAAATCTGTTCGCTTTTGTTTCATTAAATCAGCAACTTTTTGAAGAACAACTCCGCGGCTACGGGGATCTTCTGTCCGCCATTGCTGATAAACCTGATGACCAGCACTTAATGCTTGTTCTAAATCTTCATCCGAAGCGTTCTCATATTCTTTGAGAACTTTATTGTTGTAAGGATAAATTGTTTTATATGCCATACTTATTCTCCTTTTAAATGCTTACATTACTACTGGTACCGCCATTATCAAAATTGCATCGCACCATTGATACTTTCATTATAAATTGCAAGCGCTTAAAAGCCAATATTCCAGCTTGTTAACTATTCCACTATTTGGCAACTAAGTAATCATATAGTTTTTCGGCTGTTAATTGTTTTCTGGCATTGCCCGTCATGTCAACTTGAATCTGTCCCTGATTAAGAACTAAGATCCGATTACCGTATTTTAAAGCATCTTCTAATTGATGAGTGATCATTAATGCTGTTAAATGTTCTTTTTGGATATATTGATTGGTGGTTTGCATTAAGGCCATACTAGTATGAGGATCTAACGCCGCTGTATGTTCATCCAACAGAATAATATCCGGCCGTTTCAAAACTGCCATCAAAAAGCTTAAAGCTTGTCTTTGACCCCCGGATAATGCTCCGGCGGGTGTGTTTAAATGCTGGTCTAAGCCATTATGCATTGTGGCGGCCAACTGCTGAAAATGAGCTTTGTGTGCTTTTAAATTTCGGGGATAAAAATGCCTTCTTTCACCGCGTTTAGCTGCTAACAACAAATTCTCTGCTACAGTCATACGTGGTGCTGTCCCCATTTTAGGATCCTGAAAAACTCGACTTAAAAACCGTGTATGTTCTTCTTCGGAAAGCTTAGTTACATCTTTGCCATTATGAAATATCTGACCCGAATTAACAGGCAAGAGACCACTAATAACATTAAATAAGGTCGACTTTCCTGCACCATTAGTACCGACAATAGTAATAAAATCACCGGCATTAATTTGCAGGTTAATCTTTTTTAAAATAGTTGCAGCTTGGCTGGTTCCCTGATTAACAATGGTTTGAACATCTTTTAATTCCAGAATCGGTTTATTCATAATGATGCACTCCCTTCAAAAAAGTATTCTTTAGACGCAAATGCTTCTCTAATTGAGGTAGCATCATACATGCCGCCAAGACTAAAGATGATAACAAGTTCAAATCATTAGCATTGAATCCTAATTGTAAAACGGCTAATAATAATAACCGATAAATAATACTGCCCAAAGTAACAGCAGCTAAACGCTGATTCAAAGTTAATTCTCCAAAAACCACTTCCCCGATAATAATCGAGGCCAAAGCAATTACAATGGTTCCAATTCCCATATTAATATCCGCATAACCATTACTTTGAGCTACCAGAGCGCCACAAACTCCTACTAAACCGTTGGAAATGGCTAATCCCATAATTATCATATTATCCGTATGAATTCCTAAAGCTTTAGCCATTTGCGGATTATCACCGGTGGCAATGAAAGCCTGTCCCCATTCAGTATCTAAACCGAAAATTAAGATTACAGTTACGATAATAATAACCACTATGCCAATCAGCACACTGTCAAAATATTGCGGTAGTGACTGTAAAAACTGATTATTAAATAAAGTGGCTTTACCTAAAAGTGAAATATTTGATTTGCCCATAATTCTAAGATTGATAGAATAAGCTGCTGTCATCACCAAAATTCCGGCTAAGAGACTGGGGATCTTGCCTTTGGTATAAAGTAAGCCCGTTATTACGCCAGCCAAAACTCCAGCTCCAAAGGCTAAAAATGTAGCCATTAACGGTGAGACTCCATGGGTAATGGCAGTAACCGCTGTGGCGGCGCCTAAAGGAAAAGTTCCTTCCACTGTCATATCAGCAAAATTCAAAATACGAAAAGTTAAATATAAACCTAATCCCAGTAATGCCCATAATAATCCTTGTCCGATTGCGGAAACCATTAAATTCATTATTTAATTACCTCCCCTTTAGTTTGTGCATCCTTTAAAAAGTGCGGTGGTATTTTGAGTCCTAATTTTTGGGCCTGCTTGACATTTACTATTGGATCTCCGTGGCGAACATATTGGATTGGAGTAGTTGCAGGACGCTTTTTCCCTTGTAAAATGGCTGCCGTTAAACGACCCCCAATTAAGCCTAATTTGTACTGGTTAATACCATAGGTAGCCACTCCGCCTTGTTTCACCATCGTATCTACTGCCGGAAACACAGGTTTGTTTACGGCGTCGGAATTTTTAATCAACGTTTGCATAGCTCCGGCAATCACATTATCAGCCGGTACCATAACTGCATCTACTTGTTGCAGCATTTCTTGAGAGACCTGATTCAAATCATTACTATTAGAAATAGAATAGGATTTTATCGGAATTTTCATTTGGCGGGCTTTTTGTACAATTACTTTATGTTCGGCTACAGCAGAACTATCGCTGGAAGTATAAATCACTCCGAGAGTTTTTAAATGTGGCAAAAACTCTTTAATCAATTGTAATTGAGCAGCTATTGGTGATAGATTCGAAACTCCGGTAATATTTCCTCCCGGACGTTGAAAATTCTGAACTAAACCCGCTGCTTTAGGATCAGTCACAGCGCCTAAAACTACTGGAATCTTTTTAGTAGAATTAGCTAGCGCTTGAGATGCTGGTGTCGTAATGCCGACTACCACATTGGAATGTTCATTGACTAATTTATTGGCCATGGTCTTTAAGTTGCTCTGATCTCCTTGGGCATTTTGATAATCAATTTGAATATTTTGGCCATTATGATATCCCTTTTCGGCTAAACCGGCAGTTACACCTTTTTGAATTTGATCTAAGGCTGGATGGTGCATCAAAGTTAGCACTCCGACACGAGGCTTAGATTGGGCAGACAAAGGACCACTTTCCTGAAAAAAGGCTACTGCCAAAAAAGCGATTAAGATTCCCACAAATGTCATCATTCTCTTCATTTCCTTAACTCCTCTCCAAAAAATAAAAAGAGGAGCCTCAATATTTCAGGCTCCTCTTTAGAAAAGAAAAAAGCCGGCATGTTCACAAGATCATGCAGACTTTTAATTATTAAGATTAGCCGGCATGAATACGAACTGAAACCTCAGGTCGCATCCATAACGGAATTAACCCAAGTTACCGGCTTTGCCAACGAATATTAAAGTGTAAACTTGAATTAATCATTACTAATCTCCTCTTTTTATTTAAGTTAGGTTGATTATACTGGTAAAAATCTTCACTGTCAATAATTAATTTATTATTTAAATCCAATGTGGTTACTGCTAACCAATTAATTGAAATTAGCTCTAACGATTTTTAAGCCCTAACTGACACCATAAAACTACCACCATACTTTTTTTATCAGCAATTTATTCATCACTCATTGCAAGAAACATTTTAAGTTATTTCTTTAAAAATTTGAGTGCGACACTTCTATAATTAGCTGTAAAATTATATTTTAAAAGTCCCTTATTGTAACTGACACTTGGGCTATCTCCAAAGATTGAATCAAGAGAGTATTCAGGGTTAATTCGCACTGAGCCCCTATTAGAACCACCAGAATTACTAAAATTATGAATAAATACTACACAGGACTCATAATCTGTACTATATCTTATTAAAACTTGTTTACCCGTAAGCTCACGCTGACTCATTAGAGGTGGTTCACATCTCAATGATTTGCCCTGCTTAATTATCGGACTTATACTTTGATAAAATCTCAGTCCCTTTAATACTTCCTGTATTTGAGTCTCACTTAAAGCAGTTAAATCTCCTGAAAGACACGGACGGCCCAAAAAAGAAGAAATAAGCGTGTAGTCAATAACATCCAGCGAATCTTCTGCATGTAAAACCGCCCAAACCAGTTCTTGTGCCGGCAACATCAGAGCATGTAAATTAGCCGCAATTACAGGGATATTTTTAGTTTCATGAGAATCAGAAAAGGAGGAGAGATCAGTTAATTTCATAAAAGTTGTCTCCAATCTATGGCCACCGGAAGCACAATTTTCAATAATGAGATGAGGCAATTGCTGATGTATCAGTTCGATAAAATTTTGTGTGCCTCGAATTTGCTTTCTAGCGGCAGCTCCCCAAGATTCAGGAGAATCAAAACCAGTGCCAAAATTTTCGTTATAGTCAATCTTTAAATAGCCAAAATTATAGTCTCTTAAAAAATTAATAACTTTTTCTTTTAAATAGTTAATCACCCAAGGATCATTCATATCCCAAAATCTTCTATCACCAACAGTTAAGGGACTGCCATCTTTCTGCAATAAATGATCTTTTTGATTAAACGCCGCTGAGGCACGGCCTACATTCTCTAATTCAAACCAGATTCCAGGAATCATTCCTGCCTTTCTAATATTATTAACGACCTTCGGAAAATAATTTTTAAAAAGTAGATTACTGGGCTTCCAATCTCCTAAAGCAATCTCCCAATTGTTCTTGCCTCCATACCATCCTGCATCAATTATAAAATATTTAACGCCTAATCTTTGAGCTATGGCAATTTGTGAATTGATTTGTTCGTAAGTGGGTCTGCCCCAATCAAAACAAAAATCATTATACTCAATTGCCAAGGGTAGATTATGGATCGCTTTAGTGGTCTGATTTGCTTTTAAATCAGAATTCAAATAAAAGGCACAGTCTTGATAATCACCGCAACATACTGATAAAAACGCATGATCAGATGTGTAAGAATCACCGGGGTTAACAGTTTTTGTCCAACAGCCGTAATCTCTATCGGCGATTCCTCCTGAAAGGCACAAATCCTCATCCAAACGATAAGCCTCGATTTGCCATGATGCAGGGGCTTCAATCTTTATTCCCCAAGTACAATTATTTGCGACATCTTGAACAAAAACCACTGGGAAGAAACCTCGCACAGGCATTGAACCCACTTGTCCAAATTTTAAGACCCCAGCTCCTGAAGGCTTCCAAGATGGTTCCAATTGAAATTTTTCAATTGGTTCAGTTTCAGGATACCCTTCCATAGCCCATTTGGACCGAAATCTTGTTAATAGAAGATTTTTGGAAATATTATGTTTATTAAAAGGAGATAAATTAGAAAGTGAAAAGCTGCTAAGCATTTCAATTTTTAATTGTGCCTTGCTATTATTAGAAACAGTCGTATAGGTCTCAATTAATGGACAATTTTTTTCAATTATTGCGTGATGACTATAATAACAATTACGTTGATCTTTGAAACGAACCTGAACTTTAATCTGGTCTTTATTTTCATTTTGTTTTAAATCTATAAATTGCAAATCTTTTACAGTAGCACTGTTTCTCATGCTACTGCCAGTCACAAATCCTTTTGAATAATCATCACCTGCTATTTTAATCTGGATTAAAGAATCCCCTTTAGTTTTTTGAGGTAGTTCAATGCTTTCTTCCAGATCAGAGGGGACAATTATCCATTCAACGTTCTGATTATCATTCAGATAATAAACGACAACGACCTGATCAGTTCGAATTTTAGCCAGAGTTTTAATTATAATTCACCTCCCCTAACATAATTATTCATCGTCTTCATCAATCTCGGCCTTTGCATTATTGACGTAAATAATCGAGGCTTGGGCTTCACTAATTAAGTTTTCTATTGCAGTTGTAGTTAAATATTCTGGGGAGCTGTCTAAGGCAATTGCCATGATTAAGGGAAGATTCATTCCGGTAATTAAATGTGTGTGGTCTTGATCTAAATACTTTTCAAATCCTTGATTGACACTCCCCGCCATCATATCAGTAAAAATAAAAGTTTCTGCTGTTTGCGGTATTTTAGCCATTATCTTTTCAATTTGTTGATTAACCGGGGTATTATCTAAATAAGCTGCCAAAGTAATAATTTCTAAATCAGTATTTGTGATATAGCGTAATGTGTCAGCCATTCCTAAGGCTAATTTATGATGTGAAGCTATTACAATAATTCTTTTCATAATCAATATTATCTCCAGAAAGATTTATTTTATTTTAAATTAAATAAGTGTAATTAAATCACAATGATTATTACACTCATTTTTATTAGTTTATAATTTTATCAGTTCCTTAAATTTATCTTTGGATCTCTTCCGGCAGAATAAAGGAATCTGATCTAGAGGAGCCTCAATTACTATATTCTGACCTCCTTGATACATCTGAGAATCATTAAAACAGTACCAAGTTTCACCAGCTGGTAAATATAATTCTCTTTTGACTTGTTGTGGATAAATTATAGGCGCAATTAACAATTCTTCACCAAAAAGATATTCATTAGCGCCCTTATCTGTCCAAGCATTGCTATCATTAGGAAAATGATAAAAAATAGGTCTCATTATTGGATCACCAAATTTATGTGCCTGCTCCATCAGCTCCGCAATGTAATCTTTTAAATTCTCACGGATTTTTATATATTTAACTAAAATATTTTCAGTTTTCGATCCGTAGCTCCAAACTTCATTGCCCGCACCGGAAGCCATGGCTCCACCACCTGAACTAGCTAAGGGCTCATCATGCGGTTGTCTAAAACCATGCATTCTTAATACAGGACTAAACGTTGCATATTCAAACCAGCGTGTCATTAATTCCTGGTAATCGGGATCTTTCGGATTACCGCCATGAAATCCGCCAATATCAGTTGTCCACCACGGGATTCCGGCAATTCCAACGTTTAAGCCAGTGTTAACTTGATTTCTTAAAGCTTTAAAACTAGCATCAATGTCCCCCGACCACAAAAGAGCACCATATTTTTGTGATCCTGCCCAGGCACTTCTAACCAAAGTTACAACATTATCATGTCCTGCATCAACCAATCCCTTAAAAATCATTTTCAGATACCTGTCTGGAAAAATATTTCCACAGCAAAGGTCGGTGCCTTCATAATAATGATAGTTATCATAGTCATAAACGGCATAACCTGGTTCTGCCACGTCTAACCAAAAAGTATCATAACCATTGGCAAGATAATTATCATGTAATAATTTCCAAACTTCTCTTCTGGCCAGAGGATTAGTCATATCGATAAAATTAGTATCAGATTGCGTTTGCATTGCGACTTTAACACCCCGGCGCTCTTTTACTAATAATCCTAATTCCTGAAATTTATTGTAATTTTTAGAACCCTTTTCAATTGTTGGCCATACTGAAACTATAGGAGTAACTCCCAACTTTTTCAGCTTTTTACTTAATTCCAGTGGATTTTTCCAATATTGACTGTCAAAGCAATAGTCTCCCTGATAAGGCCAATGGAAAAAATCAATTACGATGGTCGACAAAGGAATCTTTTTAGCTTTATATTTGTCAACAACTTGCAGTACTTCTTGATCTGTTTGATATCTTAACTTACTTTGCCACAGGCCCAACAAATTACGTGGCATTTGTGGCACTTTGCCAGTCACGTCAGCATACTGACGTTCTATTTGTTGAGGAGTGTCACCAGCTGTAACCCAATAATCCAATCTATCAGTCGAAGGCAAATGCCATAAAGTAATATTTTTAGCAAAATCAACTGTTCCAATACCCGGATTATTCCATAAAAAGCCATAGCCCAAACTTGATAAATAAAATGGTACTGTGGTTTGAGAATTACGTTGTGCGAGTTCTAATTTAGTATATTTTAAATCTAAATAAGGATGCTGATATTGTCCCATACCATATATATGCTCATTAATTCCCGATTCAAACCGGGAAAACAACTCATAATCGCCACCAACATTCGCTTTAAATTCTCGTGGTGCCAATTTCAAAGTTGAATTAAAATCTGCTGTTACAGTAACGTTATTAATATCCTCACTTCCGTCGTCATTTTTAACTGCTCGTTGTCGAACAAATTCTTTTAAAAGCACTTGTCCTTTGGAATTCTTAAAAGTGAGTCTGTTTCTATGATCAAGTAAAACCTCAATCTTACCATTAATCAGCCTTGCTTCATCATCATTTATTAAACTGGCCTGTGCCTCATGTGAAACCTTATTATTTAAAGCTCCATCACCAGGAAGAACTTTAGAATTAGGGAACGAACGAACTCTTACGCTATTTTTTCCCCAAGCTTCAATGATTAGAACTTCACCATTATTATGAAATTCAATTCTATTGTTAATAATATCGATCAAGTTTGTTATTCTCCTTTTTAAGCTTTAAATAAACCAAAGAATGTACCAGCAATAGCAATAACGATAACTAAAAATATAATTCTAGTAGGAGTCCATTTTTTGCTATCTAATAATTTATAGACAAGTAAAGTTAATAACACCGGCAGTAAAGCAGGCATAATTTTATCTAAAATATCAGTTTGTAAGGCTAATTTAACCTGTCCCGTTTTATAAACAAAAGGAGTAGATACTTTTACAACTGTTGCTACTAAAGATCCAATAACTGTTAAACCCATGATAGAAGCAGCTTCTGTAAAAGTAGTTAATCGATCTCCCAGTCCGTCAATTAACTTTGTTCCTGAGGTATAACCGATATCAAAAAACCAAAATTTCATTATGAAAAACAGAATATTAACAATAAACCAAACTATTGCTCCGAGAGGATTCCCTTGTAAGGCCATATATCCTGAAATTGATCCCATAATAGTGGGCCACAATACCCAAAAAATGGTGTCGCCAATACCGGCTAAAGGACCCATCATACTAGTTTTAAATGATTGAACGGTATCTTTGGCTTTAATTCCATCTTTTTCTTCCATTGCTACTACAGCTCCCAAAACTAGGTTAGCCATAGTAGGAGTAGTATTAAAATATTTAAAATGGTTTTCTAAGGCCGCTTTATATTCATCATCATTTTTATAAATTTTACGTAAAACAGGAGCTAACGACCACGCGACAGCAGGTCCTTCCTGCGTTTCATAGTTAAATAAATTAACGGTCATCCAATTCCAACGCCAAGCGGCTTTACGTAAGTCTTTTTTGGTAACTTTATAATTATTCGTATTAGATTGCTCATTACTCATCGTAGTCGTCTCCTTCCGCTTCGTCAGTTATGTTTTGCGTGTTAGCGCTTGGAGTAACGGTTTTATTATTTTTCATAAAGTAAATATAACCTGCAGCAAAGCCAATCAAAGCAATACCCAAGACAGGAACTTTCATATAGGCTGCTAAAACAAAGCCAATAATCGCATAAGGAATAAATTTTTTAATCGGCATATAATGCAGTAACATAGCAATACCAACAACCGGTAGCATACCCCCGGCAACTGTTAATCCATTTGTCACCCATTTAGGTATTACTTTTAAAATAATATTGACAATTGTTGGACCTGAAAAAACGATTAAAGCTGTAGGAATAGCTGTTTGCAAGAAAAATAACGTGGGTCCCAGATATGCTCTTCTCTCCATCTTTTTCCATTCACTCTGTTGGTTGAGAGTTTCTAAATGATGCACCAAAAAGTTGTTAATAATACGAGCAATAACTTCCAGTTGAATAGCCAATAATCCTACCGGAATTCCAATGGCAATCGCTGATTTAATACCTGTTCCCGTTCTAATAGCTACAAAAGATCCGATAATTGTGGCCAAACCATAGTTTGGAGCAGAGGCTCCGCCTAATGCGGCAACCCCCAACATCATTAACTGAAATGTTCCCGCTATTTGTAAAGCCGTCGCCAAATCTCCCATAATTAGACCGGTAATGGTTCCGACAATAACCGGGAACCAAGACATGATAACTGGTCCATCTTGATCAACGGTCATATATCCAGCTAATATAATAATCAAAATATCTTGGACAAGATGCATGTTTAATCACTCCCTAACTTACTATATCTTATAGGTTTCTTCCGGATCATTAGGCACATATTGAATAGTGATGGGAATCCCCTTATTATTTAAAATCTGTAAATCATTCTTTTCTTTGTCATTTAAAGCAACAAATTTGGTAACAGGTTTGCGCCCATCTTCATTAAAAATTATCCCCAAATTAATTTTGGGAATACTGATACCTGCGTCTACTAATCTAATAATAGTTTCCGGTTCTTTTACTAAAACAAAAACCCTTTGAGAATCATATTTTCCAGCCAAAAAATTAGTAATAGCCTTTTGCGTATCAATTATGGACATTCCCGTTCCCGCTGGTTTTGAAAGTCGCATACTATTTTTTATAGTTTCATTCTTGCTGATAACATCATCAATAACCATAAATCTTTTTATTTTTAAATACTGGGCCCATTGATTAACAATCAAGCCATGAATCAAACGCTGGTCAATCCTAGCCAAAACAACTGTCATTTTTATGATCTCCTATTTTTAGTTTAATAAATAGCTATTAATTACTATTTGAAGGTAATTAAAACTTTTTATTATCAAAATCAAGATTAAATGATAAAAAACTATGACTAAGCTTTTTTATTGATCACTCCTTAAATAATGAAAAGTACAGAATGAAAGTTGTTACTAAATTTATTCTCTATATTAAGCATCCACAAAATAATCTGTTGTTATCTCGACAAAATTATAAAAATGTAATCGCTTAACATTACAAATAAGCTCACCTATTTCCATAGTAAAAATAGTAAACATCTGTCGAAAAAGATTATTATTTTTAAAAGTAGATAAAACTTTCCATCCAATATCCAATCATTTATAATTAGTTTAATAATTATTTAACAAATTTGAAATCCATGAAATTCTAATATATGGGTGCTGGTAATTTAAGTTTTAGAATTAGGTTTCCATAGTAATCTCCTTTATTTTATTCGTTTGTTTTTAAAACTAACTAACTTTAAAAATATGATAACATTGCACTAAAACAGAGTCAATAATTAAATACCCGAAATTATAAAATTCTAAAGTATCCTTATTAATTAGTGACTGACAATAACTTTTTATACCAACGTAATAAATAAAATAATTAAAATGTTGACACCCGCGTGAATGAAATGTACTCTTGTAATGTAAGTTTGTATTAAAAACCAACCAATTAAAAAGGAGAAAATTATGGCATATTGGCAAGTAAACAAAATCAAATATATCGGACCGCACCAAAGTCTAAAATCGGATTTAGGCTTTCAATATTATAATCCGGAAGAAATTATTGGTGGCAAAAAAATGAAAGATTGGTTACGCTTTTCAGTAGCTTACTGGCATACTTTTGATCAACGCCTGGTGGATCCTTTTGGCGATGGTACAGCAATTCGCCCTTATGATAAATATTCTGATCCTATGGATCAAGCACTGGCAAAAGTGGATGCAGCCTTTGAATTTTACGACAAACTGGGAGTTAATTACTTTGCCTTTCATGATCGTGATTTGGCTCCTGAAGGTGATACTTTACGAGAAACTAATCAAAATCTTGATAAAATTGTGGACAAAATCGTGGAGTATCAAAAGACTACAGGAATGAAAGTTTTATGGAATACTTCCAATCTTTTTAATAATCCCCGTTTTGTAGCGGGAGCAGCTACTTCGCCCTATGCAGATATTTTCGCTTATAGTGCAGCACAATTAAAACACAGTTTGGAAATCGGCAAACGTGTGGGAGCAGAAAATTATGTCTTTTGGGGTGGTCGTGAAGGCTATGAATCTTTGTGGAACACTGATATGAAACGTGAACAAGAACATGCTGCCCGATTTTTCCAGATGGCTAAAGACTACGCTAAGGAAATTGGTTTTCAAGCACAAATGCTATTGGAGCCCAAACCTAAAGAGCCGACGACTCATCAATATGACTTTGATGCTGCGACTACGATTGCGTTTATGAAAGAATACAATTTAGATCAAGATTTTAAACTTAACCTAGAAGGAAATCACGCTAATTTAGCTGGTCATAGTTATCAACATGAAATTCGTGTCGCCCGTACTGCCGGACTATTAGGATCTTTAGATGCTAATCAAGGAGATAAACTTATTGGTTGGGATATTGATGAGTATCCTTCTAATTTGTACGAGACAGTCGCTGCTATGTATGAAGTCGTACAAGAAGGTCAGATTGGTCCTCATGGTGGTTTAAACTTTGATGCCAAGCCGCGGCGGTCATCCTTTGAACCTAACGATCTATTTTACGGTCATATAGTGGGAATGGACAGTTTTGCTGCAGGTTTAAGAGTAGCTTTAAAAATGAAGGCCGACCATGTACTTGAAGATATTATAAATGAACGTTACAATTCTTATAACTCTGGAATCGGTGCTCAAATCGAAGCTGGTACGGTTAATTTTACAGACTTAGAAAAATATAGTTTAGATAAAACTCAAGCCCAGCTGCGAGCTGCAACCCATTCTGATCATTTAGAGCAAATTAAAGATACAATTAACCACTATATTATCGAAACATTAAGTTAATTATTAATTATAGGTAAAATTATGAAAAAATATGTTTTAGGGATTGATATAGGCACTGGTTCTGTAAAAGTAACCGGAGTAGATTATTACGGAAAAATTGTAGCTCAAGAAAGTGCTTCTTATCCATTACTACATCCGCAGGTCGGATTTAGCGAACAAAACCCCGACGACTGGGTAAACGCAACAACCAAAGCGATTCATAATTTATTAACATTGGATAAAATTTCTGCCGCTGAAATTGCCGGTATTAGTTACTCGGGACAAATGCACGGTTTAGTTCTTCTTAATAAGAATAATGAAGTTTTACGACCAGCAATTCTCTGGGATGATACTCGTACTACTAAACAATGCCAGCTGATTGAACAGCAAATGGCGCAACATTTTATTCAAATTACCCACAATCGTCCCTTAGAAGGATTTACTCTTCCCAAAATACTCTGGGTCCAAGAAAATGAACCAGAAATTTGGCAACAAGTCAAAATTTTTCTCTTACCCAAAGATTATGTGCGCTACCAAATGACTGGTCAATTAGCAACTGATTATTCAGATGCTACCGGAAGTGTTATGCTCGATATTAATACACAACAATGGAGTTCTACCATTTGTGATCAGTTCCATATCCCGTTGAGCATTTGCCCATCACTGTTACATTCCAGTGAGATAGCCGGTACTATTTCTTCTGAATATGCACAAATCTCTGGTCTGCAAAGTGGAACTCCCGTTTATGCTGGTGCAGCCGATAATGCTGCTAGTGCGGTTGGTGCCGGCTTGCTGCAGCCGCAATCTGTACTTTCCAGTATTGGTACCTCGGGTGTAGTCCTCAAATATGAACCAGATGCACAAACTAACTATCAAGGGGTGCTTCAGTTTGAGGATCATGCTTTGAATGATGCTTATTATTCTATGGGAGTCACCTTAGCTGCCGGCGATTCTCTCAATTGGTTTCAAAGAACCTTTTGTCGCCACCAAAGTTTTGCCGCACTGCTCAAAGAAGCAGAACAATCCCCTGTAGGAGCCAACGGTTTAGTTTTTACCCCCTATTTAGTTGGTGAAAGAGCACCATACGCCGATGCATTTATTCGTGGAAGTTTTATTGGACTCGACAGTAGTCACAAACGAGCAGATTTTATACGGTCAATTCTAGAAGGAATTATCTTTAGTTTCGAAGATCTTATGCAGATTTATCAACATAATCAGCATAATTTTGACACTGTTATTTCTATCGGCGGTGGGGCTCAAAGCCCTCTTTGGTTGCAAATTCAGGCGGATATTTTTAACAAAAAGGTGGCCAGCCTAATGAATGAACAGACCGCTAGTTTAGGAGCTACTATCATCGCAGCTGTAGGAGCTGGTTGGTATGCTAACTTTCAAGATTGTACTGATGTTTTTGTCAAAACTAAAAAATTTTATTATCCTATTGCGGATAATGTTACTAAATACCAGAAACTATACCCAATCTACCATCAAGTCTATCAACATACCCGGGATTTAAGTTTTAATTTAATTCAATTTCGACAACAAAATCATTAGCTGAATCTTAATGGCTTTAAACCTAAAATAGGGTTGAGCCTAGGATTTATTGAGTAATTTCCAGAATATTGGCAGCAAAAGAGCACTCCGCAGTCGTTTTACGACTTAAGCGGAGTGCTTAATTTTTACTTAGGGGGTAGAGTTTTGTCTCTGACCATTTTTATTGGTCCTGAAAAATTAATATTCTTTTTAGAATATTCAAAAGTAAAAGATATGTTATTCTATAATTAAGTAATTTAGTCACAAGCACAAACGAAAGTGAGATGGCTCAACATACTAAGCTCTTGGTTTAAACAATTTAAAAATATTAAATTGGTTGGAGGATTACTTTTATCATTAATCTCCTGCATTTTTTTCATAATACCACCTTTTCCCGGATTAACACGTCCAGCAATGAATTATCTGGGAGTTTTTCTGCTTATTATTATTTTAATGATGGTTCATTTTGTAGCCGATTACATTATTATTATTCTGGGATTAATGCTAATGGTAGTTGTCGGGGTTGGCAAATTTCAGGAAGTTTTTAGTTTATTTGGCGATACTTTCTTTTGGAATCTAATTGGGATTTTCGGCTTTTCAGCGGGAGTTACCAATTCCGGTCTTTTAAAGCGCTTAACTAATAAAACTTTTTCCATTTTTCCCAATACTATCAACGGTCAGGTGACGGCAATCTTCATTACCGGGCTTATTTTGAGTCCCTTAATTCCCAGTGTTACTGCAAAAATGACTTTATTAGCCTCTTTTGCTGTTGTTATAGCTCAAGAATATGGTTATCACAAATCTTCCCGTGAAGCAATCGCTTTGTATCTAGCAATGTATCTCTCAGGGTATGTTTTTGGGTTGGCTTTTAGTACCGGGGGAACCTCGGCAGCTATCATTATTGGGATGTTAGAAAAACAAAATCTTAATTTTGGCAGTTATTTAGCCAATACTATCTTATGGCTTATTTTAATTGCGGGTTTATTCTATATTATTTTATTGAGTATGTTTCACAATTCCAAAAATTCGCAAGTTTTAACGACGGTCTCTTCTCACAAAGACTTGGGTCCTATGAGCAGTAATGAAAAATTCACCGTCTGGGTTCTCATTATTGCCCTCTCTTTTTGGATTTTTGGACCTCTCTTTCATATCCCCTCATACTTAGTAGGAATCGTCGCCTTGTGTGCATTTTTAATTCAAGGTACTTTATCTACTAAAGATTTTCGGGGAAAAATTAGCTGGGATATGGTAATTCTAATTACTGGTTTTATGTCGACAGCCAAATTACTAACTGATTTAAATATCGATACGTGGCTGGCTCAAAGTATGGCTCCAGTATTAGAACCGGTTGTTAATAATATTTTTCTATTTATTCCTATTCTGAGCTTACTAGTAGTTATTGTGCGCACTTTTGTAGTTTCAGAAGTGGCTTGTATGAGTATTTTTTATGCTCTTTTTGCCAAACCCTGTTCTCAAGTGGGAATTAGTCCCTTTATCATTCTCTTTATAACTCTAATTATTTCCCAGACTTGGCACATGTCTTATAATCAAATGGGGATTGATGCTGCAGCGGCGGCCACTGATGACTCTTTAGTTACATATCATGATATTCGTAAATATTCTTTTATTTACATTGGACTATGTATTTTAATCTTTGAACTCTGCATTCCACTGTGGCATTTAACTGGCATGTTAAAATTATAAGAAGGAGAAAAGCCTTATGAAATATGACATTATTTTATTTGATATTGATGATACCTTGTTAACTTTAGAAAGTGATGATACTTGGCAACGAATGTTTACCAGTTTATTGGCAGAACAAAATCTTAAAGCTACTAAACAAGAATATGAAGCCTTTCTGGCCCGTAATCATTTACTTTGGCAACAAGCTGAAAATAAGGAAATTAGTGTTGAAACCGTATTTAATGAGCGGTTTGATTTGCCTTTTTTACAGGATTGTCCGCAAACACCAGCGGTGTTTGATAGGAAATTTCAAAATATGCAAAAAAAGCAAATGACCCCTACTGCAGGTGCAGTATCTTGTTGTCAGAAATTAAGTTCTCAGATGAAACTTTATACGGCCTCCAACGGAAAACAAGAAACTCAAAGCCCAAGAATCAAAAATTCAAGTCTGGGTCCCTTTTTTCAGGGAATTTATACTTCTGAAAATTTAGGTGCGATTAAACCACAACCAGAATTTTTTACAAAAATTCTCCAACATATCGGTTGTTCTGATAAAAGCAGAGTCCTCATGGTGGGCGATACTTACGATGAGGATATTGTTGGGGCTCATAATTATGGGTTGGACAGTTGCTGGCTTAATCTTCATCAATCTCCCGTACCTCAAGATAACTTATGTACTTATCAAGTTAGCAATTTGGGGCAACTACCGGCTTTAATTGAGGAATAATTTCAAAGACTTATATTTTTTAAAATAAAATCCTGAAATAAAATTTATTTCAGGATTTTTGGTTGTTTTAAAAGCTATTGATAGTGAAATTTCAAATTATAATTATCCAATTGTAAAACATGATGAATAATTAAAGAACTCGCTCCCAAAAGAGTAGCATAATTGGAATTACCAATTAAATAAAGCCGAGGAACCAGGCCCAATTTTTCAGTACAGGCCTTGATCTTTGCAAATAAAGCAGGCAATTCTTCCAATAAGGGTGAACTCAAATAAATTTCTTCCGGTGCTAAAGAAACCGAAACATTGACAAGTATTTTAGCTATTCCACGAATAAATTCTTGTAAAATCGTTTGGACATCTGAGTCGCCCTGAGCTGCCAATTTGACTAAATCTGATCTTTCTAAATTATTATTATTTTTTAAAGATTTTAACCGTTCGACTACTGCATCTTCTGAACAAACATCTTCTATCTTGGTCTGATTAGAAGAAGAGATCAACATTCGACCAATTTCCCCGGCAGCTCCTCGATAACCGCGATAAATCTGTTGATTTAAAATTATACCCGCACCAATGCCTTTGTGAATGCTGACGCAAAGAAGATTAGCTTTATTTTCTTGATTATTAAAATCATGTTCGAAAATGGCTGCTAAATTGGCTTCATTTTCTAATAATACCGGTACCTGGTATTTTTCAAAATAACGTTTTTGTAAATCAATATTTTTCATATCCAAAAACGGAGAATTAACAATTTGCGTTTGATCAACAATTCCATGAATCGAAAAAGCAATGCCTAATAGACCATGCTGAGTTTTTTCTTTTTGGGCTATTAAATTAATCTGGCTATCGACGGTTTTTAAAATATCATGAATATTAGAATTATGATTTTTAATCCGTTGATAATAAAAATCATGTCCGTTAAGATAATTTGCCATAATATGCAAATGTTTATATCCTAAGTCAACACTAATTGTATAACCATACTTTTCATTAAAGGCCACCAGGATTGGTTTGCGTCCTCCAACTTTAGAAGCCTTACCAATTCCAATTTCTTTTAAATAACCTTTTTGTTCGATTTCGTTATATAAAGCAGTAATAGAAGACTTATTCATCTTCAGATTACGCGCAATATCAATCCGAGAAATAGGGGCGTAATTAATAATTTGTTGTAAAACTAACTTTAAATTGCGATGGTGAAATGATTGTTTCTTAGATATTTCTGCCATTATTTACCTCACTTGTGTCATATTAGGTTAGTTTAATTATACAACTTATTGGCAATTCTTAAATTTAAATTATAAAAGAAATTAAATTAATTTTATTTTCCCATAATAGTTTCCCAAGCTTCAATACGAATAACTCTTTGCTAAGCCTAAGTTACACCACTTTTGAGGAGGATAAGCCAAATCAGTCCGGTTAGTAATTTTAATTAACAACAAACTTAATAAACTTATAAAAGACAATTTTATGTATATAAAAATCTGATTAAGCTTTAGAGTCTATAAGTCCCAACCAGATTAAATTTTTACTAACTATTATTCTCAGGCCGTCCATTCCATTAAAAGGCAATTAGATTTAAACTTCGTCAAAATTAATCTCTAAATTTTTTTCTTCTGCTTTTCGTTCTTCTTCTAAGTATTGTTTGTCTAATATTTTAATAAAAGGATAATAAACAAACACTCCAATCACAATCTCAATAATTTGTAAAACCGACCCTTTCCAACTACCAGTAGCCAGCCACCCGGAAATAATCGGTGGTGTCGTCCAAGATAACTGCACTCCATTGGTATAAGGCAATAGCTTTAAGGTAAAGGCCATTCCGGACAAAAAAGTATTGAGTGTAGGCATGATAATGAAGGGGATCGCAATTATCGGATTTAATACCACCGGCAGGCCAAAAATAATTGGTTCATTAATACCAAAAATTCCCGGCATAATTGCCAATTTTCCTAGTTCCCGAATTCTTTTAGATTTGCAAACAGCAAACATTACAATTAGTAACGATAATGTACTTCCTCCACCACCATAAGTAGTAAACATATCAATAAATGGCTGTGTATAAATGTGAGGTAAAGGTAAATGATGTTGAAAAGCATGTAAATTATCTTGTGTCAAAACAAAGAAAATAGGTGACCAAACTGAATTCGTAATGGTTGGTCCGTTAATACCCAAACACCATAAAAGACTGGCTAAAAAGTTATACAGCAAAACTGAAGGCAAAGTATTACCTACATTTTTCAACGGTGCTTGCAGTAAAGTATAAATAAAATTATAGGCAGTATTAAAACTGGTTAAACTAAAAATAATTCTAATCAGGAAAAATACTAAAATAACTAAAGCTATAGGAATTAAAGCATCAAAAGATTCACTCACGGCAGGCGGAACTCCGGCAGGCATTTTAATTGTCCAATGCCGCTTAAAAGCAAAGCGATAAATTTCCACACTCAAAATAGCAATCACAATTCCTAAAAAGACCCCATTAGCTCCTAAATACATCGTCTGCACGGCTTCGATTTTCTTTTTACCGGCTGTGATAGCAGTGGGTGTTAAAATTAAAAAAGAAACCAAGGAAACTACAGCTAGATAAATTCCTTGCAATCCGCGATTCTTACCATAGGCATAGCCAATACCCATACAGGATAAAATACCACTAAAACTAAAGACTGATGTCGAAACGGCACTAAACCATTCATTCCAATTACTACCTAAAACACTAGTCCAAAATTCATTCCATCCTGGAATGGGGAAGTTACCTATTAATAAGAAAAACGAGGTTACCATAATTAAAGGCATCACGATCATAAAACCGTCGCGTAAGGAACGTAAAACCACATTGTTGCCCAATTTAACTGCTACGGGCATTAAAATTTTTTCCAGTTGTTTCTGCATTTCTCAGCCACCCCTTTAGGATTTATCAATAACAATAATTACTTTTGAACGTTGTTAAGTCTTCTTTTTGAACTACTTGTAAACAGCCGGCCACTAAATGATCAATGGCCGCAGCTAAGCCGCTGCCACCTTTGGGCGGCATTTTTACGATTAGCAAATGCTGGCGGTACTTTGCCAGCAAATCAGCGTTTTTCTCTTGAGCCAGCATAATTAACACAGGCAGTGAGGTATTTTGTTGGATATAATCTCCAATTTCGCAAGCCATCTGGGCAAAATCATGATAATCATACGCTGGACCTAAAACTACCACATCAGCTTTCATTTTTTCTGCCATTTTGGCAAATTTTTGCTGGACTAAAGCCTGATTATTCTGATAATACTGCGTCCCGCAATAAAAAGTTCCTATAATGGTACTGTCAGATTGAGCTAAAGCCTTTTCAATAGTGGCCGCACTTCCCATGGCGATTTTTTTACCACCGAGAGGTGTATCTGCATGTTCTTTACCTCCCAGACCGGATTGAATTTGATCTAAAATGACAATAACTTTCATCTCACTTCTCCTTTTTCAAAATAATTATTCCAGGGGAGCTTTGATCCGTTTTTCATAAGCATCCAGCCAGTCTTGAGTAACAGGTTCAATCTTAGTAGTTTGCTGCTGGGCGGGATGGGCTATTAAAATCTGGGGTTTTTGCTGTTCACTAGCAATGCTAAAAGTAAATTCCACATTGGTTGCAACTCCCCATTCTCCCTTATTGTTTAAAGCAATTAAGGAAAATTCGCCCGCTTTACCATAGCGTTTTTTTAATTTATGAACAAAAGAATAAACTGCTTGATCACAGGCTTGTTGCGGAGATTGACCAGCGCCCATTTTCTGGACAATTTCATAAGACAGACAGCCCTTCATAATATCTTCACCAAGCCCAGTAGCAGCGGCTCCGCCAATTTCACTGTCAACATAAAAGCCCGATCCAGATAAGGGAGAATCACCGATGCGCCCGGCCTTTTTCATAAAAAGTCCCGAAGTAGAAGTCGCCACTGCCATGGAATTATTATTATCTAAAGTAATAGCGCCCACTGTATCATGGCCATTATAAGCTGAGAGATTGCGGCTTTGTTGTTCTTGCAACTGCTTTTGCCAACGTGCTTTGGCGCGCTCAGTTAACATATTTGTTATTTCAAAACCGTGGAGTAAAGCATATTTGGTCGCACCTGCACCCACACGAAAACTATTATAATGTTGTTGACTTAAAGAACGTGCTACGGAAACAGCGTGTTTAACATTCTGAATGCCGCCTACAGCTCCCTGCGCTAAGGTATCACCGTCCATAAACGCCGCATCCATTTCCACAATTCCTTCTTCATTCGGCAAACCACCGTAACCTACCGATTTATAATACGGATAAGCTTCAACTTGATTAATTAATTTTTCTACAGCATCTCCGGAACTTTTGCCTTCTTGTAACATTTTGCTGGCTGTTTGTACTCCTTCATAGGACATGCGCCAGGTAGCAATGGTTGCCCAAGTCATTGGTTTATTCCTCTCTTTTGCATAATTTTAAAATTGCTTGAAGATAAATTTTAATATTTAATTGTAAATCTTGAATACTCATCCACTCATCTTGCTTATGTGCTATTCCCTTTTGCCCAGGAAAAGAAGGACCAAAAGCAATAATATTAGGCATAAAACGTGCATAAGTAGCACCGGTAGTGGTCACGGGAGTTGCATCCAGCCCTGTAATCTCTTGATAAGCTTGTGAAAGAGCTATCACATTAGGGTCATGAGGATCATGCCTGACACTTTTTAAACTACGAATAATTTGCAGTTGACTATGAGGCAAAAGGGCTTTTTTTAAACCAGCAGTAACCTCCTCTTCTTGATAAGAAACCGGATAACGAATTGCAATTTCTAAGCGCAAATTTGTTTTGGTCTTTTGTAATAAATAAGGAGCAACAATTAATTTGCCACTAGCAGCATCTGCAAAATTAATTCCTAAGCCTTCTCCATAATGTTGTTCATGAAAACTATTAGCTAACCAAGAAAAATAGCTTGCTAACTCACCTTGAACTAAATGTTGCTGACAAATTTTTTCAGCCAATAAAGTTAAAGCATTTTCTCCCAATTCAGGAGCATTAGTAGGGGTTCTTCGACCGCTAATGTGAAGTGGTTGTCCATTTACTAGAACCTTTATATCATCCGGAACATGATCCAACGCTTGCTCACCTTCTAGAGAACTTAATTGTTTTAAACTGCCATCATCAATAGTGGTGGTAATAGCGTAGTTGACAATCCCGCGTTCACCATATACCGCAGGGTATTTACAATCCGGTGTAAAACCAAAGACGGGAGCGGGTTGTTGTTGTAAATACATTTTGATATCTTGACTGCCACTTTCTTCATCAGAACCCAAAATCAATCTGACCGTTTTTTGAGGTCGTAGGTGTGTCTCGTGAAGTATTTTTAAAGCATATAAACAAGCCAGGCTGGGACCTTTATTATCTAAAACTCCCCGCCCGTAAAGACGACCATTACGTTGCGTTAAAGTAAAAGGATCACTGGTCCAACCACTACCAGCCGAAACCACATCCAAATGGCCCACAACTCCCAAATAGTTAGACGAATCTTCACCCCACTGAACGTAAGCCATAGCATCATTAACAATTCCCGTCTGAAATCCATAGCTTTTTGCTATTGCAACTATTTGCTCTAAAGCACGGCGCGGCTGCTCACCAAAAGGAGCATGAGACTGACTCGGTCCACGGGTGCTGGGAATAGCAATAAGTTTGGCTAAATCTTCTGTAAATAATGGCCACTGTTTCGCAATAATAGCATCAATATCCTGCAGCGTTTTCATCCCCTTTCTTGCAAGTAAAGTTAGATACTTTATTAATAATTTAACTAAATTCTACTCTCTGGTCTTTGTTAGTGCAATTTTCTTTTATCAGGAGTTATAAAATATTTTTAGTCTCACAAAATTTATCGCCCAAAGAAAAATTTATAAAATAAAAAGATATATTATTTCCATGAGAAATAATATATCTTAATAATTTTACGGCACGTGCGTCGCGGCCGTTATAATTCTAATCATTTGCTCAACTTAAATTAAAGTCAATAATTGCTCTACCGCCTCAGCATGAGTAGCCCATGAAGTTACAAAACGGAGAATTGTCTGTGTTTCATCATATTTTCCCCAACGGGTGAATAATACTTGCTGACTTAAGTCCTGTACTTTTTGATTATCCATGATAAAAAATTGCTGATTAGTAGGTGAATCTATATACAAGCGATAACCTTTATCCAAAAATCCCTGTTTTAACTGGAGAGCTAATTGCACCGCATGGCGACTAATCTCAAAATATAAATTATCAGTAAATAATTCTAAAAATTGCAAACTGTTCAGCCGTCCCTTAGCTAATAAGGCTCCATGCTGCTTGACAAAAGAATAAAAATAGTCAGGCTGATTATTTTTTGTAAAAACTACTGCTTCCCCACATAGGGCTCCAATTTTGGTCCCACCAATATATAAAACATCCGCTAATTGAGCTAGTTCTTGAATAGTTAAATCCGCTTCCGGACTCACTAAACCATAACCTAAACGAGCACCATCAATATATAAAGGTAAATGATATTCTCGGCAAACTGCTGCTAAAGCAGTCAATTCCTGTTTTGAATATAAAGTACCATATTCACTCGGATAAGAAATATAAACCATTCCCGGAAAAACCATCTGTTGGCGACTATCATCATCGTAAAAATCCTTAAGATAGTTAGCCAGTGTTGGAGCAGCTATTTTCCCATCTTGACCAGGAACAGTTAAAACCTTGTGCCCTGTTAATTCAATCGCACCAGATTCATGCAAACTAATATGACCACTATCAGCTGCAATAACTCCTTGATAACTTTTGAGCAGCGAGCCGATAACAATTTGATTTGTTTGCGTACCACCAGTTAAAAAACAAATTTTGGCTTGGGGACAGTCCAGAGCTTCTTTAATTTTAGCAGTTGCTGCAGTCGTAAAAGTATCCGTACCATAACCAGTTTCCTGCTGCATATTAGTATCTATCAAGCGCTGTAAAACTCGCGGATGGGCACCTTCAGAATAATCATTTAAAAAAGAAATCATTTTTTCACTCCTTACTTTTGTGAAATAATTCAAAATATAAAAAAAGTCTGATACCAATCAGACTTCATTAAAAATTATTCCCACTCTAAGCGTACAATTGACGAAAAATCACTTTTACATCAATGTGTATGTCAACCATTCCCCAATCTGGCAGGAATTTAGAAGAACTTTTTAATGTTTGATTGCCATTGGATTGAATCGCTGTTTTTAGAGCAATACGTATATCGACATTTTCTGTTATCTCTTCAGCAATACCTTACCATAAATGAGAATAATGTTTCAATATAATTTCCGGAATACAATAGCTAAGCCTGTTTGTTTTGGAATCGTTTTACTCCAATTATATAGTTAATAACTTAGAATCAATTCAACAAGCTCTTCGGGTACAAGACCAAGCGCTTATCATTGTAAAATGAATATCCTTTTGTACCATAAATTTATTTTGTTTGTCTAATAATGTTGGTAGTTATTACTTATAATACCCTCACTGAATTAACTCATTTTTAGTAATTAATTCATTTATAAGTACAAATAACTCTTTTTAGTTTTGTTAATAAAGCACGTGGAAGTTTAAAACCTGAATGGTTCTCATGTGGTTGTCCACATTTGTCTGCGACACTTTTAAAGCTCGAGCGGCTGTACGCTAATATCATTTAACGATAAATACACTTCACTTTGCTAGTCTAAAAAGATGTTTAAAGTAATTTTTTTTTACTTGCTTTCTATCATTTGTTTTCAGATATAATCAATTTAATTTTCTAGCTTGATTTGAAAAGAAAAAGGTTTAATTTTCTCCTTCCCTTTATTTTGAAAATGACTTTAGACCACGCTACTACCAATATCCGCTAGCGTGGACGCCCACGGGGGTACCGTTAAATTATCATTTATTATCCGACAGAAAAGCCGCAGTAAAGATCGCATTGTTCTACTGCTTATCCAACACAATCTCTACCTAACATCACTATAACACGTTGGCACAATACAGTAATCCCTGATCATTGTGTAAACTTTAATATAGTTAAACACCCTTGTAAGATTATATGCAATAAATATTTGATGCTTTATAATTTCTTAACTTTTTCTATTAAAATTACGTTGCTTAATTTTAGCGTTCAATTTATTAACTGTTTGTCTTTGCTCTAACAAAATAATTAACCAAATTATGATATATACCAAAATAAAAATAAATATAGAATCCCAACCGATTAGCCAATTATTAATAAAACTCATAGTTAAAAACAAAATAAAGGATCCAATAAAATGAATAATTATTGCCGAAAGTAAGGGTAAGTCTGTCTTGAAAATCATTGATAAAATTCCAATCAATCCCGAAAGAATGAAAATAGAAACTACCCCCTTAGCAGTTGGAGGTACTCCGGGATTAGCAAAAGTTAAAACACAAAGATAACAAATTGATCCAAAGCCCATTCCTGTAAAGAAATAATCTAAAAACTTACCAAATTTTCTCATACTACAGTCCCAATTCCTTTTCTAATTCGGGTAAATATTTTCTTGTAACATCTGTCTTTAGATTATTAGCTAGCATAACAATCATATTACCCGCAAAACCATTTTCAATTGATTCCAAGTAATTTAAATTAATTATTGAGTGACGTGATACTTGAACAAAATTATCATTTAAAACTTCAAGAACTTGATATAACCTTCCTGTGGTTTTTACTACTTCTTCAGTAGTGTAATAAGTTAAACTAGTTGCTTGAACTTCAATTTTAATCAAAGTATTCATTTTAATAGTTACTATTCGATCACTTGTTTTGATAGGCAATAAGCTACGCTCCTGCTTATCGAATTTACTGATATACGCTAATAACTTATTTATTGTTGAATCTTGCTCAGCAGATTTTACTTCTACTTTAATTTCATCATGCAAAGATTCATCTTTTTTGAATTCGACCTTCACCTTAATTATTTCTCTTTCTCTCAGCCCAAAATGTTAACACTATTATTAGGATTATTAAAACTATGGTCATCCCTAGCATAATCAAAGCATTATCTATTTGATTTAATTGATACCCATTAATTTTAAAATAAATACCTAGATAAGCAACAAGGTATTTTCTCACGTTAGGTGAAAAATCATTTTTAATTATTGGGTTTAATAATAAACTTCTTAGAGCTGAGGTTTCATAACTACTGGGAATTAATTTTACCAAAGTTTGCGCATGTGAGGGCAGTGTCCCATAAGGAATATAAGTTGCGACCGCAAATCCGGAAGCCGCACTTATCACAGCAGATAATCTACTAAAAGTAGTCGAAGAATGAATAAAGAAAACTATAATTGCATTTAATGAAGCTGCCGCCATAGAAGTAATTAGTATATAGCTTAATGCAGGTAAATATGCACTTGTAGGAATAGAAACATGATCAGTAGCTGTAAAATAACTGCTCATCACAATAAAAACTATAATTTGCATTATTAGACCGATTATAGCCCCTGATAAAACATATGCTAACAATTGTTGTGAAGCAGAAACATCAGTTAACTTCATGTCATCAATAGTTCTAGTTTCTTGATCCTTTACCCATTGTCCTAATGCTTGAAAGGAAGTTGTAATACCTGCAATTGCTACTATACCAGCAATCATCCATAGATCTAACATTTCATTAGCATTAGAAATATGGCTCCAGGAGCTTGCAAGATTTTTCTGTAAGAAACCAATATAAATAAAGAATGAGATTAATGCCCCTAAACAAGACATAATTACTCCAGAAATATTTGAAAAGTAGATTTTGATGTTTCTCTGTAACAAAGCAAACATTTTACTGCAACTTCTTTCCTGTAATCTTAATAAAGGCATCATTTATTGAGCCTTTATAGTATTCAAAATTAGTAATTACATTATGATTAACACTGAGGAAATCAATTGTTTCACTAGCTGTCAATGACATAATTTCTATTAGCTTGGGATTAATCACTTGATATTTTTGAGATGTCTTTAATGATTTAATATCCCTTACATTGACCAACAACTTTGTGGATGCATACTTCTGTTCAATTTCGGTAGCAGAACCACTAGCTAAAATATTCCCATTTTCCAAAATATACATTTGATCAGCATTTTCTGCTTCTTCAAGATAGTGTGTTGTCAAAAAGATGGTCAAACCTTGTTCTTTTTGTAGTTTTTGTAAAAGAGTCCAAATTACTAATCTTGTCTGTAAATCCAACCCAGCTGTAGGTTCATCTAAAAATAATAAATTGGGTTTATTGATTAACGCTCTGGCAATATCAACTCTACGTCTTTGACCACCAGATAAAGTACCATATTTTTGTTTCAAATATTTTCTAATACCGATTAAATCGATTAATTGATGCAACCATTCATTTGAATAGTCCTTATACATTCTTGCTCTTAGATACAAATTATTTTTGACTGTTAAGTTGTTATCTAGGACACTATTTTGAAATACAATTCCAATCCTACGGCTATCGGCATAAGTTATTGCACCTGCAGTTGGTTTTAATAATCCTGTCAAAAGATTGATAGTAGTGGTTTTACCAGCTCCATTCGTACCTAGATAGGCAACAAGCTGTCCTTTGTCGATTTTTAAATTAACCGCATTTAAGGCTAATTTTTTACCATATTTTTTTGTTAAATCATAAGTTTCTATCAGCATATTAAAAATACCCTCTAGTAATACACTGACTATGATACGTAACTAGTAGAAATATGTTTTCAAATTTCAAATAAGTGGTAAGGATCAGATCATAAACAGCTGTATTTTCAACATTAAATTCTTCCACATAAAAAAGCCCTTAGTTAAACTAAGAGCTTTTTAAATTGGCATACTTTGGCAAACATGATATTCCTTGGAATCAAATATCATTATTTTCCAATCATTGACATTACTAAGGTTCTACCATGTATTCCTTTTAATATTTGGCATACAAACTTATCTTTTTTATGGTTTTAGAGTTATTTCTGTTCCTTCAAATGCTTATAAATCAAGGTTTACCATTCAAATTACATTGTCACTTTATTCCCTAAGAATAAGACATGTCCTTTTATATCCAATACTTAAGCGGTCTTTTACTTCTTTTAGTATACTTTTGCATACCGATAATTCTGTTCGCAGAAATATTTTGATTGCCGTTCAGTTCAAAGTGTGACTTTTCAGCAGGCTTAATATTCATACTGAGTTCCATCTTTGAAGCAATGACAATATCATTATCTGGACACATATGAGCATAGTATTTTTTATCATTGATCTCGTAAAAGTTTCGTAATTTACAGCACTTTTTAGTATTCATAATTTTTTTATGATAAAAAAGACGAGTAAAACTCTCCTTTTTTGATAAATATTTAAAACTAAAATTTTCTAACAGATTCTTTTTCTTCTTCACTTAACCCATAAGCAGTCATAACTAGCTCATCTACTATGGTATTTTCATTATACGGTTTATTATTCTTAATAAGGTCTTGAATCTTACGTACATTATCAGCTATCTTATTTTGTATATCTTTATTTGTTTTTGGAATGGGAAATTCTGCTAATTCATTAACTTTAAATTGAGGAAACAATCGTCTTTGAAACTTATCAAACCGCATCAAAAACCATAATGTCATAGGTTTAGAATTAACAAAACCAAGTAGCGCCAAGGGATTTATATCTGTTATATCTTCAATAACCATTGAATTTAAATCATTTATAACATGTGCATCCAAATAGACACCATTAATTGAATAAACTGATTTTGAAGGTATCTGTCTCACCAAAATTCTTGGCATTTCAAAATTTGTTGATCTTCTTGGCTCAGCAAGTCTATCGCTATATTCAATATATTCGCCATTCCAAGTTAGTTCATAACGTTTCACATTATTCCCATCAACATATGGAAAATATAAATTGTTTAATTTAGATTTACTATGTAAAAACCTATCATCTTTATCTGCACCTTTCTGTGCTGGTTTTCCTTTTCCAATCTGATATGCTTTTACCCCAGTTTTTACATTAGATAAACTTTCTACTTTTAACTGAGCATTATTCATTTTCCAATAAGCATTAATTGCGTCTTTATATTTAACCATAGATATACTAATCAATGGATTATTTTCACCAAAGAAATCTTTTTTTATAGTGCCTACAGTTTGAAAATCTCCTTTAACTAATTCACCTACTGTAACCTCATCAGATTTTTCTTTCTTAAGAAATACAAGACAATTATCTACATTAGCATCTGCAAAAATTTTATCTAAAGAATTGATAATAACTAAGCTACCTGATTTTTTCAGTAAGAAATTACGTATTTTTGATTAGACTGAATTGTAAGCATATTATTAGGCACAATATAAGCAAAAGTACCATTATTTTTTAGCAATTTATAGCCTAATTCCATAAATAGGTATACGTATTTGCTTGGTATTCATCTACTTCGTAATGACTTAAATAATACTCTTTAGTTTTATCATCAAATGATTGATTTCTAGCAAATATATAAGGAGGATTAGCAATTACAATATCAAAACCAACATAATTTCCTTTATCATCTAAAACCTCTGGAAATTCAAGTCTCCACTCTAACGCATTTCTATAAAATGGATCACCTTGCCTATTTTCATAAACTTTTTTAGCTTGATCGGGTTTTTTCTTTAACTCTGCGAATTTCTTTGGATCAAAGTTTGAATCAAATAATTCTGTACCACTAGCTTCAGTTAATTTAGCTAATGCCTCATCATAAGCAATAGCTTCTGGAGGTCTAAATTGATCTAAAAAACTAGTCTTTATATCAGTAATTTTTTTATTTACATCTGCCTTAACCGTTTTATCACTTGTATCTTTATATTCTTTGACCAAATTAACGTATTGCTTAAAGTCTTTGTGACGCATATCAATCTTATCAACCAAATCAAAACGATGAACTAAGCTATCTCCTGTCTTAATATTAATATTTGGCAAAGTTGTAAGATATTTATTCCCGTCTTCATTAGTTGAATAGTATGCATTTTTAAGTAGTTCTATCTAGAGTCTTAAGCGACAAATATTTACAGAGTTAGGATTTAAATCAACACAATATAAACAATTTTCAATAATGCGTTGTTTTTGATGGAACAGTGCTTTTTGTATTCTTAAAGTTGAAGGCTTATTTACATCATAGTAAAAGTTATTACCTGTGTGTGTTTGAACAGTTAATTCATCATTTACTACAGTACATTGAATGTCATTTAATAGGTTACCTTCATTATCAAATAGAACACGCAAAGAAGATTTAATAGCAATTAATTCATTTAAAACGGAAACAAGAAAATGTCCTGATCCAACAGCAGGATCAAGAACTTTTAAATTATCAATTGCGTTACTTATCTTCTTCCGATCTTCAATAGAAAAATCAAAGTCTCTAGTAAGCATTCCTAGCTGAATTATATCTTTATCATTCTATCCCATCACTTCATTAACTTTAGTTAATACTGCCTGTCTTACAGCCCTTTTAGCCATATACATAGTAATTTTTCCAGGTGTAAAGAAGGACCCATCCTTATACCCATTAATTTTTTCAAAGATAAGTCCTAAAACTGAAGCATTAATTAATTGATCCTGCTCTTTTTTACTCTTTGCCTCAACAGCTGAAGTAAAGTCATAAGCGCTTAAGAATTTAAACAAATAATCCAAGACTGATATCTTTCCAGTTAATTTCTTACCATTATTATCTTTTAATTTTGTCTTAGAGTAAACCTCAATATCCCCTTCACAAAGTTCATTAATTGTTATTCCTTGAGATGATTTTTCCAAAGCTGTAGCTTCAAATAAAGATGAATTCATATAGGGAACATTAGGATATTCTGCTTTGATTCTTGGATGTCTTTAATCTAATCTCTTTGCCATAACTGCAAAGAACAAATCATTAATATCATCAAAGGTATGAAGCTTCTTATAATTTAAAAATTTATAATCATTGCTGCCATTGAAAGATACTAATGAAGACTCTAGTAGTTTAAGAAATAAAATTCTGTTAACCCAAACAACAACTAATTGAATAGCGATATCAAATCTATCCTTCTCATGAACATCTTTTATATCTAATTGTTCAATAGTATTTTCAATGAGGGATGCATATTGACGCTTATTTTCTTTTAAACGATCAATAACCTTATTACCACTTTTCTTATGCTCCTCTAATCCCATAATATATAAGAGTTCATTATAAAAATTCTTGTTAAGACTATTTGAATCTGTGAAAATCTCCTCATTTAATAATCTTGCAAATTAAAGTAACCAATTTTGATCTTTTTGTTTAAAGCTTTATCAATCTCTGGAGCTACAACCTCATCATAAAGAAAATCTGTTGTCGTCCCTGATAATTGCCTTTTTTCAAACTTCTTAAAATTTTCAATTAACTTTTTATTCTTAATAAAGTACTTTTCTAATTCTTTTGAATCGATGACAAAGAATTCATAACCATTAGTTACAATTCCACGTTTAACTTCAAGGTTTTTATTAATAATTCGTTCTTTTAAGTAGTATGAAATCAGTTCTCTAAATCCCTTGGCATTAAGATTATCTTTACTAATCATTTCAGCTTTATTGTCTAGTTTTTTGTATTCAACAATTACGCCTACACTACTTTCACTAGACTTGCCATTATAGATCGCTAAATCAATTCGATCACTGGTATTAATTTGTTTGTCTGGAATAACTTCTTCAAGAAAATCTCTAAAAATACCTTTTTGAAATTCTTCACTTTGATTTTCATTACCTTCAAGTTTAGTAATATACACAGTTATAATATTTTTAAAGTTTTCTTTTTGGTCTTCTTGAGGCATTACTGCCTGAACATTTCTATTTATTAGTTGCTTCAAATTCAGAAGCCGTTTCTCTGCCATTAATATTTCTCCTTGATATATACTTATTCAAATTCTTTGTAGAAAAGGCTCTCAGTTTTGTATAACTTAAAGTCCCTTTCAAAATTTTTGGCTTTTATTTGGCTTAAACAAAATACTATTAGCATAGTAATCATTGTATATACTAGATATACCATATAATAAAAAATCACATGACTCTTTTTGTGTTTTTCCTGTATTATGATGATCTACTGAATTTCTTAATGTAAACAACGAATTAATATATGTTGCCTCTCGTGAAGTAATTGCTATTGGATCTTTCTTAAACCACAGTACATAATCTTTAGCTGTTGGGTTTTTAGGAAATCCTCTAAATAGCCCATCACCCTTTTCATTTCTATAACCATTATTATCATAATTTGTAAGAATAATTAGCATAAGATGTTCCAAACAACTTCCTAGACCAACAGCACATAAAAACCATTTTTCATGTTCATACGCAAAAAGACATTGATTAAATTCATCAGTGAATTGACTATCACTCAAGGTAGTGAGCATATCATCAAAATGATATCTATCAATAAAAAATTTTTGATTATTTTTAGGAAATGGCTGAACAGGAGTTGGTTTTTCTTCTACTGCCCTAGTAGCATCATATTCGCTAGCTACCCAACTCCGAGCCCAATCATCACATATAAAGTTAACTCCATTTTCTATTTTCCTGTAGCTGTAAGTTACAGAAGATCCAATTATTTTTGAATCAATTACTCCATTCAATAAATTATGACTATGTAACCATGAGAGTTTATCTCTAGGTGATCCATAAGAAATTCTAAAAAAGTCAGGATTCTTCGTTTCGTTTATCAAATCCATTTGAACTAATTTATTTTTCTTATCATTATTCTTAACTGCAAAATACAAAGTATAAAATTTATCACTTGCAATATCGTCAAACACTTTAATGGCATAAATAGTAACTGTTTTATTTTCTGTCCATGAAAACCTAGTCAAGTCTTTATCTGGAACATGATAAAGACTGACTTTATCTAAATATGCTTTATGTAAATTATTGATAAAAAAAGATTCATTAAAGTTATTCAAATCTATATCCTCCCTTTAAAGCAAAAACTCCTAGTACACTAATTATACTAAGAGTTTCTTTCATTTGGCATACAAACTTATCTTTTTTATGGTTTTAGAGTTATTTCTGTTCCTTCAAATGCTTATAACTCAAGGTTTACCATTCAAGTTATATCGTTCTCTTATTCCCATTCGATCGTTGCGGGCGGCTTGGAAGTAATATCATAGACTACCCGGTTAACATGATCAACTTCATTGGTAATCCGCGTAGAAATTTTAGCCAACACATCCCAAGGAATCTGAGCAAAATCAGCAGTCATTCCGTCAATAGAAGTTACTGCCCGAATTCCCACAGTATAGTCATAGGTTCGTCCATCACCCATGACGCCCACACTGCGCATGCCGGGCAAAACGGTAAAGTATTGCCAAATAGATTTTTCTAAACCGGCCTTTTTTATTTCTTCACGTAAAATGTAATCACTATCCCGTACCATTTTTAATTTTTCGGGAGTAACTTCACCAATCACCCGAATACCTAAGCCCGGGCCTGGAAAAGGCTGTCGCCAAACTAAATCATGAGGCATGTCTAATTTTTCACCCAGTTCACGCACTTCATCTTTAAATAAAGTCCGCAAAGGCTCAATTAATTGAAAATGCATATCCTCAGGCAGGCCGCCCACATTATGATGTGATTTAATTGTTTGGGCAGTATTAGTGCCACTTTCAATTACATCAGTATATAAAGTGCCCTGCGCTAAAAAGTCAATCCCATCTAATTTTTGGGCTTCATCATTAAAAACTTGAATAAATTCATTCCCAATAATCTTACGTTTTTGTTCCGGATCGCTGACACCTTGTAATTTCTTTAAAAAGCGTTCTTGGGCATTGACCTTAATAATATTCAAGCCAAATTTACCCTCTAAACTTGCCATTACCTGCTCAGCTTCACCTTTACGCAAAAGCCCATGATCAACAAAAATACTAGTCAATTGTTTGCCGATTGCTTTATGCAGCAAGACACCGACTACTGAAGAATCAACACCGCCAGACAAACCTAACAAAACTTTTCGGTTACCAACAGTTTGACGAATATTCTCGATTTGTTGGTCAATAAAATCATTCATACTCCAATTAGCCTGAGCATGGCAAATTTTAAAAGCAAAGTTTTTCAAAATATCTAAACCGTATTCGGTATTACGCACTTCAGCATGAAATTGAATACCGTATAATTTCTTTGCGGCATTTTCTACAACTGCATAAGAGGTATTGGCACTTCCAGCAACAGCCTTAAAGTCATCCGGAATAGCAGTGACACGATCTCCATGACTCATCCAAACATATTGTTGAGCAGGCAAACCGGCAAATAATAAAGATTGCGGCTCATTGACTGTAATGTCGGCATGTCCATATTCGGGGGCCCCTGCTGCTTTAACTTTACCACCCAGATCATACATCATTAACTGCATACCATAACAAATTCCTAAAATTGGAATCCCTAATTGCCAAATATCCGGATCAATTTTTAAAGCATCTGCGTCATAAACACTATTAGGCCCTCCAGAAAGAATAATACCCTTAGGAGCTAGTTCTCGAATTTTGGCAGCAGTAATGGTATGGGGTAGTAATTCAGAATAAATACCCAGATCACGAATTCTGCGGGTAATTAACTGATTATACTGACTGCCATAATCTAAGACAATAATGCTGTCGGCCTTGACTTGCATTTTCACTGTTCACACTCCTCTATTAGACTTAATAATATTGTACAAAAAAAAGTTCCTACTGTATAGCGCCGCTAGTGTAAAACAAATTCATTCAAGGCTTGGGCTACTCCGTCATGAGCATTATCGGCAGTAATATAATCTGCCATGTCCTTCATTTCATTATTGCCGTTTCCCATCAATACTGCAGTTCCGGCAGTTTGAAACATTGTATAATCATTTTGCTCATTACCAATCGCCATTACTTCATCTAATGATAAATTCAACTCGCCTGATAAATCCCGTAAAGCACGCCCCTTAGTGGCCAAAGAATGGGCTACTTCTAACATCACAGGCAAAGAACGTGTAATAGCATAATTATGACCAAAATTTTGTCTTAATAAAGGCTCAATAGTGTCCAACTGCTCTTTTGTTCCTGTTAAAACTCCCTTTACCAAGGTAAAATTAATAGGCAGATCCTGCTCTGTCAATACGGTTAGACCGCTTTTAATTCCTGTAGCCTGCAAAAGTGTATAATAATTAATCTGATGATCCAGAGTATAGATGTTACTCTGATCGTCTAAAACATTAAAATGTACCTGTTCTTGTTGACAAAAATGAGCCAATCGCTCAAAGTCCGACGCAGATAAAGTGTGCTGTTGTAAAATGTCCCCAGCAGCATTTTGAATAATACTACCGTTATAAGTGATAATATACTGCTGCCGGCCGCTAATTCCCAGTTCTTGAATATACGGTTCAACTCCAGCCAATGGCCGGCCGGAGCAAAGCACAATTTTAACTCCCTGATCTAAAGCTGCGGTAATTGCTTTTTTGGTTAATGCCGTTATTTGTTGGTGCGGATCTAATAAAGTATCATCAATATCAATAGCTACTAATTTGATTGTCAATGCTTTTCATCCCTTTTAAAAATTTTAGCACTCCCTATCTTAACAGCTTTTAATAAATTTAAAACAAATATGATTACTCACATCCGCACTCAGCATTGTTAATATTTTTTCAGTAATACTTTATTAATTACGTGACCCTTAGTTTTATGCAAAATAACATCCGCACGATTAATTGTCGGTGCAATATATTCGACAAGATTTTTATAGTTCACATCATGCCAAACCTGATGTGCATACTTCATAACTTGTGCACGGGGTTGTTGGGTAAACTGATAGTAATAATTATTAGGATCAGGATGATCAATTTCTGCTTGTAAAAAGCCCTCAAACCGATGAATATACCATTGCTCAATTAGTTTAGGATTAGCATCAACATAAATCGAAAAGTCAAAGTAATCGCTCACATAAATGTTCTGATTATCCGGTAGTTGTAAAACATTGATTCCTTCAATAATTAAAATATCGGGATCTGCAACTACGTTGGTTGTTTGAGGCACAATATCATAAATTTCATGAGAATAACTCGGATATTCTACTGGCGCGCGATTAGCCTTAACCTGTTCCAGAAATAATAACAAGCGCTCATTATCATAACTCCAGGGAAATCCCTTATCATTTAGGATTCCCCGTTTTTTTAATTCCGCATTGGAATACAAAAAGCCGTCCGTAGTAATTTGCTCAATATTATAATGTGGATAAGCTCTTTGCAGCATGACTTTTAATAAGCGGGCAGTTGTACTCTTTCCAACGGCCACACTGCCGCTAATGCCAATAATAAAAGGCACTTTATGCGGTTTGACACCCAAAAAATCAGCTTTGGCGCGGGTTAAATGTTGATAATCATGTAGATATAAATGAAGTAAATGCCGCAAAGGAACATAAATTTCGCGGACATCAGCCAAAGAAACCTGATCATCAACTGATTTAATTTTCTCTAAATCATGATCATCAATTTCGTTGAAATATTCTCCATGAAATTGGGACCATTCTTGGCGTGAATATTCATTATAATTCATAAAATTTTGCATAATTATTCCTCACAAATGATATGATAAAATAGTTGAAAAGGAGTTTCCCATGAAAAAAATAGTTCTGTTTGGCGATGCCATTTTAGCAGGTGTGCAACATGAACGAGTTACTGATTATTTTACCCAACGAATTCAAACAGCTTTTCCCCAAACACAAGTAGTGAATTGTTCGATCCCCGGCCATAAAACCAGCGATGCTCTGACCCACGTTCAACGTGATGTCATTGCCTTACATCCAGATATTGTGGTTTTATTTTTTGGTGCCAATGATATTTTAACCGTTCATGAAATGAAACCGGGATATTTCACCAATAATCTAGCTCACCTGATTACTGAAATTGGTGCCAATAAAGTAGTATTAGTTTCTCCACCTTATGTAGATTACCATAAACACCCGGAAAGAAGTTGGCCACGGCAAATCCAATTCGGTCTGGCAGCCGAACAAATGGCTAAAAACTATCACCTGCCCTTTATTAACCTTTTAGAAGCCATGCAAGCGCAGCAGCAGCCGGAAAAATATTTACAAGCTGATGGCTTACATTTTAATGAAGCCGGTTATGATCTGCTAGAGCACTTACTAGTTCCGGCGATTAAACAAGTTTTATGATATTATTTTTTTTTAAAAATCTCAACTAAACTTATTTTTTTATACAATAATCTACTTACAACAATATAAAAGAGCTGAACTTCATCGAGGTCCAGCTCTTTAATTCTTATTTTTCAGACTCCTGTAAACTTCGCGGCCTAAATGCAAAATAACAAATGATTAACAATATTTCAAAAATTACTCCTACAATAATGGAAGCTTGAGTTTCAGGATTAATAAACATAAATAACAGAATAATTACTAACCCAATTAAAGCAATCCAATTAGTCCAAGGAGCTCCCGGCATTTTAAAGGGATGATTAACTAGTTCCTCTTGATGAAGTTTACGAAAACGCAAATGACTAATCAAAATAACAAACCACGGAACCATTCCCGGTAAAACACTCGAACTATAAACTAAAACAAAAATATTAGCCGCAGAATGTGTAAATAAAGGCAAAACATAATTTAAAATCGTACCAACCAAAATACCGGCAGAAATGGCAATGACAGGCCAATAAGGTACTCTTCTGCGTGAAACTTTAGTAAAAGCTTTAGGTAAATCACCATTTTGCGCCAAAGTATACAACATTCGACTGGCACTGAAAATACCGGAATTACAACCGGAGAGTGCTGCTGTCAAAACAACAAAATTAATAATTTCAGCAGCAAAGGTTATCCCAACTTTTGCAAAAGTTTTGACAAAAGGAGAGCCAATGCTTCCTAATTGATTCCAAGGATAGATAGCTACAATTACAAAAATAGCTCCGATATAAAAAATCAAGATCCGCATTACTAATGACTTGATGGATTTCACAATACTTTCTTGAGCATTGGCAGCTTCGCCGGCTGTAATTCCTACTACTTCAATTCCCTGATAGGAAGCTGCGACAATGGACAATGAAAACATAAAGCCCTTAAAGCCGCCAGTAAAAAAGCCGCCATGTTTCCATAAATTACTGATACCTACAGGATGACCGTGATTCCCCAATCCAAAGATAATGACCAACAAACCTAAGATAATCATGAATATAATCGTGATAACTTTAATAATCGAAAACCAGGATTCCAAATCACCATAGGCTTTAACCGTTGCTAAATTGGCTAAACATAAAGTTACTACCACTACTATTCCAGCCACCCAGCCGGGAAAATGCGGCCACCAAAATTGGAGATATTGTCCAACAGCAATAACTTCACTAATTCCCACTAAAGCCCACTGAAAAACATTACTCCAGGCAGTTACAAATCCAGCTGCTGGATGCACGTATTCGGAAGCAAAATCAGCAAAAGATCCCGTAATGGGATGCAAATAAAGCATTTCGCCTAAAGCACGCATAACTAAATATAAAATAACTCCCGCTAAGGCGTATGCTAACAAGACTGAAGGACCGGTCCATTTGATAGTTGAAGCTGACCCCATAAATAACCCGACGCCAATTGTTCCACCTAAAGCAATCATTTGCATTTGGTTAGAAGACAAAGATTTGTTTAATTCTTGCTTTTCCATGAATGGACCTCCTTAAAATTAGTTAACATGCATTTTACCCGACTTCATCTAAGAAAGCAAAAATTTTTTTAATTTATCAAGCAGTAATAAATTGTGTAAGTATCAAAAAAGTCCGCTCGTAAGCGGATTTTTTCTTAAAAATTATTAATTTTAGGATAATTCCAGTAAAGCTTGATTCTGCTTAATTTCACCTGTAGCAAGAGTTTTTACTTGATGATAATTCTTTGTATTAGTAATAATAATTGGCGTGGTGATCTCTAAACCGGCTTGTTGAATGATATTAATATCAAAGGTAATTAAAACTTGACCTGCAGTAACGTGGTCTCCCTTTTGGACTAAGGTGTTAAAGCCTTTTCCATCTAGCTGAACAGTATCCATTCCTACATGAATTAAAATTTCTGCTCCTGTATCAGTAACCAGTCCAATCGCATGCCCTGTTGGAAAAACCATTTGCACAGTAGCAGCTGCTGGAGCAACAACTTCACCCACACTAGGATCAATGGCAATACCCTGGCCCATAGCTCCGGAAGAAAATACTTCATCTTTAACATCTTTTAAGGCTACAATCTTACCAGTTAAGGGACTATTAAGACTAGTAGCTTGGTTATATTTCTTTTCCGTATTACTGGTTTCAGTCTTAGTGCTGGGCGCAGTAGCTGGGGCCTCAGTGGCAAGTGCAGGTTGGCTATTCACGCCACCCCATAACATGGTAAAGACTGCTCCTAGAATAAAGGCTGCCAAATCGCCAATAATCGAAAGTCCCAAGCCTTTACCGATAAAGGTCGGAATGGATAGAACTGAAGCCAAACTGACGGAATTAGCGTGAGCACCGGAAAGAGCAACAATGGCTCCGCCAATAGCACCGGCTGCCATAGCACAATAGAACGGTTTTTTCATCTTTAAAGTAATACCGTAAACTGTCGGCTCTGTGATACCAAAAATTGCAGTAATAGTATTGGAACCAGCCAAACCTTTCATTTTGTCATTCTTAGTTCTTAAAAAGACTCCTAAAGCGGCTCCGGCTTGTGATAAAACAGCTGCCAACAAAATCGGCATTAATGGATCATAACCCCATTTGGACAAATTATTCATCATTACCGGAACAAAAGCCCAGTGTACACCAAAAATAACAAATACTTCCCAGAAAGCACCTAGAACTAAGCCGGAAACAATCCGAGCATTTTGGTAAAGGGCTAATACGATACTTGCCAGGGCATTACTGATAGCAGAACTAATCGGTCCTACGACAATAAAGGTTAAAGGTACTAAAACCATTAAGACGCACAAAGGGGATAAAATATTACGAACTGATTCATGCCAAAATTTATTAAAGATCGGTTCCAAATATTTTTGCACCCAAACTACTAAAAGTATGGGAATTACCGTACTAGTATAAGTGGTCGGAACAATAGGAATTCCCAAAAAGTTAATAGCTGCATGTTTAGAAGTGAGGGCTACCATTGTGGGATATACTAAAGCCATCGCAATTGCAACAGTAACATATTGATTGACTTTAAGTTGTTTTGCGGCTGTAAACGCCAGTACAATCGGTAAGAAATAGAAAATTCCATCGGCAGCAGCATACCAAATTTGATAAGCACCGGTCTGGGGCGTCATCCAATGCAGCGCTGTAAATAGTGCTAATAACCCCTTTAAAATACCGGCGCCGGCCATGGCTCCCAAAAATGGAGTAAAAGAACCGGAAATAAACGCGATAAAGGCATCAAAAGCACCTTTAAAAGTCAGTTTTTGCTTTTCAGTGGTCGCCGCCGCTGCCGTTTTGTCAGTATCATCGCCAGCACCTAAACGCCCATCTAAAGCTACTAAAGCATCATAAACCTGGGATACATTATTACCAATTACAATTTGGTATTGACCACCAGCTTGAACTACTGTAATTACACCATCCAAGGCCTCAATTTTTTCTGTTTGTGCCTGTTTTTCATCCTTTAATAAGAAGCGTAAACGAGTGGCACAATGCCAGGCAGACTTAATATTTTCATCTCCACCTACCAATTGTAAAATCTGTTCGGCCAAATTTTTATAATCCATTGTTTGCCTCCTAACATAAAAACCCGCCAATAGCAATAACTCTAGAAAAGACTTCTAGATTTATAACTATCAACGGGTTAATGCCTGATCGTATCAGTAACACGCCGCATTTTGATTAGTTATTATTTATTTGACGATGCGTGACTCGCCAAATATGTAAAGTTAAATAGACCTTATCATCTGGTTGTAACTGCCAACCTGCCTGTTGCTGTAAAAACTTATCTATTCGCTCAACTGTTTCATAAGCCTTAGGATATTTGGCAATCATTAATTCCAAAATAGCAGGATCCAAGTCATTATTACGATTTTCAGATTTCTTTAAATGCTGAATCATAAAAGAACGCAAATGCGTAACAAAACGATTAAAATTAAATGAATCACTGTCTAATTCAATTCCATATTGATATTGGACAATTTCCACAATTTGTCCGATTAATTGGGAAATCTTAATAGTTTCATGCAAACCGGTTTCATCTGAGTCCAAATTTAAAAGATGGTAGGTAATAAGCACTACTTCTCCACTAGCTAACTTTGTCTGCGCCATTTTTTCAATTAAAGCAACTGCCTGCTGGGCAGCATCGTATTCTCGCGGAAATAACTTTTTGATGCTCCAGCGCGTTGTGCCTTCAGTTAAATCTAAGCCTTTTGATGACCGCTTTAAGGCAAAGTCAATATGATCTGCCAACGCCAAATATTGATAACCAGTAAATTTAACATTTAATAAAGGTTCTACTAATTTGACAACTTCTGTTGCAATGGCAATAGTTTGCGGTGCAATTTCCGCTAAAGCTTCCATTTCCACATTATCTTTTTCAGCAGCTATAAAACGCCGACTAATTTTGGTCTCATCCACTAAATCTCCCGGCTTTTTACCAAAACCGATTCCCTTGCCAATCACCACCCATTCTTTGTCATTTTTGTCTTTAACCAGAGCGACATTATTATTAAAATTTTTAATAAAAATCATCTTAGCCTCCAGATTAAAAACAATAAAAAACCTATCTCCTCTAAGATAATCACTACAATATGTCTATAAAGAGATAGGTTAATGCCTGATCGTATCAGTAACACACCTTATTACAGTTTAATATTATAAATACTGCTGGAAACGGTGTCAAGCAGAAAGTAAATAATACTTTTTCTAGATAATAATCAATTAAGAGAAATACAATTTTGACTGACAATCCGCTTAAAATACCATTGATTAACAATATTTTTTAATGAGTTTTTTTCTTTGATTAGCATTGGGGATGCCTAATTTATTCCGATATTTAGTTACTGTACGCCGAGAAAGATTAATATTCTGCTTTGCTAATAGAGTTACTAGCTTTTGATCACTTAAAGTAGAATTAGCATCTTCTTGCTTAATCAATTGTTGTAATTGAGTTTGTACTTGACTAATAGATTGATGAGAATTAGGACTAGCTTGTCTGTTAAAAAAGTATTTAAGTTCAAACATTCCAAAATCAGTTTGTAAATATTTGCCATTTATAGTTCGACTAACAGTAGAAATACTGATATTCAATTTATTAGCAATGTCTTTTAATAACAAAGGTTTTAATTCCCGGGTCTCTCGCAAAAGAAAGGGAGTTTGTAAAGATATAATACAGCGTCCAACCATCGCAATGGTTTGGAGACGGTGATTTAAATTTCTTCTGAGATTCTGATATTCCTGATATTTAGTTCTAATATATAGTTTCACTTCTTGATCTGTATTATTTTTCAATTGATTATACGTTTCTTCGGCAAATACAATTTGTGGATAACCATTACGAGTAATATGAAGAGATAATTTCCCTTTATTATTAATCATGATTAATTCAGGAATAAGATACTTATTGGCTTTATAATTATTCCAATAAGGATACGGTTTAAGGGATTGAATAACGGAAAAAGCTGACAAAATATTTTTAATTGAAATGTTCAGACTGTGAGCAATATTTGTCCAGTTGTGATTAACTACATCCGCAAAATAATCTTCTAAAAGAGAGAGTGCCAGCAAGTTGGAGGTGGTTGCCTTTTTAGACTGTAATTGTAAAATCAAACATTCTTTGAACGACTGAGCACCTACACCGGAAGGTTTCAAATCATACAAGCAATCTTTGGCCTCTTTTAAGGTCCTATTATCAATAGATAATTCTTGTAAAATTTCTGCATCAGAAAGCAATAAATATCCATGTTCATCCAAATTTTCAATTAAGTATATCACGATCCTACGCAAGGAATTATTTTTAACACTAAAACGAATTTGTTCCAGTAAATAACTGTATAAGGATTGATCTTGTACTAAACTATTTTGGGGAATCGCTAATAGTTCCACATCACGTTTTGTTAAACTGGGATTTACATCAAATAATGGATTGGACATACTTAATTCTTGAAGATAAGCCGTTAAATCTACTAAATCAGTCTGAAGCATAAAAAGAGACTGTCTCATGCTTTGATTTAATATTAATTTATGCAGTTGTTTCTGATTTATTTGATAACTTGATTTTATTAACATTTGTCAACCTCATTAGTAGGCTTGAGTACTTTTAAAGATTAATGATAGAATCTTCACAACTATTATTATTGTGTGAACAATGGTAATTTTTATGGTTGTCGTATAGGTTTACTTCGGAAATTCCCTTTAATCCTTTGGTATTAATTACAACTTGGTTGTCTTTTTTAATGGCAGTTACCACACCATAATCGGTCCCTAAAGAGTTAAAAATTTTTTCCTGAATAGGCTGATTAAAGGCGAGATTAAAAATGTTTATTTGTGGTGATAATAAATAATTATAATCAGCATGTATTTCCTTGTGACTTCCGGTAATCAGGATACTATTTTCTCGAACCATTACCGGCAAAGACAAATCAGAATACTTTTCCTCAATCCATGATCCATTTAAACTTGTATATTCCTGTTTTGTTAATAAATTAAACCATGTTCCTTTTGGTAAATAATAATTAACTCGGCCATGATCATTAAAAATAGGGGCAATTAATAACTTATTTCCCAACATATACTGTTTATCCAATCCTAAAGTATTAGGATCATTATAAAATTCTAAAAATAATGGCCTTAAGACCGGAATACCATATTTGTGAGCATATACTGCCATACTATAAATATACGGCATTAGCGAAATCTTTAATTTGACAAATTTTCTTGTATTTTCAATGGCTTTTTCTCCAAACAGCCATGGAAATCGGTATTCTGTATCTGCATGATAGCGAGAGTGCGATGACAAAAGTCCGAACTGTGTCCAACGAATATAGAGCTCTAAAGAGTCCTTTCCTGTAAATCCACCTATATCATGACTCCAAAAACTATAACCAGATAAAGCCAAGGACAAGCCGCCACGTAAGGCATTTGACATAGATTTAAAAGTTGCTTCTGGGTCTCCTGCCCAATGTAAAGGGAATTTTTGTGAACCTGCAGTTCCCGATCTAGCAAAAATAACAGCCTGACCTTCTCCTTTGTTTTTTTGGGTTATTTCAAAAACAGCTTTATTATACTGATAAGCATAAAAATTATGCTCCTTAAGCGGATCGGATCCATCATAAAATACTACATCTTTCGTGGGTATCCGTTCTCCAAAATCTACTTTAAAACAATCTACTCCCATTACTAATAATTGATTAAGCTTATCTTGGAACCAATTTACAGCAGCTGGATTGGTTAGATCAATAATTCCCATTCCTGCCTGCCAACGATCCCATTGCCAAACTTGACCATCTATTTTTTTTATTAAATATCCCTTTTGTTTAGCCTCATTAAATAAAGGAGATCTTTGTGCAATATAGGGATTTATCCATAAACAGACCTTAATACCTTTTTTATGAATCTCTTGGAGCATTTTTTGGGAATGGGGAAAATTATCTTGATCCCATTCCAAAGTACACCATTGTGACCGTTTTTGCCAACCACTGTCAATATGCATTACATCTAAGGGAATATCATATTTTTTCATCCCACTAATTATTGATTTAACTTGTTTTTCGTTATATTCAACTGCAGAAGAAGTAGACAGCCATAGACCAAAGGACCAAGCTGGAGGTAAGGCTGGTTTACCAGTCAAATTGGTATATTTTTGTAAAACTTCTTTGGGTGTGGGTCCGTCACAAACAAAATATTCTAAAGATTCACCGTTAACACTAAACTGAACTTTATCAACATTCTCGGTCGCAATTTCAAAAGAAACGTTCTGTGTTTGATTTACAAAAACACCATAGCCTTTATTAGTTAAATAAAAGGGAACGTTCTTATAAGCCTGATCAGATCTAATTCCTCCATCTTTGTTCCAGATATCTACAGTTTGTCCATTTTTTATAAGAGAAGTAAAGCGTTCCCCTAAACCATAAACTACTTCTCCTATATCCAAAGATAATTGTTCTCTAATATATTCTTGGTCATTTTTCTTATTTTTTACTAGGGCTAATGAGGGAAAATTAGATTGTGTCAATACTGTATTTTGATGTTTAAATGTAAAAGATAACGCTTTATTAGTAGGTATTTCCAGAGATAAATCTCCTGTACTAAAAATTATATTCTGATCTTCATTTATAATATTAACTGCATGATCTTCTTTGTTTAATTCAAAATTAGGACCATTATCGATAGTGTCAAAATGAACTATTTTAACACCAATAACTCCGGCAATTGGTGAGGTCACTGTGATAGTAAACATACCATTACTTATTTCATCACCCAAATCATTTATTACTTTAAAAGGCGTAAATAAAACTACAGATTTTTTATGAATCTTATATTGCCATACTTTCTGAGGATTTTGAATTTCATATTGAGGGTAAATTATAAATTGACCATTTGTAAATTTCATATTAATATCCTTTTTTTATTAATCCATTTATCAGCATATCCGAAGCCACTTTAATAAAACTCCTAAAATAATAATGGAAATAATCATAAAATTGGCTCCCCAATTTTTCTTTTGCATTAGCCAAAAAACTAGCAAAGTAAACGAAATTGGCACCAAACCTTTAAAAATAGAATTCAAAACACTTTGAAAATTCATTATTTTTTGCCCATTCATGGAAATCGACAAAACTGTTTTAAATTTGACTAATTGGCTTGTCATAGCTCCTACCATTAACACACCAATGATTTCTGCAGCTTTAGTAACTATATTTATTAAACCGCTATCAATTAATTTCTGAAGATATGTCGTCCCCAGTGAATAACCATAGAAACCAGCAAAGTATCTAACAATCCATGTGGGAATATTAAACATAATTAAAAATAAAATCGGTGTGAATACGTTACCAGTTTTTGCCAAACCAATACCAATACCAGCACAAATAACCCGCCAAACTCCCCAAAACAGTGGATCACTTATTCCTGATAAGGGGCCCATCAGGCTCAACTTAATAGCATTAACTGAATCAGAATCAAAATCTGAATTTTCCGCATTTCTTTTTTCCATGGATGCAACTAATCCCATAATAAATGTTGACAGTGGAATAGCGCAGTTAAAGTAAACAAGATGTCTTTTTAATGCTTCTATTTTGCCTTTCTGGTCATGTTTATAATAACGATCAATTGCTGGCATCATAGAATAAACAAAGCCGGTACCTCCCATTTTAGAAGGGGTAACTGAAGTAAACAATGTTAACGACCGCCAAAACATTTGGCGAATCATTTTCTTTTCGTCTTTAGACAATGTTGTTATTTTCTTATCACTCATGACAAAAATTCCTCCTCTTCTTCGTCAGAATTATTTTCATTATTATCGCTAGCATTCATTACTTCTTTATTATCTTTATTCTGTAATTTACTAATTTGGTAATCGCGAATACCCATAGTAATTGCAATAACAAAGGCGATAACAGAAATAGCAATTAATGGTAAATTTAAATAAGCTGATAAAATAAAACCTAAAAAATAGAAAGCAGCATTATTTTTATTCCATAACGATTTTAATAACATGGCCATACCAACGGCAGGCAGTAAATTTCCAGCAACCGTCAATCCACCCATTATTACTTTAGGAATTAAACCAATGGCTGTTTTTACAGTATTAGCGCCTAATAAAACCGCAAAAAAAGGAACTAAAGAATAGATAAACCACTGTAAAGCCCATAAACCAAAATGCAGAAAAACAATACCTTTTTCCATACCCTTTTCAGCAAATTTATCAAATAATGAAGCAAAAGGCCCAATTATAGCTACAAATTCTAAATTTTTAATTTGTAAACCAATTACAGCTAATGGTAAGGCCAGCGGCAAAGCTGTAGCTAGGCCGCCACCTAAGATGATAGCAAAAGCTGTAGAAAGCGCCGTTGCCATCCCTGGTTCCGCCGATGTTGCTCCACCGATATTCACTACCCCCATAAAAATAGCTTGTAATGAAGCCCCAATTTTTAATCCAGTTTGGATATCACCTAATAAAAAGCCTACTAACGGTCCAACTACTATAGGCTGATATAATTGACTAAAACCGCATAATTCAAATCCACCAACTGTCAGCCATACACAAAGACCCACAACAAGAGCTTGATAAAACATCATAACACCACCCATTTCAGACTATAAATAAAATTTAAGAGATTAATTTAGACGCCAATTCTTTATTTTCATATGGAGTACTTTGGATTGCAGTTTGAGGATACATTTTTATTAATTCTTTCAATGACTCTATTTCATTTGGTGTTAACATAACAGTTTTTGCTATCTGCTTCAGGTCAGTATTGCCACTCATTCTGCCGACATTGCCAATATTCATATATTCAACATGTGGGATCTTCTGAGCAACCTTAACAGCATCCCTTACGGTTGAGACTATAACTAAAAGTTTCATCTTTTTAGTTCGGGGATCATTAAGCAATCTAATTATTTCATTGACAGATTTAATAATAATTTTGACACCATCAGGAACCGCCATTTTCAGAATTTGCTTTTGTGGTTCATCTTTAGAAACCGCATCATTCCCGACAACAATTCCATTAATTCCTAATTCTTTAGTCCATAACATAGTTATTTGGCCGTGTACTAACCTTTCGTCAACTCTTAAAGCCTTAATCATATTTACACCTCGCTTTAAAAAAATTCATTATCATCTGTAGAATCAGTATTTTCTTTTTCAATTTCTGATAATTTTAAATTCTTGCGACCATGTTCAATTAGATCCATCACATTTCTTCTATTCATGTCTTTCTCAGATAAGGCCGCTTCCAAGACAATAGGCAAATTAAAACCACAAATAATAAAAGCATTCTTCATATTCATAGTTTCCTTCAAGAAAATTTGATCGACACTTCCTCCGTATATATCTGTAAAGATTAACAGATAGTCCTCTTCTTTAATTTGTCGCATTAAACGTGATAGCCCATTAGAAACGTCCGTACTAATTTTATTGTTTCCATCACTATATAAAGATAAGTACATAATTTTATTGCTATCCTGTCCCAAAAACATATCGACAGTATTTTTTAAACCTTCGGCTAAGTTGCCGTGTGATGCAACAATGATTTTGTTACCCAATTTAGTAATCCCTCCTTAATAAATAGATTTCAACCTTTTATAAGCAAATATGGTGCCAATTCTTCTTTTACCCAGCCTGTAGGGTAAATAAAAAAAGTGTCTAAAAATAAAATTAATTTTTAGACACTTTTTACGAGGACATTAATTCATAAAGTAAAGATATTTCATAATTACTAACACTTACATTATATTTTAGCTCTAATGGATGTAATATCTTTTTGCTGATATTTAAAAAATTTATTTTTTTCTGATCAGTCACTGCAGGCAGTTTATCAGAATCACTCTTTTTATTAGAAAGCAATAACCTTTCCAGCATTAGTGCCAAATGCATATATAAATTTAATCTAGTTTTTTCTGGAAAATTATATTCCAAATAATTCTCGTATCTCAAAATAACTGTTTCTATATCGTTAATAACAATTTTAGGATTTAATAAATGTAATCTAGCCGAGATCCCTTCTATAGAAAAAAATTTAATCAACTCTTTGATAAGGGTATTATATTTTTTGAGCCCGATTTGATTAACTAAAATTTCTTGAAATAAATTACTATTTTTAGAATCAAAAATATTATAAATATTAAAATGAGGTATCAAAAATGAGGTTGGTAAATTTGAGGTTGTAATTATTAAAACAGTTTTTTTAAAAAAGTCATTGTCATTTTTATCAATCATTTCTTTCAGCTGAGTGTATTTCATTGTATATATTTTAAAATTATTTTTTAGATATTTTTTAAAAATAATCTTTAACTGTTTAGAAATGCCTAGACCGGACATACATGAGATAATAATATTATTTTTATCAGAAAAACCATCAAAACTTTTAATATCAATCCGATAATAAGGTTTCAATTCTTTGGTAATATCAATAAAATTTTGTTGTGAATTAATTTTTATTCCTACATCTAGTGCAATAGATGTCGTTAAGTTATTGATTACTATTAAATTGCCTTTAATTTCGTTTTTCAAAAGTGTATAAATTTGATTTAGTGAGCCAGTATCAATTATTAAAATTAAATCGTGTAAATATGACTGATCATGAAGATATTTTTTTACCTGATCAACAACATCAGTTAGGCTACTATTTATAGGCATATCAATAGCCTCGTAAATATAATTACCGCATAATTGATTAACAACTTCTTGAATACTGCTGGCAGTTGATTTACCATGAGCAATTATTAAACCATTAATATTAATTTTTTCATTAACAAAGTCTGATATCAACAGTGCTGTAACAATTTTCAAAAGTAGTACCTTGTCTTCATTAAAAAAGGCTATTTTTTTAAAAAATGTTTCAACAATATAAGTTGTTCGACAGTATTTTTTACATATTTTTTTATATACACTGTTTAATAACTGCTGATTTAAATAAAGAACTGTATTCTTTAAAGTAAGGCAAAGTTGAAACGTAGATAGGCTATTGACTACCCCATATCTTTCTACAACATAATTATTCCATAAATGTAAAAGATTGCGCGATTGATAATCTTCAAAATTATAATCATTCTCATTTTTGATGAGAAGTAAAAACTTTTCTAATTTGTTTTTTATGATTTGGATATCAACATTTTTGAGTACCTGTTGCAATAAATTTTCTAGGTGATCACTATAATTATATTTATTATAATTAGATAATAGCGATTGTTTCTGATTAGGATCTATCACTAAAGTATCTAAAGTCTTCTGCATAGTTAATTTACCAGGAAAAACAGCAGTTGTAATTTCTAAGCGCTTATCTGTACAAGCCGCATAAGCTTGAGCACAACTTATTTTAATCAAATTTTTTAAGGTACCTATATTGCCAGAATATTCATTAAATGTTAACGCATTCATTATTTCGCTGCTTATAATAATTTGCTTTTCTAATTTATGAGCTTCTTTTAAAAACAATGAACTTACTAATTCTATACGTTCAGTAAGCGGACGTTGAGAAAAATCCTTTAGCTGGACTCTAATAGGTATTCTTCTTAAAAAAGTATCAAGAAAATATTTTTGGGGATCCTCAGTGGTGGCCATTATTAAGCGAACCTTAGAGGTATACCATTTATTATATTCTCCCACTGGGCGATACTTATCAGTATCCATAAATAGAAACAACTTCTCTTGATTTTCAGATGACAGTCTGTGTATTTCATCCAAAAATAAATAGCCTTCATTAGCATTAGCAATTAAGCCTTGAACATCATGATCAGCTCCAGTAAATGCCCCTCTTTTATAGCCAAACAACGTAGCAGATAATAGTTCGGGGTTATCAGCATAATCAGCACAATTCAGTACAACAAAGGGAGCATTTGTAGAAATAATAGAACTTTCTTTAGAATATTCGAATAACTTTTTAGCCAAATAGCTTTTACCGACACCACTATTTCCAGTAATTAAAATATTTAATCCTTGAGGAGGATATTTTATTCCAGCAATACATTTATTAATAACTGACCTTAAGCTTCCATTGTAGCCAATAACACTTTTTAAACAACTTTGGGTTAGATCATTTGCTGGCTGAGTACTTGGGACTATCCAATAATTTGGTCTACCATTAATTTTTTGTATACGGCCTTCTTGGGCCAATTGAATTAAATAATGATTAATATTTTGTCTTGATAAATTTAATGAGTTTGCTAACTGATTAGCTGTTACTTTACCCTGGGAACTGCATATTACCCTTAATTGCTTTAACACCTTTTCCTTGGCTTTGGTCTTCATAGTACACCTTCTTTCTAAAAAATTTCCCCCTTAATTTAAGTTAGGTCTTATTAATTGAAATCATTTCAACTGCTAGTTATAAAATATCAATACATATTATCCCTTTAATAATTCTAATACTAATAAATAAAATCCATATCTTTCTTCATTCAACTGTAACATATTACGTTCTCTTCTCCTAAACAAGTGTTTCTAGTACAACTAATTATTGTCCAAAATAATTCATAATGTAAAAAATCTCTGATAACTTAGTATCAGAGAAATTCTTATATAATATTTTATAATCATTAGTTGTATAAGCCACTGAATACTTATTACATTAAGTAATATCAACGCATCATCCGCATACCGTTTTGTTTATTCATAACTTCCAGTATTTCTTTTTCATTAACCAGATTTAAATCGCCACTAATTGTTAGTTTTAAAACGCTAGCAGCCAGCGCAAAGTTTAAACAATCTTGCGGATTATAATTTTTTACGAGTCCATGAATTAATCCAGCCCCAAAAGCATCGCCAGCAGCTACCCCTTCCCAAACATGGATTTGATAAATTGGAGTTTCAAATACTTGATCGTGATCAATCATCAAAGCCATCCATTGTGAATCTTCTACTGAGTAGATATTACGCAGAACACTAGCTACCGTTTTAATATTCGGATATTTAGCTATAATCGCTTTCATGCCACTAATAAAGTCATCCTTTTGTTCAATTCCATGGCTCATATCTCCATCAAAGGCTTTAATCCCTAAAGAAGCTTCGAAGTCTTCATCATGTGCGAGACAGATATCGACATAAGGCATTAATTGATTCATTGTAGCTTGGGCTTGTTGTGGAGTCCACATTTTGCCACGATAATTTAAATCACAAATGACTTTAATCTGATGATTAACGCAAAATTGGCAAGCTGATAATATTGCCTGTGTTAATTCTGCAGAAATAGCCGGTGTAATTCCGGAAAAATAAAAATAATCCGCATCAGCTAAAATCTGTGCCCAATCATACTCAGCGGCTTTACTAACAGCAAAAGAGCTTCCTGCGCGGTCATAAACAACACTCGTATTGCGAATACTAGCTCCTTTTTCAAAGAAATAAATTCCTAAACGAGGACCACCCAGCAGAACTTGTGATGTATCGACGCCATAACGCCGCAAGGTACCCAAAGCTGCTTGACCTACAGCATGATCGGGAAATTTAGAAACAAATTGCGCATGATCTCCCAACAAGGATAAAGAAACAGCCACATTAGCTTCTGCTCCACCGTATAAAGCCGAAAATTGGTTGGATTGAATAATACGTTCATTTTCTTGGGGTTTTAAGCGCAGCATCATTTCCCCAAAGGTTACAATTTTTTTCATGATTTTATTCCTCTATTTTTCTAATTCGTAATAATTCTTGATGATAAGCTTGAGCTTTTTTAGTAACTGCTGCAAAATCATTATTCTTAGCAGCACCGGTTAAGTCACTCCCAGCTCCTATTGCTACTACACCAGCTGCAAACCAATCTTTCATATTCTCTAGATTAACTCCACCAGTAGGCATAATATTAACTTGTGGTAAAGGTGCTTTAATAGCATGTACAAATTTTGTTCCTAAAACACTACCTGGAAAGGCTTTAATGACCTCAGCACCATATTTCATAGCTGTTTGAATTTCAGTTAAAGTCATGCAGCCAGGAATGTAAGGAATTTGATATTCATTACACAACAATGCTGTTGCCTGATCAAAAGCAGGACTCACAATAAATTTTGCACCGGCCAAAATCGCAATCCGGGCAGTAGTCACATCTAAAACGGTTCCAGCACCAATAACAACATCCGCATCGGCTTGATATTCCTGCTGCAATTCGGTAATGTTCTGATCAGCAGCCGGAGCCGTAAAAGTCATTTCAATAGCTTTAATATCTCCCATTACACAGGCTTTTGCTGTCTGATAAGCTTGTTTTTTAGAGTCTCCCCGTACTACTGCTACTACACCGGATTTAGCGATGGCTTGAATGGTTTCACTTTTTTGCATGTAGAATCCTCCTCAAGAGTTTTGTATAGTTATATGGTAAACCTTTACCTAAAAAATTTCAATTAATAAATTATAGATAATCTGCTATAATCATCTTTAAATGTAACCAGTTACTTATATATTTGAAGGAGAAATAATGGTCTCGAAAACAGTTAATATTAAAGATGTGGCTCACTTGGCTCAAGTATCTACCGCCACAGTTTCACGTTATTTACATGGTGAATTAAATCGTATGACTCCTGCTACAGCGCAAAAAGTAGCTGCAGCAATTGATAAATTAAATTATGTTCCCAATGCAGCTGCCCGGCAATTGATAACTAACACTAGCAAAACCATTGCAGTTATAGTAGTTAATGCAGCTGATTCTTTTTCTACTTCTCTGTTTAAAGGAATTTGCTCCGTACTAGAACCAGAAGGTTATATCCCTGCTTTATTGGACACTGATTCCAGCCAAGCTAAAGAGAAGAAATTAATTAATTCTGTTGGCTTGAGTACTTATGATGGCCTAATTTTACAACCCTTAGGCAGTGATGTTGCCACCATAAAAGAAGAAGTCCGCCGGCAAATGCCTATTATTACTTTAGATCGTAACTTAGACTATTCTCCTTGGCCCCAAATTATTAGTAATAATTTCGATATTAGTCAAAAAGCTGCGCGTTATTTTTATCAACAAGGATTTCAAGATATTATTGTTTTAACTTCTCCCACTGCGATTGCTTCGACAAGACAACAACGTCTGGCAGGGTTAAAAAGTGTTTATCAACAAATAAATCTTATCGAAATTGATGAAAATCATTACGATCATCACCATATCATCACAGAATTAAGACAAATATTAAAAAATAGTAGCAAAAAAACCCTGATTTTTGGAATTAAGGAACGCTGGCTTTTAGAATTTTTACCTGAATTAATTAGTTTAGGTTTATTAAAAGACAACAATATTCAAATTTCTGGTTTTGCTGATACCCAATTAGTTCCGGCCATATGGCCTGGTGCCAAAATGATTAACCAGCATCCTTGGCAAATGGGAAAACAAGCCGGTATCCAAATATTACAATTAATCAAGAAAAAATCTGATATTTCTCCGACAACTATTATTCCTGCAAATTTTTAATCAAAAAGAGTTACTCACAAAAGCGGAGTAACTCTTTTAAAATTAAGCAGAAACATGTTTTACTTGAACCACATTTTCATTTAAAGACAGATCTTCAATAACTTGAGTCCAATTTTTAGTCTTGGGGACTTTAATCGCAAATGTATTCATATATAGGGTTCGGTCATTGAAATCAGTAACAGCAAAATTGACACAGCGAGCCTTAATTTGTTGTTGTTGAAAATAGTTATGAATAAATTTGGTAGTTGCCTGCCGTTTCCAGTATTTGATTTCAATAATCTTAGTTTTATCGGTAGCTAGCAAGGCATCTTTTAACAATGCCCAATTCAAAAATATCTCCCCTTCACTTGCATTACCATCTAATTTGTATTAGAGGATATCATATATCAATAAGACCTTTAAAGCAATTTTTCTGCTTAAAGAACACCTCAACTACTTCATCAGATTTAATATTCAAATTGATAATTTCCTGCACCAACTGAACAAATCATACAAGACTCCTGCTCCTTTAAAACGCCCCAAGAATATTTTTCCAGCAATTTATGTTTTTCTTGTTCATTACTATAATGTAAATAGATATCTGCAGTAACCGCTTTGTGAATATTAATAGCCATTAAACGTCGATCAGACTGAAACTCAAGTTTAATAGTAATTAATCCGCTTGCAGATTCATAAGCAGCTTGCAACTTTCGACAAACTCTAATCTGAGGATCAATTTTAATTCTTTTGTAACCAGGTGCTAATGGGTTTAAGCCAATAACTTTTCTCACAAACCAGTCCAAAACACATCCCATAGCATAATGATTGAAAGAAAATTCTCCCACTGTTCCATCAGGCTGGATCCCTGCCCAAGATTCCCAGACAGTTGTTGCTCCAGATTTTACTTCGTAAAGCCATGAGGGACATTCATCCTGTAAAAATAATTTTTGAGCTAATTTTGTTTGTCCGTTATCAGTTAAAACATCAAGCAGATATGGTGTAGCTAAAAAGCCCGTATCCAACAGATCATTATTCTCATGTATTTTTTCCACTAAATGCTTTACTAATTTTGCCTTAATATCTTTTGGTACCAAATCAAATGCAATAGCTAGAACATAACACCCTTGATAATCTTCCTGCAAATGATAATTACTTGAGACATAATACTTAGTAAACGCTCTTTGTACATTTTTGGCATAATTATGATATTTTGTTCCATCTTCGCCGAGAATTTCACTAATTTTGGCCATTAAGTCATTTACATGCTTTAAAAATGCTGTAGCAACAGTATTCTTAGTAGCCGCCGAAGTCGCCATGGGGTTAGGATTGTCTCCCAACATTAAAGAAGGGAGCATCCAATCACCATAGTGAAATTTGGTATCCCATAAATATTTTCGATCACCTGATTTGTTACCAGCAGCACTTTTTTTGGCAAAAGAAAGCCATTTTTTCATTGCCGCATAATTTTCTTGTAAAACTTGTACATGACCATAATGTTGATATAAACTCCAAGGAACCATAACGATAGCATCACCCCAGCCGGCAGAAGAGTATGAACCGGTGAAGTCAACACTCTTCGTGGAATCTTTAGTAGATGGCGAAACATCGAGAATCTCACCGTTATCTCGCTGATCAATACGAACATTCTTTAACCAACGTCGAATGAAATCTTCAGTATTCATAAAAAAGGTTGAAGCAGATACAAACACCTGCATATCACCTGTCCAACCTACACGTTCTCTTTGAGGACAATCAGTTGGAATGGATAACATGTTTCCCCGCTGACTCCAGTTAATATTAGATAAAAGTTGATTAATATTAGCATCATCTGTCGTAATCCAACCAGTATTGCTCATATTTGAATAAATAGGAACAGCCTCAATTTCAATTATGCTTTTAAGAGATAAACCAATAATTTTTACATAACGAAAACCATGAAATGTAAAGTCGGGTTCCACTGTCATTACCTGTCCATTACCAATAAAAACATCAGTTTGATCTTTATTACGCCCAATAATGTTTTTAAAGAAATGACCACTTTTATCTAACACTTCACTATGTTGCAAAATAATTTGTTGGCTTGGTTCAAACTTAGCCGTTAAGCGAACCCTACCAGCCAAAACTTGACCAAAGTCAACAATTAAACTATTTTCCTCAGACCAAATTTTTTGACTTCTAAGCGATTGATGAGCAATTACTAAAGGCCCTTCTTGCGGAGCTAAACATGCATAACTAGCATTTATTTCAATAGCCGTCTGATTAAGGTTTCGATCATCATTAAGCCAAGCATCACTGATTCTTAGATCTTGCTTTTCACCAATTTCAATATCTGCATAACGGTGCTTACCGGACCCGGTACTAAAAGACCTATCACTGCCAATTATTTCATGAGTATTATCTTGATAAGTAATATTTAAATCTGCTAATAATGCTAACTGTTTACCAAATTGAGCACTTCCACCTGGAACACTAATTCGCCCAGCATACCAGCCATCTGCTACTTCAATACACAATTTATTAAGCCCATTTACTAATTTATCCGTAACATCATAAGTTTGATACTGTAAAAAGTCATGATAATTCGTATAATCAGGAGTAAAAATTGCTGCTGTAGTTTTTCTACCATTAAGATAAGCCAGATAAATTCCCTGGGCAGTAATTTCTAGACTTGCCTTTTTAACCGGTTTTTGAATAGAAAACATTTTTTTAAAATAAACAACTGGATGTAACCGTTCATCAACGGGTTTTTGTTTTGTGGTTTTTCCAGAGAACATTTCCGCTAATGTAAATTCCGGTTCTTCACTAACAATTGCCTGATTAGAACTAATCCATTTACCCTTCCAAGATTGCGATGTATTTTTAACAGGTTTCATAACTTATCCTTTCAAATAAATAAAATTTTAATCTTTTTCAACTTTATTAGCAATCGCTATCACATAGTGTAAAAGGTTCCCTTAATTTTTCTAAAATATTGTTATAATTTACTTCATAATGTTTTCTATTATCACTAATTTAAATCTTTATTAATTTCGAATGTTTAAATAAAATTGTAAATAATAAACCAAATTTATCAATAAAGATATGATCCATTGCAGGGAATATTGTCTGATTGATAATATTTTTAGATAGTTTATCCTTTAAACTGATAGCATATTTTTAAATAACATATAATTTAATTAGCTATTAATTCTTAAAAATATTATAAAGATAGGCAAAAATACTGATAACAAAATTTATATATAAAAATAGCTGACTATTATTACAATAGTCAGCTATTTGTAGGTAAAAACTATTTATTCGTTAAAAATTGAGGATTAGCTGTTACTCCAAAAGATTTAGCTAATTGGCGTAGCTGATCATCCGTGATTTCTTGCTTAATTTGGCCACCTTGGGCTCCAATTTGTGAGTAAATTAAAGCGGCTTTTTCAACAGTTTCAATTAAACCAAAAGCTTCATCCAAACTGGTCCCTACTCCAAAAATACCATGATGCGGCCAAATTACAACGCGATAATCTTTCATTTTTTGAGCAGTAGCTTCTCCAATCTCATTAGTTCCCGGAGTCATATAGGGAATTAAACCAACACCTTCTGGGAACACGACTAAAGATTCTGCCTGCATTTTCCACAAAAGTCGCGACCAATGGCGTTCATCCAAATCTTGCGTAAAAGATAGAGCAATTACATTAGTTGGATGACAATGCATTACTACTCGCTGATTGGAATCAAATTGTAAACGAGCAATATGAGACATTAAATGACTAGGAAATTCGGAAGTTGGCTGACCTCCATCTTCAAAGCCCCACATCAATTCGCCTTTTTGCCCATCTTGCGAAATTCTGATTAGTCCCAAATCTAGATTAGGTTGATCAATGACATTTCTAAAATAGCGGCCTGTTCCTGTAACTAAGAAATATTGTCCAGCTAATTTCTGAGCATCAAATCCTAAATCTAAAACGCGATGTACTTCATTTATATCATTAAAATCTTGCAAATCAGCATCGGTCAATCTTAAAGAGACATTACCACCATTACGTTCATCCCATCCATGCTGATAAGAAGCCATAGTAATTGCACAAATTTTTTTTACATATTTTGAATCAATAAAATTACCCATATTTAACTCCTTAATGTAGCTTAGTTACGTTTAAACTGTACATCTTTTTCATATTGATGAATATTATCCAGCCAATCAGTACCTACTGGTACATTGTTTTGTAAGCAAAATTCATCCCAAACTGCACCAAATGGATATGATTTTAATTCTTCAGTTACGGCTAAACGCGTAGTATAATCGTAATTCAATTCGGCTTTCTTTAAATCTTCAATTGGAGCCAGCATTGCTTGCAATAATGCTTTTTGAGTAGCACGAGCTCCTACGACCCAACCACTGACACGGTTAATAGTTGCATCAAAGAAATCTAAACCAATATTGGTCTTATCTAATTCATTATCCCGGACTAATGATTGTGTGATTCTTACTAGAGCTTCATCCATAATAACTACATGGTCACTGTCCCAACGAACTGGACGAGAAACATGCAGCATTAAACCTTTACCAAATGGTAAAAATGCTGAGAATTTATCTGAAACATCTTCAGTTGGATGCCAATGACCAGCATCAATTGTCCAGAGTTTGCCCCGGCTAATCGCATAGTTATTGTAAAATAGATGTGAACCCACAGTATAAGATTCAATACCGGTACCAAAGAGTTTTCCTTCAACTGATTCAATCGTATTATTTTCATCATATTTTTTAGCAAAAATTTCATCTAATGATTCAATTAAGCGTAGCCGCGGGGTAGCTTTATCAATTGGGTTATCCTTAAAACCATCAGGAATCCAGAAATTATTAATGGAGCGCTGACCTAATTCTTGACCAAAATAATTTGAAATATCCCGAGACTTTTTACCTACTTCAATCCAAAAATCACGTACTGATTTTTCTGGACTAGCTAAAGTGAAATTCTCTTTAACCATAGGATGTGAGAAGAAAGTAGGATTCATATCTAATCCAATTTTTTCTTGCTTAGCCCAATCTACCCAATATTTAAAATCTTCCGGTCCAACTTCATTGAAATCTTTTTTCTTGTCGGTTACAGCATATAAAGTATGCAACTGAATTTTATGACTTCCTGGAATTAAGGATAAAGCTTCATGTAAATCACTGGTTAATTCATCAGGTGTCCGTGCAATTCCTGGATAATTTCCGCTAACACCAATTCCTCCGGTTAATTCTTGCTCCGGATTTAAAAATCCGTGAATATCATCACCTTGCCAGCAATGAATAGATAATTTAACATTCTTTAGAGCTTTTAAGGCGGCATCAGTATCAACGCCTAATTCTGCATAACGTTCTTTCGCTAATTGATATGCAGATTCAACATTTTTTTCATTGGTCATTTACAATCTCTCCTTTAATCTAAATGAAATACTTCGTGTAAATCAATGGTTACTGGACTATTATCCGGGTTAGTATCCATTAATGGTTCCATATATTCCCACCATTTTTTGCAGGCCGGAGTTTGTGAAATTTCATTATATTTATCTACATCATCTACTTCTAAATAAGCAAACAAATTTCCCGTTCTTTTATCTAGATATATTGAATAGTTATGTGCTCCAGCCTCTTTTAGAGCTTGCCTCATCTCAGGAAACAGGTTATTATGCCGCCGTTCGTATTCTTCATACTGATCAGGATAAACATGCATTAATTGTGCCATTCTGACAGTCATGATTTCACCTCCTTCAAAAAACGTTTGTACTGGTCAAATTGCTCAGAATAATTATTCGATTTAGGAGTAAATTTCTTGATATTAAAAGAATCAATTATCAATCGTCGCGCTAGATAAACATTTAAAATGTCCCCTTGAGTAATCATTTGAACAATTAAATTACCAATAGCAGTAGCCTCACTAGGACCCGCATAAACGTCTATTTGTGCTAGTGTTGCCGTTAATTGATTCATTAAGTCAACATTGGAACCGCCACCAACAATATTCAAAGAATCCAAGGGATATCCTAAAATATCACCTAATATTTCCAACTCATTAGCATAATAAAGTGATAAATTGCTATAAACAGCCATTGCCAACTCACCGGGTGTTTGTGGAACTGTTTGCTGTGTTTCTTGACAGTAGCTTTGCAATTCCTTAATCATACCGTTAGCAGGATTCGTAAAACGGGAATCATTGACATCAATATATTGCTGAAATGGTTTTTCTTTTTGCGCCAGAGTTACTAATTCGGCAAAACTATAAGCTTGTGGTAATTCTTTTTGTACATTTTGAATAATCCACAGCCCCATAATATTTTTTAAGAACCGGTAAGTCCCATAGGCCCCCCATTCGTTCGTATAATTATGACGGTAAGCTTCTATGCCATTTTCCGGTACATTTAACTCGCTTCCTAATAAGGACCAAGTTCCAGAACTTAAATAAGCCCAATGCTGGCCAATTCCTGGCGTTCCCACCACAGCTGAAGCTGTGTCATGGGTGGCTACGGTAATGACCTCTGTCTGTGGTAAATCATATTTTTGATACCAAGAAGTTGATAAATTGCCTAAAACTGTACCAGCATCCACTAATTTAGGAAATTGATCAGGATAAACATTGACCTTTTTTAATAAATCATGATCAAATAAGCCTTCACGCAAATTTAACATTTGTGTTGTAGAGGCGTTAGTTACTTCAGTAACTGCCTTACCAGTTAGCACATAACCGATATAATCAGGAATCATCATAATTTTCGACGTTTGAGCCAATAATTCCTTATCTTCTTCAAACAATTGATAAAGTGTATTAAAATCTAAAAATTGAATACCAGTTTTCTTATAAATATAATCTTTAGGTAAATCCGAGGTTAGTTTCGCAATCGAATTCGAAGTACGGTCATCCCGATAAGAAATTGGATCCTGAAGTTTTTTTCCATCCTGGCCTACTAAAACGTAATCCACAGCCCAAGTATCAATGCCTAAAGTAATTTTAGAATAACCAGCTTGTTTTATTTTTTCTAATCCCCTGAATATTTCTTCAATTAAATGATCAATTTGCCAACGATCATGGCCATCTTTTTTGACAAAACCATTTTTGAAACGATGCATTTCTTGTAATTGTAATTTCCCATCATGTAGCTGGCCTAACATTAAACGCCCACTGGAAGCTCCAATGTCTACCGCGACATAGGTGTTAGTCATAAAGACCTACCTCCTTAATAGCTATTGCTCTGATCCATATCGTTCAGAAATAATTTGTTTTAATGATTTCCCTCTAGTTTGTGGAGTCCAAATTACCCCGATTAATAGAGAAATCAGAAGAAGGACGATCATTACCGTACCAGCTACTTTGAAGCCTAGACTACTTAAAATCATTGGGAAGATGATTGACCAAACACCGGCTGTACCACGAACTATGAAAAACATAATACCTTGTGTTCCAGCACGATATTTTGTAGGAAAAAGCTCTACCGCCCATAGAGCATACCAAGCTTGAGCACCTATACCAGCTGATAAGCCCCAAATAATAACAAAGGACCATAAAGCTACCCAACCAAAACCAATATAAGTTAATATTATCCAGGCAAGGACTGCCATGATTGCTCCAAGAAAGAAGAAAAATCTTTGATTAATTTTGTCGCCGAAAAGTGCAAAACCAAAATATCCTGAAAGGGCCGTGCAACCCCATAATACAGCTTGCAGCATATTAGCTTGTAAACTAGAAAGTCCGCCGACAGTTTGATAAACATAAGGCATAAAGAAACCCATAGCTCCAGCAACCAAGTTCCAAAAAACATATACCCCACAAAGAAACAGCAAACTCCAAATAGATACTTTACTAGAAAATAAATCACGATAAGGATGTGGTTTAGTATTAGTTAATTTTTCTCTTCTTTTTTGATCAAGCCAATCCTGAGATTCTGGTAACTTTCGTTGTAAAAGCCAAGCAATAAAAGCTATCACTGTTAATACAGCAAAGAGTATTCTACTGCCCATTAATCCCATCGGTGCTAGTAAGGTTCCCGCTACAAAAATAATTACCGGGCCCATAGACCAAGAAAACTGCGATATTCCTATATCATGCGCGCGATTTTCATCACCTGAAGTTTCACCAATATAAGTCCAAGATGCCGGAACACCCGCACCTACTGCCATTCCTGTAACTAAAAAACCTAAAAGTAACATAGGAAAATTAACAGAAAAAACTACGATGATAGTACCTAACATATATAAAAGCATGTCGTAGGTATAAATCATTTTTCTGCCATATTTGTCCGATAAATGACCACCAAAAATAGCTCCAATAGCCGATCCAAATGCATTTGCACTAAGAGCACCTAAAAGCCCTACTTGAAAGCTGCTAAGGTTAAATTGTCTTTGCCATAAGGTCAAACCAGAAGCTCCAGCAACGATTGAGCCGGAGTCTAAGAAGTTAGTTAAAGACACAGCCCAAGTTGATGCATGTGATTCTTGATCCATTAAATACACATCCTTTGATTAATTTTTCAAGAAATCGATTTCTTACCTTGATTGAAACATATTTTTAGTAGCGCTTACAATAACAAGGATTAACTAGTTGAGTGACAAAATCACATTATTTATTCTTTATTATCAGTATCTTTTGGTGTCACTGAGCAGGTTCAGAAATTTTCTTTTTTTACTCAAAAGATACCCCAAAATTAGAGTCAAGTCCGCAATTACTCAGCAAAAGACAGACAACACAATCGTGGAAGATGCATAGATGATCAACGTTAGTACATAACTGCCAATACCATCACCTCAAGCTTGGGCTAATTTCGTACAAAGAAATTAACGCCATAAACGATTCCATCTTTGCAAAATACTGTAAAGAATGGGCGTTAATCTATTACATCGGCTATAAAGGCTTAGACCATTTGCTTAAACATACCGGAAAGTAGCAAGAAGTAATATCGATAAATTATAAATTTTCATAAAGTACATTAATAAACATCAAAAATCAAACAAACTATTAGTATTCTCTTTTTCCAAAGCTTTTATTATTAATATTTTTTCCATCGCACCTACTTTGATGGAAAATTCTCTTGTAGAATCACTTAAATATATATGTAAGATTCGTAATTAAGAGATCAATTATGGCGGTCAAATCCTTTTTGGTAACATTAGCCGCTTTTTAGATAACTTTTCCTGTAACTAAAAAGCAATTATTACAACTAGAAAGATACTTTATTCTGAAATTAAAAATCTAAAATATTATTATTACTTTTATCTATGAACCATTGTGTCAGATAGCGCTTACAATAACATGTTTGCAGAAGTTTAGTAACAAAATCACATAATTTAAAATTGGCTTATTGATTTATCAAATGAAAAGTATCACAATTAAATCTGGAAATCGATTACAAGAATATAGGAGATGCTAGGTTATGAAGATTAAAGCTGCGGTAGTAGAAAAAATGGGTGCTAATTTTACTATCAAAGATAATATTGATTTACATGAAGTTGGCCCAACCGATTTGCAGATTCACATGGTTGCCAGCGGAATTTGCCATTCTGATGAGGCTATCCGCAAAGGCGATGCCGACTTAGGATACCCAGTTATTTTAGGACACGAAGGTGCTGGCATTGTAGAAAAAGTGGGAGAACAAGTTTCTAATTTTCAAGTAGGCGATCATGTTATTTTATCTTTTTATGCTGACGGAATTTGTGACAAATGTTTAAGAGGCATCCCCACTCAATGTCGCCATTATGGTGATTACAATCTTTCCGGTGTTCGTGCTGATGGGGAAGATCATTTCCAAGAAAATGGCCAGCATATATCAGACATGTTTAATCAATCATCTTTTACTACTACTACAGTAGTTGACCAGCGGAATGCTGTCAAAATTGATCCAGATATCGATTTACGTAAAGTGGGACCTTTAGGTTGTGGCTACGTTACTGGTTCAGGTACAGTTTTTAATACTTTGCAACCTAAACCCGGGGATACCATTGCTGTTTTCGGTACTGGCGCTGTCGGTCTAGCTGCTATGATGGCTGGACGCATTTCTGGTTGTACGAGGGTTATTGCTGTTGATATTGTACCCGAGCGTTTACAATTAGCTAAAGAATTAGGTGCTACACATACCATTAACAGCAAAGAAGCAGATGCGGTTGCTCAAATCAAAGAATTAACTAATGGTTATGGTGTTGATTGGACGGTAGATACTACTGGCGTTAAAACTGTTATTACAAATGCAGTACAAGCACTGGCGCAAGGTGGGACTTGTGCTGCTATTGCAGTTACTCCACAACTGATTCAAATCTCCACTTGGAATGACTTATGCGTTGATGATAAAAAAATCATTGGTGTTAATATGGGTGATTCCATTCCGCAAGTTGATATTCCACGTTTAATAGAATTTTACAAGTTAGGAATGTTTGATTTCGATAAAACAGAAAAATTTTATGATTTTGAAGACATAAATCAAGCAAATGCAGATTCCGTATCAGGTGAAACTATCAAACCTGTTTTAATCATTGATAAGGATTACAAGCCTAATAAATAAAGGATTTAATAAGCTAAATAGCCCTCTTGTTTGTTAAAATAAACGAGAGAGCTATTTTTTTATTAAAAGGCTGGTGAATAATTATGAATCCCAAAATAGTTGCATTATTAATGCATAAAAATGATTTGGAAAAAAAACAACTGCAGACCCATCAATTTATCAACGACATGCCTCCAGCTGCTTGGGATAAGCGACAAAAAATACCTATACTTAAAGAAGATTACTTTTTAGACAAACAAGCAGTGTATATCAGTAAACATAATCGCTTTGCCCCCTATCCTTTACACGGGCAAAAATTTTTAGAAATCAATTATATGTTTTCAGGTTCCTGCCAACAAGTTGTTGATGGCGCTAAAATACAATTAAAAGCTGGTGATATTCTTTTAATGAATGCGGGAGCCAAACATTCTATTTCTGCTCTAAATGAACAAGATATTCTTATCAATGTTTTATTCACAAATAAGAATATTACTTTTAAATTACTTCACGATATCCATAAAAGTAATAGCCTTTCCTATCAATTTTTAGCCGATGTGTCATTAGGAAATCCCCTATCTCAAAACTATATTATTTTTACCAAAAATAAGAATTCAGATATTAAAATCACTATGGATCAAATGATTGAAGAATACTATTTAAAAAACAGCTATTCCAATTCTGTTGTCGAATCATATCTGAACATTCTACTCATTAAGATTATCCGTCATCATCCTATGCCAACCCATAAAATTATTAATGCTAAACAAAAACTTATTTTTAACATTCTTCAAGATATATCTCAAGATTATCAAAACATTACTCTTTCAGACCTGGCTAATAAATACGGCTATAATAAAAATTATCTCAGTAACTTAATTACTAAAATGACCGGGAAAAATTTTTCTAGTCTCAAAACTCAAGAACGTATTATTAAAGCCAATGAATTATTGACTTCAACTTCTTTACCAGTAAGAACAATCATGGATACCGTCGGTATTACTAATAAAAGCTTCTTTTATAAAAAATACAAAGAATACTATAACAAATTACCCGGAGATCGCTATTTACCAAAATTATAACTATAAATCCTGTTCAATCTGCTGTTTGGTCAAAATTACCTGGTTAATAAAATCCTTAAATAAGCTGTCATTTAGCCGATATTGCGGTGTACTTACACTAAAAGCAGCAAATAGTTTATTATATTTTTCAATTGCTGCACCAATACAAACAACATCCTCTTGATTTTCTTGATTATCAATTGCATAGCCATTATTACAAATATCCCGCAATTGAACTTTTAATTGTTCAATATTTGTTATTGTATATTTAGTTAGAGATAATAATTTATTGCGAGAAAAATATTTATCTAGCTGAGCAGCTGTCATAGTTGCCAATGCGGCTTTGCCCATGGCTGAACTATATAATTCCATGGTATCTCCTACTTGGGAATTAAAATTAATAGGTTGATCACCATTTAATTTTTGCAAAATAAAAATTTTATCATGATCTACAATTCCTAGATTCACTGTTTCATTAGTAAAATTTTTTAACTGGTCCAGATATTTGTAAGCACTCTTACTAATATCAAAACTATTTAACGTCTGATTTCCGTATTTAATGAAAACAGTGCCTAAATAATATCTTTTATTTTCCTCATTTCTGCGCACATATTTAATATAAGTTAAAGTAGTTAAAATTTTTAAAATGGTAGGTTTGGAAACTACCAATTTTTTCGAAATCTCGTTTAAAGATAAACCATTTGTGGAATCAGCTAATAAATCCATAATCTGTTTAGCTTTTAGAATTGAAGTACCATATAACTTATGTTCCATACCTATGTTAGTTTCCCTTATTTATTTTAATTTAATGATTGATTATATAATATAATCAATTATTAGAAAAATTCCTGATTAACTGAGGATAATAATCTTGATATAAAGTCGTACAAGCTCAATTAAAAGATATAAACATTATTCCAACTCTGTTATCGAATCTTATTTAAATATCCTCCTTATACAGATCATCAGGCATTATCTTATGCCAACTAAGAATTTAATTAGGTCTAAGTAGTCAATTATTTTTAATACTTTCGAGGATATTACTCAAAATTATTAAATTAGCACCACATTTCATTTATCCCGTTATAATAAAAATTATTTTAGTGATTTGATAAAAATCGCAGAATAACGTTTTTCCAAGTTTAAAGTAATTGATCTTTTTTGATCGCTTTCTAAAAGAAAACTATGAGGATTTTTTACAATCACTATGTTTCTTAACTAAAAATAATTTATTAATAATATTTATCACTTTATTATCTAACTAAATAGCCACCGTCAACTGCTAGAACATGACCATTAACATAATCAGCTGCCTTACTAGATAGAAAAACTGCGACTCCCATTAATTCTGCTGGTTCTGCCCAATGGCCAGCAGGAATTCGATCTAGTATTTCTTGATTACGAGCTTTATCCGCGCGAATAGGTGCAGTATTGGCAGTTTTAATATATCCAGGAGCAATAGCATTAACTTGGACATTATAAGCACCCATTTCACTAGCAAAGGCTTTAGTTAGTCCGGCAACACCATGTTTAGAAGCGGTATATGACGGAATAAATTTACCACCTTGAAATGAAAGCATTGAACCGATATTAATAATCTTGCCGGATTTTTGCTCAGCAAAAATCTTGGATGCTGCCATAGACATATGATAGACAGCATTCAGATTAATATTAATTACGGCCTCCCAATCTTCATCTTTGGATTCTAATAATGGATTTCGACGAATCATTCCCGCGTTGTTAATTAAGATATCGATATGACCAAAGGTTGCCAGCGCTTTTTGAACCACTTTATCAGCAGCCCCAGATTGTGTTAAATCAATTTGCATGAACTCTACTCTTTGACCACGCTTTTCAATCATCGAGCCAGTAGTAGCCCATCCTCGCCGACTATGAGCAGGAATAAAAAGATCTGCTCCGGCTTCCGCTAAAGCGACAGCATAACCCTGTCCTAAGCCGGTATTACCACCTGTGATAATAGCTGCTTTACCATGCAAATCAAAAAAATCCATTTTAAATTTGTCTAACGCAGCTTCATTTTGTTTAATTTCTTCCGCTGACTGTTCCATAAGTAGTCTCCTTTTCCATTAAAAATTAGCGCAATTCATGCATTGGTATTTCATCCATATCATCATAGGTTTGGTTTTCACCACACATAGCCCAAATGAAGGCATAATTGGTAGTTCCAACTCCACAATGAATCGACCAACTTGGATTAACGACAGCTTGCTCTGGTTCTAAAAATAGATGCTTAGTTGCATCAGGTTTACCCATAATATGTACCACCCGTGTATCAGGATTACTAAATTCACAGTACATATAGGCTTCCATTCTTCTTGCATGAGTATGAGCAGGCATTGTATTCCAAGAGGATCCTGACTCTAATACTGTATACCCCATTTGTAATTGGCAAGTATCCATTTGAGAAGCATCAATATACTTATAAATTGTTCGTTTATTCATATGCTCCTGATCACCTAAAGTTTTTTGCAAGGCATTAGCAAATGGTAACTTTTTATTAGGATAGGTTTTATGTGCCGGAGTAGAAACTACATAAAATTTAGCGGGGTTATTAGCATCAGCAGAGGCAAATTTCAATTCCTTAGTGCCTTTACTAATGTAGTAGCCATCATGAGTAACAATATTATCCTTTTCACCATCAATCATGATTGAACCGCTTCCACCGATATTAATAAAACCCAACTCTCGACGTTGTAAGAAATAATCCACTCCTAATTCCTTACTCAATTTAATTTCCAGTGGTTCTGTCGTTGGAGTAACCCCACCAAAAATCATGCGATCATTATAAGTATAAGTTAAAAGAATATCACCAGGATTAAAAATTTTCTCCATCAAAAATTCTTGCCGCATTTTTTCTGTATCATAATGCGCAATATCTTCCGGACTATGTGCATAACGTGTTTCCATTTTAAACGCCATTTTTTTGCCTCCATAATTTCTATATAAGAAATATAATTTCTTTTTTATAATATAATACTAATACCCCTTGAACAAATTTCAAGAAATTCTTAAATATCTTTTGTTGTTTAATGTTGTTAGCATGGGATAAGTTTGTCTTTAAAATTAATTAGTCTTTAATGATAACAAGGGCACAATTCCTACTGAAAAAAGCAATACCTCAAACTAATCTTCTATATTAAATAAAAAAATAATGCCTTTGTAATATCAATTATAAAAATCAATAATTACAAAGACATTATAGTTGTAAAACAATTTCTTATTAAAAATCTCGCTAATTCACAAAATATTATTAATTAACGATCCAGATCATCGATACTCGTATTTAGTGGTTGATGGCGGGCAATACAAATACCATCCACCCCCATTATTAGCGCCAGTAATGTATATACCAGAAAAATTCCAACCCACGAATGCGTCCAACCATTGATGATGCCACTAAAAACTGGACCACAGGCAGCTAAAACATAACCGCAAGACTGGGCAATTCCGGACATTTGTGCAGTTTCAATGACTGAACTAGTTTTTCTTTGAAAATAAACGACACACATACTAAAGGAAGCTCCTGAAGCCACTCCTAAAAGAATAGCCAGCAAAACATTAGCAATAAAATTCTTTTGAAATAGCAATAGACCGATTATCCCGATACTAAAACCGCCACCCATTAGGCAGCTAATAAAATACATACCTGAACGTTTTCGAGCAATTATTGGTGTTAACAAGGATAACGGCATTCCGCATAATTGAAAAAGAGTAGCTAACAGGCCGCTAGTAGTAGTGGAGAATCCACTTTCAGACCAAAATGACGGCAGCCACGTTAAAAGTGAATAGTAAAGTAACGATTGAGCGCCAAAAAAGAAAGTAATCATCCAAGTTAAAGGATATTTAAGTAAACTACTTGCACGAGCAGAATGAGTGGTAGTTTTTTTAGTATTATTTTCTTGCGGTACACTACGAATGGCTATGAACCACACGAAAAGTGCTATCACTCCGAATAAAGAAATTAGAGCCATTGCAGAACCTAAGCCCACTTTCTGAGCTATTGGCGCTGCTGCTCCCGTACCTAAAGAAGCAACAAAACCCATCATAAAAGTATATAAACTGGTTAAAACCACGGTTTTACGGGGAAAATATTCCTGAATAACCGCTGGTAACAAAACATTCCCCCCAGAAATACCAATTCCGACTAACATAGTAGCCAACAACAAGAGCCAGCTATTAGGTATTATTCGTAAATAACTGCCTATTACCAAAAAAATTAAAGATCCTAATAATACACGCGTATTCCCATGTTTAACACCAAAACTAGCAATCAGCGGTGATAATAAAGCAAAAATAAGTAAAGGAATAGTTGTCAATAAACCGCTCATATTAGTAGGAAAACCCAATTGACTTTTTAACCACGGAATTAGCGGTGGCATCATAGTAATGGGTAAACGCAAATTGGCTGCAATCAACAAAATCCCTGCAGCCAACCAACAGTAACTCTTTTTTCGCACACTAAAACACTCTTTCTTCCAAAAATATAAATACAAATAACAATTTTACTAAAAAATAATCACTTGAAGCAATCAAAATGCTTAAAAAGGGTCACTATTTTTGAATATTAATAAATCTCCAACTGCTAAAACTTTCCACAATAATTATAATAATAGTTTCTACTATCAAAAACAATAATAGCTGAATAATTTTAAAAATCCATTATTAATTAATGTCTAATCTGTTTATTTACAAAAATCCCATTGAGCTAACTTGTGCGGAACCGCAGCAATTAACGGATCCAATTCTTGGTTAGCCACAATAGTTAAACGGTGCATTGCTCGAGAAGTGATCGTATAAAGCAGCTGTCGATCTTGAGGTTGAAACTCACCTGCCGTGGCATTCCACATTATTACGGCATCAAATTCCAGTCCCTTAGCCAGATAAGCAGGAATGACCAAATCCCCAGCAGCTAAACGCTGATTTTCAGATCTAATTAAGGTCAGATTAACTTTTTGTTGCCGTAATCTTTGACTTAAGTTTTGCGCTTGGGCCAAATCTTTGGTAATAATGGCGGTAACATAATGATCTTTCTGATTCTGCCGCAACTGTGCAGTTGTTTCTTGGAACATGGTTGTAGCAGAAGCTGCTACTTTGATATTCGGTAAATCGCCTTGACGGTCAAACGGAATGATTTTTTCTCCCACGGTCAACAAGTTTTTGGTGAATTCAGTTATAGGTTTAGTTGAGCGGTAGGAATGAGTTAATTGAACCACCCGCGTTTTTTCAGGAGCAAAAAGATGAGTAATCTCTTTGAGCAAAGTTTGTGAATTATCATGTGTCAAAATTGCCTGATTCAAATCTCCTAGCATTGTATAACGAGCTCGCGGGAAATTATATTGTAAATAAGCTAATTGAAATGGAGTATAATCTTGAATTTCATCAATAAAGACAAATTTCATGGTTAAATCACCATGGTGCCCGGTTATTAAATCATACAAGTATAAATACGGTGAAACATCAACTAAAGTAATCTTTTTTTGATTCCAGTAATCAACAAACCGCTGCACATATGCTTGCCAATCAACTTGGGTAATTTTGTAATCTGCTAAATTTAATAAGTTGGGGACTAATTTCAAAAATTCATAATAAGTGGCGGCGCTATTAATAAAACTATTATGACGAATCCGCTTGACCACCGGCTTAAAGGCCTGTAATACTAACTTGCGCGCCAAAAAGCGGGTTTCTTCATCGCCATTTTTAAATTCTTGATCCGGCCGATCATACAGTTGCTGTAATTCTTCCGGACTCAGATTCTGAATCTGTTCTTGTACCCACTTTTTACGCATTTCAGTACTTACCTTGCGCTGAACAATTTTCATTAAGGCGTCTCTAGTGCCATCAATCCGGTTTAAAAGCGTATATTGTGCCCCAAAGCCATAATAAATTTCCGCTATTTTGTCGCGTGAAATCAGAACCTTGTGCCGAAAGTATAAATTTCGAAAATGAACTCCACCAGAATTTAACCGCTGGGCATAATGAGTTTCAAATTGAAAGAAAGCTAGATCACTAACTAATTTTGTTACAGCAGAGAAGTTATGCTGTTGCCGATCTGTAAATTGTTCATACAAATTCTGCACCTGCACTTGCGGGAGACGTCGAGCTACGTATTGTAAGTAAGTCATTTGCACCATATTCTGCTCGCCCATTTCTGGCAATACTTGGCTCACATAATCATTAAAAAGCATATTAGGTGAAAACATCAATACCTGACTAGAAGTCAATTTCTTACGATAGCGGTAAAGCAAATAGGCTATTCGTTGCATAATTGCTGAAGTTTTTCCGGATCCGGCAGCCCCCTGAACAAATAATAAATCAGAATTAGTATCACGAATAATTTGATTTTGTTCCCGCTGAATTGTAGTCACAATGCCCTTCATTTTGGTTGAGGCATTATTTTGCAAAGCCGTCAAAAGCATTTGATCGCCAATTGTTTCTTGCGTGTCAAATAAAGAAACAATTTTACCTGCTTCAATAATAAATTGCCTTTTTAAAAAGACATCTACTGCTTGCTCGCCATCAGGAGTTTGATAAGTAACACGTCCCAGATTACCATCATAATAAATCGAAGAAATTGGTGCTCGCCAATCATAAATTAAAAAATGATTTTGAGAATCGGTAAAGGAAGCTAAACCAATATAAATAGTTTCCGGTTTACCACTGGGCAATTCTCGAAAATCAATACGGGCAAAATAGGGATTTTTTTCTAGTTTTTGTAAGACACTCAGCTGCTGACGTGATCGCTGCCAAGCGTTGTTACGTTCTGCCAACATTTGTTGTTGTTGATGAATCGATAAGGCTCCCGCCATGGAAATCGAATCGTCTCCTACACCAATATGAACATCATCACCAAAGGTACGATTAATATCGGCAATATCGGCCTGAGCATTCTGTATACTACGTTGTAATTTTTGCTTAGCTTGACTAATTTGCTTAATAATAGTATCTAAATGTTGTTGCTCTTGCTCTTTATTATTTTCTACCATAAATATCACTCCGGGCTCTTCTCCAATATTAACGAAATATTTTAGCATAGCTCAAGAGTAAATAATAGTAATAAGCAAATAAAAGTAATTTAGTTATTCAGATATCTTTGCCCTTTGGAAAAAATTTAGGCCTAATAAAAAAGCTAAGAAAGACACTCCCAGCTTTTTAAGATAAATTGCATTAACCTTAGAAAACAGTTTCTACTTTTTTTAGTAACATAATGTTAATCCCGCTAAAAATAATTAATCCTAGTCCTACTAAAGTCATATTAATCCAAATTAAATTCAGATCATTTAAAAAATTCCCCGCAAACATCAAATATATTAAATTAACGATATCGGAAATGACATAAACAGCTATAACCATAACTAAAATATAAATAATGACTTTGACTAATTTTTGAGCACCTCCAGGAATGTAGTTTAAAATTAATGAACTGGTAAAATCTATTAAATGAAATAAGATAATTATCAAAATTGGAGACAACAAACCGAGCAATAAACTACCGCTGCTCCCACTAATAAAATCTCCATTCAATAATACTCGATAATCAAAGCCGTTAATTACTGCTCCGGGAATTACAAAAAAGGCTACTACTAAACTTAACATCAGTAAAATAAAATGAATTACTTCTACATAAATGGAACCTAGTAAAATAGTTAATAGATTAGCAATATATAACTTACTAGTAGCAACTGGTATCAAGCGGAAACGATTGCTTTTCATAAAATTTTTGGATGATAATGCCAAACGAATAAAATAAACAATCATAAATAAAGCAGACCAGCCTGCAATATTTGCCAATAAACTTGCTGGCCAAACTTTCCGGGCAGCTCCAGAAAACATACTTAATATAAAAGATACAAGAACTACTAATAAATAAAATAAAAAAGTTTTCGTCAGCATTCGTAACTGTTCTCTTAAAGTTACTTTTAATACTTGGGATAATTTAGTCATTTTTTGTTCCTCCTGTTTTAGTCACATTTAGGATTGGCTCAACGAGTGGTTTCAACTTTTGGCAGTAAACCAAGATTGATGCTTCCAATTATGACTATAAAAATTACCATTAGACCGTCAGTCATCCAAAACGAGGGTGCTTGCTGAAGAAAATTCCCCTGATATAGTGAATACAAAATTCGTACAATATTAAAAATCACATAAACGACTAACATAATAACAACCACATAAACTACTAGCTTGACCATCTTTTGAGCCCCACCCGGCACATAATTAAGAAGGGTCGTGCTCAAAAAATCAACTAAATGTACTAATAAAATAATTAAAATCATTGCTAAAATAGAAAGCAAAGTACTACTCAATCCCCCCGAATAAGCAGAACCTTTTTTAAATCCTAACCAGAAACCGGATCGAAAATCAGCGCCAACCTTATTATGAGGAAAACCTAACCACAAGATAATAATAGAAAGTATTACTGCCACCCATTGGCAAAAAGAAGCATAAACAACTCCAATAACAGAACTGCTTAAATCGGCCAAATACAATTTAATATCAGAAATTGGAATCAAACGGAATCTGTTACTTCTTAAACAATTACGTGAAGAAACAATAATCGCCACCAAAACCACAATTTCAAACACCGCTATCCAAAAAAGAATATTAAAAAATAAACTCAAAGACCAATATGGTCGAATCCTTTGAGAAAATAGAGTAAGTAGAAAAGAAATGAATATTACCATTAAGTTAATTAATAATAACTTGTTAAGTAACCGCAGCCGATTTTGAGTAGTCACTTTGAACAAAGCAGCAAAGCTAGTCATAATCCTCGTCTCCCTTATACAGGCTTTCGAAATAATTTTCAATGGAGAGATGTTCCTGCTCTAAAATATCTTCTGTAGAACGATGCTCTAAAATAGTTTGTCCTTTAATAATAACTAATTCATCTAAAACATTGGCAATTTCTTCTAAATGATGACTGCTAATCATCACTGTTGCTTTTTCAGAAACCCAATTGAGCATTCCTTGAATAATTTGTTTCCGGCTCATGACATCAATTCCACTAAAGGGTTCATCCAATAAATATAAAGAAACCTGTCGTGCCAAAGTAAGAGCAATAATTAAACGTTCTTTAGTCCCTTTAGATAATACTGCTAAACGATCCTTATTCTGCAATTTCAAAAATTTCGCTAATTCTTGATAACGGGTTTGAGAAAAATCCGGATAAACTGTCTGATAAAAATAAACAATGTCTTCGATACTAGTTTGATTATTAAAGCCTAATAACTCATCAGAATAACTAACAGCAGCTTTTTTCATCACCTCATCGCTAGAAGCAGCAATCGTAATTTCACCTTGATAATTTTTAGCCACCCCGGCTATGAGGCGCATTAAAGTAGTTTTACCTGCCCCGTTAGCTCCAGCTAAACCAATAAAATGGCCCGTAGTTAACGTTAAGTTAACATCATGGAGAATAGTCTTATTATTTTTGCGGTAATTTAAATTATTAATTTTCACTAGAGTTGTCATTTTTTTTCATCCTCTCTGCTAAATATATTTTTAAATAATAAAAAATCTCACCCTGATCTAAGCCCATCGCTGTCAAAGATTCATACATATCACCAATTGTTTGATTAATTAACTGCTCTTTTAATTCATCAACTATCTGTAAATTTTCGGTCACAAAATTACCTAATCCGCGTTTGGTAACAACTACCCCTTCTTGCACTAATTCATTAATCGCTTTTTGAATCGTATTAATATTCACTTCTAATTGGACAGACAAATCCCGAACAGATGGTAATTTAGCTCCTAAGGTATATTTGCCGGCAATAATCTGCTGATTAATCAAACTCTTGATTTGCAAATAGATAGGAACGTTATCTTTAAATTTCATAATCTCCCTCCCTACACTCTGTACTATTGAACTATAACACTATAAAAGTAATTTGCCAAGTGAAAATCTGCTTTTAAGCAAAAATCATTAAAAAATTGTCCGCTGTCTTCTTTTACTATTAACTCCTTCTCATTTTTGATATGATAGATAAAACAAGAAAAGAGTGAAAATATGAAACAAGGAACAACAATTATTACTCTAGATAATGGCTATCATTTATGGACAAGAACCGTTGGTCACGGAGATATTAAATTACTTTGTCTTCATGGTGGACCGGGAGGTACTCATGAATATTGGGAAAATTTTGGGGATGAATTAGCAGACTTAGGTGTGCAAGTCTCCATGTATGATCAATTAGGTTCTTTTTATTCTGATCAACCCGATTATAGTGATCCGCAAATTGCAGCTAAATATCTAACTTATGATTATTTTTTGGAAGAAGTCGAAGAGGTTCGACAAAAACTCGGATTAGATAATTTTTACCTCATTGGTCAATCATGGGGCGGTTTGCTCGTTCAGATGTATGCTGTTAAATACGGCCAACATCTTAAAGGCGCTATTATTTCCAGCATGGTAGATGAAATTGATGAATATGTCACCAACGTCAATCAATGTCGTTTACAAACTCTTGGAGCTGACAAAGTCCATTACATGCAAAAAATAGAACAAGAAAATAACTTAGATGATCCAACTTATCAAAGTTATGTCGACATTTTAAATGCTGAATACGTTGATCGTAAACAACCCGAAGCTATTCGGCACCTAGTGTCTACCATGGCTACTGACGTTTATAACGTTTTTCAGGGTGATAATGAATTCGTAATTACGGGTAAATTAAAAGATTGGCATTTTCGTCAACATCTCCATGAAATTAAGGTTCCTACTTTATTGACTTTTGGCGAACATGAAACAATGCCATTGACTACTGCAAAAATTATGCAACAAGAAATTCCTCATGCACGTCTAGAAACTACTCCTAATGGTGGCCATCATCATATGATTGATAACGCTCCAGTTTATTTTGCGCATTTAAAAAAGTTTATTCGTGATGTTGAAGAAGGCAATTTTAACGATTAATTTTTTTATTTAGAAACTAATCAGCTCTTTTGAGTCCTTTAGTAAGCAATCATTGAAAAAAGCATAATTTATTAACACCAATTTGGCAGAATATTACCTTGTTGTAGCTAAATTTTGGTATTAGTGACTCTGTTATGGTGGAACTTTTTTAATGTCTGGCATGGACTGGTTAAATTTTAATTATAATTTGCAATCCTAGTTTTTGCCCTGCGTACAATAGGTGATTTCAATGCTGCAGGATTATTTAAGCGTGAACATGATACTTTGTTTGGTTACTGGGACACTCATCTATACACTCTACTTTGTATTTTAATTATTGTTCTTTACAGCTAAAAATCATTATTCAATTTGAACAGTTTTGCAACTGCTCAATAAAATAAAAAAGCGTCTCTTTAAGAGGCGCTTTTTTATTAGGATTATTCTTTTAGTTATTAACATCAATAACTACTTTGATTACTGATTTGTCATTATTTGCACGTTCAAAAGCCTGCTGTACGTCTTGCAGAGGATAATGAACTGATACAATTTCCGGAAATGAATTATCAGGTTTAGATACATTGGCGATAGCTTCTTTAATATCTTTGGGAGTATAAATAGCTGAACCTAGAAAGCTCGTCTCATTCATTGCCAAAGATTGTGGTTTAAAGGTTACTGGTTGATTTCCCAAAGCTACAATTACGAATTTAGCACCAAATTTGGCTTGTTCTACAAATGCATTCATATACGCTGGCAGACCTACACAATCGATATAAACATCTGCACCTAGTCTTTTATCACCCATTAATCCTGTACCGCTACCAAATAGCTCCGTAATTTTTTGTGAAAGATTTTCTTTTTGACTATTAACAACTTTCACTCCTAATTTTTTAGCAAAGTCTAAACGCTTATCATCTATATCTACTACTAAAACATCATCTATGCCTTGCTGTACTAAACCTGAAGCACAGGCCAGACCTACTGGTCCAGATCCATAAATGACAAAAGATTGTCCCTTGTGCGGCCTAACAACATTCTTACCATGAATTCCTACGGCATAAGGTTCAATCACAACTGCACGGTCAAAGCTCAGATCCTGTGGTAATTTAAAGACATTCCAGTCTAATTGAGCATTTTCTACCAGATCATATTGTGATAAACCACCCGCCATCGCCAGCATTCCCGGCTTACTCTTAGCTTGCGTCGGGTTAATAAAGACATGGTCATTTACTTGAATATCTTTCACATTACTGCCTACTTCAGAAACAATACCTACAAATTCATGACCAATAGCTGATCCGGCATAAATACCGATTTCATCGCCGCCCAAATTATAAGCATGTAAATCCGAGCCGCAGATTCCATTACGCATTATCTTAACGACAATATCATTGCTTGCCGCTCGAGGTTTTGGTAAATCTTCTACAGTAATATTTTTTATACCTTGATAAATAGCTGCATACATTTTGCTCACTCCTTCACTAAAACTTCAATATTAGTATAACATAAGCCAAGGAGAGCCTTGAATAGTCTATTCAATCAGAAGGATGATAAAAAAATTGTTCAGCAGTGTAGTTGAACCTATTTTAAATTTTGTAAATACTTAAAGGCTTGTTGACCCGCTTGCCGGCCAAAAACAACGGTTTCAGCAATTGAATTACCACCAATCCGATTATTTCCGTGTAAACCGCCAGTCACTTCACCAGCAGCAAATAGTCCTGGAATAATTTGACCATTTGTTTGTAAAACTTGAGTTTTCGTATTAATAGCTAAACCACCCATCGTGTAATGAATCGCTGGTGCCACATGAATTGAATAATATGGCGCCTGGTTTAAGGGCTGCTCCATTCCTGTTTGGCGGCCAAATTGTTGATCTTGCTGCCAAAGTACAGCTTGATTCCATCTTTGAACAGTTTCTTGCAAGGTTTTATTATCAAACTTATTTTTTGCAGCTAACTCTGCCCAATTTTGACCACTTTTGACCAGGCCAACTTGATCATAGAATTCAATCGCCGGTACCCGCTTTCGTACATTTTGGTCAAAAATTAACGTAGCCCCATTTTCCTGCAGATTGTTAATAGCTGTCGTGACGTTTTGCCGGGTTTGCAGTTCATTAACAAAGCGCCTGCCCTGCTTATCAACCAATATTGCTCCTTCACCGCGGACAGCTTCTCCAATTAAATATGGATGTTTCCCATCTTGTTGTACAGTTGGATGAACTTGGATTTGCTCCATATCAACCAATTGGGCCCCTAATTTCTGAGCCAACAAAATCCCGTCCCCTTGAGCTCCTTGTTGATTAGTCGTTTTTAAGGCTGCTAAATTCGGACAATATTTTTTAATCATTTCCGTATTTGCTCCAAAACCGCCGGTTGCTAAAATAACAGCATTAGTATTAATAATTTGGCTTTGAGCATTACTTAAAATCTTTACCCCTTTAATTTGGCCTTGCTTTTGAAGTAATTGAGTTACTGTAACATTAGTAAAAATTGGTATTTGAAATTGAGCCATTCGTTTTAACAGACCAGTAATTAAATAGTTCCCAATGGGAGCTAAAGAGGCTGGGCGATGTGTCCGTTTTACTTTCATACCCCCAGTAATCGTTAAATCCTCTAAAAAGATCCCTTGCGCTGACAACCAATCTATTGCTAAAGCACTATGCTCTGTAAAATAATGCAGTAATTGCGGGTTATTTTGACAACCGCCGCCCTGATAAACATCATTGTAAAATTCTTCATAACTGTCCACCACTTGATGTTGGAGTTGAACATAAGTTTCAGCTGCATTTAACCCGGAAGAAGCGCGCTTGGTATTCCCGCCTAAAGAAGACATCTTTTCTAAGATAACCGGCTTAATCCCCAGTTCATAAGCTTGCAGAGCGCTTGTTAAGCCACTACTACCAGAACCAATAATAACAACATCATAATAATCTTTTAAGTGCTTTAACGATTGTGGTTGAAATTCAGCTTGGGTTGTCATTTTTATCTCCTATTTTTATCAATATTGGTCATTTTTAGTGGATCTACCCACTGATCAAATTGTTCTGCTGTTATTTTACCTGATTGTAAAGCTGCTGTTCTTAAAGTCAGTCCTTCCTTTTCGGCTTTTTGAGCAATTTTTGCACTTTCATGATAGCCGATATGCGGTGCTAAAGCCGTTACTGTCATTAAAGAATTAGCTACTAATTCCTGCATGCGGGTTGAATTAATAGTTATGCCTGCAATCATCTTATCTGCAAAACTTATCATAGTACCCTGCAATAATTGCGTGGATTCTAAAAAAGCACTGATTAAAACAGGTTTATAAACATTCAATTCAAAATTGCCTTGACTGGCGGCTAAATTAACAACGACATCATTCCCCATCACTCTGACTGCAGCCATAGTAATAGCTTCTGCTTGGGTCGGATTTACTTTGCCCGGCATAATCGAAGACCCGGGTTCATTAGCAGGAATGTTTAATTCATGATAGCCAGCCCGCGGGCCACTACTCAAAAAGCGAATATCGTTAGCTATTTTCATTAAATCGGCGGCCAGGGTTTTTAAAGCGCCATGGATGACATTTAACCCAGAATGAGCTGCCAAAGCGGCAAATTTATTAGTATGAGCCGTAAATTTTATGTCATATAGTTGACTCATTTGCGCAGCAATCTGATCGGCCAAATGCGGTGCAGCATTTAACCCGGTGCCAACTGCCGTGCCGCCAATAGCCAGCTCATTTATAGTAGGAGCTAAACCATGTAAATACTCCCAATCATGTTCCAGCATACTAATCCAGCCGCTTATTTCCTGCCCAAAGGTTAACGGCGTAGCATCTTGCAAATGCGTTCGGCCAATTTTTACAAGCCGCCAATATTGTTTTTGTTTTGGCTGCAATTCGGCAATTAAATGCTGTAAAGCCTGCATTAATTTTTGCAGTTCTAAGGCAGCGGCAATATTCATAGCGGTCGGAAAAAGATCATTGGAACTTTGTCCTTGATTAACATCATCATTTGCCAAAATCGTAATATTCGGATTAATTCGCTGAGCTACATGAGCTACTACCTCGTTCACATTCATATTGGTTTGAGTACCTGACCCAGTTTGATAAACTACCAAAGGAAAATGTTGGCGTAATTGTTCATCATTTAAACTCAATAATTGATCCACAGCAGCCCCAATTAAATCGGCTTTGGTTGAGTCTAGCAGCTGTTCCTTGCCATTGGCTCTGGCAGCGGCCTTTTTAATTTGTAGCAAAATTTTAATAATTTCCAAAGGCATCTTGGTACCTGTAGGAAAATTTTGGCGACTGCGTTCAGTTTGTGGTCCCCACAAAGCCTCTTGCGGAATTTTCACCAGTCCTAAAGTATCTTCTTCTATGCGATAACCCTTCATTAAACATTCCTCCCGTTACTATTATTATAGAATAACAATATTTAATAATACTAAGTAGCTCAAATAGAGAAATAACTTTTATTTAGTGATATTTATTATTGGAATATTTGTTAAAATAAAAGGAAAGCACTATATTTTTAGGAGGCTAATTATGAAATATACAGTTTATTTGTTGCGTCATGGTCAAACTTTTTTTAATCGTTATAATAAAATGCAGGGTTGGTCAGACAGCCCTTTAACTCCTGAAGGAGAAGAAGTAGCCCGTCAAGCCGCACAAAAGCTTAAAGATGTTCCTTTTACGGCCGCTTTTTCGTCTGATGCCCGACGGGCCATTGATACTTGCGAAATTATCACTAATGCGAATATTAATAAAGATCAACTACATCCTACCAAATTAATTAATTTTCGCGAAGAATTTTACGGTTATTTTGAAGGGATGTTTTCTCCGGAAGCTTGGTATATGACCTTGAAACCTCATGGTTTAAAAACTTTTCAAGAAGCGGCGGAAAAAGTCGGTTTAGATCAAGCCAAGGATTATATGAAAGAAGCCGATCCGTTTCATGATGCCGAAAATGCGGCTGAATATTGGCGCAGAATTGACACCGGTTTCGAATATTTAGACAATATTGCGCATGAAGGCGATAAAATTTTACTCGTTAGTCATGGTACTACTATTCAATCAATTGCTATGAAATACGGTGATAATTCCTTTAAGGTAACTCAAGGTCCGGCCAATTCCAGTCTTACTACGGTAATCCGAGATAATGGTCACACTACCGTTACCGATTATGCTCACGAACTGATTTGATGCCAAAATTGCACAAAACTTATCAGGGACTGGGAACTCTCGTTCATTTAACCCTGTTTGGCCAGCCATGTGCGTCAGATTTGGAACAGGCAAACAACTTAATTCAACATTATGAAAGTCTTTTTACCATTAATCGGCCTCATTCTGAGATCGTAACCATTAATCAGGCAGCGGGTAAACAACCGGTTCAAGTCAGTGATGCCACTTATGCATTAGTTAAACAGGCCATTTTACTTAGCCGGCAAAATTTTGGCTTTAATGCTTTTATCGGTCCTTTAGTAAAGCTCTGGAATATTGGTTTTAAAAATGCCCATGTTCCTACTGCTGCACAAATTCAAGCACGTCTTGGACTTACCAATCCTTTTAACTGTGAATTCAATGATGAACAAGAAACCATTTATTTACAAAAAGCGGGAATGCAATTAGATTTAGGTGCGATTGCGAAAGGATATATTGCTGATCGAATTCAAGATTTTTGGCATTCTTTAGGTAAAAAGGCTGGCATTATTGATTTGGGCGGTAATTTATTGTTAATGGGAGCTTCACCTTTACGAGCCAATCATCAGTGGTCGATCGGTATTCAAAATCCTCTGGCTCCTCGCGGTCAAGTGTTAGCCACTGTACATTTACCTGCTTGTTCTGCAGTGACTAGCGGTATCTACGAGCGTACGCTTAATGTTTCCGGTCATATCTATCATCATATTTTAAATCCGCAAACCGGCTATCCGCATGTTAATAATTTATCTAGTGTAACTGTTTTTTCTAAGTATTCTCTTGATGGTGAAATTGAAACTACACGTTTATTTTTTGCTGGAAAACCCATTAAAGCTTGGGCCCAGACTAATCCGAATATCTACGGAGCTATTTTTGTAACAAAAAATAAAAAGATCATCTTGCAAAAAATACCACCCACAGCGGTAACTTTACTAGATGATCACTATCAAATCCTCGAATAACGACTTCTAAAATTCAGCTTTAAAGCTGAATTTTTTTAACCTTTTCCTTCGGCAAAAGCCGGATATAATGTCATGCCGCCATCTACAAAAATAGTCGCTCCTGTCACATAACTTGATTCCTTAGATGCCAACCAAGCGGCAGCGGCTGCTACTTCTTCCGGCTTACCAATGCGTTCCATTGGTATTAAAGCAATTGTTTCTTTTTGATTAGCCGCATCAGCTAACTTTTCCGCATTAATTGGGGTATTAATTGCTCCCGGAGCAATACTATTAACGCGGATTTTTCTTTTGGCATATTCCAGTGCTATCGTCTGCGTAAACATTTTGCCACCGCTTTTAGAAACAGCATAATTAGTAAAGCCTGGCCAAGGAATGCGTTCGTGGACAGAAGACACATTTATTACATTTCCAATTTGATTATGCTGCAAAAAATAGCGAATGGCCGTCATCGAACCCAAAAACAACCCGTTTAAATTAATATCAATAACTTTTTGCCATTCAGCAAGCGTCATCTTTTCAGTAGGGATATATTTCTCCACACCAGCGTTATTAATCCAAATGTCCAACTTACCAAAAGTTTGCAAAGCGGTATGTAACAAATTTTGGACATCATCTTCTTGAGAAACGTCTCCCTGAACAGCTACAGCCTGGCCGCCATGTTGTTCAATCTGTTCTACTACTTCTTGGGCTTCCTGTTGATTAGAATGATAATTGATAATTACTTTCATCTGTTCTTGAGCTAAACGTTCCGCAATCGCACGGCCAATCCCGCGAGAACTGCCTGTGATTACTGCAACTTGATCTTTGAGATCTGAATACATAATTTCCCCTCCCTTTACGAGAAATTATATAACAAATACTGCTGATTATTTATTCTAAAGACTTGGTACTTTTTTTCTTGAATTTCTTAATTTCGGAGTATCAATAATTTTAGAAACAATCAAAAAAGCATATCTGTGATTCATCAAGATATGCTTGTTATCGATTTTTACTGCATGATTAAAGATTATAATAATTAATCTAAAAATATTTATTTGATTAATTTTGGCCAAATTACTACTTGCTTTTGGGCCAAAGATTTAGGAACATCAATAATCCTCTGATTAGAACTTCCGCGAAATTGTAAAGTCAAATCTTTCTTTGCTTCCAAAAAACGGCCATCTACCAAAATATCCAAATAATTTAATAAGGCCAATTTATCATCAGATTCCTGCATTAATTCTTCCCAAGTATAGCCGCTCCAAGACCAAATATCTTTCTCATGCCCGAATTCTTTACGTACACGCCGAACCAATTTTAAACAGACCTGTGTATTTAAAAAAGGTTCTCCACCTAACAAGGTAAGACCTTGAACATAACTCTGCGATAAGTCTTGAATAATTTGATCTTCTAATTGCTGCGTATAAGGTTTCCCATAATGAAAATTCTGCGCCACGCGATTGTAACACCCTGGACAATTAAATAAACAACCAGATACATATAAACTGCAGCGCACACCTTCGCCATCCACCATATTAAAAGGTTTATAGTCAGCAATGTATTGCAAACTATGATCTTGTGCCAACCATTCTTGAGGACGAGGATTTTTCGGAAGTAACACCCGTTTGTTTCTAGCCATTATTTAAAGCTCCCAATTTCATATTTTTGACCCGCGAAACAATTTCCTGATGACGCCCGTGCACCATCGGCCGAATCATAGGATTGCCTAAATAACCGCAAGTTCTCTTAACTACATCACATGTTTTCGGATCCCGATTTCCACACTGCGGACATTCAAATCCCTTCGCTGTCGGTTTAAATTCTCCATCAAAACCACACTTATAACAATGATCGATCGAAGCATTCGTACCTAAATATCCTACATGATCATAAGCCCAATCCCAGACTGCTTCTAAGGCAGCAGGATTTTGCTTTAAGTTGGGATATTCACAATAATGAATAAAGCCCCCGGAAGCATACTGCGGATAATCTTCTTCAAAAGCTAATTTTTCAAAGGGAGTCGGATTCTTGCGCACGTCATAGTGAAAACTGTTAGTGTAGTATTCCTTCGCCGTAATATCAGGAATCCTGCCGAATTTAGCAATATCGGCTTCACAAAATGTATCTGTTAATGATTCTGCCGGAGTCGAATAAACACTAAAATGGTAACCAAATTCTTTTTCCCAAAGCACACACTTATCATGCAAGTATTTTACAATCTCGACGGTAAAATCATGGGCAGTTTGATTATGCTCCCATTTAGGACCATAAAACGCTGTCGCCACCTCATACAGACCAATATATCCTAAAGAAACTGTTGCCCGGCCGTTTTTAAATAATTCATCTACAGCCTCATCTTTTTTGAGCCTTTTGCCAAAAGCCCCATTTTGATACAGAATAGGAGCATTTTGCGGCTTAGCTTGTTTACAGCGCTTAATCCTAAACAAAAGTGCCTTTTTAGCTAGGAGTGTCCGATCTTCCAAAATTTGCCAAAAGACTTCCTGATCACCTTGAGCTTCCAGAGCAATCCGCGGCAAATTAATAGTTACTACTCCCAAATTCATTCGTCCACTATTAACCTCGTTGCCATTTTCATCTTTCCAGCCTTGTAAAAAGCTGCGACAACCCATGGGAGCTTTAAAACTTCCGGTTAGCTCAATGATTTTGTCATACATTAAAATGTCCGGATACATTCTTTTAGTCGCACATTCAACGGCTAATTGTTTAATATCATAATTAGGATCCCCCGGTTTTAAATTGAGACCTCTTTTTAACGTAAAAATAAGCTTAGGGAAAATTGCTGTCCGATGCTGTTTACCTAATCCATTAATTCGCACCTGCAAAATTGCTTTTTGAATCTCACGTTCAATCCAAGAAGTTCCTAAGCCAAAGCCCACTGTCGTAAAAGGTGTTTGACCATTAGAAGAGAATAAAGTATTAACCTCATATTCCAAAGCCTGCATCGCATCGTAAATGTCTTTTTTAGTTTTGGCACGCGCAAATTCTTCTTGTTTTGCGGGGACAACCCATTTTTGGGCATCAGCCAAATGTTTTTGATAATTAATTTGTGCATAAGGTGCTAACAACTCATCTGTGCGATCCGCAGAACAGCCGCCATATTGACTAGAAGCAACGTTGGCAATAATTTGTGACATTTGTGCTGTAGCTGTTTGAATAGATTTAGGTGGTTCCACCTCGGCGTTGCCGATTTTAAATCCTTTTGCCAGCATACCTTTAAAATCGATCAAGCAACAATTGGTCATAGCTGTTAAAGGAGAATAGTCTAAATCATGAAAATGAATATCTCCGCGCAAATGTGCTTTTGCTACCGTTTGCGGCATTTGAGTTAGACCTAAGGATTTGCCTACCATTCCGGCAGTCAGATCTCTTCTCGTACTAAAAATATTACTATCTTTATTAGCATTTTCATGAACTACTGCATCATTGTGATTAAATAGTTGTTTCAGTTTAAATTGCGGATCAATAGCTTGCTGCCATTGAGCCTCATCCTGCTTGCGGTAATTATTATACTTTTGTACTAAATCTTCCTGATGTAAGTTTAATAAGACAGTTTGGAAAATTTGGCGAATGGTACTACTCTTTACTACTTGCGGTAAGGCGGCCAATTTTTGAAAAATATGTTCTGTTATTTCTTGTCGTAAATCCGCATCTGTTGTTAAAAAACTAACCACCAAAGAAATTTTATAAGCATAAAAAGGAACCTTTTCTCCATCAGCCTTAAGTACAGTTTTAATATTTAATTTATTTTGCAACTGGGCTAGTGGAAGTGTTGTAACGCTTTCCATTGAACTGTCCTCCCATTTAAATTACAGGATAAAAGAAGTCCTTATAAATAATTTTTTTAAATCTATAACTTCAATTACTATCCCGTTCATTTTTCCTTTAGCTTAACGCAGATATAGACAAAATGTAAAGTAGGAAACCACAAGATATATGATTTTTATAAAAACTTAATACTAGATATTGTAGTATAGCAGGTTTTCAGCTCAATTTCAGTTCCTAATAGTAAAAGGCAATTATTACAAATCCAAACTTTTTTAAGGTTGAAAATCAAATTTCATTTCTTTTAGTGTATTCATATTTTTTAATATAGATTCAATTCCATCCAACCAGGGTAACAGCATCATTGCGCCGCTGCCCTCACCCACACACATTTGTAAATCAATATAAGGTTGTAAATGTAATTCTTTTAAAACTAAACTTGATCCCTGCTCATGGGAAATATGAGTAGAAATTACATAATTAGTGACACCAGTGACAATCCTTTGGGCTAATAAAGTAGCTGCATACGATAAAAAACCGTCAATTAAAACAGGCCTGCCAATAGCCGCTGCGGCAATAATCGCTCCAGACATTGAGCCAATTTCGAAAGACCCAACTTGTCTGAGAACTTCAAAAGGATCAAGCTGGGAAGTAGATAAATGAGCCCGTTGTAATGACTGATCAACTACCTTAATTTTATGTTGTAATCTTTTATCCGAAATATTAGAGCCTTTCCCCACAACTTTTTCTCCGGGCAACTGAAGTAATGCGGCGATAATGGCTGACGCTGCGGTGGTATTGCCCATTCCCAGTTCCCCAACACTAATTAATTGATTGCCGGCAGTAAATGCACTTTTACCAACCGTAAAACCAATTTCCACGGCTTTAACGGCCTGGGCATAAGACATAGCTGGTTTTAGAAGCATGTCATTTGTCGAACGTCTAATTTTACAGCAATGAACCCCGGGCAAAGCTTTATCAGAGTCAATGCCAACATCAAAAACCTCTATCTTTGAATTATAAGCTCTGGCTAAAGCAGCAACAGCAGTATGACCATTAACCATATTTACGGCCTGAATAGCAGTAACTGCTTTAGGAGTAGCTGATACTCCTTCTTTCACTACACCATTATCGGCAGCAAAAACTAAACAAGTCCGCGGTTGTACGGTAAAATTGCAGGTTCGATAGATCCCAGCCAAGTGAACCGCTAATTCTTCTAAGCGACCCAAGCTTTTAACCGGTTTAGCTAATCCGTCTAATCGAGATTGCATATTTTTCATTTCTTTTTGAGATAACGATTGAAGTACAAGTTCATCAAATTTCATAAACTTTTCTCCTCCTTAATAGTCTGTTCTATCTGACTGAGAATATTGATTAAAACTGCTGTTGTCTGTGTCGGATAAATTACTGGCAAATCAGCTTGAGTTATTACTTTTCCCGTGCTTTTTCCTAAGACAAAATACTGCGTGTGTTTAAATTCTTGATGATTAAGCTGCTTTTGAACCATCATAAGACGTTTAAAGTTGGAAGTACTGGTTACTAAAGCCTGATTTATTGATTGCTGCCACAGAGTTTCACTAGCTTGAGTTTGTAGCTGCTCATTCCAGACGTTTTGATAAATAACAAGCACTTTTCCCGGTAATTTAACAGTTGCTGATAATTGATTACCTATTAGCCAGCACAAAGAGGTAGGATCAATATTTTTTAGTTTAGCAATCAAAGACTGTCGATTTTCCTGCTTACTAACTTCAATAGGATTAACAACATAGGGCTTTAGTTGTGCTTTCATTTTTTGACTAATAACTTGTAAAGTGGCTGTGTGATTATACTGACGATAGTTCTTGACAAAAAGTTGTGCTGCAAAATGACTTGTTAGGCCAATATTTTGTGCGTTTGCAATTATTTGATATTGCTCAGAATCAAGCATAATGGGCTGAAAATGAGTTAAGGGTAAATAAATTACTTTTGTCCAAGATTCTAATCTGTTACGCCACAAATCAGGTATTTTATGATCTGGGTAAGTGATCAATAGAGTCACGATATCAGCTTCTTTTTTCAGGATTCACTAAACTTCACTTTAATTTAAAACTTATCTGTTAAGCATTTATTTTTCCTAATTTAATTGTTTTTGAGTTAATTATATATTCTGTATAACATCCCGCTTGAAATTCTAAAGAATAAAAATCAGTACGTGCATCAATTAATTCTTGATAAATTATCCTCAGAGTTCCCAAATGTGCTACTAAAAAGATGGTATCATCAGCCTGACTATGATTTAATAACCAATTCAAACCCCGCTTTACTCGCTTTCGAAAATCAGCAACAGATTCAATAGTCGGAGGCGTATAAGTAAGCGGAGCATTTAACCACTTTTGCCAATGTTCCGGATCTTGTGCTTGAATTTGATTGGCATCTAAACCTTCCCAACATCCGAAGCCCTTTTCTGCTAAGTCGGGAATAGTTAATACTGGAATACTGGGTAGTTGATGGCGGACAGGCGCTAAAGTTGCACGCGTGCGTTGTAAATTAGTTTGTACAAGCATTGTTAATTCTTTTGCAATAACTTTATGAGCTAATATCCGGGCTTGTTGGCCACCTTTTTTATTAAGCGGAACATCTAAGTTACCATAAAATTTTCTTTGTTGATTAAAATTTGTTTCACCATGGCGTGCTACTAATAATTTCATTGAGTTATCCTCAGAATCGCTGTTAAAAATAATAAAAATAAAACTGGTGCTAAACTGGCAAAAGCTCCTAAAGTATCACCAGAAAATCCTCCCAAAATATGTATGATATATTTTCGGTAGCTATAAGCACAGATAACCATAAAAAAATAACTTACAATTCCCTGCCAATTGAAAGCCACAAAAATAACAATAGCAGAAAAAAGTTGTGCAAAAATAATTTGCCAATTGCGCACATTTAACCAAATACTTGCTAAACCTTGTTTATTTCCAACATATTTCATTTGATAAAAAAGTAAAGATAAACCTGTTTTCGTTAACATTGTTAAAATGGCAGTCAGCATAACTAATTTAATTACCGATAAATATCGGCAAATTGTAATACTAGCACCCAGTGCCACTAGGTAATAATAAATTAGTGCTAGACTACCCATTGTACCAATTCGACTATCTTTCATAATTTTAAAGATCTGATCAGGTGCTCTGGAAGAAAACAGGCCATCAGCTGTGTCAGACAAAGCATCTAAATGAAATCCGCCCGTTATAATTCCATCTAAAATCCAATAACCAATCCAAGCCAGCCATAAGGGATAAATAAAAGTTAATCCCCAAAAAAATAATGCCTCTAAAAGTCCTAATAACAGGCCAAACAAAGTAATATATTGAATTTTTGTCCGAAATTTATCTACCGGATTATCAATAACAATCGGAATATTTATTTTAGTGAAAAATTGTCCAAATAATACCAATGCTTGCCACAAGTTTACCACCTACTTAATTTTTAAAGGAATACCACTAACCACAAAATAAACAATATCCGCAGCCTGTGCCAATACTTGGTTTACTTCCCCATAAAGGTCGCGCAATACCCTGGTTTGTTTAGTAACTGGAACAATTCCTAATCCTACCTCGTTACTTACAAGAACCAGTGACTGATGCTGCAATTTTTGGGCTTCAATTAATTGTTGCCATTGCGATAAAATAGACGACTTTAATTGGTTTAAATCAGTGATGGATAAACTGTCTAAATAGTCATCTATTTGTTTAGCTTTAACTTTATTTTTCAGCAGATCATAAAAGACATTAGTTACAGCCATCGTCACATCATCTAAAATATAACCCGTCCGAGGTTTCTGACTAATAAGTTGAGCAATATTCTGATATTGTTCCCGAGTCTGCCAATGTGAAGAGCGTCTTTGTTGATGCTTTAAAATTCTGAGCTTCATTTCCGGATCAGAACTTTGTAAGACTCCTGTTGCTATGTAACAGATATTATCCTGCGGCGCATACAATTTTTCCGCAAATTCCGATTTTCCACTTTTGGCACCGCCTAACACTAAGACTAATTCTCCCTGCTGCAAAGTATTTCCCCTTTTCTAAATTTTTTTGTTCACAATGCCATATTTATCTTGAGCAAGTAATTTTTGAGCAACCTTTTTTCCGATTCTAGGCTCATCAGCCGGAATATCAATTGCTTTAATTATGTGCTTTCCGTCAATGGAAGAAATTAAACCTGAAAACTTGATACTTCGTTTTTTTATATAAGCATACCCCCCAATGGGAAAATTACAGCTACCTCCTAATTCTCTCATAAACTGGCGTTCTATATGGATACACTTACTAGTAGGAAAATCATTAATTAATTTAAGCATATGCAAAACTTCTTGATCTGTTTGACGGCATTCAACCGCTAAGCAACCTTGCCCTACAGCTGGTAGAACAACATTTTTAAGACTGAGTACTTTATAATTGGTTAAATCAGGTTGCAGGCGTTCTAGACCAGCTTCAGCAACGATTATTCCTTCTAAATGCTCAGTTTGAATTTTTTTTAAACGACTATCAATATTCCCTCGAATAGAAACAATGTTTAAATCGGGGCGCAGATGTAACAGTTGCCCTTGGCGGCGCATACTGCTAGTTCCAATACGAGCCTGGAGGGGTAATTCATTAATACTAGTATATTTATGGCGGCTAATTAAGCAATCAAACGCTGAAGCCCGCTTCGGAATAGCTCCTAGAGTAAGAGATTCCGGTAATTTGGGCGTGACGTCTTTGAGACTGTGAACTGCAAAATCAATTGTTTGCTCTTCTAATTCTTTTTCAATTTCCTGAATAAAAACCCCTTTGCCCCCGATTTTAGCTAAACTATCTTTTAAATTATTATCACCGGTGGTTTTTATTTTTTTTATCTCAAATTCAGTATCAGGAAAGTATTGCTGTAATTGTTTAATCACTAATTCTGTTTGACAAAGCGCCAGTTTACTGTGCCGACTACCTACTATAATTTTTTTTCTCAAATTTTTATACTCCATTTTTAATTTTGTTGATCCAACCATTTTTCCAACATTTTTTTAATTTTTTTAACCTTTGCGGGTGATTTCCCGATTGTAGAAAGTCCAATTAATAAATCATTTTGTGTAATTGTTGCCATATTATAAAAATTGGAATAATTTTTTTCGCTAGTATCATTAACTAATTGCCGTGCAGTGGCTTCTTGAACTATTTGTCGATTAACTTGTAAATTATTAGTACAGGCAATAATCAAATCCATAGTCATAACGTACTTTCTTTGATAGTAGTCTTGAATCCAATGTATTTGCTCTAAGGGAATAGAATTTGCTAGTTTAGGGCTGATAACTGTGGGCGAAACCTTAATTGCTAGTAGACTATTAATTTTCCGTGCAGCTATTTTCCCCCCACCAACTACTGCTATTTTTTTATTAGCTAAATCTAAAATAATAGGATAAGGATTATTCACCTTTTATTCTCCTTTTATTGCTGTGAAGCATCTAAAATCTCCCAAAATTTTTTTAAATCAATATTATCGCTAAATAATTGGGCCAATTTTTCGTATTGAATTTCTTTATACTCTTCTATTGACAACTGCGAAGCCGTTAAAGGAGCCAATCCTTGATGTTGACGTAGTTTATTTAAAAGCTGCCGCGTCCAATCCTGATTGTCAAAAATCCCGTGTAAGTAAGTACCCCAGACACTCTGATCCGCATTAATCGCTCCATCTAGGCGATTTTGTTTTTGACCATTAATTTCAATAATTTTACCTAAGGGCTGAGCATCTCTTCCTAAGGTCGTACTACCCATATGAATTTCATAACCATGTAATAAACACCCTTGAATTAGAGCCTTAGCCTGGGTAGTCCTCTTAGTATTATTAAAGGTCGTTTTTACATCTAATAAACCCAAACCCGGTTGTTGTTGAATATGAGATTCAATTTGGTTAGGATCTAATAACTCTTTGCCCAAAATCTGATAACCACCACAAATACCAGCAACCATACTGCCATTGTCATGGGCTTGAATAATCAAACGATCCAAACCTAATTTTCTTAACGCAGCTAAATCGGAATTAGTATTTTTGCTTCCTGGTAAAATTATCAGATCCGGCTGGCCTAATTCCTGGGGAGTATAAACATAGCGCACAGAAACATCTGGTTGAATCTCTAAGCTATGAAAGTCGGTAAAATTAGAAATTCTATTTAAAATAATTACTGCAATATCTAGTGGTTTATTAGGATCGTGAATATGATTTTTTTTACTTAGAGCAACACTATCTTCATCATCCAAATCAATATTGGACATTGGTAAAACCCCAATTACAGGAACACCAGTTAATTTTTCAATCATTTGATTGCCAGAAGTTAATAAATTTTTATCGCCTCTAAATTTATTAATAATGATACCCTTAATCCGCTTTTGGTCAGCTAATGGTAATAACTTAATAGTTCCATATATAGAGGCAAAAACACCTCCCTTATCGATATCAGCCACCAAAATCACAGGAGCCTGAGCCATTTGGGCCATTCCCATATTAACAATGTCATGATCATTAAGGTTAATTTCAGCGGGACTACCAGCTCCTTCAAGAATCATTACGTCATTTTCCTGTGCCAAGGAATTATAGGCTGATAAAATGGAATTCTTTAGTTTTACCTTATATTCATAATATTTAGTAGCACTCATATCAGCTATCACTTTTCCCAAGACAATTACTTGCGAATCTTGATCACTTGAAGGTTTTAAAAGAACAGGATTCATACGGACATCCGGACTAACTTTGGCTGCCTCAGCTTGAAAAACTTGTGCTCTACCCATTTCGGCTCCCTGTGTGGTGATGAAAGAGTTCAGGGCCATATTTTGAGCCTTAAAGGGAGCTACTTTTAATCCCTGATTTGCTAAATAACGACAAGCGCCAGCAGCTACCCAACTTTTCCCAGCATCTGAGGCGGTTCCTTGAAACATCAGTGATTTGGTCTTCATTCCTACTACTCCTTAATCAATATTTTGCAAAAGTTTTTCCTCTGGCAAAACTTAGGCTTCTATAGATTGTCTACATGAATATGATCTCGCAAGGCGAATAATTCCTGAGAATTGTTGCAGAGCGGTAAGCCCAATTTTTGATGAAGTTTGATTAGCCATGGCTGATTGAGCTTATTAGCTTTTAAAACTTCTTCATCATCGAATACTACATCTTTAGTTCCTTCTTTTATAATGTGACCCTTTCCTAATAAGTAAAAATAATCACAAGCTTCATACATAAAATCCATATCATGGCTGGATAAAATAACCTTCTGTCCATTAGCAACTAACTGTTTTATTAAAATCATCATTCGCTGTCGACCATCAGGATCTAACCCAGCAGTGGGTTCATCAAGTAAGAGCCACTCTGAATTTAAAACTAAGATTCCTGCAATGGCAACTCGCTTTTTTTGTCCTCCACTCAAATATTGAATGGGTTTATCTCGTAACGGCCAAATGTCCAGCTGCTTTAAGACCTTTTCCACGCGTTTTTCTATTTGCTCTTCGGGCAATTTTAAATTTCTCAAAGCAAAGGCTACATCATCTTTGACAATGGAATAAAAAATTTGTTGATCAGAGTCCTGGAAGACAATGCCAATTTTGCGACGCAATTGCCGTAATCCTTTTTTGTTATACTTAATCGGATGATTATCAACTAAAATCTGCCCTGATGTAGGTTTTAAAATCCCCACCAGATTTAAAAAGAGTGTCGATTTACCCGAGCCGTTATGTCCCATAATTCCAATGACTCGCTGTTTTTGAGCACCAAAAGATAAAGATATATGATTAAGGATCGTTTTACTATTATCATAGCTAAAACTTAAATCTTGTAATTCAATCATTTACTTACCTTCTTTAGCTGACATAAAAATTACCATCGTATAATTTGGCATCCAAAGCATTAACCATCATTTGATAGTTGATAATAACCTGCTCAAAGAGCATCTTAGCTAAAATACCCGAAGAATTGATCATCAAAGAAAAACTATCATAACCAAAACGCAATTTTTGAGCCTGATATATTTTTTCAAAAGCTTCAATAAAAATAAAAATGAACCGATACATCAGCATAGTTAATTCAATCATTATGTTAGGCAAATGGATTCTTTTCAAGAAACTAATAATTTGAGTAAAAGGAGTGGTCAAGGCAAACCAATAAGTACAAACAATTGCCGACAAAGATTGAAGTGCCACTTTTCCAGCCACTGGCAGCATTTTACGTGAAATACCGACATAAAATGAAAACATATTTACAGAAAAAGTCATTTCTCTAGCACTGGAATCTACCGTAAAGACAATCCCAATAATACTTAAAAGCAAAAACGGAATAATGGCATAAAACCATTTAAGATAGCGATGTAAAGAAACTTTTGTTAGATACATTGTTATAATGGCAACAATAATTATCACTAGTGGTTTTATCCAGAGCAAGGGTTGAAAAGATAGAACTATACCGACTAACCACAATAAAGCTTTAATATTAGAAGACCAATTAACAATTCGATTAGAATAGGCGTATTTATCAATAATCAGCATTTTCTTAATCTCTATTTCGATTGTTGCTTATTATTTTGCTCAATTTCTTTCAGAGCTTTTTTTCGTCCATGAGCACTACCAATAACGTAGGCAATAATTCCTGTTCCTAAAGATCCTTGAACTGTAAATAATAAACTCTCAATTTCCCCAGATGGTGGTGTCCAAACAGGATGTGCCCAAACCTTATAGCTAGGATCATATTTTTTTATTTGCTCTGTACCTTGGTCATCACTGCCACCATACTCACCTTTAACAAAGACAAATGGCGCCACAACTAAGATAACCACTAATATTAACAAAATAATGTTGGTTTTCGTTCTTTTATTCATTGCAGAGCAGCCTCTTTCCATAAGTCATTACTAATCACTAAGTTATAAACAATAACTGTTAAAAGTCCCTCGGCTATTGCCAATGGTATTTGTGTCACAGCAAAAATCCCCAAAAATTTGATCAAAGCAGCTGCCACACCATTATGAGGATCAGGAAAAACAATAGCCAGCTGGAAAGCTGTTGTAATATAAGTAGACCAATCCGCCAACATCGCACAAAGAAATATGGACATCGAGCGATTAATTTTTAATTTACGGCAAATTTTATAAATTAAAAATCCTACAATTGGTCCAACAATCGTCATAGAAAACTCATTAGCTCCTAAAGTAGTCAAGCCCCCATGAGCTAATAATAGAGCTTGAAATAATAAAACAATGACTCCAATAACTGACATAACGCCCGGTCCAAACATTACAGTACCCAAACCTACTCCTGTAGGATGAGAGCAAGAACCAGTAACTGAGGGCAGTTTCAGTGAAGATAATACAAATACAAAAGCTCCACACAAAGCCAGCATGATCTTGGCATTTTTTTGCTCTGAATTGACAATTTTATAAAGACGATATAAACCATAAATAAAAAATGGTGCTGAGACAATAAACCAAACTATACACCAATAAGGAGGCAGCATTCCTTCCATAATATGCATAGCATAAACAGGTTTAGTAAAAATCAATATTAAAACAAAAACTATACTTGCCACACTGAATAATTGTTTATGACGTTTAAGAAACTTCACTGGAATCTATCCTTTCTTTATAAAAGCAGTTGAAAAGTACGGCAGTTGAGCATCACATTCATATTGAGCCATAGTTTTTATACTTTGATTTTGCATTGCTGCATTTTCAACAATTATGGTTTTGGCTAATAAATTTCTTTCTTGTAAAAGATGATAAATCTTCGAAAAATTGGTTGATATCTTCATAATAATTAAATTATCATTGAAATCCACAGCCTGCTTTAGCTTAATCAGATCAGCATTACCTGGAATGATTTCCAGGAATTCTTTATCCAAAACTAAAGGTATGGACAACTTAGCGGCAATTTCACTAAAAGAAGAAATTCCGGCCACTGTTTTCACTGTTATTCTTTTCTTGAGCAAATCGGCAATATAACTATAAGTGCTATAAACACTAGGATCTCCTAAAGTTAAAAATCCTACTTCTTGATTCAAATGAACATCATCAATAATTTCAGCTGCAATTGTATTCCAACTATTTTGTTTATCAGAAAAATTATTAACCATTGGAAAATGACGCCTTTTGATAATTAAATTATCTGAGAAATAAGGAGCAGCTATTTTTTCAGCAAAACTGAAATTATCATTATGAGCTTTAGGCACATATAATACCTGCAAAGATTTTATAATTCTAACAGCTTTTAAAGTGAGCAATTCACTATCTCCGGGTCCAATTCCAATTCCCCAAAAACAAGTCATAATTTTAATTCCTTTCTAAGGAGTGCTGCAATTTAGCGATAAACATAGCCTGTATTTCAGGATATTCCCCTAAGCCTTTTAATTCCGGAATCACCTTAATTCCTTCATGTTCTAATTTACTCTTCCAAGAATCAGCAGCTCTTGAAGCCATATCTAAATGCGCATGATTACCGGCAACCAGCATAAATGGTTGTAGGTAAATTTTCCTAATTCTAGTATTCTGAATACGTTGAATAATTACCTCTATATCCGGATAGCTTTCCACAGCTCCTAAAAAACTATTAGTATTTAACAACATATGGTCCAAACAGGCGTAAGTTGCAAAAGCACTATGAGAACTACCATGCCCCATCCACAAGTTGCCGGCCCCTGCTTCACGAGATCGTTGAATAAATTGGGTTATTTTTTGATAATCCGAAAATTGGGTTAGTAATGGCTGACTTAATTTGATTGTTGAGAAGAAACTTTTATATTTTAGGACCGCTTGCTTCAGCAGATTAAACTCAGTTCCAGGAATAATATGCAACGGCTGAACGGCCACTTCTTGATATCCATTTTGGGCCAAATTCGCTAATACTTGCTCAGGATTATTAATCACTACGTGTTCATTTTGATAAATACGTTGCCGGACAATTTTCGAAGTAAAGGCACGCACAACTTGCCAATCATCAAAATTATTTTGAATAGCCTTTTCTGTAGCAGTAATGGCTTTGTGCCGAGCCTCCGGATAAGTAGTACCAAAACTAACTACGACAATTGCCTTTTTACTCATTTGTTAATTTCCTTTCAATTATTGCAATAGTACGGGCTAAATTAGTTGGACAATTAATAATTTCTCTAAAGTCATATTCTTGAGCTAAATTCGCCACTTGCTCGCCCATAACAAAAGCTTGAAGTTGCTGGAGTTGCTGCAGCTGAGAATTATCCAATACCGCGATAAAATCTTTTAAACTGGCTCGACTAGGAAACACTATCGCTTGAAAGGTTTGCAAATCATAGAGCAATTTTTTCATCTTTGTTAGCGGCTTTTCTAAGGATAAGAAGTTTAAAGTATCTGAATGTAGTTCATCAGAACTAATTTCTAAAATTTGAGCGGTATTTATATTGGCATCAGTAGTTATAACTTTATCAACCAAAATGCCATATTGTTTCAAATGTTGAGCCACCAAGTTACTACGAACCCAAATTTGCTTTCTTGCTAAAATACGCACGTCTAAATTATTTTCTAATAGTAGTTGTGAAAAATCAGTGAAAGCTATAACACTATCGATTAAAACAACTGCAAATTTATCTAAATTCGGTAGTTTAACTTTTTGTTTAACCTTTATTTGTCGGGGATAAAAATCAACTGTCGCACCTAAATCCGATAATCTTTGGTATAAAATAGAATGCTTTGAAAAAGGAACTAAAATGTGTTGCTTTTGTAAAGGTAAAATAACATTTAATTGTTGAGACATCCTCACAACTTCACCTATCACAATTAAGGCTGGTGAGGAGAGGCCCTTTTGAGCGGCTGCAGTAGTTATTTCTTTTAAATTAGAAATTACCATTTTTTGACGCCACTGGGTGGCCCACTGAATAATAGCCACTGGCGTATGCGGATTTTTTCCATTAATAATTAAATTGTGACAGATATTAGCTAAATTAGACATTCCCATTAAAAATACCAAAGTACCTTCTTGATGAGCTATATTATTCCAATTTAAATCCGCTTCTGAATCCCTTCGTTGCCCGGTTATGACATGAAAGCTCGATGCTAATCCGCGTTGAGTAATAGGAATTCCTACTGCACTTAAACCAGCTAAAGCACTCGTGAGACCGGGAATTACCTCAAAGGCAATTCCTTGAGATTTTAAATAAGCCGCCTCCTCACCACCACGGCCAAAGACATAAGGATCGCCCGCTTTTAAACGCACAACCTGATATCCCATTTTGGCGTATTTCACTAATAAATTATTAATGTCTTCTTGATGGTACTTATGATAATGCGGCATTTTCCCAACATTGATCAGCTGAGCCTGCTGTGAAGTTAACAATAATAAGGAGGGATTCACCAAACGATCATATAAGACAACATCAGCTTGCTTTAAACGCCGTTTCCCGAGCAAAGTTAATAATTCAATATTTCCAGGACCAGCACCTAAAAGTGTTACTTTACCGGACATTTTGGGCCTCCAATTTCAATTCCAAATCTTTTAAAGAATTAACTTGTACTGGATAAGAGATGCGTGGACGCCGAATAATCAGACAAGGAAGCTTTAAGTTTTGGCAAGCAGATAGTTTTTCTAAAAAGCCTCCTTGGCGACCGCTTTCTTTAGTCACTACCCAAGAAGCATGCGCCCGTAAGAATAACTCTTCATTTAATCTTTGTGAAAACGGACCTTCTAAAGCATCAATTTGAGCTGCGGTAAAACCGATTTCCGTTAAAGCTAGTAAAACCTTCACTGTTGGTAAAACTCTGACATGTAACCTTTGGACCCCTAATAAAGTGGCAAAATCTCCTGCAGTTTTGCTGCCAGTAGATAAATAGACTAATCCGGAACGATTTTTTAAATAAGAGCAGACAGCAGATACAGAATCAAAGGCTTTCAGGTGACTTTCGTTTTCATACAAAGATTCCCGCTCGAATCTCAGATAGGGAATTCCTAATTCAGAAGTCTGGTGAATAGCTAACTGTGAAATTTCACGGGCAAAAGGATGAGTTGCATCTAAAACATAAGTAATCTTATTTTTTTGACAAAATTCCTGAAAATTCGTTTCCGTTAAGATCTGTTTTATTACATGTGAACTGTGCTTTTGAGCCACTTTCAATCCATAATCACTTACAACTGATAATAAATAGCTTAGTCGCTTCTGATTTAATAAATCAGCAATTTTTAAACTTTCTGATGTCCCTCCTAATAGTAAAATCATAAAACATACCCTCTAGGAGTAATCATTTCCCCATTTTCAACATAAGTATTTTTATTGCCGATAATAACAATAGATGTCATGTCAATCTGGGTATCATCTAAACTTTTCAGTGTCGTGAGATATTTTTTCTCCTGCGAGCGCGCAACATCTTTCCCAACACCCACTACGGTTGCAGGTGACTTATATTTTAAAATAATATCTACAGCTTGACGTAAATGATGAGGCCGCCCTTTACTACGGGGATTATACAGACAGATCACAAAATCGGCTGCTGCCGCGGCGGCTAATCTTTTGGTTATTACCTCCCAAGGAGTCATTAAGTCACTTAAACTTATATGACAAAAATCATTCATTAAGGGTGCTCCTAAATGTGCCGCTGCAGCAATACTGGCGGTAACTCCCGGAATAACTTGGATATCAATTTTTTGATCGGATTTATTAGCCAATTCTAAAACCAGTCCAGCCATCCCGTAAATTCCAGCATCGCCACTGGAAACTATGGCTACATCCTCACCACCGGCAGCAATTTCTATGGCCTTTTTACAACGTTCAATTTCTCCATGCATTCCTGTAACTACTAAATTCTTATCTTTAATCAGCTCTGAAATTAACTTGGCATAGGTAGCATAAGTGACAATAGTGGGTACTTTTTCAATTATTTGTAGAGCTTCTTGTGTCATCAAACTTTCCGCACCAGGACCTAATCCTACAACATATAACATTAACTACTCCTCCTAAATTTTTTTTAGTCTGCCTAAAGCAAAGGTAATATCATTTTTTGTAAATCTGGAAGTAATAGTGCGTTGACCGCTAGCAATATCAGCCGCTGAGCAGGCGACATTTCCTACTCCAACCGTTTTAAAAACAAAATCAGAAAAAGGATAATATTGGCTCACACGCTGTAATTCAGTAGCTGCATAAAATTTGCTAGAAATATTTAGTGTTTGAGCCAAATACTGAATTGCCGCTTCATCCTGTTTAATATTTATTGAGGCTAAAGATTTAAACGACAACCAAGCTAAATTATATTGACAGCAAAATTCCATAAAAGCCTCTTGAATTGCTTTATTAGTAACATTTTTACGACAACCAATACCTAAAATATTAATCTGAGGGATAATTTGAATAAAGGGCTCATGTTTTATAGGATACAAACGATCTGAAACGACAACTAATGGGTCTGCGGATAGACTTTTGGTAGGATCATCAATACAAGAAAATCCACGTAAATTGGAAACATACGGGCGCAAATAATCTTCAATGTATATTAATATAGGTTTTCTTTCTGCAAGCCAGCTATTAAACTGTTTGGTATTAGTCTTAAAATTGGGATACCAACCATTCACACTCTTAGCCAACATATCTAATGATTGAACATTTTCTGTATCGGTAGCAGTTGTAATTACAGGATCTGAATTTAATAATTGACTAATTTTTTTTGTCCAGGCATTAGCTCCACCAACATGTCCAGATAACAAACTAATTATGTGATGTGCTTTTTCATCAAGCACAATAACAGCAGGGTCGCTCCTTTTATCTTTTATCATTGGTGCAATGGAACGAACGACTATTCCTGTAGCCATAATGCAGATTAGACAATCATTTAATTGAAACTGCTCTTGCATAACTTTTTGAAATTGTCCGGGATTAAAAGAATTAACTTTAGAACCGGTAAACTTGGCTGGTAAATATATCTGAACACTATAATTTGAGTCGGAAGCTAATTTATCTGCCAATTGTTGGGCGGTTTTTGAACCCTGACTTGTCAATGCAATAATTGCAAACTTTTTATTCATTATTTATTTACTCTTTTGCCGATACATTGTACTAAACGAAGCATCATATAAATGGGAATAATTATAAGCAGCTCCTAAAAATTGTCCCACCATAATTAAAGCTGTTCTAGTGATTCCAGCTTTCTGAACCTTTTCGGTAATATCTTTAAGAGTCCCCTGAACTACTTTTTCCTCTGGCCAAGTGGCCTTATAAATGACAGCTGCTGGCGTATTTTGGGGATATCCTCCGGCTATCAATTGTTCAACTACACTTTGAATACCTTGAACTGAAAGGAAAATAACCATTGATGTTTGATGCTGCGCTAAAGCTGAAAGTGATTCTCTATCTGGAACTGGAGTATTCCCGGCCATTCGTGTAATAATTACACTTTGAGCAATTTCCGGGACTGTATATTCAACCCCCATACTCGAAGCAGCCCCTAAAAAAGAACTCACTCCAGGAATACAATTAAATTTAATATTTCGTTTTTTTAATTCTTCAATCTGTTCGCGAATAGATCCATATATCGAAAAATCACCCGTTTGTAAGCGTACAACTTCTTTATCGGCATGAATTGCTTTTTCCATACAATCGATAATTTCTGTTAAAGTCATATGCGCACTATTGTATTTTTGAGCGTCCTTCTTGCAATAATCTAAAAGCTCTTGATTAATCAGCGATCCTGCATAAATTACAACATCCGCTGCTTTTAATAATTTATAGCCTTTTAAAGTAATTAAATCAGTAGCCCCGGGTCCAGCCCCGACAAAATTTACCGTCGTCATTTTTATTCTCCTTTAATTGCATTCATAATAATTGTGGGATTATTAGGTTTAAAGTAGTGCCCTTTCCCTAATTGATGCCATTGAGACACAGCCACTTCAATGATTTCGCTTTTAGTAAATTGGAGTTCAGCTAATATTTTTTGGGCTTTTAAAGCATTTTCTAAAAGAATAAAATTTAAGACTAAACTGCCAGCACTATTTAAGTGTTCGCTAGCAAACCTCAGAATTGACTCCAGATTACTTCCGCTACCACCCACAAAAATAGCATCATAAATTTTATCAGGAATAGCCTCGGGGGCATTGCCAGCAATTAAATCAATATTTTTTATGCAAAATTTGGCCATATTTTGCTTAATAATTTCCAGACCTGAAGCATTACGTTCAATGGCCGTTACTTGCAAATCAGGAAAATCATGCGCCGCCTGAATGCTGATACTACCGGTACCAGCTCCAATATCCAAAAACGTTTTTTTATTTAGCAATTGTAATTTATCGATACTAACAGCTCTTACTTCCGACTTAGTCATTGGCACTTTATTCCGTAAAAAATCTTCATCACGCATTTGTAATAATCACCACGTTCATATCAAATTTTCGTTGTAACATATGTTCAGGATTACACTTAATTATTCGTTCATCGGGATAACTAAGATTTTCTCCCACATAAAGCCAGCGCTTTTGTTTTCTTTTACAAATCTCTGCCGCAATTTCTCGGGGACCAAAATATTGATCCGTAACCATGCCTATCTTTTCATGTTGCAAAACAAAATCAAAATTGGGTTTGCGGCCATGACTACTCGTCAAATAGCTATTATTCATGGAAATTCCTAATTGATGAAAACAATATTGGATAGAGCTGATCCCCGGAATAATTTTAACGGGTTGGTTAGTAATATTTGCTTTAATCCAACTTCCAATGCCGTAAAGAAGTGGATCACCTGAAGCTAAAATAACTATTCGTTTTTGCGAATTATCTAGTAAATAGATTTTTAACTCATTTAAGGCCGGTAGCAACTTGCTCTTATTTTGAATATCCTTATTTAAAGATGCTAATTGTCGTTGAGAGCCAATAACCACTTGTGCATTCTTTAGATAATTATCAAAATTAACTAAGTGTAAATCTCTGCTGCCAGGTCCAATTCCCAATACAATAATCACTGCCATTCTTCCTTAATCTTTGATAACGGCTTAGTAGCTGCTAAAAAGCCAATACTTTGAGAAAAGATAACCGCTTCTACTTGAACTTTAGGTTTACGATGAGCTAACAATTTCTCACAGCGCTGTTTGATTTTATCTACAATTATTTGGTAAACTTTTTGATATCCTGCTTGATTTATGAGATCTACCATAGAAATAGTAGTTAAAGAATTATAAATTTTGCGTAAAAAAGCTACCGGAATTCCACCCATCAAAGCTAAATTAGCTACCATAATTTCTGCGCGAGCATCAGCGTCCTTACTATGTGTAGAAAAAATCCCCGCAGAAACTTTAATTAATTTACCCAAATCACCCACCAACAGTACTTTTTCAAAACCTAAGCGTTGAACTTCTTTCAAAACATAACCGACAAAATTACTCATTTGTACTTGTTTTTCCAAGGGTAATCCTAATTTCTGACAGGCAAAATCTTCTCCATAATTACCTGGTGTTAAAATAATTTCCTTATCTCCTCGCTGACGATGAATATTCATTTCAATAGAAATAGAATTTTTCCAACTAGACTCAGACATTGGTGTAACAATGCCACTAGTTCCTAAAATTGAGATTCCTCCTACAATTCCTAGTTTGGGATTATAGGTTAATTTAGCAACTTCTTCTCCTGCTGGTGCGGAAATAATAATATCTACACCTAAATTAATTCCCAGTTCTTGACGAGCTGCTTGTTTAATAACTTTGCGTGGTGTGGGATTAATGGCAGCTGTGCCCGGTTTATTAGCTAAACCTTTTTGAGTAACTCGCCCAATTCCTCGACCACCATCTAAATGAATTTGGTTATCCTGGCTCCATGTAACATGGGAATAAATCAGTATTCCATCAGTCGCATCTTGATCATCGCCGCCGTCTTTTTTTACTGCACAGGACGCTGATTGTGAATTAAACTTTAAATCTACAACAGGAAACGTTGCTGCTTGGCCATTAGCTGCCAAAACTGTTATTTGGCTTAAAGCTTTCTGATTCTTTAAAGCTCGAATCGCTGCTACTGTAGCGGCTGTAGCTGTTGTCCCCGTTGTAAAACCTTTGCGCAACTTACGGCCATTATAGTAAACATAATTTTCTTCTGAACCGATATTATTAGTGGCGACCATATTCATCACCTAATTCTTGCAAATCAGTGTTGTAAATGATGGCATTTAATAAAGCTGCGGCCAGATTGCTGCCACCCTTACGCCCTAAAGCCACAATAGCTGGAATATTTGAGTCAAAAAGTGCTTGTTTACTTTCTGCTGCTTCTACAAAACCAACTGGCACCCCAATAACTGCCGCAATTTGCAATCTTTTTTGTTGAACCATTTCGATAATTTTATATAAGGCTGTAGGCGCATTGCCGACTATATAGATCTTTTCTTTAGGGTCATTAGCAGCTACTTCAATAGCAGCCATAGATCGGGTGATCTTGTTTGTTTGCGCTATTTGTCGAACCCGTGAATCATTTATTAAGCAGTGATAACCTACTTGTAAAGCATTTAAGCGGCGTTTATTAATGCCTGAGAGTGCCATTGTGGTGTCTGTATAAATAACTCCATGATTAAGCAAAACTTTCTGAATAACTTGTAACACGTGATGAGTAAATTTTAAATTATTTAAATAATCAAAGTCTGCCGTAGTATGAATTGCTCGTTTAATAACTGCTTCTTGTAAAGGATCTGTAAAATGATAATTAGGATCTATACGATCAATTTCTGCTTGAATAAGTTGAAAACTTTTATCTGTAATTTTTGCTGGTACAGTAAGATATTCCTTTTTTTTCATATAGGCCACTTCCATAAATAAATTAACCTTAAACCCGCTAAAATTATTAGAGCGATAATTGCCGTTACATAAAGCATAGTAATCGTTTTCTTGAGATGGTTAACATTAACCATAACTTGAAAATCATCCCCAATATAAGGCTTATTAACTAATTTTCCAAAATAATAATGCGGACCCCCTAGTTGTAAATGCAACATTCCCGCAACCACAGCTTCTGGAAAAGCACTATTGGGACTTAAATGTTTCTTACAATCGCGCTTACCAACCAACCAAGCCTCATGGACATCACCTTGTAAGATCCAACCACTAATAATTAGCAATAGCCAGGTAATGCGAGCTGGTAAATAATTTACAAGATCATCACATTTGGCAGCAAAGCGGCCAAAATCACGATATTTTTCATTGTTATAACCTATCATAGAATCTAAAGTATTAATTGATTTATAAATTATTCCCAAAGTGGGTCCTCCCAGCATCAAATAACACAAAGGGGCAATAACTCCATCACTAGTATTTTCTGCTACGGTTTCGATTGTTGCTTTTAAGATTTCTTCACGATTAAGATTTTTAGTATCTCGTCCCACAATCATCGCTAATTGCTGACGTGCTAAAGCCAAATCTTTTTTTTGCAATAGTTTAATAATCTTTCTAGCTTCAATTGCCAACTGCTGTGTTGAGATACAGGTATAACTAAAATAAGTTCCAACTAATAAATAAAGTAACTGGTTAAACCGACAGAGATAAAGGATAAAATATATAATTATTCCCGAAAGTCCTACTGTAATTATCCAAGTCATAAGCCCCAACCAACGCTTTTGGTGAGAAGAATAACCAGGATGATTAAATTTATTAGTTAAATAATAAATCAAACGTCCCATTACTTTAACAGGATGAGGCCAACTATGAGGATCTCCTAGCAGCAGGTCTAACCAAAAACCAGCCACTACCATTATCAAAATCTGCATTATCCGTGATCTCCTAAACTATTCAAAAAATGTTGGATAAATTGCTGACTTTGAAAAAAGTGTACATGCAAATAGCTAGCAAATGTTTTTTGTATCTGATAGCCACCCCACCAAGAATTTGTGATATGACCATCACGTACTTTGGTCATTTTTAAAACTGGTCGTAACTCCTGATTTTGATAATGAAAGACGGAATGGTGAAATTCATGTCCCACTACGCTTTGTCCTTTTAAGGCAATTAATGTATCTTGCTGCGCTTGAGCATAACAATAACCAAATCTTTTGAGGCGTGGTGTCATTTCACTATATCCCGGAAAAATACCAACCATGGGGTAATCCCTTTGTGTTGTTCTCAGAAATCTCCCCAAGTACATTAACCCTCCACATTCAGCATAAATAGGCCGGTTCTGTTGAGAAAAAGCCAAAATTTGTTGTTTTAAACTTTCGTTACGGGATAATTCTTGAGCAAATTCTTCAGGATATCCTCCACCAAAATATAGAGCATCAACTTTTGGTAGATGTTGATCTTTCATTGGACTAAAAGTTATTAATTCTATCCCTACTTTCCGAAGTAATTCCAAATTATCAGCATAATAAAAATTAAAAGCCAGATCTTGGGCAATACCCAACTTAAAGTGTTTTGTTGGCAACGACATTGTTAATGGAGTCACTTTAGATACAGGTTCAGCTAACTTTAAAAAAAGATTCAAATCTATATACTTTTGAACTAAGCTTGCCAAATGGTTAATTTTCTGATCAATATCGTCTAATTCATTGTCTGGAATTAAGCCCAATTGCCGTGATGGTAATGCAAGACTTTGATCAAAAGGTAAATATCCTAAAACTTTTATTGAAGAATAGCGCTCAATAGCACCTTTGACTAACTCATAGTGATTTTGACTCATTATATTATTTAAGATAACACCCTTAATCCGCACTTGCGGATCAAAATCTAGATAGCCTTTTATCATTGCGGCCGCTGAAGTTGAAGTGGCTTTGGCATTAATTACTAAAATCACCGGTAAGTCTAATTGCTTGGCAATACTTGCGGTTGAATAAGCATCTTTATCAGTTCCCAAGCCATCATATAAACCCATAACTCCTTCAACTAAGGCCAAATCTATTTTCTTATTATTTTTAGTAAATAAGTAAGCTAAAATTTTTTTATCCGGAACCAAAAAATTATCAAGATTCCTTGACTGAATGCCAGTAATTCGAGAATGAAATTTAGTATCAACGTAATCAGGGCCTACTTTATAAGGCTGTATCCGATATTTTTTACTTAAAGCAGCTAAAATTCCCAAAGTAATCGTTGTCTTACCGGAGCCGCTGGTTCCACCCGCAATTAATATTTTTTTCATTATTTACCTTTTTCCAAACATTGATGTAAACATTTTATAAGATACTTATTCTCAGCTGCATTGCGCAGAGCAACACGAAAATAATTGGGTCCTAAACCATAATAATCTTCACATTGTCTAATCATTATTTTATAATCTAATAATTTATTTTTTAGATTTAGTTGCGAACACTGAAATAGAAAAAAATTAGTAGTCGATGGATACACCTTTAATGCCGATAAAGATTTTAATTGCTGATACAATAACGGTTGTTGCTTGGTGAACCATTGATTAGTTTTTTGAATATAGTCTTTAGCCTGAAACATTTCGGCTCCAAACCTAGCGGCTAAAATATTAACTGACCAAGGTTCAATTTGGGCAACTAATAATTTTTGTAATTTAGGATTTTTGATTAAACAATAACCCAATCTCAATCCAGGTATCGCAAAGAACTTTGTCGCAGAATAAACAATAAAAACGTTATCATTAATATTTAAAAAAGGGCCATAGCTAGAATTTTTTATGCATACCAGATTAATAAAAGCTTCATCAAGAATAAGATACCGTTGATTTTGATTACAAAATACAACCAATTTTTTTAAATCAGCTATTGTAATAAGGTTACCCGTGGGATTATTAGGATTAGCTAAATAAATTGTTTTAATTTCAGAATGTAAGTGCAAATATGCAATTAAATCTGTCATTACTAATTGGAAATTATTTTCTTCACGCAAGCAATAGTGATGAACCTGTACATGGGCCCGCTTTAGCGCATGCTCGTATTCACTAAATGTCGGCGCCAACACTAGCCCATGTCCATAAGATAGAGCATTTGCAATCTCAAAAATTAACTGAACCGCACCATTTCCAACAAATACCGTTTGTAAATCTACCTTATGATATCTCGCAATCGCAGTCCTCAACTGAACATATTCTGGATCAGGATAGTATCTAATCTCTTTCAAAGATTCCAATAAAGTATCTTTTAACTCTGCCGGAACTCCCAGAGGATTAAGATTAGCACTAAAATCTAATAATTTATGACTAGGAACCTTCAATTGCCGAGAAATTTTATCTATATTTCCACCATGAATCAAATTAATGCGGCATCTCCTCCTTTTCTATCAATATTTATTAATAACATAGGATTGATTCGTTATAAAAACAATATTTTTATAAAAAATAAAATATTTATTTGTATTTTTGCTCAATATTTAACATAATATTCCACTAATAATCTCTCTATCTAATGTTAGTAACATGATAAGGTTATTATTAGAGCTCAAAAAAGTAATATTTTGTTCTAAAACATAAAAATAATTTAAAAATCTAAAAAAAATCTAAAAAATAGTATTTTTTTGTTCTCAAATATGAAATTTAGCACTATCAATTCAGCAGCAGATTAAATAATTTAATTGACCCCTTAAAATGCAAATAAAGGTCATTATTGTAATCGACTTTAATAATTAATTACTCAAGAGGAAATAACTATGAAGATATATACTAAAACAGGTGATTTGGGACAAACTAAAATTGTCGGTGGCAAAATTTTGCCTAAAAATAATATTCGCATTAAGGCATACGGAGGAATTGATGAACTAAATTCTTGGGTAGGTTATACTCGTTCATTGACAAATAAAACTACTAATGAACTTGACAAAGAATTAGAAGAAGTACAGCAATTATTATTTGACTGTGGTAAAGACTTAGCTACGTTGGACAGAGGTGAACAAAACAAATTCATTTTTAATCCCGATTCAATTAGCTGGTTAGAACAAAGTATAGACTCTAAGTCTCAACAACTACCTGCCATCAGTAAGTTTATTCTACCTGCTGGAAGTCAACTAGCCTCTGCCTTACAAGTAGCTCGTACAATTACCCGGCGTGTTGAAAGAGATGTTGTCGAATTAAAACAAAAAGAAAAAATAAATCCTAAGGTTTTAATTTTTATCAATCGCCTCTCAGATTACTTTTTTATCAACGCCAGATATGCAAACTATCTTCTCAAAAGTAAAGAGACATTCTATCGTAATAGTAAGAATGTCTTTAAATAGAATTTAATTATCCAAAGATTTTTTCTTGTTGACTAAAAATCTTATACAAATATAAATTAATAAAAATACCATACCTTCAAAATCAACGATCATTGCTGTTCGAGGCGTGTTATTGGCTAAATTCTTATTCAAATAATTAATCACGGCTGGTGAAACAAAACACCCCAGATTAACGGCTATTATAGTCATTGTAGTAGTAATGTTAGCTGCGGCAGTAGACACAATATTTCCCAGCCAGTCATACATATCAGGAACTGCTATTCCGAAACCGCTACCAGCTAAAAACACGCCTATAAAGACCCATAATAAATTGATACTATAGGCAACAACACCTATTCCGATAGTTTGCAGAAATATTCCTAATAATAGCGTTTTTTGGCGCAAATGTTTTTTCATCTTACCATAAATTATTCCTACCGGAATTCCCATGAGCGTGGTAACTCCGGAAATCATTGCTACTTGAGACATATTACCGATTTTTTCACTAAGCACTAATTGAGGTAATTTAAACGAAATTGGCAAGAAAAACAAATGTATGAAAAACATTAGTATGATAATCTCAATTACTGATGAATTAATTCTGAAATTTTTTAAATTGGAATTATGTGGAGCATTACTATTAGTAGCAGGAATCACTATGACAAGACCAAATATTATTAATATGGGTAAAGCACAAATATAAATCCAAAAAACAGAATGCCAGCCAAAATTTATTAAATAGCTCACAGTAAAAGAGAATATTGCTGCACCGATACTACTGGTAGCATTCTGTAATCCTAACATTGTATCTAATTCACTTTTTTGATAGAAACGATAAAGCAGACTAACTGCTAGGGAATTAAATAATCCAATTCCTAATCCTAAAAGAAAGCGCGATAACAAAAGAGGTCCATAAAAATTACAGTAAATTGGAAAAGTTCCAGCTATTAAGACCATCACTAGACCAATAATAACTGTACCTTTTATCTGCAAAATTCTGATTAAAAATTGATTGCCTAACAGACCCACAACAATACCTATATTAGGAATTGTAATTAGAGTTTCTACCGCTGTACGTGAAAAACCAGAAAAAAAGTTATACATCAAAGGTAAGGCTGCAGATACTTGTGAAGAACTCATTAACAATAAAGATAGCGAGAGTAAAGCTAGTTTGAATTTTGGATTATTGGGTTTGATATCTCTCATTAAACATCTCCAATGCATATAATAAAATCTTTTTAGTAATTATTAAGAACACCTACAAATAAAACAACAATAAATATTAGTTAAAAGGCCAAAAATCTGATCTCATTGAGCAGTTTCTTTAATACACTAATACTTTGAAAATCCTTATTTAACAGATAAAAATTTACTAAGTATGCTTAATAAAATCATAAAACTCCGTAACATTAGCAATCAAAAAATCTCGTGAGCTTTGATCGATCAATTCATCTTGATCATTAAACAGTTCTTGCACTTTACTCAACGTCACTTCATTGTTAAATACGCGCATACCAAGCATTCTTAGAACTTGTTGTAATTGCAAGTTAGCAATTAGACCGCCCCGATTTCCTGAAGAATCTGTAATAATCATAGTCGGTTTATCAATTAAAAGATCTTCAGTATCAGCTCCAGATAAAATATCAAGTGCGTTTTTCAAACCTCCAGGAATAGAATAATTATACTCAGGAGTAACAAATAACAAAGCATTAAATTTTCTAATAGCCAGTCGAAATGCCTGCCAATTGATGGGGCAATTAGTAACTTCTAAATCCGGATCATATAAAGATAATTGTCGATAATTTAATTCCATAAAAGCAATATTAGGAAAACTGTTCACAATAAATTGCGCTATTTTACGGCTATAAGATTTCTGACTTAAACTACCAATTAATATACCAATTTTCATCATGCCTACTTACCTCTCAAGGTTATTCGTTACTTTGACGATATTCTTAACTGCTTTATTCAAAATTTCAATATCCGCCTCTGCCGGCTCTAAATTAATTTTAATATTTTTAAATCCTTGAATTGCTCCCTGATGTTTAAAAACATCCGAAAACATATCTACCACTAAGTTATAATATTCACCATAAGATTTGTCACCCGAACCAGCAACGCCAAAAACTTTATTAGTGAGATCGGTCGTTTTTAAATCTTCATAAAAATCTCTACATTCTTCTGGCAAACTGCCTTCATCATAGGTATAAGCACAAACAATTAAAAGATCTGATTTAACAAAATCAAACACATCAGTTTGTGAGATCTCAGTTTCTGTTACCTGTATCTCAGGTCCATCTAATAACTCACTGATAATATCAGCAATTTCTTCATTATTGCCTGTAATCGTGGCAAAAACAACATGTGCCAAAATCATTTATTCAACACCCCATAACTAATTTCGAGTCAAAGAAAAAGGCGATCATAAAATACTAATTTAAAATTATTCTGCTTTCTATCAATTAAAAATTTGGTCAAACTTAAATTTCTAGGATTAAACTGAGCCGCTTTACAATTATCATTCCAATATATTGCAATAAAATTTTTTATAATCCAGCCATGCGTAACCAACAGAACCCGATTATTCGGAAAGCGGAAGGAAATTTCATTAACAAAACTTTTAATCCTCTGTTGTCCCTGCTCAAAAGACTCACCTTGACTGATAGACATCGAACTAGAAGAAACTTCTTGAGTTTTCAAATTAACATAATTACAATAATTATCAATTAAGTAACTCCAGCTTTTTCCATTCCATTTGCCATAGGACAATTCTCTTAAACGTTGATCTATTGTAAATGGTGCGCGATTATCACAAATAATCTCAGTCGTATCAAACGCTCTATTGAGAGGACTTGTATAAACCAGATCAATTCGATATCGACTTAATAATTTTTGTAGTTGTGTAATTTCAACTTTACTTTGAGGAGTTAAAAACGTTTTAGAATTTTCCAAAGTACCTTGAAGTAAATTTAATTTATTCGCATAAGTCAATCCATGACGTAATAAAAAAAGCGCTGTCATTAAAATCCTCTTCAACTTTATTAAATTAACACTATAATAACAGAACATTCAAGCTAGTATTTCAATAGATAGGGGCCTTCACTATGGATTTTATCAATTATCAATTTAACATAAAAGAAATTATTGAAAAAACTATCCAGTCATTCTCATCTATTACTGATATTATATTTATCAACCAAAAATTGGACATCCTATCAAATTCTACCGATATCAAGGCTTTCCAAGATCTTATCCGCTTGGAGCCTAATTTAAAAAATAAATATATTTATGCCTATCCCTTAATTTTTAATTATGGATTAGAGGGAATTTTCATATTATTTGATGAAGAAAAAATAGCAGCAGAGAATTTATATTTATATAGGGGTTACTTAGAAGTCGCTGTTAAAACTTTTCTCAAAGATCACAATCAAGAGGTTTTATTACTTAAGCCACTGTATATAAAAAATCTCCGCAAAATACTCAATTTTATCGTTGAATACCGCTTATTACAAAAAAATGACAACAATCACCCCAAAAATCCACATCACCTAAGTAATCAAAGTAATAATAATGATACTACTCTTGATATTATTAAGCTAGCACGGCAATATATTTTAGAAAATATCACAAACGAGTTATCTCTTAAAAAAGTAGCACAAACCCTCTACATCTCTCCTGATTACTTGAGCAGAATTTTTAAAGAACACCTGCACATTAATTTTATAGATTATATTAATATGAATAAAGTAGCGGTTGCTCAAAGAGAACTGTTATCAGATAATGCCCCCATAAAGTATTTATCCCAAAAATTAGGTTTTAGTCAATCCAGTTATTTTTCAAAAGTTTTTAAACAAAAAACTCATTTATCACCCTTACAATTTCGAAAGCAGAATTCCCGCATCAAAAAAATATACACTATACCCCGAGATTTAACTTGGAATCATCATATATCTGTATATGATATTTCTAAAAAATTTTTTGCAGACAATAACATTGATTTTAAAATACATAATATTAACGGTTACCCTTATGTTTATTCAATTAATTATTTAAAAAATAATCAAATTAACGGAGGCTGGATTTATACTGTGGACTTTCTTCAGCCGATAAAGACATCTAATGAAATTTTTGTTAATGATAAAACTATCATTCAATGGCTGTATACTGATAGAGCTCTTGAATAGGTATCGCAATCGTTCTATTTAGGTGGAATCTTTAAAGATAGGCCTTATCCAATGAAGTAAGATAAATTTTTTGGAGGTCAGATATTTCTTTGGTAGTAATTCCAACTTCGTTACACAGAAATTGACCCACGCCGCCATATTCATCATCAATAATATCTAGGGCTCGCTTTAAATAAGCTTCATGCACCACTGAAAGATCATAGATGGAACGAATAAAATTCTCATTTCCTCCGTTAGCCTTGGCCTCCATAATCCGCGCATATATCCGGTTAATGGACAATTTATTAGTTAATAGATAATCCTCATACACCACTTGCCGATCTACTCCTAAGGCCAATAAGACTAAAGCGCAAACTAATCCGGTGCGATCTTTGCCGGCACTGCAATGAATAATAACAGCTTCGTCTGTTTTATTCTCTAAAAGATATTTAAAAATTTCATAATAAGCTAATTGAGATTTTTTACTAATAACCAGTTGTTCATATGAATTAATCATTTCTATATAACCGCCCCGTGGGGTTTCAGAATAAAATTTTTGTAAAGCATTGATAAAGTTACCATCTTCTAAAACTGAATTATCAGAAAGAGGAATAATTAGATATTTAGTCTGCAATTGTAGACTATCCGGCCATTTTTCAATCTCCGAATAAGAACGTAAATCAATAATTGTTTTAATTCTATGATCACAAAAATAATTATGATCTGCAGAATCTAGTTTATTTAAGAGGCCTGATCTGATTAGTTTACACCATTTAACAATTCGGCCATCTTTAGTAGGATAGCCACCTAAGTCCCGAATATTATTAACATGTGGTGTCCTTTCGCCTTGATCTGCCAACAATAGCTTGTTCTCCCCCTTTTATATAATTTCTAAATATTGGCTTAATTCTTCTATCCCAATGTTGTTTTTTGCTGAAACCTTAAAAATTTTTTCTGCTCCTGCTGACTTTAATTGCTGCGCGGCCCAGTCAATGTCTTCTGGAGTATCACTCAAATCTATTTTTGTAACCACACCGATTTTTTCCTTTGTAAACATACTGCCAAAACCAGGCGCAAAGCTTTGCCGCTTATCAACTACGCTCTGTAAGAAAATCACTACATCAGAGTCTACCGAAGTGGTCATTAAAGCGCTGTATAAATTTCTATGCTCCATAAATTCACCCGGAGTATCAATTAAATTTTTATTTTGGTAGTATTGAATTACTTGCGTTTTATTATAGGTGATCGCTTTTCCTTGTAACCTCTGACATAAGGTTGTCTTCCCACAACCAATGGCCCCAATAAAAATCGGTTTTTTCAAAGAAACATCTCCTTATAAAATTTAATACCCCCGCATATTATTTAACTATCACACATTGCAATTCCTAAGGGAGTTACAAATTGCGGATAAAGGGGCTTTATTGCTGGTATTCCTAGTATCTTACTAAAAGTAGGAATAAAATCTTTAAAATTGATGGCTCCCCCAACTATAATTACCGGTTCATATATTTTATCTTTCATTACATTCTTAGTGATTATAGCCATTTTCTCTACAACGGGTTGAATAATGTGAAAAATCTCATCTTCATTTTTATGTTCACGCTTGATTACTTCCGCTTTATCTGAATTAATCTGATATGCTCCCGCAATAACCAAAGTCATATGAATCCCGCCGGTAGGCTCATCTATAATTTGAACCAATTTATTATTATTAAAAACACTAATCCCCGTTGTACCGCCACCAATATCGACCACTGTACCAGTTTTTATCTGAAGAAATTTAGCTGCTGCTGTGGGCTCTGCTACAACTTGCCGACAGCTAAAACCTGCAGCTTCAATCACGTTAGTCACTACTTTACTGCCACTACCACTATCTACATCCGGTGGAATAGCACCACAGGCAGTTATTAACGGCCTTTCTAAAACTTGTTCGGCCTGCTGCTTTAGATTTTTTAGAATTTTTACTGAGTCCATAAAATCAACAATTATTCCATCGCGAATGGCATTATCATACTCAAAAGTACAATAGAGAGGCTCATTTTGACTATCCAAAACCGTTAAAACAATTGAAGAGGTTCCTAAATCAACTCCGACCCGTAAAGGCTCATCCTTATTCGGCTTTCTTACGGATCGATTTTTATTAACGACTTTAATTAATTGCTGTAACTTCTTATTGGGGCCATTTAAAATATTTTTTTGTTTATAATTCATTACTATTCTCCATTTATTATGATTCTCTTCTATCAATCATTACATATTTAAGCCAATTAAGTAGATTTTCAGATGAAAAACATAAAAAGAAGTCACTTTAGCAGAGAAAAGACGCAAAGCTTAACTACTGACAATAGTTATCACTGAGCGCCTACTAGATAATAAACAATATTACTTACTTTACGTTCTTGTAATATCACAAATAGTAAAGTCCAAAATATCTTTTAATTTGATAACTACTTGTTTTAATGCAGCTTCAACTTCCGAAACCTCACCACTTACAACAACTGAGCCGCTAAAACGATCAATAAACTCTAATTCCACGTTCCCAGACTTAGTAGCAATGTCACTAGCAATCATTGAAGCTTCACTAGGCGTTATTGTTAAAATACCTAATGCTGAATTATGAGAACTCAAACCTAATTTTGTAAAAATATTCTTATCAGGATTGGCAATAATGTGTGCTAAAGTTATTTGTTTACCTGGAACGTATTCTTGAATCATTCTTTCTGGTTCAGTTCTACGAGCATGTTTATTATCTGACATTAGACATACTTCCTTCTATTTAAAGAAAATAATTAAGATTGATTAGCCCAATCAGCTGGATAAGTAATATATATAAATCGTGCCTCCGTAGGGGCAGAGAACTTAATTTTACTACCCTTGGGAATTAAAATGGACTGTCCCGGTTCTGCAGTAACTGTACCTTGAGAGCCAATAACACTCAGTGTTCCTGCGATAACATAGTCAAATTCGTCATAATTTAACTGCCAATCAAAAGTACTGGCTTTCATCACCATTAATCCCGCTCCCAAACGTGGGCTTTGTTTTAAATCAAAAAAGTCCTTAGTATACACATGATCATTGGCATTACCGGTATCCATTCTATCCTGCTCACTTACTTCTAAATCGGGGATATCTACCATCATTAAACCGTCTGCTGTGGAAGTCTTATAGGCCCCTAATTTTTCAGTCAAAATTTGCCTAACAATTTTTTCAACTTCTTCGCGCTCGATATTCATAGGTTTTCCTCACTTTCAATTAACCTTCTTGAGAATTCTTTTTCAAAACACGATCAGCCATAAACATAGCCACAGCAATAGCAGTAATACCAGCAACAAGTTTACTAATGATCATCGGAAATATCATTTGTTTAGCCACACCAGCAACAAAGCCTAAATGATCTCCGAAAACAAAGGCTGCAGATACTGCAAAGGCTACATTAATAATTTTGCCGCGATCATCCATATCTTTCATCATTTCAAACATCGGAATATTATTGGCCAAAGTTGCTACTAGTCCTGCAGCTGCTGTTTCGTTCATTCCTAATAACTTTCCTAATTTTAACAAGGGTTTTTTAAAGACTTTTGTTATTACAAAAACTAAAGTAAAAGCACCAGCTAAAGTCATCGCAATACTTCCCACTGTTTGAATAGCCCCTTTAACATTACCAATACCAGGAATAATTTTGACACCAATCATCGATTGAACAGCACCTAAAGCCAAACCAAAGGTTCCAATGATGACAATTGCTTGACCAAAAACAGAGAATCCTTTAATCATTGCCTCTGGTTTAAACCAAAGACCCAAGGCTATTAATACCGCAAATAATATAATCGGAATTAAATTCATCAAAACTGACATTAAAGGCATACCCATCATAAGACCCCCGACAAAACAACCAATTGGTATTGTAATCATGCCGGATAAAACTCCTGTAGCCAAAAAGCGGTGATCTTTTTTATCTATAATCCCTAGTGCGACTGGTATGGAGAATACAATGGTAGGTCCCATCATTGATCCTAGAATAACACCTGCAAATAATCCAGCTTGTGTATTTATGGCCATTTGCTGTGCTAGTTGAAAGCCTCCCATATCAATAGCAATTAAGCTTGTGGCAAACATCGAAGGATCAGCCCCCAAGGCCCGATAAAGTGGAACAATTAAAGGTGACAAAATCTTTGCTAAAATGGGTGCTAACACAATAATCCCTACCATGGACATAGCTAAGGACCCCATCGACATAATTCCTTCTTCAAATTTGGCTCCTAAGCCAAACTTGTCTCCTAGCATTTTATCTAAGGCACCTAAAGCCATAAAAAATACCATGATATACATAATTATTTCATTTATTCCCATTAGTAGCCCTCCTTTCTAAACTAAACAAACACTCTTATAACCTCAAATCTTTACTACGAGCCCAATCCTTGGCTAAATCTGTCATTTTTTCATTATCTTGCAACAATTGTTGATGATTTTTCAATCTTTCCTGCAATTTAGTCAGTGTGACGTATTTATATTTAGTATTTACAACCTTATTAGTCTTACTTAAAGCTTGCAGGTGCAAATTAAAAGAACTGTTATCATAAATAAAATGAATGTTATAATGTTCTAATTTTTGAAGAGCATCTTGGATTTCTTTCCAAACACCATATCTAGTTTGTCTTTGATATTCTATGATTTGAGGTTTTTTACTAAAAATCCAAACAGGTTTGTCTTGAAGCAAAAAGTCTAATACTTGATCAGTTAACTCATCTGTACTTATCAAATGTGCAAGTGTTACTATTTGCTTAGTTGTTATCTTACTAAGACAAAGCAGGGCAGCATTGCTACCCTGCTTTTTTTCATATATAAGCTCATAATTTTGGGAAAGCACATCAATGTATGAGGCAGGATAATATTTCAGCGGATCTCTTAAAATTATATGGGGTTTAAACTGGCCAAGCTGTTCCATAACCCTATTGGTAACTACTTGAACTAATTGTTCTATTTCGTCAGATTTCATATACAAGACACCTACTTTTTATAAAGAGTTCCACGCATGCCCTTCACAAAACCGCAAGCATTAGCCTCATCAAAATCAATATGCATTCTTGTAGCAAATTTCTCACTAACGCGAATAACCACATCATTAAATATCACGGAACGCTTCCCACTAGTTTTTACACTGACAATATCATTATTCTGAACACCAAAAATTTTAGCATCTTCTGGTGTGATATGAATATGTCTTTGGGCAATGATAACACCACTATTTAAGTTAACACTATTATTTCCATTAATTAATGTGATTCCCGGAGTCTGGTCTAAATGGCCACTTTCTCTAATAGGAGGATCAACGCCCAAGCTCAAAGCATCTGTAATTGATAATTCAACTTGTGAGTGCTCTCTAGCAGGTCCTAAAACTGAAACATTATTAATCTGCCCTTTAGGGCCTTTAAGAATCACTTTCTCTTTGCTAACATATTGACCCGGTTGTGATAGAGGTCGAACTGGTGTCAATTTATAATTAAAACCAAATAACTGAGCAATAGTATCATTTGATAAATGAACGTGACGAGCAGATGCTTCAATTTCAAATGACATTCGCTTTTTCAATTCAGTAATAACATCATCTACAATATTATTTAAATTTTGCGTTATTCTTCACCCTCTTTTAAAATGCTACGAACCCAAGCCTGCATCTCATCTTCTAGATTAACGATTAATTGATAAAAATGTGCTTGCTTAAAATCAGGATATACTATCAAACAATCTGCTAACTGAATAGCCACTCTTTCTAAGCTTAATAACATAAATTGAATAATTATTTCATGTGAACATTTAATTTTTAATTTATTAATTTGTAAATCAACCGTTGCTAAGTTATCTAGTTTATTCAATTGTGCAGGTTCAAGAACTATTAACGTATTAAATAATTCAAGGACATTATTAACAAGATTACGATTTAGCTCAAAATCCTGCTCTTTTAAGATCTTCAAAAACAGTAACGCTTGCTCTCGTAAAGCTGACTGTAATTTGAAGAAAGGTGTTCGATAATTGTCCAATTGTTGAAAATCAATTTCATTTTGTTTGATTGTAAAGGAATCCAGCCATGAGTTATGATTATCGGATCTTAATTTGCCATCTTTCAAGACTGTAGATTTAAATTTTATTTGATGCTCAGCTAAAAAACTTTTAGCAGATGGTGTTAAAATAGTACCTCTTGGCAAAGATATTGAATCTTTATCAAATAGTTCCTTTTGTTTAAACATTTGACGAACATCATCTTCTGTTAGTAGTTTACCCAAGAGGCACCTCCTTTCAATAAAAGACCGCAATCATCACTTGCCTACTTTTTAATCATCCTCCATATTGGCCTTTTCTCCCAACATGTGTGGTAAAATTGCATCCACTTCACTATGCGGACGAGGAATAACATGAACTGAAATTAATTCACCAACTTTTTCACTTGCAGCTGCACCAGCATCAGTAGCTGCTTTTACAGCTCCAACATCACCACGAACCATAACTGTAACTAATCCTGCTCCAATTTGCTCTTTACCAATTAAAGTTACATTCGCAGCTTTAACCATTGCATCAGCAGCTTCGATAGCTCCAACTAATCCTTTAGTTTCAATCATTCCCAAGGCATTTGTATTTGACATAATTCATTTCCTCCTAATAGTATCTCTTCTATTTATTTTATTGAATTTTTTCTAAAACCTGTTTTACTAATTCATCAATTAGTTGTTGTCTATTATCTTCTAAACCTTCAGAAACATTATTCATTCCTGACTGCTTACGGACATCTTCCAATTCACATTTACCAACAGCAATATGTTTAATATTTAACAGATTCATTGGTCCAACATTATCTGATAAGGAACTTCCCCCAATAGCACCACATCCCAGTGTTAAAGCAGGATTCAAACAAGTTGTGGCCCCTATTCCTCCGAGAGCTCCAGGTGAATTAACAATTACTCTTGAAGCCGGGACTAAGGAAGAATATTCACGAATAACTTCTTGGTTTTCCGAATGTAAAATGGCAGTATGACCAGCGCCTTCATTCATTAAAAGTTTTTGTGTGACAGAAGCAGCTTCCTTACAATCTTCAACTTCATAATATGCCAAAATTGGTGTTAATTTCTCACGGGAATACGGATTATTTTGACCAATATTGTTACTATAATCAGGAGCAATTAAGACTTTAGTTCCTGTTGGAATCTTAATATCCGCCATTTTTGCTAATCTATCTGCGGATTTTCCTACAATCTGCGGATTCATTGTGTTATCAGAACGCAAGAGAAACTTCGACAGCTTATCTTTTTCATCATTATCTAAGAAATATGCTCCCTGTTTTACTAGTTCTTCATGAACCGCATCTTTATTAGATCTTTCTACAATAATAGATTGCTCAGAAGCACAAATTGTTCCATTATCAAAAGTTTCTGAATCCATGATTCTTTTTACTGCTAATGCCGGATCAGCACTTCTTTCAATATAAGCAGAACCATTTCCAGGTCCAACACCTATTGCGGGGGTCCCAGAAGAATAGGCCGCGTGAACCATTGCTCCACCACCGGTCGCAATGATCATCTTAGTCTCTTTATTACCCATTAACTCATCTGTTCCTTCTAAGGATAAAATGGTCATACCAGATATTAATCCTTCCGGAGCACCAGCTTTAATGGCAGCTTCATTGGCAATTTTGATAGCTTCTAAAATGCATTTTTTAGCATTGGGGTGTGGAGAAAATACGATGGCATTTCCAGCCTTTAGAGCAATTATTGATTTATAAAACACGGACGATGTAGGATTAGTAGAAGGAATCAGCCCTGCTACAACTCCTACGGGCACTGCCATATCAACAGTTTTATTTTCAACATTTTCATCAATAATTCCTACGGTCTTTAGATTCTTATAACGTTCATTAACGGTTTTAGAGGCAAAGATATTCTTTAAAGTTTTATCCTGCCAATTGCCAAAACCTGTTTCTTCTTGTGCCATCTTGGCCAATTTTTTACTATTAGCTACACCAGCATCGGCAATAGCTTGACAAACTTTATCAATTTGCTCTTGTGAAAAATCACGATAAATTTTTTGTGCTTTCGTTGCCTTATGCAGTAAAATTCGTACTTCCTGCATTGAAAGTAAATCTACATCAGTTAAAGTCAATTATCTTTTCCCTCCTTTAATTCATCTAAAATAGCCTGAATTAGGGTTTTCTTATTTCCCATCTTTATTTGTTTCTTAGTTAAAGTGCTTAAATTCATTTTGTAGGCTTGTTTTCTTAAATCTACAACGCGCATTTTTTCTAAAGATTCACGATCACTGACCCAAGTTTGAGGATCATCACTTGGTGAATTGGGCGTTAATGATTTTGTTGGTTCTTTGGCTATATTATTATTTAATGTTTCATTGAAATTGCTATTTTCTGGATTTTCTTGAACAGTTTTATCTTCTAATTCTTTTTTGAAAGATGAACTAGATTGAATATCTTTTATTACGGGATGGGAATGTTTATATTGAGTTAAGCGTTCTGTTTGCTGGTCCAATCTTGCTATAACAAAATGAGAAATTAAACATTTTAAATTTTCGATACTTGAGATTCCTGCATCCACTGCAGCATTAACAGCTGCAACATCACCAATTAATAATACTGTGACTAATCCTCCACGCGTTATTTCTAAATCTAATAAAGAAACATCGCTTGCTTTTAAAGCAGCATCCGCAGAAACGACAGCTCCCAGAAATCCTTTTACTTCAATCATTCCTAGACTTTCTATCGCCATTATTAATCACATCCTCATTTAATAGTAGGATTATCTGCTACTGCTTTTACGGCTCCAGCAAAGGCATCACAAGCAGCTTTACATGCCGATTGGCTACCAATTAATAGTCCCCCACCAAAATTCGTTTCCGATGGTGGACCATATAAGATGCCAATATCTACATCCGCTGCTTTTATAGCCGCATCGACTCCGTAAATTGATTCTAAAGGCGGTGCAATTAAATAAGCAATAGCTCCACCTTCTGTAACTCCGGCTATTTTTGATAAATAACTACCCGTTCTGGAAATGGTATGAGCAAAATAGACAATACTATCATCTTCATTAGCACTAATAAAATGGGCTTCTTTTTCAATTACACTAATGCATCTATCTAAGCCGCTCCGCACTTCAGCTGGATTTGGTCCACCTAAAATGCCAATAACTTCACCTGCCAATTTTGTATTTGCATTATCGGCACCAGCATACATACTTTTGCCATATACAACTTCTACATCAGCGGTCTTCGTGGCTTCATCCAACGCAACATAGGTTACATCATCACTATCAGCTGTAATAAGACCCAGACTTTTAATGCTGGATTTTAGATGTAAAGCCTGTGCTAATGAATGATCTACATTAGGAATTAAACGAGTGCTTAAAACATTAGCTTTTACAATACTGTCCTTCACATTAAATCCCCCTTTCACCTAAATTATTATGACTAATTTTCAGATGTTTTAAGATCTATTCCTGACTTCTTTAAACGCAGAATTTTATCCAAAAGCTCAGCAATATATGCTCCGGCCTCAACAGCCGCCATACCTCCATCATGAATATTAGAAACAACTGTTCGGTTAACTTCTGGCATTCCAACTGTAGGTTTATAAGCTATATAAGCACTCATTGATTTAGCTGTTACTAATCCTGGACGTTCACCTACTAGCATACAGACAACATCTGCACCTGTAATTTCACCAATTTGATCTTCTATCCCGACACGAGCATATTTTACAAAGATGACATCTTTTGTTTCAAAACTTAAGTTATAAGTGCGTAATCCTTGTTGAATCGCTGGAATAATATCCGGAACGTTGGCTTCAATAGCAGCAGAGCTTAATCCATCTCCTACCACTAATTGAATTTTAGGATTTGCTGTGACATTATCTTTAATTTTTTTAATCATTTCATCAGAAAATTGCCGGCCATGATCTGGGCGTGTTAGATACTCATCCTTAGATTGACAAGTCGTCTGCGTCTCTAAAAAGCCCATCTTCTTCGGTAATTCTTCATCTACATCACTAAACACAGCATCTTGCGCTGCAGCATGATCAGCACGAAAGCGTAAAACTGATGCAGTTTTATAACGACAGCCCGCTCGCCACATACCCAAACGAGCCGGTGTAAATGACTTCATTTTTAAATAACCCTCTTTATCATGAGGATGAGGAACTAAAAACTGCTTTTTTAAATCAATTTGTGTAATATCATCTAAAACTTCTCCCGATTCCTTATTATCATTATTTGTGTTATCAGCATTATCATTCTTTGATAAGTTGGTCTTAGCAGAAGCTTGAGGATCTTTAGAAGTCATATCCGTCAAAATATTTTCAATCATCGACTTAAGCTCTTGTTCATTCATTTAATCACCTTCTCTATTAATCCAAGAAAATTGATGCATCACCAGCAATTTCTGTCAATTTTCCATCTTTAGAAATGCCCATTTTTTCCATCCATTCTTCAAATTCTTTAATAGGATGATAACCAAATATTTCCCTGATTGTAGCTGTTTCTTGATATCCAGTAGATTGGTAATTTAACATGACATCATCAGCATGCGGAATCCCCATTATATAATTGCAGCCAGCTGCACCTAATAAAACCGCTAAATTTTCAGCATCATTTTGATCTGCTTTCATATGATTGGTATAACAAACATCACACCCCATCGAAATTCCTTGTAACTTACCCATAAAGTGATCTTCCAAACCAGCGCGAATAACCTGTTTTGAATTATATAGGTATTCAGGTCCAATAAATCCGACCACTGTGTTCACAATATAAGGATCAAATTTTTTAGCAAAGCCATAGCATCTAGATTCCATCGTTAATTCATCAGCACCAAAGTTGGCATCAGATGAAAGCTCAGAACCCTCTCCAGTTTCAAAGTACATCACATTAGGTCCGGGACATTGTCCTTGTTGCAGTGCTAAAGCACGCGCCTCGCTAATCATATTAGCATCAATCCCAAACGACTTATTTCCTTTTTCAGAACCAGCAATAGATTGAAATATTAAGCCCGCTGGTGCTCCTCGTTTTACAGCTTCCATCTGGGTAGTAACATGGGCCAAAACTGCACATTGAGTAGGAATATTCCAATGAGAACGAAACTCTTCAAATTTATTTAATATTTTAGATACATTATCTACAGAATCGTCATTAGGATTAAGGCCAATAACAGCATCACCGATACCCATACTTAACCCTTCCATTACTTCTGCCATAATGCCATCAATATTATCACTAGGATGATTGGGTTGTAGACGAGAAGAAAAAGTTCCCGGTTTACCAATCGTAGTATTGGCAGTTTTTTCAACAATAATTTTCTTAGCTGCTACTACTAAATCCATATTAGTCATTAATTTGGCCACTGCAGCTGCCACTTCCGATGTAATACCAGCACGAATACGTTTAATGTCATGATTAGTTGTATTATCATCTAACAACCATTCTCTTAAATCAGAAATAGTCCAATTCTTAATCTCATTAAATATTCTCTGATTGACCCCATCGATAATAATACGGGTAACTTCGTCTTCCTCATAAGGAACAGCTGGATTATTGTAAATATCATTTATTGTGAGCTGACTTAAAACAACTTTTGCAGCCACTCTTTCAGTGGCATCCTTAGCAGCGACACCTGCCAATTCATCCCCTGATTTTACTTCGTTTGCTTTAGCCATAACATCTTTGACTGAATTAAAACTGTACAAATTATTTGCTAATTTCGTTTGTAAAATCATCATTTACCTCCTTTAAGATATTTTTTAAAATTACCCAAAAATTAGCGTTTTTACTATCACTGGTAAGACCTCACCACCAGCAATGGGCTCACCGATATCAATGTAATCACCATTTTCTACTTTCACACTATCAATACAGACAAATGGATAATGTGAAGGTAGTAAGGTGAAAAGGCTATGACCTAAAGCCTTAGCCATATCTTCATGGACCATAACAATTAAAGGATAATTTTTATCAACTAAAACTTTTGTCCCCTTAACAATTGCTTGAGCATATTGCTGAACGCTCTTAAAACTCGGACTCTTTTGACCATTAAATGCCAAAGCAACATTATTTAATTCGTTTTGAACTTTATACCAATCCAGCATTTCTAAAATTTTGGCAGATAATTTTTCACTATCTAAATCTTCATATTGCTTAGGAATTTTTAGAATGGGGAGATTACGAATTGGCAATACATTTTCTGTATAGGCAATTGTACTTCCTGTAACATCTATCGTATGGGATCCAGCTCCCACAACCGTAGCACGAATAGTTTCTACCGACGGATAAACTATCATTTTCTGGAAAATAAGAGAATGCCTTATAGAGTTCCCTAAAAGTAGTCCAATATCGCCATAACGAAAAATATCTTTTGGCAACCGTTCATCCAAGCAATCTGCCACACCGCCAGAAAAAGTTACGCCATCTATACGATTGTCCAAATTTAGTGGATGGTTGGTTACAAAGAATTCAAAGTAGGGACTGGGTTCACCTAAGCCAACACTATTTTCTAGAACATGTGTTAAACACTCGATTATTGGTGCCAATTGCTTTTCATCAGTAACCGCACCCTCTGTAATATCTAAATTAAGGTTGTCGATTAATTTTTTTATCTTAGGTGAAATATACGTGATCTTATGCTCATTAGGTGTTATTTTAATTAAACGACCTCCGATATCAAAGCAGGCTGTACTTAAGACATCATTACTACTAAACAAGCCTAAATTGCTTGTACCTCCACCAATATCCATATTGACGATATTCTGACGATGTTTTTTAGAGACAATATTAGTACCAGCGCCTTTTCCAGCAATTATACTTTCCAAATCTGGCCCTGCAGTAGCTACTACAAAATCACCAGCGTATCCACTTAAAGCATTCGTCACGGCACTAGAATTATCTTTCCGAGCAGTTTCTCCCGTGATAATAACAGCACCCATTTGGATATCCTCTTTATTAATCTGTGCCTTCTTGTATTGTTCAGAAACAAACTGTTCAATTGCTTGAGAATCAATTTGAGTTGATGATTTTAAAGGTGTGAAAATAATATCACTTTGGAAAATAACTTCTTTTTTTGAAATGTTAATACGCGGTACTGAAAACGCAGATGCAAAATTTTTAACTGTTAAACGTGATAATATCAATTGTGTCGTAGATGTACCTAAATCAATGCCCACACTCAGAACTTGATCATCATCCACCCAGCATCGCCTCCTTTCCATGTAATTAAAAAGAGCTCAAAGAACTTCTCCATTACCAATAAAAGTAATAAAGAATTCCTTTGAGCTTCATTGCTCATTTACAACCTCAATGTTGTAACTTTTGTTTAAATGAAAAACTAATTTTAGTACCTTTTTTTGAAGAGCTTATCTTTAAGCGACCTGACAATTTATCTTTTACATAACTATTTATAATGGCTAATCCGAGACTATCTTTCTTAACTTTAGTAGTATCAAATCCCACACCATTATCTTCCACAGTTATGGTAATGATATTATCAACAATTTTAGCTTCAATTTGGACATATTTTTTTATTTTTTGACTGCCATTAAAGGCATGAGATACAACATTTTGTAAGATTTCATTAATAATAATTGCTAAAGATACAATTTGATCACTATTAACAAAAATTTGAGGATCGATTTTCAGTTCAATATAAAACTTCATATTTTGTTCATTCAATTGAACAAAGTTAGAAATAAACAACTTAATAAAAGCTTTTAAATTAGTAGTGCTTACTAATTGTTTGGACATTAATTCATAAGTAGAGGCAATAGCCATGATGCGGCTGATGCTCTCAGCTAATGCCCTTTTAGCCTCATTATTATTTAAACGATGCTGTTGCAATCTCAGCAATGATATTACTGACTGTAGGTTATTTTTAATTCGATGATTTGTTTCACGAATAGTAATAGATTTAGAATTAATTTCATCTTCTTTAGCCTTTATATCAGTTCTATCTTGAATTAAGAGAATTAATTGATCTTTATTCGTATTCCATAACTTCTTTTCTTTAAAATAGTAATTAAGATAATTAAAATTATTAGTAATCATATTTTTATGGTTATGTTTAAAATATGAGACAATTTTTAAAAAATCTACACCATCTAGAGAAAGATTGTCATAGGTTAGACCGATTATATTATCAAAGTATCCTAATTGTTTATACAAATTAATGGCAACCTTATTTGATAATACTAAATAACCCTCTTTATTAAAAACTAAAATTGCATCAGCTAATTGATCAATAATATCATTCCCTAATTGTCCAAATAGTTTAAGAGCGGAAGAAATATCATCATAAACAGTCTTATCATTAGCACCTTCAAAACCATCCAGGACTGTTCGCGAAACATCAGATTCGACAATAGTAACGCCTATTGCTTCATTATTATCATTAAGAATAGGATAAGTCCTTTGCCTAATAATCCTTCTTTCTTGAGATCTAGCTAACAAATCTACAGAGTTAAGTTTTGTTTCTAACGTATGAAACACAGCTGGTTCATTATACTGTAAAACTTTTTTACCCACAATTTGTTCTCGATAAAGTGAGGCCTTTGTTTTAGGAGGTTTATGAAACACAACTAAAGCTAAATTATTATAAACATTCCAAACATCAATAAATACATCTAACTCTTGATATTCGGGAGTATCAGCAATTATCCTTGATTGTTCTGTTAAAAGAGAAATATCCGTCTTTGATAAATCTGTATAACGGGAACACAAATTTTCTAATTCACTAAGCATTTAACTAATCATCCGCTACAATTAATTTGGCAATAATATCCATGGATTTTCTTTTGGACATACTCAAATTGCGTAATAACTTATAAGCGTCATTTTCTGAAAGATTGTTTTCTTCCATTAAAATGCCTTTAGCTCGTTCAATTAATTTACGATTATCTAATTGTGTTGCAAGTTTTTTGATTTTTTGGGTTAACTCCTGTTGCTTTTTACTATTGGCTAAACCAATTTTGATTGTTGTGAGTAAAGATCGTTCCGATATTGGTTTCACCAAGTATCCTGCGGCACCCATTTTTTCAGCTGCTCTAGTATCGTCTAGATCACTATAAGCAGATAAATAAATTATCGCTGAAGCTAAATTTTTTTCAATAATTCTTTTACCCGCTTTAAGACCATCTAAAACCGGCATTCTAATATCCATAATGGCAACGTCTGGCAACTCTTTTTGACAAATATCGATTGCCTCAAATCCATCCGTGCCTTCGCCAACTACTGAGTAACCAGCATTTTCAACAATGTCACGAATATCCATTCTTGTGATGGGTTCATCATCAATGACAACAATTCGCTCATTCATGACAAAATTCTCCTTAATATTAAATAATCAAGTTAATAATCTTATAATTAATTGATGAACATATAAGAAATCTATAACTAAATATAACTATCCTCAAGAATTTTTTCAACTTCAGCTTGACTCGGCTGACGTGGATTAGTTGTTGTTGTTCCGTCTTTTAAGGCAGCTGAACTAATAGAAGCTTTTGTTTCTTCAAAAAAGTCTTGTTTAACACCACATTCGCTAAGCGTTGCGGGCATTTTAAGACGCTTACGTAATTGCACAATTGCGTTGATTAAACTTCTGACAGCAATTTTAGGGTTAGCTACATGAATTCCTATTAACCTTGCCAAATTAGCATACTTTTTCGCCGCTCGATTAGGTTCTTTCATAACGCCGGTTTCCATTTCTGCATTATAAGAAATTATATGTGGCATCAATATAGTATTTAATCTACCATGCGCAATATGATATTGTGCGCCAGCTGCGTGGGCAATCCCATGGTTTAAGCCTAAGTTAACGAGATTAAAGGCCATTCCCGCAATACAAGAGGCATTATGCATTTTCCTACGGGCTTCCATATCTGATCCATTTTCACTAACTCTTTCTAGATAAGTAAAGACCATTTGAAATCCCTTTTCTGCTAATGCATCAGAAAAATCGTTAGCATTAATAGAGACATAGGACTCCAAACAATGGGTTAAAACATCCATTCCTGTATCAACAGTTACTTTTTGGGGAGCAGATTCTACTAAATTTGCATCTAAAATTGCTATTTGCGGCAAAATTTCATCAGTTACTAAAGGATATTTAACACCTTTTTCATCATTTGTGATAACTGCAAAATTGGTAACCTCTGATCCAGTTCCGCTCGTAGTAGGAATGACAATAAGATCTAATTTAGAATTATCTTTAACAGCATGGGCTACAAAAAATTTCATAGCTTTTGTAGCATCAATGGCCGATCCACCACCTACTGCAATCAGTAAATCAGCTTTAAATTCTTTTAACGCTTCAATTCCTACTACTATCTCAGAAATAGGTGGATCCGGTTTGATTTGAGAAAATATTTTCACTTCATTGTTATCATCTATATGCTTAGTTATCTGTTCGATGTTATTGGATTCGACCATAAAAGGATCTGTAACTAAAAAAATACGTTTGCCCTTTATTTCATCTAACCCATCTAAAGCGCTTTCTCCAGTCCAAATTTGCGTCCCAAATTGTATTTTATCTACCGGCATAAAAACCTCCTTTTTTACCTAATAAAAAATAAAACCAAAACGAGATAAAACTATGTACGCCATTGTACTGAACATTTTTACTTACATAGTGAATTATAATACTTGTTAATAACATCGTCAATTACAATTAAGTAATAAACAAAAACCGCTTACAATAATTCCTGAATTAATGATAGCTAATTGATCAAAAATTAACTAAAAATTTTACTTTTCATCTTGCTAATAATCTGATTATACAATAAATCTAGAAAATGAGCCTAAACAAAAAATGCTTATAAATAGCTATAAATACAAGGCTAATAAAACTCTTAATTAAAATTTATGTAGTTTTCAAATTAAATTCATCAAGTAATCACTAATTAATTAGAAAATAGGCTACTATAAAGCAACAAAAAAATCGCAGTCATAAAAAACTGCGATTTTTATAGACGCCATTGTCTTAATATAGGTACATCATTGTACTATTGAGATTGAAGGGAAAAGCACTCTGACCAACCCACGGGACAGAATGCTTAACGTGTCATCTATTGAAAAGATCTGACTGATAGCACTTCGACTAATCACAGTGGCGGGACCGTACCAGAATTACGCTGGTTTCCATTCAATAAATGCCCTATTCAATTTCTATATTGATTCTAGCACAAGTACAATAATATAACAATGATAATTAATGAAAAACTCTGTTTCCATGTTCATAAAAAATTTCATTTTTATCTAATCGGTAATTCATCACTCGCGCTAAAGCATAAAAATAATCGGACAGGCGATTAATAAATATTAAAATTTTAGCTGGCAAATTAACACTTCTGTTTAAAGTAACTACTTGTCTTTCTAAGCGTCTTGTTATTGTACGACATACTTGTAATAATGCTGCTTGCTTGCTTCCACCCGGAAGAATGAATTGTGTTATTTCTTCAGGTTCGTCTTGATAAGCATCAATTCGACTTTCTATCCAATCAATATATTTGTCATCAAAAGCATCATTATCCTGATCTAATTTAGGATTAGCTAAGTCTGTTCCCATATCAAATAAACAGCTCTGTAATTGGATCAATTCTTGTCTGATTGTTTCTTGGCTTTCAATCTCTGCAACAGTTAAACCAATAAAAGAATTTAACTCATCAACAGTCCCATAAGCCCATACTCGGTCGGAATCTTTACTAACCTTTCCACCACCGATTAGCTGGGTCATACCCTTATCGCCAACTTTAGTATATAACTGCATGCTGCGCCCCTAATCTAATAAAAACTATTACTTTTCAACTTTTTATATATAAAATTATTTTTCAAAATCATTGATCAAAACGATCGATAATCCCCACAATTGCGCAGTCACTAACATTACTTACATTCTTATTCACCTGTATGGCATGACGAGCTCCAGCTCCGCGTGACAGCAAGACGTATTCACCGATACCTGCGCCTACAGAATCTGACGCAACTTCTTGTGAGCGAATAAAATGTCCTTGAGCATCAATAGGTTGGACTATCATTAATTTTTGACCCACTAATGAACTATCTTTTTGTGTTGATACAATACTTCCAATTACTTTAGCCATATACATGTTATCTCAATCCCTATTATCAATAATTATTAACTTTTTTTCAGTTCAATATCTTTCGGCAAAATATTTTCAATCTCAGAATGTGGGCGCGGAATAACGTAAGAACTATACACGTTACCAACTTTTTCGGCAGCCGCTACTCCTGCATCAACTGCTGCTTTTACAGCACCAACATCTCCTCTAACCATTACAGTAACTAAGCCGCTGCCAATTTTCTCATAACCCTCTAAATCAACATTGGCCGCTTTAACCATGGAATCAGCTGCTTCAATAGCTGGTACAAGTCCTTTAGTTTCAATCATTCCTAATGCATTATTCATTTAAAACCCCTCCAATGAATATATCACATGATTAAATATAAGAATTTAAATAACATAAACAAGTAAAACGATTCCAGTTCACAGTGATAATATAACATCAAGTCAAAATTAATACAATGAATCCTTATTAAATAAATATTAGTACACCTTGACAATAACCATTAGCTGCATTAATTAGTTAGACGATTATATTAGAATAATTAAAAATAACTTTTATATTATTGAAAAAGATCTTCAAGATAAATAACAAGAAGGTATTTTTAATAGCTTCTATATTATCCAAATTAATGTAAGGGGCTTATCAGGCCATTCTCTTATCTATATGATTCCCTAATACTGATAAACTAAAGCAAACAATAAAGTAAAGCACTGCTAGTGCCGCAAACATTGGCAAAATATAGTTGGCATTTTGTCCGTAAATTACTTGTGCATGCTGCATTAATTCCGGAACCACAATAATCGTAGCTAACGAAGTATCTTTAATCAAAGAAACAAATTGGCTAATAATTGCCGGAATCATCTTTTTATATGCCTGCGGCAAAATTATGTGCCATAAAGCCTGTAAAAAGGTCATTCCTACCGATCGTGCCCCTTCCATTTGCCCGATATCAACCGCATTTAAACCGGACCGCACAATTTCTGCAATCATAGAAGATTCAAAAATTGTCATTGCCATAATAGCTGCCGGTATAGTTTCTGGTTTAAAGCCAAAATTCGGCAATCCAAAATAGGTAAAGAAAATAATTAATAGGAGCGGCAGGTTACGAATTAAATCAATTACAAAGCCAAAAATCGCGGAAACATATTTTATTTTAGAGTATCTGATAATACCTAAAATAGACCCAAAAATAAAACTCAAAACTACTGAAATAACGGAAATATAAACTGTAACACCTAACCCCATCAATAAAAATCTAAGATTAATTAAGGAATAGGCATGAATCCAATTTTGCAATGCTGTCACCTCCTAGGCCACTCTTTTTTCTAAATAACGCATATAATAACTTAAAGGCATTGTCACAATTAAATACATAATTCCGACTACAAAATAACTGTTTATTGTATCAAAAGTTATTGAAGCAATCGAATTAGCTTGATACATCAAATCAAAACCTGCCACAAAAGCTAATACCGAAGAATTTTTGACTAAATTAATAAATTGGTTGCCTAAAGGAGGAATAACAATCTTAAAAGCTTGCGGTAAAATAATATTCCGCATCGCCTGCCAATAGGTCATTCCGACTGAACGAGCACCTTCCATTTGTCCAATATCTACTGATTGAATACCGGAACGGATGGTTTCAGCAATAAAAGCGGAAGTATAAAGTGTCAAACCAATAGTTCCAGCTGTGAAGCCATTAATTTTCACAAAATAGAGCGGAATAACTAGATAAAAGAACATAGTAATAACTAATAAAGGAATATTCCGTAAAATTTCTACATAAGCCCGGCCAATTATCCGGGCGGTTTTATTGGGCACTACTTCCATAATTGCAAAAAAAGAGCCAATAATTAAACTAAAAAATAACGCTAAAACACTGGAGAGCACTGTCCAGCCTAAGCCAATTAGTAATTGATGCCCATAATGAGTAATAATATTAATCATTTGCGATACAACTCCTTATAGTTAAATCCTGGTACGTTACCGAACCATTTTTTAATTAATTCATTATATTCACCACTTTGTTGCATTTCATCTAAGGCTTTATTAATGGCTTTAACAAAGTCTTTTTGATTTTTATTTACTGCAACTCCGTATGGCTCTTTAGTAAAGGTTCCTCCAACCACTTTATAACCAGGATTTTGAACTGCTAACCCATATAAAATACCATTATCTGTCGTTAAAGCCTCTCCTTGACCAGATTTTAAGGCATTCATCGCTTGAGCATAATCTTGTAATTCAATAACATGGGCTTTAGGTGAAGCCTTTTTTATATTTTGAACGGAGTTTGCACCCACTACACCAATAATGGTATGCCCATTTAAATGGTAGGCATCTTTGATTTTGGAATTATTGGGAACTAGTAAAGACTGCCCCGCATCAAAATACGATCTGGAAAAATCCAAAATTTTCTGACGCTCAGGTGTAATTGTCATTGTCGCGACCACAGCATCGACATTACCATTTTTTAAAAGTGGTGTCCGTGATTGTGAAGTCACAGTCACAAAAGTGGCTCGGCCTTTTGGTCCTAAGATATGCTTCGTTAAGTGTTTGGCAATATCAACATCAAAACCTTTTTGTTGACCATCATGGACATCAATAAGTCCAAATAAGCTGACATCGCCTTTTACACCCCAAGTAATAGTATTAGCCTGTTGTGCATTTTTTAAAACTGATTGGGTTGCTAGGCTACTACCACAACCAGCCAATAAAAAAACACTTGCTAATAAGGAGAAAAGTAAAAACTTTTTTTTCATAACTAGTTCCCCCTTAATGAGTAATAATTTTACTCAAAAACTTTCTTGCTCTTTCAGTTTTTGGCTGTTGGAAAAAGGACTCTTTTTGATCATCTTCAACAATCTGTCCAGCATCCATAAAAATAACCCGATTAGCAACTTCTTTAGCAAAACCCATTTCGTGAGTAACAATTAAGGAAGTCATATCACTTACTGATGTAACTCGTTTAATAACCTGCAAAACATCATCAATCATTTCCGGATCTAATGCTGAGGTGGGTTCATCAAAAAGTAATAGTCGCGGTTTCATTGCTAAAGAACGGGCAATAGCTACCCGTTGTTGTTGCCCGCCAGAAATTTGTGAAGGCATATTGTTAGCCTTCTCTTTCAATCCTACCATGTCTAATAATTTCAAAGCTTCAGTTCGATTTTGCTCTTCCGGCATTTTTAACACAATTCGCGGTGCCAGCATAATATTTTCTAGAACTGTTTTATTGGCATATAAATAAAAATGTTGAAATACCATTCCTACGTCGCGTCGTAAAATATCAAAATTAGTATTTGGAGAAGATAAATCATGATTATTAACGATTAATTTACCTGCCTGAATTCGTTCCAGACCATTAATTGTTCTGACTAAGGTACTTTTTCCTGACCCTGAGGGTCCTATCAAAACGACAGTTTCTCCCTTGTCAATTTCCAAATTTATATCTATCAAAGCATGAAAATGTTCGTAATATTTTTGGACATCATGAAACTCAATCATTGACATAATCATCGCTCCTTAAATTTAATTAAAGTATATTTTATACTCAAACATTAATAATATGCAATTCTTTTAATAAAAAAAGCCTTAATTTATTTCGAAAAACATTATTTCAATAGCAACTAGCCCCTAAAAATCACCCAAATTGATAAATTTCTAATTACTTACGAAGTTATTATCAAATAAGAAAATTTTAATCAAAAAATAGTCGTGACTGTTTTAAAAAATTTACTATACTTGCTTACAATAAATAAATCACGAACTATAGTAAGAATTATTATTATTTTAATTCATTCTTTAGTTAATTATTTGTTCCAAAAACAAACATTTAGCCTTTAATAAAAAGATAAAAATAAAAGAACTGTTATTTTGCCCCTCGCTTTAGGTATCATTAGGATTTTAATTAAATTATTTTTATGATAGCATGAACTTAGAATCACTATGAGGAGTTTAATTAAAATGAAGTATTTTACATATTTATTTAAATATTTAGCGTATTTATTTTTAACCGGTATGGCGATCTCGGCTATTATCAATCTAATAATCAGCCTTACAAAGGCAAATGATCACTTATTGTTAGAAATCGTCATAATATTACTTTATATACTTATCGTTAGTATATTCGGATTCCTATTTTATTTTCATAAAAAAAGTATTTGGCAATTTTTGTCAGTACCCAAAAAACGGCGTCTATTATATCTTATTGGCACCGTTATCTTGATTATTTGGCAAATAGTTATGATTATCAATTTGACTACCTATGTCGGGTGGGATCCACAGCAAACCCTTCTGTCTGTTGTTGCCCGCCCTCATATGCAAGGTTGGTTATATGATTATTTATCCTATTGCCCCAATAATCTATCATTATATTATTTATTTGTTTTTATTCGTAAATTTTGTTCTATAACCCATTTGCCTTTTTCAATGCTGACCATTAATTACTTCAACATGATAATTATGGATATCGCTTTTTTGCTTTTAATATTGGCCATAAAATACTTCACCAATAATCGAATTATTTCCTTACTTGGTTTTGCAACAATTTTCTTTTTACTAGGATTTTCTCCTTGGATTATTGTTACCTACACAGATACCTTGAGTTTATTGCCAGTTAGTTTAGGTTTATTAGCACTAGCACTTCTAATTAGGAAAAGAAACTATTATACAGCCATTTTATTTGGCTTATCTGGAAGCTTGTGCTTCTTTGTCAAACCTTCCAGTAGTATTTATTATATTGCCGCTATTATTATATTAATATTAGTTTCAATAATACATAAAAATTGGGCAAATATTATTCTAACGGCACTGGCTTGTCTCACCACTTTTTTAGTTTCTATCAGTATTCAACTGTTTAATACTCATCAAACGATGTATCCTATTGATTCTAGTGTGGCTCTTCCTGCTACTCATTATTTAATGATGGGAGCTCAAGGAAATGGCAGTTACAACTTACAAGATGTACTTTCCGATATTAATGACCCGGATAAAGCCAATTTGCCGCACAAAAATATTACTAAGTATTGTCAAAGGGTTAAAAAAATGGGAATTATCGGCTATTCTAAATTTTTAATAAATAAATTTTATTGGACAAATAATGATGGTTCTTTGGGCTGGGGTGTTGAAGGCGGCCCGGATTTTATTAATCAAACTATCCGGCCTTATTCTGCTGACTTTGGAGGATTATTACGCCGTTTTTACTGGCCTTTAGGCAATTGGTCGTGGATGTTTTATGCAATAGCACAGTTAATCTGGATAAGTGCTACTATTCTCCTAGTCTTTTCTTTTCGGGCTGTTGATTATTTATCAGAAATCACTAAAAATTGGCTTTATTTAACCATTTTTGGCAACAATCTATTTCTTCTATTGTTTGAGGCTGGGCGAAGTAGATTTTTGATTCAATTCTTACCGATTCTTATTTTTATAATTGCGCTATCTTTATATTTTTTACTATTCAAAGATCAATCGCTTTCTCATAAGTCAGTAGATTCTAATTATTCAGTAAAAATAAATTAATGACGGTATAAAGCGCGATAATCAAAGCCCGGAACATTCTTAAACCATTTTTTAATTAATTGATTATACTCGCCATCTGCTTCCATCTCGCTTAAGGCTTTATTGACAGCTTGAACAAAATCCTTTTGGTTTTTATTTAAGGCAACCCCATACGGTTCATAAGTAAAAGTTCCTCCGACCACACGGTATCCGGGGTTTTGGACTGCTAAACCATATAAAATACTATTATCAGTAGTTAAAGCCTCGCCTTGACCTGATTTAAGGGCATTCATTGCCTGGGCATAATCCTGCAGTTCTAATACATGAGCCTTGGGAGAAATTTTTTTAATGTTCTGCGCGGAACTCGCTCCGACAACCCCAATGACCGTATGTCCATTTAAATGGTGGGCATCTTTAATCGACGAATTTTTAGGTACTAATAATGATTGGCCCGCATCAAAGTAAGATTTAGAGAAATCTACCACCTTTTTTCGTTCAGGTGTAATGTTCATCGTTGCGATCATAGCGTCAACATTTCCATTTTTTAATAACGGTGTCCGCGATTGTGACGTCACAGTTAAAAATTTAGCCTTCCCTTGGGGTCCTAAAATATGCTTTGTTAAATGTTGTGCCATATCCACATCAAAACCCTTTTGACGGCCGTCGTGAACATCAATTAAACCAAAAAGTTTAACATCTCCTTTAACTCCCCAAGTAATGGTATTAGTCTTACGAGCATTTTCTAAAACTGATTGTTGCGCTACACTTTTACCACAGCCAGCAAACATTAATAAACTAACTAATAAGCATGTTATTAATAATTTTTTTTTCATTTTACAGTCATCCTTTAGCTTGAAGCCCTATCGTATTAATTTTGTTTATAACAGTCTTCTTATTAATCATGCACAATTACTATTTTAGAAGTATTTATAAAAATTTACAAAATGATACCCGATAATCAAGGAAATAAAAATAAAATATTTTATAATCTTAAATTTTGAATTGCTTATTTTCAGTTTTTGGAAAAACGAATTCTAAATTAGAGTTTCTCAAAAATGTCTTGGTAAGCCTAATACAACAGTAATAAAAATTTAGAAGTTTCGCTTCCCGTTTCAGTTATTTTACATATTCTTGAAATAGGCAAAACTTTAATAAGTATTCAACCCACAAACTAATAGAGTATATTCAATTCAATATAAAATCAAGAACATCAATAATCTTTAGGCTGTTTATAAATCTAGATCCACTAGAAATTAATGAAAGCTTTTGAACAAAAGAATTATCTTACTTATTCTTTATCATCACAGCTTATATTTAATTTTTTTATCTTTTACCCCTATTTAACAGTCACAACTATTAAACAAATAATAATTTTTTACTTTCAGGAGAATTTTTATTATTTTAAGCGTATAATACTGAATGTTTTGTTACATTTAGTTTAGGGGATGTTGACCAGATGAACGAATTAAATCCTGAAAAAAACAAGTTTATTAGTTGGCCGGTAGTGGCTTTAATGGACTTTGTCACCGTTATTGGCTTTGATGACATTATTTATAATTTCCAAAATCAAGGTTTAGCTGTGGTTACTACTTGGATTTTAATGCTCTTCGTCTTTGTAGTACCTTATGAAATGATTGTTGGTCATCTCGGCTCAGTTTTTAGTCACGATGGTGGTGGGATGACCTCTTGGGTTCGCCATACAAGTGGTGATTTATGGGGCTATATCTGTGCTTGGACCTATTGGGTATCGGGTTTGCCTTATATCGTTGATGTTGCTAATTCAATGGTGATTTCTTTTGGGTGGATGATTTATGGTAATAATTCTTTATCCAGCAAGATGAGTAATGCCATGTTTGCTCTTTTAACAGCGATCATCTTTACAATTTTTATTTTTATTCAACACCGTTTAAAAAATTCACTGCAGGTTTTTAGTGTGATTGGCGGTGGGGCCATGTTTTTGATGACCGTTTTATATGTAATTATGACAATGGTTTACTTAGGAAAAGGCGGAGCTCCACATACCCAGCCCTTTAGTTTACAGGCTTTTGTTCCGCATGTAGATATGAAATATCTAGCTTCTTTTGCTTTAATCATTTTTGCAATGAATGGTTCTGAATTTGCTGCTCCTTACGTCACGGAAATGCAAGATGCTAAACGTGATTTCCCTAAAGCCATGTGGATGTTGGCAATCATGACGGGCTTTTTAACAGTTTTAGGCTCATTTGCTTTAGGAATCTTTTTCAATGCCCATCATTTACCCAATGATCTAAAAATGAATGGTTCTTACTATGCTTTTCAAAAAATGGGAGCTGAATTTGGCTGTGGTCAATTCTTCCTTTATGCTTTTGCCATTACCCAAGCCATTTATATGATGGCTCAGTTGGCAGTTCTATTAGATGGCGGTACCAGAATGTTTTTATCTGATACAGCCAAAAAATATCTCCCGGCTTCTCTCACTAAATTAGATGAACGGGGACTGCCAATTAATGGTTATTGGCTGACTACCGCAATCTGCACCTTCATTATGGTAGCCAGTGCGACCTTACCGAATATGAATTCAATTTTTAATCAATTATTAAATCTTAATGGAATTGTTTCTCCTTATACTACTTGTTTTTTGTTCTCTTCCTTTATACTGGTCCGGCTTCATAATGATGATTATCCGACTGATTTTGTTTATATTAAAAATAATAAGTTAGCCATTGCCGTAGGAACTTGGTGTTTTCTTATTACCTTTTTATTTGCTACTTTAGGTATTTGGCCAGTCGATGAAAAACCAGGCACCAAAACTTTTTATCATGTGCTAACCTTAAACATCGTCGAACCTTTAGTAATGCTGCTGATTGGGGGAATTTTACCGCTAATTGCTAAATATCAGCGTACACATCAAAACTCTCATATTTAAAACAGTTCACAGCCTCTCAACAGGCTGTTTTTTTGTATAATAAAAACAAGAATCTAAACAAAGGAGTTAAAGTTTTTGCAAATAACGCAAAATGTGATTATTGCTGGAGTCAGTCATTTACAGGAAAACTTTGATTATTCGATGGAAGAATTGGTTCATTTAGCTGCTGCCGATAACTTAAAGGTTGTAACTCAAGTTCGGCAGCATTTAGATCATATTAATAATCAATTCTATTTTGGTCAGGGTAAAGTTCAAGAAATTAAGCATTTGGCTCAATACTATAATGTACAGTTGGTTATTGTTAATGATGAATTATCACCAGCCCAAGTTCGTAACTTGGAAAAGGCAACCCAGCTACAGTTTTTAGACCGTACTGAACTAATTCTGCAAGTCTTTGCTCAGCGTGCTCATAGTCGCCAAGCCCAATTGCAAGTTGCAATTGCCCAGTTACAATACCAATTGCCCCGAATTCACCCTTCTGGTAATCCTTTAGATCAGCAACGTGGACATGGAGGTTTGGCTAACCGCGGTGCAGGTGAAAGTCAATTGGAATTAAATCGCCGAACCATTCGCCAACAAATTAATAAACTGCAACAAGACTTGCGTCATGTTCGGCAAACCTTAAATATTCAAAGTAACCGCCGTCAAAATGCTCATCTTCCTCAAGTAGCATTGGTGGGCTATACCAATGCAGGTAAATCAACCACTATGAATGGCTTATTATCTTTGGCTAAGGAATCTGCAGATAAACAAGTTTTAGTGAAAGATCAATTATTTGCGACGTTAGACACTTCTATTCGTAAAATCTCGCTGCCGCAGATGCCGGATTTTTTAATATCTGATACCGTCGGCTTTATTAGCAAATTGCCTCATAACTTGATTGAAGCATTTCGCTCTACTTTAGCCGAGGCTCAAACTGCGGATTTATTAATTCAAGTTGTAGATGCCTCATCTTCCCAATTACCACAAATGTTAGATACAACCCAACAAGCTTTAACCGCTATTGGCATTCACAACAAACCCATGATTTATGCTTACAACAAAGCAGATCGTACCACCAATTTTGTTAAACCTGAAATCATTGGTAATAGTATCTATTATTCTGCTCTGCAAACCAGCTCTTTGAAAACTCTCATAAATTTAATTTACAAACACTTGTTCAAACAATATCATGTAATCAAAGTTCTTATTCCTTTTGCCGATAAAAAGTTGCATCACTATATTCATCAACTGACCATTCAACGACAAGAATACACATTTGCAGGTACTATTTATCAACTTTTTGTCAGTCCGCAACAAGCCCTGAAACTGCAAAAATATCAGCTTAATTAAATTGTAAAATAGTTTCCACAATTAGCTTTTTCTCATATTTCTATTTACTTTTAATGCTGAAAATTGTAAACTATACTCAATATTTTAAAAAATGTGCCATAAGGAGAGGTTCAAATGAAGTTTAAAAAGCTCTTAATTACTGGAGCTACGGTAATACTCAGTGCAACCGCACTAGCTGGCTGCGGTTCCTCATCTTCCAAAAGTCAAGCGCCCAAAAATACGGTACGTATTTCTGAAAAGGACGTTATTGCAACAATGGATTCTTCAATGAATACAGATGTCATTGGCGCGCAAAATTTAACTAATACAATGGAGGGATTATATCGCTACAAAGGTAAGGACATTAAGCCTGCTTTAGCCACCAAGGTAGTCAAACCTACTAATAATGGTTTAACTTATACTTTTTCTTTAAGAAAAAATGCTAAATGGTCTAATGGTGATCCTGTAACAGCAAATGATTTTGTTTATGCTTGGCGTAGAACTGTTAATCCCAAAACCAAATCACAATACGCTTATATCTATGAAGGTATTGCTAATGCTAAAGATATTACCGCTGGAAAAAAACCAGTAGATTCTTTAGGTGTTAAAGCGGTAAATGACCATACTTTACAGGTCAACTTAGAAAAACCTATTCCGTATTTTAGTCAATTAATGACTTCTTCGACTTTCTATCCGCAAAATCCACGGACCGTTAATAAATGGGGTAAAAAGTATGGAACTAATTCTAAAACTTTAGTCTTCAATGGCCCGTATAAATTAGTTAAATGGAGCGGAGCTGATAATAGTTGGACTGAAGTTAAAAACAACAGCTACTGGAATGCTAAAGATGTCAAAGTTCAAAAAATTCAGTATCAGGTTGTCAAAGATCCTTCTACTTCTCTCAATCTCTATCAAAGTAATAAGTTAGATCGAGCATCACTTACAGGAGATATCGCTAAACAGATGAAGAAGTCCAAGGGCTACGGTATAATTAAGAGAAATGCTACTTTTTACATTACGCCGAATATGAAAAAACAACCAGTCTTCAAAAACGAAAAAATTCGGCAGGCAATTTCTCTATCCATTAATCGCCCGCAGCTAACTAAACGCGTTTTAGGTGATGGTTCTGTCGCTACTAATTCATTTACGGCAAGTAACATGGCTTTTGATCCGCAAGATAAATCTAAAGACTTCGTTAAAGAAACCAATGCTTCTGCTAATAAATATGCCAAATATGACCCTACTGAAGCGAAAAAGCTTTGGAAACAGGGTCTAGCAGAAACAGGCAACACTGGTAAAAAGTTTAACTTTACTTTATTAGGTGATGATACCGACACTGCCAAAAAACAAAATGAATTCCTGCAAAATCAACTAGAAAAACTCCCTGGAGTTAAAGTTACTTTAAACAATGTACCTTTTAAGAGCCGACTCAGTCGCTCAGACAATGGTGATTTTGATATGGTAGTTACAGCTTGGAATGCTGATTTCCCAGATCCAATTAATTTCTTAACCTTGTTTACTTCTGATTCCAGCTATAATTATGGTAAATGGAATAATCCAGAATTCGATGCATTAGTCAATAAGAGTTTAACTGATGATGCTAATAATCCGGCAGTCCGTTGGAAAGACATGATAGATGCTCAAAATATTGCTAATGAGCAACAACCTGTAATTCCATTGTATCAGCAAGGTGAAGCCTGGATGACACATGCACGAGTTAAGGACTTAGATTTTGGCCCAGCAGGATCATACAATATGGTTTCACTTCGTATTAAAGACTAATAAAAATCAATTAATAAAGGTGAAGTTCAAATATAGGTAAAAGCTTCGCCTTTATTTTGTTATAAAGGAGTCGGCCACAATGACCAAATATATAATTAAACGTATTTTTTATATGATCTTAACTTTGTTCATCGTTGCCAGCGTAACATTTTTTATGATGAAATTAATGCCGGGAACTCCTTTTACAAATCAGGATAAACTCTCGGCAGCACAATTAAAAATCATGAATCAACAATATGGACTTAATAAGCCCATATGGCAACAATATGTCATTTATATTGTGAATCTTCTTCACGGTGATTTTGGAACCTCTTTCCAATTTAATAATCAACCAGTATCTTCGTTAATTATGACGCGTTTACAGCCCTCCATGCTGATTGGAGCTCAAGCAATGATTATGGGTTCCATTTTAGGCATTTTGTTGGGTGCTGTAGCTGCAATTAATAAGAACACTTGGATTGATAGTTTAGCAACTTTTGTTTCTATTTTAGGTATCTCCGTACCCAGCTTTGTTCTCGGTGTTTTATTACAATTTTATTTAGCCTTTAAGTGGCATATTTTCCCGATTGCTCTATGGAACGGCTGGCAATCTAGTATCTTACCATCCATCGCTTTGGCAGTTTCTCCACTCGCACAAATTGCTCGTTTTATGCGGACAGAGATGGTGGATGTTTTAAATAGCGATTATATTGAATTATCCAAAGCTAAGGGTAATACGCGTTGGCAAACAGTAGTTAAACATACTCTTCGTAATTCTTTAATTCCTGTTATTACTATTATTGGACCTTTAACAGCTAATATTTTAACCGGTTCTTTAGTTGTAGAAAATATTTTCTCTATTCCCGGAATTGGTGAACAATTCGTCAAGTCAATTATGACAAACGATTATCCTACAATTATGGGCTTAACTATTTTTTACTCAATTATGTTTATGGTCATGTTATTAATTACCGATATTTTATATAGTATTATTGATCCAAGAATTCGGCTAACAAACAAGGAGGGTAACTAATTATGGCTGATATTAAAATTACCGCTGATAGTTTTAAGAAGATTAACGGCGATCAATCAGAAAATCAAGAAAAAATTAGTGCACCTTCATTGACCTTCTTTCAAGATGCTATTCGCCGGCTGCGTAAAGATAAAGTGGCAGTTGTTTCCTTTTTTGTTTTAATCTTTATAATGATTGTTGCTTTTGCTGCCCCAATTTTGTCACCACGAGATCCGAATGCTCAAAATCCTGACTATGCTAATTTACCTCCTCGTATTGCCAACACAGATATTCCAGGCTTTCGAGGACGTATCAAAAATAGTGCCGGCATTGTCACTAATCCTTATGAAACCAACAATGTACCTAAAAATCGTACTTACGTTTTAGGTACTGACTATTTAGGTAGAGATTTATTTTCTCGAATTCTGTATGGTACACGTTTATCATTAATAATTGCCTTTATTGCTACTTTGGTTGATTTAATTATTGGCCTGCCATATGGTATTGTTTCAGGCTGGAAAGGTGGCACAGTGGATATTATTTTACAAAGAATTATCGAAATTATTTCTTCTGTGCCGAATCTGATCGTTGCTATTTTATTACTTTTGATTTTAAAGCCTGGATTGACTTCCATTATTTTAGCCATCGCTTTTAGTAGTTGGGTCACTATGGCCCGATTGATTCGGGCTCAGACCTTACAATTAAAAGAGCAGGAATATATTTTAGCATCCATCACCATTGGGGAATCTCCTTTGCGAATTGCTCGCAAACATTTGATTCCTAATCTATCCTCTACGATTATCATTCAAACCATGTTTTCCATTCCTAGTGCCATTTTCTTCGAAGCTTTCTTAAGCTTTATTGGAATTGGTATTCCTGCACCTAATGCTTCATTAGGAACTTTATTATCCGATGGACAAAAGGCTTTCCGCTTTTTACCTTATCAAATGTGGTATCCGGCACTAGTACTCTGTATTTTAATGATTGCCTTTAATCTCTTTGCCGATGGCTTACGAGATGCCTTTGATCCAAAATCCGAATAACAGAAGGAGGTTTATACAATGGCTCAAAAAATTCTCGAAGTGAATCATCTGAAAATTAATTTTCAAACCTTTGCAGGTACCGTTCAAGCTATTCGTGATGTCAGTTTTAATCTGAAAAAGGGCGAAACCCTTGCTATTGTTGGTGAATCAGGCTCAGGAAAATCAGTAACCACGAGAAGTATTATGGGACTTTTAGCTTCCAATGCAAAAATTGTCAGTGGTGAAATTAAATATAAGGGTCAAGATCTTTTATTAGAAACTGAAAAACAAATGGACGACCATCGGGGAAATGATATCTCCATGATCTTTCAAGATCCGATGACTTCTTTAGATCCTACAATGCCGATTGGCAAGCAAGTAGCGGAACCTTTACTCATTCATGGTAAAATTTCTAAAGAAAAAGCTTTAACCAGAGCGCAAGAAGTTTTGGAATTAGTAGGTATCCCTAACGCCGCTACGCGGATGAAAGACTATCCTCATCAATTTTCCGGCGGGCAACGTCAAAGAATTGTTATTGCAATTGCTATTGTCAACTATCCTGAAATCTTAATTGCTGATGAACCTACTACGGCCTTAGATGTTACAGTTCAAGCACAAATTATTGACTTGATGCGTGAGCTCCAAGAAAAATTGGAAACTTCAATTATTTTTATTACCCATGACCTAGGAGTAGTAGCTGGAATTGCTGACCGTGTGGCAGTTATGTACGCTGGTAAAATTGTGGAATACGGCACAGTTGATGATATTTTTTATAAGCCTAAACATCCTTATACTTGGGGTTTACTCAGCTCAATGCCGACTTTAGACATTGGCAGTGGTAAATTAGCTTCTATTCCAGGTACTCCTCCTGATTTATTAGATCCACCAAAAGGAGATGCCTTTGCTCCCAGAAACCCTTATGCTATGCAAATTGATTTAGAGGCTCAACCGCCCTTTTTCCAAGTCAGTCCAACTCATTATGCAGCAACTTGGCTTTTACATCCGGATGCGCCTAAAGTGGAGCCACCAGCGGCTATTAAAAAACGTTCTGAAGAGTACGACCGATTAATGAAAGCAGGTCAAATCAGTAATCCTGTGGAAGGGAGCTTGAATTAAAATGGCTCAAACTGAAAAAATAGTTCAAGTTCAACATCTAAAACAATACTTTAGCCCTGGTAAAGCTAATGAAGTCAAAGCTGTAGATGATATCAGTTTTGATATTTATAAGGGCGAAACTTTTGGTTTAGTCGGTGAATCCGGTTCTGGCAAAAGTACCACCGGCCGCAGTATTATTCGTCTTTATAATCCGACGGGCGGCAAAATTATTTTTGATGGTCAAGATATTAGTCAAATTAAAAATCATAGTTCGAAAATGTTAGAATTTCGCCGTGAGGTGCAAATGATTTTCCAAGATCCTTATGCTTCTTTGGATCCACGTATGAAAGTCAAGGATATTATTGCTGAAGGTTTAGATGTCCATCATCTGGTAAAAAATGATACTGAACGTAATGCCCGAGTGGAGGAATTACTCCAAATCGTTGGCCTCAATCCCGATCATGCCACACGTTATCCGCATGAATTTTCGGGTGGTCAAAGACAAAGAATCGGTATTGCTCGCGCTTTAGCCGTAGATCCTAAATTTATTATTGCTGATGAACCTATTTCTGCTTTGGATGTTTCTATTCAGGCTCAAGTGGTTAATTTAATGAAAGATATTCAACGTAAAAATAATCTGACGTATTTATTCATTGCCCATGATTTGTCAATGGTTAAATATATTAGTGATCGCATTGCGGTAATGCATCAGGGGCGTCTTATGGAAATGGGAACTGCTGATGAAGTTTATAACCATCCACTGCATCCTTATACTAAAAGCTTATTATCTGCGGTTCCTTTGCCTGATCCCGAATTAGAAAGACAACGTCAGCGTATTCCATATGATGCTTCTATTGAAAAAAATGGTAACAAAACTCATCAGTTAAGAGAGATCGTTCCCGGTCATTTCGTTTATAGTACCGAATCAGAAATTGATCAATATCGCACCGCAGCTCTCCAACAAGCTTAAAATAATTAATAAAAAGCAGCTACTAAAGTAGCTGCTTTTTTGCTTTTATATTTAGTAATAGGCAAAGGCTTCAAGTAGCATATTGAAACTGCTATTATTAGTTTTTATTAATCATTTTTAATTTTTTCTTTACAATAATTAATTAACAGTGTAGACTAAGACAAATAATAGTAGAAAAGGAAGTGTTTTCAATGAAGTTGAAAAAGTTGTTCGTCGCTAATGTTTTGGCATTATTCAGTACCGTTATTTTAGTAGGGTGTGGCTCCACTTCTTCACAAAAGTCGGCTCCTAAAGGGACAGTGCGGATTTCTTCCAAGGACATCATTTCAACCATGGATCCTTCCTTGAATACTGATGTAATCGGTGCCCAAAATCTTAATAATACTATGGAAGGTCTTTATCGTTTTAAGGGAAAAAATATTAAACCGGCACTAGCTACCAATTTGGCTAAACCTACTAATAATGGTTTAACTTATACTTTTAAATTGCGCCCCAATGCCAAGTGGAGTAATGGTGATCCGATTACCGCTTCTGATTTTGTCTACTCGTGGCGCAGAACTGTTGATCCGAAAACAAAATCTACCTATTCCTATATCTTTGAAGGGATTACGAATGCTAAAGACATCAGTGCTGGAAAAAAGCCGGTTAATTCCTTAGGTATTAAAGCTTTAAATAAACATACTTTACAAGTTGATCTTGAAAAGCCGGTACCATACTTTAATACCCTTTTGACTTCTCCAACCTTTTTCCCGCAAAACAAAAAGGTTATTACTAAATGGGGCAAGAAATATGGTACTAATTCGCAAACTTTAGTTTCTAATGGACCTTTCAAATTAGTAAAATGGAATAGTCCTGATAATAGTTGGACCGAAGTTAAAAATGATAAGTATTGGGACGCTAAAGATGTTAAAGTTCAAAAGCTGCAATATCAAGTAGTTAAAGATGCTTCTACTGCACTTAATCTTTATCAATCCAATAAGCTGGATCGTGTCTTATTAACCGGTGATAGTGCTAAACAAATGAAAAACGCCAAAGATTACAAAATACAAAAAGAAAGTACTACTTTTTATGTTGCTCCTAATATTAAAAAAGTCGCTCTCTTTAATAATACTAAAATTCGCCAAGCCCTCTCGATGTCAGTTAACCGCCAACAACTAACTAAAAAAGTTTTAGGCGATGGCAAAGTTGCCTCACTTTCAACTTTTCCGGCCAAAATGACTTTCAATCCGGAAACTAAAGTTGATTTTGCTAAGGAAACTCAGGCATCCGCAGTTGCTACAAACGCCTATAATCCAACTAAGGCTAAACAACTGTGGCAAGAAGGTCTTAGTGAGACAAACAATAAGGGCAAGAAATTCAGTTTTACTTTATTAGGTGATGATAGTGATGTTGCTAAAAAACAAGCTGAATTTCTCCAAAATCAATTTGAAAAATTACCGGGACTGAAGATTAATGTAACAAATGTGCCGTTCAAAAGCCGGCTTGCTCGCGCTAAAAGTGGTGATTTCGACCTATTAGTAACAGGCTGGAGTGCTGATTTCCCTGACCCGATTACTTTTTTGACACTCTTTAATACTGATTCCAGTAATAATGACGGTAAATGGTCCAATACCGAATATGATAATTTAGTTAATAAGAGTTTAAACGAAGACGCTAATAACCCGATGGCTCGCTGGCAAGATATGAAGGCTGCACAAAATCTGTCCAATCGTGAAGTCCCAGCTATTCCACTATATCAAAATGGTGAGGCGTGGCTAACAAAATCCCGTGTGAAAAATTTAGATTACGGACCGACTGGTGCTTACAATATGATATCTTTGCGTCTTAAAGATTAACTGTTAATCACTTTTATAGCAGGGCTAAATTTCCTTGGATCATAGCTTTTTAGTTATGATCCTTTTTTATTTGCAGAATAGTTGTGAATGAACTATACATATAATTAGATCCACAAAGGAGTTGAACATTTTGGATTCATTAACAATTAAAATTTTACAAAAAAAGATCCCTACTTCTGCTACCATTATCCCCAAAGAGCTCAGGCAAAAATATCAACCACAAGGTTTTACTAACAACACCTCCCAAATAAAAGTCTTATTTGTGACAGGAGAGCCGCGTAAGTACAGTTTAACTTATGATTTGATTTATACTGCAATGAAGTTTTTCGAACAAAATCATTGTGCAGTCGCATTAAGAGATTTATATAATATCGGGTTTGACCCTGTTTTGCGAGCGGAAGAATTTTATTATGTTAAAGATGGTTTAGGGCATCGACCGCATTATTTAGCCCAGGAACAAGCACTGATCAAACAGGCAGATATTCTCATCTTTGCTTATCCTAACTGGCATGATGCTCCAGTAGCGATTGTCAAAGGCTATATCGAAAAAGTTTTTGCTAAAAACTTTGCTTATAAAGATACGGAGAAAGGACCGGTTGGTTTATTAACAGGCAAACAATTATACACAATTATGAATTGTGGCTACTTAGGTGGTGGTCAAGGTTATATTGGCGATGGAATTGGACAAAATGATGCTTTATGGGATAAATATATGCAAGCATTTAAAGTATTTGATGATGATACCGCCCAGTTTTGGGGAATGCGCAACGCTGGTCGTTTTGTCAATGATCAAAATCCCAGCAATTTTGGGCCTAACTATGCCGCTAAGTTAAAACAGATTCGTCATGTCCTCTGTGAGCATTTACAACGTGACTTGCTCAATTAGCCAACATTTTCCCAGTTTGATAACTGATTTTGACTCCCGGTTGAGTATTAAAAGTCCAGACATTAATTTGTAAAGCCTGCGGATCATGCACCGACTGGGCTAAAACATGTACCCCTCGAGGAACCAATTCCGTTCCCGCATATACTGGAATAGCTTGATAGAAAATTACTTCTTGCGGATGAGTTTTTAAAAAATTGCGCACCCTGGTTTCAGAATAGGCCATTCCCCCCGGATCACTTTGATTATTAGTACCTACATTTTGTGCGCGGGTTCCCAGCACCACATTATTAGTTGCCATGGTTCCACCTAAAGACCACGCTAATAAATGGCTTTTATTATACAAATAACCATGATAATTTGCTAATTGCACTAACCGATTATTAGATTGACTCCCAAACCAGCGCTGTTGTTCACTATTATATTGTCCATCGGCATATTCTCCCGAAACGTGGGTAGCAGAAGGAAAAGGCGGACGTTCCATGACCCGACTGGAATGTTTTACTACATCACGATAACGCACAAAACTAGTAACTGCCTGTGTTCGCCCTAAATAGTCTAAATTGTTATATAAAGTATCCTGTTGATTACTGTGCTGCTTTAAATAAACTTGTAAATTATTTCCAGCGCGCATTATCCGGAGCCTTTTTTGGGCCTGAGCGGAAAATTCAGGTTGATTATTATTAATAATGGCATAATTTTGGGGATATTTATGCTGATCGAATGATAAATTAATTAATTCCTGATTATTGCTACTATTGATTTTTACTTTATTACTCTGAAATAAGGAAATAGGATTAAAACCCTGCTTATTGTTTAAAACAGCATTTAATTGGCCTGATTTACCGCTACCAGCAATTAATAAAATAATAATTACTAATAACCAAAGCCAAGATGAATTGGTTGCTTGTGAATTACGGGATTTTTTTTTCGCCATGGGTTTTCTCCTCAAAAAACATTTCTCATTAAAATAAAAGGGGTAGGACAAAATTGTCACAACCCTTTTTTAAATTACCCTATTCTTAATTTAATTATCATTATACATTTTATCACCATTTTTGATGATAAATATACCTGATTCTAAAATTATTAGTATAATCACCATTAGTGATCATCTTCAAGCTGTCAGCAGCAATTCGCCCTTATTTTAAACATAAGCCTTGTTGATGCAATACCTTGCCGATTTGGTCGCGTTTAGCAGTACTTTGACTCAATTTAGTAGCTATTTGGTGGGTAAAAGTATCAATGCGCCGATTGGCATCACGTAAATCATAATAAGTATGCACAACTTGATCATAATCTTTTAAGTCATCTAAATGATAATGATAATCATAGCTATTTTCAAAAGTCCGAAATTGTAGCGGTAAACGTGGTTTTAACTGCGGCTCTTGATTAGGAATACCTACTTGTAAACCCAGTAAAGGAAAAGTTAACTGAGGTAACTTTAAAAGCTCAATCATTTTTTGAGCATCGTTTTGAACACTGCCTAAAAACACACAGCCTAAGCCCATACTTTCTGCGGCGGTAGTTACATTTTGAATTGCTAAAACTGTATCCTCTACTGCTTGTAAGAAGAGATCTGTATTATGAAGAACTCCATCATCCAAACCTTTTTCTTGGCGGATTTGCTGATTGCGATAAAGATCAGCGACAAAAATAAATAAGTCCCCATTGGCTCCCACATAATTTTGAGCCGTTATCTCCCGAATTTGAGCGCGAATTTGGGGATCCGTCACATGAATAAATGAAGATTGCTGCCAAAAATTAGAAGTTGCTGTGTGTTGGGCTACCTCCATCAAAGTTTGCACTTGCTCTGCAGTTAATGTTTGCGCTTTAAATGCTCTGATCGTCCGTCGTTGTAATAAAAGTTGCAAAGTTGAATTCTCCATAAATAAAAATCCCTTCTATGTTTTAGCCGCTTGTACAATTGCTGTTAAAAGCGGCTGGGTTTGCGTCAGTAATTGGCGCGCCTGTGTCATATTGGTCAGCCAAGGAATAATTTGCTTTTTCTGCAATAATAAGGGCATTCGATTATGCACAGAGGCTACCGTCTGATTGGGAGCAGTAGTAATAATAATACCATGCGGTTGTTTTTGGAAATAATCATAAAAACCGGCAATATATAATGGTTGGGCCTTAGTTGAATAATTAAACCAAAATTTTTCCTTGTTTTGATTCCATTCAAAAAATCCAGTAGTAGGATATACTGCTCTGTAAAATTTAAAAGGACGGGCAAAGAGTGTTTTTTGCTCTAAAGTTTCCGCACGCGCATTAATAATCTTTTGGCCCTTTTTAAATCCGGGAAAGCCCCAATTCATTGTTGTAACTTTAATTTTTTGCTTTTGAGTAATGACCACAGCCGTTAAATCATTAGGAAAAATCTCTCCTGTAGCCGGCTTTTGACCACTTTGACAGGCTAACTGATAAATTTTTTGAATTTCCGAATTAGCTTCCGGTTCAAACATAAAACGACCACACATTATATCCACCTACTTTATCATTAATCATACTACAACCACAAGCAAATTATTATTTCTCTGCTTTGACTCAAAGTCATTTTTTGAGGGCCAATATAGCTGGCGCTTTTTTTATCTACAATTTTGTGTACAATAAGACTGATAAGATTAAAAAAGAGATGGAGGGATTTATCATGCAAGGAGCAAATGGAAACTACTTCAGATGGTTGTACCATCAATTAAAAGGCTGGCCGCAACAAAATTATTACTTATTTTGGTTTTCTCTCGGTTGTCAAGTCATGACCTTAGTTGATCACCCCATTACTCCAGTAGCTGTTATCACTTTTATTGGTACTACGCTCGGAGTGCTTTGTGTTTTAGCTATTAATGCGACTAAAGCTGTCAATGGTTGGCTCGGACTACTTAGCGCTGCTTGTTTTATTTATGTCGGTTTTGCGGCTAAAAACTATTTATCAATGTTTGAACAAGTGGCTTATGTTTTGACTTTGGATATCCCCATTTTAATTAGTATCCGTACATGGAATGATGATACCAAAAATCATTTAAAGAAGTTCAAGACTAAGGAATGGACAATTTCTATTCTCTTTACTCTCATTGTTTGGGCTTTAAGTTCCTATCTGATTGGACGTTTAACCAATGATCCCCGTCCAATTTATGATGGAATGGCCTTTTCCATTAGTTTAACCGGCGGAATTGTTTGCTTTTTACGTTACAATAATCAGTACTTTTGGTGGCTTACTTCCGGCATTGCCCAACTTATTTTATGGGCTATTACCTTCAGCCAAGGAGATGCCAGTTTAGGTATGGCCATTAATTCCAGTGTCTATGTGATTAATGATATTTTGGCCTTTACCGTCAGTCCTTGGTTTAATGCGGGACGGCGGCGTTTAGGTTTAAAAGAAATTAAGTAAAATTTCGCGCCATTACTATCAACTTAAAAAACAGATCAGGAGCTTAAATACTTCTGATCTGTTTTTTCAAAATTTTTGAATTTTATAAAAAATAAAAAACCAGCTCTAAACTGATTTTTAGGTAAATATCTTTAAATTACACGTACTCCAAAAGAAGGCATGAAGTAACCGGAAATAGTATGAACGCTAACTGTTTGACCCGGTTGCGGAGCATCAATATATTGATTATTGCCAGCATACAAAGCCACATGATAAGTTGCTCCATGAGAACCCCAAAATACCAAGTCCCCTGGTTGTAAATCTTTGATAGCTACACTATAACCTGCAGATTCTTGAGCAACAGTATAACCGCCAATCTCTTTACCTAAAGTTTGTTGAAATACATAGTGCATTAATCCAGAACAATCAAAGGCATTAGGTCCTTTAGCACCCCAAACATAAGGTTTGCCAATTTGGGCTTTAGCTGCATTAATTAAATTCTGGGCTTGTGTAGCAGTATCAACAACATCACTACCCTTAATCCAAGAACTGGCTGCCAAGTTATACCATACTTGACCTTTCGCGTCAGTGGCTACACCAACAACTGCCCAAGCAGTTTTGTCGGCCACATTTTGACCAGTTGAAGCCGCATTATCATCTGGGCTGACCCGTAAAGCTATTTGATTGCCATTAGAATTAACTGTCACTGCTTGACCAACATTAGCAGCCTGGACTACTTGAGGATTATTATTGGTGATATCAGTCTGATTAGCAACACCTAAAGCTGAAATACCGATTACACTAGCAGCAATTAAACTGACAATCCGTTTTTTAGAAATCATATATGAATTTTCTCCTCCATGCAATAAAAGCAAGTTTTAAATTTTAATTTTAAATTATTTATTGTTTAACCTCGGCTAAACAACTTAACAGTAAAAACAATACTCTTTTTTTATTGCAGGAATGTTACAAACAGACAAACAAAGCATTACAATTAGTTGCGCAATTTTGTCATAAAAATCACTTTTTTTGCTTTCAAGGTTCAGATAAGTGCGTTATTAACTGATCTAATTGTTTTTGAGTAGCTAACCAATTATTATTGGTAATTACTGTCGCTTGACCTGTTAAGGCCAAGGGCAAATGTAAATCACGTTGAAATTCGGCACTGGTTATCCGCTGCTGTAAAATAAGCGGATCTAAAGTACGTTGCTGCAAGCGTTGGTATAATTCATCAGGAGCAACTGTAAGAAAAATAATTACCGTTTCTTGCGGATATTTTTGCAAATAAGTAGTTGCTCCGGCTGTATCTAAAACAATACTGACCCAATCATTTTGTCGCCAAGCTTGCTGGAGTCCTTCCACTGAAGAGCCATATAAATAATGTGCATATTGGACTTGTTCAAGATATAAATGCTGTTGAAAACTGGCGGGAGTTTCAAAATAATAATCCACTCCGTTAATTTCTCCCGGACGGCGGGGGCGCGTAGTATGGGTAATGATGGGGGCAATATTATATTTTTTTTGTAGATAGTGATTAACTGTGGTTTTCCCAACACCGCTGGCCCCAGTAATAATTATTATTTTTTTCAAAGAAAAGGCTCCTAAATAATTGTCAAATGAAAGATTATATTCTATTATAATAGAAGTTTGCGCAAAGGAAGGTCAATATATGAAAATAGCTACTATTAACATTGGCGACAAACTTCAAGGTAAAGTCCAAGAAGATTTAGAACATCCCTTTACCGGAACAGTCGAAAAAATCTACAGTAATTCAGTTTTGTTAACAATTGATGATTATGATCCGCGTGACGAAGATAATGTAGCTGAACTTAATCATAAGATAGTTGTTAAAGCACAGTCATTAAAAAAATTTAAAAAGAATGACTCCACTGCTAAATAAAGATTTTTCAAGATAAATAATTACGGGGTTGAGGCTTTTTCAGGCCTCAACCCCTTTATATTTGAAAAATTGCGTTATTTCTTCAAAATTACTTATTTGGCTTCTGAGTGAATAATATTTACAAAAGTGCTCGAAGGCACTCGGATTAAAGAATAGTCAGTGGCCACATTGCCCGCATGTAATCCTAAACCATTAATTACATTATTCTTATAACGAGCTACCATAGTCATCACGTAAGCATACTGATATTTCTTGTCATATTTTTCTGCTTGCGGCCACGGATAGTTTTTGGCGTTAAGACTGATCGGCTGGTGTCCATCAGAAATGGAAGCATTATTGCCCGGAACTGTAAATTTAGCTCCTTTGACCCAATAAGTGTAATACTGCATTACATTTTTACTTGGGGATTCTTTAGCTTGGACATAAAATCCCTGGTCATTTTTAGTCTGCATAACTAACGGCTTAACGTCATAATTTAGATAAACCCGTTGTGTATCTTTCACACTGACTTTATTGAGAAAGGTTAGATAAAACATAATACCAATTGCAATTAAAATAATTCCGACTTCTCCAATATCTAGAACACTATTGGGCAAAGAGCGGTGCTTTTTTTGCACAACAATCATTTTTAAATGCCGTTGGCGAATGTTCCAGACCACTGCTACAATCGCCACAATAATCATTATCCAGATGATTAATCCTAAAAAATTCCAATTTAATTGCATTACTTCATACTCTCCCAATTTTTAGAATAACTTGCTGGTGTTTTAATTATAGCTCACTTAGCTACTGCTTAGCCACGAAAATAATCGTTAAAAAAACTTAAACAAGGTCTGATTACTTTTATCTCAGGCTTATTCGAACACATCATAGTGTGTTTAATTTTTTACAAGACACAATATGTTGTATTTGAGTATCGAAGACGCTATAATTAGTTACAGCTTAGCAAGGGGGTATTTTTATGAACAAAGCACTTACTATTTTCACTAAAAACGGCTGTATTCAATGCAAAATGACTAAAAGATTTCTCACCGAACATAATATAGCTTTTGAAGAACATAACATTAATAACCAACCGCAATACTTGGATTATTTAAAACAGCAGGGTTTTCAAAGTGTACCAGTAGTTATGAGTCAGAGTGCTACTGTCGTCGGCTTTCGCCCAGATGCCTTAAAGGAGTTGGCACAATAAATGAAAATTGCTTTTTACTCTATAACCGGTCAAACCAAACGTTTTATCAAAAAAACAGAGCTGCAGGCTTATGAAATTAGTGATACCGACCCTGACTACGAAATGGGAGCTCCTTACGTATTAGTTGTACCTGCCTATGATGATGACATGATGGATGCCGTTATTGATTTTTTAAATTATAAATCTAATGCGCAAAATTTAGTCGGAGTAGCTGGTGGCGGCAATCGTAATTTCAATGATCTCTATATTCATACTGCCAAAGATATCGCCAGGGGATTAAATGTCCCAGTTATTTTTGACTTTGAATTTAATGGTACTGATTCAGATGTTAAAAATTTTCGGAAAGTAGTGGAGCAACTTGAGTCTAAACAATCTCGATATCGCCAAAGTAACATACTTTAAATTAAATAATGAATTAAATATACCTGTAGATGGTCATATTCCTTTAGATCGTGATCATGCCGCTTTAGCGGCATTTTTTAAAGAAAATGTCATTCCTAATACTAAACTAGCGGCGACTTTAAAAGAGCATTTGACCAATCTCATAGATCAGGGATATCTGGAAAGCGACTTTTTACAACAATATTCGTGGGATTTTATTCAAGATTTATACGACTATTTAAAAAGTCAGCACTTTCAATTTAAATCCTTTATGGCAGCATATAAATTTTATAATCAATATGCTCTTAAAAGTAATAATGGCGACTATTATCTAGAAAATTATGAATTACGAGTTTTATTTAATGCGCTCTATTTTGCTGGAGGCAATACCCAACTAGCCCAACAATTAGCAACGGAAATGATTCACCAACGCTATCAGCCTGCCACGCCTTCTTTTTTGAATGCAGGCAAAAAACGTCGCGGAGAGTTTGTGTCTTGTTTTCTATTGCAGATTACTGACGATATGAATTCTATCGGCCGGGCTATAAATAGTGCCTTACAGCTATCACGTATTGGTGGCGGCGTGGGTTTAACTTTATCTAATCTGCGCGAAGCCGGTTCACCTATTAAGGGTATTAAAGGCGCTTCCAGTGGGGTATTACCGGTGATGAAACTTCTGGAAGATAGCTTTAGTTATAGTAATCAGTTAGGTCAACGTCAAGGAGCGGGCGCAGTTTATTTAAATATTTTTCATCCTGATATTATGGATTTTCTCTCCGCTAAAAAGGAAAATGCTGACGAGAAAATTCGCGTCAAAACTCTTTCTTTAGGAGTTATTGTTCCGGATAAATTTTATGAATTAGTCAGAAATAACGCGGACATGTATTTGTTTAGCCCCTATGATGTTGAACGAGTATATGGAGTTCCCTTTTCTTATGTCGACATTACCAAGGAATATGACAAGATGGTAGCTAATGATCAAATTACCAAATATAAAATTCCGGCCCGCGAAGTAGAACTGGAAATTAGTAAATTACAACAAGAATCAGGCTATCCTTATATTTTAAATATTGATACGGCTAATCGTGCTAACCCAATAGCTGGGAAAATTATTATGAGCAATCTTTGTTCTGAAATTCAACAAGTACAAATTCCTTCCACGCTCAACGATCGGCAAGATTATGTACAAATGGGAACTGATGTGAGTTGTAATTTGGGTTCAACGAATATTCCTAATTTAATGACCAGTCCGGATTTTGGCCGCTCAGTCCGGGCAATGACGCGGGCTTTGACCTTTGTTTCGGACCATTCTAATATTGAAGCAGTGCCTTCTATTCAAAAAGGAAATCATCTTAATCATGCTATTGGTCTCGGCGCCATGGGACTGCATACTTATTTGGCAATCAATCAAATTGAGTATGGCTCACCTACAGCCTTAGAATTTACTAGTGTTTATTTCATGCTCTTGAATTATTGGACTTTGGTGGAAAGTAACAATATTGCTCAAGAGCGCCAGCAAACTTTTGCGAATTTTAGTCAATCTCGCTATGCTGATGGCAGTTATTTTTCTCAATATATAGAACATGATTTTCGGCCGCGCAATCCACAAGTTCAAAAACTCTTTCAAAATATTTTTGTACCCGGGCCGCAAGATTGGTTGCGCCTAAAAAATAAAGTTCAAAAAGATGGTTTATATAATGCTTACCGTTTGGCAGTAGCCCCAACTGGTTCTATTTCTTACATTAACGATACCAGTGCCAGCTTGCAGCCCATCACTTGGCTGGTAGAGGAGCGTCAAGAAAAGAAAAATGGTAAATTGTATTATCCAGCGCCCCACTTAAGCAATGAAACCATCCCTTATTATAAGTCTGCTTATGATACAGATATGCGCAAAGTTATTGATACTTACGCTGCGGCTCAACAACATGTCGATCAAGGTATGAGCTTGACTTTGTTTGTCCGTTCATCAATTCCAGAAGGATTATACGAATGGAAAACCTCCGATGAAGAAGGTAAGCAAACTACACGTGATCTGACGATTTTACGTAATTATGCTTATTATAAGGGAATTAAGTCGTTATACTACGTGCGGACTTTTACCGACGATAGTACTGAAGTCGGCGTTAACGAATGTGAAAGCTGTACAATCTAATTAAAGGAGTAAAATATGGTTGAAACTTATTATAAGGCAATTAATTGGAATCAAATAGAAGATAAAGTCGATAAAGCAACTTGGGAAAAACTGACGGAACAATTTTGGTTGGATACTAGAATTCCTCTATCCAACGATCGTGACGATTGGCGGCAATTATCTGAAGTGGAACATACTTTAGTCGGACGGGTTTTTGGAGGCTTAACTTTATTAGATACACTTCAATCACAAGATGGAATGGATCAATTACGCCGAGATACCCGGACCCAAGAAGAAATGGCCGTTTTTAATAATATTCAATTTATGGAATCAGTTCATGCTAAAAGTTATTCTTCGATTTTCAGTACTTTGAATACTACCGAAGAAATTGAGGAAATTTTTGACTGGACTAATCACAACCAATATTTACAGCATAAAGCCGAAGTCATTAATGAAATTTATCAAAACGGAAAACCTCTAGAAAAAAAAGTTGCTTCAGTTTTTTTAGAAACCTTCCTTTTTTATTCCGGTTTTTACACACCTCTGTATTATTTAGGGAATAATAAACTTACCAATGTTGCCGAGATCATTAAATTAATCATTCGTGATGAGTCCGTTCATGGTACGTATATTGGTTATAAATTTCAATTAGGTTTTAATGAATTAAGTCAATCAGATCAACAAAAACTACAAGATTGGATGTATGATTTATTATATAGTCTTTATGATAATGAAGAAAAATATACTTCTTTACTCTATGATGATATTGGTTGGACAGATGATGTAAATAAGTTTTTACGCTATAATGCTAATAAAGCCCTCATGAACTTAGGGCAAAATCCTCTCTTTGCTGACGGCAATGCAGAAAATGTCAATCCAATTGTTATGAATGGGATTTCGACTGGTACTAACAACCATGATTTCTTCTCTCAGGTAGGAAATGGTTATCTGCTCGGCAAAGTAGCTGCTATGAAAGATTCAGATTATAATATTGGTTTAGATAAAAAATAATATTTTTCTAAATCCAAAAAGACCACCAATTGAGCCTTACGACTCTAATATTGGTGGTCTTTTTTAGACTAATTCAATTAATGGGCTTTCATAAATCTATTTGTAATAGTATTGGCAAATGATCCTGCCGTTCACCTGTAGTTAAAGGGACACAGGACTTAATTTTACTTGTTAAAGTTTTTGATAAGACCCAATAATCTATCCTCCAGCCTGAATTATTTTTTTTACTGGTTTTTACTCGTTGGGGAAACCAAGTATACAGACTGCAATTTTCTTGATAATATCCTGTAGCTTGAGGATAAATTTCTCGAAAAGCATCAATAAATCCGGCCTCTAATAATTGGGAGAATTTTTGTCGCTCTTCATCAGTAAAACCGGCCGTTTGATGATTATTAGCAGGATGAGCGAGATCATTTTCTTGATGCGCCACATTAAAATCGCCACAAGCCAAAACCGGTTTTGTTTGGGTCAAACTCATTAAATATGCACGATATTTATCATCCCAAATTTGCCGCAAAGAAAGTCGCTCCAAATGTTGTCCAGAATTGGGCGTATACACAGTAGAAACAAAAAAATCAGGAAATTCTAAGGTGATAATTCGTCCTTCATCATCCATGGTTTCCGGAGCATTAATATGGGGATAACTACTTTGCGGCTGGGGTAAAGTTTGTAAGTATAAAATCATTGTCCCTGCATAACCCTTACGTGCCGGAGGTTGCGAAGAGCGATAAACTACTTGATAATCAGGAAAATATTCTGTCACCAGCTGTAATAACTTCTTTACTTTATTAGGATCAGCGGGCATTTTAGTTTCTTGAAGCGCTACAATATCCGGGTGGATCTGAATAATTTTTTGTAGAACTTTTCTGGTTAAAATACTGCGGGGACTTTTACTAGTTAGGGCCGCATTTAAGGAATCAATATTCCAACTAATCAACTGATATTCCATAGCCATTTCTCCCTTCACTATTTAGTTAGCGTCCGATCCAATAACCGGCAATCATTGCACCTAGCAAAATAATTAAGACAAACGTTGTAATATAAGTATACAAATAATCATGTTCTTTAAAAAAAGCATAAATTGAAACTACTACCCGCAACACTGGAGTTAAGATCAACAAAAAAACACCCAACATTAAAACAGCATCTGGTTTCAGAGCTAATAATCCTTGTCCAATTGCCTTAAAACTTGTGGGAAACTGATTAGCAGAGTAGCCGCCATTGCCCTCAATCATTAACATTAATAGCCCGATAATCATAACGGCCACCGAAATAATGACTCCAATCCGCAAAATTTTGCCAATGATCAGTTCAATTTCATTCATTTCCTGTTTATTCATTTAAATGTTCACCCCAAACCCCTTCAAAATCATTTGTAAACCTAAATATAATAAAATAGGAATAAAAATAATCCGAATAACTTTCGGCCGTAAATGTTGCATAATTCGACTTCCCAACATAGCTCCAAATACTACTCCAACAGATAAAGGCACTGCAATATGAGGCACAATAGTCCCATTAAAAAAATAGACCGTAGCACTGGCGGCGGCAGTAACTCCCATCATTAAATTACTAGTAGCACTAGATGGTTTAAGTGGCATTTTCATAATATTATCCATAGCGATTACTTTAAAAGCACCACTGCCAATACCTAAAAGTCCACTGGCTAACCCAGCAACGAGCATCATTAAAAAACCGCCAGGAACATTTTGAACTTGATAGTTAACTTCTTTTTTCGTGGCTTTATCATAATAACTGCCATCTAAACGTAATTTTTGAGCTAAAGTATCCCCCTGGACAGCCTGGGTAGTTGCATCCTTAGTCTTACCCAGTAACTTCTTGATCATTGTATAACTGGAATTCAAAACTAATAGACCGAATAAAATATATAAAATAGCCTTGGGTATCACGCCATTTAAAGCCGCCCCACTGACCGCTCCAATTGTCGTTGCAATCTCTAAAAACATGGCAACACGTAAATTCAACATTTCATCTTTCAGAAAAGAAATTGTTGCCCCTGAGCTGGTAGCAATAACGACAATAATACTGGCCCCAATAGCATATTTAATATCTAGGCCCATAGCCACGGTTAAAATCGGTGTGACAATCATTCCCCCGCCAATTCCTAAAACCGCTCCTAAAATTCCAGCTAACAGTCCAGTAATTAACATCAATAATAAATTATTAGCAGTAATCATTTATCTTTTGCTTCCTTTTGTGGTTGTTGAATCTGATTATCATAATTTGATAAAGCTTGTTGCAGATTATCATGCACCATTTTTACAATTTCTGATATTTGAGTTTCTGCCTGACTAGGATCAGCCAGAATCTGATCAATCCTTAAATGTGAAGCGTTAATAAACTCACTGAAAGTAACCAAATATAAATGGATTTCTGTTCTTTGCTCAGGTTCGAAAAAGTTACTAACTTTTTGATAATCCTGAAATGGTAAGTTAATAATCCCGGTTTGCAAAGCGAAGGTAATGGGAAAAGGTAAGCCGCTAATTATTAACTGCCCCTGAGCTAAATAACCACTTGCCACTGCATCTTGGATTTGTTGACATAATTGTTTTAAGGAATCTTGTAATTTCGTTTGAGCCAAGCGGCGGGTTAATTTTAATTCGAGAGTGAAATTTTGATAAGATTCTGCCGCAATTTTAGTTTGATACTGTTTAACTTCGATTTCCATAAACTAACCTCACATTTCTTATCATGCCACCATAATACTCTTGCTGGAGTCTTGTTTCAAATGTTCAAATGGTTTAAATTATATTCAAACATTTAAAAATAAAGTTAAGGAGAAAAAACTATGACTAAGCCTAAAAGTAGTTCTCAATTAAGTCAACAGTTTCCTATGATTACACAGTTAAAAGAATATCAACCACTTTTTTGGCGCAACCCAGATTACGGTCAGACAGATCCGCATTTGCCTTTTACTTCGGAGTACATTTTTGATGCTGTAGCTCGTTGGGAACGCTTTGCTCCCTACTTAGCAGTAGTTTTCCCGGAAACGGCCCATCTAAACGGTATTATTGAATCTCCTTTAACTAGAATTGAGCGGATGCAAAGTTCCTGGTCTCAATATAACAATTGGACTTTACCAGGTTCTTTATATCTTAAACAAGATAATGTACTGCCTATTTCCGGATCTATTAAATCACGTGGTGGTATTTATGAAGTGCTCAAGTTTGCTGAACATATCGCTTTAACCCAGGGTGATTTAACATATATGGATGATTATTCTATCCTTGCTACACCGCGTTATCATCAATTATTTTCTCATTACGGCATTACTGCTGGTTCAACCGGTAATTTGGGTTTAAGTATTGGCATTGCAGCGGCCAGCTTTGGCTTTCAAACTACTATTCATATGTCACATGATGCCCGTTCATGGAAAAAAGCTAAATTAAGAGCAAACGGTGTTCATGTCATTGAACATGATGCCGATTGTAATTTTGCCGTAGAACAAGCCAGAAAACAAGCAGCTCAAGATAAATATACTTATTTTATTGATGATGAAGGCTCGGCCGATCTCTTTTTAGGATATGCAGTAGCGGCAGTGCGGCTGCAAAAACAATTAGCCGATCAACATATTCCTCTGGATCGACAACATCCGGTTTTTGTTTATTTGCCTGCGGGTGTAGGTGGCAGTCCCAGCGGCGTAACTTTTGGATTGAAAAAGATTATGGGACCTTATATTCACGGAATTTTTGCTGAACCTACTCATGTCCCTTCGGTAACTTTAGGAATGCTTACCGGTTTAAATCATGATATTTCCGTTTATGATATCGGTTTAGATGGCAAAACAGCGGCTGATGGCTTAGCAGTCAGTCGACCTTCATTTTTGGCAGGTAAGATGATGAAAACTTTATTATTAGGCTGTGCAACTTTTAGCGATAATGAAATTTTTAAATATTTAGCACTTTTAGCTGACAGTGAAAATATTAATATTGAACCTTCAGCAGCGGCTGGGTTTGCTGTTATTAAAGAAAGTCTCCAAGCTTTGCAGACTGACTATCCATTGAAGCAAGCTACTCATATTGTTTGGTCTACAGGCGGGAGCATGGTTCCGAAGGCCGATCAGAATAATTTTTATCAAATCGGCAACCGCCTTTTAAATAATTAGCCAATCAGCCTTGACTCTTATTAAGATTGATCAACTGCTCATTTATTTCTCATTTAATTAGTTATTATTTGAGTGATTTTCTAATAAAGTTTTTCATAGCCTTTATTTTATGCTACAATAAAGGCTTAATTATTACGGTTAATTACAATTTGATGAGGAGTTGTTCACTTTGGCAGAAAAAAAATCCTTGTCCCGATCTCTGTCCGCGCGGCATGTTAGTATGATTGCTATTGGCGGCACTATTGGCACTGGTTTATTTCTAGGATCAGGAGAATCCATCCATAAAGCCGGGCCTTTTATTTTAGTTATTTATTTAATTACTGGCCTCTTTGTTTTTCTGATGATGCGAGCTTTAGGTGAATTATTACTTTCTGATACTACAAAAATTATTTTTGTTGATTTCATTAAAAAATATTTGGGTAAACGCATAGGCTATATTATGGGGTGGACTTATTGGTTGGGCTGGCTAGTTATTGCTATGTCGGAATTAACGGCTGTTGGTACTTATATGCAGTTTTGGTTTCCCCGTATTCCCACTTGGATTTGGGAACTCATTTTTTTAGCCGCTTTATATTCGATTAATATAATAGCGGTCTCAGCTTTTGGAGAAACTGAATTTTGGTTTGCTTTAATTAAGATTATTGCTATTTTAGCAATAATTGTAACTGCTATTATTATGCTACTTTTCCAATTTCATACTGCTAAAGGTACCGTCCAGCTTTCCAATTTGTGGAATTATGGCCTGTCTTCCGGTAATAATTGGCAGATTATTGCTGCTTTTCAAATGGCTTTCTTCTCTTTTCTAGGAGTTGAATTTGTGGGAGTTTCAGCGGCTGAAACTAAGGATCCATTAAAAAATATTCCCCACTCCATTAATTCTGTAATCATGAGAATTTTAATTTTTTATATTGGCGCTCTGATGGCTATTATGATTATTCAACCTTGGCCAGATTATAGTGCTGGACATTCTCCTTTTGTTCAGGTTTTCGCAGGTATTGGGATTAAAGCCGCCGCAGGAATTATTAACTTTGTAGTGTTAACTGCAGCTGCATCTTCTTTAAATAGTTCGTTATTTACAACAGGACGCATGCTCTTTTCCCTTGCTAAACCGGATAGTTATTTTGCTCACCTTAATCGGCAATTAATTCCCATGCGTTCCATTACGCTATCTACTGGAATTGTAGCATTAGTTGTCTTTATTAACTATCTATTCCCAGAAGGGGCCTTTAAATTAATCACTTCCGTGGCTTCTGCGGCTTTTTTAATTATTTATATGTTTCTCATGCTGACACATATCAAATACCGAAAATCAGCAGATTACCGTCAGGGTCCTAAATTGTTTCCGTTACCAGCTGCTCCCTATAGTGATTATTTAACCATTATTTTTATGGGGATTATCTTTTTAATTTTATTATTTAATCCGGAAACTACCTTAACTACTGTCATTACAATTGTTTGGTTTGTTTTTATTTATTTGTTAAGTCGACATAAATTTTAGTTCTTGAAGTAATCCAAAATAAAAACATGATTATTAAAATAGTTTATTTATTGAATAACTTTAAACTATGATTAATGATCATGTTTTTATTTATCAGCAGAATAATTCCTAAAATCAATTACTCTTATTAATAAATAATAATTTCACAATTCGGAACTATTGAAATCGTTTTCTTCAACTACTACAATAGAGTTGTAGTTAGATAAAAAGATAGGAGGAATTATTAATATGAAGGCTGTCAGAATTTATGGAGCTAAAGATATCCGGGTAGAAGATATTGATATTGCCGATCCAAAGCCTGATCAAGTTCAAATTAAGATTAAGTACTGTGGTATTTGTGGTAGTGATTTGCACGCTTATACCGATGGTGCCGGTTTACCAATGAAATCGCATCCAGTTACAGGACGTAAAGTCCCAATTACATTGGGCCATGAATTTTCAGGTGAAGTTGCTCAAGTTGGTAGTGCCGTTAATAATTTTCAAGTAGGCGACCGTGTAGTTGTCGAACCTGGTATTGCTTGCGGTAAATGTGCTAATTGTCGGGCAGGTAAGTATAATCTGTGTTTAAACATGCATGTTGAAGACGGTGCCAACTGCCTAGGATTCTCAGATGATGGTGGAATGGCAGAATTTGCTAATATTAATAGCACTTTTGTTTATAAATTGCCTGACACTCTTGATCTGAAAACTGGTGCTTTAACTGAACCTACAGCAGTAGCTTATGAAGCTATCAAAAAGAGTGGTTTAATTGCTGGCCAGACCGTTGCAATTATGGGTGCTGGCCCTATTGGTTTACTTACAGGTTTATTAGCCAAAACTATGAATTCTACACAAGTATATATTTCCGATATATCAGAAGAGCGTTTAGCTAAAGCTCAAGAATTAGGCTTAAAAACTCTGAATCCATCCAAAGTAGATGTTAATGAAGAAATAAGAAAAGAAGTTCCTGATGGAGTAGATATTACTTTTGAATGTGCAGGAGCACAACCAACATTGGATACAGCTTTTCAAATTACCCGGCGCGGCGGCATTTTGCAAGTTGTTGCTATCTTTGGCAAACCAGCAACTATTAAATTAAGTTTTGCTACCGTCCAAGGATTAAATATCAATACTGTTTTTGGCTATAATAACTCCTTCCCACAAGTAATTGGGATGATCAATAATCATCAAGATTTGTTCAAAAAATTAATTACCAATGAATTAGGATTTGATCAAGCTATTGAAGGAATTAAATCTTTAGCCACTGATAAATCACAAGTAAAAATTATGATTTCCCCCGAATTATAATTGAAACTCTAAATCTATCATTCTTTATTAACCATAAATCTACCGCTAAATTGATTATTATTTCTGCGGTAGATTTATTTTTTATCCTTTTTTGTTAAAATAAATATTATTGACAGCAATTGTAAAGGGAGAATTATCATGAAGGGATATTTTTATTTAGCTTTAGCAATTATCGGTGAAATTATTGGTACTAATTTTTTAAAAGCAACTAATAATTTCCATGCTCTGATCCCTTCCTTAATTTGTGTTGGTTCTTATTGTATTTGTTTTTATTCATTAGCATTAGCTTTAAACTTTATTCCGCTCAATATTGCTTATGCACTGTGGGGAGCTGTCGGCATTATTTTAATTACAGCAACTTCTTATTTCATCTGGAAAGAACCTCTTAATTTACCTACATTAATTGGATTGATTTTGATTATTATCGGGACAGTTTTAGTTGAATATTATCATTCTTAAACCAAAAAGGCCGCCTACTGCAAAGTTAGCGTCCTCTTTTTTAATAAGTATATTATTTTGTCTTCCAACTTAATTATTTGAATAACAATTAATTTTGGTGTCGGTAAGGTGCTGCTTGGGCTAATTCATCAATTTTATCATAAAACGCATTCGCATCAACGTTAGTTACGAAGGTTACAGGCCGTCCTTTTTCATCATCAATATAAGTTCGTCCAGCTCCAGGTCCTTCTGTTAAAACAGCACTTTTGACAGTACGCGAGTCTACTAGTTCTGGATAGTTGCTGACTAAGGTTGTCAAAACATCCCATAAATAATAAGTAGAGTCAGCTTCAAAAGAATGTACTAACGAGTATCCTTGACCGATTAAATCTAAGGCTGGATACTGCCGTTGTCGCGCCCAGCGCCAGCGTAATTCTTGTGTTAAGGGTACTTGATTAGTACTATCTAAAGCAACTTGTACGATTTTTAAATCAGATTGCCAAACAGTTTGCACGGCTTGCGGATCCCAATAAGCATTCCATTCCATGGTTCCATCCTGGTCGGGTTCAGCTACATTGCCATGACCATTCAAGGCCCCACCCATCCAGTAAAGACAGTTAATATTAGCAGCGATTTCCGGTCTAAGTGTTAAAGCGCGCGCTAAATCGGTTAAAGGTCCTGTCATAACTACAGTTACCTTTTCAGGAGATTTAATAATCTTATCTATCAGATCCAAATGTGCTGGCTGTTGAACTAGAGGTGTATTAATAATGCTTCTTTCATTTAAAATTGGAAAATCATTAAAGGAAAAAGCACTCAACCGCCATTGTTTTGGAAATTGGTGGACCGGTCGCGAATTCGAGCGAGCCACTGTTGTATGCCGTTCAGTCCCACCAAAAACGTCAATAATTTTGCGAGAAGCAGCAACCGCAGGAACTGCATAGCCATCAGCGTCAGTTACTCCCACCCCTAATAAATTTACATCCGGCATCTGCAATAACAGTAACAACGATACCAAATCATCAACATTGCCGTCATGATTAAAATAAACATTATGCATATGTATGCCCCCATTTATCACTTTTAATAAATTATACGCAAATTAATATTATTAGGCAATCGTCGCTTTTTTTAATTCATAATAAAAAGGTCAGAATTACTCTGACCTTTCCGATTGATTTTATACAAAGAGATTATTATTTTTTAATTCTTAATGAAACCATATTATACAAGGAACTTGGGCCGTAATCCAAATTCTGCAAGCGATCATGGGTCATAAAGGCTTGCCCATTTTGATATAGAGGAATGACACCTTGTTGTTCATTCAAAATGTTTTGAGCAGCCACCATATCTTGCCACCGAGCACTAGCATTATTAGCATCTTGACTCATACTTTGATTAACTAAATTATCGTATTGTGGATCTGACCATTTGCCACTATTATAGCTGGCGCCTGTGGTAAATAAAGTCAAGAAGTTAATTGGATCCGGAAAATCAGCATTCCACATCGTTATTACAACATCAAAATCACCACTTGCTGAACGACTAATTCTCGTCTTATAAGGTACATTATTTAAATTAACTTTTAATCCTGGTAATTTTTCCAACTGATTTTGCAGGAATTCACTTTGCTGCTTAGCAATATCAGTATCATCACCTAATAAATCAAATTTAATCTTCTTTTGTCCGGTTTCTGCTAATCCCTGCCGCCATAATTCTTTAGCTTTAGCTAAGTCATATTTTGTATTAGCTTTACCGGTTTGGGCAGTTGCAGCCACAAAATCTTGTTTCTTATTAGTAGGATTAAAGGTCATATTAGAAGCTGTTGCCGAAGAGGCAGCAGAAGTTCCGTTACCTAATACTTTCTTTGTTAATTGCTGACGATTAATAGCTAAAGACATAGCCTGACGTAATTTTTGATTTTTGAAGAATGGATATTTCTTTTGGTTCATTTCCAAGTATACGGTAGAATTTTGTTTTAATACACTGTATCCCTTGGAACCCTTCATTTGCTTAGAGGTATCACCGCTTAATTCTACCCGATCTAATTTTTTCGCTTGATAAAGATTAAGTGCGGTAGAAGCATCCTTAACTACTTGATACTTCAATTTAGGTACTTTGACTGCTTTAGCATTCCAATAGTCTTTATTCTTAACTTGGGTCCAACTATTGTCTACACTACTCCAATTTTGCAGCTTATAAGGGCCATTGGAAACTAAAGTTTTGGAGTTAGTACCATATTTTTTACCCCATTTTTGGACAACTTTCGGGTCTTGAGGGAAAAAGAAGTCAGCAGACATTAAAGAGCCAAAATAAGGAATAGGTTTTTCCAAATTGACTTGTAAGGTATATTTATCTAAGGCCTTAACTCCCAAGGAATTGACAGGCTTTTTCCCAGCAGTAATATCTTTGGCATTAGCGATTCCTTCATAGATATAGGCATATTGGGACTTGGTCTTAGGATTGACTGTCCGCCGCCAAGCAAAAACAAAATCCTGAGCTGTTACGGGATCACCGTTGCTCCACTTAACATTATGCCGCAAAGGGAAGGTATAAGTCAGTCCATTATTAGTAGGACGGACTACCTTAGTCGCCATTGCCGGCTCTAACTTCTTACCGTGATAACGATATAATCCTTCCATTGTATTAGTAATTGCCTGTGCACTGACAATATCAGTAGCTAAAGAAGAATCCGCAGTCGAAATTACTTCTTTTGACATAATTCGCGCGGTATCATTTGAAGCCTGACTTTGTCCTGAAGATCCACAACCAGCTAGGACCAGCATACTCATTAAACCTAGTGAGCCGGTTGCCAGCATTTTCCGAACTTTCATATTCATCCTTCTCACCTCTAATGGAAATTATAAAAAGTCTACTATTTTTTTTTCAAAATGTAAAGTTATAATTAAAAAAAGATTAGTTATTTTTAATTATATTTATCTAACTCTTGTCACTAATGGTCTTATGACAAGGCTTCATGACAAGAATAAATTTCGCCTTAGGATCAGAAATTTTTTTTGCTGTTTTTAATTATTAGAAAACAGCTTCTCACATACCGAGAATTTTTAATTGTACTATAATAATATCCAGAAGGGAAGTTCGAATGTGAACAATGCATAAACGGAAAGTAACGCAAACTATTAATAATACTTTCTTAAGCTATACCTCCTATGTTATCTCGCTAGGAGGTTTCTTATTTGGTTATGATACGGGAGTGGTTAATGGCGCTTTATCATTTATTAGTAAGCCGGATCAATTAAATTTGTCCGCTGATCTGCAAGGTTTAGTGACTGCCTCTTTGGTATTCGGTTGTACTTTTGGGGCCCTTTTTAGTGGTAAATTAGCTGACAAATATGGACGCAAACTCCTATTACACAGTATTGCCGTAGTTTTTACTTTAGCAACGATTGGTTGTGCCATCTCTAACAATATAGTTATTCTTAGTATCTTTCGATTTATCTTAGGATTATCCGTTGGTTGTGCCTCAAGTTTGGCCCCAGTTTATTTAAATGAAATTTCGCCGGACCGCTATAAATCGCAAAACGTCAATAAAAATGCAGTGGCGATTGTCATCGGTCAGCTGTGTGCTTTTACAGTTAATGCGTTGTTAGGTACTTTTTGGGGACAATGGCATCCCATTTGGCGGATTATGATTTTAATGGCTGGTGTTCCTGCACTTATCCTTTGGCTACTCTCTTTTAATCTACCGCAAAGCCCCTTCTGGCAGCTAATCCATAGTACCAAAGAAAAAGCCCGGCAGACCTTTCACCGTTTAGGCTTTCCCAAATTAGACATTAAAGAAGCTATTTTAGCATCTAAAAAAGAACAGGGACAGCCGCAACAAATTAAGTTCCGCGTTATCTTTCATAATAAATATCTGCTTTACTTATTTTGGGCGGGAATTGCCGTTGCTTTAATTCAGCAAATTTCTGGAGTAAATATCGTTATGTATTACGGAAGTACGCTTTTACAAAAAGTAGGCATGGGGGCTAAAGCCGCTTTATATGGGAATGTTTTGATCGGTTTAGTCTCTTCAGCCGCTATTTTATTAGGCACTAAATTAACGGCCAAATATTCGCATCAACATATTTTAATTGCTGGCTTAAGTGGTAATGTCTTATTTATGATAGGACTAAACTTGGTTATGAATAGTAAAAGCCTGACTCAAAATCAAGTCAATCTGATTGTTTTACTGCTGCTGACTTGTTTTTTGGCAACCCAACAAGGGATCGTCAGTCCCACTACCTGGCTATTATTAGCGGAATTATTCCCTCCAGTTGTCAAATCGATTTTTATGAGCTGGGCAACTGCTGTTATGTGGCTGACAAATTTCGTTATTAGCCTGATTTTCCCTGGTCTAGTGGCTTTTTACGGAACTCAAGGGGTTTTTGCTATTTTTGCAGGTACCAACATCTTTTGTATCGTGCTTGCTTTAATTTTAGTCAATCCTAAAATTGTTCAAAGTGCCTGGCAAAATTTCTAATCTTGTTTCTGACAAAATTGTAAAAATTGTTGAATAACTTGATAATACCGGCGCGGGTCGGCTTCAATACTTCGAATATGTTCACCTTTGGGAAAATACTCAATAAACTTAGGTTGGAGCGCTGCAGCGTATAATTTTTTAGACATTGCTGGCGGAACAGTTGTATCCTTTAGACCACAAATAAAAAGCAAAGGTATTGCTGCTTGTGCAACACTGTTTAGAGGGCTAGCCTCTCGATAAGAACCATGCACAATGATTTTTGACCAGAAAGATAAGATTTGAGTAATCAAGTGGGTCGGCAGGTTAAACTGTCGTGAAATAGTATATTCGCTAATCGCAAAAGCATCTGTATAACTGGAATCAGCGATTACTCCCTGAAGCGTAGCCGGTAAATCTAAAGCCAAACTTTCTAACACAGTGGCTGCTCCCATAGAGGCTCCAAACAAATAAAAATTTTGCGCTAGTTCTGAACGAGTTTGTAAATATTGCAGCCAACTTTGAACGTCATATTTTTCTTGAAAACCATAGCTTAAATAATGTCCCGCGCTTTGGCCTGCCGCTCGATTATCCGGTTGCAAAACATTATAGCCCAGTTGATTAAAAACAGCACCGATTTTATCTAAAGAATGATGATCCACACCAAATCCATGAACAATTAAAATTGTCCCGAAGTTAGGTTGCGCCAAAGTCAACCAACCCGTCAATTTTAAATGATCATATGAAAAGATGTGGATTTTTTGTTTTGCTAATGCAGCAAATTTTTGGGCATTTTCCAGTGCTGGATTATTTTTTGAAAATTGCGGTACTTTGGTTTTTAAGGCGCTGCTATCACGTTGATGGACATAGTTAAATAAGCCCGCTCCTGCACCACAAGTTAATAATGCTGTAATTCCAACAACATTCAGAATTGTTTTTACTTTCATATTATTTCTCTTTCACTAACATCATACCACCGGCCACAATTAAAATGGCCAGCCAAATGATAATAAACAAAGAATCAAAGGAGCTTTTCGTGGCAATCAGACTTCCTAAATAGGGCCCTAAAGCGCGACCTAAGGAACCAAAAACCACATAAAAGCTCTGATAAGTACCACGGTTAGCACCTGTAGAAAATTTATTTAACAAAGCAGGAATAGTCGGAAACGTGATTGATTCTCCAATTGTTAAGATCAACATACTCACAACATATTGCCAATACTGCTGTGCACTTGGCAAAAAGATAAAAGAAAAACCCATAATTACTAATCCTAAAGCTATTTGGATTTTCAATTTAGAAAACAAACTCTCTGCTATTCTTCCCATTAGAGGCTGAATAATCATTAATGACAGGGCATTGAGGCTGAATAGCAAACTATAATTTCGCATTGTAAAATGATTATCCAACATATACAAAGACATATTACTGTCCCATTGTGAGTATCCTAACCAAACTATCAAAACGGCTCCACAAATCAAAACTAAATTTACAGATAATTGCTGCGAACTAAGCTCATTTGTTATCTCCGTACTTGTAGCAGTCTCAGTTTTAGAAACTGCATTGGGAAGATTCGGTGCTTCACCATCCAAAATATGTCCGCGAAAAATAACAATTAACAAACAAGCCAGAAAGCATAGTGCTGGTAAAAAGAAAGTCAAAAAAATACTTCGCTGAAAAATCACGCTGACTAACATTGATCCTACAGCAATACCGACATTAGCAGATAAGTACATAATATTAAAAATTCGTTGCGAATGCTGGCGATGTTGTTGTGCTACTACGGCCGTATAAGAATTAACGGCTGTATAGGCAATCCCCATCCCTAAACCAATAATTGTCAATAAAATTGCATATAAAGGCCAAATATGGCAAAATGAGAGCACTAAAAATCCTACGGCCGCAATAAAATAGCCGCATAAAAGCGTGCCCCGGTGGGAATATCGATCAAATAAATATCCTCCTAGAGCATTACCCAGCATCATGACTCCCGAATATACCATCAAGACAAAACCTGAGATAACCAAAGATTCATGGAGATATTTTGTCATAAAAATTGTGTTTACTGGTAAAATGAATCCCATAACCATATTAAAAGTAGCATTCATTAATAGCAGCCAGCGTTGTTGCTCATCTTTCATTAATCTACCTCCATTTTCATTGAGTTTATTGAGAGTAAAAATTTATTAAATTTATGGGAGAAATGTCAATGCTTAAAAATTATAATCAAAAATTCCAGCAGACACTTAATAATACGCTCCAAAATATTTATCCTTTAATTTTAATTGATGCCTATCTGCGACTAATTAAAATTACTTTACTGAATCCCAATGGCTTTTTTACACAAATTTTTCATATTCATCAAAATTTTTCGACTTTCAACCATTTATGCACACAATATCTGACTATTTTGGAATTATTAACTCTCTTATTTTTCGGTTATTTGTTAACCCAAAATCTCAGTAATTTTCAACATTCAGACTTAAATTTTAGTACGGTTTTGATTTTAGCGGTGGCCTGCATGAATATTGGTCCGGATCTACGTATGACTTGGACATTACCATCTATTTTATTAGTAATAATTATTAGTTATTTAGTGGCTTATCTTTTTTGCAAAGTTCCTTGGCCCACAATCCGTATCATTCTAGCATTTTTTGTGGGATATATTGTTAACTTGATCCAGCAAAATGACATTTTTGTTAAATTGCCGGGAATTTCCACGAGCGCGCGCAATATTAATTGGTGGTCACTCGGGCCTCTAGTCATGTTACGTAATTTAGCAACTTGGTTAGGAATCATCAATCCCTTTACAGAAACAAGGCAATCTATTAATTCACCTGCTGCCACCGCCAATTTATCGGCTGCACTAACCCATCGTAATCTCAATAACTTACCTTTTCCTTTTAACTTACACTCCATTTATACGAGTTATGCTTTTTTAGGAGGAATAGGTTGCACCTTAGGATTAGTTTTCGCACTTTTAATTTTACACAAAGATCGTCTAGTTTTACAAAATATTCTCCTAAGTCTTTTTGGTTTTAATGCCCCACTTTTAATCAAATTGCCGGTACTATTTAATCTTTGGTTAGTAATTCCTTTTGTCATCAGCCCCATTCTGAGCATGTTAATTGGGGCACTATTTATCCAATTAAAATGGGCACAACCAGCAGTTTATGAAATTTTTAGCGGCACGCCTACTTTTTTGCTTAATTTTTTAGGTACTAATGGTAACTGGGGTAGTCTTATAGCTACTATCTTAGCCATTGGTTGTTCTACTGCTATTTATTTACCATTTATTAAAGCCGAGGCCAAATATGAAAACAAAAACTTGGATTAATATAATTATTGGAATTATGCTGTTACTAACCATTCCTGCCTATCAAACTATGCAGGCAAGTGTGAACAGTGAGCGAGTTTGGCATAATTCACGAGTTTCACCGGTAATTTTTATTCCGGGCAGCTCCGCTAATCAGGATCGTTTTGACAACCTTTTTCAGCAGATGCATCCGGGAAAACGTAAACTTAAACGGAGCGTTTTAAAAATTACTGTCCAGAAAAATGACAAAATTAAAACCAGCGGCAGCATTGCCGCCCGTGACCAAGAACCTTTTATCGTGATTGCCTTTCAAAATAATCAAGACGGTTATACTAATATTTCTCAACAAACCCGCTGGTTAAAAATCGCTATGAATTATTTAACTAATAATTATAATTTTAATAATTTCTCTGCTATAGGTCATTCAAATGGAGGGCTAATTTGGACCTGGTACTTAGAAAAATACTTTAATCGTAATGATCTTACAATTAATAGTCTTATGACTGTGGGCACCCCCTATAATTCCTTAGAATCAAACATAAAAAATGAGACTGCAATTTTTCGGCAACTTTATCGCAATAAAGAAAATCTGCCCGCAAATTTGATTGTTTATGCGATTGCAGGAACTAAAAATTATCAAAATGATGGGATTGTCCCTTATCAAAGTGTAGAAGCAGGTAAATATATCTATCAAAAACAGGTTAAAAAATATACCCAAATCACTGTTACTGGTGAAAATAGTTCTCACGGTAGTCTTTTAGATAATCCCCAGGTAACCAGATTAGTCCAAGAAAACATTATGGATAATAGAAAAACAGCTCCATAAAAAAAGTCATGGCCAAAAGGCCATGACTTTTTGGGTACTGAAAAATCAGTAATTGAATGTCAGTTCACATCTAACACTCAAAAACGCCCTCACAAATCCGGTGAGTGTCACAAAAACGTGGCTTGACGCTCCCAATTGGATCACTAATGTGATCTCTCGACTCATCGCATAAATAAATAATATCATTTTTTAAAAGATTTAGCAATATCGATGATTACCTGAGCAATCATATAACCCATTGCGATCGCCCCAATGATCATGACTGTCATCAAAAATAACCGTACTCCATTAACAAATTCTCCCGAAACCATTGCCCGCACCGCTTCATACGCAGTGGCTCCCGGAACCAAGGGTACTAGTGCCGGAATATTAAACAAAGTTACCGGCATCTTCTTGTATTTTGCAAAAATATAACTCATTAAGCCAATAACTAAAGCAGCTATTAAACTAGAAGAAACCTTTCCTGCTAAAAGAAAGTGCCACATCAGCCAATAAACTAGCCAGCCGAACATTCCACACATACCACAGCCAATTAAAGCTTTCCGAGGAATATTTACACAAAGAGCATAACCAATTGTTCCCATAAAACTAAAAGACATTTGTACTAAAAATTGCATACTTAACGGCATAAATTACCTCACAAAAGAAATCTTAAAACCACAGCAATACCGCCACCAATCGCTAAAGCACTTAATGTACCTGCTACCATGCGTGCTAAACCGGAAATTAGATGACCCGCAATTAAATCACGTAAGGCATTGGTTAATGCCACCCCGGGAACAAGCGGCATCACACTGCCAATAATCAAATAATTTAAATTATTAATTAAGTTAAGTTGGCGCAAACCAATCGCTGCTAAAGCAATCAGAACCGACGCAATAAACTCACTAATAAATTGAATTTCCACCACATTATTAAGATAGTTAAATACCAGATAGCCAAATAAACCAATAAAACCAGCTTGAAAAAAATCAAACCAATCATATTTACCAATAAAAAGAATCATTAAAGTACAACTGATTACAAAGGCTCCTAAAAGTTTCAACCATAACGGAAAATCAGAAGTATTACTATTAATATCTCTTAAACCGTTTTGTAATTCATCCAAACTAATCTGATTATCCGAAAACTGTCTTGATAAAGCATTGACCTTGGTAACCTTTTCTAAATTAATGGCACTATGATGAACTTCCGCCATTTTTATATAAAATATATCGCGCGCAGTCACAAATATTCCAGTTGGCGTTAGGAACACTTCTGGTTGTGATAATCCCCCCTTGCGCAAAATTCTTTCGATGGTATCTTGGATCCGATACATTTCCGAACCTGATTCCATCATAATCTTCCCTGCAAGTATGCCTGTATTCAACAACTGTTTAATTGTTTGATTATCCATTTTTCCAACCTACCAATTGAATAAAAACTAAAAATACAAGGTATAAAAAAAGGTTATTATCATAGATAATAACCCATT
>NZ_KQ033878.1:708324-793281 GCF_000967245.1 Bombilactobacillus mellis
ACTTGTCAACAATAAATCAATATTTTTTTTCAATATTCAATATTTTATTAATCCAGGAATCATCATAAAAACTTGTTTCATGTGTCACAAGAATAACAGCCCCCCGATAATCTTTTAAGGCCTGCTGCAATGAAGCTTTACTATCATCATCTAAATGATTAGTTGGTTCATCTAAAATAAGAAAATTAGCCTGTTGGAGCATCAGTAAAGCCAATTTAACCTTTACTTGTTCTCCTCCAGACAATGTTTTAACAGCGGCCACCATTTGTTGAGCAGTCAAACCAGCTCTGGCAAGTGTGCGCCGAATAACACGTTGTGCCTGTTCAGAAAATTGCTGCTGCAAAATATCTATCGGGGTAACTAGCGGATGTGGCCAAAGCAAATCTTGTTGATAATAAGCCACCTTCGCTGTCTGTGCTAAATGCACACTGCCACCGAGTGAAGGGATTTGATTTAAAATAGTTCGAATTAAAGTGGTCTTTCCAATCCCGTTAAAACCTGTAATCACTACCTTTTCACCCATTGCTACTGAAAAATTCAGTTCTTTTTGTAACAGTGGTTGTTGATAACCGATTTTCAGATCATTAACCTCTAAAACGATTTGACTAGTATTATCTAAGTAAGGAAAGGAAAAATTTGGTTTATTGCGATTGGCAGGCGGAGCCAATACTTTCATTTTAGACAGTTGTTTTTCACGACTTTTGGCACTTTTAGAACGTGATCCGGCCTTATTTTTTTGAATATAGGCCTGCGTTTTAGCAATCTTTTTTTGTTGACTAGCATAGGATTTTAAATAAGTCTGTTGATTAGCTGCCTTTTGGCGTAGAGCTTGCTGCAAAGACCCACTATAACGTGTCAAACGACCTAATTCTAAATCGTATACCACATTAACAATTTTCCCCAAAAAATCAAAATCATGCGAAACCACTACAAAAGCGCCCGTAAAATTCTGTAAATAATCTGCTAACCAACTAATGTGTTGACTATCTAAATAATTAGTCGGCTCATCTAATAAGAGAATATCCGGATTTTTTAAAAGTAATTTCGCCAAAATTAATTTAGAACGTTGCCCACCACTTAGGTCCATAACATCATGATCATAACCTAAAGCATCTAAACCCAAACCTGTAGCCACTTGTTGAACTTTAGTATCTATTTCGTAGTAGCCATTTTCTTCCAACCAAGCTTGAATATTACCGGCACGCTCTATTAGATCTGCATTAGCATCAACACTCATTTGCTGATAAAGACTAGTTAACAATTGCTGTTGTATTAATAACTCTGCAAAAGCACTCTGTAAAAATTCTTTAATTGTCTGCCCTGCTTTCAAACTGGCATACTGATCCAGATAGCCGACTTTAAGTTTTTTCTTCCAAGTAATCTGCCCATTATCCGGAACTACTTGTTTAGTTAAAATTTTAATTAAGGTACTTTTACCGACACCATTTTGGCCGATAACTCCAACATGTTCCTGATCATTAACTTGAAAATTCGTATCATCATAAAGAACCTTATCAAGATAAGCATGTTGTAAGTGTTCGATTTTTAAGATACTCAAAATTTACTCCTATCAAATTCTTATTAATTAGAAAAAGACTAGGCAAGAATCTATCACCTAGTCCTTAGTCAACTATTTAATTATCATCATTGGTAACATATTCACTATTAATGTTGTTACCATAGATTTGATAATCCTGTTCGGCTTTAGAATCAAAGTCAAAGGAATTATAACGTTCGTTTAACTTATTTAATTTTGTTTCTTTATTAACTAAATTAATTGGTTCTTGACCGACACCTTGCCGCATTTTGGCTGAAACTCGGCGCAGTTCGGCAGTGGGAGCAATTTCATAAGAAAGACCATTAATCGTGGCACTATGGCCGTGTAAATAGTCTGATTCCATCTTTTTCGAAGCGCCTCGATAAGATTGCATTAAAGTCATAATGTCATCAAAAGATAAATCGGTACTCATCGAGCCCGAAATACTATTCAAGAGTTTTTGCATATTAGGCAAAGCACTCAAAGAGAGGGCTTTTTTAACAATTGCCATTATTACCTGACGTTGCCGTTTCTGGCGGCCATAATCACCTTCGGGATCTTCATAACGCATGCGGGCGTAAGACAAACTTTGTTTGCCGGTAATGACTTGCTTGCCTTTAGTGAAACTGCTGCCATCATAACTAAAAGGAAAAGGAGAATCAACTGTAATGCCATCTACTGCATCGACAATTTTAGGCAAAGAATGAAAATCCATCGTGACATAATGATCAATATGAATGCCTAATAATTTTTCTACAGACTTCATCGCTGCTGCTTCTTTACCTAAATTATAAGCAGAGTTAATTTTTTGAATAATTTTTTTACTGGATTTAATACCATAAATTTCAGCCAAAGTGTCTCGCGGAATACTCATCAAAATTGTCTTCTGCGTTTGCGGATTAACTGTTGCTAAAATCATAGTATCAGAATTACCCCGATCAGTTCTGCCCTCATCACCTGTATCAACACCCAAAAGTAAAACTGTCACAGGTTTTTTCTCAGCAATAGCATGAGAAATATGAGTCCTATCAGTAGGACGGTAAGCATTGCCTAAAGCGTTGCTAGCTTGTGAATATATACGAAAACCATAAGCTCCAGCAACAAATATAAACATTAAAGCGATCAATAAGATACTTTTTAGTACTGTATAATGATATTTTTGATGTTCATTGCGCACAAAAATACGTTGATTTCGGTGCAAAAATTCTTTATTTGGATCTTGATTATCCATTATCAAACCTCAATATATTACAGCTTTAGATTGCCTCTATTATTGGGCTAAGCCTTTTTCTATTACTAGTGGTCGACCTGCGCGGGCCTTGAGTGCCAATTCAATACTCTGGTCTACAATAATGCTTTGAGCATCAATGACACGATAAGGATGATTAAAAGCCTTCTCTTGTGCCAAAGACAGCTCGGTGCACCCTAAAATAACCGCCTGCGCTCCAAATTCATGAGTCATTCGTTTTAAAATCTGATAATAAAGTTGAGCGTCGACTTTACCACTGCGTTTAATATTATCATAAATTAAAGTCATAACATCACTTTGTAATTGAGCATCTCCCAATGTATAATCATAACCACTTTGTTGTAATTCCGCTTCGTAAATTCCATCAGCCAAGGTGCCTTGAGTTGCTATTAAACCAACTCTGTGAACTTGCGGATATTTTTTTTTCAAAGTAGCAATAGCTGTTCGGGGCATATGCAAAATCGGAACCGTAGTAGCCGCCTGTAAATCCTGATAAAAGTAATGGGCAGTATTACAAATAATAACCATAAAGCTCGGATGCAAAAGGCTTTGCTGCTTAATATCTTCTAATAAGGGCGGATAAAAACTCGGCTGATGATGATCTAGAATATAACTGGTACGATCAGGAATAGTTGCATGATTAACTAAAATATAGTTGAGATAATCTTGATCTTTACGAGCATGTGTACGTTGATTTAATAATCTTAAATAACTTTCAGTTGCTGCTGTACCCATACCACCGATTATTGTAAAGAAATTTTGCATAAGCTTCTCCCTATTCTAATTTCCGAACTACCTGTTGAGCTACATTAAAATCATTAGGATAAGGTGTATCGATACCTCTAATTTTTTGATAAGCATCCTCCCCTTTTCCTGCCAAAACTACTAAATCACCCGGTTGACTTTGACTAATAGCAGTCTTAATTGCCATTTTACGATCTAAAATGATTTGCACCTGTACCCGTTTATGATCGATATATTGATCGATTTCTTCGGCAATTTTTTGGGGATCTTCAAATCCGGGATCATCTGTAGTTAAATAAGCCGTATCCGCGTATTCACTTAAAGCCTTGCCAAAACCCGAGCGTCTTGATACGCCTTTATTGCCGGTACTGCCCACTACCACGATTACTTTAGAGTGTGGATTTTTACGTTTTAAAAAACTTAAAAGAGCTTTCATACTACCATAATTATGTGCATAGTCAATATAAATGGTCCCATGTTTTTGAGTAAAAATGGTTTCCATTCTTCCAGGAATATGCACATTATTAATCGCCGTTTGGGCTAATTGGTACGGCACACCGGCTAAGCCGGCTCCGATAATTGCAGACACAGCATTAGTTTCGTTGAAATCTCCTGCTAAATCTAATTCGTATTGACCATCAATATTCAGCTGTTTAGCTTTACTACTAATTCCCTGTAAGACAAAGGCACTTTGAGCCAGCGTACTTTCCGTACTATGATAAATAAAATCAGCCTGTTGGGACGCCTTATCTGTTTGCCGTTTAAAAGTATAAATATTTTCCGGATCAGTAGTAGTTTTAGCCGCCTGATAAACATCTAAGAACTGATCACTGTCAGCATTTAATACACAGATATTAGAGTTCACTAAAAGTTGCAACTTGCAGTGTAAGTAATCCGCAAAATTAGGATGTTCATTCGGTCCAATATGATCAGGCGTGATATTTAAGAAAAATCCGACATCATAATGTAATCCATAAACCCGATTGCGTTTATAAGCTTGTGAAGAAACTTCCATGACCAAATGCGTCATCCCATTATCCACTGCTTGTCGCATTTCACGAAATAAATCCAAAGATTCCGGAGTCGTCAAACTAGATTTAAAGGTTTGCTGCGGCTGCGGTCCCAAAATTCGATTAATGGTTGAAAAAAGGGCCGCTTTTTTATTAGTATATGCTTGCAATATTCCATGAGTAAAGTAGGCAGAAGTAGTTTTGCCCTTGGTTCCGGTGAATGCGATAATAAATAACTCGTTTTGGGGATAATCATAAAACGCTGCCCCTAATAAGGCCATCGCTTTTTGCACATCATTAACAATTAAAGCATTCATACCCTTAATTTCAGGATATTCTTGTTGAGCCACATAGGTTGAAGCACCATTTTGTTGAGCCTGGCGTAAATAATCTTCTTTGAAATGTGTACCTTTGCAAAAGAACATGCCATCTTTTTGAGCACGGCGTGAATCATAAGTTACAGCAGTAATTTCATTATCAAAGACAATATCTGCCTTTTTTAATAAATGATGTTCTTTTAAAAGCAAAACGCACCCATTTAAAATTAGTGCCATGTTTGTTCTCCTTTATTTTGTATCTTGGGTAAAATTTTTCGGTAAAATAATATCAAAAGCTGTCAAATTAGCATCAGATTGAACGCTGATTTTTCCACCATGAATTTTAATAAGACTCTGCGCAATGGCCAACCCCAAACCAGTACCAGAATGAACGGGGGATCGTGCTTGATCACTGCGATAAAAACGTTCAAATAAACGGGGTAAAGAGGCTTCCGGAATTGGTTCACCATCATTGGCCACCTGTAACCAAACGAATTGTCCGCGATCCTGAGCTTTTAACCAAATATGATGAGCACCTTGACCGTATTGCAAAGCGTTAGTAACTAAATTATTAAAAACCCGGCCCAGCTTCTCAGTATCAGCACGCATTACCAGTGTTTTTTCCGGACTAGTAACACTAATTTGAATGTGTTTTTGTTGAGCTTGCAGTTCAAATTCAGCATCTACTTGTTCGAGCATTTGGATCATATCAAATTTGCGATAATTCAATTTCGTACTAGCAGAACTGGCACGAACATATTCAAATAAATCATTGACTAATACTTGCAATTGTTGAGCTTTTTGAAAAGCAATATGCACGTACTTTTTAATATCACTATTAGAAGTATGCGGGTTCTGTTCGATTAAACCCAAAAAGCCTAAAATAGAAGTGAGCGGCGTCCGCAAGTCATGACTAACATTAGTAATTAATTCATCTTTACTTAATTCGCTATTTTGTTCTTGTTGAATCGTAGTTTGCATGGCTTTGGTAATCAGCAATAATTGCTGTAATACTCGGTGCAACCAATGATTATGCACCTGCAAATGTCCCAGTTGTTGGACATGGGCCGGTGTTACATCCTGAAATTGAATTAAAAGCTGCAGCACTTGATAGCGCAAATATTGCTGATAGGTGACAATTGCCCATAAAATTAAATTTAAAACGGTAATGATCAAAAAATATTTAGAATCAGCAGTAGAAAAGTGGGCGCCATATAAGACTCCTACTTCCAAGATCAGCAGCACTATTAATACCAAAAGTCCTCTGGCTGCTATTTTCAACCACTGTCTAACATTTAATTTTATTTTATTTGCCATTCATTAGGCCTCCACCTTGTAGCCTACACCCCAAACTGTTTCAATAACCTTTTCGCCATTAGTAGCTGCCTCTAATTTGTCCCGCAAATGACTCACATGCACCATCACGGTTTTAGCAGAGATAATACTTTCCTGTTTCCAAACCCGTTCAAAAATTTCATCTGCAGAAAACACTTGATTAGGATGACTAGCCAAGAGATATAAGATTCCAAATTCTAATGCGGTTAATTGTACCTTTTGTCCACTCGCTGTTACTACTTCATGAGATTTTTTGTTTATAGTAAGGGGACCAATGGTTAATTGATTAGGAATATTCTCTTCTCCAGCATGTGTCCGGCGCAAAAGTGATTTAATTCGCGCCATTACTTCCAGAGGATTAAAAGGTTTGACAACATAATCATCAGCACCGGAAATTAGGCCCTTAATCTTATCCAGATCACTAGTTTTAGCCGAAACAATAATAATAGGTATTTGTGAAGTTGCTCGAACTTTCTCCAAAACCTCAATCCCCGACATATCCGGCATCATAATATCTAAAATCATCAAGTCAATATCAGGATTTTGTTCGAGCTTTTGCAAAGCGGCCGTTCCCGATGTTGCCGCAATTGCCTCGTAGCCTTCATTGCGAATATAAATACTTAGTAATTCTACAATATCGTGATCATCATCTACCACCAAAATTTTCATAATTTCTCCCCCAAAGCATTACACTTTCCATTATACTAAAGAGAATCGCGAAAAACCATTCACTCTTAATGCCGTAAACGAGCCACAATAGTGAAAACCAATAATAAAATAATACAAAATAATGCGGCATAACCACTGCTGCCTAAAGCTAACGGTGGTAATTGAGCATAATGGCTGCCCCAGTCCAAAGCGATTTTTAAGACAGCAAGACCGCCAAAATAGATGACAGCACTAATTACCGCCCCCCGAAAAGCTAACTTGCGGCCAAAATGACTGGGCATTAAAGAACCTAAAAGAATAATAATCGGACCTAAAGCTAAAAGCCATAGACCTAAAGACGGATTAATCTGTAAATGAAAAGTAAAATTCAAATACATAATTCCCTGCCGAATCATTTGCGCTAAAGAAGGTACCGTGGGGCTATTCCAGCCAATGGCCGTGCCCAGCAGATTATTAGCAAAAAAACCAGGCCAAAAACTAGTACTCCAAGTTATAATTGCTAAAATCATCACTATCCAAGAACGCTGTCCAGTGGTTTTGGCAGGTTGGTATTTTTGAACGGGCCGCTCTATGACTACCGGCCGTGGTTGTTGCCTTTTTATTTGTGGCTGCGCTTTAATCACGCGCTGCACTTTTGTCTGTTCTTCATATTCTACATGACGAAACATTGCCTTAATTTTTTTATCCAAGGGGGTTGCTTGGCGGTTAGTAAATACATAACCCCAAATAAGCATGACTAAGGCCACAATAAAACTAATAATCTTACCCACATAAATATAAGTCAAAATTACTAATAAAACTACTAATAAAAAGCTAATGGGATTGGATTTTAACCACATTAAATATTGAATTATTGAATTATGCTGCTTCAAACGCGTATCCTGATGCGACTGCACACGTGATAAATGTTGCTCTTGCTTATCGCCACTTTGAGCAGATCTTTTATCTGCTAAAGAGGTATTCAACTGATAACCACAATTAGGACAGACTTTATAATCCGCTGCTAATTTAAAGCCGCAGTTGGGACAATATTTCATGGCTGATTCTCCTTTAAACAACCAATTTCAATTTAGGGAAACTATAGTATACCCTAATTCTTTGCAAAATTATACTATAAAGTATGTTAGCCTAAACATGTGAATTTTTTATGATAATTAGTATTTATCTTTACAAAAAAGCTGGGATTTTATCCCAGCTAATCAAATAATTAATTACTATTTTAGTAATCAATTCCGATTACTCCATAAGTAAAAAATTGTAGTTAAAGCTAAACCTGCATTACTAACAATGAGCGCGATCGACTGCTGGCGTAGAACCCAACAAATTAAAGAAACTACTAAACATAATATCGCAATCGTTCCTATCAAAAGGTTTCTTCTCTCCATTATATAGTTCCCCCCATTTATTAAAACTTTGCCAATTTTTTTGGATTTTTGTTAATTCTCGAGCATCATAATTTTGATAGCGACTACTTACAGACAAAATTTTTTGATTTCATGTAAAGCTGATTTTTCAGCAAACCCTTTTCATTTCATGTTGAGCTGTCACCGGCTCTTTTAACTGTGCGATCTGAGTTAGGTTTGTTCTAAAAATAGCCTGCACTTGGCCTGTATTGGCCAGTCATCATATCCCCCCTCTGGTTTCTCATTATACAATAGATGCACTCTAATCTGATAAATGCTGAAATGATAATGCACTTGTTATTTTGCGATCACGAATATTCTATCAGTACTAAGCCCCAGCAAACAAACTACAAATAGCAGTTTCCCCTCAAGCTGCAGTCACGACATGAAACAAGCTTTTAAGCTAAAAATAATTTAACGTTTAATCAATTCCAGATCTTGATGATAATTTTCCACTTCAGATTGAAATAGTTGATTTTGGAAAATGTAAACTATCATCGCACCCCAAAAATCCTTAATATCTCCAGCGGACTCAATTGCTGATTAATCTCCGAAAAATTATCTTTTAATTTTTGTAAATCAGAAAAAATGCCTTGCTAATCGTTAAGAATATTGTCTAAAATATCTGTTATCGAACTTTGAATTAAAACCTCTTGGATAAATAATTGAAACAAGGAAAATTATTAAAGACAAATTACACCAGATCTTCCACAAAAAATGAGACCAATTCTGTTAAATGTTGATCATAAATAATAATTTGGCTCAACGTAGCTCCACTCAAAATCTTACCAATTTGCTTAATAGATAACGACTGCCAAAAAGCACCACTTTCTACTTTTGAAATTGGCGATAATACCTGCCCTTAATAAATAAAAACTGTTGTCCAATTATGCACCATGATGATAAAATATAAGAAAACGATTACTTGAGGACAGAACAATGAAACAAAAACCTTGGTTTAAGTTCTTTTTACTTTATTTGGGAGGCGTGACAATTTCTTTAAGCCAACTCAAAATTGTTCCTATTTTAACTACTATTAATCGTAATTTTCATTTATCTCTTTCTGCTTCCGCTTGGTTGATGTCTATTTTTACTTTTTCCGCTGTTTTTTTGGCCTTACCCGGAGGCAGTATTATTGATAAATTAGGTCCTAAAAAATTACTGCTGGGACTTTTCGGCTGTTTAATTTTGGGTAATTTTTTAGGAATTATCGCTCACAATTATTTCTGGTTATTATTCTCTCGTTTCATTGAAGGAATACCTTTTGCTTTAATTATTATGGTGGGTATTGTTTTGATTAATAAGTGGTTCCCAGAAACAGGCAGTGGTTTGGCTACTGGTATTTGGGGTACTTTTTCTGCCGCCGGTTCTTTAATCGCTATGAATATCTTTCAACCACTGGCACAAAAAGGCGGCCTGAAGGCTCCTTGGATATTTACTTTGTGCTTAGCTCTGTTGTTATTAATCCTTTATGCCTATTTTATTGAAAGCGATTCAACCAATATCCAAGCAAAGCAAAAAATTTCTTTTCACCAGCAGCTCCAACCTTTATTAAAGAATACACGTATTTGGACTTTAGCCCTCGCTCAAGGTGCAATGGCTTTTGTTTTATATGCCTTTATTACTATCTACCCTTTATTATTTACTAGTTTTTACCATCTGGCGAATAGTCAAGCTAACTTTTTAGCCAGTTTATTTGGCCTGTTCGGAGTTCCTTTTGGATTATTAGCCGGTTATTTAATGGATAAATTTCCCCATCATGGTCCCGTAATTACTTTAACCGCCTTTATTTTAATGACCCTCTCCTGTTTACCTATGCTGAATCTGCAGGGTTTTGCAAGCTATGTACTGCAAGTCTTTTGTTTATCAGCCACAATTATGATGGCTTCCTCTTGTGTCATGGTATTGGTGCCGAAAACGGTCAACAGCAATCAACTAGTGGGCTATGCGGTATCTTTTGTCAACTTTTTATATTACATTGGTATTATCATCGGCACACCCATTGTTACTAAAATGATTGAAATTTCATGGTTAACAGCATGTTTATTGTTAGGAGGTGTTTGTTTACTAGGGACGATCAGTATTTTCATATTTATAATTTTGACAAAGAGAAAGGAATTAAATTCATGAATTATCAATTTACTAGTAATCTACAACAGGCTCAACAATTAGATCAAGAAGATCCTTTAGCTAAAATTCGTGATCATTTTTATATTCAACCTGGTCAAATCTATATGGATGGTAATTCTTTAGGACTAGCTTCCAAAGAAGCCGAAACGGCTCTTTTAAAAATGATGAATATTTGGAAAACTCAAGGGATTAATATGTGGGATGAATATTTTCATTATGGCCTGGAATTAGGCGCTCAATGTGCTACTTTAATTAATGCCCGAGCTAACGAGGTTCTCATTACCGGCAGTACTACTTCTAATGTGCACCAATGTATCAGTACTTTGTATCAACCTACTGCCGAGCGTTATAAAATCTTAGTAGATGATTTAAACTTTCCTACTGATCGCTACGCAATTGATAGTGAAATTCGTCTACGCGGCTACAATCCTGAAGAAGCAGTAAAAGTTATTCCTAGTCCCGATGGCAAATATATTGATGAAGATGCAGTTATAGCAGGGATGAGCGATGATGTTGCTTTAATTCTGTTGCCCACAGTTTTATATCGTAGTGCTCAAGTGCTAGACATGGAACGTTTAACCAAAGCAGCTCATGAACGCGGCATTATTATTGGCTGGGATCTTTGTCACGCTATTGGTGCAATCACTATGGACTTTCAAAAAATCCAACCCGATTTTGCTATTTGGTGCACTTATAAATATTTGGCTGCTGGTCCTGGTTCTATTGCCGGTATGTACCTGAATCAAAAACATTTTGATAAACAACCAGGTCTTGCTGGTTGGTGGGGTAACCGTGATGATACCCAATTTCAATTAAAGCAAAATTTTGAACACCAAAAAGACGTTAGCGGTTGGCAAATCGGAACGCCTTCCATGTTATCTATGGCTCCTTTAGAAGGAACATTAAAATTAATCAATAGCATCGGCATGGAAGCAATTAGAACGAAATCGCTGAAAATTACGGCTTATTTGATGTATTTAATTGATGAAAAATTGACTCAATATGGTTGTAAAGTAGGTAATCCACGCGAAGACAGTAAACGCGGCGGCCATGTTTGCTTGGAACATCCCCAAGGTTATCAAATTTCTTTAGCCCTCAAAGATCGTAACGTGATTCCTGATTTCCGTGAACCTGATGTCATCCGCTTAGCCCCAATTGCACTTTATACTTCTTATGAAGAAGTTTATCAAATGGTAGATATCTTAGAAGATATCTTAAAAACTAAAAGTTATGAAAAATACAGTGCTAAACGGGGATTAGTAGTTTAAAATCTTAAAAAAATAGCCAAAAATGTCGATCAAAAAGACCGACATTTTTTATTTACCTAATTTTTAAAAGTAATACATCCTACTTCAAAACGCCACCAATTTCAATGCAAAATAATAAGAGCAATAGAATTCTAATCTACTGGTGTGAGTTTTACTTTATTTAACAATAAGGAGCTCAGCACGACCGAAATAGAACTTAAAGCCATCGCTAAACTGGCTAATTCTGGACTTAAAACCAACCCCCAACCTACAAATACTCCTGCCGCAATCGGAATTCCTAAAGCATTATAAATAAAGGCCCAAAACAGATTAAATTTAATTCGTTGAAAAGTTTTGCGACTCAATTCCAAGGCTTGCACTACGCCGCGCAAATCATTCTTCACTAAAACAATTCCTCCCGCTTCAATCGCGATATCTGTCCCTGAACCCATAGCAATACCAACATTAGCCAAGGTCAAAGCTGGGGCATCATTAATACCATCACCAACAAAAGCTACATTATTATGTCGCTGTAATTGTTGCACAATCTGGGCTTTATCGTTGGGCAAAACATTAGCAAACACTTGATCAATACCTACTTTTTGAGCAATAGCTTGTGCGACTTGTTGATTATCGCCCGTAAGCATTACGGTTTTTAAGCCCTGACGTTTCAAAGCTGCTATTGCTGCAGCTGCACTGCTTTTTGGAGTATCTTGAATAGCAATTAAGCCTTGCGCAGCTCCCACTTCACCGACGATTACTACTGTTTTAGCCTCATTTTGCAATTGTTCTTTTTGCTGCCTTAACTTCTCCGATATAGAATTTTGAGAAAAAAGTTGCTCGCTACCAATATAAAACTGTTTATCTTGTAACTGGGCGCGGACCCCTTTACCAACAATTGTTTGAAAATCAGCTGCCGGAATTAAAGATAGTTCCTGCTTTTGAGCAGCTTGAACAATGGCCTGTGCTAAAGGATGTTCCGAAGCAGTTTCTATAGAAGCTGCTATTTGGAGAATTTGCTTGGGCTTTGATCCCACAATATCAGTAACTTGCGGTTGACCGTGAGTAATTGTTCCGGTTTTATCGAAAACTACCGTTTGAATATTATCGGCTGCTTCTAAAACCTCACCATTTTTTATTAGTATTCCAGCTTTGGCACTACGTCCTGTTCCAACCATTAGAGCAGTTGGAGTAGCTAACCCTAAAGCGCAAGGGCAAGCAATAATAACCACTGATACCGCAAATAGCAGCGCCCGCACCGTAGATGCTTGTAAAAATATATTCCAAATGACAAAAGTCAGAATAGCAATAATTAAAACGGCAGGTACAAAAATATTAGAAATTTTATCCGTTAGTTTTTGAATAGGGGCCCGGCTGGTTTGCGCCTTTTTAACCATTTCTACAATCTGCGATAATAAGGTATCAGGTCCTACTTTTTGGGCTTGAAATAGAAAAGTACCGGTTTTATTAATAGTAGCCCCAATTACTTGATCACCGACCTTTTTAGTAACCGGCATACTTTCGCCAGTTACCATGGATTCATCAATACTAGAAGTGCCTTGAGTGATGACACCATCTACGGCAATTTTTTGTCCCGGCTTAACCCGAAGAATATCATCAACTTGAACTTCTTGAAGGGGAACTTGCACAAACTGGCCAGCGCGCATAACTTCTGCTGTTTTAGCTTGTAAATTGATCAGTTTTTTAACGGCACTTGAAGCATTAGTCCGCATTTTTTCTTCTAAAACTTGCCCCAATAAGATAAAGGTTATTATAAAAACCGCACTTTCAAAAAATACTGCTCGGTGAGTAAATAAGGCATAGACACTATATAAATAAGCCGTCAGCGTACCAATCGCCACTAAAGTATCCATATTGGCTTGATGGTTTTTAAAAGCCGCCCAGGCGCTATGCAAAAACGGACCTGCGGCAACTACCATTTCGACAGTTGCTAAGCCAAACATCAGCCAATCACCGCCAGGCAGCATCCATCCCCAAGGCATTAATATCATTTGCACTAACATCGGTAAAGAAATAATTAAAGAAAAAATAAAACGATTTTTTATACTCATTAGTCAACAATCCTTCTCCATAAGTTATTTCAGATTTTCATTAATTATTTAAAAATATTTTAGATTAGTTCAAACTAATTAATGAAATTAAAGATGGCTTCATAGTAAATCCGTCATTGACAATGAAGAACTCTGCAATTAAAAAAGTGAATAGTGCTTCTAAAGTTTTTATTTCACAATCACTTTACCGTGAAACATATTCATACCACAGGCATAATCGTATTCACCAGTGTGGCTGGTATCAATGGCAATTATCTGATCCTTTTTTTCTGGTAAAAATTCATCTATTCCTAAATCGGGAAATACTACTCTTTCTAAACAGCTGGAAGGATCCTGGCGATGAAAAATCACCTGCGCTGGAATATTCTTTTTTAAAATAACTGTCTGCGGCCGATAACCACCGTCAACAATAACCTTAACTTGTTGTTGTTTGTTATTTTCAGTTTGAGCTTCACTCACAGATTCTTGATGCTTACCAAAAAACCACCAGAGAATAAAACCAATTAAAAGAACTGCGACTATTAACACTAGAATCTTAGTCATTATATCCTCTCCTTTTTGTTTACAAATGTAAACTTTAAAATCAGTATAACACTTAATTTACATTTGTAAACATTATTATCCTTATTTTATTTTTATAATTTCTATTTCTTTAGTAAAAACAAAATTTATTCCAAAGTAAAAGGATGGAAACTTATCTAAGTTTCCATCCCTTATCGATTACATTTTTAATCTAAATTAGCACCATTGGAAGCAATAACTTGTTGATACCAATTGAAGGATTTCTTTTTATAACGTTTGAAAGTTCCCTGACCTTGATCATCAACATCAACATAAATAAAGCCATAACGTTTAGACATCTCTCCAGTAGAAGCACTGACTAAATCAATACAGCCCCAAGGAGTATAGCCCATCACATCTACTCCATCAGCTAAAGCTTGGCCAATAGCTTGAATATGTTGTCGTAAATAATCAATCCGATAATCGTCAACCACATAGTTATTAGCATCTAATTTATCATGCGCTCCTAAACCATTTTCCACAATAAATAATGGTTTTTGATAACGATCATAAAGCTGATTTAAAGCTATTCTTAAACCATCGGGGTCAATTTGCCAGCCCCAATCACTTGTTTTAAGGAAGGGATTGCGAACACCGCCCATTAAATTACCGTTAACACTCTCGTGGTCTTTTTGTGTTACTTCTTCCACTGAAGACATATAATAGCTAAAGCCAATATAGTCTACCGGATAATGAGCCAATAATTCCAATTCTTCTGTCGTGTAATCAAGATCTGTAAACTGTAAATTATATTTAGCTAATAAACTCTGAGTATAAGCCGGATAATGACCGCGAACTTGCACATCTGCACAGAAGAAATTATTTTCCTGATTAGCCTTCATTGTAGCTACCTGATTCACCGGATTAGCATCATAACTATAAGTAGTAGCATACAAAATCATGCACCCAATTTGTAAATTGGCATCTAATTCATGACCAATTTTAACAGCCTTAGCACTAGCGACAAATTGATTATGCCAAGCTTGAAAAATATTCTTTTTATCATTAGCCCCATTAGCTGCTGCTAAACCTTGACTCATAATAGGGAAATGAGCCGCACTATTAATTTCATTAAAAGTCATCCAATATTTAACCTGTTTATAATAACGGGTTAAAACTGTCCGAGCAAATTTTTCATAAAAGTCGATTAATTTCTTATTTTTCCAGCCGCCATATTGCTTAACAAGATGAAGAGGCATTTCATAATGAGAAATAGTGATAACTGGTTCAATTTGATACTTCAAACATTCTGCAATTAAGGCATCATAGAACTTCAAACCTGCTTCATTTGGCTGAGCATCATCGCCATTAGGAAAAATCCGTGACCAAGCAATTGAGAAACGATAACATTTAAATCCCATTTCTGCAAAAAGAGCAATATCCTCTTTAAAGTGATGATAATGATCAATGCCAAGATGATTAGGATAAAAATATTTCTGCTCATCAATGGAAAAATCAAAATCAGGCTGATTAACAATTTGCATCCGCTGTTTGCCAGCGGGTAAAACGTCTGGTAAAGATAGACCCTTACCGTCAGTTTGATAAGCTCCTTCTAATTGATTAGCGGCGGTGGCACCACCCCATAAAAAGTTAACTGGGAATTGTTGTGTTGTCATAATTAACCTCCTTATATTACTCTAATAGTATACAGCATTTCTTGTTTCTTCGTCACATCTAGTACTAGTGAACAATTACCTTATTATACTGACAAGCCAATACTTAATTATTGCAAAAGCCTAAGAGTTTTGAGCTCTTAGGCTTTGAAAACTAAACTTAAATACTATTAGTAACTGTCCAATCTGCAATCGTATCAAATTTGCCCCAATGGGGTTGATCTTTATTGGTACGTAAAAACATTCCTCCTACCTGTTGATCTTTATCATTCCACCAAGATGTTGTTAATTGCCTGTGAACATCTTCATTAGATGTGATCACATCAGGTACTGTATCATTAAAAATTGTCGTTTCAGATAGCAAATTCTGCTCCATACCTGTAGCTGGATCTTTGTATAATAACCATTTAGTTAGAGGATTATCAGTACTATTTTCCCGTAATTGGATCGTTACTTTGATATTGTTCTTAGCTATCGGTGTATAAGTTAAATTCAAACTATTTCGGACCTCTTCTTTATTAACTATCGGATAATCTTTAGTTACAAATTTTCCAAGATGATGTTGTCCAAAATCAATTTTAGAAGGTATCATAAGTTGCAAATTATAAACATTACCAATTTTAATGGCTCTACTTTCACCTAGTGCCAGACTTTCCAAAGTATTATCTGTATGTTGATATTCAGTGCTCATATGCATTGATGCCAGATTTAATTCTTTGGCTGCCTTTAAGACTTGTACATTGGTATCAACTTCAAAACGAATACCGGAATTAAAATGCCCTGCACTTGCTAGCTCCGGAAAATCTTTTGGTTCAAGCTTAAGCGTATTATTTTGAAAAGAAAAACTTTTAGTCTGACTATTATTATTCTTATCCGTCGCAATAACTTGTACTTGCGGATCAGCTTTAATTTCTGGTGAATCATAATCACCTGCTCCAGGATCTCCTCGGGTAAAAGTAACGTTAGAAATAGTGGCTGACTCTTCTTTCGGTTTGAAAAAATTCTTTTCTTGATACTTACCCATACCCAAATTATCAGGATTAGTGAACCCAGCCTCATTACTAAAGTGCAAACTATTCTTTTGCCATAATTGCTTATATCCAGAATAACTCGGCACGTTGAAGACCTTATAACTATATGATAATAAATATTTAGGTATTAGCTGGCCTTGTTCATCAAAAGCATTAGTGGGACTTTGGCTGCCTGCTTCATCAGTCCCATAGAATTTAATTGTATAATCTTTTGCATCTGCTGTAACTTTATTAGTTGGTTGAGCAGGTATTTTCCAGACAGTATTACGAAGTTTATTGTCATTTATCATTTTTAATTGGCCATTAACATCGGCAGCTTTTGGATCTAAACTGGCTCCTATAGGATTAATATAGCCTTTAACATTTAACATCTTATTAGTAGACTGATTATCTTGAGGTAAATTATCTTGATAAATTAAAGGAATTTCAATATCATCACCCAACAGATAATATTTACGAGCTTTTGGTTGATCCAATTGCAGATATAAACTGCTAATTGAGATATTTCTAGTTGCTGAAGCCTGATAATTATTGACCGCTGTCACCTGAATCTTATCACTGGGTACAAGTGTTCCGATCTTTTGCTCATGTTGAGCATCATAATTTTTTAATAATTGATCAATATCAATTGTAAATTCATTTTTATTCCAGCTGATCACTTGAGCGTCATTAATATAACGCCAAGGCAAAGTTAATTCACTTCCGGGTCCGGTTAATGTATTTAAAACTACCCCTTGCTCGTCATGATGATCTGCAAACCAGGTATCATTATCTGGTGCAACAGCTGTTAGAGCTGTTTGTGTTAGATCTGTATTTACATCTTTCAGATAAACAGCATCTAATTTCCCATCTAAGGGATCATTATTATTTCCCTTATCTCCCAAATCTATAGCAGTTGCAGAATCAGCTCGTTGTAAAGCAACATGTAATCGAGCATCTGTCATAGGATCTCCACTTTCAATATCAGTAACCTTACCCGTAATTTTTCTTTGTTGTGGATCCAAAGCCGTTAAGTTTTTATTTAATTGTGGGCCATTATCAATAGCAGTAAAATTAACGCTATCAAACTGATTAAATTGTGCTTTATTAGAATTATCAACTAATTTATTTAATTCCCTCTGTAAAAGTGCCGTGTATTGTTTCCCTGTCTGTGCTTGTAAAGATGCAGCAAGAATATGATTCCCGCTAAAAGGAAAATTCAAATATTGAAAAGGAATAGATGTTGTACTATCAAAAATTTGCTTTACACCATGAAGTTCTACTGTTCCATTACCAAAGATAATATTGGAATCCTTATTCGGACGTGTAATTTTTAAGGATTTAGGTTTATACACGTTAACTTTAAAGGTCTTGCCAGAACTATAAACCATATTTACCACCCCAGTTGCACCAGGGGCAGCCACGTTAAAAGTTCCATTTTTATTAACAAAAACTTGACCATCAGAACCCAATTGAATTAAATTAGCCGGCTTAGAGTCAAGATTATTTGCTTTAGCTATCAGACTACCTTCACCAATATCGACAATGCCTCCTTGAACATATGCTAAACCGTATTGAGACAGGGGTCCTTCAGAAGTAAGATTGATTTCGGAATTGGAATGATCAACATATTGGATTTTACTAGCCTTACTACTCAAAATTAAAGCAGTTCCTGGTGTATAATACCCCGTTTTCATGGGAATATCATCGGCAGCATCTTTGATAACGTCAGGCTGAATTTTATTTACCTCTGATTTAAACGAATCTAAATTAGTTTTTACATTTAAAGTAGCGTTTTTTCCAATCTTTAAAACTGGCTCTGCATTTGCGTCGGTAGCCCCTCCTCTTAAATAAAGACCACCAGCAGTAGAACTGCCATAAGAATTTTCTGGGTTATTTCCAATATCTGTACCTTTTGTTCCTGTTACGGTGTGTGGATATAAATTAACGGTAGCCCCATTATGAACAGTTGCACTACCAGTCAACTCTAATACATTACCAGAATAAGTATATCCGTTATAGATACAATCTTCACCAAAGTCGACATTTTGCGCCTGCATATTTTGTTGATTGCCATTACCTTGACAGTTATATTGTTTATTATCATTTGGAACGTAATAAGAACGCAGAGAAAAAGCATTAATAGTTCCATAGGTTTCAATATTGACATCTCCCCTGCTATAAAGAAATTGGGCCCCAAAATAGTTTATATTTTTATAAATCTCTGTGGTAGTGCCATAACCTTTGATGAAACCATAATAGCTACTATTATAAATAGTGGCATTTTCCAAACAAATAGTGGTTTGAAACCCTTTTTTATTTATAGTTCTAATATTCAAATTGCCCACATTAATATAATGATTATTAGCATCAATAGTTAAAGTATTATTATTAGAAGGGCGTTTTATTGCTAGATAACGATCTAAGGTTGTCCCCGAATACGTCCCATTAGTATTTATACTTGATGCAACTGCACTCAGAATCTGTGACCAAGCGGGCACCTCAGACGTTCCATTAGCCGTGGTAACTTTAATTGTAGGATTAGACACAGAATTTTCTTGGGCATTTACTAAATCAATATTGTTCATTAAAACTATTTTAGTAATATTTGAATCCTTAATGTTATTTATGGTATTACTAGTACTCAAACCATCATAATTGCGGGGATAAGCATCTCCCGTTGTGCTATAGCCATAAATAGCATGCAAATATTGATTAGGAGTTCTAACGTAAGCTATGTAACCACCTGGAACATCTGGATCAGGCTCCAATGCGTAGTCATTATTTTTTGGCCAAATAATAGTGTCGGATATTTTAGTTAAGAAATTAAAATTATTAGCAGAATTAGAAGCTGAAAAAACTGAAAAATCAGCCTTCTGTGATGTCTTAGGCTGTGACAATGATTCGATACTAGGGTATTGACTCATTAAACTCGAAGCAGCTTGTACATTCTGCTTTAGATTAAAAAACAAAGTTATAAAACTGATAATTATTAATACACCATATTTCCAAATCCTATTTTTATTTAATTGGATCATTTTTACCTCCCCCGGTTTTCCAAAATACAATTATTATGTCGCCAATTGTATCATTCCTTTTGCAAAATTAGTTTAAACTTATCATATCTTTATTAATTTTTATAATAATATGCTTATTATAAACATAATAATAATTATTTAACTATTAAATTATTCTTATAAATAACATTAATTAACACAAATAAAAAAGCTTGAACTTCATGTTCAAACTTTTTTAATTGTACATTGAATCAGATTAACAATTTTTATAAATCTATCCATTTAATTCGTGACTATTATTAAAGATCTTCAGATTTAGCTTCAGGTTTTAAAGTTACAGCTATCAAAAGCCCAATTATCGCTAAAATCAAAGTAAAGTATAAACCAAAATGGACGCCATTAGTAAATCGAGCTGCCTGATTGACGCCATGATAAGAATGCTGTCCCCAGCTTAAAAAACTAGTGGCTAAAGCTGTTGCCACCGCCCCAATAATCTGCTGCATAGTATTTAAAATCGTACTGCCATCAGCCGATTGCGGCCCTGATAAAGCATTTAAAGCATGTGTTTGTGCGGGTGACATCGCTAAAGGGCATCCAATCATGAGAATGATATGAGCCATAATAATATAACCCACTGCGGAATCATTATGTGAAAAAATCAGCATCACAATTCCTATAATAGCAATGATAAAGCCACTAATAGCAGGTTTTTTAGCTCCCCAAGAATCAAATAAACGCCCGGCAAAAGCTGAAACACAAGCGTTAATTATACCTCCCGGCAGCATAATTATACCAGTCAAAGCGACAGGTAAGAGCAAACCCCGTTGTAGATACTGCGGCAATAAATACATGGCAGACAGAATAATCGCAAAATCCAACATCACACATAAAGCCCCTTGTGTGAAAGCCGCTTTCTGAAAAACACGCAGGTTAATAATCGGAGTTGATAAATGTAATTGCCGGTAAACGTAAAAAATGAGAACTACTATTCCTAACACCAATAAAATTAAAACCAACGGTGCTTGCCAGCCGAAATCTGAAGCAAAACTAACTCCCATTACTAGGCAAGCAAAACCAATAATAGATTCTAATAAGGACAGTAAATCAATTTTCGGCTTAGTAATCTTCCCAACATTTGGTAAACCAGTGATGGCAAATCCCAAAGCAATAACTAAAAACGGAATAAACAACCAAAAAATCCATTGCCAGGATAATTTACCTAAAATAATCCCTGTCATGGTCGGACCAATTGCAGGAGCTAACATAATAACCAAAGCACAGACTCCCATAGCACTGCCCATTTTATGAGGCGGAAAAATTAACATAGCCACCGTAAACATAAGAGGTAATACTAATCCTGTACCTAGGCCCTGTATCATGCGGCCGAGTAATAAAATTCCGAAACTGGGAGCCAAGGCAGCGATCAAGGCCCCGATAATAAAACTAACCAATCCGGTAATTACAATTTGACGAGTAGTAAACCATTTAGTTAATAAACTGGAAAAAGGTAGAATAATTCCGATAACTAACATATATCCCGTGACTAACCATTGAACAGTACCAGAATTAATCTGAAATGCCTGCATTAATTGAGGTAAAGCAATATTTAAAGAGGTTTCTGAAAGCATTCCTACAAAAGCCCCGATCATCATACTTAACATCGCTAACCAAGGTTTTTGGACTTGAACTCTTGCTTGATTCTTATTCATTAAGATTCACATCTCCAATTTTATTTTTGAGCAACCTGATTATCTTAGCAAAATAAAAATGGTGACGTAAGTCTTTTAATAACTTTTCTGAAAATTTTTTACTATAAACTCCAGTATAATAAATAAAAAATGTAAATGATCCTTTATTCTTTCTGTTTGTTTTCTTAAAACGGCTTCCAGTAAACACCGCCCTTAATGATCTTGAGGTAGAGTAAAACATTGCTGTTACAACCGCTTTTACATAAAACACCATAAATTCATTAAATTTTTTATTGCTTCACTAAAATTATTCTTATTTTATAATTGATTTTTGCTGCATTAAAATCTCTAATTGATCGACAATTTGTTCTGCAATTTGCACTTTAGGTAAAATAGCCGTCGTCCAAGGCTTTTGTCCCTGTTTAATAAAGGTAACTTGATTATTATCGCTATTAAATCCTACATTAGATTTAGAGACATCATTAGCAACTACTAAATCCAGCTTTTTATTTTCTAACTTCTGCAATGCATTAGTCATGAGGTTTTGAGTCTCAGCAGCAAAGCCGATCGTTGTTTGTGAAGAATGTTTTATTTGGGCCACTGCTTGAAGAATATCGGCTGTTTTAACTAATTTGAGGTCCCAAGCACTATCAGTGCTAGTTTTTTTGATTTTTTGCTGTGCTAAATGTTCCGGTCTAAAATCTGCGACCGCCGCGGCCATAATTAAAGCCGCACTAGACTGAAATTCTTGTACAACTGCAGTTAGCATTTGTTGAGCACTAGTGATGGGAATTCTTTGAACTCCTGCAGGCGGTGTTAAATTGGTCGGTCCGGAAATCAATACCACTTCGGCGCCACGCTGTTGTAAAACTTGCGCTATAGCATAGCCCATTTTCCCGGAAGACTTATTAGCCAAAAAACGGACTGGATCTAGGCGTTCTCTAGTTCCTCCAGCAGTTACAACAATTTTTTTATTTTTCAAAGTGGAAGATACAAGTAAATTAGAAAACAGTTCGGCAATAATGTGATCAGGTTCTGCCATCCGACCAAGCCCTTGAGAACCTTCCGCTAAAAAACCAGTTCCCGGTGCAATTATTTGCGTGCCATCATTTTGTAAACTATGTAAATTTCTTTGCACAGCTGCATTGGCTAACATATGATTATTCATTGCCGGAGCAATGAACTTCGGCGCGACAGTGGCCAATAAGGTCAAACTAGCAAAATCATCTGCTCGCCCCTGCGCCATTTTAGCAATAAAATCAGCACTCGCCGGAGCTACGATAGCTAAATCTGTCCACTCGGCCAATTCGATATGTTGAACTTCAGGATTTTCAGTGCTAAAAGTTTGGGTTAAGACCTTATGTTTTGATAAAGTTTGAAAACTTAGCGGTGTGACAAATTTCTCAGCAGCTGCTGTCATAACCACTCGTACATCTGCTTGAGCTTGGACCAATAATCTGGTCAGGATCAGAGCTTTATAAGCCGCAATACTTCCCGTCACATATAGTGTAATATGTTTATTTTGCAGCAATTTTTTACCTCCAAAAACCGTATTTTTTACCTGAAAGAATTAATTAAAACTAAAATACTAGTCTTATTCTAATAAATCCGCAGGCAAAAGTTGTCGCAATTCGTGCCTAATTGTCTGCATCTGCTGGTGATCATTAATTTGCGGAATTAAATAACCGACAAAATAAGGAGAAGTCACAAAACGCGGCACAATTTTCACAGCAATTTGTGAACCAAACTTATAGAAAAATAAATTATACGAATTGCAGCGCCCCTGCAAATAATCATTTAACAAGTACCGCACTACAACTTGGATGATATCAGCTAATTCAAAAAGCTTGGAATCATTAGATAGAAGGACATTAATTTCTACAAAGCCAATCAGCGGTTGAGTGGAGATATTGACTGTTACAAAATCATTTTGCCCGACTGTTAGTCCTAAAACATTTTCGCGACTGACATTATCTTGAACCGCAATGTTTTGTAAGCCGACAATCTGCATGTGGGGATGACTTAAGCTGCCTCCTGATAACGGGCCAAAATTTTTATATAATAAAACACTACGATATTTTTGAGTAGCTATAACTTCTTGCCACTTATTAACTGCAAAACTAATAATTTGTCGATTTTGTTTAGGAGAATAATTGCTAATATCACCATTATGTTGCTGAGATTCAATAATAATAGTTTGCCAAGTATCTTGTAAAGTCCGATATTTATTAACTAACCAAATTCGATCTTGCTCACGAGCTAAAATATTAGTTAAATTCTCAACATCACAAAAGGGACAATAATTATTTTGATGATGAATCGTTTCTGGTTTATTTTGCGCAATCTGAGGATGAAATATTAGATTTTTCGTTGGTTGCATAGTCTACCCCGCTTATTATTAAATTAGCTAATTAGCTGCCATTTAGCTAGCCACTAATCACTTTACTATTATTATAGGCAATTTTTTTAATCTTAACACTAGAAGCAGATTGACTAAATATTTTTGCGTGCCTAACTTTCTTTTATTTAACAATTGCTTTATACTGAAAGCGTATACCTATAAAGATTACGCGAGGGGTGCTTGCCTAGCTGAGATTAAGCGTAAGCTTAAAACCCTTTAAACCTGTTAAGTTAAGACTTGCGAAGGGACGTGTACACAGCTAAAGGCAATTTTTTGGCAACCATCTCTTAGTAGATGGTTTTTTTACTTTAAAGGAGGAAAAATGAATTTTCAACTTTTGGATACTTTACGTCAAATCAAACCAGTGGTGCTCAATATTTCTAATTTTGTTACTGTTCAAGATGTTGCAAACGGTTTAAGTGCGCTTGGAGCTTCCCCCATTATGTCTGAAGAAAGCGCCGAAACTGAAGATATAGTTCAAATTAGTCAAGCTATTCAGTTAAATTTTGGCGCTTTTACTACTGAACAAGTAGCCCACATTAAAAAGACGGGACAATTAGGTAACCAGTATCAGCTGCCGGTAGTAGTTGATCCGGTAGCTGTGAGTTCTATTAACTATCGTCACCAAATTATTCCGCAGTTACTGCAGGAATTTCATGCAGATATTATTCGGGGCAATACTAGTGAAATTGCCACTTTAGGCGGCTTTTCTTGGCAGGCTAAAGGAATTGATTCTGCTGATGGTAAAGGTGATCGCCGTTTTATAGCCATGCAAACCGCCCAAAAATATCACTGTATCATTATTATGAGCGGAGCAACAGATATTATCACTAACGGAACAGCCGTTACACAAATTACCAACGGGACTCCGCTTTTACAAGTGCATGTCGGCTCTGGCGACCTGCTTTCCAGTATTAGTGCTGCTTTTGCCGCCGTATCTCCCCATAACCTTTATCAAGCAGCCCAAATGGCTGCTTTGGTAGTAGCTGTTAGCGGTGAATTAGCAGCTCAACAGCAATCAACTTTGGGTCCGGGAACTTTCACCGCAGCTCTTCTAGATGAATTAGCCAATATTAATATTCAAGATTTACAACAAACAGCTCATTACCAAACACAGGAGGAAAATAATGCCGCAACAAATTAATTCATTTCCCCAAGTAGCAACCATTGCTGGTACTGATTCCGGAGGAGGTGCCGGAATTATGGCTGATTTAAAAACCTTTCAAGCCCGTCATGTTTTTGCCACAGCAGTAGTTGTCGCAGTAACGGCACAAAATACTTTAGGTGTCCAAGCCTCTAAATTAATGCCGCAAACTTTAATTGACGCTCAATTCCAGTCTTTAGCAGCTGATTTTCAAATCCGAGCTTGTAAAACCGGAATGTTAGGTGATAGTAACCATGTCCGTGCAGTAGCAGCTAATCTTAAAAAGTATGACTTCGGTCCGATTATTGTTGATCCAGTAATGATCGCCAAAGGTGGTGCTACCTTATTAAATGCTGAAGCCATACATACTTTAAAACATGAACTGGTACCTTTAGCCACTTTAATTACTCCTAATGTTCCTGAAGCGCAAACCCTAACGGGACAAAAGATAGAAAAGAAAGCTGATTTTATTACTGCTGCCCAAATGTTACAAAATTTAGGAGCCAAAAATGTTTTAATCAAAGGAGGCCACCTGGATCTTCCCCAAGCTAATGATTACGTCTTACTCTCTGATCATACCGGCTTTTGGTTAACCGCCCCTAAAAGTGCTACCAAAAGAACCCACGGCACTGGGGATACTATTTCGGCATGTATCACTGCTGAATTAGCCCGCGGTGCTGATCTTGCTACAGCCATTAGTATCAGCAAAAAATATGTTACAGCAACCATTGCTCATAGTATTCAAGTTGGACATGGACATGGTCCTTTAAATCATTGGGCCGCACAAAAGGAGGGGCTTAGCTTTGAAAACATTTAATCCTGCAATTTTACAGGCGTATTTTATTTGTGGCAGTCAAGATTTGCCGCATTCTAATCTTTTTCAAGTTGTTCAAACAGCTTTAGATGCGGGAATTACTGCTTACCAATTTCGGGACAAAGGTCCTAATTCTCACTTGTCGCCACCTCAAAAATTAGCAGCTGCTAAGCAGCTGCGCCAAATGTGTGCTCAGGCTGGAGTTCCCTTTTTTATTGATGATGATGTGCAGTTAGCCCAAAAAGTTCAGGCTGATGGTGTTCATATTGGACAAAATGATCAGAATATTCATCAGGTGATTCAAGAAGTGGGTTCGCAAATGCTGATCGGTTATTCTTGTTCTAATATGGCTGAGGTCCAAGCGGCTAATCAAATTAAGGGTATTAATTATTATGGTTGCGGCCCTGTTTTCACTACTAGTTCCAAACCTGATGCCAGTCCCGTCATTGGTCTTTCCGGACTGAAAAAATTAGTCCAAGCCGCCCAGCGCCCGGTAGTAGCTATCGGTGGTATTAAAGCTTCGGATCTCCCTGCGATTGCTCAAACACAAGCATCGGGAGCGGCAGTTATTTCACTTTTAACTCAAAGTAATGATCGCTTTGCCATCATTCAACAATTACTCCAAGCCGGCTGGTCGACTGATTAATTAATATTTAGCTCCAATTCTTCATCAAATCCAGTATAATAGTTATTATACTTGGAGGTTATTATGATTTTAGAACGCAATAATTTATTCAATGTTACACAGTTAGAAATCCAATTACGCAATTCTCCTTTACAAGACCGCATTCAAGATCTCAAACAACTAACTTATTTATATATGCTTAGACGAGCAGCAATTAAAGAAATCGGCACCAAACTAGAAAATTTAGATGACGAATTTTCCATTATTCATCAACATAATCCGATTCATTTAATTGAAGAACGCATTAAAAGCCCCGCAAGTTTATTTGAAAAGTTACAGCGTAAAAATCTCGACTTTACTATTGAAAGTATTAATAAAAATATTCTGGATATTGCCGGTATCAGGGTTATCACTAATTATCTGGATGATATTTTCCGCGTAGTTCAGGTCTTGATTGATCAAGATGACGTCAAGCTAATTAAACGCAAAGATTATATTAATCATCCCAAAGCTAATGGCTATCGTAGTGTTCACATCGTAGTATCGGTTCCCGTCTTTTTATCTAATAACACTCATAAAGACGTCCCCGTAGAAATCCAAATTCGGACTGTAGGTATGGAAATGTGGTCGAGCCTTGAACATAAACTCCGCTATAAAAACTTCCACAGTAAAGACACTGCTAATCAGCATGCGGCCAAACTCAAAGAATATTCTCAAAAACTCTATGATATTGAAGTCGGCATGCAACAAATATCCAAAGATATTGAAAAAAATTAAACTAATTAACTATCCAAAAAACCACTCTACAAAAGTATTCTCTAAATTGAGAAACCTAAGTGAGAGTGGTTTTATTTATTATCTATTTGTTATTTTAACTTTCAGTTTTTAAATTCTTATCAGCACCTGTATCCAGAGCATGTTTTGGAGTGCCATAATATTCTTCTACATCTTGTAATTTTTGATTATCATCTAATTGTGAAATTCCATCCAAATGAATTTTCTGTAAAACAATCATCGTTAACCACAGTAATAAAAGGGCCCCGATCATTACAGCTAACAAAATCACAATTGAATTTACAAAAGTAGCGGTGCCTAAACCGGAACTAATAGCTTCCCGGAAACTTAAAATCGAGTAAGTCATCGGTAAATACGGATGAATAACATTAAAGAAATGATTCGTAATTTCCATTGGGAAAGTACCGCCTGAACCACCTAATTGCAACATTAAAAGTACCATTGCCACAAAGCGGCCGGGGTTATCAAAGGCCATTGATAAGAACATGATGATAAACATAATACATAGTGAAAAGACAATGGCAGTAGTGAAGAATTGGAAGACATGATCAATTTTCAAGCCTCCCACCATAATCAAACCGGCTTCCATCACACCCATTGCCACAGCAACTACAGTGCCGACACAAACCTTACTTAAGAACCATTCTGTTGCTGATTTACCAGCTTCAGAGACTTTGCGAATTGGATAAGCAAAGTTAAAGACCAAAGCGCCAATATAAAGAGCTACTGATAAAACATAAGGTGCTAAAGCATGGCCATAATTAGGCACATAACTATAATTGCTGTGCTTGAGTTTGGTTGGAGCGGCAAACATCTGAGCATTTTTGCGACCGGATTTGATGCTATTAACTTGCTGAGCTCCATCGGTTAAAGCCAAACCTAATTGGTCACTGCCATTGGCTAATTGCTGAGCTCCACTAGTTAAAGTACCTGAATTTTCTTGCAGGGCTGAAGCACCGGCAGCCAATTGTTGAATTCCATCAGTTAATTGAGTACTACCCGCACTTAATTGATCAATTCCTGAGGTCAAAGTAGGAACCATTTGATTCATTTGATTTAAACCAGTTGATAACTGTTGGGCTCCACCAACTAAGCCAGGTTGCGAACCGCTGCCGTTAACAGCCACTTGAATATTACTTAAACCTGAATTCAATTGGTTAATAGCCTGATTAGCACCAGGTAAAGCCACGTTAGAAGCTTGAGCTAACTGAGCCACACTGGATTGTAATTGTGCAATTTGACCATTAAGTTGTTGTAATTGCGGAGCTGCTTGTTGAATAGCTTGTAAATTAGCAGCAATTTGTTGATCAGCCGCACTGGCAGCCTGTAAATTAGCAGCTACACTTTGCAAAGCACCGGCAATATCTGCTTGGCCGCCTTGACTGGCTGATTGTGCTACTGCTTGTTGTACAGTGCTAGTAATAATCTGTTGTTGTTCTGCCGTTAGACTATCTGGTCCTAAAGCATTAATGACCGCTTGGGAAATACCATTGGCCACAGCAGTAGGATCTGTTTGTGTAGCACCAGCGGCCTGACTGACATTTTGTAAAGTTGCTCCAGCCTCTTGTAAATTAGCGCCAATAGTTTGGGCTTGCGTACCAATCCCAGCAACTTGACCCATCAGACTATCCATACTACCTAAACTGCCGCTGCTGGCTTGTAGTTGTTGATTTAACTGCTGTAAACCACTATTAATTTGTGGTAAGGCAGCTGTTAACTGATTTAATTGTGCTTGCTGATCGCCAGAATTGCTGGCCGCCAAAGCTGCTTGCAATTGTTGTAAACCACTACTTAATTGATTAGACCCATTGGCTAATTGATTAACACCAGAAGCTAATGGTTGAACACCCTGTTGTAATTGTTGAATCCCACCAGCTAAAGGTGCTACTTTGACATTCAAAGTTTGAATCCCATCATTAACTTGAGAAACGCCTGCCGTATATTGGTTTAATCCATCACTAAGCGTAACTGTTCCATTATTTAATTGATTAGCCCCACTGGCAGCTTGCTTCATTCCTGCGCCTAACACATGCAGCTGCTCAAACATTGCACTGGCGTAGGCATCAGTGACAGCAGAACGAATTTGCTTTTCCAAACCGCTGGCTCCTACCTGACTAATAACTTCTCCGATATAATTTAAAGAATCATTAGTCTTATATTTGAGCTGCATTTTCTTTGGATGTTTCGATAACACCGTGGCTGCATTTTTCGAAAAATTCTGCGGAATAGTGATTACTGTATAATATTTTTTATCTTTTAATCCCTGTTCAGCCTGTTTTTTAGTCACAAAGTGCCAATCCAGCTGGTGATTCTTTTTTAATTTTTTAACTGCTTGCTTGCCGACATCTAATTTTTTACCTTCATAGTGTATCGGGCGATCTTCATTAACCACAGCTACAGGTAAATCTTCTGTACTACCATAAGGGTCCCAAACTGATTTTAAGAAGAAAATTGAATATAAAAAAGGAATTATAGTCATGACCACAACAGAGATTAAGAGTAGTCGGTTGCGGCCAATGAATTTCCATTCTTTTTTGATCATTGTGTTGCTCTCTTTCTTTCCATTTTATTTGGTAATTCGACAATTTCACTGAGCTGCAAATCTAACAACTCTTCAAATTGTTGTTGTCGTTTGACGCTATCTAGTGGTAAAAATCCCATAATTTCAATGACTGTAAATCCTAGAACTGAACTAATTAGAGTCTGCACATATGAATCATTGTGCATATGCCGCAAATGAACACTTGCAACCAATTTATTGAGTAAATCCAACACTCGGGCCATTGCCTGGTAAAATTGACTATCATGGCTAAAATTATGCACATCATAAATCAATTCCACCATTTTGCCTTGGCTCTCAAAATAGTTATGGGCAATTTCAGCATAACGACGAAAGGCAGCCTTGCCAGAAAGTCCTACTAATCCTTCAATTACTTGCTGATAAAGATTATCCATAAAAATAGTCCCTACCTGATCAATCAAATCACTTAAATTACGGAAGTAATTGTAGAGTGATTGTGAACGAATTTGGAGAGCCTTAGCTAAGCTTTGAAATGTTAAAGATTTTACCCCCTTATCAAAAATAATTTGCTGTGCTGTTTGCAGAATTTGCTCTTTACTAATTCGCTGATTACTCATGTTCATCCCCCCTTTAGCTTGTAATCTCAAATCTACAAGTTGTAATTTTAGTACGATCCAAAGTAGTTTTCAAGTGGAAATGCTTATTTTTTTCAGAAAATTTTGATTAAAATAAAAATTTATTTTTCACTGCTTTTTCAAGCTATTACAGCCTACTCCAGAATTTATTATTGCTGAATAAATTGAAAATTTTTTAAAACTACTCTTAGTAAAGTACCTAAACAAAATTATCTCTACTCTTATTTTTTAATGATATTATTACTTTAATGTAGTAAAGAAATTAATAGAGATTATTTAGGAGAATAAATAATGAAACAAAAAATTAGTTCTTTTGAGCCCCAACCATTTGAACAAGCTCATATTGACACAGTGCGCCAATTAGCTCCTGAATGTATGGTTCTTTTAAAAAATGACGGAACACTTCCTTTGTCCCAAGTCGGACCTTTAGCCTTATACGGTAACGGAGCCAGACAAACCTTAAAAGGGGGCAGTGGCTCCGGCGATGTCAATGTCAGACACTTTGTAAGTGTGGAAGAAGGCCTTGAAAATGCAGGTTTTCAAATCACCACCAAAAAGTGGCTCAATAGTTACGAACAACTAATTAATAAAGTGCAACAAGATTACTCTGCTTCCTTAAAAAAGGAGGCCAGGCAAAAAGAAATTGATCCTACCTTTTTTCTTTTAGGTAAAAAGGCTTCAGAACCGGAATATAATTTTCCTTTAGATGGAGCAGGCGACACCGCCGTCTATGTCCTAGCAAGAAGTTCAGGGGAAGGAACAGACCACAAACCTCAAGCTGGGGATATCAATCTGACTACGACAGAAATTCGCGATATTTTAAATTTAAATCACAAGTATAAACACTTTATCCTAGTGCTTAATGTCGGCGGCTTGGTTGACCTCTCTCCTGTGCAAGAAGTTCAAACTGTTTTATTATTAGGACAATTAGGAACTCCTACAGGTGACGCTTTGGCTGATGTACTCTTGGGTAAGAGTTATCCTTCAGGTAAACTAACTATGACTTGGGCTCCCATTAATTCCTATCCTTCAACTAGAGGCTTTGGCGCGGCTGATGAAACTAATTATAGAGAAGGAATTTATGTTGGCTACCGCTATTTTGATACAGTCCAAACAACAGTGACTTATCCTTTTGGTTTTGGACTTGGTTTCACTTCTTTTCAAATTCATGTGGATCAAATATCCGTAAATATGGACATCATCTCTGTAGATGTCAGTGTTCATAATTCTGGCGCTAAACCGGGTAAAGAAGTAGTTCAAGTTTATTATTCAGCCCCTCAAGGTCAATTAGATAAGCCTTATCAGGAATTAGCGGCCTTTGCTAAAACTCCTGAGTTGCAAGGTGGTCAAAGTACGAAACTTCATTTAGAGTATAATCTGCGTCAAATGGCTTCTTATGACTCGCAAAATAATAATTGGCTTTTAGAAAAGGGTAAATACCTTATTCGCGTGGGTAATAGTTCTCAAAATACTACAATTGCTGGAGTAGTGATCTTAGATGAGAATATAATTAGTGAACACGACCTCCAAATCAAAGGGACAGATTACTTTAGCGACTGGAAACCAGAAACAAATAATATGATACCAGCGACTTCTAACTTAGATTGTCCAACTTTCACAATCAAAAATATCAATTTAAATAAGAAGACCGCTACTGCTGTTCATACACCCGCTGCATCAACTTTTCACTCAGTTGCTACTTGGGCTGACCTCAAACAAAAGCGGGTTACCTTCGAGGAATTTGTGAGTGGTTTAAGCGATGAAGAATTAATTCAAATCTGTCTAGGAGCCTATAAAGAAAGCCACTCCCAGAGTGCTTTAGATGTTATCGGTAATGCCTCTTCTCAAGTAGCGGGAGCTGCTGGCGAAACTACTCATGCTCTACAGCACTTAGGGGTCCCAGCCTTAGTGATGGCCGATGGCCCGGCGGGTTTACGGCTTAGTCCGCAATACTCCATGACTAAAAATAATGCCCAAAGTATTACCACGGACTCCCCTGTAAAAGCTGACAAAAAGCAACCTGTCTATTATCAATATTGTATTGCCATCCCTATTGGAACTGATATCGCCCAAAGCTGGAATGAACAATTAGCAGAAACCTGCGGTAATATTGTGGGCCAGGAAATGGAAATTTTTGGTATTGATATTTGGCTTGCACCTGCACTTAATATTCAGCGTTCGCCACTATGTGGTCGCAATTTTGAATACTTTTCTGAAGATCCTTATGTTAGTGGAATTATGGCAGCCGCTATCACTCAGGGGGTTCAAAAACATCCCCATAAAGCTACTACGATTAAACATTTCGCTTGCAATAATCAAGAAACCAATCGTTTCTTTTCCAATAGTAATGTGAGCGTGCGGGCCCTTCGGGAAATTTATTTAAAAGGCTTTGAAATCTGTATTAAAAAATCACAACCACACTTTTTAATGACTTCTTACAATTTAGTTAATGGTGAACATTCCTCGAATAGAAGAGATTTACTCACCAACGTCGTTCGCCAGGAATGGGGATTTCAAGGAGTTATTATGACTGATTGGCTGGCTACCGGCGGCACAGGTGAAAAGAGTACTAAATGGCCTAGTGCTTCTGCTGCTGGTGATGTTAAAGCCGGTAACGATTTAACCATGCCCGGAACTGCAGCTGACAAAGAGAATCTGGTTCAAGCCCTAAATAATGAAAATCATCCTTATAGTTTAAACAGAGCTTATTTACAACAAAGTGCCCAAAGAGTACTTGCTATGATTTATCAATTAACTGCTTAGCTACTCAACTAATATTAGTATAAAAAATACCCCATCGTATTTTCCTGATACGACGGGGTTATTTGTTATCTTTTCAATTATCTACCTGATAATGTATTAATAGTAATATGATAATAATAACGGAAAAGCCATCTGATACCATAAACTACTACTGCTAGAATAATATTAACAATCGGCGGCAAGATTGGATTAATAGCTGGCGGTAAAATATAAGTTAATAAAGAAACCATCCAAATAACAACCAAAGCTAAGACAGAATAAAGAATAATTTGCCAAGCAGATTTACGTTTCTTTTTGGTTTCCATCATTTGCTGATTAAACCAGGCAAATAAAATACCCCACAAAGCGCAAATCACAATTGTGGTTAGAATACCCATTTGGTTACTACGGTCAGGATGCTTGGTAAAAAAGCCCATAATTCCAAAAACTACTAGAAACATGGCGCCCCATAACAGCGCCCCATCAACACTTAATTTCCAAAATTCCACTTGCTTATTAGAAGTTTCTTTTTTATGGAGCAGAGTATCAACTTCAGTCGCTACCGTTCCATATAATTGCCGGGCCGGAATTCCCTTAATTTGATTATCGATGACTTCTGACAATAAATCATCTACTTGTCGTTGAGCCTGCTGATCACTTTTACCATTTTCGACCAACGCTTTATGCAGTTTAAATAAATAATCTTCATTACGCTTGCTCAATTTTGCTCGCAGCTGTTCTGGTGATGCCGCTGCTACTTGTTGAGCTACAAGGGCTTGTTCGTGCCTTTTAGCTGCTTTAGCTTGCTGTTTTTTTTGTGCTTGTTTATTTTTTTGGCGTGGATCCATTCTTTCCCCTTTCTAGACATTAAACCTAAATTCAATAATGTCGCCGTCTTGTACTTGATATTCTTTGCCTTCTAAGCGCAAGCGCCCAGCTTCACGTACGGCTTGGACGCTACCATATTTGTCTAAATCGGCAAAAGAAATAGTCTCTGCACGAATAAATCCCCGTTCAAAATCAGAGTGAATAATCCCGGCTACTTGTGGCGCCTTCATTCCCTGATGAAAAGTCCAAGCTCGAGTTTCCGGACCACCAGCAGTAAAAAATGTGGCTAATCCTAATAAATGATAGCTAGCCCGAATTAAACGATCCAAGCCTGACTCTTCGACTCCCTCAGCTTCTAGGAAATCCTGCCGGTCGCTATCGTCTAATTCTGCAATTTCTTCTTCAGTTTTAGCCGAAATAGCAATAACTTCTGCGTGAGCCTGTTTGGCATAATCTTGCACTTGCTGATAATAAGGAGAATTTTCAGGATGGGCCATATCTTCTTCTGCAATATTGGCTACATATAAAACCGGCTTAGAGGTTAATAAAAATAAATCATGAACAATCTTTTTCTCAGCCTCATTAAACTCAATATCCCGGACAGCTCCTCCCGCTTCTAAAACAGGCTTAATCTTTTGTAAAACTGCCAGTTCTGATTGGGCACTTTTATCTTTAGTTCGAGCAACTTTTTCTACACGAGCATAGCGTTTATTAACACTATCCAAATCGGCAATACTTAATTCCAGATTGATTGTCTCAATATCATCTACCGGATCAATTTTTCCGTTAACATGAGTAATATTATCATCAGCAAAGGCCCGCACGACATGAACAATAGCATCTACTTGACGAATATTTTCCAAAAATTTATTGCCTAATCCCTCGCCCTGACTGGCACCTTTGACAATACCGGCAATATCAGTAAATTCAAATGTTGTATGAACAATTTTTTTGGCGGGAATTAATTCATCAATCCGTTGCAAACGTTTATCAGGAACCTCAACCATCCCGACATTAGGATCGATCGTGGCAAACGGATAATTGGCCATTTCTGCGCCAGCTTTAGTAATTGCATTAAATAAAGTAGATTTTCCGACATTGGGCAAACCCACAATTCCTGCTGTTAGTGACATAAATAAACTCCTTAATTCATTAAATGTGGTAAACGCAGCTTCTGCGGATCCAGATAAAATTTTTCCTGTTCCGTTTTCACTTCATGCGCTTGGGTAATTATTTTTTTAAAGCGCTTATTAAAATAGGCGCGCTTAAGCATTACGTCATGACCACACCCCAAACAACGCACTTTAATGTCCGCACCTAAGCGAGTTACTTCCCAGCGATTTTGTCCACAAGCATGCTGCTTTTTCATCATGACAATATCACCTAGATTATACATCGTAATCGGGCCTCCTTTAATTCAGTGAGATATCTAACAAATCTAAAATCCGGTTCAAATCTTGAGTGGAAGAAAAATCAATTTGAATTTTACCCTTCCCATCTTTGGAACTAATGACGTGGACACTCGTTCCCAGTTTTTCAATCAACTGCTCTTCTGTCTCTTGAATAAATGGAGACTTTTTTCTCTTATTTGGCATCGTAGTTGTTGTTTGCGGATGAGATACCATTTTTTCTAACTGACGAACAGTTAATCCTTGATCCACCACTTTTTGTGCCACTTGATCAATTTTACGGGGATCTTTTAAAGTCAACAATGTCCGGGCTTGCGCCATTGTTAATTTGGACTCCATTAATAATTGTTTTGTTTTATTGGGTAAGGATAATAAACGTAAATAATTTGCAATATAAGGTCGACTTTTGCCTAATTTTTCTGAGATTTGTTCTTGTGTTAAATGCAGTTTTTCAATTAAAGTTTGATAAGCTTGTGCTTCTTCAATTGGGTTTAAATCTTCCCGCTGCAAATTCTCTAAAACCCCGATTTCCATCATTTGACTTTCATCTAAATTACGAATAATTGCGGGAATAGTAGGCCTTTGAGCGATTTTACTAGCACGAAAACGCCGCTCACCTACCACTATTTGATAACCATTAACACTTTTACGAACAACAATAGGTTGAAACACACCATTTTCCTTAATTGATTGAGCTAACTCATTTAAAGCATCTTGGGAAAATTCTTTCCGTGGTTGATAAGGATTAGGCCGAATATCATTTAAATTAATATCAACAACATTTTCTGAATTAATTTCATCAGTCTCAAAATCTGAAAAAATCGCATCAATTCCGCGTCCTAATCCACTACGCTTTTTGTCAGGCATCGTTTTTTACTACCTCCTCAGCTAACTGTAAGTAGGTCTCCGCTCCCCGCGACTTACGATCAAAATCAATAATAGGTAAACCATAACTAGGGGCCTCTGCTAAACGTGTATTACGGGGAATGATAGTTTTGTAGACCCGATCGCCAAAGTAGCTTTGAACCTCTTGGACAACTTGAGTGCCTAAATTGGTCCGGGCATCAAACATTGTCAACAATACTCCTTCAATAGCTAAATTGGGATTAAAATGTTTCTGGACTAGTCGAATAGTATTCAATAACTGGCTTAAACCTTCTAAAGCATAATACTCACTTTGAACCGGAATAATAATAGAATTGCTGGCAGTAAAAGCATTAATGGATAACTGACCCAAAGAAGGTGGACAATCAATTAAAATATAGTCATAATCTTTTTGAATCGGTAAAAGAGCTTCCTTTAAACGCGTTTCGCGCGCCATCATAGAAGTCAATTCCATCTCGGCTCCGGCTAGTTGAATAGTAGCAGGTACAATATCTAATCCAGAATGCTCTGTTTTCATAATTGTCTTTTGTAAAGGCAATTCATTAATAATTACATCATAAATATCTTGAGCAACATCTACTTTTTTAATTCCCAGACCACTAGTAGCATTACCTTGAGGATCAATATCAATCACCAGCACCTGTTTACCGATTTCTGCTAAACAAGCTCCCAAATTGATTGTTGTCGTGGTTTTACCCACGCCTCCTTTTTGATTGGCCAAGGAAATAACTCTAGCCATGTTGATCCTCCTTTTTTACTGTAATGATCATTTGATATTGTTGATCGGTGTCAATTTCTTGATAGTTAAATTGGGCTCCATTTTGTTGGGCTAAACTAACTGATTTACGAATCGTATTAATACTTAACTTTGCATTCTTAGATTTCAGTGCCCGGATTTGTCTTGTGGCGGAAGTTGGGGGTTGCTGCAATTGCTGTACTAATTTTTCCGTAGCTTTAACAGTTAATTTCCGCTTCATAATTTTCGCCAAAACTTCTTCTTGTTGTTTTGCCGATAATTTTAAAAGAGCGCGTCCATGACGCTGAGAAATTGTCCCGGTAATAATCGCCTGCTGCACCGGTTGTGCTAATTTCAGCAATCTTAACTTATTAGCCACGTAGGACTGACTTTTACCTAATTTACGTGCCAGATCTTTTTGCGGCAACTGCTCCATTTGTTCTAATTGCTGATAAGCTTGCGCTTCTTCAATCGGATTTAAATCTTCCCGCTGCAGATTTTCAATCAAAGCCAAGGCCGCGCTCTCTTGATTAGAATAGTCCCTAACAATGGCAGGAATTTTTTCCCAATTTAAAAGTTCGACCGCTCGAAAACGTCTTTCTCCGGCAATAATTTCATACTTTTGATCGTCATTCAACCGTACAATAATGGGCTGCAGCAGTCCGTTGACCTGAATTGATTGGGCTAATTCATTCAATTGAACATCATCAAACTGCCGGCGCGGCTGATAAGTATTAGGAATAATTTGTTTTAGTGGAATCTCTTGAATTTGATCTTGATCAGAGGCCATTGCAGACTTATCATCTACGAATCGGTCGAAAATTGACATAACTTTTCCTCCTAAAGGGGCTGACGGGTTGGAGTTCCAGGCTTTCTGGGAAACTTAGCAGGTGTTTCCTTTATTTTTTTAATAAAAAGCAATTGCCGTTCTCCTGCCTGCTGTGGCAGCATTAGCTTCTCCACATGCTCAATCTGTCCCCCTAATTTCTCTAAAGCTACTTGAGATGCTGCTACCTCAGCGGTGGCCTGACTACCCTTAAAGGCAATAAAATATCCTCCTAGTTTCACCGCCGGCAAACAAAGTTCTAATAAAACCGGCAAACTTGCTACCGCCCGCGCAGTAACGTAATCAAATTGCTGGCGATATTGACTCATCTGCCCAAATTGTTCTGCTCTGGCATGTACTAATTGTACGGAAGATAATTGTAATTGATCTACAACTTGCTGTAAAAAATTCAGCCGCTTATTTAATGAATCGACTAATGTCAGCTGTAGTTGAGGATTGACAATTTTTAACACCAGTCCCGGAAAACCAGCTCCGGTACCAATATCAGCTAAACAAACTGAATGTAATAACTGCCGATCATAAAATAAAGGCGTTATGGAATCATAAAAATGTTTCACATAGACCGCAGATTGCTCGGTAATATTAGTCAAATTCATGACCTTATTTGTCTGAACTAATAGTTGGAAATACTGCTGTAACTGCTGCATTTGCTTAGTTGACAAAAAGATATTTTGGGAAATCAAACTTTCTTGTAATTCTTGGGGACTCATCTTAACTCCTTACGTGAAACAGTAATATTGTTTCACAGTTAATCCTAACTTAAACTTAGGTGCAAAGCAATAATCTAACGGGATAATTTTTGGCTTCTTAGTTTTTGTGGTTAGTATAAAAATTTTTTCCCAAATTACAATTATGAATACAATCTGGTAGCAGCTGCTTGATTATTTTTGAACACTCAGCCCAAAATGCACCATCACTTTTAACAATTTTTATAGTTGTATGATTAAAATCCACCCCATTTAATCAAGAGAGGCGTAATAAAACTTTCGATCATAGCTGCTACTGCAATTAAGGGAACTACTAAAATGACATATTGTAAGAGGATACTTTTAAGACTAGTATTATCATGAGTATGTTTTTTAGAAAATAAAAATCGACGCCACTGTTGATTCAGCTGAGCTGCTAAAGCTACTGCAATTAACAAAGCCGACATTTCTATAATTCCATGAGGTAAAATGCCTAACACAAAGGCTTTAACCGCTAAAAACCAATTACCGTTTTTAACAGTCAAGCCTAAAACAAGGCCGACAGAACTAGAAGTTGCCAGAAAAGTTAACCAATAAATTCCAGGTATAGGAATTAAAGCCAAAAACAAAATCATTAAGGCCACTTTTTCATTATTTAATAAAATAGCTCCAAATAATTGAACATTATTCCTACTAGGCGGCAACATCTGCCTGATTTCAATTAACAATTGCCGCACCAGCTGGGGCTGTTGGTGTTGCAGTTGGATAGTTAAAAGAGTAAAAACCACGGTAATCACAATAAAAGCCAGCCAGCCCCATTTTAAATACTGCTGTAAAATTTTTTGTTTCTCTTTTATCATTGTTGCTCCTTTATTAATCAGAAGTCATATAAACAAACTGATCTGTAGAAATTTTTTCATTGAGCGCTTGAATCAGATCTAAAGGCAATTCTTGTTTTTGGGAAATTTGCTGTAAATAAGAATATTCATATTGAAAAGCCGCAATTAACAATTCACTTTCATCAGTAGTCTCTTCAGCTGGTCGGTTAAAGCGTTGATGACGCAGTTCATAGTAATGTCGTAAAATTCTAATTTCTGCTTTGTTATCTGAACGCCGCATCCGTCGTAAATATTTTAAAACTGCATGATAACCCCAATTTTCCATTTTTTTAGCATCCTGATGATAATTCTCCGGTTCAGGCAATTTATTTTTCTTTAATTGATAGGCTTTTACTAATAATTGCCGGTTATTTTTAATTAAACGCCACAAAATATCCCAACCTAATTTCAAACGCATTCCGGGACGGAGCATAATCCGTCGCAAATAAAATAATTGCCGCAATTCATAACGTTGGGCACTGGCCCACTTTACTTGACCATTATGAGCATAGTCATTAATAATAGCTATTTCTAAGCTTTGTGTCCGCTGAAATAAATGGGAAATCTTTTTTACACTGGCATGTTCACGATGCCCTCTTTGCGTATTTAATAAGGAAATTACTCGGCTTAAAGTTAAATAGTCTTGATCATAATGGGCTTTCAATTGTTGAATCGCATAATCTACCATACTTGATAAGGTCCGATTAAATTGTTGTGTAGTAAAATTATTTTTCTTACGAGGCAAAATGCGTGGCAGAATTAAAGTTGGAACAATTAGACTAATCACAATCACGGCCTCAGCGATAAAAATAAGGTCAGTACGAAAAGGTAATAACTGCGTTTTTACCACTAAAGGTAAACTAAAGGCCATTGCCAAAGTAATAGTTCCGTGCACTCCGCTTAAGGCTAGGACCCAGCTGTTACGCCAGTGCTGTTGCGAAGTTTTTGCAGGTACATGTACTAAATTACATTGTGCCCAAATAAGACGTAAAACTGTCATTACTACATATAATCCAATAGCTAATACCAATAATTTTGAAAAATGACTATTGCTAAAGTCGGCCAAATCAGCCATATTTCTTGGTAAAGTTACACCTAATAAAACAAACACAAAACCATTTAACAATTGGGAAACAATTGTCCAGCCTGTCGAAAGAATCACCTGATTCCCGGTGGAAGTCAAGCGTAATTGTTTTTGGTAGATCCCATGTATAATCCCCGCAGCCACTACTGCTAAAATACCTGATAGATGCAATTCTTCTGCTACTAAATAAACTAAAAAGGGAGCTAATAAATTTACCGGCAATGTTACCGAAGCCACACTAAACAAATGTCTTTGGAAAAACAACTGCAGCAAAACTAATAAGCCACCTAAAATAATTCCGACTAATACGCCGCCTAAAAATACTACGATGAAACGACCGACGCTCGCAGTCACAGAAAAATCTCCGGTACTAAAAGCGGCCACTGCTAAATTTAAAGCCACGATACCAGAAGCATCATTAAATAAAGACTCATTTTCCAATGTTTCCATTACGTTTTGCGGAACTTGGACGTTGGCCGTAATCGAAGAAACGGCTACCGCATCAGTCGGAGTGACAATCGCAGCCAAACTCATGGCCAAAGCAGTAGGTAAAGCCGGCCACAGCCAAGAAGTTAATCCTCCGGCTATAAAAATAGTAAGAATAGCTAGAACAATTGCTAAGGAAATAATAGCTTTAAAATGGCGTCTTAAACTTAAATAAGAGGTATTTTGCCCTTCATTAAACATCAGTGGTGCCAAAATAATTAAAAAGAAGATTTCCGGTTCTAGTTGAAAATGATTAAATTGAGGTAACCAAGACAAAATAAAACCCGCACCAATTTGATAAAAAGCCAAGGGAACTCGGGGAAATAATGAATAAATAATATTAGCTACTACTGTTGCCATAACAAGTAGTAACACACTAAAAAATAATTCCATAAAAATATCCCCACTTTCACAACTATTCTTTTTAATTATAATTTAAATCCTGCTTTTCGTCAGCTTTGATGATAGCCAGTGTCCGAGTTTGGCTTCTAAATTACAGAAACAGCAAACCGTAAGAGAGAAATTATTCATAAAAAATGAGAACAAAATTTGTTCTCATCTTTATTTTAAAATAGTAATTATTATTTAATAATTTTAAAACGTCTAGCAAATTAACTAATCTATAGAATTTGAATCTGATGAGCTAAACATTCATCAATCATGGTCTGCGGCCAAGCACTAGCTTGCACTTCACCAATATGGGCTTTGCCTAATAGCAACATACAAACGCGGGATTGACCAATACCACCGCCGATAGTGTAAGGCAGTTCTTTTTTCATTATCATTTGGTGATAAGGGAATTTTAAGCGCTCATTAGCGTGAGCGGCCTCCAATTGTGATTTCAAAGCCACAGCGTCCACACGAATTCCCATACTGGAAACTTCTAAAGCACACTGCAGCGGTTCATACCAAAACAGAATATCCCCATTTAATTGCCAATCATCATAATCGGGAGCTCGACCATCATGACGCTGGCCACTTTTTAGAGGACCACCAATTTTCATTAAAAAGACTGCTCCCAACTTTTGACAAATAGCATTTTCCCGTTCCGCCGGTGACAATTGTGGATAACTATCTTCCAACTCTTGCGTAGTTATAAAATGAATTTTATCCGGCAAACGATAGACGGCTTGCGGATATTTATACCAGACTTCATGCTCCATATGCTTAATTACTTTAAATACTTTTTGAACTGTAGCTTTTAAAGTCTGTTCATTACGTTCATCTTGAGTGATGACTTGTTCCCAGTCCCATTGATCGACATAACTAGAATGTAGATTATCTAAAGTTTCATCTTTTCTAATGGCATTCATATTAGTATATAACCCTTCGTGGACACCAAAGCCGTATTTCTTTAAAGCGACTCGTTTCCATTTGGCTAAAGAATGAACAATTTCTAAAGTTTGTCCAGGTAAATCATGCATTGTAAAGGCAACTGGTTCTTCCACACCATTTAAGTTATCATTTATGCCGGTAGAACGTTCGACAAACATTGGCGCTGAAAGTCGAGTTAAATTCAATTCTTTCCCCAACTCATCTTGAAATGTTTCACGAATAAAGCGAATTGCTTCTTGGGTTTGACGAACAGTCAATTTAGGATCATAGTGTTCTGGAATTGTTAAATGCATAATTAGTTCCTCCCTTATAATAAAAAAAAGTCCTTCATCCCTGAATCAGGGACGAAAGACTTCGCGGTACCACCCTAGTTGCTTATCAAAAATGATAAACCACCTCCTCAGCGTACAAACATACACTGTCGTTAGTAACGCTGCGATGGCGTCTTAGCTTACTAATAATTAACGTTCGGCCAAGAAACTTCAAAAAGTGTTATTCAAATGATCGTTTTCTGTTATTGAGTTCTCACTATCCTCAATTCACTGTCAGAACAAATCATTTTACTAGTCTTTTTGTTTGTTTTTAATTTATTAAAAGTTATCTTACCATATTTATTTAATTTTTCAACTATGAATTTTAATTTTTTCTCATTTTTATAATCTGGGGACAAATAGCAGCAGCCTGAACCCAGGTATTAGGAAAAATTATTATCTGACAGCCCTTGCCAAACTCTTTGGTTTATCTATTTTTCTATTAGCAAGAGCTCACAAAAACAGACCGAGAAACTAGACTTTTTCCCCTAGAGCGTTTAAACTGAGTGCAGTCAAAAGAAATCGTTTAATGAGGAATTATTAATTATGACAACCATTAAAATTGCTTATCTCTACGAGGATTTAATGAATACTTATGGTGATTGCGGCGATGTGAAAATTATCCGCTATCTTTTACAAAAAAAAGGTTATGACTGTCAAGTCGTGAATATCAGCCTAGAAGATGATTTACCAGCTTTTGATTTTGATTTCATCTTTTTTGGTGGCGGTCAAGACTTTGAACAATCTGTTGTCGCCCAAGATATTCAACGTCACCGATCAATTCTGCAGCAATATTTAGAAGCTGGTGGGCCTATGTTATGCATTTGTGGCGGTTATCAATTTTTAGGTAGTTATTATCAAACCAGCAGTGGTCAAACTATTAAATGTTTAGACTTACTACCGTTACACACGGTTTTTAATCCCGATAAGCGCATGATTGGTGATACGAGATATCAAACTGAATTTGGGGAAGTAAAGGCTTTTGAAAATCATAGCGGCCAGACTTTTTTTGATGATCCCCACAAGTTAAAACCTTTTGGCAAAATGCTGCAAGGTTATGGTAATAACCCGACCGATGGTATCGAAGGTATGCAATATAAAAATGTTATCGGCAGCTATTCTCATGGACCACTCTTAAAAAATCTTAACGTGGCCCAAGCCCTTACTCAAAGAATTATTACTTGGCATCAGCGGCCAGTCAAAGTTCCTAGCGTGTGATGATAAAATTTTTATACAAATCATTTGTCTCAATTTCATAAAAACTCTTGCTTAAATTATCAATACAAAAGCAAGAGCTTTTTTGATACTAAATTTTACTTAAGAAATAATAACAATGTCTAATGCAGTTTGGGTTATATCCTGCCGAGCAATTTGAATAGTCAAAAAATTTCCTAAATAAACTGTCACACTGGGCTGTAATTCAACAAATGCGGGCAAAATTTCTTGAGCATATTGATAATTTGTTGTCGCTAATAATTTTGAATTAACGAAAATTTGCTGCGGAGCTTGGGCCAGCTGAACTTTAAGAAGTGTTTGTTTATAGGGATTGAAGCCCTGATAGTTGCCTGTGGTGGGTTGAATTTGAATCAGAATTTGGTTGTCTTTTTGCTGACAACTCACCACAGTATGGATACCGTTGCCTTGTAAATAATCTTCGCTGACACCATCATCATCATAAATATCAGTTTGGGTTTTTTGTTTTCCCGGATAAAAACGCAATATTCGCAGTTGTTCATTAATCTCCTGAGGATTGTTGTTTAAATTATTTTCCGGAATAATGGCTCCTTGTTTAACAAAAACTGGAGTTTTCCAAAGCGGCGCTGCAAAATTATTCAATACTTGCCCTCCCTGATAGGTCTGGCCAGTAAAATAATCCTGCCAAAGATCTTTTTCCCCGGGAAGATAAATCCCGTTTCGAATATCATTACCGTGGACGTCCATATTGGTATTTTGATAGATAGGAGCCACCAGTAAATTATCTCCTATCAAAAATTCATGGTTCAAATCGGGAGTTTTGGTGAGATGCAAATTATCTGTATAGGCAGCCGGTCGCAATAAGGGTTTTCCCGCAAAAGTATTTTGATAAGCTGCTGTATAAAAATAAGGTAATAACTGACTTTTTAATTTTAAATAACAGCGATTAATTCGTTCATAGCGCCCGCCAAACGTGAAAGGAGTTTTATTTTCCGTACCCCAACCGTCCATATTTAATTGTAAAGGTGTAAAAGATTTCCATTGTAAGTCTCTTGTTTGAATAATAGGATGGCCTCCGCCATAAATCCCATCAATATCACTACCAACATTAGCTAATCCTGATAAAGAACTACTCAGGTAAGTGGGAATTTGATAACCAATATTCTCCCAGGTCCCTCCAGCCTGATCTCCTGTCCAAACTGCTGCATATTTTTGCGTGCCTGCCCAGCCATCAACGGTTAAAACTAACGGTCGTTGATTATGACCATATTTGCGCAAATAAAAAATAGTATCATATAAAGCATTAATTCCCGCCTGATAACCGCTGCCTACCCAAGCCACATCAGTCTTAACTGCAGCAATCTGGGCTTGGTCTACTTCTTTTTGCAGGTCCCGTTCATCGGCTGTGGGATGGAGCGGATTTTGGGGATGCAAATTTTCCTGTGTCCATAAACCGGTTTTTACACCGTATTGGCTGGCAAATTGGGAAAATTGTTTTAAGTTAAAAATATTTTGATCTAAACTCTGGGTCTGACCATAACCGGCCCCATAACCATCATTGGGTATAAACCAGCCTAAAGGCATCTGATGTTGACGATAGCGTTCAATAATTTGTCGAGCCGAAAATTGATAATTATCCTTTTCCCCATTTAAAGATTCTTTTTTCCAGTTGAGCTGACCTTGGCTATCTCGAATAAAATTGACTTCCCCATTCCCCCGAACAGCAGGTACCAAATTTTGTTGGCCAATCTGAATCTGCCCAGCACGCTGTTCATTAAAACTTTTCGGGTTCACTGGCTGATATTCTTTATAATATTTACCATCTTCAAACAGCCGCGCCCCGGCCGAATTGGCCGTCACCTCCACCCAAATATCACGATTATAGGCATTCAAATGTGCTGGATACCAGGCAAATTTGGGTAGTAGCAGCGGTAAGCCGGTTAATTGAAAATAGGACTGTAAAATTTCTTGGGGATTTTTTCCCAGCAAATAATAAGTATCCAATTTATCATCAACAAAATTGACAATCATTGTTTGAGGCTGTTGCAAATCATAATAACCTTTACTATAAGTATTGTTAACAATACCAAAACCCGCAGTTGACCACACAAAAGGCACTGGCGAAGTTATTCCCCGCTCCAGCCAATCATTGAGATTTTCAATCTTTAAAATCCGACCAGTTTGGTCATAATGACCATTTTGCATACCGCCACCAAAATAATGTGCCGCAGCATCATTTACCTTAATTACTGCTTGCAGATGATCGCACTGTTGTTGCGGTGGCAATTGCGTAAATAATAACTGGTGCTTGGGCTCAGTGAAACAAGTAATCTGACCTGTAGTAGTAATTTTTAAAGTAAGAGTTTTAGTTTGTAACAGATAACCATCTTTTTGAGACTGTACTTGAAAGTGTTGCAGAGGTAAAGTTTCAATAAAGGGAATTACTTTTTTCGTATCTAAATGACCGGTAGCAATAGTTCTATCACCGCCAGTATCGACTACATTATTTTTTAAAATGGAAGGTTGATGACTGGGATAAGGACCTTGATAGTAAACCACATGAAAAATATTCGCCGCTTTAAAAGATACTTGTACAGACCACTGATTCCTTAATTGTAAAACCAACGAGGAATGATAACGATTAACTGAAAGAGTCTTTTTTTTCATCTTAGTTTAACTGAATTACCACTTTTTTGGGAGCGTCACTCAGTTGTTCTCCTTTCTAATAATTAAGCAATAGCATTACACTTACGCTTATTCTACCTTAAAAATCACCAGATCACAGTTACAGATAATAAATTTTCATTAAGTCTCACATCAATAATTTTTTAAAAAATACAGCATTCTTGCAAAATCTTGAATTACTTATCCGTACAATAGCTATAATGGAGATTGTATTGTCATATTATTTTATTACAAGGAGAATTTCATTATGAATACGGCTAAACCGGAACTCACGCTTTCGGATCTCCAAACAGAGTTTAGTAAAATCTATCACACCCAACCCTGTGCCTATTATTTTGCCCCCGGACGAATTAATCTCATCGGGGAACATACAGATTATAACGGCGGTAAAGTCTTTCCCTGTGCCATCAGCCTTGGCACCTATGCTGCTGTAAAACCGCGCTCTGATCAAACTATGCGGCTTTATTCGGCCAATTTTGCAGATCAGGGTGTTGCTTCTTTTAATCTGAAGCAATTACATTACCAACCTAATGCTTGGATCAATTATCCGCAAGGAATGTTTAATTTTTGGCAAAAACACGGCTACAACTTAACCCATGGTTTTGATATTCTTATTGCGGGTAATATTCCAGCAGGTGGAGGCTTATCTTCTTCAGCTTCAATTGAAATGTTATTTGGCAAAATTCTCAGTGACTATTTTCCCAATTCGGCTACCGCTTTAGAATTAGTACAGATGGGACAAGAAGTAGAAAATGATTTTATTGGTGTTCAATCAGGAATCATGGATCAATTTGCTGTCGGTTTCGGACAAAAAGACACCGCTATTTTATTAGATACTAATACTTTGAAATATGAAATGATACCGCTTAATTTACAATCATATCAAATTGTGATTATGAATACTAATAAAAAGCGAACCTTAACCAATTCAAAATATAATCAGCGCCGTCAAGAATGTGAAGAAGCACTGCATCGTATTCGACAAGTTATTCCGTTGGCCAATCTAGGAGACCTAACTAAAGATCAATTTGATACTTATACTTATACGCTTCAAGATGAAATCTTAATTAAACGGGCTCGACATGCCGTTTTTGAAAATCAGCGCACTGAACAGGCAGCCTGTGCTTTGAAAAATAAGCAGTTACGGACTTTTGGACGTCTTCTCAATGCTTCTCATATTTCGTTAGAATATGATTATGAAGTAACAGGTCGTGAATTAGATGCTCTTGTTCATAGCGCTTGGCACCATGGTGCTTTAGGCGCCCGTATGACTGGGGCCGGTTTTGGGGGCTGTGCTTTAGCTTTAGTTCAGCAAAACCATTTGCAAGATTTTATACAAGCAGTCAATACTGATTATCAAGCACAAATCGGCTATCCTGCTGCTTTTTATCCTGCCAAAATTGTTTCTGGACCACACAAACTTAATTAAAAAGAAGACTGGAATATTGAAAAATTTAGCTCAACTTTTTGCAGATCAAATTATTGCCCAACATCGTAACTTTGAACCTTTAGACCGTACTTACTTAATTAATAAAATCTACGCTTTAGTCGGAGAGAAGAATTTGCAAGCACTGACCGCGCAGCTTAATTTACTAGAATTAGTGCATGCCTTAGTTCAAAGTGCGCAAAGTAATCATAAAATTAATAAAACTAAGGCGGCAGCAGATATTTTAGCCGCTCAACTCACAGACTTATATACTCCCCGCCCCAGTCAGATAAATGCTGCTTTTTGGAATTTTTATCAAATCAGCCCACAAGCAGCTACTGATTATTTTTATCAAATTTGTCAGCAGAATAATTATATTCAAACTGCAGCCAATGCTAAAAATATCTCTTACAATACGCAGACTAAATATGGAGAACTAGAAATTACTATTAATTTAGCCAAACCAGAAAAAGATCCTCAAAAAATTGCCCGCGCCAGCCGGCAAACCACCCACACTTATCCTGCAGATCAACTGTGTATGGATAACGAAGGTTATTTAGGCCGCGCCGATTTTGCAGCTCGTACTAATCACCGCATTATTCGCTTAAACTTAGGAGGAGAAATTTGGGGTTTTCAATATTCTCCTTATGCTTATTTTCCCGAGCATTGCATTTTCCTCTCACAAACGCAACGGCCGATGCATATCGATAGTCTGACGTTTTCTAATTTATTTGAAATAGTCCAATTATTCCCGCACTATTTTGTCGGCAGCAATGCTGATTTACCCATCGTAGGTGGTTCAGTATTAAGTCACGACCACTATCAAGGCGGGCGCCATGTTTTCCCGATGATGCAGGCTCCTCTACGAAAAAAATTTCACATGAACGCTTTTCCCAATATTCAAGCAGGCATTGTTCAGTGGCCTTTAAGTACGATTCGTTTAACTAGTGACGAGATTAGTCCTCTGATTCAAGCCAGCCAGCAGATTCTCACCCAATGGCAGCATTATAGAGATGAAACAGTAGCAGTGCGCGCGTGGTCCGGTAATGTAGCCCACCATACCATTACACCCATTGTTTATCGCTCATCACAACAATGGGTGATTGATTTAGTTTTGCGGGATAATCAAACTTCAAAGCAGTATCCAGATGGTATTTTTCATCCCCATGCAGATGTCCAACATATCAAAAAAGAAAATATTGGTTTGATTGAAGTTATGGGTCGGGCCATTCTTCCTGGGCGCTTACAACCAGAATTATTAGAAGTGAAAAAATTTTTGTTACAGCAGCCTAATCAGATTGCCGATTACCATTTACCATGGGCGCAACAATTGCAGCAAACTACTTTAATTACCCCGAATAATGTAGATGAAATTATTAAAAAATCTTTAGGGCAAATTTTTGCTCGGGTTCTAGAAGATGCTGGTGTCTTCAAAGACGACAAACGCGGGCATTTAGCCTTTGCACGTTTTATCCAGGCTCTTAATTAACGATAATTCAGCCAAATAGTAACAAAAATACTTTTTTTCCGGTTGCAGTGTGTATATAATAAGCGTTAACTTTCCAACGTAAAGGAGTCAAGTTAATGACGAGTTCAACTCCCAGCTACCAAGATAATGTCTCAGTTCAAAAACATCGCTGGCTTATTTTAACTGCGGTGGGTTTGTTTACTTTTATGTCTACTTTAGATGGCAGTATTGTTAATATTGCTTTGCCCATAATCAGCCGTGATTTGCATATTCCGATGAATCAGGCTGAATGGGTAGTTTCACTTTATTTAATTATTATTTGTTCTCTCTTACTGTTCTTCGGTAAACTCAGTGATAATTGGGGTAAAATTAAAATATTTCGGTGGGGAACGCTTTTATTCATTTTCGGATCTTTATTATCCGGCTGGCGAATTAATTTAATCTTTCTACTGATAGCCAGAATCATCCAAGCTATTGGTGCCGCTATGACGATGGCCACTAATAATGGTATTATTACCGAAATTTTCCCGAAAACTCAACGGGGTAAGGCTTTAGGACTTATCGGCTCTTTTGTGGCCTTGGGTTCAATTGCCGGACCCGGAATTGGCGGTTTACTGCTAGCCCATTTTAATTGGAGTTTTATTTTTTGGATTAATGTCCCTATTGGTTTAATAGCAATTATCGTTGGTTATTTTGTCTTTCCGCCAGATATTACCATCAATCACGGCGCACTAGACAAATTAGGCGCTGCGAGTTTTGCCATGACGATTATTGCTTTTTTTGGGGGGATTTTTCTGGGCCAACAAATAGGTTTTAAGCAAATTAGTATTCTGCTCTTGTTTATTTTTGCTTTGATTATGTTCGCTATTTTCATTAAGAATGAACTTCGCCAAACTTCTCCGTTACTTTCCTTTAGTCTGTTTAAAAATCTCAATTTTTCACTTAGTTTACTCTGTGCTCTGCTTATTTTTATTACTAATTTCTTCTTTAATGTAGTAACACCTTTTTACTTAGAAAATGCCCGTCAATTACCACCCAATCAAACCGGTTATATTTTGATGGTTTTCCCTATCATTCAAGTCATTGCTGCCCCATTAGCCGGTAGTGCTTCGGATAAAATTGGTCCTAAGCTGATTACTTTTATCGGTTTAATTTTTATTCTGCTCAGTCAAATCGGCTATACTCTCTGTAATCTGCACACTTCCATCTGGCTGTTCATAATTAGTGTTGCGCTAATGGGTTTAGGCAATGGTATTTTTAGTTCACCAAATAATTCATTAGTTATGAGTTCGGTAGCACAAAAAGATTTAGGCATTGCTGGTAGTATTAACTCGCTTGCCCGTAATTTAGGAATGGTAATCGGTATTTCTAGCGCCACCACCATTTTATTTGCTGCTATGAGTCACTATCGGGGTATGCATGTTACTAATTACTTACCCAAACATCCGGAAGTTTTTATTTATGGCATGCATACAGTTTTCTTTATTTCTTGCCTTATTTGTGTCATTGCAACTGGAATTACCGGTTGGCGACTTTTCACAAAAAATAATTAATTTTCTAAAAATCTATTAGCCCGAAAAACTGCTTTACAAATTAAAGGCACCAACACCGCAGCAGCTAAGCATTCCGGAAGGCCATTAGTCGCAACTAAGGCCAGCAAAATTCCGTTTAGAGCACTCGAAGCTACTTTATAGACGCTGACTAATGCAGAGGCAAAAAATACACGCATTAAAACTAAGACCGTTATTGTATTAGTCAATGATCCGATCACAGCAGCTACAGCCATCCTTACTGTTTGAGAATTGATGTGCGCTTTGGTGGATCGATAAACTACTCCTGCTAAATATCCTACTAAGACTCGTGGCAAAACAGCGATAACCGGATTAGTAAAAATCATAGTATCAAGAGGACTCGTTGGCGCCGTATACGCCCTAATAATTGTCCCAATTCCCCAAATTAGGCCAATTAAGGCTCCATCTGCCGGTCCTAAAATAATTGCCGCCACAATTACTGTTAAATGAATAATAGTAATATTCACTAAACCTAAGGGAATAAAACCAAGAAAAGGAGTTAACGATTGAATTAAAATAATAGCAATCAAAATAGCGCGAATAGCTAATTTATAAGCTTGTGTTTTTTTCATAGTTTCACCTAAAATAATTATTTAGTTAATTATATTATAAAAATTCCTTTCAATAATATAGCCAAAATCTTGCTTAAGCAAAACTTAACACATAAAATAGGTTAAAAATAAAATTGGCCGGTTATTTTAATCAAGGCCAGCTTTATAAGTCAGAAGAAAATCAATGAAGTGATAAAGCTGGCATTGTAGAAAAACTGATTAGAGCTAGCCTCAGTACCAATTTATTAAGGATAATTTTCGTATACAGGTGCTCTTTGTAATACAATCTTGACTTTACTCAGAATTACTTTAAAATTATTTTGTATAATCTAAGAAGAGGTTGCCTAACTTATTAGTAGATTTGTGAAGATAATGCTATATCTATGAAGCAAATTCAAAGGATTTTAGGCCGAAATTAACAACTGTAGCATCAGTAGTTAATTGGGACTAGACTAAATAAGCCTAGGACTGTCGCAACTAAAAGGTTGCGGAGCGCTATCGACGATTGTTTTACACGGCCTCTTAAATAAAAGAGGCTTTTAATCGTTTTTAGAGTTCTTCTTATCGAAAAGGGAGAATGATACATGTCGCAAACAAATTCAGTTCAACGTAATTTAAAAACCCGCCATGTCACAATGATTGCTTTAGGCGGTTGTATTGGAACCGGGTTATTTATGACGTCAGGTTCTACTATTTCCAAAGCGGGTCCTGGCGGCGGTTTAGTCGCTTACATCGCAATGGGATTAATGGTTTATTTTTTAATGACTAGTTTAGGCGAACTAGCGACTAACTTGCCGGTTTCGGGTTCTTTTGCTACATATAATGCCCGGTATGTTGATCCGGCTTTAGGCTTTGCCATGGGTTGGAATTATTGGTTTAACTGGGCAATTACTGTTGCCGTGGATATTTCTACAGCAGCTTTACTGATTCAATATTGGCTGCCGAAATCTCCTGGGTGGATCTGGAGTTTATTAGTTTTAATAGTAATTTTTCTCATTAACGCCCTTACAGTCTCCACGTTTGGAGAAACGGAATACTGGCTTTCTATCATTAAAGTGACGACCGTCATTATCTTTTTAATTATTGGTTTTGCCATGATTTTTGGGATTATGAATGGTCCTGCCGTTGGTTTAAAAAATTTCACTTACAAAAAAGCCCCCTTTGTTGGTGGTATTCCTGCAATTATTAATGTCTTTTTAATTGCCGGGTTCTCTTTTCAAGGAACTGAATTAATTGGTGTAACAGCTGGTGAGTCGGAAGATCCGACAAAGGCTGTTCCTAAAGCCATTAATGATGTTTTTTGGCGTATTTTATTATTCTACATTCTTTCCATTTTTGTTATTGCTGCTCTGATTCCTTACACCAGTCCTAATTTACTGAGTGCTGCTAATGGAAATATTGCCGTTTCACCTTTTACTTTAGTTTTTAAAAGAGCCGGATTAGCTTTTGCTGCCAGCTTTATGAATGCTGTGGTTTTAACTTCCGTTTTATCTTCAGCTAATTCTGGAGCTTATGCTTCGACAAGGATGCTATATTCTTTAGCTCAAGATAAATATGCTCCACAAATTTTTGCTAAGACCACTAAAGGTGGTATTCCTTTTTATGCCTTATTAGCAACGATTCTTGTTTCTCTGCTGACTTTTACTACTAGTATTTTTGGGCAAAAAATTTATATGTGGTTGGTAGCTGCCTCAGGCTTAACTGGTTTTATTGCTTGGGTAGGGATTGCTCTGAGTCATTATCGCTTTCGGCGCGCCTTTATTAAACAAGGCCATCAATTAAGCGAATTAAAATATCATGCAAAATTATTCCCTTTGGGACCTATTATTGCCTTAATCCTTTGTATTATTGTCATCGGCGGCCAAAATATTGAAGCTTTTGTTAAATGGGATTGGCAGCAGATTGGTATTACTTATATTAGTGTTCCGTTAGTTTTAATTTTGTACTTTGGTTATAAATGGAAACATCATACTAAAATTATTCCGTTAGATGAAATTGATGTATCAAGTGAGATCTAACCTATATAAAAAATCCCGTAATTAATATTATGGGATTTTTTATATAGTCATAGTTTTAATTAGAAATCAAACAGGCTACAGCTTCATAAGGACGTAACGTAATTTTTGAAGGTATTGTAGTTAAATGCAAGTGATAATTACTAATTAGTACCTGTGCTGGTTGTTGTTGATACAGAAGAGGTATTTTAAAAACCGTCTGTTGAGCAAAAAAATTATTGAAAACTAAAAGGACTTGTCGTTGATATTTACGCACATAAGCAAATACTTGTGGATGATCCAAATTTAAGGGGTGATAATCACCCTGAACAATTACAGGATAAGTTTTACGTAACTTAATTAATTTTTGATAATAATTAAAAATTTCCCCATGAGCTAATTCTGCGGCAACATTTATTTGCTGCTGTCCAGTAGGACGTAACCACGGCTGTCCCTTAGTAAAACCAGCCTTAGGACTGGCATCCCAATGCATGGGTGTGCGACTATTATCGCGTGATCTTTCATGAATAATTGCTAATGCCTGCTGTTTGGAGCAGCCCTCTTTTAATAATTTTTTATAAGCATTTTTGGTTTCTACATCAACGTAGTCTTCGATAGTCCGATAATCAGGATTAATCATCCCAATTTCTTCACCTTGATAAATATAAGGCGTTCCACGCAATAAATGTATACTAGTAGCCAACATTTCTGCAGATTTCTCTCGATAATTTATTGGATCACCAAACCGGCTTAAGGCCCATGGCTGATCATGATTATTCCAAAATAAAGCATTCCACCCGCCTTCTTGATTCATCCGGAGTTGCCAAGTATTAAGGGTTTTTTTCAGTTTGGAAAAATCAAACAGAGGTTTCGTCCATTTTTGATTATTTTGATAATCAGCTTTTAAATGATGAAAGTTAAAGACCATATTTAATTGATGTTGATCAGCTCTGGTATACATAATAGAAGATTCGATATTAGCTGAAGACATTTCTCCAACGGTTACTATCTGTTTGTCTTGGCCAAAAGTTGCTTGATTTAATTCCTGCAGATATTGTTGCACAATTGGGGTATCCGTATACATAGTTTTGTTATCAATTCCCGCAGGTGCATCCTGAAGTTTTTCGTCTTTACCAATAACATTTATAACATCAAAACGAAAGCCCTTTACTCCTTTTTGCCGCCAAAAATTGACAACTCGGAATAATTCTTGACGTACTTGGGGATTATGCCAATCAAGGTCTGCCTGAGATGAATCAAACAGGTGTAAATAATATTTACCTGTATCTCCGAAAGAAGACCAAGCAGGACCTCCAAATTTGGAAGTCCAGTGATTAGGTAAATCACCGTTGGCCTTGGGTTCGCGGATATAAAAGAATTTTTGATATTTTTTATCTCCTGCTACTGCCTTTTGAAACCACTCATGCTCTGTAGAACAGTGATTTAACACCATATCTAGCATTACTCCGATGTTATGAGCGGACAATCTACGCACCAGCTCTTCAAAATCAGCCATAGTCCCAAATTTAGGATCGATGGCATAATAATCAGAAATATCATAGCCGTTATCATTCTGGGGGGAAACATAAAATGGATTAAACCAAATCATATCAATATTTAATCTGGTTAAATAAGGTATTTTAGCAATAATTCCCGGTAAGTCACCAATACCATCATTATTACTATCATAAAAAGACTTGGGATAGATTTGATAAATGACTTGCTCTCTAAAATCCACAGAAAAACCTCCTTACAATTTTTTACGATGTGCAAAATCCACAAATTTAAACTTATCAGGACGATGCATGGAAATAGTATATTGAAAAAAGGATGTATCTTGTAAATAAGTAAGACTTCGAACAAAAACTACTAAATCTGTAGTCGCCAGTTTTAAAAGCTTAGTAATATCTGCTGGGGCAGTTTCTACAGTAATCATTTTCGTTGCATACGCTATTTTTAAGCCTAAATCATTTTCAAAATAAGAATATAATGAATTTTGTGCTTGCTCTTCAGTAATTACAGGCACAAATTTTTTTAAGATATAATCTTCGTCCACTATTACCGGTTCTTCATTAACAATTCGCAAACGCTGGATAAAAGTAGCTGGCGGCTGCCTTAAACGCATTCGTGAACTGATGTCTGCAGGTAGTTGCTGATTTTTTAGCTGTAATACTTTAGTTTGAGCGCGCATTTGCTCACTTTGATTCAATTCATTGAAAGTTACAATATCAGAAACGGGAAAAGCAAAACGCGCCGTATTCAAAACTATAGAGCCTTTACCTTTAACTTTTTGAATCAGACCAGCTACGCTTAATTCAGCAAGCGCTTTTCTGATGGTTTCACGTGAGGTGTTATAAAGGCGGGTTAAATCAGTTTCACTAGGCAGCAATTCCCCCGTAGCATATTGTCCATGCTTTATTTTCTCAGATAAATCTTGTGCAATTTGCCAATACTTGCAAACTACCATATATCAAGCCTCCTTTTTAAATTATTATATCATACTTGTATATACATGTTTAAATAATAAAATTATTGCTATTTTAAAGCTAATGTGCCATTTATTTAACATATATGTACATGTAATCGATGATTAATCAACACATTTTCTAAACTGTTAACATCAAAAACAACTGTAATTAGACAGCAATATTTTTTAGTGATAAATTACATTGCAAAAGACTTTCTCGCCTTTTCATTAGTCTCACAAGCTATTTTCTTTGTAAATTGAAGTAAATATGATTTAATGGAAAGAAGAGAATTTTCTTTGGAAATTATTATTTTGTTGAAATTGGAGGTAATTTTTGTATGCCGGCAATAGAACGAGTGAAAGATAAGGCTCTTTCTAAATTTACATCATTAGTTTATCTGTATACGGGATTAGGAATTACTTTTTGGCTCTTAGCTGCTTTCGCTTTGGCTAAAAATCAAGCATTCACGGTTCCGCTACTATCTTGGGGCGCTCAGCACCAGATTCTCTTTACTATTTTAGCTGTTGCAGTTCCTTTAGTTTTTTTAAGCCTCTGTCAACGTTTTGCTCAACGTTCTTATTTTTTAACTTTTGTCTGTTATTTGGCCTTTTTAGCTGCTTTTTCGATACTAGGCGTTCCTATTTTCTATTCTTATTCTGCTAAAAGTATCGTTCAAGCTTTATGTATGAGCGCCATTGCTTTTATAGTGATGGCTGGTTACGGCTATGTAACAAAAACTGATTTAATGACTTGGAGCAGAACATTAATGACAGGCTTAATTGCTGTCATTATTGTATCTATTTTAAATTTGGTACTATTTAAAAGCACTATTATGATGTTAATTATTAGTGCTGTGACCACAATTTTATTTCTTGGTTTAATTGCTTGGGATTCGCAAAATTTAAAAAGAATTTATTATCAAAGTCAAGGAGCTAATTTAGGAGCGATCGCATTAGTAGCTTCTGTCAATTTGGTACTAGATTTTATTAATTTATTCTTAAGTCTGTTATCTCTTTTCGGCAATGATAACTAAAAAATAAAACTTAGAAACTGCTCTTTTTTAAGGGCAGTTTTTTTAATTTAAGGAGGAATTTTCTTGTCCCGTAAATTAAAAAGTTGGACAACTTTAGTCGGTATTATCGCTCTTACTAGTGTAACTCGGTTAGATTCAATCATGGCCCCTTCGCTAGTCAAAATTCAGCAATCATTTCCACAGGCTGATCCTACTCAGGTAGAATCGATTGCTTCCATTGGTGATGTAGCTTCTATGGTAGCTTCTTTTATTTTTGGCTTTATTCTAACGCGCATTACCTATAAACAAGCTGCTGTTTTGGGCTTATCACTCTTAGCTGCGGGCGGCTTATTACCTCTGTGGATTCATCAAAATGTTTCGCAATTAATTATTTTTGCCTTAATAGTGGGCTTAGGTAGTGGTGCTATCACTACTGTTTTGCCTAGTTTATCAGCTGCAGCTTATCAAGGTGAACGGCGATCGGATCAATTTGGCTTTAACGTAGCTTTAGAAGATGGTTTTGCGATGGTTTGGATTGTTATAGGCGGCTATTTAGCCAATATTAGTTGGTTGCATAATTACTATGTCTACACTATTACCATTATCGCGTTAATTTTAGCAATTTTATTTGTACCCAATATTCACCCGACTGATAATGAGGTCACTAATAATAAAATGAATGTTTCCCAAAAGAATCAATGGGGTTTAATCATTGCTTTAGTTATTATCTCTATGTTGGTGGAAGTTTTGGTTGCTGTCATGACCAACAAAATGGCGCTGTATCTGCATTACTATCATATTGGTGGCCCTAGTACTGCTGGCAAAGCTTTATTATTCGTACGCGCAGCTTCCATTGTCGCTGGTATTGGAATTAGTGTTTATCGTAAAACTTTTGGTCATTATCTTTTAGCTGCCGGTTTTAGTTCAATTATTTTAGGAGCAGTAATTCTAATTTATGTGCATACTTTTTGGACCAGTGCGCTAGCGGCATTTTTGATCGGTACCGGTGGATCTATTGCTTTAATTACTATTCCTTTTCTTCTATCTAATTTAGCTTCCGCGAAAGTTTACCCCATTGTCATGGGAACTTTTTCGGCTTTAACTAGTTTAGGCTTTGCCTTTTCTGCTTGGTTCTTTAAATATACTGCTCCAATTTTTAGCAGCAATAATTTAATAGGAACTTTTTGGGCAATGATCACTTTGAGTGTTATTATTATCTTAGTATTATTGTTTTCTCAAATTCAAAAAAAGGCAAGTGTATAAGGAGGGTTTTTAAATGAAACTGGGTTTTATTGGAACTGGTGTTATGGGTAATGCCATTGCTTCTAATCTGCAAAAAGCTGGTTATGAGCTCTGGGTTTATAATCGAACTAAAGCTAAAACTGATAATTTGGTTGCCGCTGGAGCTACCTGGTGTGCTACCCCTCAAGAAGTAACTGAAAAAACTGATATTATTTTTACAATGTTAGGCTTTCCCCAAGATGTCGAACAGGTTTATTATGACAGTCAAGGTATTTTTCAAGCCGATGTTCAAAATAAAATTCTGGTAGATATGACTACCTCTAAACCCCAATTAGCGCAAAGAATTTTTCAAACTGGTCAAAAAAAGGGTGCTCAAGTTTTAGATGCTCCAGTATCTGGTGGTGATATTGGTGCCAAAAACGGTACTTTAACCATTATGGTCGGTGGCCAACAAGCGACCTTTGACAAACTTCAACCCTTATTTCAAGCTGTCAGCTCTAAAGCCCAACTCTTTGGTCCTGCCGGTGCCGGCCAAAATACCAAAATGGCTAATCAGATTATGATTGCCGGTACTATGACTGGTATGAGTGAGATGTTAGTGTACGCTAAAGCTGCCGGCTTAGATTTAAATAAAGTTTTAGAAACTGTTGGTGCCGGCAGTGCAGCTAATTGGAGTTTAACTAACTATGGCCCCCGGATCTTAAAGGGTGATTATAACCCGGGATTTTTCAGTAAACATTTCTTAAAGGACTTACGGATTGCCCTAGATACAGCTGCGGAAATGAAAATTGATTTACCAGCTACAAAACAGGCGAAAGAACTCTACGAAAAATTAGTTGATGACAAGAAATTAGGCGATTTAGGTACTCAGGCCTTAGTAAAATTATGGTGGTAATTAGTTTATATCCGTTTTAATTTAAAAATTATATAAGATAAATTGGTGATAATTTAAGAAAGTAGCGCAAATCAAAAAGATTTTGCTACTTTCTTCTTTTTTAGAGACAGCTGTATAAAATGTCATTAGTTGGAAATGGGAAAATTTTGTTTTCACAACTTTATTAACTCTCTTTTTACCCTCTGGTCTGTTATGATATTAACTAAGAAGTGTATGAGGTGATCAGCCATGCTGAATTTACAACATTTAAAAAAATATTATCAAGTCGGAGATACTACCACTAAAGCACTCGATGACGTCAATGTGAATTTTCGTGATCGTGAATTTGTAGCGATTTTAGGGACATCAGGTTCTGGAAAAACTACTTTGCTAAATGTCATCGGTGGCTTAGATCGCTATGATTCAGGTAATCTCATTATTAATGGCAAATCCACCCAAAACTTTCAAGAACAAGATTGGGATGCTTACCGTAATAATACTGTAGGCTTTATTTTCCAAGATTATAATATTATCAGCCATTTAAATATTTTGGACAATGTTACTTTAGGCATGACTTTGAGTGGTGTTGATGCAGCTACGAAAAAAAAGCGGGCACAAGAAGCTCTCACCCGCGTTGGATTGAAAAATCACATCCATAAAAAACCTAGCCAATTATCAGGTGGTCAATTGCAACGAGTTGCCATTGCCCGGGCTTTGGCCAACGATCCTCAAATTTTACTAGCTGATGAGCCGACAGGTGCTTTAGATACTAATACTAGTCAAGAAATTATGGCTCTAATTAAAGAGTTGGCTCAAGATCGTTTAGTTATTATGGTTACCCATAATCCACAGTTAGCAAAACAGTATGCTGATCGGATTATTAACTTTTCCGATGGTAAAATTTTAACTGACTCTAACCCGGAACAAACAGTTCTGGACTCGGAAAGTTTCCATCCGCGACGTACAAAAATGAGTTTTGCTACTGCTTTAAAACTCTCCTTTACCAATATTATTACCAAAAAAGGGCGGACCTTTTTAACCATGTTGGCTTCCAGTATTGGTATTATCAGTATTGGTATCGTCTTAGCTTTGTCTAATGGTTTTCAAAAACAAATTGATAAAACTCAAGCTGAGGCCTTGTCTCAATTTCCGGTTACCATTTCTCAAGTCACTTCAGATTCCAAGCAGTATCAAAGTGAAGCTAATCAAAACAGCAATAAATCATTTCCTAAAAATAATCGTGTCATCGCCAAAGTCAATCCGGTTAACGCCGCACAACATTTTAATCAGATTACTCCTGCTTATGTACGTTACGTTAATCAAATTAATGCAACCGATGCGCGCAATATTGCTTTGACTTATACAACTGGATTTAACTTACTGCGGCAAGTTCACGGCAAGTATCGTCCCATAACTTTTGCAGTTTCTCGTAACGACACTATTAATAATTCGCAAAATCTCATGTCGGCTAGTGTCGGTGTCGGCGGCAGTGTTTATCCGGTAAATCGCAATGGTCGCCAAACTTTTCTACGCAAAAATTATCATGTCTTAGCTGGTCGTTATCCGCAGAAAGCAAATGAAATTGTCCTGATTGCCAATAAACAAAATGCGGTTAACTTAGATGCACTGAAAAACGCTGGTTTTACTTTTCAAAATAAAGAAAAACTAGACCCTGATCAAATTCTCAAAACTAAAATCAAACTAGTGGCTAATGATGATTTTTATACAAAGCTGCCGACAGGAAACTTTATTCCTAATCAAAACTATCAACAGCTGGCCCAGGCTCCAAAAACTAAAACTTTAAAAGTAGTTGGTATTTTACGTACCTCCAATAAAAATTCCGACGGCTTATTAGCAGGTGGTTTCGCTTATTCTGACCATTTGACTAAAGAAGTAATGCAGCTTAATAAAAATTCCGCTATCGTGCAAGCCCAAAAAAGCAGTTCGATCAACGTTTTAACTAATGAGCAATTGAACAGTGAGCAAAAAGCCCTTTTGTTAACCACTTTAGGCGGCCGCAAAACTCCTAGCATGATTCAAATTTATCCTAACAGCTTCGATGAAAAAGATCATATTACTAGTTATCTTGACCGTTACAATCGTGGAAAATCTAAAGCTCAAACTGTCATTTATAACGATTTAGCTGGTAACATTACCAGTATTACCGGCGGCTTAATGAACGCTATTACTTACGTCCTTGTAGGCTTTGCAGCTATTTCTTTAATTACATCAATTATTATGATTGCTATCATTACTTATACTTCCGTAATTGAACGTACTAAAGAAATTGGTGTTTTAAAAGCCTTGGGTGCTCGTAAAAAAGATATTACCCGTGTCTTTGACGCTGAAACTACTATTCTGGGCTTAGGATCCGGCATCCTCGGTATCGTTATTGCTTGGCTTTTAACTTTTCCAGCTAATGCTATTTTATATAATTTAACCAACCTGACTCACGTTGCTCAACTTAATCCGCTCCATGCTGTTATCTTAGTTATTATTAGTACGATCCTAACTGTTTTAGGCGGACATATCCCTGCGCGAATGGCCGCTAAGAAAAATGCTGCTATTGCTCTTCGTTCTGAGTAATAAAAAAATAAATCCCACAATGCAGTTCTTCTTATCATTACGGGATTTATTAGAATTATTTATTAGCAGCCTCAACTGCTTGAATAAGAGCATTACGAAAACCTGTAGCTTCTAATTCTGCGACCCCTCTAATAGTGGACCCGCCCGGAGTTGTAACTTCATCTTTTAATTGCCCCGGATGTTGTTGGGTTTTCTGAGCCAATTGAGCTGTTCCTAATAGCATTTGTGTAATAATTTGATAAGATTGCTGTCGGGGTATACCATTAATTACAGCAGCATCACTCAAAGCTTCCATCATGATATCTACAAAAGCTGGTGTACAACCGGCAACTGTTCCGTAAATTCCTAATAGCTTTTCGGGAACAACGTAAACCTGCCCTAATTTTTGAAAAAGATTAATTACTAAATTACGATTGGTTTCTGATTCTTGATCAGCAAAACTTAAAGCCGTGATTCCGGCATTTATTTGCACCGGAGTATTCGGTACCGCTTTGACAAAACTGGTATCTACTGGTAATTCAGCATTAACAGCCGTTAAGTCTCCTCCAGAAGTAGAAACGATTAAACCATGATAATGGGCTTTTAACTGTTCTAAAATGGCTTTTAGTGCACTTTGAGGAACAGCCACAATTACTATTTCATTAACATTTAAAGCGGAATAATCATTGGCTAGGAAAAGATGATACTTTTGAGCAACTTTTTGTGCTGTATGATGCTGACTTTTCAAAACCATGATATCCTGATTATTCACTTGGGAGCTTAACAAACCTTTGATGATAGCTTGTCCAATTTTTCCCACACCGATAAAACCAATTTTCATAATATTACACCTCTTTATAATTAAATCTAACACATTTTTTCTCAATAATTTACGGATAATTCAGGCCTTTTTCTTAAAAATTTATTAATTATTGGTTTCAAAGCGGCTAATGCGTTAAAATGCTAAGTAGTGATATATGAATTTTTAAAATGTAGTTTCAGGGGGTTTTCCACGTATGAAAGTAACTAAATTATTAACTGGTGGAGTCTTGGTAATTATGTCAATTATAGTTGTTATCCAATTTAAATTTGACAGTTTTATTCAAGCGCTCTTAGGTTATGCTGATCTAGGGGCAACTGCCAGTATTTTATTGGCAATTGCCTTATTAGTAGCTGGAGCTATTTATATTATCTGTCATTCCAGCACTAGTATTGTGCCCCCGATTATTAGCTTCATTATTTTACTACTGGGCGGTATTATGGGTATTTTTAATGCCACCCGTTTCCCAGGGCTAATGTTGTGGTCTTGGGCGGCAATCGCTATTGGTTTAATAATGGCTATTATTACGATCATTATGGATTATTTCTTTGAACCGGCAATCGATCAATATGGCAATTCCCATAGTAATAGTTACTATGACAATAATTACCAGGCACCTAATAACTTTAATTCCAATAATTATCCTAATCAACAGTCCAATATGAACCCGCCTGTCGCCCCACCTAATAATCAAGCCCAGGCCTATAATAACAATTATTCTAACAACTATCCTAATAATCAGAATTCTTTAGACGCGGCTAATAATTCTTATAATAACTACGCTCCTAATTATAATAACTATCAAAATCCTTCCGCTACCCCCGAACAGCAACAATCACCCCAGGTGCCGCCGCAAAATAATTATCAAACTCCCCCCCAGAATTCTAATAATTATTACCCGCCGCAGCCTCCAGTGGACTCTAATCAGCCTAACTATGCCCCGAATTCTAATTATGAAAATAATATTCCATCTTCTCAACAATCAAACCCGGGCAATAATGGTTACCCATCGAACAATTATGGCAATACCCCTTATCCGCCGCAAAATCAGATGCCTGCAGCTCCCAACTCTAGCCAAAATGTTCCTCCAAAAGCGCCGCAACCTCCTAAAACCTATAAAAGACAATTTAAGGCTCGTGATCGCCAGCGTTAATTTTTAAAAAAATACCAATTTAAAGCAATTTTTCTTCACAATTTCATCATAATTTATTACTATACTAGCGCTGTAGTCAATTGAGAGATTGATTATAACATATAAATTGTATTCACATCCTTACTCCTCCGAAAGTGCCAGTGTTACTGGTACTTTTTTTAATCGAACAAATAAGCGGTTTCATATTTTGTTAAAGGTTCTAAAGCGAATTAAATATTTTTATTAATTTATTTTCAAATTTGTTTTAAAATGTTGCTCTGTCGGGATTCTTTCTTCGGTTTTAATTTGTAATTCCCACCATTTACAAGTATGATAAGAGATGTATAAGTACATAAATTTAAGGAGTGTGAGTATTTATGTGGAGTATGGGAATTTCACTGCTGTCTCTGGCTCGTTTTCAATTTGCCATGACAACAGTCTTTCACTTCTTTTTCGTACCGCTTTCTATCGGCCTCGGTTTTTTAGTTGCTATTATGGAAACAATTTATGCGGTTAAAAAAGATGAAACTTATAAAAAAATGGCTCAATTTTGGGGCAAAATTTTTCTTTTAAGTTTTGCTGTTGGTATCGTTACTGGTCTGATCCAGGAATTTCAATTCGGAATGAACTGGTCTAACTATTCTCGGTTTATGGGTGATATTTTCGGAGCACCTTTGGCTATTGAAGCATTATTAGCCTTCTTCTTAGAGTCAACCTTTATTGGTGTTTGGATGTTTACCTGGGATCGTTTTAAACCAGGCATTCATGCATTGTTTATTTGGTTAACTGCTATTGGAACAATGTTATCAGCAATTTGGATTTTGGCAGCTAACAGTTTCATGCAGCATCCGACAGGTTTTGTCATTAATTCACAGACTCATCGGGCACAAATGAGCAGTTTTGCTGAATTAGTCGGTAATCCGCAACTCTGGAAAGTTTTCCCACATTTAATTTTGGGTGCCTTTTGTGCAGCTGCATTTGTTGTAGCCGGAATGAGTGCTTGGGCGTTATGGCGTAAACAAAAAGATGGCACTTTCTTTCAAAAATCCTTACGGTTTGGTCTATGGGTTGGTCTAGTAGCATCTGTCGGCGTAATTTTAGCTGGAGATTTACAAACCCAAGAAATAATTAAAGACCAACCAATGAAATTTGCCGCTACTGAAGGCGAATACGATGATACCGGATCCCCGGCTTCTTGGAAAATTGTAGCGACTTTTGATACTAAAAATCATAAAACGACCCACGAAGTCTCAGTTCCTTATGTACTAAGTTTGCTTACTTATCATAAACCTAGTGGCTCTGTAAAGGGCATGAATACTATTAATAAAGAACTTAAACAAAAGTTCAGCAATAATCAAAGTAAAAGCATTCGCAACATTAAAGATTACTATGTGCCGGTCAATACTCTGTTTTGGAGCTTTAGATTCATGACTGGTTTTGGGGGATTAATGTTGTTGGTATCTATTCTTGGATTAATTTGGACTCGGCCTAAGAAAAACACCATTACTAACAAGCGCTGGTTCTTGTATGTCTTGGGATTAATGATCTGGGTTCCATTCTTAGCTAATACTTTTGGCTGGTTTATTACTGAATTTGGACGCTATCCATGGATTGTTTACGGACTTTACACGATTGCTGATGCGGTTTCACCATCAACAACTGTTGGCCAATTAATCTTTAGTAATATTGTTTACTTCTTATTATTTACCATTTTAGGGGGCGTGATGATTTATTATTCACGGCGGACCTTACATCATGGATTAGATGCAATTGCCGGCCCAAGTGCTACTGCTGGTTCTCATCTGGGGTCTGATCCATTTGCAAAGGAGGCTTTTAACTAATGAGTGCCTTACAATTTATTTGGTTTGTTTTAATTTGTGTTCTGTTTGTTGGCTTCTTCTTTCTCGAAGGCTTTGACTTTGGTGTGGGGATGGCTAGTGGTATCATCGCTCGAACTGATGAAGAAAAGCAAACCATGCTTGATATTATCGGCCCGCACTGGGTTGTTAATGAAACTTGGCTGGTAACTGCGGGTGGAGCTATGTTTGCTTCTTTTCCAATGTGGTATGCCAGTTTATTCTCCGGTTACTATATTATGTTTTTCTTGGTCTTAGTCGGCTTAATCATTCGGGGCGTATCATTTGAATTTGCCAACCATGCTGAAACTGCTCGTGGTCGCCATCTTTGGTACAATACCTTTGTAATCGGCAGTTTATTAGCTCCTTTAATTTTGTGTATGATTTTCTTTAGCATGATTCAAGGAGTTCCTATTAATGCTCATGGTGATTTGAGTTTAGGCTTCTTTGATATTGTCAATTGGTTATCATTAGTCGGCGGTATTGCTGGAGTGCTAATGTCCTTAATTCATGGTTTGAATTATGTCCGTTTAACTACCACTGGGATTCTCAGAGAACGTGCTGAAAATCTAAACCGCTTCTTGTATCCAATTTTATTTGTCGGTGAAGTTGTCTTTGCTTTATTAGTTTTCTTCCAAACCGATTTCTTCCAAAACAAATTAGTATCCAGCACCATAATTACTTTACTGATTGTTGTTATGTCGCTTTTAGGCGCTTGGGGAGTTTACAAACATCACGAGGCTTGGAGTTTAGCTGGTAGTGGATTGTCATTGGCTTTTGTGGTTATTTTAATTTTTAATGGTTTATTCCCACGAGTTATGATAGCTACTAATCCTGCCCATAATATTCTGATCAAAGATGCTTCTTCATCACCAACCGCTCTAAAAGTCATGACGATTGTAGTTTGTATCCTACTGCCAATTGTTTTAATTTACTTTATTTGGTCATACATTATTTTTGCTAAAAGAACTCCTTCAACAAAGAAAGCTATAGGTTAAACAATGATCGATAAGCGTCTATTTCAATTACCAGGAATTAAATCACTATTTCCAATGCTTGCAGGACTAACGGTCTTGCAAGCATTTATGATTTTATTACAAGCCAAATTTTTAGCTACAGCATTAGTCATTTCTTGGCAGCGGCAAAGCTTAAGCCACATCATTCAACCAACAATTTTTTTCATAATGGCCTTTTTAATGCGCCACTTTTTGACGTGGGTGAAAGATGCTATTTTGGATAAATATGCCACACAAACTACTGAAAACATCCGAGCAGACTTACTGGATAAGATCTATACCACCGGTCCGCAAATGATTGCTCAAACTGGCTCGGGTAACATAGTAACCAATGCTTTAGATGGAATGGATGAGATTAATAATTATTTCAATTTAATTCTTTCTAAATTTATGAACATGATGATCATTCCTTGGATCATTCTCATCTACATTTTTTTCAAAGATGTCACTTCCGGAATTGTTTTAGTTCTAGTATTTCCGATTATTATCTTATTTATGATTATCTTGGGCTATGCTGCTAGAGACAAGGCTAACTCACAATATGCTGAATATATTGTGTTATCCAATCATTTTTTAGACGCTTTACGCGGCTTGACGACTTTAAAGATGTTGGGCTTAAGTAAGGAATATGCTCATAATATTTATACTGTGAGTGAACAATACCGAAAAAAAACTTTAAGCACTTTAAGAATTGCTATTTTATCAACGTTTGCTTTAGACTGGTTTACAACTTTATCGATTGCTATTTTAGCAGTATTTTTAGGCTTAGCTTTAATGAAGGGGGATATGCCTTTATATCCGGCTATGGTGACATTAATTTTGGCTCCGGAATACTTTTTACCCTTACGTAATTTTGCCAATGATTTTCATGCTACCTTAAATGGTAAGAATGCCTTCAATGCCACTATGGAAATCTTGGCTTTGCCGACCACCAAGCAAAAGGAACTCTTAACTGATTTTACTTGGCGTCAGGACAGTACTTTACAGTTAAGTCAAATTAATTTTCAATATGAAGGGCAAAAGCAGCCTAATGATCTGCGTAATATTAGTATTGATATTCAAGGTTACCAAAAAATTGCTATTGTCGGGCAATCAGGTGCTGGTAAATCTACCTTATTAGATATAATTAGCGGCTTTCTCATTCCTCAAAGCGGTGAAGTGATTCTCAATGGACAAAAATTGCCGCATCTAGGACAAAATAATTGGCAGACACAATTTACCTATTTACCGCAAAAGCCTTATTTATTCAGTGATACCATTGCCAATAATATTCGTTTTTACTCGCCAACGGCCTCCAACGAGGCTGTCATTCAAGCGGTTCAACAAGCGGGTTTAACTGAATTTATCCGTTCTCTGCCGCAAGGGCTGGAAACTAAAGTAGGTCAAGGAGGCCGCGGTATTTCCGGTGGACAAGCGCAAAGAATTATGTTAGCCCGGTCTTTTTTAGCGAGTGAGCGGCATGTTTTACTTTTTGATGAACCTACTGCTCATTTAGACATTGAAACTGAATATGCTTTAAAACAAACTATGTTACCTTTGTTTGATGATCATTTGGTTATTTTCGCCACTCATCGTTTACACTGGTTACAACAAATGGATTATATTTTAGTCATGGAACATGGACAAATCGTTGAACAAGGACCTGTTGAGCAACTATTGCAAGAACAAGCGGGACCATTTTATGAATTAAGTGCCCATATGCGAGGTGATCAATAATGTGGCGTCATGATACGTGGGTTAAACCTTATCTAAAACAATATAAATTTTTATTAGCAACCGTTCTTATTCTAGGTGTCTTAACCACTTTTTGTGGTGGTGCACTGATGTTCACCTCTGGATATACGATTGATAAATCGGCCACTCATCCCTATAATATTTTAATGATTTATCCAGCCATTTTGATGACTCGGGCTTTTGGTATTGGCCGTCCTGTTTTCAAATATGTTGAACGGCTTAAAAGTCACAATTGGGTTTTACGGGTGACTTCGCAACTACGTACTCGTCTTTATCAAACTGTCGAACAAGATGCTGCTTTTTTTAATGAGAAATATCAAACCGGCAACATTCTGGGATTATTGTCCGAAGATATCGCTCATTTACAAAATCTTTATTTACGAACCGTGTTCCCAACGGTTGTCGGCATTTTACTTTGTTTAATTATGGTCATTGGCATTGGCTACTTTGATGTATGGTTCGGCTTACTAATATTATTATTGTTGGCAATTGAAGTTTTAGTTGCCCCTTTAGTCTCAGTAGCAATTGAGGCGGCACGCAGACAAAAGCAAAAAAATCTTAAAAATCAACTTTACATTAGCTTGACGGATAATATTCTGGGAGCCAATGACTGGATTTTATCTGGTCGCAAAAATGACTTTAAACAAGCAACACAACAAACAGTTGCCCAATTAAATACTTCCAAAAATTTTAGTAAACATTTTCGCTGGCAACGGGATTTTTATTTACAAGCGGTCTTAGGAATTATTTTTATTTTATTATTAGTTTTTACTAACATTTGCTTTACCACGAGTGCTGAACGGGCGAATTATGTTGCTTCATTTGTTTTAGCTCTGGCTCCAGTAGGAGAGACTATCATTCCAATCAGTCAAGGTTTCGAAGAATATCCTACTTATAAAGACTCAGTTATTCGTTTGAATCAATTACATCCTACTCCCATGAAATTACCGCCACAACGACACTTGCAACCACAAGATTTTACTACCTTACAATTAAAACATTTACAGTTTGAATATAATGCTGATGCACCCATTCTTATTAAAGATTTTCAACAAACTATTCATCGTGGTGAAAAATTAGCCTTAATTGGCCCCAGTGGTACCGGTAAAACTACTTTATTACAGCTCATTAATGGCGATTTGGCTCCGCAACAAGGCCAAGTGCTCCTAAATGACATCAACGTTCTGGCTTTACAAGAAGAACGTCAAAAATTATTTGCCTTTTTAAATCAACAGCCTTTTTTATTTAATACTTCTATTATCAATAATGTTCGACTTGGTAATGAAAATAAAACCGATGATCAAGTTAAGGCCGCTATTCAAGCAGTTAAAATGCAAGATTTAATTGCTGCTTTACCCAAAGGATATGATACTTCAGTACAAGAAGCCGGTCGGCGCTTTTCTGGGGGCGAACAGCAGCGTTTAGCCTTAGCCCGCATCCTGCTGCAGGATGCGCCGATTGTGCTCTTAGATGAGCCGACAGTGGGATTAGATCCCATTACCGAAAATGATTTACTTCAAACCATTTTTCAGGTTTTAGCTGACAAAACTATTATTTGGGTAACGCACCATTTACAGGGGATTAAAAATGTTGATCGTGTAATTTTTTTGAATCAAGGACAAATCGAAATGCAGGGTCAACCACAGGAGCTTTATCGTACCAACGAACACTTTCGAGAATTATATAAAATGGATCAAGGCTTTAAACTTAATTAGTTTAAAAATAATTTTTTAGTAATAAATCCTCTAAAAAAGACACTCTTAGGTGTCTTTTTTTATGAAATAGTTAAATTACTAGTGAATAAATATCTTATTTTCTCCCTAAATGTAAGGCTGCTGCGCCCCAAGTTAACTGAGTATAATTACAATGTTGAAAGCCTACTTTCTGCAGCAACTGCAATAATTGGGGTGCAGACAAAAAAGATTGCGTAGTAGTTTGTAAATATTGGTAGTCACGATAATTGCCCCCGCAAATTTGAGCCAGCCGTGGAAAAATTTTTAAATAAAGCTGCCAAAAGATTTTAATAACAGCTGTTGACGGCTGAGACATCTCTAAACAAGCAAATTGACCCCCCGGTTTTAAAACCCGATAACTTTCTCGTAAGACCCGCTCGGCGTCGGGAACATTCCGTAAACCAAAGCCTATGGTTATAACATCGAAACTCTGTTCAGTAAAAGGTAAACTCATCACATCAGCATATTGTAATTTTACGGGAACGTTTACGGCCGCTTGTTGTATTTTCTGCTGAGCAATATTTAACATTTCCTGATTAAAATCTAAACCAACCACAAGTCCCTTAGGCCCAAGCTGCTGTGCTGCTTGAATAGTTAAATCACCCGTGCCGCAACATAAATCCAAACAATGAAAATCGTCCCGAACAGATAATCGTCGCCATAATTTTTGACGCCAGGTTTTTTGTAAACCTAAACTAATAACATTATTTAAGGAATCATATTGGGGAGCAATTCTAGAAAATAGTTGTTGTACTTCTTTTTCGGAATGTTGATTTGTTTTAACCATAGCTTGCGCCTAGTTTCTTTCTAAGATTAAGGTTTTAAAAATTCCAAGAATCAGCTGTGCTGTTGTTTATTGTTGTCGCTTTAATAATCTTTGTGTCAGCTCCTGCAGATAAGAGCGGGCCGGAATATCCGGTAATTGCTTAATTAATGCTAAGGCCTTGGAGCTGTATTTATAAGCCAAATTTTGCGCTTGTTGTACTCCACCGGCTGCAATTACCATCTGAATTACCTGCTGGACTTGTTCATTATTTAACTGTGGATGTAATTCTAAAAAGCGTTTTACTTCGTAAGAAGAATTTAAGGCATAGATTAAAGGCAAAGTATAAATACCATTTTTTAAATCTTCTGATTGTGGTTTGCCCATTTTGGTTGAACCCAAATAATCCAAAACGTCATCTTGAATCTGAAAAGCCATCCCTAAATTATGCCCTATAAAGCGGGCCTTATGCACAATATGTTCATCTGCCTGAGCCAGAATTGCTCCTAGTTGCGCACTCAATTCAATTAATTGCGCTGTTTTGCCCGAAATTTCTCGTAAATACATTTTCACGCTTGCTTGTAAATTATGATTAATTTGTAGTTGGTCCAATTCTCCCTGCAGAATTTTTTTAATACTTAAGGCATTAAATACCACATCGTTTAAATTATTGGCCACTTTACTAATTAATTCAAAATATACTGTTAATAAATAATCACCGGCATAGATAGCATTGCGGTCACCTAAGCGAACTTGAATTGTAGGAACGTTGCGGCGCAAATTAGAACCATCAATAACATCATCATGGATCAAAGTAGCTAAGTGTAACACTTCCATGGCTGCGGCAGCATGTAATTTTTGAGTTAAATTATTATAAGAACCAAACTGATTAAACAATAATAAACAAGCCGGACGAATCATTTTACCGCCACTAGTAACTTGTTGCCGAATTAATCCCGATAGTGGTTCTTTTAAAGGTTTAATTTGCTGCAAAATAATCTCTTGAACCTGTTCTAATTGCTCATTTAACTCAGGAATATTGACCCACAGAGAATTAATCATTGCTACACCTTTTCTTTTAATATTATAATTATAGTATATCAAAAACAGAAACGAGGATTGAAACAATTTTGACACTCTCAGTTTTTTTAGAACTAGTAGAAATTAAAGCCAAAACCGCCAGCATTTTCCCTTTTTTGTTAGGGACTTTTTATGCGCTTTATCATTTTCAGCAATTAAATTTGCTTAATTCCTGTTTATTTTTTATTGCCATGCTGCTCTTTAACATGTCCGTTGATATTAATGACAATTATTGGGATTATAAAAATGCCACAGGACAGGAAAAATTTCGTCAACAAACGAACGTTATTGGTGTTAATCATTTAGATATCAATAAAGTTGGTTGGCTGGGTTTGAGTATGGCCGTAGTAGCCGCTTTAATCGGTATTTATTTAGTGAGTCGCGTAGGTTGGATTCTCTTATTTTTAGGAATTTTTTGTTTTGCAGTAGGATTTTTATACGCTGGGGGACCTTTTCCTTTGGATTCATTGCCTTTAGGAGAATTCTTTTCCGGATTTACGATGGGTTTTGTTATTTTCTTAATTGCAGTTTATATTAATGTAGTACCCACAGTTATTTTTAACTGGCAATTTGTGACTCCGATTTTTATTGCTTCTGGTCTTTCACAATGCGCCATTGGCTCCTTATTATTAGCTAATAATATTTGTGATTATCAAGAAGATATTGACTTAGGACGTCATACTATTGTCCGCTTTTTAGGAGTTTCGAATAGTCTGTGGTTCTATGCCGCTTTATTAATATTAGGTTATGGACTTTTACTTATTTCTATGTTTTTGCATATTTTACCGTGGGCAATGCTTTTAACCTTCTTAGTCATACCCTTGATCTATCAAAATACTAAAAAATTCTTTCAGGTTCATATTAAAAAACAAACCTTTCCTTTGGCTGTGAAAAATCTTTTTATTATTACCCTTACACAAGTCATTAGTCTGGCTATCGGCTTAATATTTCGGTGATAACGCTGTCGCAATCGCATCTAAACTATCATATTTAGTAATAAAATCTGCCGTCAGCTTTACTTTTTGGGTCTCATAGGGTTGAGCGCAAACTAATTGAAATGCTTGGCGGCCTAGTTCGGATAAATGGTAATCAATAGTTGGTAAATTTGCCAAAAAACTTGATATTTCATGGCCTTGGCCAATAATTCCCGGCAAAGATTTTTGATGATCTAAATAATATTGTCGAACCGCAATCGCATTACTATCGCTATTGGTAAAGATATATTGCGTTTGCGGATTGACTTTTTTTACGGCTTGATAAGCACTAGAAGCATCCCTAATATTAGTTAAAATAAAATCTTGTGCTAATTCTTGCTGATAAACTTTTTGATAAGCAGCCAAGGTTAAACGCGTAGTTGCACTAGCTTGAGCATTACGATAAAACATGCAAGTTATGGATTGGATTTTTTGTGCGTGCAGCCATTGAAACATTTGGACAAATACCGCTAAACGATCAGTAAAAACAGCCGCTAAAGATAATTGTTCCGGATCTTCACAACATACAATGGGACCATATTTATTATAGGCAGCTAATTTTTTCAGCGGTAATCCATGTGAAGTAATGATTAGGCCTTCGTATTCCTTGCGACGCAGTTGTTCTAAATAATAAAGCTCTTTTTTTTCGTCATAGTTAGAAGGCAACAGCATAATAGAATAATCAGTTGAAAAAGCCGCTTCCATAATGCCTTCCAGAATTTTAGAAAAATATGGGTTCTTTATTTGTGGCAAAATGACTCCGATTTTATGAGTTCGGCCGTTACTTAAATCTCGAGCAATCGCATTAGGAACGTAGTCCATTTCTTGCATAACCGTTTTAATTTTTTTAGTAGCTTTCGAAGATACGTATCCGGTATGATTTAATACGCGAGAAATAGTAGTGATGGAATAGCCACTACGGCGAGCTACATCACGAATCGTCGGCATATAAAAATTACCTCACTTTTAATGAATCAATATTTTTCAGACAAGTACAAACCTCGACAAAGTTGCAACTCCCCAGATTTTATCCCAGCTAATTTTTAGTCTTTAATTAATGGTTCAGTTAATTGATAAGTATCTCGAGCAATCATTAATTCTTCATTTGTCGGGACTACAAAAACTTTAATCGGTGAATCAGAAGTACTAATCTCAGCTTCTTGGCCTTTAACTTGATTTTTTTGCGGATCAATTTTGACACCTAAATGTTGTAGTTGCTCACAAACAGCCTGTCGCACCGGCTGATCGTTTTCGCCCACACCGGCAGTAAATACCAATGCATCTGGTTTATCGTCCAATAAAGCTAAATAAGAACCCACATACTTCACAATTCGGTTAACAAACATTTCCTGTGCTAATTGTGCTTGCTGATTACCTTGAGCTGCTGCTTCATCAATGTCGCGTTTGTCATTAGAGACTCCCGAAACCCCTAATAAGCCCGATTTTTTATTCAAAATAGTGATCATATCCGAAATATCATGTAAGTGCTCTTTTTCCATAATATAGGGCATAATCGAGGGATCAATATCTCCAGAACGCGTTCCCATCATTATGCCGGCTAGAGGAGTAAATCCCATCGAAGTATCTACCGGCTTCCCATGGGCAATCGCTGAAATTGAGGCTCCACTGCCCAGATGCAAAGTGATAAGGTTCAAATCTGCCAATGGACGCTGTAACAGTTCGGCAGTTCTGCTGGCAACATAACGGTGACTGGTACCGTGAGCACCATATTTACGGACACCATATTTACTATAGTATTTAGTTTCGATGGGATAAAGATAGTTAACTGGCTGTAAACTAGTAAAAAATGAGGTATCAAAGACAGCAACTTGCGTTGCGTGAGGTAATAATTGAGCAAAAACGTTCACATAATAGGCCTCAATATTATTATGCAAGGGAGCTAATTCCGAAAGATTTCTAATTTGCAATAAAACTTCTGCTGTAATTACAGTAGACTTTTTAAAGACCTCTCCACCAGAAACAATCCGGTGCCCGACACCTTTAATATCTTCCAGACGCTGTACTATATTAAGGCTTTTGAGCCGGGTTAAAATTAAGGTTGCCGCTTTTTCTTTAGTTGTAATTGGTTCTTGACACTTGAAAGTCTTCCCATTATCATATTCTGCTTTAAATATCGCATCCTCTTTTCCTAGTCGATCAATTAGCCCTTTAGCAATTCTTGTTTCTGAAGGCATGTCATAGATCTGCCATTTTAAACTGGAACTACCTGCATTAATCGCCATTATATACATACAATCCACCTCTTTCATTTATATATTCAAATTATACGCTAGCGTAATCGCTCACACAAAATTATTTCTTGAGAAATTTTGAACTTGTTTAAAAGCTGAAAAAGAATCATTAAGTGCTGAAAAATAACAGTATATTGGTTTTCAGAAGTTAAGATTAAGCTTATAATATAAGTAGATTACATAGTGAAGAAGGAAGGATCAATTTATGGCTCATATTGTAATTTTAGGTGCTGGTTATGGTGGTTTAGGTATTGCCAGAAAATTAGCGAAGTTAGCTCCTGAGGGAACTATTATTGATTTAATCGATCGCAATAAAAAACATGTGGAATCCATTCAACTTTATCGCGTTGCTGCGGGCACTGCGCAACCTGATGATATCAGTTTTGACATTCAAGCGGTTATTCCCGAAAGCGTTCACTTTATTCAAGCTAACGTTAAAAAAGTAGATTATGAAAACAAAAAAGTCGAATTTACCGATCACGCTGATATTTCTTATGATTATGTTGTTTTGGCACTTGGATTTCGTTCAGAAAACTTCGGTATGGAAGGGGCTAATGAATATTCTTATAAATTACAAGATATTCCGACCGCTCAAAAAATTTACCAAGTTATTAATTCTAACATGCGGGACTATAAACAATCCCAGGATCCTAATGACTTAAATATCGCTGTTTGTGGAGCAGGTTTTACAGGGATTGAATTATTAGGTGAATTGATTGATACGGCTAAAGTTTTAAAGGCAAAATATAATGTTCCGGAAATCAATATTACCAGTATTGAAATGGCTCCCCAAATCCTACCAATGTTTGATTCACAATTAGCGCAATATGCTGTTAATTTCTTGAAGAAAAATGGTATTAAGATTTTAACCGGAGCTAAAATTAAAAAGATTGAACAAAATGCCGTAGTCTATACCAAAGGCGATAGTGACGAAGAACAACGAGTATACGCTAATTCCATTATCTGGACCGTAGGTGTCAGCGGTAGTGACGTTATTAAGGACTCCGGCTTTGATGTCAAAAGAAACCGGATTACTGTTACTGATTATCTCAATATTCAAGATCATCCCGAGATTTATGTTGTTGGTGATGATTCTGCTTCAATTGATCCTAAATCAGGACGTCCACTGCCAACTACAGGTCAGTTAGCTTTAGCACAAGCTCGTGTAGCAGCAGTAAATATTGTCGCTGCTTTGAATAATGCTCCACAAAAGAAATTTAATTATAATTCCGCTGGAACCGTTGCCTCCCTAGGCCCACATCATGGTATTGCCGAAATGACTAAGCCGCATATTAAGTTAACGGGACATGTTGCTTCTTTAGCAAAGAACTCTTCTTTTGAAGTGGTTTTATATGAATGTGCAGGTATTAAGGGACTGAAAAAACCGAATTAAATTAATTTGTTCTTTAAATTTAATTTATGTCAAAAGATTGGAACTCAATTCAATCTTTTTTTATTATTTAAAATTAATTAATCTCACTAATTTGAGCATTGATTAATAGATAGGGGTGATCATAATGAAAATTATTATAGTTGAAAACGCAGCGGTTGGTAGTCACAAAGCTTACAATTTGCTCGTCCAAGGCTTACAAACACAAGCACGGGTTTTAGGCTTGGCTACTGGTAGTACTCCTATTTTACTTTATCAAGAAATGGCTCAAAGCAAACTCGATTTTTCCCATATCACCACAATTAATCTGGATGAATATCTTGGATTAGGACCTAATAATCCTCAAAGTTATCACTATTTTATGAAGCAACATTTATTTCAGTTTAAATCTTTTTCTAAAAACTATCTGCCTAATGGCTTGGCCCCTGATATTAATCAGGAGCTCCAGCGTTATGATCAGGTGATAGCTGATCACCCCATTGCTATTCAAATCTTAGGTATTGGTCAAAATGGTCACATTGGTTTTAATGAACCGGGAACTTCCTTTCATAGTCAGACTCATTGTGTTACTTTATCGTCATCTACCAGAGATGCTAACGCGCGCTTTTTTCCCAATAAGCAAGCCGTTCCGCAAAAAGCGATTTCCATGGGCCTCTTTTCGATTATGCAAAGCCAACGTATCATTTTAATGGCTTGGGGAAAAGACAAAGCAGAAGCTGTCTCACAAATGATTAATGGACCCGTAACTGAGAAATGTCCGGCTAGTATTTTACAAAAACATCCTCATACAACCGTTATTCTGGATTCAGCTGCTGCTGCCAAATTAAATTAATATTTCCCGGGGAATAAAAAAGCAACGACTTGAAAGTCATTGCTTTTTCTTATATTGTTTTATTGCTAACTTATTTAGAAACAGTTTTGGCAATACGCCCACGTTGAATATAAACCATTAAAATACTGATATCAGCAGGATTAACTCCAGAAATTCGTTCCGCTTGTGCAATGGTAGTAGGATTGATTTTTTTTAATTTTTGCAAGGCTTCAGTAGCTAAGCCATGAACATCATCATAATCAATATTATCAGGAATTTTTTTAGCTTCTAATTTTTTTAAATGTGCAATTTGAGCCTCTTCTTTTTTAATATAACCTGCATATTTAATTGAAATTTCTACCTGCTCACATACTTGTTCGGATAAGGTAGGATTAGAATCCAGAAATTGCAGCACATCCGTATAATGAATTTGCGGTCGTTTTAATAAATCAGCGGCCAAAATACCGTCTTTTAAAGGCGGCATTTGTTTTTGCTGCAAAAAATCATTAATCTGTTGATTGGGTTTAATTCTAGTGACTGATAAACGTTGTATTTCTGCAGTAATTTGCTGCTTTTTTTGTTGCAATCGCTGAAAGCGTTCGTCACTAATTAAGCCTAATTCATGTCCCTTGGCTGTAAGACGTAAATCAGCATTATCATGGCGTAAAATCAAACGATACTCAGCACGGCTGGTTAAAAGACGATATGGTTCATTGGTACCCTTCGTAACCAAATCATCAATCATTACTCCAATATAAGCCTCATTGCGCTTTAAAATAAAGGGCGCCTTTTTTTGTACTCTTAAAGCCGCATTGATTCCGGCAATAATACCTTGCCCTGCAGCTTCTTCATAACCGGAAGTACCATTCATTTGACCAGCTGTATATAAATTCTTAATTATTTTAGTTTCTAAGGTCTGCTTCAATTGCCACGGTTCGACAACATCATATTCAATAGCATAACCGGGTCGCATCATTTGAGCATGTTCTAGTCCTGCTACTGAATGCAACATTTGTTGTTGAATTTCTTCAGGCATAGAAGTAGAAAAATCTCCCACATAATACTCTTTAGTATCTTTACCTTCAGGCTCAATAAATAACTGGTGGCGGGGTTTATCAGCAAAACGAACCACCTTATCTTCAATCGAAGGACAATAACGGGGACCTACGCCTTTAATAACCCCAGAAAACATCGGCGCCCGATTTAGGTTATCCCGAATAATTTGATGGGTTTTAGCATTAGTATAAGTCATCCAACAAGGAATCTGCTGTTTCAAATAATCTTGGGGTGCGGTTTCATAAGAGAAAGAACGCGGTGTGGTGTCTCCCGGTTGTTCCTGCATTTGTGAGAAATCAAGCGAATCTTTATTAACTCTAGGCGGAGTCCCGGTTTTAAAACGCTGCAACTTAAAACCTTGTTGTTCTAAATCTTCCGATAATTTAATTGACGGTAAAGAATTGTTCGGTCCCGAAGAATACATTAACTCACCAATAATAATTTTACCGCGAGAAGAAGTCCCCGCAGTTAAAACTACTGCTTGAGCATGATATCTGGCACCTGTATTAGTAATAATTCCATAGCATTGGCCGTTTTTAACAATTAGCTTTTCGGCCAAACCTTGGCGTAAAGTTAAATTGGGTTCGTCTTCCAGGGTTTCTTTCATTACACGATGGTACTCATTTTTATCGGCTTGGGCCCGTAAAGCACGGACAGCTGGGCCTTTGCCGGTATTCAGCATTCTCATTTGAATATAAGTCGCATCGATATTGCGCCCCATTTGGCCGCCTAAAGCGTCAATTTCACGAACGACGATTCCTTTTGCGGGCCCACCAATCGAAGGATTGCAAGGCATAAAGGCTACCATATCTAAATTGATCGTTAATAATAATGTTTTTTCACCCATCCGGGCAGCCGCTAAAGCTGCTTCACAGCCAGCATGTCCTGCGCCGACAACAATAACATCATAATGTTCTTGTACATCATATTCCTGCATTACAACAATCCTTTCATCACACTATTTTCCTAAGCAAAACTGACTAAAGAGTTCTGTTATTAACTCATCCGGTGCACTTTCTCCAGTAATTTCTCCTAAGAGGTTCCAACAATTAGTCATATCAATCTGCACCAAATCAATGGGCATTTGTTGTTGAATTCCGGTTTGTACATCGGTTAATGCTTGTTGCGCCTGCTTTAATAATCCCAACTGACGTGCATTAGTTACCACTGCAGTATTGGTACTTGTCGGCACTCCGGCAAAAAATAACTGTTCAATTTGCTGCTCAATTTGATCAATTCCTTGTTGTCCCAGTGCCGAAATAGCAATCGGTTGTTCTTTATTAATTTCACCAGTTAATTGCTGACGAGATAGGACTTGAGGCAAGTCCATTTTATTGATAATAATAATTCGTTTTTTATTTTGTGTTAATTGGAGTAATTTTAAATCTTGGTCATCTAAGTGTCGACTACCGTCTAAAAGCATTAATACCAAATCTGCATTGTCCAAAGCTTGCAGACTACGATCGACCCCTAATTGTTCTACCTTATCTTCGGTAGCATGAATACCAGCTGTATCGACTAATTGTAAGGGAATACCGTTAATATTAGCCATCTGTTCAATGACATCACGTGTAGTTCCGGCCACATCAGTAACGATCGCGCGCTGCTGATGGGACAAAGCATTTAATAAACTGGATTTGCCCACATTAGGTTTACCAATAATAGCGGTTTTCAGTCCATGGTTTAAGATCTGACCTTCACTGGCAGTTTTAATTAAATCAGTAATTTTTTGTGATATTTGCTGCGCTTTTTCTTGCAGCAGGTTAATGGTCATTTGCTCTGTATCGTACTCAGGATAATCGATATTTACTTCCACTTGGGCTAAAACTTCTAAAATTTGCTGGCGCAAATTCCGAATTAAATGGGCTAAAGAACCATCTAATTGATTAAGTGCTTGTTGTCTGGCCTTGTCGGTTTTCGCGCGAATAATATCCATTACTGATTCTGCCTGAGTTAAATCAATTCGCCCATTTAAAAAGGCACGCTTCGTAAATTCTCCCGGTTCTGCCAAACGAGCACCATTACTCAAAAGTGTTTGTAAAACGGAATTAGTAGCCATAATACCGCCATGAGTATTAATTTCTACGATATCTTCACGAGTAAAAGTTTTAGGAGCCAGCATCACTGAAACCATAACTTCATCAATATCCTGCTGAGTTTGCGGATCAATTACATGAGCATAATTGATCGTATGCGATGCCACTTTAGTAAGATCAATATTTCGTGTCACTTTGTTAGCAATAGCGACCGCCTGATCACCGGAAAGCCGCACTATTGAAATAGCGCCTTCACCAATTGGTGTAGAAATGGCGGCAATTGTATCAAACTCGGTAATTTCTGCCATTTTAACCTCCTCAAACACAAAAAAAGTGCTATTAATCTATCCCTCTGGTCTAGATAAAAAGCACTTTGACTACTTTTTAATAACTAATTAGATAATATAACTTTTTATACTTATTTTGTCAAAGTAAATGCTAGGCTTGTGCTTCTTGCCCACGTAAATTCCAAGTTAAAGCAAAAATAGCTGCCGCTAATAAAGCGGCTATAAAAATAGTTATAAAGCCTACCGACCAACCGAAATGATCCACAATCATTCCCATAAGTGCATTGGCGGCTACAGAGCCGAAAAGATAACCAAATAAACCTGTCAAACCCGCAGCAGTACCGGCAGCTTTTTTCGGAACAGAATCTAAAGCTTGTAAACCAATTAACATAACAGGACCATAGATTAAAAAGCCAATCATAATTAAGGCAATATTTATCATGAGCTGATTTTGAGCTTGCCAATAAAAAATAACAAAGAGACTCACCAAAATCATAAAGGTGAAGCCTGCAGGGCCTCGCCGACCATGAAAAATCTTATCCGAAACCCAGCCCGCAAAGATGGTTCCGGGAATACCAGCGATTTCGTATAAAAAATAAGAACTGCTGGAATTTGTTAAAGTTAGATGTTTGACTTCCGTCAGATACGTCGGCGCCCAATTTTCTACGCCATAACGGACAAAATACACAAAAATATTAGCAAAAGCAATCAGCCAGACCCATTTATTATTTAATACATATTGAAACAAAATCTCTTTGGTTGTCATTTCTTTTTCGTACAGCTTATGCTCCTGGTTCGGAAAATCATTATGGTAAACCTCAATGGGCGGCAAGCCCATAGCTTCAGGAGTATCACGAATTAATAAATAAGCCAACAGAGCGATTACTATGCCTATTATTGCCGGCAGCACAAAGGCTCCGGTAAAAGCCTGTAAATGTGGAAAACAAGCACTCATCCAAATGATGCCGCCAGTAGCTAATGGTGCCATCAAGGCTCCACCGACATTATGCGCAACATTCCAAACTGAGGTCCAACCTCCACGTTCACTAATGGAAAACCAGTGCGTTAAAATACGCCCGGAAGGCGGCCAGCCCATACCTTCAAACCAACCAATCAAAAACAGTAAAACCGCCATTATATTTAAAGATTGTGTCAAAACTGGAATCAAACCCAAACAAAGATTAACCAGCGCTGTTAAGATCAACCCTAATGGTAAAAAGATCCGCGCATTGCTGCGATCTGAGACAGTCCCCATGATAAACTTGCTAAAACCATACGCAATAGACACCGCTGAAAAAGCCCATCCTAATTGGGATTTAGTAAATCCTGCCTGAACCAACTGCGGCAGCGCAATAGTAAAATTATTTCGCAATAAATAATAGCCGGCATATCCAATAAAAATTCCTAGAAATACTTGCCAACGTAGCCGTTGATAAGTACTTTTAATTTGTGCTTGATGAACTTGACTCTGTGATTGTGGTGGTTTAAGAAAATTCATAAAAAACCCTCTTTTTTATGGTCAACGTTTTCATTATCAACTTTCCCCGCTCAGGTGTCAATTAATTACCGCTGCTGCAGTCAATAACGTATTTTAGAACAGAAAAAGTATGCTGCAAAAAGCATACTTTTTTAATTATTATTGCTGGACGGGACGAATAACTACATATCTAGCAGTACCTTTGCCTTGCGTGCGGACATTAACTTGCTTATTAGCGGCTAGGTTTTCATAAATAATCTTTCGTTCCAAAGCCGGCATCGGATCTAGATAGGCCGGTTTTTGAGTAGCTGCCACCTGCTCGGCCTTAAAAGTAGAGAGAGCCAGTAAGGCCTTTTGCCGCCGCTGACGATAGTCGCCGCAATCTAATAAAATCGGCTGTTGGCGAAAATCTAAGTAATAAGCATATTCTTGGATAATGGTTTGTAAAGCATTAATATTCTTACCATGTTTGCCAATCGCCTGTGCTTGATTTTCCGGGGCCGTTTGCAACTCAAATTTTAAACTATCAGTATTTTTAATGAGGGTTGCCGTTTGCAGATAATCAATAGTTGCGACAATTTGATTGAGATAAGCTTGAATTCGGGCGATTTGTTCACTAGTACTTTGAGATACATCAACTAAAGTTTTCACATTTTCCAGTGGTTTAATATCAACAAGAGCTGGTCTTTTGCCTATTCCTAAAAAGCCTTTGCGCCCTTCACTAATGACATCAACTGAAACTTGCTCACGCTGTAGGTTTAGTTGGCGCATACCACTTTCAATGGCATTTTGAATCGTATTTCCTTGAAATTGTGTCATAAATAATCATGACTCCTATAAAGTTAGTCTAACGTTTTTTAAAGGCGCGTTTTTTCGCTTTGCGTAAAGCCTTCTGCCGCTGCTTTTCCCGTTGTAATTTTTCCTGCTGCTGCTTTTTATACTTAAAAGGATTTTGCAAAAGTAAAGTTTGCAAAACTTGAAAAGCGTTAGATACTACCCAATAAACCGAAATTGCCGAAGAAATTGTAATTGCCGGAATTAAAATCATAATTGGCATTATCCACATCATTACTTTCGTTGCTTGTGGTTGCTCAGGCTGCGACAAATTAGCAATCCAAGTACTCAAAAAGGTAAAAATGGCCGCTAAAATCGGTAAAATATAAATTGGATCAGGCTTACCTAGCTCCATCCACAGAAAATGACCATTTCTTAATTCGGTTGTGCGGTAAATAGCCTGATACAAAGCCCACATAACCGGCAACTGAATTAACAAAGGCAGACAACCTGCAATCGGATTAATACCGGCTTCCGCGTATAATTTCTTAGTTTCAGCCTGCAGCTTTTGCTGAGTTTCCATATCTTTAGCTGAATACTTTTCCTGCAGGGCTTTCATTTGCGGCTGCACCTGCATTTGTTTATTCATACTGCGAATTTGCCACCAATTTATCGGTAATAAAATAATTCTTACAATGATGGTAAAAAGTACAATGGCCCAACCGTAGCTATTCTTAACTAAGCTGGCCAACCATAAAATAAAACGTGAAAATTGGTATAAAACATAATGATTCCAAAATCCCGGACTATTTTTGGTAATAGGCTCATTAATATTGGAACAACCGCTAATAACTACAACCACTACCAAAAATAACGCAGCCAATAACAGAAGATGCTTTTTTTTCTTCGACATAATTAATTTTCCTTTAAGTAGATTCTGATAATATTTTACCTAATTTTAGAAGATGTAACAGATTTTTTTTCGTTTCCGCCATATTTAATTGCGTTGCCGGTTTACGAGCAATAATTAAAAAATCAATTTCCGCAGGCAGCTGTGGTTTTATTTCCAGCAAAGCCTGACGTATATAACGTTTCATTTGATTACGTTGCACGGCCGTGTGGGCTATTTTTTTACCCACAGAAATGCCTACCCGAAAATGTTTCTGGTGTGATTTAGGCATTTGATATAAGACAAAGGCTTTATTAGCCACGGATTGATGATAATCAAAAACCGCCTGAAATTCGGCCTCTTTTTTGATACGATAACTTTTTCTCATAACTAATCCTTTAATTTTGGTTCTGCCAATAAAAAAACCACTGAATAATTTTTCAGTGGCTTAAGCAGATAAAACCTTGCGACCCTTTTTACGACGTCGTGCTAAAACTTTACGACCATTACTGGTACTCATGCGCTTCATAAAGCCATGTACTCGCTCACGATGACGTTTCTTAGGTTGGTAAGTTCTCTTGGTAGTCATGTTTTTCACACCTCCATAACTTCTTCAAGCGTATTGTCACTGTACTAGTCTAAGATAATCACCATGATAGTTTATCACAAATATTGATTAAAGCAAAGATAATTTGTTAATCTTTCTATAGCCTCAGTTATCCACCTGTTGAAAAAGCGGTGAATAACTTTTTTATTAGGTTTAATCAAAAAATTTTGCACAAAGATAAAAACTCTTTCTCCACAAATCTACAAGTTGTTAACAGCTTTTCCACAATTGTCGAAAACCCATTTATTTTGTTATCACAGAACAGTTTAGAGCGTATAATCAGTTGTGGAAAGCTTGTAAAATCAGATCTTTTCCACAGGAAATTTAAACAATATTTATTATCCAAGTGGATAACGGGAAAAGTTATTAAAAATAATCCAACTGTGGAAAACTTTTTTAAATCATGCTAGAATATCACAGTTAATCAGTTTATATTTCTCGGGGGAGGAAAAGATC
>NZ_KQ033879.1 GCF_000967245.1 Bombilactobacillus mellis
AAGAAAATTCGGACTTTGAAAACTGAATATTAAAAGCAAAGATATAGAAAGTATATCACCGAGAAACTGCGCGAATCGAGAGATTCAAGAGAAAAGAAATAGGTTAAGATAATAAGGGCGCACGGTGGATGCCTAGGCACTAGGAGCCGATGAAGGACGGAACGAACACCGAAATGCTTCGGGGAGCTGTAAGTAAGCGAAGAACCGGAGATCTCCGAATGGGGCAACCCGGCTGAGGTCAAGCTCAGTCACAAGAGGATGAACTAAGTAGTCCTGTTGAGGAAGACGTGGTGAACTGAAACATCTCAGTAGCCACAGGAAGAGAAAGAAAAATCGATTTTCTTAGTAGCGGCGAGCGAACAGGAAAGAGCCCAAACCAACGAGCATGCTTGTTGGGGTAGTAGGACTGGTAGAAGAGAAAAAAGGCCGAAGATAGTTGAAGCAGTTGGGAAGCTGCACCAGAGAAAGTGATAGTCTTGTAGACGAAATCGCCGGCACTCAACCAGGATCCTGAGTACGGCGGGGCACGTGGAACCCCGTCGGAATCCGGGAGGACCATCTCCCAAGGCTAAATACTCCCTAGTGACCGATAGTGAACTAGTACCGTGAGGGAAAGGTGAAAAGCACCCCGGGAGGGGAGTGAAAGAGATCCTGAAACCGTGTGCCTACAAGTAGTCAAAGCTCGTTAACGAGTAATGGCGTGCCTTTTGTAGAATGAACCGGCGAGTTACGTTAATTTGCGAGGTTAAGTTGAGAAGATGGAGCCGTAGCGAAAGCGAGTCTGAAGAGGGCGATTAAGTAGATTGACGTAGACCCGAAACCAAGTGACCTACCCATGTCCAGGTTGAAGGTGCGGTAAAACGCACTGGAGGACCGAACCCACGTAAGTTGAAAATTGCGGGGATGAGGTGTGGGTAGCGGTGAAATTCCAAACGAACTTGGAGATAGCTGGTTCTCTCCGAAATAGCTTTAGGGCTAGCCTCGGGGCAAGGATAATGGAGGTAGAGCACTGTTTGGACTAGGGGCCCGTCAGGGGTTACTGAATTCAGATAAACTCCGAATGCCATGTATCTATACCCGGGAGTCAGACTATGAGTGATAAGATCCGTAGTCGAAAGGGGAACAGCCCAGATCACCAGTTAAGGTCCCAAAATCCATACTAAGTGGAAAAGGAAGTGGAGTTGCTTAGACAACTAGGATGTTGGCTTAGAAGCAGCAATGCATTGAAAGAGTGCGTAATAGCTCACTAGTCGAGTGACTCTGCGCCGAAAATGTACCGGGGCTAAGTATGGTACCGAAACTGTGGGTGTATCGAAAGATATGCGATAGGAGAGCGTTGTAAGGGCGAAGAAGCCAGATCGTGAGGACTGGTGGAGCGCTTAGAAGTGAGAATGCCGGTATGAGTAGCGAAAGACCAGTGAGAATCTGGTCCACCGAAAGACTAAGGATTCCTGGGGAAGGCTCGTCCGCCCAGGGTAAGTCGGGACCTAAGACGAGGCCGAAAGGCGTAGCCGATGGAAAACAGGTTGAGATTCCTGTACTGATCAATGCCGTTTGAACGAAGGAGGGACGCAGGAGATTAACGTGAGCATGCAGCTGGAAAAGCATGTCCAAGCAGTAAGTCTGGTTATGAGTCAAATGCTTATAGCTAAGGATGAGCTGTGATGGGGAGCGAAATATAAGTAGCGAAGCACGAGCGTCACACTGCCAAGAAAAGCTTCTAGTGAGGTATTGGTTACCCGTACCGCAAACCGACACAGGTAGTCAAGAAGAGAATTCTCAGGTGAGCGAGAGAACTATCGTTAAGGAACTCGGCAAAATGGCCCCGTAACTTCGGGAGAAGGGGTGCTGGTGTGAGAGCCAGTCGCAGTGAAAAGGCCCAAACAACTGTTTATCAAAAACACAGGTCTCTGCCAAATCGAAAGATGACGTATAGGGGCTGACGCCTGCCCGGTGCTGGAAGGTTAAGAGGAGAGCTTAGCGTAAGCGAAGGTTTGAATTGAAGCCCCAGTAAACGGCGGCCGTAACTATAACGGTCCTAAGGTAGCGAAATTCCTTGTCGGGTAAGTTCCGACCTGCACGAAAGGCGTAATGATTTGGGCACTGTCTCAACGATAGACTCGGTGAAATTATAATACCCGTGAAGATGCGGGTTACCCGCGACAGGACGGAAAGACCCCATGGAGCTTTACTGTAGCTTGATATTGAATTTTTGTGTAACATGTACAGGATAGGTAGGAGCCTAAGAGCTCGGTACGCTAGTATCGAAGGAGGCGCTGGTGGGATACTACCCTTGTTAGATGAAGGTTCTAACCCGCGCCATTGAAGCATGGCGGGAGACAGTGTCAGGTGGGCAGTTTGACTGGGGCGGTCGCCTCCTAAACAGTAACGGAGGCGCCCAAAGGTTCCCTCAGAATGGTTGGAAATCATTCGTAGAGTGTAAAGGCAGAAGGGAGCTTGACTGCGAGACAGACAAGTCGAGCAGGGACGAAAGTCGGGCTTAATGATCCGGTGGCACCGCATGGAAGGGCCATCGCTCAACGGATAAAAGCTACCCTGGGGATAACAGGCTTATCTCCCCCAAGAGTTCACATCGACGGGGAGGTTTGGCACCTCGATGTCGGCTCATCGCATCCTGGGGCTGTAGTCGGTCCCAAGGGTTGGGCTGTTCGCCCATTAAAGCGGTACGCGAGCTGGGTTCAGAACGTCGTGAGACAGTTCGGTCCCTATCCGTCGCGGGCGGAGGAAATTTGCGAGGATCTGTCCTTAGTACGAGAGGACCGGGATGGACATACCGCTGGTGTACCAGTTGTTCTGCCAAGGGCAAAGCTGGGTAGCTAAGTATGGAAGGGATAAACGCTGAAAGCATCTAAGTGTGAAACCCACCTCCAGATGAGATTTCCCATTCGTAAGAAGTAAGACCCCTCAGAGAAGATGAGGTAGATAGGTTGCGCGTGGAAGGTTAGTGATAATTGGAGCGGAGCAATACTAATCGGTCGAGGGCTTAACCGAGCGTAGTGAAGGGAGCTTTTAATATTCAGTTTTGAGAGGACGAAGGTTCTTTCAGAGGCAAGAGTGTGGTGGCGACAGCGAGAAGGATACACCTGTAGACATGCCGAACACAGAAGTTAAGCTTTTCAGCGCCGAGAGTAGTTGGTGGGAAACTACCTGCGAGGCTAGGACGCTGCCACGC
>NZ_KQ033880.1 GCF_000967245.1 Bombilactobacillus mellis
TTGAGAGTTGACCTCTCAAAACTGAACAAAGTTCCTACAAAAGTGCTTCCGTTTTTCTTTTCCTTAGAAAGGAGGTGATCCAGCCGCAGGTTCTCCTACGGCTACCTTGTTACGACTTCACCCTAATCATTTGTCCCACCTTAGACGGCTAGCTCCCCGAAAGGTTACCCCACCGGCTTTGGGTGTTACAAACTCTCATGGTGTGACGGGCGGTGTGTACAAGGCCCGGGAACGTATTCACCGCGGCATGCTGATCCGCGATTACTAGCGATTCCAGCTTCATGCAGGCGAGTTGCAGCCTGCAATCCGAACTGAGAATGGTTTTCAGAGATCAGCTTCCCCTCGCGAGTTCGCTTCTCATTGTACCATCCATTGTAGCACGTGTGTAGCCCAGGTCATAAGGGGCATGATGATTTGACGTCGTCCCCACCTTCCTCCGGTTTGTCACCGGCAGTCTCACTAGAGTGCCCAACTTAATGCTGGCAACTAGTAACAAGGGTTGCGCTCGTTGCGGGACTTAACCCAACATCTCACGACACGAGCTGACGACAACCATGCACCACCTGTCTTCCTGTCCCCGAAGGGAACCCCTAATCTCTTAGGCTTGCAGGAGATGTCAAGACCTGGTAAGGTTCTTCGCGTTGCTTCGAATTAAACCACATGCTCCACCGCTTGTGCGGGCCCCCGTCAATTCCTTTGAGTTTCAACCTTGCGGTCGTACTCCCCAGGCGGAGTGCTTAATGCGTTAGCTGCAGCACTGAGAGGCGGAAACCTCCCAACACTTAGCACTCATCGTTTACGGCATGGACTACCAGGGTATCTAATCCTGTTCGCTACCCATGCTTTCGAGCCTCAGCGTCAGTAACAGACCAGAGAGCCGCCTTCGCCACTGGTGTTCTTCCATATATCTACGCATTTCACCGCTACACATGGAGTTCCACTCTCCTCTTCTGCACTCAAGTCTCTCAGTTTCCGATGCTCTTCCTCAGTTAAGCTGAGGGCTTTCACATTCAGACTTAAAAGACCGCCTGCGCTCCCTTTACGCCCAATAAATCCGGACAACGCTTGCCACCTACGTATTACCGCGGCTGCTGGCACGTAGTTAGCCGTGACTTTCTGGTTGATTACCGTCACGCTATGAGCAGTTACTCTCACAACCGTTCTTCTTCAACAACAGGATTTTACGATCCGAAGACCTTCTTCATCCACGCGGCGTTGCTCCATCAGACTTGCGTCCATTGTGGAAGATTCCCTACTGCTGCCTCCCGTAGGAGTTTGGGCCGTGTCTCAGTCCCAATGTGGCCGATTACCCTCTCAGGTCGGCTACGTATCATCGCCTTGGTGAACCGTTACTCCACCAACTAGCTAATACGCCGCAGGTCCATCCTAAAGTGACAGCCGAAGCCGTCTTTCAACCAGCACTCATGTGACTGCTGGGGTTATGCGGTATTAGCACCTGTTTCCAGATGGTATCCCCCGCTTTAGGGCAGGTTACCTACGTGTTACTCACCCATCCGCCGCTCGTTCCACCAGTTCCACCCGAAGGCTTCCCTGACTTCCCGCGCTCGACTTGCATGTATTAGGCACGCCGCCAGCGTTCGTCCTGAGCCAGGATCAAACTCTCAATTTTTGTTCGTTCTTTTCTTGCTCATGACTTGAACTCGCGTTCTTGTCGCTTGATTTATTTCTTTTTTGACAGGTTCTTTTAAACCCGGCACTTTTGCGTTTAGAAACTTTATTCAGTTTTCAAAGATCAACCGGCTGTCCATAGCAGCTGTTTTATTTTATCAGTTGTCCAAAAGCTTGTCAAGAACTTTTTTTCAAGCTCGGCAGTTGTTTTTGTCTTGCTCCGTGACAACAGAAAATATCTTA
>NZ_KQ033881.1 GCF_000967245.1 Bombilactobacillus mellis
AAGTTCGCACTTCTTACCAGCGTCTGGCGCTCTTGCCGGACGCTGTTTTTCTTTTTTTCCTTTATTTCTTTTTTCCTTTCTTTTCCCTTTTTTCAGTTGTTTTTCTTACTTTTCTTGTTGTTTTACTTTTTAGCTTTCTGACTTCTGTCTTGATTTAGGACAGTAACTTTTGCGCCGTTTGGATGTCCGTAATTAGGACATTGGGATATCCTCCCACTAAAGCCGCTTGTATCGCTGGCACTTTCTGCAGGCCTCCCGCCACCAAAATCGAGTACTCCTTCTTTTTTAAAGCTGCTAATTCAATACTAACTGTTCGCTCATTTAATGGTTTATCCGCAATTGTTCCTTTGGCGGTAATAAAACGGGACAACAAATCACCCACGGCTACTTGCTGCAAATGCTTAATCGCCGTTGGTGAAAAATAACCCAAGCGAAACAACATCGCTGAAGGCAAGGTGGTACCGACAGTATAGAGGGCAATATTGGCGGCTTGGCCTTGTTCGAGCACACTTTTAATAAACTGATCCTGTTCGACGAGTTTTTTGGTGGCTACATTATCAAAGATGACCGGCAACGGCAGAATCTGGGCCACGGTTTGAAAGGCTTGGTTAAAGCGGCGGGTAATTTCATAGGCGTAGTTATTTTCCTGGGAATTGACGACGCTGCCTTTTAGTTGGACTAATTGCACCCCTTGAGCCGCACTGGGCTGCAGGCTACGGGCCACAGCTGCCATCGTTTGCCCCCAACTGATGCCGATAATATCATGATGATGCACAATCCGTTCTAAATATTGGGCGGTTTGCTGACCGAGGCTGGCTAAGATATTGGTCGGATTCGCATTCGTTTGACTGGCAATGAGCACTTCTTTGAGCTGATAGTGCTGGCGCAACTGTTGCTGCAACAAGGCCACATTTTGAAAGGGGTCTTGGATTTTAATTTCCACCAAATGCTGCTCTTTGGCAAACTGCAATAAGCGCGACACTGTCGGGCGCGACAACTGCAACTGGCGGGCAATGCTGATTTGACTGACACCATCCAGATAATACAGGCGGCTGACCTGCAAGGCCTGTTTAATTTTTTCGTTCAGGTTATTTTTGGACATCGTTTTGCCTCAATTCTGAAATTTATTTCAAGTCTATTATTTACATATGTTCATTTTAGTGCTATGATCATAAGTATTGTTGAAAGGGGTTTTATTAATGGAATTAACAACAGCCGAGTTAGCACGGTATTTAGATCATACTAATTTAAAACCAGATGCAACTCAAGCAGAGATCGAACAAACTTGTCAAGAAGCTAAGAAATATCAAACGGCTTCTGTCTGTGTGAATGCCCACTGGATCCCACTAGTAAAAGCACAACTAGCGGATTCTCCAGTTAATCCGATTGCTGTAGTCGGCTTTCCTTTAGGAGCTACCAGTACTGCTGCTAAAGTAGCGGAAGCTCAGGATGCGATGAATGCCGGTGCTGAAGAAATTGATATGGTCATCAATATTGGTGAATTGCTCAGTAATAATGATACTTTTGTGCAATCCGATATTGCAGCTGTAAGTGCGGCTGTGCATCAAGAAAATAAGCTGTTGAAAGTCATTATTGAAACATCATTTTTGAATAATGATCAAATCGTTAAGGCTTGCCAATTGGCCGAAGCCGCTCAAGCGGACTATGTCAAAACTTCGACTGGTTTTAGCAGTGCCGGCGCTAAAGTTGAAGATGTTGCCTTAATGCGTAAAACTGTCGGCGATCGTTTAGGTGTCAAAGCTTCCGGTGGTATTCATTCTCGTCAAGAAGCTTTGGACATGATTGCAGCTGGGGCCAGCCGTTTAGGGGTTAGTGCCACAGTTAAAATTTTAGAAGAGAACTAGGCAAGGAGATTAAGAGTTAAAGATGGCAAAATATAAGCGTATTTTTGGAATCGTGATGGATTCTGTCGGTACCGGTTCCGCTCCCGATGCCGACCAATTTGATAATGTGGGTGCTGATACCTTAGGTCATATTGGTGAATTTTACAAGGGAGAATTACATTTGCCGGCCTTACAAAAGTTGGGTATTTCCAATTTGCGGGAACAGGAAATTCTGGGTGTGCCTAAAATTGAGATCCAACAAGGCTATTATAGTAAAATGCAGGAAATTTCTGTAGGTAAAGATAGTATGGATGGCCACTGGGAAATGATGGAATTGCCAGTGAAGCAGCCGTTGAATCATTTTCCTAATGGTTTTCCGGAAGACTTACTCCAAAAGATTTCCGAATTTTCCGGACGCAAGATTGTGGGTAACCGTCCGGAATCCGGTACCAAGATCATCCAAGAATTGGGTGAACACCAAATGGCTACCGGCGATCTCATCATTTATACTTCCGGCGATTCAGTTTTACAAATTGCAGCGCATGAAGATGTAATTCCTGTTAAAGAATTATATCGGATTTGTGAATATGCCCGCAGTTTGGTCAATGGTCCGGAATATGTTATGGGCCGAGTTATTGCTCGTCCTTATGTGGGACCGGATAAAGACCACTTTACCCGGACCGCTAATCGCCATGACTTTTCCTTAAGTCCTACTGGTCCAACAGTTTTAGACCACTTACAAAAGAGCGGTCTGCATACTGTGGGTGTCGGTAAGATTAATGATATTTTCTCTGGTCAGGGAATTGCTGAAGGCTACCATAATGAAAGTAATATGGACGGAATGGATCATGTCGACCACGTTATGCAAGAAGACTTTACCGGTTTTTGCTTTGTGAACTTGGTTGACTTTGATGCCATGTACGGTCATCGTCGTAATCCGGAAGGTTACGGTCAAGCCTTGATGGAATTGGATCAACGTTTGGGTCAAGTAGTAGCCAACATGCGTGATGATGACTTGTTAATGATTACCGCTGATCATGGTAACGATCCTTGTTATAAGGGTAGTGATCATACCCGTGAATACGTACCCCTTTTAGCTTACTCTCCAAGTATGCAGGGTAGCGGTCAATTACCAACACGTCAAACTTTCGCTGATTTTGGAGCTACAATCTTAGACAACTTTGGTGTGGCCGGCAACGGCGTAGGAACCAGCTTTTTGTCTGATTTGCAGTAAGTGTGATTGGAATTAATTAACTGAGGTGATATAACAATGCGAATGTTAGATATCATCGATAAAAAGCGCAATGGCGGCGAGCTAACGGCAACCGAAATTGCCTTTTTTATTGATGGCGTAGTTAACAAAACTATTCCTGATTACCAAATCAGTGCCTTACTAATGGCGATTTATTTTCAGGATATGACAGCCGCCGAACGCAAGACTTTAACCATGAAGATGATGGAATCCGGTGATCGGGTTGATTTATCAGCTGTTCCGGGAATTAAAGTAGATAAGCATTCTACCGGCGGTGTGGGCGATAAGGTTAGTTTGCCGCTGGCAGCAATGGTAGCTGCTGTCGGCATTCCGGTACCGATGATTTCTGGCCGTGGTCTGGGTCATACTGGCGGTACTTTAGATAAACTGGAAGCCATTCCAGGCCTGCAAGTGGAAATTAGTGAACAAGATTTTGTGAAGCAAGTGACCGAACAAGGTTTGGCCATTATTGGTGCTACCGGTGATATTGCTCCGGCAGATAAAAAAATCTACGCTTTGCGGGATGTAACCGATACTGTGGATTCCTTGCCGTTGATTGCCAGTTCCATTATGAGTAAGAAAATTGCTTCCGGAACGGATGCTTTAGTTATTGATGTCAAAACCGGTGCCGGTGCCTTTATGAAAACTCAAGAACAAGCTGCTGCTTTAGCGCGGGCTTTGGTAGATATTGGTCAAAGTGTCGGAATGCAGTGTATTGCTGTTATTACCGATATGAACCAGCCTTTAGGTCATAAGATTGGGAATACTTTAGAAATTGAAGAAGCTATTGACTTGCTGAAAGGTCAAGGACCAGCCGACCTTGAAGAAATCACTTTGACTTTAGGCAGTTATATGGTAGTGCTGGGACAAAAGGCTCCTGATGTAGCCACTGCTAAGAAAATGCTGCAGGAAACTATTACTTCTGGTGCTGCTTTAGAGCGTTTTCGGGCGATGATTGCCGCTCAAGGCGGAGATCCGCGCGTTGTGGATGATTACAGTTTAATGCCACATGCTCAATATCAAATTGAATTTCCTGCCGCAAAGTCCGGTGTCGTTACGCAGATGGCTGCTGATGAAGTCGGAATTGCCAGCATGTTATTAGGCGGCGGCCGGCAACAAGCCAGCGATCAGTTGGACTATGCCGTGGGGATTGATGTCCACAAAAAATTAGGTGACCCTGTCCAAGCTGGCGAGTCCTTATTGACTATTCACAGTAATCAAGCCGATATTAGTGAAGTGCAGGCCTTATTGGCTGCCAATATTACTATTGGCGAGCACGCCCAAGTACCACCCCGAATTTATCAAGTAATTAAATAATAATTAATAAAGGAGTTCGACAAGTGAGTACACATATTGAAGCACAAACCGGAGATATTGCCTCCACCGTTTTATTGCCTGGTGATCCTTTACGGGCCCAATATATTGCAGAAAATTTTTTGGAAAATCCTACCCGTTATAATACCGTGCGTAATGCTTTTGGTTATACCGGTAAGTATCAAGGACAAGATGTTTCAGTGCAGGCTACCGGTATGGGAATTCCTTCGATTTCCATTTATGCTACCGAATTAATCCAAGAATATGGCGTTAAAAAATTACTCCGCGTAGGTACTTGCGGCGGAATGAGTCCTGATATTAAAGTGCGTGACGTCGTTATTGCCCAAAGTGCCACCACTGATTCTTCAATTATTCAAAATACTTTTGGTAGTGGGATCTATTATGCACCTACCGCTGACTTTTCGATGTTAATGGCCGCTTATCAAGCTAGTCAAAAGTTGGATATTCCGGCTAAAGTCGGTAATATTTTGTCCGAAGACCGTTTCTATAATGATGAAATTGATCGGCAAAAATTAATTGATTACGGCATTTTAGGTTCCGAAATGGAAACAGCAGCTTTATATTTATTAGCGGCTAAATATCATGTCCAAGCTTTAGGAGTATTGACTATTAGTAACCATATCATGACCGGGGAAGAAACTACGGCTCAAGAACGGGAAACCTCCTTTAACGATATGATCAAGGTAGCTTTGGAGACAGCTATCAGCACCGAGCAATAGAGGAGGCAGGTGTCAGTATGTATTTAGTAGTTAACCTCATCGGCATTGCCGTCTTTATTGGGATTGCTTTCTTGTTTTCTAAGAATCGGGCGGCTATTAAATGGCGGTCTATCGGGGTGATGGTCGTTATTAATGCCATTTTGGCTTGGTTCTTAACTGATTTTTCTGTCGGCCGCGCTATTGTCAAAGCAGCAGCTGATGGTTTTAATGCCTTAATCGATGTCTCCTATACAGGGATTGCCTTTGCTTTTCCGAGTATGGTTCATGTCAAAAATATGGACTTTGTTATTAGTTCTTTAATGCCGATTTTAATGATTGTCCCGATGTTTGATATTTTAACCTATATCGGGGTTTTACCCTGGATCATTAAATGGGTGGGACACGGTTTAGCCAAAATTACAGGTCAGCCGAAATTTGAATCATTCTTTGCAGTCGAAATGATGTTTTTGGGTAATACCGAATCTCTGGCAGTTTCGAGTTTACAGCTGAAGAAAATGAATAAAGAACGGGATTTGACGTTAGCAATGATGTCCATGTCTTGTGTGACCGCCTCCATTTTGGGTGCTTATACCCAAATGATGCCGGCCCAATTTATTTTAACGGCTATTCCCATTAATATTATTGATGCCATTATTGTGACGAACATCTTAAATCCGATTCAGGTTCCGGAAGCAGAAGATGTGATTGTGACCTTGGAAGATGAGAGCCCCGAAAGTAAACGGGAACCTTTCTTTTCGTTTTTAGGGGATTCCATTTTGAATGCCGGCCGCTTAATTTTGATTATTACTGCGAATGTGGTTGCATTTGTCGCTTTAGCGGCTTTGATTGACAAAATCTTAGCTTGTGTGCATCCTTGGCTGAGTCTCGAGCATGTTTTAGGAATCGTGATGTTTCCTTTTGCTTGGCTGTTAGGACTTAATCCGGGAGATGCTTTCCAGTTGGCCCAATATATGGGTACTAAGATTGTAACTAACGAATTTGTCGTAATGGGACAAATTACCCATACTGTCAAAGATTTATTGCCGCATTATCAAGCAGTTTTAACCGTCTTTTTAACTTCTTTTGCCAACTTCTCTACGATTGGTATGGTCATTGGGGCCTTTAAAGGGATTGTTAATAAAGAAAAGAATGATTACGTTTCAAGTAATGTGGGCTTAATGCTCTTATCGGGAATTTTAGTTTCCTTACTTTCAGCAGGCTTTGTCGGCTTGTTTGTTTGGTAAAGTTTAATGAAGGTGTGAGTAGTAGTTGCAGGCGTTTTTAAGTAAATTTAATAAAGTCAAAAAACTTAATTCTTCTGCGGACCAAGATTTAAAAAAACAAATTTTGGCCGGAGTAACCAGTTTTTTTGCGATTTCCTATATCATTATCGTCAATCCGATGATCTTAAAGGATGCCGGAATACCCTTTAATTTGAGTATTTTCGCGACGATTATGATTTCTGTTGTCGGCTGTTTAATTATGGCCTTGTGGGGCAAGGCCCCGATTATTTTGACTCCGGGAATGGGAGTTAATGCATTTTTCACTTACACCTTAGTGGTTTCGATGAAATTTTCGTGGCAGACTGCTATTGCTGTATCTTTAGTCAGCAGTTTGTTGTATTTAGTGATTGCTTTTTCTTCACTAAGTGATATTTTGGCCCGTAGTATTCCGCCGGTTTTAAAAACCGGGATTACGGTAGGGATTGGGATGTTCTTAGTGGAACTCGGTTTAGAAAAAGCCGGGTTGATTGTGGCCGGACATAACGGGTCCTTGTTGGCCCTGGGTTCTTTAAGATCACCGGCAACGCTGTTAGCGGTGTTTGGCCTGGTTTTAACGATCATTTTATTTTTGTTAAAGGTTCCGGGTGATTTCATTATTGGGATTGCTGTGACTAGTATTGTCGGCTTCTTTTGCCATATTCAAGGTCAAGCCACCAGTGTGCAATTAAGTCAGATTTCGCAATGGGGCAAAATCTTTAATCAAGGCGATTTTCACAATATCGGTCAAGTACAATTCTGGTTGGCAGTCTTTTCGATGACCATGATTTTAGTTTTTGAATCGATGGGATTATTAGAAAGTATTATGCCGGATAAGTCCCGTTTTAAAGCCGGTTTTCAAAGTAGTGCCTTAACGTGCTTTTTGTCGGGAATTTTCGGTACCAGTCCGACCGTAGCGGCGGCTGAAAGTGCTGCCGGAATCGAAAGTGGCGGCAAAAACGGGATTGTAGCCTTAGTAGCAAGTGGCTTATTTGCGGCTTCCTTGTTTTTGGTCGGCTTTCTCAAATATGTTCCCCAAGTAGCTATTGCTCCGGTAATCATTATTACCGGGGCGACGATGATGCAAAACCTGCGTTTTATTAACCTGCAAGACTTTAGTGATTGGTTTCCAGCCTTTTTGATTATTGTCTTAATCCCTTTAACTGGAAGTATTGCGACTGGTTTATCTTTCGGTTTTGTGAGTTATCCTTTAGCTAAAGTGGTCGTGCGCCAAGCACACAAAGTAACTCCTACCATGTGGATTATTAGTGGGATGTTTCTCTTGAATTTAATTTGTACAGCCTTTATTGGCTAAAAAAATAAGAATCAAGCTGTGTTTAGACAGTTTGATTCTTATTTTAGTTACATAAGCTGAAAGTAGTCGCGCCATAAAAATTATCAGCGGCTATTTTTTTATGTTTTCCTAAAGCAAAAATTGGATCACGTCCGGCAACTGGGGAAGAAAAAACTACTGGTGGGGAAAGATCAGTTTATTTTTAAGGTTGAAAGGTTAACAATAAAAAAGGAAAGTGAGGTTTATATGTGGCGCTTAGTCCAACTATATTTTAGACGTGCTGGTTTCAGGAAATTGGTTCTCTATTTATCAGCTCTGTTTCTGGCGGCGACTTTTATTACTAGCATTATTCTCAGTGGCCTGTGGCGGGATAATAAATTAAGCAGCATTCTACCTGCCCAATTTAATAAGACTAGTCCAGCTATTCAAGCCAGTATGGTCTTTTATTATTTTGAGACCTTATTTATGCGAGCCGGAATTATCTTATTAGAAGGTTTTTTAAGTTATCAAATAATTGCCCGCGCTTTTGAAGATCGGACAATTGCTCAACTGCTTACTTATCCTATTTCTAGAACTAAAGTTTATTTAGGTATGTTATTTGCCATTTTTCTGATTTCAGGACTCGTCTTATTGATACTGCATTTGTTAGTAATAATTATATTTTATCTAATGCTTAAAAATTTCCGGTTATTAAACTTGGACACTTTCTTGTTCAAAGATTTGGTTTTGGATCTGGGCTTTATTTTGGCGGGTTTATTGTCCGGTGTAGTGGCCATGTTCAAAAACAAAGTCGGCTACATTATCGGCAATGCTATTTTTCTGTGTGTTATTTTGGGCAACGCCACTGTTTCTACCTATAAAAATCAAAATAATAATTATTTGTTCTGGGCTTTGCTAATAATAGCACTGATTACTCTCAGCGGCAGTTTTTTGGCGCTCAAAAAGTTTAATCATCTGAATATTTAACAGCTGAGCTGCTCAGCTGAAAAAATGGGAGGATTGATCGTGCAATCAAATCATATTATTTTAAAAATTTGTCATCTGTCGCAATCTCTAAATAATAATCTGATTTTAAAGGATGTTAATCTGAATTTTCAAAGCAGTAAAATTTATGGATTAGTCGGGACTAATGGTTCCGGAAAAACGACCTTAATGAAAAGTATTTTAGGACTTAATTATGTGGATAGCGGCCAGATCATTTTTAAGGAGATCAATATTGAAAATGGCCAGCATGAAATTCAAAGAGCCCAGATAGGAAGTTTAATTGAAGAACCGCTTTTTCCAAATAACTATACTGTGCAGCAAGTATTAGCTGAACAACAAGCGTTGCTGAAGGTCAAAGTTACTAGAAATTATTTAGATAAGCTGCTGTTGTTACTGGGATTAAATCGAAAATTAGAAACAAAAGTAAAAAATTTATCTCTGGGTTGGCGAAAAAAACTGGGAATTCTGCGCGCAATTTGTAATTTCCCGCAATTATTACTCTTAGATGAACCCTTTAATGGATTAGATCGCTTATCCGTTCACCAAGTTGAAGAGATATTAACATTTTTAGCGCAACAAAATACCTGTATAGTTATTGCCAGCCACCTCATTCAACAATTACAAGAGCTGGGGGCTGAATTGTATTGGGTAAAAAATCAGCAAATCACACTTCTTAGAAGAGCAGATAAGCGTCTGGCAGACTATTAATTTAAAACATTTCAATAAAGGAAGACGAAATTTGCCAACTACAGCCAAATCCCTGATAAAAATAAACTTTTTGTTCATCTTAACTTTTTTTATTAATATCATAGCGCCTCTTAGTAATGTAGCCTTTGCTTTAACAATTAAATTATTAATAGATGATGGTGTCAGTAAAAATATTACCGGTCTTTATTATCATTTAGGGGTAAGTATAGTAATAGTTATTTGCTTTGTTTGTCTTAATTATTTAGCCAAATTTTTAACTAATCTTTATTCAGCAAAAAGAATTACGGCATCTCGGTTATTTTTAATGCAAAAGATTTTAGAAATGAGTTATGCAGCCTTTAGTCGTCAAAATACTAGTGATTACCAACATTTGTTACTAAACGAAACGCAGCAATTGGGAGATGATTACCTGAAAGGTTTTTTTCAAATAGCTCGTAATTTGATGTTAATCAGCGCTTCTTTAGGAGCCATGTTTTATAGCGAATTTTGGTTGGCTTTACTGATATTGATCGCTACTGCATTGCCCCTCGGGTTGAGTGGAATTTCCGCTAAAAAAAGTGAAAAACTCAAAAACCAGGCACTACTTCAAGAAAAAAGCTATGTTAATAAGATTAAAGAGATCATCAGTGGTTATGTCACAATCAAAAATTATCAAGTAGAAAATTATATAAGTACTATGTACCAAAAATATTTAAATAGTTATGCAAAATCGCAGTTACGTTTGCGGGGTAATGAAGCGCTCACGGCTACGGTTTCCGAATTATCCGGCTTGGTGGTCTTTTTGGTCGCCTTTGGCGGGGGGATGATATTAACGGTCCAAGGATATACGACGATTGGCAGTGTGACTGCCATTGTGCAGTTGGTTAACTTTGTCGTCCTGCCCATCAATGATTTGGGGTTACTAATCTCACGTTTTCAGAGTTCCAAACAGCTCTTAGCGCCCACAATTCATCAGCCACTAATTGCTCGTCAACCTGATTTAAAGAACAAACGAGGGACCTTAAAAAAGGAAATTAAATTTGAGCAGGTAGATTTTAAGTATGCTCCCAACAGTGCCAGGGTCTTGAAGGATCTGTCCGTAAACTTTATTATTGGGAAAAAATACGCAATTACCGGGAAATCCGGCAGTGGTAAAACTACTATTTTCAAGCTGTTATTACAATTATTTCAACCAGATCAGGGCCGAATTGTGATTGATCAGGATAATTTGCAGGATTTATCTTCTGCCTGGTGGTATTCCCAGTTGGCGATAATTCCTCAAGAAGTATTTATCTTTAATGATACTCTCAAAAATAATGTCACTCTGGGCCGTGATTTTTCGGATGCGGCAGTTCTTAGTGCACTGCAACAGGCGGGATTAACTGATTTTTTAGCGACCATACAAAATAATTTGGCTTATTCTTGTGGAGAGAATGGCAAGAATTTGTCCGGGGGACAAAAGCAGCGGCTGTCGATAGCTAGAGCATTTTTAAAGGCAAAGCCAGTTGTGTTATTTGATGAAGCTACTTCGGCTCTGGATGAGAAAACCGGGAATGATATTGAAAATACTTTATTACAAAAACAGGAGCTCACAGTCATTGCAATTACCCATAAAACTAATATTTCTGGCTTGTATGATCAAATATTTAAAATGGACCAGGGAAAGTTAATAACTGTTTCTGCACCCTCATTGGAGAACCGCTTGCTTTGAGGAGTCTCTAATTTTAAAATCAAAAATAAAGATCATCTCACAGTCAGGGGAAGTTTCCAGAAAAATGGGAGTTGGAATGATGTTAGTAATATTGGTGGCGGGCGTACAATTTTTAATTTTGCAGTTGTTTAATTTTGTAGTCATAAAAAATGAGCTGGCTAGAAATAAAAGAATATATTATTTTTTTTTATGCTCCTGATAACACCGCTTGGGGCTTGGCTGTCCTCGATTTCTTCGGTAGTCAGTGGTTTATTATTTACCTTTGTTTTAATTCTAGTGAATTATTACGGCAGTCAATCCCATGCTCTGGTAACTTTATATCCTTTATTGTGTTTAGTAATGAGTTTGGCAGTTTTTTTAATTTTAGACAGTTTGGTAATATTTCTTGATATAGCGCCCTTACTGAACTCTGCGCTTTATATTATTTCATTTTTGGTAGGTGGTATTGGTTCCTGGGGACTGCAGAATTTCTTACTGAGCCAATTTTCGGATATAATTTTTCAAAAGAAAATAAGTCGGTTTTTTCTAATTAATTTTTTAGTTATCATTTTCATCTTAATTCTCTCTACTTTTGAGGTGAATTTAGCGCACTATCTTCAGGTGGATAAATTAGTCATAGAAAGTATCTTTCTTGTTATCTTGATTGTTTTTATTTTATTATTGGTTATTTATTTTTTATATAATGCCCAAAAAATTAGAGATGCTAATTTGGAACAGCAGCTTCGCCACTTGGAAGATTATTCGAAAGTCTTAGAAAAGAATTTTAATGAATTAAGTAAGTTCAAACATGATTATATTAACGTTATTTCTTCTTCACTGCTCTTTATAAAAAATAAAGACTTCACCGGTATGCAAGCTTATTATAAAGAAGCACTGCAGCTTTTGGATGCTTCCTTTACCTATGAGGATTTACGAATTAGTGATTTACAGAATATTAGTCCCAGATCTGTTAAAGGCTTTTTAGCTTATCAGTTGCTCTCTTCTTACCAAAAAAACATAAATATTCATTTTGAATGTTTGGAGCCCATTCAAATAAAAAAAGATGATACCATGTTGATAATTGCGATGATAGAAATAATTTTACAAACGGCAAGTACCTATGTATGTCAACATAAGGGTCGGCTTGATTTTTTAATTACAAAGGCAAATAATGATATATCTTTTGTAGTCCGCTATTCACTTCGCCCAGCTGATGCCCGACCACCAAAAATACATGATATTTTTGCGTACACGCTTTCTCAACATTCGACCTATGATACTAAAAATTTAAAAGAACTTATTACGGCTTCTCAAGATATAGAATTACTAAGTAGTTATAAGGACGGCTTTTTGGTTCAAGAAATTCTTATTAATAATGGGGAATCATAGGATGGATATTTTAATTTGTGAAGATAACATTGAACAATTATATGAATTACAACGTATAATTAAAGAAATTGCCCAAAAGAGCGTTTTTAATATCAGAATCTATCTGGCCACAACTAAAGCCAATGAGTTTTTTCAAGTTTTACAAAAGAAATGTTATCAACCAGGTGCTTTATTTATTTTAGATATAGTTTTAGGTCCCAAACAGCCCACAGGGTTGCAATTAGCGCAAATGATCAGAAAAAATGATGCTTGGTCTTCAATCGTATTCTTTACAACATATTCAGAAATGGCCTACTTGACTTTTGACTATCAGCTAGACGCCCTGGATTATATATTGAAAGATGAAGTTGCCGGATATAAGCGGAAAATCTCTGACTGTATTCAAAAAGCTTATTTAAGGCAGAACCATACACCTGATGCGCACTTAGAGGAATATCAAACTCTGCCTTTGAAAATCGGTTCGAAATTATTACGGATTCGCGAGGCTGACTTTATTTATGCACAAACTTCTCTCAATAAACATCGGATTATGATTGTGACTGTTAACCAACAATTGGAGATTTATGGATCACTAGCTAAATTACTGCTTCTATCGGATAATTTTTGTCGCTGTCACAAGTCATATATTATTAATAAAAATAAAGTTAAAATTTTGGATTTACATAATATGGAATTAGTTCTGGTGGATAATATTAAATGCCCCGTTTCACGAAAATACCTTAAAAAAATCAAAAAGGAATTGGGATATTAGAATTAATAGTCGAATATTGGAAAGCTGTCAATCTTGCCAAACGCTGCTACTAAATTATTTTTAGAGATAATAATTAAGAAGAAAATTATTATATTTTAAGATTGTGAGGCTAAAAAAATAAGAATCAAGCTGTGTTTAGACAGTTTGATTCTTATTTTAGTTACATAGTTTTATCTGCGCAGATAGAGTAAGCTGATTGCTCTTAAAATTGATAATATTAATGCTTGATGATCTCTTCCATCTTCAAGCCTAAAGCTTGTGCCACTCTTTGGCCATATTCATGGTCAGCTTGATAAAATTGCCGGGTTTCTAAAATCTTAATTTCTGGTTTGGTAACCGATCCCAGCATGTTTTTAATCGTTGCAATCAAACGTTCTTGTTCCTCCGGTTTCATGACGCGATATAAACGCCCCGCGGCAGAATAATAATCTTGATCATAGGGGAGGTAATTACCCGTTTTTCCTTGGACAGAATCTCCCTGAATTTGAGCAGAATTATCTTCTTTTGGACCTTGAAAACTGTTCGGTTCATAGTTAACGGTATTATCCTGGTTTTGGGCCATAAAGCCGTCACGTTCGTAGTTGTGAACTGGGTTTAAAGGCTGATTAATCGGTAATTGATCAAAGTTGACTCCTAGACGATATCTGGCAGCATCTTTATAACTAAATAAACGTCCCTGTAAAAGTTTGTCGAGTGAAGGTTCAATACCAGGTACCATATTGGCCGGGGAGAAAGCAATTTCTTCCACTTCATCAAAGTAATTTTTGGGATTTTCATTTAAAGTAAATTCACCAATTTCAATTAAGGGATAATCATGATGAGAAATGACTTTAGTAACATCAAAAATATCATATTTATAATTAAAGCCTGCTTCATAAGGTACTATTTGGACACAAACTTTCCAGCTGGGGAAATGACCTTTAGCAATTGCATCATAAAGTTCGTGTAATAAGTAATCCGGATCTTTAGCAGCAATTTGCGCGGCTGTTTGATCAGTCATATTTTTTACGCCTTGCTGACTAATAAAATGGTATTTAACCCAATATTGTTCTCCTTGTTCATTGACCCATTTGAAAGTATGGCTGCCGTAACCATTCATATTTTGATAGCTGGCAGGATTACCCCGATCGCCCATGAGATAAGTTACCTGATGGACTGATTCCGGCGAATGTGACCAGAAATCCCACTGCATTTCATTACTGCGCAGATGAGTTTGAGGATCACGTTTCTGAGAATGAATAAAATCGGGGAATTTTAAAGGATCATTAATAAAAAATACCGGCGTATTATTACCTACGATATCATAATTGCCCGCCTGTGTATAAAAGCGGAGGGCAAAACCCCGCACATCACGAATAGTATCTGGATAACCGGCTTCTCCGGCAACTTGAGAAAATCTAATAAAAATAGGGGTCTGTTTGTTGTGACCGGTAAATAGATTGGCCTTAGTATATTTACTCATATCTTGATGCAGCGTAAACACACCCCGAGCTCCTGCACCTTTAGCGTGGACTACTCGTTCAGGAATTCTTTCCCGATCAAAATGAGCCAATTTTTCTAATAACTGATAATCTTGGATTAAAACTGGGCCCCGTTCACCCGCGGTTTGACTGTGGTTATTATTAGCCCACGCTTGACCAGCACTAGTAGTTAGTTTCTCCTGCTTCTTCATTGTTACCTCTCCTCTTGAAGTTGTGATTTGAATACTGGCTTCAACCTTATCCTAACATTTGTATTTTAAATATTGAATTATTTGTAATTGGCTGTGTAAAAGCAGAGAAAGTCTTGCGACAGTAATTTTTTATAGGGCTGGCCAAATAACGGGAATTGGCGGTTGAGTGAAAAATGCTGCTGGTCACTAAGACAAAGATCTCTAAAAGGCCTATTTCCAGAAAAAGTTGATCATGCTAAAGTAGTTAATAAAATTTAAACCATTTTTAAAATAGGTAATAATTAAGCCAAAATTTCACAAATTCAAGGCTAATTTATTGGAACTTGACAGTTAAGAACACTGCTAAATGATGAGAAAGGTTTTTTGAAAATAGTAGGGGGTGAAAAACATGCGCTCACGCAAGAAAATATTGACAATTGCTATAATTACAGTTGCCAGTGTTATTGTAGCCGGACTTACTGTGCAAATACCCAAGTTGATGGGGCAATTGACAGATGCCTTTTTGCATAATAAGCAGGTTGAATATTTTTTTATGATATTATTGGTTTTTTTAGTTGTAACCAAAGTATTGGCGTTAATGAGTGAGTATTTAACGGAAAGAATTGGCTGTCAATATGCCCAGAAAATCCGACAGCTTTTAATAGAGAAGTATTTTACGATTAATTATGACGACAACTTGAAGTATAAGAATGGTGAATATCGACAATTATTTACCAATGATATTAATAACTTGCAATTGCTTTTTTCCCAGACTTTGCCCACTTGTGTTCAGCAAGTGACAATGTTTTTTGGCGCAATTTATCTTCTGTTGGGTATTAATCACTGGCTGTTGCTCTGCGTTTTGTTTACCACCATTATTTATATTTTTCCGTTTAAATTCTTCGGCACCAAACAGCAACGATCAATTAGAAAATTGCGAAAAACACAGGCGGCTTTACAAGGACTTGTTGCTAATAGCAGTGATAATAAAACCGAAATCTACCAGTACGATAATATTAATTTCTTTTCTCAAATCTATCACAGATTACAACAAAAATGGGGTCAGGCTTTTTTACAAATAGATGTTTCTAAAAATTTATTCAAGACCTTTCCCCGGACTTTAGATGCTCTGGCACCGGCTCTAGCCTTATTAGTCGGGGGAGTTATGATTATACGGCAGCAAATTTCACTGGGACAATTGGTAAGCGTTATGGGATTAATTACTTACATAAATGCACCTTTTAAAGCCTTTTTCTCCATCTTAGTTGATATTCAACAAGCTTTAGTTTCGAAAAGATCAATTGAAGCCTATTTAAATTCTGCAGATGTAGCTACAGGAGTTAAAGAAATAAGTAAAATCACAGAAATCACTATTTTTTATGATTCGCAACTCGTTGTACAGGCCTTACCGGGGATGCATATTTATTTGTTGGGGAAAACAGGATCAGGCAAAACCACTTTTTTGCGGGGATTATGTGCGGAGCAGGTGTACTCCAAATATCAATATGTCTTCAATAATTGCTTATCGACCCAAATCAAAAATGAAGCGTTAAAAAAACAACTTGCTCTGGTAGCCCAACAAACGGTAATTATTTTAGGAACTATTCGTGAGAATATCTTTTTTAATAATGCTTCACAACTCTCACGGCCGGAAACCTTGTTTGTAAACCAGTGGGCCCAAAGATTTCCGGCCGGATTAAATACGCAGGTCGGTCCTGGTGCCTATCAATTATCAGGCGGAGAACGACAGGTTATCTGTCTTTTTCGCGCCTTAGCGCAAGCAACGCCCGTTTTGGTACTAGATGAAATTACGGCTTCCTTAGATCCTGAAACAACCAAACAAATAAGATCCTTGATTAATACACATCAAGAAGTAATTATTTTTGAAGCATTACACAGGACGGAAGAATTAAGTTTAGATGATAAAGTTATCTTTTTTCCAGGACTTGATGATCCGCCCCTTGTTGGCAAGTATGAAAGCATTGCTCAGGAGATGGATAAGTGATGAGGAACAAGTCTAATTTTTATAAGGTGCTGTGGCATGGAAATCACAGGCGCAAGCTTTTTATTGGGTTAATAACGATTACCCGATCGCTTATTTTATTATTGCCCCCGCTGCTAACGAAGGCAGCTTTGAGTAATCTCATTCCCCGTAAAAGAGAAGCAGAATTACTTGTCATTACTCTTTTCTTAATTATCATTCCCGTGATAACCTGCGGTCTAATTATTGTAGATTTATATCTTTCTGCTTTCGTTATTCAAAATAGTCAGGCCTTTAGAAAGCAGAGCTACACCCAATATCTAAAATGTTTTGCCCTTCATTTAAATAAAGAGGAAGTAATCCATCGCTTATTAAATGAAACGGAGCAGGTGACAGGAATGATTTTTCGTGGGATTGGCAATTTTTTGTGGCTCAGTACCACGATTATACTGGGTTTTGTCTTTATTTTATTTTTAAATCTAAGAATTGGCTTGGTTTTGTTGCTGGTTAACTTATTTGAGTATATCCTTGTTTATCTTCAGTCATGGCGTTTGGAAACCAGTAATCGCCGCTATTTAGCACAGGAATCTCAGTGGAATCAAATCAGCGATACTGCTTTTGGAGGGGTTAATAGTATTCGGAATAACTCCAATTTTGCGCAATTTATTAAGCATACTTGGCGGCAGCAGGCGACTAATTTATTAAAAAGTCAATTACTGATAAATAAACAAACGATTTTTTTAAATTGGCTTCAAGAAATGGCAGAGGTAATCTGTACTGTAACCATTTTTCTAGGATTAGTTAGCTATGGTAATTCGGGAAATCGGGTAAATCTTGTGGCCAATCTTGTGGCTATTTATCAAATTTACCAATGGATTGTGCCGGCGATGACGGTTCTAGTCTCACAAATAATTGCTTTTCAAAAAAATACCCCCGCAGTGCAGCGCATTGATGAACTAAGCCAAACCTTAAGTAGGGCTTGTTCTTTTGAAGGCAAAGGCCATCTTACTAATCTGTTTCCTATTATTATCAAGGCTGACTCTCAACTTATTAATGGTTCAAGGCTCAAAGAAAAAGTAGTTATTAACTCCGGAGACAGAATTCTGATCAGTGGTCCGACTGGTGTCGGTAAATCTTCTCTAATTAACACAGCCCTATTGTATCCGGTAGATAAGAAAGACTACCTGCAAAGAGCAAAAATTGTTACTTTTAACCAGTGTCATTTTCAAGACATTTCGCGAAAAAATTGGTCCCATTTATGTGTAATAGTTCCACAAACTATTAAACTCTATGAAATGACGTTATTAGATAATATTTGTTTAGGGGCAAAAAACACAGACAAAGGACAAGTAAAAGAGATTTTAACAATTCTACACTTTTCACCTGATCTCAAAAAGCGTCTGGCAGAAGTGATCCATCCCGATGGCAAAGGATTATCCGGTGGTCAGATACAACTGATTGGCCTCGCCCGGGCCTTAATTAGGCAACCACAATTACTGGTCTTGGATGAAAGTACCAGTGCGTTGGATTATAAACTCGAACGCGAAATTTTTACTAATATTATGAAAAAATTTCCTCAGCTGACTTTGCTGTTTATCTCCCATAGAAGTTATCCGAAAACACAATTATTCACTAGGCGAGTAGTTCTTTCTGCACAAAAAAAGCAGTTGTTGTGGCATGAACAACCGCTAAAATAAAAAGGCTGCATCTCAAATAAGATGTTGATTGTAAAAGGAGTTTTCCAAGACTTGTATTTTTTCAGTTAATCAATTAGAGAGCACCTGATTAGAAAATTATCAGAAAAATACTGACAAACAATTCTTTTATAGAAGCATCTTTATCAATCCAGCTTTATAAAAAAGGGAAATGATGATTGACTTTTAATGTTACTTTAATATATACTTTGTACATTCTTACTGACGAAGACTGTGAGGCTAAAGAAGCCGTTGTTATTTGGATGAAAAAATAATTTTTTGCAGCATTCCAATGGCAGTTTCGATTCCGGATAAAAGTAATCAATACAAGAAAAGTTCAAGGCCACATGTTGTCTCAGCATGCGGCCTTAGTTATAAGTCAGATCTTTTTATTAAAAATTCCAATGTCCCAATATTGTAGGAGAAAGCTATGAGCACTCCTTCAAGCAATAGCTGCTGCTAGGCGATATTTATTGTATTTCAAGTGGAGGCTGTGATCTCCAGAAATAAGAATCATCCAGCAGCCAGCGGGGGTCGAACTTTTAAAATTGGCGTGTTGTTTTAGTTGTGTGAGGTGGATAGACGATGAAAATAATCTACAACTATGTCAAAACCTTCAACAAAATTATTTGGTCGGAAAAAATTCCTTTAATATATACTTTGGTTTTGCCGGCCGTATTTTATCTTTTTTCTAATTTTCATTATCTGGCTCTGGGAAAAGTGCCGCTGTCGAAACTGTTATTATCTACCAGCAATTATTTTGCCTATATGATAGTTTCGGTAGCCATCAATGGCGTTGGCTTGCAAATTATTAATTTTAGAGAAAGTGGTTTTTTAAAAACTTTGACGATGATTTCCGGAGGAGAACGGAAGTTTCCGCTCTATGGGATCTTAATTAGTGAGCTTGTCTTTGGCTATTTTTGTATCCTGCTTTTTGGATTGTTGATTTCTTTTTTTAACATTAAAAGTATTATTCCAATTGTTTTTATCTATACCTTGATTTATTTAATTGCTGCTGTGCCGGTAATGCTGGTTAGTATAGTACTGGATATTTTTCCTTTACGCCTTAATACCAGTAGTGTACTGGCTAACTTGGGACTTTTTTTGATGATTTGGCTATCAGCCGTGAGAAGAGATACAGGTTCGTTTCTAGGAGAACTGCTTTTCGGAATTAATCCTGCAGATTATGTTACCCAAGTGGCTTCTGTAGTTATTAATCTTTTTCAATATCAGCGCTTGGTTAATATGTATCAACTATTAGCGGTGTTATCTTTATTTGTTATATATTGCCTTGTAGGTTATTGGGCCGGTTCCAGAATAAAAATAAATTCTTTATTAATGAGAAATTAAGGGTGGTAGGTAATATGAAAATTATTTTAAATAATGTTTCATTTAGCTACAATAAGCATTCAGTTTTAAAAAATTGTGACGATGAGTTTATCTCTGGCAAAATTAATTACCTGCTTGGTTACAATGGCGCTGGAAAAAGCACTTTGTTTGATTTGATTAGTGGTATTCAAAAAGTTGACACCGGCAAAATTACCGGAAATACACAAACCAAAGCGATTCTTTATCAAACCCAAAATCCGGTCTTTTTTGGTTCTTTAAAAGGAAGGGATTTACAAGAGTTTATTTTTGGCGTTTCAGACGGGCATAAAGAAATTACTATCGCAGAATTGAGTCCGCGATTTAAAAGCCTCTACCACGATTTAATGCCACGCAAATTAGGGGATATGTCAGCTGGGGAAAAAAGATGGCTGCTAATTTTTTTAGAAAGCTATCTTAATAAGAAGATATTTTTACTTGATGAACCGACTAGTGGCGTGGACCCGGTATCTACTCAACAAATTAATCGTCAATTATTACAAATGGCCCAAGATCCACAAAAATTGCTGATTGTTACTACCCATGACTTGCACCATATTGTGGACGTTAATTGTTATATTCATTTACTTCATAATAAGAAAATAAAAAGATTCGACTCTTACGCAGCTTTTGTCAAGCCCTCGGCTAAACTAGATCCGGAAGAAGCCTTTGCTCTGTGGACGGGCAATGATCCAATCTAAAAGCCCGGCACTAGTGGCTAAGGATCAAATTATCAAATCAAGCTGATTGCTGCTTTATTTGCGCAATTAAAAAGCGACTTCCAAAAAAACGGGGTTAAAATTGTGGCCGGAACAGTAATGCGCAATGGTGCCGAGGGAAAAATCTATTCTTTGTATGTGCGTGATCCCGATCAAAATTTAGTGGAAATTGCTAACTATTAGCCGGACGCCGCTGGAAAATTGATGAGCAGCAGACAGTAGTTTATTTAAGGATTAAAAAAGCCAATTCCTAAGAAGTTAGCCTGTAAGTAACAATTAATAAATTATTTAATTAAGAATTTTTCTGTAAAATTAAAGCCCGAGTATCATTATAGCCTTTAATAAAAGCTGCTATTTCATTCAGTCGTCCTTGAAACAACCGATTAAGCCAACTGATAAGCGTTTGTGGATATAAATGAAATTTGTGGTGATTTTGGTAATCAGTATAGGCTTGTTGACAACCTAAATTATAATCACTGCTCTGTGTCTTGGTGGAGCAATTCTGGGTGACAGCAGTGGGTGAATGCGAAAAATTGTAGTTTTGATTATAGCGGCCATTTTCGTAATTTTTTTTGATGTAATCATGTAATAAATGCCACCAGTTCATAATCATCATCTCCTGTAAAAATTGATATCGCTAACATTAAGCTGGATGAAGTCTTGCTTTTCTAAATTAATTGGCAGTATAGTTTAATTGGAACCGGAAAGCAAGTAAAAACAAAGCTGCCAGGCAATACATGAAAAAATATCTGCTTTAGTTATAATTAAAATAAGTGCTAGTCCAGAAGTAAAAGTATTGAAGAAAAGAGGCGGAAATATGAAAAATGTGTTTAATGATTTTTATCAGGGCTATGATGATTGGTATCAGACCACTGTGGGGCAATTTGTTGCTGAGCAAGAAGCGCAGGCTTTAGTTGCTTTATTGCAGCCTCAAGCTGAGCAAAAAATTTTGGAAATTGGTTGTGGTACCGGACATTTTACCTTGGAGATGGTGCAAAGAGGCTGTCGGATTACTGGAATTGATCAGGCCCCCAAGATGCTTCAACAAGCGCAAACTAAATTATCGGCTTATTCAGAACAGGTCCAGTTACAAATAATGGATGCTCAAAAACTAGAGTATGCAGATAATCAGTTTGACAGTGTTTTTTCTATGGCAACCTTGGAATTTATCACGGATCCGCAAGTTGCCTATCACCAAATGTATCGTGTAGTTAAACCTGGAGGCACGATAGTTTTGGGCACAATTCAAAAGGGCAGTGCTTGGGCGGATTTTTATGAAAGTCCTGCTTGTCGAGGAACAGCTTATGAATATGCCCATTTTCTAACTTTAAAACAAATCCAAAATTGGGATCCCCAGCATTTTGCGAGTGCACAACAATGCTTATTCCTGCCTCCTAATTTACCAGATTCGGAATATAATAGTACTAATGAGAAAAATGCTCAAAAAACTAATTCCATAGGAGGCTTTGTATGTCTGAAATTTCGCAAATCAGCTGCCAATTGAGTTTCTATCCTTTGGGAGCAGCTGATTATAACCAGATAGTTGAACAAGTTTTACAATTGATTCGTCAACAAACGGCTGTTACTGCCGAAACTAATGATTTAGCCACTATTTTAAGGGGACCGGCTACTGACGTATTTCAATTATTAGAGCAAATAACTGATTATGCACAAGAACAAAAGTGGCATTTTGTCTGCAATGCGACTATTTCCAATACTTGCGGCTGTCAGCTGGAAAATAACTAATCTAAAATATATATTCACTATTATATATTATGTAAGCTGACTGAAGGTATATAGGTTAGAAAAGAGATAAATTAATTAGAGAGATAAATTTTAAATGTTATTTATGCTGAAATAATGTTTATACATTTCTAATGATTTTTGTTGAAGTAATTTAACATCCTTTTTATCATCAATTATATGCATTTTTTTATGACAATTCGGGCAGAGAGCTATAACATTATCAAGTCTATCTTTTCCACCACGTGATAGCCATTCAATATGATGAGATTCTAGATACGGATTGCCATCTTTGTCTTGAAAAGGTGCTGCTTTTTGGCATAGTTGGCATATTCCTTTTGCATATTTTTTAGAAATATATGCAATATAAGGATTTCTATAATATTTTTTCTCTTTTGCATTAACATAGTTTTTGTTGTCATAGTTTTTCTGATAAGTATCTATATTCTTTATTAAAGTATCCTCTTTTTTATTTTTATAACTTTTAATATTAATTGTACTATCAAAGAATTGCGATGAAATTGATGTTAAATTTTTAACTATTAATGGAAAAATTATGATTTTACGTTTTTCATTTTTTGTAAAGTATTGATATTTAAAATAAGGTCGTCCAATTGTTTTTACTTCGCCACAATATAGGTATTTATTTTGATCTGTGTTTATAAATAAAACTAACTTTGTAGTTATTTTTTCCGTATAATAAATTGAATTCAGTTTTTTATTACTTTGAAAATCTATAGATTGATCTCCCTTGCGCCCCATACCTATATAATAAAGTTTATTACCCTCCCAGCGATCGGGATATGGATTGTCATGAATTTTTGTTATTAATACTAAGATATTATTTTCGGTGGAAAAACGCATTCCACCCTCTGTACTCACAGTAAATTTTTTTGATAGTTCGGAATTACTTAAAAAATCTCCAATTTTTAAATTAACGTTACACATGATATTCTCCTTTATTTATAAAATTATTATAAATTAAAAGTTAATAAAGGGATATATTACAGAATATTTTTATTAAATAAGTGCTGATAGGGATCTTGAATTATATTTAAAGGAAATGATGTAAATTAAAAATTAATATATGAATTTTAGTTTTTAGTTTATTGATAATATAAAATTGATTTTATTTTAGTATGAAATTGCTAATTAAACTTTAAGTAACTAGCTTTTCTTTATGATAATACTGTTATTTATCTGAAGAGTTTTACTGTCTAGTAATAACGTATTTACATAAATTTCTAGAAGATAAATATTACTATATTCTCTCTTAGCAATAGGAGATGATGCCATGAAGCCACATATCAAAAATATTCTAGGATATTATCCTAAAAGAATGCAACGAACGGCTTTTATACGCATACAAACTCATAAAAAGAAACGTTTAAGATGGAAAATATTTTTAGTTATATTAATATCTGCAATGTGTTTAATAATACTTGCTGCTAATTTTAGCTACCTGGACCATCATTATTTCAATGTTGCGCAGCCAGCTGCTAAAGTTAAGCGTTCGAAGCATGTTAAAAAGAAATTCCATTCACAAAAAGCAATTACTGTTTCTAAATCTACCACTAATGAATCTACAACCGCCAAGCAGTCCACTAAAGCTGTTGATGAAGTCCAGCCGGAAAATAATCGCTCGGCAACAAATCCAGAAATTGCGAGAAATTATTTAATCGGTCAAGGATTTGCCATTGAACCAATTAGTTATGATGGAATTGCTGCCGATAAGGCAATGGATGAAAATATTGCGCCGCAAAATCTAGTCCATGATGGTTCCTTTTTGATTTACTTTCTTGATCCCAACAAAGCTATATATAAAGGATTGGGATCTTATAATCCGGTCTATAATTTAAACTATGATGTTGATGACAATAATATAATAATAAAGGATTTGTCCGATCAAATTCCCTACAGCGTTAATAATGGTATCATTACAGTTCATGATTGGAATACCCAGGATAATGCGGGTCATGTAATAACTTGGCGCTTAGATCCCAGTACTGAAGCAAAAACGATATTATTAACCTCCGATAGGCCATAAAAATGGTCAATTATGGTTCAGGTAGGAGCTGATTGATAAGTTTAGCGGTTTTATTGAAAGATTCGGTTACATATTATTGAATGTGTTAATTTTTATTGAGCAGTAATTGGCTTAAATTTTGTGAGCCCTTACTGCTTTATTTAACTACAGTCAGATATTCAAATTCTCAGATTTATATAGTTCAAGTTTGCAAAAAGCAATGATATTTATAATTGAAAAATTTCTAAAGATTTTGAGATAAATAAAAATTAGTGTTTGTTTAGAATTACTAGTTTTCTGAAAATTTAATAGCAGGAAATCGACCAAAAATTATACTATCCCACTGGTTGGGATAGTTTTTTTACTTTAGTAATAAAAATATCAACTCAATCCTCTTGATCTAACAAAAAGAGAGCCAATTTCTGTTGGAGTATTTAAAAAAGTTTGCCGTATTTTAAAAAAGTTCTGTTGATTATAAAATGTTTAGCGTATAGTGAAAAGACGTAAAAGTAATTAAAATAATTTAATAATTATTATTGGTAACTAATTTTTAAAACAGAGGGGCTGTTTTCATTAATGAAAAACTTTAAAAAATACGATCGGTTCAATTATTATCTGGCTTTGGTTTTTTCAGGTTTGGTGTATCCGTTGATAAATTTACTGTTGGCTATGGTATTAAAAAGATTAATTGACGCCGGGGTGGCGCGGGATATTGATGCTTTAAAATATGCGATAGTTGCCTGCTTATTAGTATGTATTTTGTTGGCGGCTGCGGTTTTTATTAGTGAATTGACCAAAAATAAATTCGTTAATAATTTTAGTAAAAAATACAGAAAGCATATCTTTGATGAAATTATTACAAGCGATTTAAATGAGTTCAACAATAACAGTATTGGTGATTTTTTATCAACGATGACCAATACTATTGCTACTATCGAGGATAAATATATTAAAGCTTACTTTAATGTTATTTCTAACTTTGCTTTATTGCTATTTTCAGTTGTAGGGATGTTCATAATTAATTGGAAGCTGTCAATAGCGGTTTTAATAATCAGTTTATTACCGCTTGTTCTTATGAGTTTATTAGGCGGAAAAATGCAAACCAAACAAAGAACAGTTTTGCAGCAGCAAGATGATTATGTTTCTCAAGTAAAAGATGCCTTTTCCGGATTTTTAGTAATTAAAAGTTTTAATATTGAAAAACAGATTAGTAAAGAATTTCAAATTAATAATAACAAGCGGGCAGATGGTGAATTGGCTCTGGCCGAATTTAATAACATTTCGATATCAATTTCCAATTTTTCCGGATACTTAGTTTTTCTTGTGGCTTACGGACTGGGTATGTTTCTGGTAATTAATGGCAGTACCAGTATTGGTGGAGTTACAGCTATTGTCCAACTAGTTAACTTTGTTGTAATGCCGATGAGTAAATTAGGTCTGGAAATAAATAATAAAAAGGCTGGTGGAAGTGCTGTTAAAACGCTGAATCAATTATTGGCTAAAATACATATTCCGATAAAAAATAACTACCCATACTTAGAATTAAATAGCTTTGCAACAGATATTAAATTCGTTAAAGTTAATTTTTCGTATCCCCAACCAGGCGAAAAAGGAAAAAGAGTGCTTTCAAATATTAATTTACAAATAGAGAAAGGAAAAAAATATGCCCTTGTGGGTATGTCTGGCAGCGGAAAATCAACGTTATTAAAATTGTTAATGAAATATTATAAATTGGAGCAAAATGGCAGTATTAGTATCGATAATGTGAATATTAATAAAATTAATTTAGCGTCACTTTATAAATTGATAAATATTGTTCAGCAGGATGTTTATCTTTTTGATGATACTCTTGCCTATAATATAAAATTAGGGGAATCATTTACAGATAAGGAACTGAATGATGCTATCAATAAATCAGGTTTAAGAAAACTAGTCGACAGCACCCCTGACGGAATTGAAATGAATGTGGGTGAAGAAGGAAAGGAGTTATCTGGTGGCCAAAAACAGCGAGTATCAATAGCGCGGGCGCTAATTAGAAAAACACCAATTTTACTAATGGATGAAGCCACATCAGCTTTAGATCAAAAAAATACTACGGAAATTGAGAATGCTATTCTGGAGGTAGCAGATTTAACGGCGATTGTAGTTACACATAAACTAAATCCTAATTTATTAAAAAGATATTATGCAATCATTTTTATGAAAGAGGGAACTATAACAGAAATTGGTTCTTTTGTTGACTTAATGCAACAAAAGGGGGACTTATATAATTTATGCAGCTTAACTATGAACTAATTGATTGCCTAATGCTTGATGTTAAGTAACTTGTATCTATTACCTAAAAACTGCAGCAAGCTTCAACTTAATCGTAAATAATTGATTGTTATAGTCTTTTTAATAATTACAAATAAAATAAGGCTTAAAGTAGTGAGCAGAATATTGATTAAACAGGCGGGCATCGAGTATTGGAAACTGGAACTGACGATTTGAATTTGTAAAATATTTAAATATATAGGATAAGCTTGAGCATTACCACTAAAACCAATAATCCAGTTGGAGATTTGTGTATTCACAGATAGTTTAAATAGGTAAATACTAAGCCCAATAAAAAGCATGTTAATTAGTAAACATACTAGGATACCAATTTTAGGTGATCTAATATTTTTAATTATTAAAAGGGAAAGATTGAACATTGTCAAAAAAGAAATTACTGAAATTATTTTTTGATAGCCAAAGAATTGAAAATTATGCAACAAGTTCTCTTTATCAATAAGATTAATTGCTAAAAATCCTAAGAAGGAATAGCACCAGAGAACAATGCCAGACATTAAACTTTTAATAAATAGTAACAGCTCATTGGAATAGGGCAACAGATGCAGTAAGTCATCTTCACCAAGATAATAGAATTTGAAATTATCAAAAGCCACAGCGAGTGTCAAGATCGTAGTGGAGACGGCAAACCACATAATATGTATTAGCTTCAAGTGTTCGAAATTAAAATTAGCTGCAATTATTAGTAAAATAAGTTCTATAAAAAATGGTATGGCTACCGCAAATAGTAATTTTTTACTCATATTGTAAATTAAACGAGTCATTGGCTACGACCTCCTTGAAAATTTTCTCTAGGGGTTTCTGTTTCTTTTTGACTAAATAGTCAACGGAATTTTCTAACAAAATTTTTCCTTGATTAATAATAATGACCGAATTAAAAATATAGTCGATATCCTGAATTAAATGGGTACTAATAATAATATTGCTGGATTGATTTTGATTATTAACAATTAGTTTGATCAGGTAATCTCTGGTTAAGGGATCAACAGACGCTAAAGGTTCATCAAAGATATATAAGGGAGTATTTCTAGATAAGGTCAGGGCAATATGAATTTGTTCCTGCATCCCCTTAGAACCCTTGCCAACTTTCATTTTTAAAGCGATATGAAGTTTTTTCATTATCTTTAGTGCTTTTGCTCTATCAAAATCAACATACACGCTGGAAAATAGATTGATAGCCTCGATAACAGTCATATTGGCATATAAAAAAGAACGATCAGGACAATAAGCGATATTCTTTTGATCGATATTCAATTGACCCGTGTATTTATTAATATTACCAACTAGTAGATTAATTAAAGTAGTTTTGCCAGCGCCATTAGGACCTAATAACCCAATTATTTGGCCTTGATCTTTTATAGATAAATCTACGGAATTTAAGGCTGTTTTGGAGCCATATTTAACAGTTATATTTTTTAAATACATATTATTGATCCGCCGCTTCCATTTTTTTAATTAAATAGTTGTTAAAAATACGTTGACCAAAAACTTCCATTTTTTTGGTAAGTTTATAGGCAAAAATAGCAATCACCATAAAGGCAAGAGAAATCAGCAATTGCAGTCCAAAACCGCCTTCACTTTGAAATCCCAGTAATGTTCCGATCAATAAAATTATCGGAGAAAAGGCAAAAATTAATTCAAAAAACATTAAACAAAAAATTACTAGCATTGATAACCAATACAATAAAAAAGGCAAAAGAATAAGCGGGTGAAATAACAAAAAGCTAAAACTTACCCGAACCTGCTTAACTTCGGGGATCTCTTTTTGTTCTGAAATTAATTGGTGAGCTAGATTTTCCGGACTACCCAGGTGTTTAATAATATCGGCTTCAGTTTCATTATTTTCGCTTCCTTCAGCGAAATATTCTTCGTAATCTCTAATTACGGCATTAACTTTAGTGGCGGACATTCCGAAGGCAAAAAGATATTTTTTGAGTAGCATTAAATAGTCACTTTTCATTGAAGTTCTCCTTTATATTATTTTGTACTGCTTGATTAATTTTTTTCCATTGTTCTAATAAGGCTGTTAAATAATCCTCGCCACTGTCTAAAAGGTGATAATTTTTACGAATTCTTTTTCCATGGGGAATATCATAAGTGCTTACTAGATTTTTTTTTTCTAATCTTTTTAAAACTGGATAAACTGCACCTTCAGTGACACCTAAGGATTCTGCAGCTTTTTTAGATAAGATATACGCATAATTATCACTTTTTTGTAATTGCAGCAATAGGATCATTTCCAATATGCCTTTATTTAATTGTGGATTCATTCTTCTTTGATCACCTTTTTTATTCACTTGAAAAGCAATTTAAATTTCTCTAGAGTTATTTTACAATAAATACTATTCAAAGAATAGTATTTATTAAATATTCTTTGGAAAAGTCAAAATAATCTGTCCAATAATTATAATATTCGAATGAAAAACATGACACTGGCTTGATTATTACTCTTTGTTGCCAGGATAAAAAATTGGGGCGGCCATAATTTTTTGTTTAACTTTACAAGCAGAGCGCTAAAATTTTAGTATGAAGCGAATTATAATAAATAATTACTAATTAAATTATGAGATAAGGTAGAAAGGCTGAGCATGAGAGCCATTTCAATGAATATTAAAAAGACTATCACGATGTTTGATCTGAGTTTAGATACATTCCCATATGGTGTCTGATTGGAATACTCAGGATAATGCGGGTCATGTAATAACTATGAAGTCGTATGTATCAGCCAATGTGACTACAGTTCGATTACAATCGTCAACCACTCCCGACTAAAGTCAGAAGCTTGTGAGAATCGCCCCTAACGGGGTAACGACCACAATTTGCTTAGATACAGCAATTGCCTGCTAGCAGGTCTTACATGCTAATTACCAAAGCCTTGAGAGTCCGCAGGTTGCCAGACGGACTATTGGTATTTATTTTGTGGCAAGCTTTTCTAATCCTTTATCAAGGATATTATTAGCTGCATTCCAATCACGAATGTGCTGGGTACCACATTGCGGACATGTCCATTTACGATCACTCAGTGTTAGTTTCTCTGTATTGTCAGTACCCATCACAAAACCACAATCATGACATGTTTGTGTGGTATTTCGGGGGTTAATCGTAATAAACTTCCGGTCATACAAAGCGGCTTTATAACTCAGCATTCTTAACAGTGTCCGCCATCCTACATCCGCAATACTCATTGCCAGTGCATGATTTCGTAGCATATTCTTACTCTGTAACTCTTCTGCAACAACCAAATCGTGGTTCTTGATCAGTATTGTTGAGACGAGATGGAGAAAGTTATTGCGACGATTAGCCACCTTGCGGTGAATAGCGGCCACCACTGCCCGTTGTTTTTGATAATTCTTGGAATCTCGTAAAGGTCGCTGTTCTTTTTTCGCCCGCAACGCCCGTCTGGACAGCTTACGCTGCGCCCGAGCCAATTTACTCTGAATTGAGCGATAGTATCGCGGGTTGGCCACGACATTACCATTAGAATCAGTCAAAAAGTTATCGGTATTTAGATCGATACCAACAGGATTGGATTCTTTACTGTTTGTCACCGTTACAAATGGTTGTTCAGAAGCCAGTTGCATTGAGACATAGTATCTGCCAGTGGCGTCCATTGAGATAGTAGTCGTGCCAATGCGAATATTTTCTCTACAGACAAACAACTTGGCTGGCATACCTTTGAAGCGTAGCATTCCCAATTTAGGGAGTCGTATATGTTTTCGGTCTAATAAACGGACACTACCATTTAACATATTTTTCACCGGCAATTTACTATCGTACTGGCAGGATGTTTGATACTTTTGTTCAGATCGCCTTTTGTGGAACACTGGTGTGCCTGACCGATGAACCTGACGAAAAAGCTTCCAAGCATAACGATAGTTTTTGATGGCATTAGCTTTCATTAAGCTGTCAAGGTCAGGATCATTAAGCCAGCCATGAATATTGGAGATGCCAGTTGCGGGATTCTTGAGCCGTTGTTCCAATGTCTGGATACGTTGCTTAACAAGCATGATTGGAATTTTTACTTGACGCAACATAAATAATTCCCGCTTCAGACCGTTCATTTCATTGTAGATAAAGCGACTGGCGTCACTATTACGCTTGATTAAGCGTTTCTGCTCAGTAGACGGAAAGATACGAACCTTAACACCATAATGATAGGGTAATTGAGCCATTGTTTTGTGCATGCGAGTTCACCTCCTTGCTTGTGATATACTAATTATATCACATGAGTTTCTATATATTCGGTACAATTCTAAGCGTAAAAGGGGGTATAAGGAGAAACGTATGAGTGACAAAAAGCAACGTTTAGACGACGCCATCTATGAACGTAACTATGTTTATAATTTCCATTTTCATCTGATTTGGGTCACAAAATATCGGAACGCGGCCTTCACCACACCACAATTAGTATCAGACATGAAAACGATTCTTCACCGTATCGCTGAACTAAATGAGGTCACAATCGAACAAATGGAGGTAATGCCTGATCATGTTCATATGCTGATTAGTTTTAAGCCAAAGTATGCACCTACAAATATTGTGAAGGCCTTTAAGGGTGGTTCTGCCAGAATGTTTTTTGAGAAGCACCCGGAAATCAAACAACAGAAATTTTGGGGTGGGCACCTTTGGTCGCCCAGTTACTACATGAGTACACTTGGAAACATGAGTAAAGAAGTCGTAGAAAAGTACATCAATAATCAAAGAAAAAATGCCTCACGGCATTAACTATTAGGCATTCATCTGCCTGATTAAAATCAGGAGATTTCTGCTTTGCTTTTTATTAAAAAAGCGGCTGCGATGTTTGATTTAAGTGTGGATACACTGCGCTATTATGAACGTGTAGGTGCAATTCCTCCTGTTCAGCGTAATAAGAGTGGTTATCGGGATTATACTACGAAGGATCTTAATTGGATTTATCTAGTAAAAAACTTGCGCAATGCGGGATTATCAATTAAATCTTTGATTGAGTTTGCGCATTGGTCCCAGTTACGGGAAAGTCAAAATGTTGAAATAGCCCAGAAACAAATTTTGTCTAAGCAATTAAAAGAAATTGAGCAAAAGATAGTAAAAATGCAGAAGGCCAGAGACTTACTCCTTTATAAAATCAAAACTTATGATGAACATCTTGCTAAATTCAAAACCGGAGCATCTGATAAAGTAGAAAAATTATGGGAACGAGAACATTAAACCTTTTTGCTTGCTCTGGACTGAACTTCAAGGTTTAGGATAAAACTGTTAAAGAAATTAATAGGAGGAAATTATATGCAAACTATCCAATTGAATAATGGTGTCAAAATGCCGCAATTAGGATTTGGTGTTTACCAAATTCCACCGGAAGAAACCTCTGAAGCTGTTTATCAAGCTATTAAAATAGGCTACCGTCTGATCGATACGGCTGCAATTTATGGTAATGAAAAAGAAACCGGGATGGGAATTAAACGCGCTTTGGATGAAGGCCTTGTAACTCGAGAAGAATTATTTGTTACTTCAAAATTATTTATTTTGCAAGCCCCCGAGGACAAGGCCGCGGTCACAATTGAGCATTCTTTGAAGGTGATGAATTTAGATTATCTAGATCTTTATTTGATTCATCAGCCCTATGGAGATATTTATGGTGCTTGGCGGGCTTTAGTTGCTGCCCAAAAGGCAGGTAAAGTACGGGCAATTGGAGTGTCTAATTTTAAAGCTGCGAAAATGATTGAGTTTGTAAGGATAAATGATGTTAAACCTCAAATCAATCAAATTGAAGTGAATCCGTGGAATCAAAGAATTGCAGATCAGAAGTGGCATGACAAATACGGGGTTCAAATTGAGGCCTGGGCTCCCTTTGCTGAAGGACGGCAAGATCTATTTACCAACCAAATATTAGCAGAGATTGGCCAGCAATATGGCAAAACTGTCGGACAAGTGGTTTTGCGCTGGCTCATGCAAAGAAAGATTATTGCTTTAGCAAAATCCACCCATCCCCAGCGAATGGCAGAAAATCTGGATATTTTTGATTTTGCACTTTCCCAGTCCGACATGGCAAAAATAGCGACTTTAGATAAAAAAGAATCTGCGTTCTTTGATCATGATGATCCGCAACAAGTGGAGTGGTTTATGCAGCGGATGGTGGATACAGAAAAATAAGGTTCAGGATGAATCTTTAAGAGTTTTAATCAAAGCTCTGCAACTGCTGTAAAATGGAGCATGCTCTAAATTTTTCTATATTCAGGAAAATATTGGGAATTTATTATCATTTAGATAGATTGATTGTCACATGTTATTTATATGATGTGCAGCTGAAGAACTCTCGACAGATAAGCTTTAGAAGTCTAATGTATATGCAGGATTCAGATTAATAATTAGAAAGGCTATCCGGTCAAACAAACAATACTCTTTGGCGGTAGTTATATCATTTTTTATATTTAATCTAATAAAAGTAGCATCGATTAGAGATACTAGTAATAATATTTATTATGTACTAATTTTTTAGATGATAATGTTTTATCACGATAAAAAGTAAATTTGCACTTTGAGCAATTAGGGAAGGTTTCTGCCAAGAGTAAAGATAAAACAATCTTAAATCAACTATTATTTTGCACGATGCTGTAGCTACAGAATTGTATAAGACTATTACTGATCCTCAAACAGCAAAAGCTGTCCACGAACAGCAGCTGGCTGAAGGTTTAACAACTACTGATATTGCGCAAGTAGTAGCTTTTGCTATTGATACACCTGCTAGAATTGGGGTTAGCGATATGGTTATTCGGCCCATTCATCAGGATATTTAAGCTAAGAGATAAAATGAGTTCAAGTTTAACTATTTAATTTTGAAAATATTATCAATCTAGAATTCGCAAACTGTCTCAAATTAGGGACAGTTATTTTTGGTTTATAAATCAATTGAATTTCACAATCGTAAAATTAGTTTTAGTTTAAATTATTCAATTAATATTCAAAAAGAGAACATTCAAAAAGTTGATCCCCTTGTGCTGACTGCTAAATTACGTACCCCAAATAATAAGCATTCCTAGTAATATTGAGATAATCATATAAAAATATGATCCAATAGAAGTAAACATTGTTTCTGCCTGATTGTAGTTAGATAAGTATTTATTTTGGAATTAGATTACGGATTGCTATTTATTTCTCATTAAAGAATCAGCCGATAAATTATAGTTTCTCAGCTGCTATAAAAATTAATCGTTGACTAAGTTTATTTTTAAGCAGCTTTTTATTGCTTTTAAGCAAATAGGTAGTAAACTACATTTTGAGGTGTTAAATATGCAAAATAATAAAATTAACAGTTTAGGTCCTTTAATTAAAGTGGCTAATAACTTAATAGAAAAAGAATTGAATAATAACATGAGACAGTTGTTTACGGAATTTAATTTAACTGGTCCCCAAGTTGCCTTATTAACTTATCTTTATGAGGCACAAAGTCGAACTGTTTCTCAAAAAGAATTAGAAACAGTTTTTGTAATTAGCCATCCAACCATTCGTAGTATTGTAAAACGCTTAGAACAAAGACAATTAATTAATATTTCTACTTTAAAAAGTGATCGCCGGCAAACGATTCTTTCCTTATCGGCTTCTGGTTCAACTTTAATCAAAAATAATATCAGCAAAATTTATCAAGTTATGAATCACATCAATCAAAAAATAACTCAAGATATTACTCCTAATGAACAGCAACAATTAATTATATTAGTGCAAAAAATAGTTCACAATTTTACTAAGTAGTAAACTACATTAAAGAGGAAAAATCATGCAAATTAATATAAAAAAACGTAATATTATGATGATTATTTTATTGTCGGGAGCCTTTATTTCCTTATTAGCAGAAACATTCTTAAATAATGCCTTAGTAACTATTATGAAGGCTTTTCAAGTTAACCAAGCTACGGCTCAGTGGTTATCAACGGGTTATTTATTGATTGTGGGAGTCATGATTCCATTATCGGCTTGGATATTTGAAAGATTTTCCACACGCAATAGCTATTTAGTAATGTTATCCATATTTATTGTCGGTTCGCTGTTGTGTTTAACAGCTACTAATTTTTATATTTTGTTAAGTGGGCGCATGATTGAAGCAGTTGCTGCTGGTGCATTGATGCCCTTTATTCAAAATGTTATTTTTCAATTATTTGATCCAAAGCAGCGGGGAATAGCTTTAGGGATGACAGGTCTAGTAATTGCTTTTGGCCCAGCAGTAGGGCCAACTATTTCAGGAATAATTTTAAAATATTATGATTGGCGGATGCTTTTTATAATTTTAACTATTGCCAGTTTAGTTATTTTGATTTGGGCTTTTATAAGTTTTTCGGAAATTAATACTCCGCATAAGCTTAGTTTGGATTGGTTGTCTTTTGGGGAATCTATTATAGGATTTGGTCTTATTTTATTTATCTTTTCTGAGATCGGTAATACGGGCCGAATTACGCTAAGTCAAAGCATTATTTTACTGGTGGGAATTAGCATTTTGGCTTTATTTGCTAGAAGACAGCTCCATTTATCAGAACCGTTATTAAATATTCGGGTATTTTTAAATAGTCAATTTAATTGGACTACAACCTTAAGTACACTGAGTAATTTAGCAATGGTAGGCATTGAACTGGTATTACCAATGTATTTACAAACTACACGTCATGAAACTGCCCTTAGTACCGGCTTAATTATGCTGCCGGGAGCAATCATTATGGGAATCTTTAATCCATTATCAGGTTATCTCTTCAATAAGTTAGGTGTAAGAACCATTTCTTTTATTGGATTTATTACTTTACTAATAGGTACGATGCCAATGGCTTTTTTTACAGCAAATACATCAGTTGGACTTATTGCCATCAGTTATGCTGTCAGGATGATGGGAATTGCCTTAACGATGATGACAACTTTTACAGCCGGGATAAATTCTTTAGATGCAGCTGATACTGCTTATGGTAATGCAGTATCTTCAACTATTCGCCAAATTGGAGGATCTTTAGGGACGGCAATTTCTATGACTATCGTGAGTTTAGGATCCTTGTCGGCTCTTAATAAGGGACAATCTACTAGTGCAGCTACTACCATTGGATTTCACTGGGCTTTTTATTTCATGATCGGAATTGCTATTATAGGTATTTTAATTTCATTTAAATTACCCCAGCAGCAATCAAATGAGTAATCAAGAAAACGCAGAAGAAATTGCAAATCGATTGAAAAAATCATTTTTACAAGATATTTATAGCATCCATAAAGATATGTGATCTTATTTTATAGTTTTAAAGAAGATGCGATGGTATTGTTTAGAAACTGCTAATAATGGTTGTGTCAAGAATTTTGTGTAAATGAATTTTTGAGAATATTAGTAAAGAAAATATGAGTATTAGAATATTTGATAGTTATGTACAGCAAGAAACTCAAAAAAGAGATCCTAGTAAAATACTTTATAACTTTAAAAATAGAGATAGGGGTATCAAGTATCCAATCAGTATAGATAAAGAAATTAATATTATCAATTTCTATAAAGATGCTTCTCCAGCGGAAAAATCGCTGTATGATAAATTACATTTGTAACTAACTTATACTAAATATTTAGCGCAGACAGATCTGGAAATAAATATAAAACGTGCTACCGGAATTATGCTTTATGAATTTAATTATCTGGGATTACAAGATTCAGGGCATTGGATCTGTAATAACTTTGATAAATTAATTCACAAATAAATCCGTTTAGATTTAAGTCTTTACGGATTTTTTTAATGCACAAGATTAATGATGAAATAAAAGATTAAATAACGGTTTGAAACGCCTGAAAGCAAATTGATACTTAAAAAATGATTGTTACTGATATGAAACTAAAAACTGTGTTTGACCAGACCAGCACTCAGCTTCCTTGGGTAATTTAAAGTAGATGTCAAAAATAGAATTATTTTTGGCCAACAGCTAATTATACAGGTAGAAAGAGAAGTGACCAGTATGGGAGAAAGAACACAGGCTTTAGTCGAGGTTTTACAAGGAGATAGTTTAAAACAGCTGGTGGGGGTCTCCTTACATTATCAGTGGGGATTTGGCCGTTTAATGTTGATGGATGTCTTGAACATTCAAAGACAGCTGTGCAGGATGGATTTTAGAGCTGAATTGAATAATAATTTCAGTAAAAATAAATTATCGGTATTATTAGGCACAAAGATTTTAAGATTTTCAACACAGGGAGAGGAAAATTTTTCTTGTGCTGCTGCTCAACGACGCAGTTATTTGGAAAATTTGGAACAGGTAATGCTGCAAAGTGATAATAATAACGGTTATGCGCATTTAATAATCATTTTAAATCAGCAGGGATTGTATCAAAAATCGGTGTTAGCCTTGTATAATCATCGCCAAGAGCTGGTTAGTTTACGAAGATGGATCAAGCAAGGCGGTGGGGCTTATTTTGGTAATAAAATTTGGCGTAACGGTTATCGCAGCTTGTGTAAAGCGCAGGGAGTGCAATTAATTAGTCCTCCCGAAGGTGCTAGCAATGGATTACCAGCTGCTAAAATTCATAACACGCAAGTAATAATTGAACTAAAACTGGATGAAAGTAATACCTTGCGCTATCTTTGCCGTTGTAAATATGAAGATGGTGCTGATCTGTTACAAAATTTACTTAATTTAAGTATTTCTGTAGATGGCCTTATTATTTTTGATAGTCATGGCAATCGAACAAAATTATTTCAAGAGATATCCCGCAAGTTGGATTCTCATTGGAAGATTACCGAATTATCGAGTAAAGAGCAATATTTCCTGGATGAAAATAACCTAACAGGTACCTATGCTAAATTAGTTCTGGAATTTGATAAGATAGATCTAAAGAATAATCTGTTAGTTTTATATAATGTAAAGTCTGAAGCAGTTACTTTGCAAAATTGGATTGATTTAACAGTCGGTTCCAACTTGCATAATGAACGGTGGCTGTTAGGTTTTTGGCTGATGTGTGAATCTTATGGTTTTAATATTTATGATCCTCGTGAATCTAAGGATGCTTTAATATTAATTTGATTATTGAAGTTAAAGATTTGAGAAATTTAAAAAGCTATGGAGATTTAAATGTTGATGTAAAATTATTTTTAATAATAATATTGAATAGGGCGATAAAAATGGAAAAAGAAAGAATAAAAAATATTATCCGGTCGCAATCTGGTGACTGCCTATGATTGGATAAGTTAGATACGATTAATTTTTAAACTAGTTTAATGAGCATTAATAATAAAAACTTATGTATTAATCAAAAAGGCAATTAATATTATCAAATAAGTTAGTTTTGCAGTTTCATATTGTTAAAGCAGCAACTTTTCTAAATACAGAAGAGTTGCTTTTTTGTTTTTAAGAATGCACGCTGCAAAAGCTGAGCTTTTTTTATTCCGCTATTTTCATAGTCAGATGTTTCTGACTCAATCGGCAAAGATAAGCTTATCTTTACTTAAAATCTCATGATGCTAACTTATATTGGACATTATGATTTTATGTAGTGGCTGTCTAAATAAATTTAAAAAAAGTCTTGACATGGAGTAAACTCCAGCATTTATATTTTCTATTTGTAAATACTTATTACAGTGATGCTACAAATTAAGGAGGTTTCAGTAATGGAAGAATTAAGTAGATTAGATTTAGGAAAAGCAACTCTCGCTAAAGTTGATGGTCCAGCTGCGGATAATGTTATGGACTCATTAAAGGATATCGCACCCGATGTAGGCAAATATATTTTTGAATTTGCTTTTGGTGATGTCTATAATCGGCCTACTTTGGACTTAAAACAAAGAGAAATGATTACAATCACCAGTTTGTTAACTCAAGGTGATACTGCGGCCCAATTAGACGTCCACATCAATGCTGCTTTAAATGTTGGTTTAAAAGAGGAAGAAATTATAGAAACATTTATCCAATGTATACCTTATGTAGGCTTTCCCAAGGTTTTAAATGCTATTAATGTTGCTAAGGAAGTATTTAAGAATCGTGAATAACATCGATATAGAAAATATAGATTTTTTATGTCAAAAAATACAACAAGCAAAGCACTTGGTCGCCTTTACCGGAGCAGGGGCTTCAACTGATTCCGGAATTCCTGATCTTGATGGAATCAATGAGATTTTAAAAAAGGATGGGCTATTTAGTTATTTACATTTTCATATGGGAGTTTTTGGGCTACTCAATTCAAATTTTGCTATCAATAATCCGGTTGAATTTTATAGATTATATAGAAAAACCTTTTTTAAACCTTATGCAGTGCCTAATAGTACCCATAACGTACTGTCACAATTGGAAAGTATGGGTATTTTAAAAAGTTTAATCACTATGAATATCGATACATTGCATCAAAAGGCAGGTTCCCAAAAGGTTATTGAATATTGGGGCAATATGCGGCTTAACCGCTGTTGTAAGTGTAATAAAGAATATGATTGGGATTTAGCATCTTATGATCAAAACAAAATACCCTTATGTGCTGCATGTGGTTCAATAATAGTTCCAGAATTTATTTTACGTAATTTAGCAACTTATCCTAAAGCAGTACAGCAAGGAGAAGAAGCAATAAAAAATTCGGATGTTCTTATTGCGGTGGGAACGAGAAGAAGCTTTTCTGCGTCTGATAATAAGGGAATGATATTTGTTATTAATAATAAAGATAGTTTCCATAATAGTGATAAGAATGTGATTAACATACAGGGTAATGCCAATGAAGTATTCAAACTGATCGAAAAACGGTTGAAAAATATAAGAGGCTGATTTTATTTTTTGATGTTAAGTAAGGGGCCTTTTTCAAAATTTAACACTAGGTGAAATGTGAAGGACAAATAAAATAATAAACATTTGGAAAATTAATAGAGCTTTTGCTGTCCAGCGCTGCCAATAAGCAATGAGGGAAAATTTTTCAAGTCCAGTAAAGCATACGAATACCAAAGTAAGCGCTTTATAAAAACTGGTTGATGTACTGACACAGTAACTTTAATATCTGCTTTCAAATTAGCTAATTGGAGGCAAAGTAGAACTTGGGCAAAAAACTATTAATGATAGGAATAATTAGACATGAATTTTGAGCAAGTAATTAATCGTAAAAATACTTATAGTATGAAATGGGATGGTGCCCAGTCCCTTTATCACAATTCCAACTTAATTCCTATGTGGATTGCAGATATGGATATTAAAGCACCAGAACCTATTATCGCTGCAATTAAAAAGTATGCTGAACACGGAATATATGGTTATGTAGAATATCCGGAGTTAACAGAAATACCGCAGGTGATAGCGGAATGGTTGAAAAAAAGAAATAATTGGAATGTTAAACCTGAAAATATTGGTTATAGTTCAGGAGTAATTAATGGAATTAGTCTTGCTATTAGATCTTTAACCAAAGAAAATGATTCCATAATAGTCCAGAGTCCATTATATGGTCATTTTAGAGCTGCCATTGAGAATAGTAAAAGAGTGTTAGTGAAAAACGATCTAATTAGAAAAGATAACAGTTATTTCTTTAATTGGAATAAGTTAGAATCGCAAATTGTTGCTCATAATGTTAAAATGGCTATCCTCTGTAATCCCCATAATCCCACGGGCAGAGTTTGGACTAAAGATGAATTAAATCACTTTGTTAGTATTTGTCAACAACACCAAGTCATAATTATTTCGGATGATATTCACAGTGATTTAATATTACCTGGCTATCGATATTATCCGGTTGCGTCTGTTTGTCCAGAATATAGTAATCAAATAATAACTTTTAAGTCTTTATCTAAAACATTTAACTTGGCTGGGCTACAATTTTCCTATTATCTGACTACAAATAATACTTATTTGAAAAAGATGAAACAAATCGCCCAGTATTCTGCCAATCCTGAGTGGCCAACTGCTTTTGCTTTACCAGCCGTAGCAGCCGCTTATGGAAATTCAGATTGTGAAAAATGGTTGCAGCAATTATTAGTGTATTTAGCTGATAATTTGAAATGGTTAACTAATGAAGTTGAGAGTAAAACTCCAGCGGTAGTTACCAAGAGCCAGTCTACTTATTTGGCTTGGATTGATGTCAGCTATTTACATTGTTCTGAAGCTGATTTACTCAATGCACTGGATATGAGCGGGATAGGTATTCAATCTAATCAAGATTTTGGTTTAAATAATCAAGATGGTTTATTTATTAGATTAAATTATGCAACTGCAAAAGAAGTTTTAAAAGAGGGTATTCATCGATTAATAATTGGTTTAAATAATCTTAGTAAATAATAAAAATACAGATCCGTAAAAGTAAACTTGACTTTCACGGATCTGTATTTGAGTTCATATTAAAAACTTAAGTAACTAACTTAGTTTTTGGCATAATGCTGTTTTTTTATTTTTGCTTTATAAATATCTATTTTGTTGTTTAAAAATAAAATATGTTCTTCTAACTGTTTTGAATTTTGTTCTAATCTTTGCTTTTGTTCATATAATAAGGATAATCTTTCATTAATGGTACTATCCCCCTGATCCCTTAAATTGGAATACTCTTTGATATTTTTTAAGGGCATTCCCGTTTGTTTTAATTTTTTGATAAATTGAATCCATCTAATATCACTATCAGAATACATCCGAATATTATTTTGATCCCTAGCGGGTGTTATCAGCCCTTCTTTTTCATAATAACGTAAAGTATCAATGGTTAAGTTTGTTATCTTAGAGATTTCTCCAATTTTGTATGTTTTTGAGTCCACCAGTAATCATTTCCTTTTTATAATCTTTTATTTACCTGGGGGTGAGTTAAGTATGGTGCTAATAGCTACTAAGACATATTCTAAACACTAGACACGTATATATTCAATATCAAAGAACTGTCCCAACCACAATAAAACAGCGATTAACTGGCAGTTATGCTGGTGCCTATTTTTTGTGAAAGAGTCCCAAATTCAATTTCTTATTCAGCACAAAAACATTTTTAGCTCTATTACTTAGAAAGAATTTGGATCACGACAGAAAACACTTCTAATTTAGTTGATGCCCGGCAAAGTTTTCTCCTAATGTTTCTGGGATAAACTGACAATCTAAGCGCCTTATTCTGGAGTTGGTCGAGCCTGTTTTTTAACAAAGATACTAATAACTACTAAACTGGAAATAATTGCACAGGCAAAATTTAAAGTAACAACAAAAGATACCGAAAATAAGTTAAGTAAAAAACTCGATAGCATCATAGAAATTAAGGATGCTATTCTTCCACAGCTGGATTTTAAAGAAGTAAGCGATGAGATTCTTTCAATAGATACAGCCTCAGAGAAGAGAACATTACTAAAATAATCAAAGAAAGTAAATACAAATACCAGCATTAAATAACTCACTAAAAATATAATTTTATTATTATTGGGAATGCTAATAAGACCAATTATCATTATCAATCCCTCGACACTTAAATAGCGTTTGCTTTTTTTATTTATGCTTCTACTAGAAAAGGGAATACTGTAGGCAATAAAGCTGATTAATTGAAAAATTATATAATAAATAAAAAAGTTTTTTTTATTAAATCCTTTAAATAGAAATAATGCCTGCCAGATTTGATAGTGGGTTTGAAAAAAGAATTGACTCACAAATGTTAGTGCTATCATTAACTTTAAATCAAAAGAGCCTTTCAATTCTGTGATTCCAGAATTTATTTGTTTAAGCATCCCAGTGAGGGCATTACTATCATTTGGTCTGGACATTTTACTATGTTCTAAATAAAATATTTGGATAATCAGTATGCTTAAAAGAGTTAGTAAGATACTAATAAAATAAAATCTGATTCCGATTCTATAATATATCCAAGATCCGATAGTACTTCCGATTAGTAATGAAATAAAATTAAATCTATTAGTATTACTTATAAATTTTGAAACTTTATTTTCTTGATTTAATGTTTTTAAATCATTTATTATCTCAGCATCTATGGTTCCACTATCTAGAGCACTTGAAATACCGTAAAAAAACCAGGCAATCGACATGACAACTATATTTTTACCACATAAAACCAGTATAAACATTAGTATTAAAAAAAATTTAGAGATGATAAATAAATTTTTTTTGGAATAGATATCTGCTAAGAGTCCACTGGGATATTCACTTAGTAAGATAGCTAAACTGTAGACAGCTTGGACTATCATTATTTGCGAGAGGCTTAATCCTTTTTGAAATAATAGAACTGTTAAGACAGAATGAGGTAAAGAAGAGGCGATAGTTATAAATATAAAAGCAATATAAAAAGAGATTATATTTTTGTTAAATACCTTCTTATTCAATATGTACTTCCCTTAAAAAATTAATTTTTTAATCTTATTTTAATTTATGATAATTTGCTGTTCAAGTAAAGCCATAATTGAGTTTTTAACGTATTAAACGTCCTTAAATAGTAAATAAAATAAGGTTTATGCCCAAAAAATCAACGTATATAATAAGTTTAAAAAGAATGATGAAATGCTATAAAATAAAAATTAATTGAACCATAAGGTTAATATATTTCCGGTTCTATATTTAACGGCTATTTAAGCGCCTATATAATAAATAAACTAGTTTTTGATGGGTATTATATTGGATCAAAATGCTAGTACTGTGGTTGGTAATGTATATGATGGGTATGTATTTAGGTAGGACATAATGTTATTTATTTTAAGTTATTATTGTTTATTGTATTGGCTTTGTTTACATACGTTTCAAGTTATTTTATCGATAAAAGATCTTTTATGGATTATTGCGGGCTCAATCTTTGCCTTTGGATTAACTATTTATGTAATTAATTTTTTTAACTATAATATAATTTTGATGTTATTATTTGCTCTAGAAATCCTGGTTGTAGCCCTGTATTTGTTATTTCAAAAAAGGTTAATTTCTAATTTTTTCTTTCTAATATTAAGCTTTTTATTAATTCTATTTGCTGGACAAACTAGTGAAGTTTTAATGTATGAGTTTTTTAGGATACCATATGCTTTACAGGAAAGTCACATGAAATTTATTTTGGCTGACCTTATTTTTATGACGATCATAACGCTACTTTTAGCAAGGGGAATTAATTATTTGTTGCAGCATTTTAAATTATATTCCTTACTGCATACTAGTATCATTAATTCACTGATTATCAGTACCGCTATTTTATTAATGGTGATCGCGTTTTTTAGCCAGGTTGATAATTCTAATAGTAACAAAACTACTACTAAAATAAGTTTAATTTTCCTGATAATAATAGTAATTATCGCTTTTATAACTATAATTTGGTTACATAGTCAAAAACGTACCCTGCAATTAAGACATGAACAAGAAACTAATCAACAATTAGTAGAATATCTTTATAATTTAGAATATGCACAAGCAGAATTTCGGAAATTTAAGCATGATTATTTAAATATTTTAGCCGGATTGGCAGGTTATATTGAAACCCAGGATTTATCAGGTTTAAAAAATTATTTTTATAAAGTCATTAATAATAATCATATTGCACAGACTAATGACATTTTTAATTTAAAGTCTCTACAAAATATGAAAATAATTGAAATTAAAGGCTTGTTGGCTTTAAAGTTAGGAAAATTACATCAGTATCGTAATAATTTCCGGATTGAGATTGTGAATCCAATTCAAAAATTACCCAACTCCATGCCGATTTATGAATATAATCGTTGCTTGGGAATTTTAATTGATAACGCAATTGAAGCTTTAGATTTCCACCAGATCGATGTGAAAAGTAAAAAAACCCATTTGTCCATTGTTTTTTATCAAGAAAAACAACAATTAATCCTAGTCATTAAGAATAGTTATTTTAAAAATGTTAATTTGTCTCAAATTTACCAAGCAGGATTTTCTACTAAACCCCAACATCAGGGTCTGGGATTAGCTAATATTAATGAAATCTTACAGCAATATCCCGGAAGTACTCTTGATACGGAAATCACACAGGAATTCTTTATTCAAAAATTAATTTTAAGGCAGGCAGTATAATAAATGAAGATTTATATCTGCGAAGATGATCTGAGTCAACGGCAACATATTACTAAAATTATTAATAATTATATTTTAATTGAAAATTTAGATATGAAAATTCAATTGTCTACTAGTGATCCATTGCAAATTTTGCAGGCAATCGATCAGGAACAGAGTGTTTATTTTTTGGATATTGGTTTACACAGTGAGCTTAATGGTTTGGAATTAGCTAGTGCAATTAGAAAAACGGATACTCATGGTTATATAATTTTTATAACCACACATGATGAAATGGCTTTTGAAACTTTTAAATATCAAGTAGCGGCCTTAGATTTCATTTTGAAAGACCAAGGCAACTTAAAAGAGAATATTGTGCGGGTATTTCAGACTATTCAGCAGCAATTAATGATCGATGCTGATGATAATGACACTATCGCCATTAAACTGAATGATCGTATTTTATATATTAATTTAAAAACTTTAATCTATATCGAAACACTGAGTAATCATAAACTGGTGCTACATGCTCAAAATAAAGAATCCTTAATTACAGGTGATTTGAAAGCACTAGAGCAACGTTTACCAAATAATTTTTTTCGGGCTCATAAATCTTTTTTAGTAAACTTGGATTATGTTGATCATGTTGATAAAAAACAAAATTTAATCTTTTTCCGAAATGGTGCTAGTTGCTTAGTTTCACGAAGAAAAATTAAATTATTAACAGAGCACAAGCTAAAACTGAATTAGATCTAAAAAATTTCAACATCAGTCTCATAATTGTGAAACCTGAATAAATGAGACCGTCACTAACTTAAATGGTGCAACTATCACTTCTGGAGGCCAAGTTAAGCGTAAATGTTCTGCGCTTGCTTAAGTGGCTCAGCTGGCATTGTTTTACGAATATATTGTTTTTCTTGCTAATTGACATCTTGTTCAGCCAAGAAGAGAGCATAAGGTTGTCCCATTGAAATTTTGTATATGTATAAATGAAGGATTTGAATAATTAAGCCACCTAACTCCATTTCTTGTTTCATTAAAATTATTATTATTCTATGTTAAATTAGTAATTTTAAACTTTCATGGTTGGTTGCTATAAACTGCCTTTGTAGATAAATTTTAGATTGATACTTTGGAATTCATTACATAATTTGTATAGTCGTTCCCTAGTTTTTCCTTAGAAGAATAAATACTATAAAACAACCTAAGCCTTGATGTGTAAAGATTATAATCGTCTCTACATGCTAGACTTAGGTTTTTTAGGCCAAGTATTATTCAGGCGTTTACAAGTATAAAAATTACCGTTAAAGAAAGAAAACAGCCTTTCAAGAAATTTTAATCCATGGAATTAAAAATCCTTTAATATGTGGATATCGAAAGGAGACAAGGAAACATGAAATCTAAAAAGGCTCTTTTAATAGGAATAGTCAGTATCTTGACAATTGTAATTGGTCTGATCTTCTGGAGAATGATGTTTAATCATCCCTATAACAATTTTCAAAAGAATGTAAGTATTAATAAAAACGTTAAAGAACTTCTAGTGAATACGGGCGGCACTGATATAGTTTTAAATATCAAATCTGGCAAGGATTCCCAAATTTGCACTCAGGGGTATGCACCAGTTGCTAAAGACGGTCGGGGGATTGTTACAATTTCTCATAATGTTCTAACTATGAATTTTGATACTAAGAAAAAGAATGTCGGTATTATTTTTTCCAAAAGGAAACCGATCGTAACAGTTAATGTGTCTAATCAGCAATTACAATCTTTAAATACATTGAAAGTTAAAACTAACGGTGGCCAGATTACGGTTAATAGTGCTAAGAATTATCCAATACCTTATCATGCAGATTTAAATGGCGGCGATTTGAAAAATACGGCTGCAACTAATTATATCTCAGGACATAAGTTACAGTTATTCAGTAATGGCGGCTCGATTATCTTAAATTAATAAATAATATAGAAAATAAAAATAATATAACCGAAATGAGCCCCATTTCTTTATTTTGATAATGTTATTGTTATTGGCGATATAAGCTGCTATGGTTGCTTCAAAAAAAATGGTATTCTTAGATTAAGAGTTGACGTTATGACCAAATATTTATTGTTTTAGCAAGTTTAGAAATAATGATTTGGTTAGTGATTCATCTTCATCTGTAATCAGAGGTTTTAGCTCAAAAAAGTGAAAACCCACATAGCCTTATTTGGCCTAGAGATTTTATAAACTGGAGAAATAGCAGATGGGTTGATTAGACTCTTCGTTATAGTTTTACTAATGGTTATAAATGGTCGCATTCTAATTATTATCATTTATAAGAATCCATATCTCATCTGTGGCAATTAGTGGTACAAATTTTACAAGACATAGTGCAAATGCTCGAAATTATTCTATGGCTACAACTGCTGATTATAGACAAGCTCAGGCATGGTATGGAAATCCTTATTTTTAAATGAAAATATAAATACACTGCAAACTCCATTAATATTAGCTGTGTACAAGATTGTACGCAGCTTTTTTAATTCAAACAAGATACATTAATATAAAGAAGAATTTAAGATAATATCAAAGTTAAACGAATGCATAAAAGGAGATGAGCATAATGTTTAAAAAATTATTAAAGATTGTATTAACTATTACTTCATTCATGACCATCTGTTTATGGATTATTTTTGTTGGGAGTAAATATAATGATTCTGTAGATCAAACTGAATATAATATTGAAGATAACTATACACAGATAAACATACCGATACATATTAATAACAGCCATGATTACCATAAAGTAATAAGTTACTTTAATGATGTAAGTAAAGAATTAGATATTCCATTTTTAAAAAGAGCGTATTATCAAGGTAACGAACGAACCCAATCCGGCCACATAAATTATCAAAAAACAGTTAATAATGTAACATTTGAGACCAATAAGATATCTGATAGTTTATTAGATAAGAACTTTAAGATGCACTTAAAAAATAATCATGTTTATGCAACTGAGCCGGTGGGCGACCAAGTTCAAATACCCAAATATGGTTCTTTAAATTTTACGATTAAAACCATTTCTGAGCATACCAAACCGCATACCAGAGAAGGAACATTCTTTATTCAAACAAAAAATCCTAAAATGATTGATATTTTTCAAGCAAAACTAAGCGTCCAGTTTAATTCAGGATTTAATATCAAAACAAATAAAAATGATTTTAATTCTATTATTATTCCGGAAACACTTCCCAATAATTCTGAAGAGATATTTCAAATTACAATTACAATGACTATTTTTCAAATTGTTTTAATAATTATATATTGTTTATCTTTGAGTTATGAGATCGGAGGGTATCGGCTATTAGGCTATAAAGTTGGAGCAATTATAAGTCAACTTATACTCCCGTATATTCTTTTAGGATCATTTTTGGGTTTTATAGTAGGCCTCATTGGAGTATTGACAAAAAATCAATATAATCTATTGAAATTAAATATTGCAGTTTTATGTCTTGTGATTTTAATATCGATTGGTGTTGTTTTTTTAACTGTTTTTGCATTACAAAAACTACCGACTAATAGAATGCTTATCAAGATAAATTATTCTAAAGTAATATTTTTACTTTTATATTTATTTAAAGGTATTATCATGACTTTCATTTTATTATCCGTCCTGCCAGTAAGTGAATTAGGATATCAATATATAAATAATACTTCAACCAAAGACTTAAAAGTTTATTCAGATTATGCAGTTTTTTTTCCAACTGCAATCGGTTATAACCAGGCCGATCTAGTTAATCCCGAGAATGCAATTTTAGTTAATGAAGATGTTTTATATCCAAAAATCAATTCTGATGGAGGACTTTTGATTGATACAACAGCAATAAATTCTAAGATATTGATGCCATATAAGAGTGTCACAATTAATAGGAATTATTTGCAGTTCCATCATCTTTTTGATAGTAACGGCAATATGATTAAACTATCAAAGAACTCTATGAAAAATTTGGTTTTAATACCAGATAAATATACTAGTAATCAGGCTTTAATGAAGCAGATCCGGCATTATCTAAGTCATGATTTGAAATTAACCCATCCTTTAATAAAAGCTATTCGCAATAATCAGCAAATAATCGATGAGTCGGGAAATCGGATACAAAACTATTCATCTATCCGTGTGTACAACGAAAAAGCAGATAATTTAAATCATTTAAACATAATAACCGGTGATAATAAGGATCCTTTGAAGATTGCTTTGCACGGTAAATCACCTGATTATGTATATAAAACTGCTTATAAGCATCTTTTGTATAAAAATAATTTATTGGATAACTATCCTCAATTAATACGTGCTAGCGATATTAATAATCAGTTGTTAAAGCAGTCTGAAGGTTTGGTATTATCAAATGCAATTTTTATAGGGATAAGTTTATTACTTTTTGTAATTATATCTTTAGCTACTGCATATCTTTATTTTTCAGTTTATGGACGTTCGTATGCAATTAAATAAACCTTGGGTATTTCCGTTTTCAAAAGCAGTATAGCTTTCTGGAAGTTGTGGTTGGGACAATTATTAATTACTATATTATTTATCTTAGGTACAGGAAATAAATTAGATCCTGCCACAATAAGTTTATTTTTGATAGCCGTGATAATTGATCTAATCATCAGCATTTTTGGTATAAAAATATTTTCTCATCATGCTATAATGTATGTAACATTATTGATTAATTTATTAATAATAGTTGTAAGCAGCGTATATTTAAGTATCATATTATCTTATAAGGGGGATTGAAAATGTTAAAATATTTAATACCTGTGTCAATGATTAGTTTCTTTATTACATCTATTTTAATGAAAAAGCTAAAGCAGTCCTCTCAAAATTTATTTATAGATTTTATAATCTTTTCTGTTATTGCAACTATACTAACAATTATATTGTATTTCATGAGTACTAATTTTAGAGATTTGATGAATAAAAATTAAGTCTAGCAACTGCACTAAAAAAAGCCATTCCTATTTACGCTAGGAGTGGCTTTTGTGTTTATATGCTTAGATTTTCTCACATTTTTCACTTAAATTATATCATTAAAATGCCAAAAGAAACAGCAGGGCAGTTTTAAGAATAACGCTAATATTTCCGCACTTTCGGCGGATGAATTACTTGGATAAACCGAAAAACCAGTGTTGTGGGATACAAAATCAGGGCTAGTTCAAGCATTAATAGCAAAAAACAGCCTAAAATAGCACTGATTCCCCGAAATACGCCCCAGCCGCTGAAATTAGGGTGGGCAAAGTGCCAAATTCCCGCAAAGCCAGTGCCGTGCAGGATTAGCGGAGCAGTTAAGTAAATAAGACCTAAATTGGTGAGAATCAGCGCCACAACCGCAATCAGAATCACCAGAGGCGCCCAACGAGCCATTTTTTGATCTAAATTAAGCTGCTGTTGCAGTTTTTGGCGCTCTCTCTTCAGCAAATCAATGCGGGAATGCAGCTGTTTCTGTTGGTGCTGCAAGGTTTCCAATTCTTGCTTAGTCAGTGCTTGATTCCGCTGCAGATTTTTTTTAAATTCCTGCGCATACAGCTTATTTAAATATTGGGTACGTTCTTGAGTTAGCAGCGGCAAGCGTTGTTCAACCTGCTGCTGAATGATTTGTTGCAGGAGTGGGAGATTTTGTAAGTCAATTTGCCCAGTATTGCCATACTCCTCTAACAACTGCAGAATAGCATTTCTAATTTGTTGATCCTCACTAGTTGCCATTAACGTTCCCGTCCTTGGTGTTGAGATTTAAGTGCTGCCCAACGCTTGGCTTGAAGCCTTGAATTTGCATTTGAAAGCTGCCGCTGTTGAGCCTGCTGATCTCGGTGCTCTTGTTCAGTTTGTTGACGTTTTTTCGTTCTGAAGCCAACCGCTGATTAAAGCGTGCCAAAATCGAATTAGTGGTTAATCGTTCAATAATTCGGGGTATTGCGCGCTCAATTTGTTCCATTTTTGCTCTAATTTTTGATTTTCTTGTTTGTAGGCGGTTAAGGTCTGTTTATATTTGGTTGTCACTTGATTGAACCAAGCTTGCTCGCTGTTCTGTAACGTGGTTAATTGTTGTTGCAGCAGATTGTTGTAATTTTTGTAATTCGTCGGGGGTCAAACGAATATTAACTTGCGCTTGTTTTTCAGTCAAAAACCCACGTCTCCTTGAGGATATTTCAGAGTATCTAAGGCTAATTATATCGAAGAGTTAGTACAATGGCAGGTGGTGCAAAGTGTAGACAAAAGGCTACGCCAATTGTCAGACATTGCAACTTGAAAAGAGGGAGCAGTGCTCCCCCTTTTATCCCCCACAACTAAATTTGTATTATTGCTATTAATTTTAATTAATTAAAATATTTAATAAAAAAAGTAGTAAGCTATATAAAGAAAATCCAATATAAGAATATATTAAGCTAATATTGGCTAAAGAAGGGAAAATAATACTAGCTATAGGAGGAGTTATAACTAATAAAGAATTAGTCGTAGTTATGATTCCTCCTAATCTTTCTGTGGGATATTTATTGATTATCATAGCTGAAAAACGAGGGGAAATAATACCTAAAAGCAGTGAAAGTATACTAGAGTTAAAAAAAATTAAATATAGATTATTCAAAATAAAAGAAATAGAAATAAATAATAAAAAAATAGTAGAAATAATATTTAATAAACTTAATGAAACGTTTTTTAAAATTTTAGAACTCAAATCATTTCCTACTATCATCGACAAGGTAATGATTCCAGATAATAATGATATCTTTATAGGGTTCGAAATAATTTTTAGAGAATTGTTATTATTAATAAATAATGCAAAAATAGGAGTTAGACCACCAAAAAAACCATTTAATAAAGATAATTGACAAAGAATTTTAAAAACATTCTTATCTTTAAAAAGAACACGAAAATTTGTTAAAGTGTTTTTAAAGGTATTATTATTTTTAATGTTTCTTATATCTTCTTCTACTAATTTTATATCTTTCTTAATTAACAAAAACCCTATTCCTACGAATAAAAATATAAAAGAATTAAAGTATGCTACTACTCTTTTTTGAAAGAAAGATAAAAGAATAGATCCAAGAAACGTTGCTAATACATTCATTAGTTGTGATGTTATACTGATTAATCCTTGTGCCTGTTCCATATCTTTTTTTTCTACTAATTTTTTTGTAAATGGCGCAATTAATGCTGACGAATAATTTCCTGATAAGTCAGAAATAAAATTTAATATTGCTACACAGAAAATTAATGTTAGGGTATTTCTATAATCTACGTAGCTAAGCAAATCGTAGACGGTAATACTCAAGACCAAACTGTAGATATTTATTATTAATAGTCAACTAAATAGAACAGCCCACCATTAGGTGGGTTTTTGTTTAATCCTTTTAAAAGGATATTCAAAATTTTATTGTATATAGTAAATTACATAAATAGTTTTTAACGTACTAAATGAAGTTATAGTAGTAAATATAAATATATGTTGATGTTCAAAAAAGACTTATAAATAAAGAAGATATGCAGCGAATCTTTGCTAAAATAGGCGGATCTAAAAAACGTTGCTGGAGAGTGGTTACTATACTCCTAGCTAAAATGCTTATTAAATAAGTAATAAGCATTATTATCATTTATATATCTAAATAAACGTATATAATGAATTTAAAAAGAGAGTATGACATAAGTAAAAATTAATTGGACAATAAGGGCGTCAATAAATTAGATAAAGCCTAATAAGTTTTTTAATTTAGTTAATAAGGCGTT
>NZ_KQ033882.1:0-3966 GCF_000967245.1 Bombilactobacillus mellis
AGTCCTATGGGCTATAGCCCATAGGACTTTTATCTTCCATATCATTCTGGAACAGTATCGCCCCTTATTTATCCCAATAATCCCACTTTGGAACGCCACCCCTTCCGTCCTATGGTCTATGCAAAATAAGCCGTCTGTTTTCTTCTCTCTTTCCAGTGGTTCAGCAGATCAGCCCCACCAGTTCACAATCTAATTTATGCAAGTATGGCTTGCTGGTTCTCTTAGCTATGTTTGATGTCATAAGGAACTAGGCACTAACAAACTTTATAATTCGCCTGTGTTATGTTCGTGTATTGTGAATTTAAGACTGTCTATTTTCATAATTTATGAAATTATGCTCTACTTGATTATGTAAATTGGATATTTTATTACATTTTATTTCATACAGTCAGACAAACAGCTGGCTAGGATTTTATCCAGATAAGAATTTATACATGCCTTATTTTAGCCCCGCTATAATCTTTTATTTGTCTTTGAATATAAATATACCTAAATACCTTGTAGAGCTCTTAAAAGGGCGGATATTCGCTTTTAATAAACTTTGCTACTGGCGCGCTGGTGTTTGACCTAGTTATTAAACTATAAATAATATATAAAAAAATGCTCTAAACTCTAGTTTATCAAGGTTTAAAGCACTTTTTATGCTATAATTAAAGGGTAGAGAAGTTAAGGCGGTGGCGCTCTTTTTTATGGGAGGTGGTCGCTATGGTGTAATATCCTTAGCAATTACTATTCTAAAGAAAGGAGCAGCCTCGTGTCCGTTAAGGATGCGTTGCAACTAATGCTGGCCTTTGGTACTTTTACCATTGAGCTGATAGCTTTAGTTGTTGAGCTTATTAAGATAAGCAAAAAAAAATAACCGCCTATACTTTGCCCAGTAGCGGTTATTAAATAATCCAAACTGCGTCACCGTCTTCAACGGCTCTACATAGAAGGGCTGGTGGTAGCACACCGGCTCTTTTTATGTCTTTATTATAACACGATTAGCAGTAACAACCCAAGCAACAGCTTTTCACTCTGGTTTTAATCACTAACAATGTTCTTTGAAATAATCCTAAATTTAAGTTTCATTTTGCCCAATCATTAAAATTTATTTGTCTTTGAATATAAAAACTTCTTAAAGCTCTCAAAAAATCTAACCAGCTTTTAACACGCCTAACTAAAAACACTTTAGCTCTGTCCTTTAGTTATTTGTATACATTGAGCATATAAAAAAACCCCCACTTAGGAGTGCTTTTTATAGTTTATCAGTTTTGAACATAAAAGATATCAATGGTTTCATTCTCCGTCTCGGCTGTAACTTCTTGAGCGGCAATACTGTTTTGATTGGCTGTATAGCCCTCTATAATTGGAATCTCCATTGCATCCCAACTATTATTATGCCATGGCCCATAGGTCTTCGAACCTGTGACCTGATCAACAGAAACCATACGTTTCACAAATGCTACCTGTTGGTAAGTTTTTGTTGTAGAATTAGGTAAATGAATAATAACGGTCCGCGTCTTAGTTAAGGTTTCACTACTTTGAGTGAATTTATGACTAACATTAACTTGAATAATTTGTTTTCCAGTTGCATCTACTGTGATATTTGGTTGCGGCGAAGAAGTAATTTCATAGCCTTGCGGGGCATGATAATTAGGAATTAAGGTTTCCCCGGTGTAACCTACCAGCTTTTGGGTGCCCACTACTTGACCTTGATCCAGATACTGAATCACAATTGTTTGTGCAAGAGGTTCATATAAAATATCAATAGTCGTATCGGTGGTATTACTATCTACAGTTTGAGCTGGAATCTTCGACTGATTGGCTTGATAACCCGCAATTTGTGGAGCATCATAAGATTTCCATTGATCTTGAGACCAGTCACCATAGACTTTTGAACCGTCAGCTTTAACTTTAATTTTTCGACTGAGATGAACGGTATCCTGAAAGATTTTCATTTGGCCATCAGGATAATGGACATTAATAGTTCGAGTAACTAACTTAGATTCTATTGTCTCTTGATAATGTACCTGACTATCCCAATCATAGGTCGTCATCTGATCCCGACCGGTTAGCTGCTCTAACTCGGCTGAAGTATAGCGCTTCCCTTGTTGATAGCCACTGGTAGCCACCCAATAAGGTGCTGTGACTACTTTATCAGTCCCAGGAATTTTAGTACCGGTTGCTGGCACTACTGGTAGTTTAGAATTATAATTATTTAGGTCAATTAATTTAGTTTTGGGCCCCAATACTAAATGATGTAAGTTGATACAGCCAGCTAACATCCCAGACATATCTGTGACCTGGGAAGTATCAAAACTGCTAAGATCTAAGCTAGTTAAATTCTTACAGTCTGCAAACATCTCATACATATCCGTGACTTTTGAGGTGTTAAAATGACTGACATCTAGACTCGTTAACCCATAACAGTTCCAAAACATACTAGACATATTCGTGACCTGGGAGGTATCAAAATGACTGACATCCAGGCTAGTTAAACTCGGGCAGGATTGAAACATCAAATGCATATTGGTGACCCGTGAGGTATCAAAATGACTGACATCCAGATTGGTTAAATATATACACGATTCAAACATCCAAGACATATTAGTAACCTGCGAGGTATCAAAATGACTGACATCCAGATTGGTTAACCCCCAACAGCCTTCAAACATCCAAGACATATTAGTAACCTGCGAGGTATCAAAATGACTGACATACAAACTAGTTAACTCCATGCAATTATGAAACATATGAGACATATCCGTGACCTGGGAGGTATCCAAGTTTTCTAAACCTTTAATGGTCTTTAAATTTCTTAAATGGCTAAATAAACCCTGGGAATCCCGATTGGCAATTACCCCTGGATCAATCACAATTTGTGTTAACTGATTATTAAAAGCTGCATTTAAACTGCCAATACCTGCATACCAAGTTTCATACAAGTCATGACATTCTACTGGAGTTCCTAAAGTTCCCGCATGCAGATGCAGAATATAATCTGCACCTTCCTGAGTGTAGTCCCACTTACTGGTACCCCAGGTTCCTTGAGCTATGATATTAATCTCCGGTTGCTCAGATGATGCTGCTGTAGTGTTGGAATTATCATTAGTTTGATTATCAGCACTAGCAGTTGGGGTAGTTGCAGAATTACCGGTATCCTGAGTAGGAGAATTGGTAGCAGGGGTAGTTGAATTATTATTTCCTGGATTAGTTGAAGTAGCAGTCCCATTATCTACTGGCCCTGTTGCACCAGTATTAGGTGTTGGAGCAGCAGCTGTTGCATCTGAATTAGCTGGCTGCTGCTTAGAATTTGTGGTTGTTTCTGAACTGCTATAAGTACTAGGAGTAACATGGCCACTGGCTGCAGAATTAGCCATATTTTCAGCAGAATAGTCTTGATTAACTGCAGCTGTTTTATTTAAATTGTTATTTGGTGCAGCTACAGCTGTAATCTGACTCTCCTGATTACTTACTGATGGTGTCTGCGCAGCATAGGCTTGTTGGTGGGTTAAAACTAACCCACAGACCAACCCCACAAAAGTGGAAGAAAGCACTAAACTGCGATGTTTATTTCTTGATTGCATTAACTTATTCCTTTCTTTTAAAATTAAAACCGCAGGTATGTATGATGACGGTTTCATTTCCATTATAAAACAGAAAAAGAATAATGTTTAGACCATGGGAATAATTATGAATTTGTGATTTATTCAGTAGCTAAAAAAGCACTCACTTATGAGTGTCTTTTTGTAGTTTAACAGTTTTGCAGATAAAAGGTATCAACCGTTTCTTTCCTCTCCAAATTAAAACCAAAGGTAAGTATTTAATTTATTGTCTTTGTATTAAACATTTAAAAAGTGCTCTAAACTATAATTTATCAAGGTTTAAAGCACTTTTTATGCTATAATTAAAGGGTAGAGAAGTTAAGGCGGTGGCGCTCTTTTTTTATGGGAGGTGGTCGCTATGGTGTAATATCCTTAGCAA
>NZ_KQ033882.1:4381-68247 GCF_000967245.1 Bombilactobacillus mellis
TTACTATTCTAAAGAAAGGAGAAGCCTCGTGTCCGTTAAGGATGCGTTGCAGCTAATGCTGGCCTTTGGTACTTTTACCATTGGGCTGATAGCTTTAGTTGTGGAACTTATTAACAAAAATAAGTGAAATTAAATAACCGCCCTAAACTTTGGCAGTTGGCGGTTATTTAATAGTAACCCTACGTCACCGTCTTAAACGGCTCTACATAGAAGGGCTGGTGATTGCAACACCGGCTCTTTTTATGTCTTTATTATAACACGATTAGCATTAATAACCCAAGCAACAGCTTTTCACTCGGGTTTTAATCCCCACTAACAATGATCTTTAAAATAATCTCAAATTTAAGCTTCATTTTGCCCAATCATTAAATTTTATTGAGTCTTGAATATAAATATACCTGAATACCTTTTAAAACTCTTAAAAAGTCGGATATTAGCTTTTAAGAAACTTTACTACTGGCGCGCTGGGGTTTGAACTAGTCATTAAACTATAAATAATATATAAAAAAGTACTCTAAACTCTAATTTATCAAGGTTTAAAGCACTTTTCTAATACATAATAATTTTATAATTTATCTGAGTCGCTACCATGCTCTAATATAGCATTTGAGCCGTTACGCAAAATATCATTAAATAAATTTTCCATATCTTGATTAGCAAATTTTACATGCTTTTTATCAGCGTACTGGCTATAAACCAATTCCAACGCCTGATATTCTTCATTGCTTATACTTGCAGGATTGATTTTTAAATCATTACAAATCAGCGCTTGCATAAACCAACGCGGGCTTTCTGCGGCTAATTGCTTAACCGTTTTATAATATATATTTAAAAGATTAACCGCAATGTTGTCTTCCACTATTTCTTCATAGCTTTTATTTAATATTTTCTTATAATGTGCTGGTGGCACTTTCGTTTCTTTATAAGAAAAAGTCATATTGGCTATTTGTTGCGCCATTTTTGCAACGGGTAATTTAATAAAATCGTCAAGATATTTCCGCATTTTTTCACCTCATTTTTTAATTATTCATCTTGCATTAAACTCAAAACTCCGTTTAAGTAATCTTTATCAAACAAACATTTATCAGGCTTTTCTAAATGAACACCAAAAAAGTTTAAAAATGTTACTATACGACTGAGCCACTGACCCATATTAGGTTGATGAACGTCAAAAACAGTTTGCACATAATCCGAAATATTAGCAGGCTCTAAATTGTTATCATAGAAACTCAGCTTAATATTTTGAAAATTATTATTATATAAAGAATCTGCTGGTTTAGCTCCTGTCGCGTCAATATCTAAATGTTCTAAAATAAAATCTTGTTTTAATAAATTTATAAGTTCTTTCACCTTTTCATCATTTGTTACGACTTGCAAGGATTGATTTTCTGTTAATCCAAAAAATCCAAAAACCGACCGGGTATCACCATCTAAATTTAAACAGTCTTTTAAATAATTAATAACTTGATCTTCAGTACTCCAATCATTAACACTCAAGGCGTTTACACACGCCGCTAAGTCTAAAAGTCCAATTTTGCGCTCCTTAGGTGCATATTTAAGAACAAAACCCCCTAAAGGCATTCTATTCGCTTTAATAGTCACTAATAGCGCCAGTTGTTTCCTGTTATTCATACTTTATACCCCATTTCTATGTTTGTGTTATAACTGCCAAAAGCTTTTTCGCTTTTTGACGCAAAGCAAGAGACTACCAAAGGGGGATGAAAGCAAGTGGTTAAGTTTCAATTTTTTGTCTACTTTTAAATTTTTCAAGGCAAAAAATTTTAACGGCACTTGCGTGAAGACTAGTACCCGTTAAAACATTTGTTTTTACGGGTACTCTTTGGTGGTGAGGGCGTATACGCCCGTTTGCGAGGCGAAAAAAGCGAAAAAGAAAAAGTTTTGCTTTTTATTTCTGAATAAATGATGAAGCATTTATTGATGACCAACTTCAGATAAATGATGTCGTTTGCCGCCTAAATATTTTTTAATAACATTTATTTTATCTGCAATATTGATGTTCAAGAAGAGCAATTTTATCTGTAATATTGATGTTCTTATCTTGATAAATAAAATCATGATGTCAGCAAAAACAAGTAACAAAAATAGCAGTCTCATTTTAAGAGACTGCTATTATTTTGATTGTTAAGTAAAACTTATTTTCTTTGTTCTGCAATTACCTTATATAAAGCTGTATTAAAAGCTGTACTAAATGTAATCCCTAACCTTTTACATTTTGTTTGAACTGCATTACTACGCTTTTTAGAAGCTAAGAAACAAATGGATGTTCGGTTAACTTTTTTTTGATAGTCAGCTTGATTAATTTTTCTATAGTAACGACCATCATTACCCTTAGAAAAATTCATATCAATAAAAGTTTGAAGAGTGTAACGGTAAATGTCTGATGCCTGGACGTTTAACCGTTTTTTGATTACACGAACATAAAAAGCGTTCTTTTGAGGAATTCTCACGGTTAATTTTTGCGAATAACCCAAATCTTTATAACTATGAGATTCTATTTTTCTTCTTTTACTCTCTTCTAAATCTTTAGCGTCTATAATAATCGGATTTTCTACCATAAAAATTTTCTCCTTAACTCTCCAAAAAGTATAATATTTCAATGTAATATCTTATAATTTATATTTAAATCGGTTTATATTAAAATTATTATATATGACAAATAAATTAAATATATGCTTTAAACTCTTATAATAAAGTATTTATCATATTACCTCATTATTAAAATATATATTACTATATGAATTAAATGTAATATACTTCAATTATAACAATAAATTTTAAATGTAATATCTATAACTTGCTATTTAGAATTACTTTTACTTAAATATTAGAATATTACAAGTAAACTAAATTATTTTGTTAATTACTATTCTAAATAATACATTTTAAAAATAAATTTATATATATAAATATTACATATCAAACTGAATGTAATATATACTAAACAGATTATTTAATATTCCAATAATTTTTATTATTTTAAATTACTAAATATTATTTTATATATATCACATAATAATTCATATGTAATATATATATATCAAAATTCAATCTATAAATGTAAGATCCAATGGTTATTATGACAGAAAACTTCCATTTATATTATAACATATTACTATAATTATATATAATATTGGTATTAAAGGGGTTATTTAAATTAACTATTATTAAATAATATATTACATATAAATACATTTATTATAGTAATTTACTATAATACCATCTAATAAATGTAATATATAATATATGATTATTTTAATCAGTTATATTTTATATAAGAGATAATACAATTTACTGACACCATAATGGAGTAGTATTAATACCAAAGCAGATAATTGTAATATGCAATTAGAGAGGCTTAAAGCCAATTTTATTTTTTTAAATTGATATTACTATTGTATAAATTAATATTGATTTTCCTTTATATAACAGCATTCTTTAAAAATATAGTTAAATAAACTAATATGACAGTATACACAATTTGTAATATTCTTTTTTTATATTAAACAGTGTTTATTTCCTTACAATCAGAGATATTTGATAATTTAATAATCGCAAGAAAATTTTTACAAAAAATACGTATATGCCTAGGCTAAACTAAAATTAAATTTAAATTATAATTGTAATATACTATTATTCAAAATGAATAATAAAATCATCTAAATAATAGATATTACCTTTTAATAATTTAATATTTATAAAACTTAGTTTAATAATATTTATTATAAAATCAATTTAGAAAAATATATATGACATCTTTTTTAGTTGTAATATTATTTTTGTTAAATACTTATCAATGCTTATTTTAGATAAATGTTGTCATATCAAGGATACATAATATCCTAAATTAGAACAATTTTTCAAAAGATAAAATATAGTGATTTTTATTACTCTAAATTCAATTATTATTATATTCAACTTTTAACGCTCTTATTTTTTTAATTAGGATATCTTCTAAACAAAATTTTTTCCCTTATTTTTTGGTAATATTTGCCTTTAAAAAAAATTTTTTAATATTATCTTATTCCTATTTATTATAGAAAGTAGTATTTTCTTTTGTTAATTTCTTACTAAAAAAACCAGCCACAGCTGGTTTAAGGTTGAAAGCCGTCGCTAGGTTTTAATTTCTTAGGGGCATTTTCAGATTGTGTTGTTGTTTTATTAGAAGGAGTAGTATTAGTCTCCAGAGCTTTGATTTTTTGATATAGAGCACTACGAATAAATTTTGCACGTGAGATTTCTGGATTATTTTGAAAAAACTCAATAATCTCTCGATCAATTATTTTTTCATCATTTAGGGTAGCTGATACTAGTAGCTTCATCTATATTCACCTCAATTTTCAGAAGTATAATTTTTACCAAATTTATAAAAGCCCAAAACATTAGCTAACTCTGGTTCTTCAACAAATTGTGCGTTATTGAAAGTTTTGAGAATTAACTTTCGATTAACTAAACTAGAACCGCCGCCAGTGAACAACAGCGTATCTATTGTTTGCTTATCATCCAAAGTTGAGTTTACTTTATTAGCTTGTAGCTTTGTAAAGGAATTTATTTTTTTATTTACCAATTCTGTAATATTAATTTGATTATTCCTAGAATAAGAATATATCCACTCTTGGTTCTTATTACCAGCCCTTAAAGTCTCGGCAATTTTATATAAACTAACTTCCCCATTCATTGAAGACGCAATGGACTGATATAGATCATTAATACCAGTATTAATCTGTTTACTACTATCTTCAATCAACCGAAAATTCAAAATAGTATCTATTAATATAGTTCCTCCTCCTATATCAACAACGCCAATTTTATCGCTCATTAGATTTTCGTTTTTGATAGTTACACCATCAGAACCTAATAACTCATTATAGAGTGTGCCAATTGGCTGTGGAACTATATAAACATTTTTAACCTTAACAGTGACTGTTTTTTGATCAATATCAATTTGGTGTTGACCGGATAAGACATCCATTAAGGTTTGTTTACGTTCCTTGTCAAAATAATCTTTGCTAGGAATTCCTGTTACTACATCAACCGTTAAAATACCTTCCTTAGCTTCAACAAAATCATTCGCTAAAAGCCCTAATGAGAAATTAGCAAGCAATTTGAATGATTCATCAGCATATCTATTCCCTCGAATGAGGGTGTCAATCATGTAATTATCCAAATGCAAAGCATCTATATCAGTACCCCAAATATATTCTGAATCAGAAAACGGCACCTGGAATCTCTGATGAGTGTTAGATTTTGCTACTCCAAAATTTTCACCAAAATTCTCAGCATCAAAAAAATGCGAAGGTAAGATGTAAGTCTTTTTACTACTTTTTAGTTTAGTCTGTTTATTACCTAAGTCTAAAGCAAATATTTCCGTATCCATTGTATATCCTCCACTATATAAAAATTATATATTATTATATATAAAATATATATTTATTTATATTATATATCATTTTTATATAATTATATATAATAAATATATTAATTTATTTCAAATAATAAATTAATATATTTTTAAAATAAAATAATACAATTAAGATATATATTTATACGTATTTTATTTATATTATTTATTTTTAAACAAATGCCTTTAGTTGATAGCAAGTAGACTTCCCTATTAAACAGACTATTAAGGACAAAATCTAGCAGCATTTTATTAGTAATAAACTGTACTATTTAATTGGTATAAGTTATACTTTAATTATAAATGTATAACTTATACTTTAATTATATGGTATAAGTTATACATTCTTGTATGAATGGAGGGGTTAATAATGACTGCAACAACATTTACTGTTGGCAATTTTAAAGGTGGAGTCGGTAAAACAAAGATAACTACAATGTTAGCTTATGATGCTGCTGTTTTAAGAAACAAAAAAACTTTAGTAATTGACTTAGATCCTCAAGCCAACGCTACAACTATTTTAGCGAGAACAGGCAATATAGCTAATATTGACTATACAATTACTGATTGCATTCTCGATCGTCACAGTAATGAAGGCGAATTAAATTTTAAAACTAATCCATTGGAATCTGACTTTCCTTTAAATAAAATTATTTATAACATAAATGATAATTTAGACCTGATAGGGTGTGACACATCTTTTAAAAATTTTTCAGATTTCATCCGAATATATTCTCACGATCAACGAAAGCAAGTTACATTCATTTCAGACTTAATAAAACCATTAAAAAATGATTACGAATATATCTTTATAGATGTTCCTCCAACTATTTCGGCTTTTTCTGATAATGCCATGGCTGCATCAGACTATAGTATTATAGCTTTTCAAACACAAGATGAATCCTTAATAGGTGTCAATAAATATATAAGTTATCAAAATTTTATGGTTGAACGTTATAATATTAGCTTGCAAGTCATAGCCATTGTTGCGTGCATGTTAGAGCCGGATGATGATTTGGATAAAACAATATATAACGAAGCCAAAAATCTATATGGTGACGTTGTTACTAAAACAGTAGTTACCTACCAAAAAAGGATAAAGAAATACTCTCGTCAAGGTATACACTTAAATAAATATAAAAATGGTAATTACGATCAATGGGATTTCAAAGCCCATAATTGCTTCAATGAGATATTAAATGAAATTGAAGCTAGAGAAAAATTTTTAAGGAGTGAACTTTAATGGCTCAAAAACGTCAGTTTAATTTTGTTTCGGAAAAAAAAGAAAAGATTGACCAATTAGTTAAAAAACCAACAAATGAACCAAAAGAAGTTAATATTAACGGAGCATATAATTTTAGTTCCGGCCAATATAAAACAAATGATCTCAATACTACTAATCCTCCAACTAGAAAAAAACAGGGAAGGCCAATTGTAGTCACTGATCCAAGATACAAAGTCTCACGCCCCAAGAAAATTGCTCCAGCATTGGAAAGTAAACTAGCATGTTTGCAAAGTTATATGACTGAATTTGCTGATGAGAATAAACGTATATCGTTTAATAAACTTGTAGATACATTAGCCGATTCTTACATTGAAACAAAACTAGGTGCTGATATAAAGAAAAGTTTAAAAGAAAAAATTGAAAAAGAGTTTCGGAACTTAAAGGTATAATCAAAAATAAAAAGTATAAGTTATACTTTTATTATAGTGTGGTTTCCTTGATAAAGTAGGATTCCAATAAATAGTATAACTTATACTTTAATGTATTTATGGTATAAGTTATATCTTAATTAACTAATATTGCTATCCTGAATTTGACTTATTTTGGAAGTATAGAGAACTTGAAATATCCTAACTGTAAAATTGATTTAATACTTTATATGGCTAAATATGAGAGTTCTGAGGCTTATATTCAAAACAAAAGGATTGAACATACAAACCCACCTAATGGTGGGCTATTTTATTTAAATGATTATTAATAATGAATATCTACGGTTTGATCTTGAGTATTGCCATCTACGATTTGCTTAGCTACTTTGGCTGGTCTTGGGCTTCCCCAATCTGGAACCGGAGCATCATATTCTTCCCAATAATCTTTTGACCATTCACCATAAGTTTTAGTTCCATCGTCATTAATGGTTACTTGCCGATGAATTGTAGCCTTTTGTGTAAAAATTACTGGTTCATCTACATTATCTATATTAGGATGGATTTTAATAGTTCTAGTAACAGTTTTATATTCAGTATAAGAATTGTTTAAAGCTTTATTTTCGATTATATATGTTACTGGCTGATCTCTTTTAACATCCTCCATTTCCTCAGAATTTTTTTTAGCACCCTTATCTGGTCCATTTAAAGCAATCCAATTATAGCCTGTTGAAACCTTTTTAATACCATTGTCATCAAATATCTGTCCGGGTTGGGGTTGAGGAAAATATTGATCAACTAAATTAGGACCTAATGTTAATTTACATATATAACCACGGATAAAAATCTCACCGATTTGTGAATTTTTTGGATTGCCAAAATTTCTCATATCTACATAGTCTAAATGGTCACCATCTCCACCAAACATCTCATCTGCATTCTCAAGCTTAGGCGTTTCAAAACTGCTAAGATCTAATTTGCGTAGTTTCGTACATTGAAAGAACATGCATTGCATGGTTGTAACATTTTTAGTATTAAAGCTTTTTAAATTAATTTTTTCTAAATTCATACAACTTGCAAACATGAAACGCATATTCGTAACTTTTGAAGTATCCCAATTGCTTAAATCTAACTCTTTGACCCCACAAGCATCAAACATATCCTCCATATCAGTTACTTGAGAAGTATCAAGATTAGGAAGTCCGACAATATTCTGAAAACTGGAAAATAAGTCAAATGAGTCTTTTGGTGCTATAACACCGGGATCAATTATCAACTTAGTATTCTCAATATCAATATGGTATTTTAGTTTATCAAATATTGATCCAGGATCAAGTTGACCGGCATGAATAGTTAATACTTCCTCGTCACCGTCTTTAACTACATCCCACTTACAAGTTCCATCAACACCTTGGTCAAGAACATTAGAATCAGCTTTAACTACTTGCGTTGTTGGTATAGCCGCCTGTGACGTGGTTGCAGCCTTAGTTGGTTGTTGCGTTAACAAGAAGCCACAAGCTAAACCTAAAAAAGCCCCAGCAATAGTTAAGCGCTTACTTATTTGGTACATTGCACTTCCTCCTTTAATATGTAATACAACTTTAGTGTAATTCTAAATGGGAAAAATTCAATACAAAAAAGCTAGTGAGCAACTTATAATTTAGCTTCAGGTCTCATTTTAATAATTACTAAATATGGCGTTACACTCTTAGTAGCAAACCAAAATCAGCTGCTGATTAAATTGAATGAACATATCTAAATGCTTAGATCTTGCTTTTTGATAGCAAATAAGCTATCATATAATTGTGAAAAAAATGGAATTTAGTTATTATGATTGGAATGAATTTAAAATTTTTTTAGATCAATTATCTGATAAAGATGCTGCTAAGTTAATTGCAACTATCTAAAATATCGAAACATATGGTCTCATTATTTCCGAGCGGCAACAATGGATTAAAAAACTTGAAAGCAATCTTTATGAAATTCGTTCTCAAAGATCATCAAATATTCAAAGAGCAATTTATTTTCAGGTTCAGGGGACTAAGTATGTAATTACTAATGCTTTTACTAAGAAATCCCAGAAAACCCCCGAAAGTGAAAGAAAGATTGCCCGTAATAGACGTAATCAATTCTTCAGACAAAAGGAGGAGCATAATGAGCAAAATGGATGAATATATTATTGAAAGAAATAAAAGTAATTCTGGTTTTGCGCAACTTGTTGAACAAGAAAATATTAACCTGGAAGCGTCAGTTAAAGTTCGTGAACTACGTGAAAATATGGGAATGAGTCAAAGAGAATTTGCAAAGTTGGTCGGTAAACCACAATCAACTATTGCCAGAATAGAAAATGGATCAATGAACGTGTCTACTAAAGTACTATCCGAAATTGCTCAAGCAACACATCGACGCTTAACAATTAATTTTATTCCTGCCTTTTAACATTCGAATTTAGATTAATAAATATCTAGCTGAGGATATTAAATTATCAAAAACTTAAAGATAGGCTTCTGTATCAGAAACATTTATAAGTTTTGAATATGAATTTTTAAAGGATTGAACGTAAAAACCCACCTAATGGTGGGCTATTTTATTTAAATGACTATTAATAATAAATATCTACGGTTTGATCTTGCGTATTTCCATCTACGATTTGCTTAGCTACTTTGGCTGGATTTGGATTTGATCCACCAAATATATCGGGAGCATTGTATTCATCCCAGTAATCTGTTGACCATTCACCATATGTTTTAGTTTCATCATCATTAATAGTTACTTGCCGATGGATTTTAGCTTCTTGCTTAAAACTTACTATTTCATTATTATAAAAATCAGATGGTAGGTGTAAATTGATAGTCCTAGTTACAGTTTTATATTCATTATAAGGATTGATTAGAGGTTTATTTTCGATTATATATGTTACTGGCTGATCTCTTTTAACATATCGCATTTCAGAAAAATCTATTTTAGTACCCTTGTCTGGTCCATTTAAAGCAGTCCAATATCCTCCTGTTACAACCTTTTTAATACCATTGTCATCAAATACTAATAGTTCAATAGGTTGTGGAAAATACTCGTTAGTTAAATTAGGCCCTACGGTTAATTTACATATAAATGAACCTTGAAACATATCATAATCATGAAATTTCGAATTACCAAAATTTCTGATATCTAAATAATACAGTGGACATTGAATAAACATTAAATATGCAGTTTCAAGCTTAGGAGTTTTAAAATTGCTAAGGTCTAAGATGTGTAAGTGATGACAATAGAAAAACATCTCTGACATGTTAGTAACATTTTCAGTATTAAAACTTTTGACATTGACTTTTTCTAATTTTTCACATTCTGAAAACATACTACTCATATCAGTAACATTAGAAGTATTCCAACCATTTAAATCTAATTCTTTTGCACCACAATCTGCAAACATTGCATTCATATTAGTTACTTGAGAAGTATTAAGATTAGAAAGGCCTACAAATTCTTTGACATTGCTAAAATCGGCAAATAAGCTACTTGAGTCTTTGGGTGCTATGACATCTGGATCGATGACTATCTTAGTAACCTCATTACTAAAATCAATACTTATTTTCCCAGCTAAATATCCAGGATCAAGTTGACCGGTATGAATAGTTAATACTACCTCGTCACCGTCTTTAACTAGATCCCACTTACAAGTTCCATCAATACCCTGGCCAATAACATTAGAATTAGCTTTAACTACTTGCGTTGTTGGTATAGCCGCCTGTGACGTGGTTGCGGCCTTAGTCGGCTGTTGTGTTAACAAGAAGCCACAAGCCAAGCTTAAAAAAGCTCCAGCGATAGTTAAGCGCTTACTTATCTGATACATTGCACTTCCTCCTTTAATATGTAATACAACTTTAGTGTAATTCTAAATTGGAAAAATTCAATACAAAAAAGGCCATGTACTCCATGTACATGACCAATAAAATCAGTAAATAATAATTTAAATATAGCATAATGCTAAAAAAGAAGCCACCTGTATTTAAATGACTTTATTAATAAAGATTTTCAAATAAAGTCAATTATGATATTGTGTCACTTTTATGGTAATCGTCAACTATAACATACTTTATAAATAAAAGTCCAGAAAAAAATTAAATTTATTGAAAATTTCCTCGTAAAAGATGCTATAATCATGTTAAGTAAATTGATAAGAAGTTAAAAATCTCTTGCATGAAGGGGAAATTATTATAAAAAGAGTTAATAGTGTTGATGAATATTTAAATGAAGTACCCAATTCTATATCCAAGTTTCCTTCAAATCGCGAGTATCTAGATGGGAGGTATATAAAAGGGAAGCTTATACAGAATATGGTTCTTTATAGAGGTCAGAACAAGAATTACGGTAGTACTAGATATTTGGCCAGTTTATTTCGTCAACAAAAAGATGAATATTCGTTAACTAGTACGTATATGAACATGCATGACCTAAGTAAACTGGATAATAACTTTTCTAGATTATCTTATATGCAACATTTCGGTTTACCTACTAGACTTTTAGATTTCACAGTCAATAAATTGGTTGCACTTTATTTTGCTTGCCAACCAGATAAAAATGGCTGTTTCGATAAAGATGACGGCATTATTGATATATGCTTTACAAATACAAAACAAAATGATGATAATTATTTTTCTCCCAATGTATATAGTTATTATGATAATAGTAATGATGATTATATGGATGATATAGTTGAATTAGATGCTACTTTAGCATTAATGACTGAAAATGATAAATCCTTTATCTACAATAAAATTCATGAGTTTGAAAAATTTGTAAGAGATTCATTTTCAAGCATTGCTAAAGACAAAAAAGATATAAATTTTGATATTAGAAAGTATTATTCTTTATTTTGTAGATCTAAGAGAAAATGTATAGAGGATAATTTAACTCATCCATTTGAGTATTATATGTCGGATGTCATTGAAGCTGATGTTTTTATACCCTCTAATACTCTTACAAAAATCTATAATTATTATAATTATAATGATTTTAAGATTGATGTAGATGCTTATGTAGATGCTTATATTGAAGAGACTAATAGAAAAGCCGTTGATATTTTTACGAATGTTAATAATGCTTATGATAAATTATATGGTTCACCAGAAATACAATCCCTTCTCATTGCTATTAATAAAGAGATGAGACTTAAAGATCCTGTAATTGATTTTGTAGCATTACTTCACCCGTTTTTTGTTAGTCCTAGTATTAATAATCCTCGAATTGAAGCTCAGGAGGGTGCTTTCCTTTTTGAACCATATGAAGAGTCAGAAAATTTTACTAAAGCTGATATTAATGAAGATATAAAAAAAAGGTTTTCCTTTGAAGAGTCTTCGATTATTATTCCAGCAAATAGAAAAGAATCAATTTTAAAAAAATTAGATGATAAATATAATATTAATAGTGATACTCTATTTCCGGACAGTGAAAATATTGCTAAGTATATTAGTAGAGGCTATTAAAATGAATTTGCTATAATTCAAATAAAGGATAGTGATAATTATGAATATGATAGAAGCTAAACAATTCGAATATGCTGTTTCATTGTTCAGAGAATACTGGGTAAGTGCTAAACACAAAGAAGACATAAATTATAAAATAATATGGAACTTAAATAATGAATTAGTTACTTTTAACACTTATAAAATAGTATATGACGACCCTGTTTTACCTGTTTTATATGAAACGAGGTACCAAAGTACATATAAGTCAGAAATTCCTGATTATTCTAATGGAAATGATGTTTTTTCCTATATTAGGCATTTTATATATGATAATTTTCTTCAAATGAATTTTTCTGACTATTGGTTGTTATATAAACATCCTGAGCACTTATTTAGATTCCTTAGTACCGACATAGATTTTAAAAGGGATTCTTCTACTAAACTTGACACATCATTCATTTATAATGTTTCTAAACTTTTTTCTGATAAAAAACTTGATTTTGTAAGAGTTCAAGATAATTTTACTGTTGACCCTGTCTCTTTAATAGAAATTCCTAAGCCTTTTAACAATTAGATTCGCATATGATTTTTCATATAAATATTGAGGATTACGTATATTCATCATATGTAAGTCCCTACTTTTTTATTAATTAAAACAAGAACTTAAAAAAATAATAAATATATGATTAATAAAAGCCCAACTTGCTAAAGAATGGGGCTTTTTTATGCGTGTATCTACACTGAGAGCAAGAATTTAAGTTTTAGATTAATTATTTTATTGCTGTTTAAAATAAATTTGGCTCAGAGTTTAAATTTAAGTATTTGTGTTGCGTAGAATGTATGAATTTATATCGACTATTTAAAAGTAGTTTTATTATTAATTTAATATCTTATACAGACAAATATAAGCAAGTTGGAATCAAGAAATAACTTCAATATAAGATGATTTATAAGTAAAGTATTTGTCTTTAATGATACCAAATGGCACCATAGCGCTGGAGGTGTCCTTTTTGAATAGTCAAGTACATTTTAGAATGAATTATGAAGAAAAAAGGAATCTGAAAAAATTCTTAGTAGAGTGGACTTAATTTCTGGAGAAGCATTCCGTATTTTTGCAAAAAAATGCATTGAAGCTGGTGGAATCCTTTTGAGGTGTCACAGCCCAATACACGCTTAAAAAAGGCTATCAAAACCAAGATTATATTGAATTTAATGATCCTAATGAAGGTCTTGATTGGTTAAATAAATAAATATGTTTACGAAGGGGGGATTAAATGTATAAATATCTTTATAAACCCGTCTTTGAGCGGAAATTTTAAAAAAATTATAAGAAAATTTTAATGGGGATCGCTATAGAAGAGAAGAATTTGAAGATGTCTATTATAAATTATTATGTAATGAAAAGTTAGAAGAATGTTATAATGATCACCCTTTGGTTAATAGAAAGCCAGAGCGTGATTTACATATTAAGCCAGACTGGCTATTAATTTACAGATATGATGGGAATCTTATTCACTTTATTGATACTGGTTCTCATTCAGATCTTTTTGAATAAGATTAACTTATAAATCATTTTTTAAATGATCTATAATCATAAAATCCTTATGAACATAATTCTAAATTGGAAAAATTCAATATAAAAAAGGCCATGTGATCCATGCACATGACCAATAAAATCAGTAAACGATAATTTAAATATAGCATAATGATTAAAAATAATCCAATAATTATTTCTTGCCTCTCGTTCTATCTTCTCTATCCTCTAAAGTTTCAATTTAAAATTTTAATCTGCGTTTATCTTCATTTGGTAAGGAATTTATTAAATAATCTACTGCTTCATATATAGCTTCTTTCTAAGACCTGTATAATCCCAATGCTTGACTTCCTTATTCGGATCTTGGTAAATAGCAATTGTTAGTTACTGGAGCCATTATATTCATCCTAATAATCTTTTAACTATTCACTGTATGTTTTAATTTCATTGTCATTACTGGTTACTTGTCTATGACAGTGACCCTTTAAACAATCGGATTTATGCCTTAATAGTATGGTAGTATAATTGGTATTGACAAGGTAAAAGGCAAAAAGAGAAAGCAGAAATAAAAAAATTATTGCATTGCTATTAGGAATTTTTGCAAAAGATCTATTTATTAATTTGGTTGTAAATAATACTGAGTTAGCATTATCTGGTTCATTCTCACTTTTGTTTTTGGTGATAGGAGTTATTTTCCTCGGCTATTCTATTTTTATAAAACGTTAATAAAATTGGTTATGAAAAAGGGCAGATCTAATATCCGTCCTTTTTTTGTCGGTTAGCTGACTGCCAATACATTTTTAGATATTTGTTTTGATTAAACAAACTTGACTCCGGATATTGGAACATTCTAAAAGGCATAGTTCCCTAGTTTTGTTTTAATGTATATTTCTTTTTCCTAGTTTAAGCAACGATAGTGAGCCTTCAATTATTTGTTGTGTTTTTTTCTAAATTTTCCCATTTAATTACCTTGTTTTTTTTATCAGTACCAAGATAAAAAAATTCTGGATTAATAAAGTAAGTCCTAGAGATATTAATTTTAAGAATAATTTTTTTTTCAATTAATTTATTAATAGAAATAGAAACCTGCTTTTGACTTAAATTTAAATCTGAACAAATTATTTTTTGTTGTGGGATGGTTGCAGTATTTTCATAAGTTAAATTATTGAGAATATAAAAAAGCACATTAATATCCGCCAATGTTAATTCGGATGTTTTTTTACGAGTTTTTTTTGTAGTTTTAGTTGTGATCTTTGTTGTGAGTTTTTGAATTAGTTGTATTCCTTGCTTTGTTAATGCTATAAAAACAAAATTAGATTCTTGTCTTCCTGGCAAAAAATTATACATTTAAACACCTCTAAAGTAATATTTTATTTATTTTATTATATTAAAAGTAATATTTATATTATAATATATAACTTTTAAAGTATAATTAATTATATATTAATTTGCAAAAATGTCAATAAAATCAAGGATTAATGGGTGTTTAAAGCAAATATTGTAGTCACTTGTATATTATAATACAAGTGACTACAATATAGGCAATATTAAAAAAGGGGGAGAGAACAATGAATACAAGAAATCCAAAAGATTTTTTAGGATTTATCAAATTTGTTGATGATCAGTATATTCATGATTTTTTTAATTTAGGATCTCTTTGGTTATCTAATTATCGTTGCTTTATTGGTAATAAGCATACATCTGAAGAGGATTTAATAAATGATGAATTTGAAGGTAAACTTTATAAATTACAAACTGATATGCCGGCTTTTTTTACCTGTTTTACTTTGATAGAAAAGAATTCTTTTGATGAACATGGTATTTTAAAAGATAATATTTCATCCGCTTTGATTGACAGTGAAAAGTGTATGAACAAAAACAGAAATTTTGTATATATCCCAAAGGAGAACATGAAACTTTTAATAGATAATAGGCTTAACAATATGAGGGCACTAATTATGCCTGAAAAGATTAATAAGATAAATGAATCTCCTAATTATGTTGATATCTTTACTAAATTCATAAATTATCCAAAAAATTATAAACATTATATGGAGCGTAAAGAGCAGAAATTATTTACAGAATTTTGTAATAAAAGCAATAACCATAAGGCAATTAAGAAAATAGAAAAAATAGAAAAAATAGGATGGGACATGTTTTGTACAAAGCCTGATAGGTTTGAGGTTCAAAATGAACTTAGAATTGGAATAGTTTTTCCTTTTAAAGAAGAAGACAGCCAAATTACAAATCAAAATGGTATACCTATTAGTTTCAATACTATTACTTTCGCTACTAAAAAATTTTCTCAATCTAGCTTGAAAAATCTTAATATAATAGATTTACAAAATTTGAACAAAGAAAATTTGAACAAAGAAAAAAAGAATGAAGAAGGTTTTAAGAAATAAAATTTTATTGTTACTGTGGCAGTTAAACAAGTTAAAATGGAAGACTTGAAGGATAGCGATATAGTAGTTTTCCAAAACTGCCACGGTATCGATATTAGATTGTTCTTTAATGACAAAAAGGCTAAGATTATATCTTTTGTTCCTCGTACCACTGACAAAACTAAAGAACGTTATAATTATTTATATAAAGACTCCTGTCATTTTAATATTATTGGCAGGGTTGTTCTTCATACAACACAGACCAGGAACCCTATAGACGAATAAAGCCCCACTCATTGAAGAGTGAGGCTATTTTTATGATTAAATATAGTTAATATATTTAATATATCTAATATAGCTAATATATTTAGTATAGTGAATATATTTAATATATTATTTTTTACTTTTGATTTTAACGTCTCTCTGTTCCAATGTATGAACCTGTAAATCAAATTCTTTTTGCTCGTTGACAGTTAAGGTATCATACCAAGCTTGTAATGCTACATCAACAGCTGACCTTTGATTTTCAGAATAACCAATACTTGCCATTGCCTGTAATTTATTTCTAGAGTGATTACTAATTTTTAGGTTGGTATCAAAGGTAACTTGATCTTTGTTTTCGGGAAGCTCCGGGTCCACTTTTTCTAAAGTTACATAGCCATTGATTTTATAGAAATTATTGTTCTCAGTCATTATTGTACCCTCATTATTTATTACTATTTAATGCATCGCTTCGTTCTAATGTTTCAATTTGAAATTTAAGCGTCTTTTGTTCATCATCACCTAATTGTTCAATATAAGAATCTTGTATTTTCTTTAACGCCTTTTGTTGCGTTGGCGCATAGCCTAAAATAACTAAAGCCTTCATAAAGTTTTTTAAATGATTATTCATTCTTAATGTGGTATCAAAGGTGACGTGATCATCATTTTTAAAATCTTTTGGTTCCACTTTTTCTAATGATATTTTGCCATTGATTTTATAAGTGCCATCTTTAGTCATCTTTATCACTCTTCCAATTTTTAATTGCCTCAACATTATTTCTTATTAATTTTTTGTTTTGGGGTGGTAAATGTTGAATGTATTCTTCCACTATATCAGTAACTACTTCATACATTTTTTTATTCTCAATATTTGAAATAGTAGAAATAGCAGAATGAGTATCTAGGGGAAGCCTTATCGATTTGGGTAAGTCCTTAGAAGTTAAACGTCTTTGGGAATGATGTAATACTTTTTGATGACCATGATTTTCATCAATACTTATTTTCCCATTTATTGTAAAATTTTTGGATTTATTCATAATATATTCCCTAATATAAAAATCATTTATTTTTCAGCTTATATCCCAATCTGTCTTTCTTTTCTAGCACGTCTAAAAAATCCTGATATATTTTTAATTTTGACGGAGTCATATTATCTAAAAAACTTTCTACTAGAATAGAAACCATTTCGCTGGCAGTTCTTTTATCCGCAGTAGCCCTTGCTAAGGCAAGAACAGCATTCCTAGTATGATTATCTACTCGCATATTAACGTCGAACGTTGGGACTGATTGCTTGGAATTATTGATATTTGTATTTATATGACTTACTTTCTCTAGTTTTATTTCTCCATTGACTTTATACGTATTATTATCGTTCAATATTCATTTCTCCTAACATATAAATTTTCTAATTATTAGTTAGTAATTTATTTCTTTGAATATTTCATCTGATCTTTTTCTTCTAAAATATCAAACATCTTGTTAAACCGAGCTCTATCACTTTCAGATAGCTCTTCAATAGTATGGTTAACCGCATTCTTAACAAAATCCTTTTGTGATTTACCCAGTCCCAAGTTCAGCAAAGCAGAAATTTGATTCCTGATATGATTATCAACCCTAATATTAATAGGTATCGTAACCGTTTTATTTGCGGTATCATCATCCAATACCTGGGCACGGTCTACCTGATTTTTAATTTCTATCTTTGTACCACGTTCTAATTTTTGTTTTGGTTGTTTAGATTCATGATTAAGCATTCCCATTACTTATCACCCAACCTTTTTAGTATCTCCTCAGCCACACCCGTAAATGATTGATGTACCTTCTTGTCCCATAAATCATGCGAATTATCTGTAATCCCAGTCATATCCATTCTTTTAATGCGTTCCATGAGCATTATTTTATTTTGGAAAACATTTTTTTCACCGAATTTCTTTATGGCCGAATTTAATATTTCTTCATCTACAGCAGCATTTCGTTTTGAAAGTACAGGTAATATTCCCATAACGTCAACCTGCGAATCGAATTCATCAATTAAGGTCTTTTGTAAATATTCAATTAATACTTCAGCCCCGGATAGTGACCGTTCTTGAGTTTGAAGGACTACTATTATTTGATCACAAGCATTAAAAGCAGTGTCATTTGATAAAGAAATAGTTGGAGGCACATCTATAAAAATAAAGTCGTATTTACTTCTAAGCGGCTTAATATAATTTTTAAAGAAATATACCTTCTCTTTTTCCGTTTTAATATTTTTATCTAAATAACGACTATACATACTAAAATCAACAGCATTAGGCACTAAATATAAATTTTTCATTATATGAATCGCAATGTCATTTAAATCCACTTTATTATTAATGGCAGTCATTAAAGCAGTATTAATTGTTATTACCTGATCGCCTGTTTGAATACTTTTAGTTTTTAGAAATAAAGAAGTTAAATTAGCTTGCGGATCAAAATCAATGGTTAAAACTTTGTACCCCATTTTTGCTAAATTATAACTAGTGAGTGCAGTTGTACTGGTTTTACCAACTCCACCTTTAAAATTTAAAAATGATAATATTGTAGCATTCATTAGATACCCTCCCTAATAATTACATTGTATCATGGCCTACAACAAAGTGTTAAATATATTTACTTTTAACTAACACAAAGTGTTAAATGTTAAATACATTTAACATTATACATTATGTAAAGTGTTAAATATATAATGTTAAATACATTATGTGAAATATATAATGTAAAGTGTAAAATGTATGAGTTGGCTTGAAATCAATAAATTCATTGACTTTAATTTAGGTATAATTATATTATTGATTAAAGAAATAAAAAAAGCCTTGGATTAATATATCCAAGACTTCATATAAAGAAAAAACGCCCTAACGCCAATTAGGAACGCTCCATAAGCATACAAGTACCAATTCATATGTAGCTTTATTATATAACGTATTCTCTGCGTTGTAAATAGCGTTGATTTCAAAAAATGCAGGAGACAAGCTGCAAGAGAAAAACTCTAAATCAGCTTTAGGTAAATTGAAACTTATGACAGCTGCTGATTGTGAGATTTAATTAAGTAGACAGGCGGGCTATCTACCCGCCATTTCAAAAATAAAAATAGATAGGCACTAATCAAGTATTTTTAAATTAGTGCTTTCAAATAACTTTTTTGATCAAAAGTAAAATCCGCTCCAGCAAAAATTTTATGAATAGTAATTAACTTATAACGCCTTTTGGGGGCGTTTTTTTGTTAGATTTTTTAATTTATAGAGTATTGAAAATTTAAAAATTACTTTGACAATTGGCTAAAAAAAATTAATAATCAGGTTAGGGCAATTAAATATAATTTAATTGCAAAAAAAAGTCCTGCTTAAGCAGGACAACCAGTTCTGAAAATTAAGGCTTAGCCAGCAATTTAATTTTCAAGAAATATATCTCTACTTAAACCAATACTTTTAAAAGTAAAAGGTAAAAGTAAAGGGTAAAAATAAGGGGTTTATTAGAAATCCAATAAGGGAATTATTGGACATCAAACAAACGATAGAGGTTTTAAGATAATTAAATAAAATATCTACAATCCATCTAGATTCAATCTAGGGGACTTGTAAGGTAATTAAATAAAATATCTAGACTCCATCTAGGGTAGGGGCTTTAAGATAATTATATAAAATATCTAGACTCCATCATCTAGGGGACTTTAAGACAATTATATAAAATCTTTCTACTCCATCTAGGGGCTTTAAGATAATTATATAATTTAAAAGATAATAATATAAAATCTTTCTACTCCATCTAGGGGGTTTGTAAGATAATTATATAATCTAAAAAATTAATATAAAATCTCTACACTCCATATATATTGTCTCATAAACCCCTTAAAACATCAACATTTAACAGCATTTTGTAATAAAAAAATTCGAAAAAAGGGGTATTAAAAATGAGTAACATCAATAACAAAAAATTACGTGGATTCTTTGTTCCTATAACTTTATTTGAAAAGGAAAAATATAAAAATCTTAGTTCTGATGCCAAATTATTATACGGAATTTATACCAGACGCCAACAACTTTCACAGATTAATCATGAGCAATGGCAAGATAAAAAAGGCAATGTATTTTTTATTTTTACCAATCATGAGGCAGAGCATTATTTAGGATGGAGCAAAGGCAAAGTTGTAAAAACCAAAAAAGAATTAATTAATTATGATCTTTTAATTACTAAAAAAACTATGAGTGCAGATCACTTGTATCTGCTTATGCCTGAAGCTAGTGAACAAGATTATTATGTGCCTAAAGATCCTGCGCAACCTTCGAAAACTGATGAAACACCAAAATCCCAGCAACAACAGAAAACACATAAAGAATCTTCAAATAAATACCAGAGTCCAAAATTTGTACCTACGAAGAACTCAAATTTAGTCAATAAAGAACCTGATAGCAGTTCTCTCTCTTATACAGATACTAATAAATCAGATACTAATATAGCGGCAAATAATTATTCTCTCTCAAAAATTAGTACGGAAGACACCGAACTAGACCAAAAAATTTTTACAGAAACACATATTTCAATAATCAAAGTGTTAGCAGGCGAGGATGAGAAAAAATACGAAGAACTAAAACAAGTAATACTTTTAGCCAAAAAGAAAGCTCTAAATTTTGGCCATGTTAAAAGCAGTCTCTTTAATTTTTCAGATAAAGACGTTGAAAGACCTTTCTATCAATGCTTATTAGCTATGCTTAAAAAAGTTAAACAGGGTAAAATACGCAATTTATCAAAATACCTGTATATTAGTGTCAGAAATCTGTTTGAACAAATTGGCAATCAACGTGCACAAAATTTTTATAATAACACTGGTAAAAGTCTAGTCTGGGATAGCAAGAATTACTTTGGCCAAGATACTAGCTATATTCCGGAACTTAATAAGAGTCTAGACAATTTATTTGATAATCAGGCGCCCGATTTTGCTGTCTAAACTTTAGACGCATAGCTTTAATTTGACCTGAAACCAATAATGTGATTTTAACATGTGAAATTCTATTAAAAAATGATCACCATGGGCGAACTATACTAGAATGATTCAAGATAGATTTAATCACAAAGTCAATAAAAGTTTGAAATTCTAAAAAGCTGAAAAATGCTAATAGATCAACATTTGTGGTTTCCAAAAAAGTAAAAATTATTAACTTTTTTAAATAAAGCATTAATTTAATTTGAATTTAGAGTTTTTTGGCGATACAATCAAATTGTTAGAACATGTTAATAAAAAAAGCAAGGGTCCCAAGAGTACGCCAATACTCTCGGAATAAAGTTATCAACCACAACTTGATAACAACCTCACTGGACGGTATTACCCGCCACAAATTCGTCAATATAAATTGACAGATAATTTTATAATTAAATTTTGTAATCGTAATTACTAATTTGATTTCTAGGGTAATGCTAAAGTCTTATTTCTAAATAAAATCTCAATATTAAAAATATTTAGAAAAGTGAATGGTCGTTATCAAATCAACGACTGTTCACTTTTTTTTCATGTTCTAACAAATAAAAAGTTAAGGAGCGGTTTAAATGCAATCAAAGAAGAAAAAACGTGTTTATTGTAAACCTACACATCCCATTGATATTGGTCGGGTTATAAAGGAATCCCATTACGTCAAAACCTGGAGCGGTCAAACTTTTTTGAACGTAAGAAATGGTAAGTTTATCAATGCTCGTGATCGTCAAATGATTAATGCTGCACCGCTTTTTAACAAAATTAAGTCGGCGTACCATACCAATGGCCGAGTTTTTGCCAAAAGAAGTCGTATGGGAGCACCACTTTTACGAGTAGTTCTGATGCACAAATAAAAATTTAAATTGCTGGCTAAGCTAAATATTTTTTGTGTTACAATTTCAGAACTTTGAACTTTGACAATTTAGCCGAAAGGTAGTTACCGTGTGCTAGGTGGGTAAGAGCATCTAGTTTAGTTCCGTAGTTACAATCAAATTACCAGGAAATGTGATTTGATCATGGCCGGGCACATGCAGTCTAGAATAGTAAGCATATATTTTAAAATGCACTCTTACATGTAACTATTAGTTACGAGGTCTGGAATTTATCCTATGCCTTAATGGGGTTCATCATAGGCTCTAAATGGCCAGCCAGTTGGTAGTTAGCTATAAACTATGATTCATTGGTTGGCAGATAATCCATAAACTGTTACTAGTCAGATAACAATACTATAAGTTATCAATTTCCTTACTTAGGTTTTACCCAATGATGAGAGGGGTGATTACCTATTGAAATTTAATTTTAATTATCAGAAATTTAAAAGAAATATCAAGACTTTATTTTCTTATTTACTGCCTTGGATTGGGTTTTCCATAATTTTATTTTTATTTGCTGTAATTTCAGAAATAATTGAAAAAAATGTTGAAGCCAATCCCTTTTATTTTAAAACAATTGGGGACTATTTGCTAATACTAGAATGGCTTCTTAGTGGAATTATACCGATTTTATTTGTTTTTTTGGCAAAAAAAGAACCATATCAGACTATCAGTAAAATGGGTTTAATTGCAGCTTTTACATTTATTTCCACTTTAGTACCTTTACCACTAATGTGGAAATACTTTGGCAATTATATCACCCAACAGGATGTTAACAAAGTGATTTCAAACACTATTTTAACTTATATAGTCTTTATAGTAGCTTTGATAGTTGGCTATTTCGTTACTTTGACTGTAAGCCGAAAAATTATCAAAAAAAATAATTGGTGGATGTTCATATTTGCAATGCCATACATCATATTTTACTGGATAATTGCATCAAAATATAGTCAATTTCATAACTTTGTTTCATCTAGTCATTATAAGAGTAGCAAGGTTGCTTTAATGGTCAATAGTTCCAAGAATCCTAATATCATGCTTATGAATGAGTTTTGGTATGAAATTATAACACTTATTGTTATAGTATTAGTCATTGAATTGGGGGTAATAGTATTTGCCTTTCTTCAAGAGAAAATCAGCGAAAAAAAAGAAAGGTGTTAAATCTATTTATAAATATCAAACACCTAAAGATGTTAAAGAATCATATATCATGCCAATTTTATTATTTTTAGGTATTTTTTTAATTGTTGTGTCCTTAGTGCTAGATAGAAGTGTTACTAATAATTATCAGAAAAAAGTAATGGCATCAGCTATGAAATATAACGAAGAATTAGCTATTTATAACGGTGATAAAAATAGTAAAGGCACATTAACCCTTGGACATACAATTCTTAGCAAAGATGGTAAAACCTTAGCTGCTGAAATTAAATATGATCAAACAGCTCATGAAAATTTATCATCATTTGGATCTAGATATCGTTTAAGATTAGTAAAAAGGCGTGATAATAAAAAAAATTATCAACTCAGCTATGGTTTATTTGGTACTGATGGATCAGGCGTGCTTCAGATTCATAGTAATAATGGTTTTAATAATCAATCAGTAATTGTGATGATTATTGATGCCGGCCAACTTGTTTCTTCAGATTCACTGGGAACAGATAGTCAAGTTAAAGATACTGATATTGATAAATCTATCACTGCACAATTATCTGATAACTCAGGGGGGGACTCAAGTTCTGATCTGCATAAAGAATCTAAAAAATTGCCACCAATTTACTATGTTCGTCTAAATGCACTCAATGCAAAAAAATCTAATAGAAATTGGACTAATGATAGTCAATTGGTAAGAGATTTATTTATTAATGATAATTTAAAGAAATATAAAAAGGTGCAAGAAAAGAACGAAAAGAAACTTAACAACGGATATCGTACGTTACATGAAATGAACATGCGCTTAAAAGAAAATCCTAAAGACGAAACTGCACAACAAAATCGAGAAAATCTTAAGGGCGATATTAATTCTCTTAAACAAGAAATAAAAAAAGACCGTAACAATTATAAATTATTAAAAAATAGCAGTTTTTCGAAAAAAATACTAGATCCTAAACAAACAAAATATCATTTGTTTAAAGTTCATGACTTACGACAGGTTGATGAACAAAAGGGTTAGCAAAGAGGGGTGATCAACGGTGAATGAAGTTAAACAGGATAATGCAGACGCGCAAGAAGAAATGCGACAATACTTTTCTTCTTTTTTTTCGCGTTTTCCAAATTTTTCTTTAGATAAGATTAGCCAACTAGTTAGCCAACTAGCTAGAAAGTCTAAAGATAGTAACGAAAAAATAGAATACCCCAACTATAGTCCACCCAGTGTTGAGAATTTTCAAACATCAATTATTTCAGCCAATAATAAAATAAATAGTTTTAATGATTCAGCTCAAGCTGTTGCACGTCCAGTTTATCACGATGAGAACTTTTAAAAAAAATGTTACAAGTACCGGAAACTATAAATAAACGTTATAACCATGCACTAAGTGTTATGCAGAAAGGTAAAGGAACATTGGTTGGCAATCAAGAGAAATTAGGTATGCTGACAGATGCTCTCTTACGACTGGAAACACCTAGTGCAATTCTTTTGGGGGAACAGGGCGTTGGAAAAACAGCATTGGTAGAGCAATGGCTTTGTGAGCATCAAAATTGGATTTGTATTTCCCTAAATATTGAAGTATTAGGGGCATTGGGTACTGATTTAATGGTTGCTAGAATTTCTACTTTGCTATCAGATATGCAAAATATTAGAAATGCAATGTTTAAAGATAAAGATAAACCTCAGAAAAAAATGTTCCTGTTTATTGATGAAATTCACAAATTGTATCGTTACGGTTTATCAAAAGGATCATCAGCAGCTATGAATGCTCTTAAGGAAGGGCTAGCAAGAGGAAAATTTCCTGTTATAGCAGCAACTACTGATTATGAGTATCGAAAGATGGTGACGGATGATCCAGCCTTTGATAGAAGATTTTCTAAAATTGTAATGCAGCCACCAACTAATGATGTGGTTTTACTGATTTTAAAAAAGCGGATAATAGAATGGACAAAGGCTGAAAAATATGTTCCTCGTATCAATGAAAAAATTCTTAAAGAAATAATAGATTTAACAAATGCTTATATTCGAGATCAAGTTAATCCTGCTAAATCTCTAGCCATCTTGGAAGGAGCTGTTGCTCATGAAACTAGAATTCATTTAGAGAAACAGAAGGACACGGCAATAACTCATGATACTTTAGCTTATGTGTTCCATAGTCAAGGATATAATATTGATTCACCTGTAACTGCCAAAACCATTAAGCAAGAGATAGAGAAAAGAATTAAGGGACAGCCCTTAGCAATCCGTTATATATCTGATAATATAAATTCGACATTTTATACAAAGCGTGATCGTAGAAAACCTATGATGACGCTTTTTTTAGTGGGATCTACTGGAGTTGGTAAAACTGAAACAGCAAAGGCCTTTGCAAAGGCCTTTTTTGGTACGGATAATGCGTTATTAACTCTGAATGGTGGTGATTATAGCAAGGCTAGTGATGCAGCCTTAGCGCAACATTTTATTGGTGATCAAATGGCGGTAAATAAACAAAAAGTCATTTTACTTGATGAAATTGAAAAGTCAAATCGACAAGTTTTGTTTGGCTATATGCGCATGATTGACGAAGGTATTGTTCGCGATAGTAATGGAATAGAGAGATCCATTAATAACACCATAATTATCGCTACTTCAAATTTAGCCGGCGATATTTTTCAGCAATTAAAAGAGAACATGCAATTAGATACTCAAAAAAATCCGGACATTTTGACTGATAAGCTGCTGGAACTTTGGTGGCAAAGAGAAGCTGATGTTCGCGACAGTTTAACTTCCAGCGGTGATATTGGCATCAATAACCAAATTAAACCTGAATTTTTAGAGAGATTTCAATTATTAATTCCTTATTTACCGTTGGCCAAAGTTACCAAAGCTGAAATTGCTCGAATGAAACTAGAGCAGTTTATTCAAGAAGAGTCTGAATTAGGCTATCGCTTTTTACTTCCAGAAAGACTTACTGCACAAGATTGGCAAACAATTTTGCCTAAAAGTCCTTATGAAAATATTGATCGTGTCTCAGTAATGATTGCTGAAGATGTGGTTAATACTAATGCTTCTACAACTGGTGCACGTGCAATTAATAGATTTATTGATAATTCTTTAAAACCTAAGGCTGCACAAGTAATAGCTGATTTAAAAGAAAAAGGGCAGCCCACTAATGGCAATTTTTATATTTGTACCAATGGGAATGCCACCTTTGAATCAAATAGTCGAATGCGATCAGATGTAAAAGTAATGTATGTGCCTGTAACAAAGATAAATGATAGGCAATATATTCAACAAATTTTAACAAAAATAAGTGATAAAGAGTATGTTCAACAAGCTTAAAAAAACCGAAAGGAGGTGAGACTAATTGAAGAAGAAATTGCCAACGAAGAAACTAAAAAAAATTTTAAATAACCGCATTGTAGTTTTGCTTGTGACTGTAATTATTTTTGCAGCTGGTTGTTTTCTAACACACACCTCTGCTGATGAGTTTTCCAGCTATCAATTTGGTTCTGTGTATCAATATTATATGTTAGATAATCGAGCAGAAGCTATCAAGAATCAAGCCAAATCACCGACTAATGATAAAGTTCCGCTGGTTGGTCAAATTGGAACTGGTGGGATTGTTGGTTCATTTAGTTATGACGATATTGTTTCCTCAGCGCCAAAAGATGTAAAAGATGCGAAACAAATGGCGAAAGATTTTGCTTCAATGATGGCGACTTACTCAACATTTAATTATATAACCAATGATATCTATGGATTTGATAGTGTTTCTACTCATGCTAAAAGGGCGCTTGTAGGCTTAATACTATTTCCTAGTGCGATTTTAAATGATATATTTGGGCTTCTCTATTCTGGAATATTAGCTATTGTAGTAAAGTTTAATGTTTTTACTTTTCTGTCCAATATAGTTAATCATACAAAGTTTGCTTCTAGTTTAGAAACTGCTTTAGGAATGTCCGCCAAGGATTTAGAAACACTTTCTAACACTATCTTAGGAGTATTTTGTATCTTCTTTGTAATCTCTTTAGTTAGAGTTTTATATGGACTTACTAGAAAAAATAATTATCGTGCTACTTCACGGCTAAAAGGTCAAATTATAACTTTTATAGTATTACCTCTTTCTGTAGGTCTTGCGGGCAGCATGATTAGCATGATACCAGAATTGACTCCTAATAGTATGACTCAAGCCAGCACAGGATTTCAAAGATATTTTGTAGATGATCGTTCTTGGGCTGATAACTTTAATTTTGCTCCACGAGGAAGTGGTAGTAAAAATAGTGATATTCACCCCTCTCATCATAATTCATATGTAGATCTTAAATTTGATCCTTATACCTCAGATGGAGCTGAACGTATTAAGGATATAAATCAATACAGTTCGCTGATGGGTAATGGATCAGTTGTCAAGGGAGAAGATAATAAGCTTTCAAAGTCAGATCTTTTCTCACTTTTCTCAGATACTTCAACTTTATATGTTTATGCGTCGGGGAAAACTTTTTCTGCTTCTGATTATATTAACTATAAAGGTACACAGGAGGCAGAAACACAACTTCTAGGTGGCGGCAATATGGCTAAAACAGTGGGTGCTTACTATAATTACGCTAATAACATGAATAGTAATAATACACTATTAGATGTCAAAAATGCGTACACAGGTTCGGGTAATAAAGCGTCCAGTTTAAGTCCTGATGGGCCATTTAAAAAATCTATTAAAGACTACGATATTGGCAATGATAATAAGCACAAACTTAATACTTCACCGTCAGAAGCTTGGAGAGATCGTTATATTTATGGGGTTAAAAATTTTGGTGATTTAGGTAGTTATTATGGTGTTAATCCTTCTGAAGAAATGCTGCATACTACTGTTGGTGCTGGTGAAAGTGGTAACTCTTTATCTGATCAGACCATGTTCTTAGCCCTATCGACAATTTTTGACGAAACCGGTGGTCGTTACTATATAGATGCTCCCGCAAGGGGAATAAGTAAATATAAGCCTTCCTTTGATTCTAACCGTAGTAAATATTATGTTGTTTCAATGGTTGGCAACATTGCCTCTGTAATTGGGATGTTTGCTCAACCTTTAATCCATTTGATTGTGATTTGGTCAATTGTAGCTGCCTTACTAGCAATAGGCTTAATCGATATGAATATTAGACCTTTGGCTGCTTTTGTAAAAGCTGCATTGACAGGTCAAATTGAATATCTTGGTATGTTTTTAATTTATTTAGCTGGCTTTGTTGGTAATATATTCTGTTTTACTTTTATGGCAGGATTTATAGATAAGTTCTTTACAGCTGTTAGTGGAACACTCTTAGCGACTCCTTTGTTAGTTGGATGGACACCTACTAATCCTTATAATTCCATGTCCTATAACGGCTTACGCATTGAAATAGCTGCGGCTTTCAGTATAGTTACTTTTTTGTTCTTTATAAAAGACAAAAAATTTCAAAGTAGATTTATCAGTTTATTCACACTAGTTTGGGAATGGGCTAAAAATGCAGCTGATAGATTGGAATTACAAGCTAACCCTCATGGTATTAGTAATCATCAATTAATGCGTAATAAAATTTATAACTTAGATGGTCATTTGAAAAATATGTTACCTCAAAAATTGCAGCAGAATATTGAAGGTAATTTGTCCAAACATCAAAAGACACATTCTAAAAAATATGGTTCTCATAATGAGACTGGCAATCTTGCCAATACTCCAACAGATCCAAGAATAATTGAGCGTAACGGTTTAATTTCCAGAATGCAAAATTCTATTGGAGAAATAGGGAATGAACCTTATGCCAATAAAAAAGTTGCTAATGCTGCGCAAAAGAGTAGTAATTCTATGAATAACTTGCAAAATAACTTTAATCTAAAAAACTTGCAGGATTCTCAGCAACAACTTGAGCAATTGCGTTCACAAATGCAAAAAGATGGTTACTCCAAGGCAGCTATTAAACAAATAGATGATTCAATAGCTGATCTGCAAAGAATAGGGCAAGAACAAGGGTTAATTACAGGCACATCACCTCATTATCAGAGTAATCAGGCAGATCATATGCCAGTAAAAAATCCTAAAGATTTAGATAAACGTGATCTTAGGACAGATGATCTTGCCACCTTTAGAAGAAGAGCTGAAGAAACAGGTACTGAAAATATTAAGAAGAGCCAGCAAACTAATACTCCAAAAGAAAATGATAGCAGTGCTTCTAAGAACGCTTCTAGAGATTTTAATCCGGGAAATGATAGTTTAAAGATTAAGAATCCGCAAACAATTATTCAACCGGTTGATACCAAGTTTGTTGGTAATAAGAAATCTCCATTAACTAAATTTGATGAATCAGCAGTTCCCCCAAGAAATGTAAATACTCCTAACTCATTATCTGATAATAATTCTGCTGCTGATTTATCAAGACAAGCTACTTCGAGCGGAAACACTAATAATCACTCTTTAAATAATGAGCATTCAGAACAAAAGCCTGATAAGAAGGAAAGTAACTTTTATCAGACAATTAATAAATCCTATAACACGAACCCTCATCCACATGCTGTAAATGCTGATTCTATGGCTTCTCAAGGGAATATTAATTCTTCAAATCATCATTATGAAACTCCTAACCGTCCTAGTTCTAATAGAACAGATCATTTGTCTAAAGACGCAAGTAAAATTCGCGTTCAGCAAGATAGATTGAATTCAGTTAGAGGTGTCAAAAATGCTCATGATTTACCAAATCATTCCTGGTCACCTTCGCGCTCGAATTCAACACCAATTACTAAAAATTCTGTTGTAAATAATATTAATAACAACAATTCTGTAACTCATAATACTAGCAAGGTTATTAATAATACTCAGTTAAGAAATTTGAGTAACAGTTTAGGAAAAGCAGTAGGAGACCCAAGCATTAAACAAATCTTAAGTAAACTTCATAAAATTGATAACAAAAAAGAATTTAATGCTCTTTCAAATCAATTGAGAAAAAACGTTAATGGACTAGATGAACAAATCAAATCTAGTGTTAACGGAAAATTACTGGCAGACAATCTGCACAGTATTAGTAAAAAAATAAAATAAAAAGTGAGGTTAAAAAAATGAATGATCTAGTTATTAGATTATTAAGCAGTAAGGCTATTAATTCTATTCCCTTTCTGACAGCTGATGTCATTGATGACTGGATTAATAAAGTTGTTCATTGGGGAGTAACAAAAGCCTTAGCGATTGGTGGCGGATTCTTATTTATAGCTGGACTAGCTGACATGGTTTATGGTTTACATGGCAGAAGAAAAGACTATAAAATAGCTGCTGCGGGGGTAGTTGTCCTTATTTTTGGCGGTTTCTTCTCGATAGTTGGTGCATCGGCATGGATCAAACAAGCACAAATGTTGGGAGATGCAGTTCCTAAATAGAAGGGTCAAATAAATGGATAAAACTAATTTATTAGCACTTGAATTAGTTAATATCCCTGATGATTTCGTGAATCTGCTAAGAGAAGTAATTTCTAAAAATAGAGGTACTGAATTGATTGATATCAATCAGCACCTCTTTTTATTCCCAATTAATTCGAAAATCCAAGATATTATTGAAGAAGCTTCTTTTGATTACCCGCATGATGTGGGAGCATATCAACTACGTTTAGTTGAACTAAATGAAGACAAAACATCATTTAAAATTGCTAGTAATTTTATTTCTTCTCATTCTTCAGTCATTGTTGAAGATGATGGATTGGTAATCATTGACGATCTTTTTAATTTAATTGATTCTATTAATAAGCAAGGAAAAGAGAATTCAGATAATAAAGATAATGTCAGTGAATCTCTGCCAGAGGAAAATAAAGACGCTGAGAATTTTTCTAATGATGACGAAGCATTTGCTCAGAATGATGAACAAATTCAAAATGAGTTTGAAGAGATTACCTCTGCGCAAAATCAAACTTCAAACAGTGATCCGGAAGGTGAACCTTCTGATTTTCAGGATAGTATAAAGTTGGACGAGATATTTAATGATACTAATTCTGGACAAGATGATCACGACTCGTCAAATGAAGATAATTCATCTACTGATACCTCAGGATTAAGTGGCGATCAGAATATTTCTGAGGAAACTAATTCTTATGATCTTTCTGATTTAGATGATGAACAAGAAGAATCAAGTAAACAATCTCCCCTAAATTATAATGAAGACCAAAACAATGGATTTAATGATTTAGAAAAATCTGAGCCATATGAATCTGTTGATGTATTAAAAGATTATGATAACGATAATGCACGTATTTATGAAGTTGCGCGTCACATATTAGATAGCGAAACAGAACCCATTAATTTAGAGGGATTGAATATTCCTAGTAATTTAGAATCTGAAGCAATCAATATCACTAATGAGGATTATCAGCAACGCATAAATTTACTAAATCAGATATGTAATTTTATATCGAATAATTATCATGCTAATTGGAAAAATTTAGAAAATGAAAAGGTCAAAGAGGCCAAAAAGGCTAATCAGCAGAATAGCGAAAAAATAAAATCTAATTCATTTAAACAAAAGCAGTCAGAACAAGATCAGATAAAAAGTGATTATGCTACGGCTAAAGAACAATTTATTAAAAGTAACATTCCTAAGTTAGAAGCACAATTTGATTCTGAAAATAAAGATCTGTTAGCTGCTAAAATTGAACGATCATCATTGGATATTGACAATAACGCCAAAGAAAGTATTAAAGAACAACAGGACAATTTAGACTCCTATATTAATAATTTAAGGGATTTATGTCTAAAGCATACTGTCCGTACTGCTGATGTTTCAGATTTTGTCAAAGATTATCAAGGACAACAAAAGAGGTTGTTATCAGATTTTGCTGAAAAAGTAGCTCAGTCTAATTCTACAATTTCTGATTTAAACCAACGTCTACAAGAAAAGGATGATCAAATTGAAAATCTTAAAAATACGCAAGAGGACAGAGTACAAATTGCGATTGATAAGGCTTTGACTACAGAGCAGAAAAGACAATCTGATGAAAATCAGCAAAAATTTATCAAATATCAAAAAGAAATTGCTAATTTTGAAAAGAGGTTAAAAGATCAGGATTCAATAATTGAACAGCAGAAAAAATTAATTGATCAGACTAATAATGTAAATGCCAATACTTCTAATAAGTATGTACCAACACCCACAATTACAATGCCTAGTGCTGAAAATAAAAGTTGGAAATATTCCTTTATAGGGCTGCTTGCCATACTGATTTGTGTTTGTATGATTTTCTTTTTTAGACCTAGTAACCAACAGCCAGCAAGTCTTCAGCAGACTCCGGTTCAGAACAGTATAACGACCTCTAATCAGCATAATTTTAAAAAAGGCGATACCTTCACTTATACTAATGAAAAAAATAAAAAAGTTAAAATTTATGTGGATGATAAGCACTCAGGACATTATAAAGACAATAAAGGGAAGATTCATACTGTTACCTTTTAGAAGTTGCCAAGTTATTGTGAGGTGATTTTTTTGAATGAAGTACAAGAAGTAATAGAAATACCTTCCAACAATAATGATTCTCAAAGTAATCAGAATCAAAACCATAAAACGCAACTAAATAGAAATATTGATACTAATCAACAGCAATCTTCTTATGCTATGGAAGAGTACCCGGCCACAGGAGATAATATAGAAAATAGCTTTTATGTTTCTATTGTTGGTATTTTATTGTTGGTCATAACTTTATTCTATTCATTAAGGCGGGTAACAGTATGACTGAACAAAATAATAATAATCAAATTTATCATGCTCCGGGGAATCGTTTTAATTTAAGATCTCAACCTTGGAGAATGATTAAAAGAGTTTCCGGATTATCACATATGGGATCTATAATGGATTTTTTGGTAACAACTTGGCTGGGTATTTTAGTGGGTTTGGGTATTTTAGGATTAGGATTATATGGTGCATTTTTTATAGTTAAACAAAATGATATGCAAACTCTTTGGCAGAATGTAAGTATAGCTAGTATTTATACAATCGGGGTACTTTTAATTACCTTAAATGCTTTGTTAACTAATCCTTCACATGGTTTACAAATTATCGTGAGTTTCAAATTTTTGATACACAAATTAATTTATCGAAGATTTATGACATATACCAAACTAAAAAATTTTCGAATTTGGCCGGGAGATGAATCTCAATCCGTTATTGAAGAAAATATTGAAGGAAAAAGTCAATATATATCAGTTTTTAGAACACGAGGAATAGTCAGTCCTGTTTCCTTTGAGGAAGAAAAGGCAATGGCTTCTACCTTAAACAAACAAATGCTAACTAATTTAGAAAATGATACTTTAGTTATTAAAATGATTTCTATTGAAGATGCAGAAATAAAACCAAAGCCAATTCCTCCTAATGCAACACCAGCTATGATAAAGAAAATAAATGAACAGTATCTAATGACTACGAAAAAAAAGGACAATAGGCAATTACAAACGACTTTATTTCTGGTTTCCCCGACGCCAGCAATTTTAAATAGTCGCATTCAAACAACAATACGAGCACTGGAGGCTGGTTTAGTTATGAATTATTCTTTGTTATCTGGTGAAGAAGCTAAGAAAACATTTGCTAAAATCTTCAAATAAAAGGGGGGTGAACATTGTTTAGTTTAAAAAGAAAGAAAAAGGCTGCTAGCAGTAATAATTTAAAAAAATTCAAAGATGATTTTGGATTTACTAATGGTTTTGGTTATAAAGATACCGACCCCTATTTATTTTTTAAAAGTCGGAATTTGGTAGCCTCTGTTTTTGACGTTTTATTTGATTATGGAACTCATAATCCGGAAGAAATAGGATGGATATGTAAAGTTATTCCATCTGAGAATATTCATCATTGTAAACTGTTGTTTTTTGAAAGAGAAAAAGGTGTTCCTAAACCGAAACAAAAAGATATTATTCAAAAAAAGATGGCTTCCAATTTATATAGTGTTGATAATACTCCAGAAACCGATATGGAACAGTTAGCAAATAATGGGAACAGATCAGATGATATTAAGATTTCGGCCATTTTAGCCGGTAGGAAAGATACTATTATTGATAGTGATATATTGATGGTTATTGTATCAGATTCTCCTGAGCACATTGAGGAAGGTCTAGCTTTAATCAGAAATTCATATCATAATAATAATATTGATGGCATTACTCTAGTAAGAGAGGTTGGGAGACAATACCTAGAATTTAGAGACCTATTATCTAAAGTATCAGCGGATAGTTTTCATAGTACGGATATGTCTACGGTGGCTGCTGATAGATTATTCTTTCCATCCAGCGGTTTTTCTGATGAATATGGAGTTTCAGTAGGTATTGATATAGATTCGTTAATTTACAATAATTCTGCGATTATTGATTTCACCAGTGTTAAGAATGCAATTATCTGTACTGGAGAAATTAATCCAATAATATCTATTGGTGGCTTTGAAGGCGCAGCAGCCGTTAAAGATGGTGGAAGTGCTATTGCCCAAGTTATCAGTGATGGCACTTATTTAAGTGGCAGAGGACGAGTACATCATATTGTTATGGCTGGATATCCTTACAATAAGGAAGACAGCTTATACTTTGATATGGGTAAGAAAACTATCAATCCAATGGAAGTTTTTGGAACTCCTGAAACTGTTGTACAAGATGCTAATGATAATTTTGATAAGGTAACAGAAATGTTAATACTGGTTATGGAAAATAGTAATAGTAATATTGATGATACCTATATTAGAGTTAATCTTGAAGCAATGTTGGAAGATTGGTTTATTTTTACAGCTGGTGGTCAAGGGCTTTATACCACTGATCCTAATAATGAACCTAAAAAAGCACAAATGATTTTGGCCACTGATAATCATGACAATTATCCAACTACTTCAGACTTTTTAATCAAGTTACGTGATAATTTTGCTCAAGCTAATGATCAAGAAAGTAAGCGAGAAGCTCAATTAATGTATAAAGCCGTTAAAACTGCTATTCATCAATATCCCAATTTATTTTCGGGTCATACTAATTTACCGAATCATTATGATAAAAACATTCATAATATTTATTATGACATTCAGGCTTACAGACACACTCCTAAAATTGCTGGGGTGGCTTTTTTAAATACTTTAGCTTATGTAGTTAATCGTGCTCGTCAAAATGATACCATTGTAATTCATGGTCTAGATCAATTAGAAGTTCCTCTGGAAAGCATAATTCCTTATAAAAAGATTATTAAACGCAAGAATATTGGCTTAATTACAACTTTTGAAGACAAAAATAGTCAAATTAATCCCAATAGTTATGAATCGTTTACAGGTACAATGAACAATCAAGATATGATCGTTATTGGTGGTGTCTCTGATAAAGATGATGATGAAAATAATAAATATTTTAATATTAATTTTATTAATCGTTCTTGGAGTAGGGACATGCCAGAAAAGGTTGTACATGAGTTAAATTTAGAACAGCAAGGAGTGTTTTTTTGGTATCGTAAGTCTGATCAGCAAAGTGCTTTAATCAGGACGCACTTATTGCTTTGAAGGAAAGTGTGAAAATGAAACATAAAAAAGTAGGTAGGAGACCGTCTAGAATTATGTCGAGTCTCTTTTTGTTTACCTTAATTTTGCCAGTAATTAGTCCTAATACAACTTATGCTAGTTTTGAAGGTTATGTAGCCAAAGATGATTGTGATTCTGCCAATTCTCAGCAAGCTTCTTCCGGAGCAAAACTCTCTGGAGTGCAAGGCGATTGGTTAACCAAAGGAACAATCGCTAATAATAATGCTCAACAAATATTTAATTATTTAACACAAACAATAGGATTTTCTGGTGCTGGTGCTGCGGGAGCTTTAGCTGTCGCCAAGAGAGAAAGTAATTTTGATCCGCAAGCTCTTAATCCTGGTGGTGGTGTAGCTGGATGGTTTCAGTGGTCTGGCTTCACAAACACTGTCAATGGTTCAAGAATTACGGCTGAAGGATCAATTAAGGCTGGCGATAAAGGCACGTTAACGGCAGAAAATGAGTTAAAACTCATATCTTTCGAGCTTAATGGTGGCTGGAAAAATGCCAAAATGACAGTTGGGAATGATACTGATCCAGTTCAAGCTGCTAAAGACTGGTCTCTTTACTATGAAGGTGTCAGCTTATCAGATGGTCAAAGCAAAATTGGTCAGATTACTCAAGATGCTCAAGCAGCATATGTTGCATTTGGGGGTGCTAATATTTCGGCTAATAGTGCTTTGCTAGGGGCTGCGGGTGCAGCGAATGCAGGTACTACAACAAAAAATCCGGATAATGAAAATTGTTCTGAGTCCACTGATTCTAGTGATGTTTTACAGGTAGCTAAAAGTCTATTAGGTTATTTTCATTATGGCCAATCTCATGGAATTTCTTATATTGGTTCAGTAGATAATCCGGATCATAATGGCATCACTGATTGCTCTGGGTTTGTTTGGCTGGTCTTAAAAAAAGCTGGTTATAAGGTGCCAGAAAATATGGGGTGGTTTACCGGGTCAATGGAAGCAGACGCTAAAGGTGCGCATCATTGGCTAACAGAAATATCCGCAAACGAGGCTAAAGCTGGCGATATTGTTATTGTAAATACAGGTGGAGGCTCAGGTAATAATGGACACACGGCCATTCTAGAGGAGAATTGGAAACCTCAATCACCATCTGACAATACTACTAAAGTTATTCAAATGGGCGGCAAAGGCGGAAGCGGAGGAGTTAATGAAGGAACATTTAAAGAATCGTTTTTAAGTTTATTGAATGGTAATTACACACTAACCTTTGCTCGGCCGCAAAAGTGAGGATCTAAATAATGAAAAATATAATTAAATCTTATATACCACTCATAATAACAACGATTATAGTATTTGGTTTAATAGTAAGTGTACATGTGATTAAGGATAGTAACTTGAGAAGTGTGCAAGCCAGAGCAGCGCAAACTGAAAAGTTTAATAAAAAACAAATCAATTATTATCGACAAAAGGATCAAAAATTATCGAAACAGTATTTCTATAATCAAATCACTAAAAGAGATTATGATGTTGTGGCGCGCAAAAAAAGTTTCAATGAAAGGATTAGTAAAGCTTTTACCATTACTTTTGAACAGACAAAAAATAAAAATGATTATAATCAACTAGCTTCTAAATTAACGCCGCTTGTAGGTAGTAAATTTTCCAAAGAATTAAAAAGCAAAGTGAAACCTACTATGCAGCCGGATGGGGTTGAACGAACTCCTTTTGCTCATTTAGATAATTTAAAAATCGCTTATGGTCATCTCAATGAATCCACTCAGATAATACCAGTAGTGATATTTGCTTCTTACAGTTCACCAGCAATTGATGGCACTTCTACAGGCGTTATAACTAAAGGACAAGATCAAATAAAAAAATCATCTGGTATTTATAAAATCTCTTATGATTTAATAGCTGATAAAATTGTGAATTTTAGTTTTAAAGAAGGTGCTATTGATCATGAGTAAGAAAGCAAAAATTCTTGAAGTCATCTGTTGTGTGGTAGTGATTCTTTTAGGATTTTTTGCTATCAAGCATAATATCCAGCAGGGAGCTCAAGAGGTGAATCATGTAAGATGTCTAGAAAAAAAATCTAATACAAAGTTGCAACAAGAAAAGAATAAGTATTATAAAAACTATAAAAAATATAAAAGTTTAGCGGCACAAAAAGCTTATTTAAACAAAGATCAAAAAGTAAGGGATTATTATAAAGACTTTACTGAAGATCAGTTGATTAGAAAGCGTTCAAGGCAGTTTTTTAGTATCTATTTAAGCTGGTCTAATTCTCGTGACTATCTTCAGAGAGCTCACAAACTAGATAAAATTATTACTCCACAGCTAGCTCAAGATAAAAATATTTTTGATAACGGTAAAGATGTTACTGGCCATAACATAATTAAAAATTTAGGATTACATTCGCGTTTAAACGATCTAACTATTTATAGTAATAATCAAATGTCATCCAATAAAATTGCTTTAATAAAAGTAGTACAGGAATCTTGGCGGCAAGATGAGAATCCGGGATTAAGTAATAGTTTTTATTTATTACAAATCAATTCTGATGCACTTGTAGATCAGGTTATAAGACTTAAATAGGGAAGTGTTGGGTTTGAAAAATAGGAAGTATATCTTAAATTTTGGTATATGTATGCTTGTATTTTTGCTAGCTTTACTCTTATTATTTCATGATAATAAACATCAAACTCGAGCATCTTATGACAATATTGCTACATCACCAACTAAGGGGTTGAAGATATTAGGTCAACCTAGTGTTGATCAAAAATCGCTAATTTTGGTCTTATATAAAAATGATTGTAAATATTGTAAAAAAATAGAGAAGCCTGTAGTTCAAGAAATACAGAAATTGAAGGGGGAGAATAATAAGCCTCCTTTTTTAGTGCTTAATCTAAACAGTGTTTCCCCACGGCAAAAAGTTATGCTATCAAAAAATATATTAGCTCTGGCTCCTAATCAAAGACTATTAACTCCAACATTCGCACTTATCAAAAGTAAAGGCAATGGCTACTGGCAGACTTTAAAACTTTATTCTGGTACTGATCTGGCAAGAATTAAAAAGGTAATAGGAGATAATAATGATTGAAGACGTAGTAATTGTTTTAGTTAGCTTTTTTCTAGTCGCAGGTATGTGTACCTACTATTATGCTGATATAAGGTTTCAGGATAATGCATATAAATGGATTATTTTTGCTTTGTTATGTTTAGCGGTTGTCGTTATAGAAATTTTAATGATGATTTACCGTTCGACTGCAAAAAACATTTTATTTATTGGTAATTTGATTCAGATTTTAGATGGTGCAGCATTATTGTTAGTTACTCATTTGTCAAAGAAGATTGTTTATTTTTTTGTTGCAATCTTTTTAATAGTTTGGGTAGCAGCACTTGTAATATATTTTAAAAATCATCTGAAAAATCTGAAAAAGTTTGAAGAACAAAAAAAGCTAGATGAAGAAAGGAAAATCGAACAACAGCAAGTTTCACGACCGGCTAAAAATGACGAAAAAGATATAGCAAAATCTTCAAAGAATTTAAATGAAGTTTCCCCTACATCTGACCATTCAAATTCAATTGATTCAGGTCAAAATGAAGAAGATTCAATTAATTCAACCAACAATTCTACTATTCACTCTGAAAAGAGAATTAATGATATTGATTTAATGGATTCAGAGCTTAAAAATTTTGATATTAGTAATTTTGAGGGGTTGAAACAGGTATTCAATGCTTCTAAGCAGGGACTTCAATTAATGAAACAAGGAGATGATTATATTGCGGTTTATTGTAATTCTCAAGGCTTCAGACAGATCAAGAGAATATTATCCAAAAATAGTATTGATATTTCACAATTGAAAGCACAGGCCGAGATAGTAACCTTCAATAAAGAAAAAATTAAGGTTGTGCCAATAACTGAGTATTTAAAACAGTTTAAGAGGTCATAAAATGATTAATTTTGACTTAATTTTTCAATGGATATTGCCTTTATCAATTGCTTTGATGTCTTATTATGGAGTGATGCATTTTTTTAGAAGAGTCTATGAATATGCTGATCTAGATAAACTTTGGTCATTTTTGATTAAAGCAGGTTTAATAGCTGGAGCAATTACGTTAATTCTTTATTGTGTAATTACCGCTCCATGGTATGAACAGGCTAAATATTTACTTTTTTCAAGTTCTAATAAAGTACGGCAGACGATAATTTGGCAAACTTTACTAAATTATATAAAAATAGGGTTAATTTGGTTGTTGTATTGGTTAGCAATTTATTTGCGTTCTATATTAATTGTTTGGCTTCCTTGCTTTTATATCACAATTCAAAGTTTAATTTGGCGTATTAGTTTTAATCGTACAGCTAATATCATTGTGCAGTTAATAATTTTGTCGCCGTGGCTGATGCTGAAATATTTATTCGGATATCAAACTCCATTTTTTGATTTTTTTCAAAAAAAATTATTTTTGGCCAAATTAAAGGAGAACCTCAATGACAGTTATTTTGATGCTTTATCTGGATATGATGATCGAGGTAATAAGTTTGAAAATGGAGTTGGTGGAACGGTTCAAACCCAAAGAATTAAAAAAACAGCTTTAGCTATTAGACAATCTCGTGTTGTGGTTAAAACTATGGATGGTCTAAGGTATGCAGAAATATTTGTTCGTAAAAGCCGAGAAACTGATACTGATCGCTTAATTGCTGAAGTTTTAAAAGGTCTAGGTTCAAGATTAACTGCTCCAAGTATTCGATTTCCGGAAGATGCCACTTTTTCAGCTGATAAAGGTGGTTTTTTATTTGATAGCAGTGTTCCTTATAATGCAGCTGATGAATTAGGGCTGTGGAAAGATAATTTTAGTAATCCCTTTGCAGCGTCTAATAAGATTAAGAATAAAGGTAAGGGTTTTTTAGGAACTTATTTAACCAATTGCTTAAATATGTTGCGTTACTTTAGACATTTAACTCCGGCATCCTTTTTAGAAAAAATGCAGGCAAAAGATGCAAAGAGATTTTATCGTGATCCTACTTTAGATCGTTCTAAATATTTAGTAGAGCATAATTTAGATTTATCAGTTATTAAGACGCCCGTAGATCCAAAAACTGGAGCTACTATTAAGCAGCAGAAACAGCTTGCCTATAAAAAGGCTATGCAATTAGAACCTGATTTAAATCAAGTTCTCAATAGTTTTAAAATCAATGGAACTTTCGACAATGTAATGGTCGGAGGTAATACAGCTGTTTATTCTTACACTTTACCTCGATCTCCTCATTTGCCTACCAATTTTGATAACCTTGCCAAGGGAATATCTAATATGTTGAAAATGCCTGATATCCCTATTGTATTGGTCAGTGCTGGTGTTCTCAAAATTTCTCTAGTTACTGGTGTTAACATTCCGGTTGACTTTCGAGAAATGATTAAAAAACGGCCTTCCGGAGTATCTGAGGTAATATCCGGATTAATTGGTGTTGATGCCATGGGTAAGCCAATTGAATTTAGTTTAGGTAATCAAATCCCTCATATGATTTTATTTGGAAAAACTGGATCTGGTAAGACTGTAACCTTAATGAATATGATTTATTCAGTAATGGATAGTAAAAATCCCGAAGAAGTAAAAATAATTTATATTGATGGGAAAGGTAATTCATTTGAACTTATGAGAACAGATAATCCGGAAAATCCTGATTATCATCCTAATCCTTATACGTATGCACAACCAGCCGGCGCTGGTGATATTGAATATGTAAGGGCGTTATTTAATCACGTAGTTAAATTAACCCAAGACCGTATCGAGCTTTTTAAAAAATTCAATATCAGTAAAATCGAAGAATATAATAAAAGATTTCCGGACAAAAAGCTTTGTACAATTTTAGTTATTTGTGATGAATTATCAACAATTATTGATCAAGATGCACAGTTAAAAAGTTCCGAAGCGGCAGAGAATAATGTTACTGATAAAATCGAATATCTAGCTAAAATGTCTCGTTCAGTCGGTATTCGCTTAATTTTAGCTAATCAAACAGCTAGAAAAGAAAAAATACCTGGTCGAATCACTGCTAATATTTCGGGTCGCGTTAGTTTAGGAGTTACTGAACCAGTCGAAAGTGATATCGCATTGCCGGATACCGGTATTAAAGCGCACTATATCACGCAAGCCGGAGAATTTTACAGTTTAATGAAGGGGACTAATCATCCTGAACATGGTAATAGTCCTTTTTTGGAAGATGAAGAAATGTACGACTTAAACGATAAATTAGAAGAAAAATTTGGCCATCATGATTATGTATATACGCGCCAAGAAATTATTGATGAATTTAGAAAGAGTAAAGGGGAAGAAGGTGATAATGACATGTACGTAGTACCAAATAATTTACCAAATCAAAATAGTTCAGTTCAGGATTTATTGGCCGCAATTAAGAATAACCCCCAATGGGCTGTTGTTAATAGAAAAAGCCCAATTTTTGCTGAGAATAAAGATTTACATGCTGGGACTAAAAGAGAGGTTCATCATAAAGAAAAATTAATTAATGAGGCCTTTGAACAAGCACAAGATTTTATTAATGCTAAAAAGGCAGAGGAGGTTTTGGATGCTAGAAAACATTCTGGAAAATTTTTAGCGCGAGGCAAAGACAAAGGAGTTATTTGAGAATGTCATATAATCCTAACGCTGGTAAAACAAAAATAAATTTTAATGAAGCGTGGTATAAAATAAATCGAACTTTAAGGCATATCAGAAATAATGGTGTTACCGAAGTTTATGAGGTGACATCATATTCTTTAAATAATCTAGATAATTTAAAGAGACTAATAAAAGAGCTGCCAGTTCGTAGTGTAGGTTGGCAGCATACAGATGTTTGGCATACAGCAACCATATATATTCCTAAAGGTAAGGGTGCTTGGTATAGCCGCAATATTCTAGATTTAATTGATGCAGGCTTTGGTAATAAAGATAAATTTAAGGAATTATGGTATTTACGCAATGGAGACTCTTATTATGGATATTTTCCAAAAATCTCTACCAGCACTACAAGTAATGTTAGAGCACAACAAAGCAGTTATATTGTTTGCGATCGAGCACAGCCACCAAATCTTCAAAGCAAGATTCCTGGAACAAGTGATTTTGTTGACCGCACGCATCTAATTAGTTCACGCATTACCGGCATAGAGAACCATAAAGGATTACTGATTGATTTTGATGGCTGGCTGAATAAAAATCCACTTAAGAAATTTGAAACATGGACTTTACAACAAACTTTTAAGCAAGACATCATCTGGTATGTGAAAATATGGAAATTAAATGATGGTCTGCATTGGAAATATATTATGTATGATAAACATTTTCAAAAAATAAAAGAATTTGAATGTGTAGATGATCGCTGGAGTTATCTTTGGTTTTATGATCCTGGACAAGACCGATTTAGTCGAACAAGTTTGTATAAAAATTAAAAAAGGGAGCGTAAAAAAGTGTTTAATGATGTCCTTATTACACAGAGAATGAAATCATTATTAGTTCCAAGAATTGAGCAAGCTTTTGAGATTTTTAAATCTGAAAATAATTTAAATAAAGTTTCTATTTATCCTAAAAATATACCGGAAAAATTATTGGACTCCTATCTTCCGGATGCAGTTAAAGAATTTAAATCTTTGAATAAGGAACTTCAAAATGCAACTGCTGATGAGATAGATGATCACATAGTAGATTATGTTTTAAATGAATGTGATATTGGCTTTTTGTTAAGTAAAATTCAATTTCTATTTAATGAGGAAGCCACATTGCAAGGTGTCAAAGACAAAATGATGGAGATGCTTCAGCATACACACCCCTATGATCAAGTTAATCGTGATTATTGGATTAGAACAATTAATAAAATTAAACATGTGGATGTTTTAGCAAAATATGCTGATAGTGATCATTTGGATTCTTTCGTGGAAGAGAGAGCATCTGATTGGAAAGAAAACTTAAAGGAGGAATAATTTTTGCTACAAATTAATAATTTTCAACAAAAAATAATCGAGGGGAATAAAAACATAGATTTTGACTTTTTGGCTCATGATTCCAAAGTCGCAGACCATATGAATATTAAGGAAACTGATTATGGCTGTGTCAAAAATCATAGTCTTGATGAATTTAAATTAAAGGATAGCGAATTTGATGCTTTATTAGATTTTGTTGATGCATGTTCAAATCTATTAATAAATTAAATAGTGGCGCTTAAAGCAGGAAGATTTTATGAATAATCAAATTAATAAATTATATGAATATTGGCAAAATTTAGCTCCGGGAAAGAAGAAACTCATTCAACGGAGCTTTTTGATTGTTTCGGCTTTAGTGGTTATATTATTCGCCTTGGTAACAGCCTATAATTCAGATAACAAAAATATTATGAGTTCTTATGCTCATGACAGTGCTAAATCATCCATTAAAGCAAAAAAATTAAAGTTTAAACCTCAAGTTTATTCATCTGATATCGATAATGTGCACATGATTACCCCCTATGAGTTACAGGATTATCGTCAAACAGCTTTAAAAAGAGGGTATGGTGATAACTACGCCGGCTATGTAAGTGTTCCACAGATTGGCTTATATTTGCCAATTTTAAACGGTGTAAATATGTATACTTTAGCATTGGGTGCAGCTGCATATTATCCCAATGAAGTTCAAATTGGCGGAGCTGGGAATTATGTACTGGCAGGTCATAATATGAACACATCCTTAAATGTCTTGTTCAGTCGTGTTCCCAATATTAGAGTTGCTAAAAATTCTATAATCATTCTTACAGATAAGAAAAAAAATTACTATTATCATGTTACAGATAAGAAACTAGTACGACCTTATCAACCAGTTATTCGGGGAACTATTACACCTACAAAAAAATCAGTTTTATATAGCGATAAAAATAAAAAACAAGTAACTTTATTTACCTGTAATTATAATGGTACTCGGCGTTGGGTAATTGTTGGACAGTATGATTATGAGCAACATTTAAATAATATAAATTAAAAAATGATTAATAATAAACTAAAAAACACTTTGATATCAAGGTGTTTTTTTGGTTATTTATAAAACTTTAGAGGAAGTGATGTTTAACTGGAAAATTTTTATTAAGGTTTAAAACGGATTATGAAATTAGTAATAGTTTCTTAAAGGGGGAATCTATATTTAACATATTCTTTTTTAAAATTTAAATTAGGAGAAATATGTAATGAAAAATCATGCTAAGAACTATTTAATGATAAATATTTTAAAAATAGTATTTTTAAATTTAAGTTTATTATTTTTTATCTTCAAGGTATCATGTAATGTCTCAGCTATGACACACATTGATCCCAATGATCCTAAAATATCAACAAATAATTCTTTAATTATTGTTAAACATCCTGCTGAATCTCCAGTTCATATTGATGTTGATGGTCCATCACCTATGGGAAGAAAAAGAGCACCTGAAGGAGAAGGAAATAATGATGGAAAAGGTTGGACGTTAACAGATTTAAATAATATTTTAACTGTCAGCAATGGCGGATATCGTGATTTTCAGGCTGAATATGGTGCTGAAACTATTGTTTGGCCAGCCAATACTTTAAAAAGTGTAAATAAAGTAACTGCAACATATGGTGTAGTTGGAACGTATAAAGGTAGAGATGTAACAGCAAAAGTTGAATTATCTAACTTTGAAGGTATTCCTACAAGTAATGGAAACACAGTGGATTGGCTAATTTTTTCTGATTCTCTGTGGTCGGGATTGTGTTATTACGGTGTAGAATCTTTTACACAAACTTTTCATTTTTTCTATACTGACGGTTCACCTGTTCATTTTGATATTAGTGATAATTCACATACCTACATTACGTATAATTCCATGAATGGTGCTAAAAATTATCAAGGTCAGGATAATAAATTTTCTGAATGGGTAAGTGGTCAAAATTCAAAAGATTCGTATGTAACCACATCTACTATTGAAGAAGATGGTAAATTTGGCAGTGGTTTTTCTGGTATTGGTGGTATGGAACACTGGAATCATAAATATGATAATGATCCAAAGCCATTTTCAGAAGAAGGTTTTGAAGACAAATTAGGTGCAGAGACTTATACTGATGCTTCTAGTGTTTGGGAAATTGGATCTGATGCACCTGCCTTTATTGTTGGCTCCGAACGAAACCATCAAGGATATATGACATGGTTATCCTTTAGTTCTGCAACAATTTGGAATAATGAGCCAGCAAAACCAATAAAAGATGTTATAGAAAATGGTCAATCTATCAATGGTAAACTAGTTATTCCTCATGAAAAATTTGAGTATACGGTAAGCCAGAAGGTTGGTATTATGGGACAAGATATGTTAACCAAATACCGTCAATTTGAAATTTCTGATCCTTTACCTAAAGAAGTCACGTATTTGGATTCTGCTTATGTTGTTGATGATTCTACTGGTAAAAGATTAGATGCAAATGCTGGAGCTTTTACTTATAAAAATGGCATATTAACTTTCAAATTTTCATATAATTATCTAAAAAATATTATGGCTTATGAGGGTGAAACTTATACCGTTCATATTCCTGTTCAAGTGAAGGGGAATGTTAAATTATCCAGTAAATTAAAATCGATTGATAATGATGCATCAACAGTTATTAACGGTAGGCAAAGGAATACTAATAAGGTAAGTAATCCAGTGCCAGAGGATCATGATACTAAAATAAGAAAGAAAATTTTTACTGGTAAATTAGATAAAGTAACTGATTGGCAAGGTCTTTTTAATGCTAAATTATCTGATGATTTTAATAATTCTGGTGAAAAAGATTTAAAGACAAAATCAAAAATCAAAAATCTCGATACTAATGGTAATTATGACGGGAGTGAAGTGTTAGTAAATAGTCAAACTATGACCGGTAAAGATGATACTAATGATATTATCTTTGCTGAACAGTTTAAATTTAGTAAAGTTGGTGATTTTGGTAGTGTTACATTAATTGATAATTTAGACCCAGCATTAACGGTGAAAAAAGTTACTATTCTAAATGATAAAGGAAAGGATATTACATTAGATGGGCGTTTAACAACCTCTAATGGTAATATTAGTTGGCTTGCTAATGACCCAGAATCATTTAGAGATAATTATGTTTACATGATTATTACAGTTAATCTCACTAAATCTTTTAATTTTTCTAACACACCGATAGATTCACAGACAGGTAATTATATTATCCCTAATACTGCTTCCGCAATTGTTGACGATAAGCCCTTTAGTTCTAATGAAGTTCATGTGATTGTTCCTCATGATGGGTTAGCACCTTCACCAATTAAATCTGTTGTTGATACTAATAATTTTGATATCAATCATAAATTGGTGAAAGATGGAGACATTATTTATTATCATGTAGATCAAAAAGTTGGAAACCTAGGAACTAATTTATTAAAAAAATATCGTTCTTTTAAACTTTCTGATAAGCTTGATGTTAACTTAAAATATCAAGATTCTTATGTTATTAATAAAGAAACGGGAAAAAGAATAACTGATACTAATACAACTCAATATGATCCAAAGACGCGTACTGTGACATGGGAAGCCTCTAAAGATTTTTTAGAAAATGGTATGAAATATAAAGGAGAAATTTACGAATTAGTAATAAAGGCTAAAGTGGATACTACAGAAACTATCAATAATACAATTGGTGATAGTAATATTAATAATGTTGATGGCCGCATTTCAATTAAAAATATTGGTCAGTCAATTATTAATGGTAATTCAAGAAAAACTAATGAAGTAGAAAATCCTGTTATGCCTCGTCCTGCTAATAAACCAATTAAAAATGTAGTTGATAAAGATGATGGTGATATTAATCACAAAGTAGTCTCTAATGGGGATATTCTTTATTATCATATTGACCAACACGTTGGAACTTTAGGCAAGGATTTGATTTCTCGTTATAAAAAATTTAGTATTCTTGATAAATTAGATGGTGATTTAGATTTTGTTAAAGCCTATTTGGTTAATAAAACTACTAAAGAAGTTTTAAGTGATCCAAGTGAGGTCACTTTTGATGAAGCCACTAATTTAGTAACTTGGACTGCCTCAGATGAGTTCTTAAAAAGTATGCCACTTAAGGGTGAAACTTATGAATTAATTATTGAAGCTAAAGTCAATATTAAAGACCCTAACCAAAATAAAACTAAAGATTCTATTAAAAATACGGCAACGGCTAATATAGATGATAACCCACAAATTACTAATGAAGTAGAAAATCCCTTAACACCTCCGGATTATGCTCCTGAAAAAACGGTTTTGAATAACGATAATAAGGATATTAATCATAAAACTGTTGTTAATGGACAACAACTTATTTACCATGTTTCTAAAAAAGTGGGTACTTTAGGTTTTGGATTAGCTCAAAGATATAAAGAATTTACTATTATTGATAAATTAGATAAAAATGTACAATTTGACTCGGCTTATGTACAAAATGCTGATACTAAAGCTAAAGTCAGCAACCCAAGTGAAGTTAGCTATGATAAAGACAGTAATACAGTTAAATTTACTGCTTCTAATCAATTTTTAAGCCAAATGCCGCTTAAGGGTGAGACTTATGATTTTGTTATCACAGTCACTGTTAATATTCAGGATGAAGATTTAGATAAAGAAGTAGAAATTGATAACGTGGGTTCTGTTAGTTTAGATAATCAGCCACAAGATACTAATACAGTTGATAATCATTATCAGCCAGTAACTCCAGAAGCACCAACTAAATCAGTTGTCAATCATGATGGTAAAGATATTAATCATCAGATAGTTTCTGATGGAGATACCATTTATTATCATGTTGATAAAAAGGTAGGAACTTTGAATCAAGATTTAGCTCAGCGCTATAAAGAATTTAGTATGACAGATAAACTTGACCATAATCTTACTTTTATTAAAGCATATGTGATTAATAAAGAAACTGGTAAGACCGTGAGTCAGCCAGCTGAAATTACGGTATCTGATAATACGGTTACCTGGAAGGCATCAGCTAACTTTTTAAAATCCATGCCGTTAAAAGGTGAGACTTACGAATTGGTTATTGAAGCTAAAGTCAATGTTTCTGATAAGGCCAGTTCTACTGATGAGGTAACTATTGAAAATATTGCTTCAGTTTCAATAGATAACCAGCCGCAACAAACTAATGCTGTTGATAATAAGCTTCATTCTAAAGGTCAAGCACCAAAGCCAACTAAAAAAGTGGTCAATAAAGATGGTAAAGATATTAACAATACAACTGTTAAAGTTGGTGATACTCTCTATTATCATGTTGATCAAAAAGTTGGTACCTTAGGCAAAGATCTTAGCGAACGTTATCCTCAATTTACTATCAAAGATCAATTAGATCAGCGTTTAACTTATGTTAACGCCTATGTAGTTAATAAAGCTGATGGTAAAAAAATGAGTAACGATAGTGAGATAAGCTTTGACGAGAGTAGTAACACAGTATTGTTTACTGCTTCTCCAGATTTTTTGAAGGCAATGCCATTAAAAGGTGAGACTTACGAGCTTGTAATAGAAGTTAAGGTAAACAAAGGTGCAGCTACTATTGCAAATGCAGAAACTAGAAGTGATAAATCGGGAAATACGGCAGAAACTAGTCAATCTAACCAGGATGATGCATCGACAGATCAAACAACAAAACCAGGAACTACTGAAAATGGTACGGAATCTGATTCAGCAGCTGATGTTCAAGTAATTAGGAATGTAGCTACTTCTGATTTAGGTAATAATCCACAGGATACCAATGAAGTTGTGAATAATTTGAAAGGTAATCCTGTCAATAATCCTAAAGACAATAAGCAATCAAAAGATTCAATGCCAGAAGATGAACCATCATATAAAAAGATGGCACAAACGGGTTCCAAAGTTGATTTATCCTCTTACGTAATCCAAAAATAAAATTTTTATTTAAATATATTGGAGGAGGAAATAGATATTTCCTCCTTTTTACATAAGTACTTGAATTTGCCGGTTGGCAGATATATACTTTACATGTAAAGGAGGTAAAAAAATGAATAAAAAAATTAGAGCAATAATAACTAGCCTTTTATTATTTTTAGTAACGGGAACTATTACTTCAATAAAAACAGTTAATGTACAAGCTTATACTTATAAAGTTGCAACAGTTACAGTACCAAGGGCTAATTTGTATACTGGCCAAGGTAAACTAATTGTTGATCGATCTCTAGTAGCTAATACTGATTGGCGTATAGGCGAGGTAAAGGTTGTTAACAACACACATCTTTTACAAGTTTCTACTGATGAATGGTTACGTCTTCAAGATTGTAATCCCAATTTTAATGTTGACACAGGTCATATACTTCGCGATTTTATAGGAACTATCAAGGATAATAATACCCAAGTTTTTAATGATGAAACAAAACAATATAATAATCAAAGTCAAAGATTTCCTAAGAATTCAATTTGGAAAGTGAACTATATTATTAAAAACTCTCAGGGACAATATTTTTATCGTGTTTCTAATCATGAATTTATCACCAAAACTGATATGTGGTTAAATGATATTCCCCAAGATGCTGATATTGTATATAATGCTGATTTTGGCTTAAATAATCAAAATAAAGATGTGCAAGTAACAGAACCACCAAAAACCAATGTACCTAACAATCCGATACAGTCTACTCCACAATTTAATGAAGATACTAATACGATCGCGAATGCAATTGTGCAGTCAGTAAATGCTGAGCGGCAGAGCCACGGAGTTTCTCCTTTAAAGCAACATTCTGGATTAATGCAGGCAGCTGCAATAAGAGCACAAGAACAGGTAAAATCTTATGGTCACATTCGTCCTGATGGTCAAAGCTGGGACACAATTTTAACAAAGCAATATTATCCTGAAACAGCACTCGATTGTTCAGAAAATGCTCTTAGTGTTTCTGCAAAGGTAACAGATCCTTATAAAATAGCTTCTTTAACTATGGCTGGTTTTAAAGGATCAGTTGGCCATTATAAGGCTATTATGAATCCCAAATTTAAAGATATTGGAGTTGGTGTTTACTTAGACAAAAGCGGTGAGAATTACTTTGTAGTTCAAATTTTTGCAAATCCATATGTTGATTGGAGACATCAAAATAACTGATAAAAATAAAGAATTATTAAATTCTAAAATTGATATGGCTTTAGTTGTTAAATTATTGAATTCTGATATTTCTTCTTATCAGATTGGAAAAGCGATTGGAGTATCATCTGGTAATATTTCACGTTTAAAAAATAAAAAAAGAAAAATTGAAAATTTGAATGTGAAAACAGCATATCTTTTAAGTGAATATGCCAAACAGATTGGTATTAAGTAATTAATAAAAAAGCTCCACGGAAGAATTTCTGCGGTGCTTTTTTATTTATGGTAAAAGTAGAAAAAGGGAAAAAGGGAAAAGGGGACAATATTTGAATAAAAAATATCGCTTAATTAATTATACTTGTAAGATTCTATTATTATTAATGTTTTATATTGTGCAGCAATTTCCAGCCGTAATGATTGAAATTACGGTTCTTTTAGGCAATATCTATAATAAAGCTTGGCCAATATATATTCCCTTTATTTTAACGGCCATCATTGTATTGAGCTTTATGATAACTATTTATTATAAAACTCAACGAATCACAGAGAAAAAAATTATAAATTTAAAAAGTATAAGTTATATCACAGTTGCATGTATATTTTGTATAGCTCTAAATCTGATATTATTAATCTTGATGAGAAATGATATTTGTCCAAACCATAATGTTCGGATACAACAAAATATTTTAAAAAATGTTCCTGTGATTTACCTAATTTATAGCCTACTGATAGTACCAGCCACGGAAGAAATCTTTTTTCGTGGCTATTTTATTAATTGGCTGTTTTCAAAAAATCAAAAGTTGGGAGTGGTTATTAGTTCCTTGGTGTTTGGATTATTACACGTTTCACAAGACTTCATATATTTTTTATCTAAGTTTTTATTAGGCTTAATTCTGGGAATAATTTATATTAGATGTCAGAATATAAAAGCCAATGTTTTCGTTCATTTTTTCAATAATATATTAGCTTTCTTATTGCCTCTTGTTCTCGTATATCTTGGGGAATAATTTGATAAATATTGTTGTTAGTTTCTTTTAAATGTGATAATTAAGTGGAGTTACTTATAACACAAAGGAGAAAAACATGTCTAAGAAAAAAAGGAAAAATAAGAAAGTAATGGTTAGAAGAGCAGTTGAAGTGATGCATTTAAATAGAAACCAAGAAACAGGAAAATATTATTTATCTCATAAAGGATATTTCTTTCAAATATCATCACATACTAAAGATTCTAAAGTGAAAAAGTTTTATGGAAGGATGATTCCACTGGGACAAATAGTCAAGGTACAAACTAATTATGGCTGGAAACCAGCGGTAGTAGTTAAAAATATGGAAGTTACGGGGGATTTTGCTCTAAAAGCGGTAAAAAGGCTCAAGCGGGTTACAAGAATTACTGATCAAAAGCTGGCAGATATAGCTCCATATTTAGTAGATGAAATGAATGATTATATACAAAATACGAATCACCAGTAATTTATGAAAATTAAGAAGGGAAGGATTATCATTTATCGACCTTATAAAATAAAACAGATAAAATTCAATGAATTGTCTAGTCGCCGGATTACAGAATGGCTTTTATATTTGGCTAATCGCACTCAACTGGCTCAAAATTTAGGTATTGGTCGTAATACTCTTTATCGCTATTTGGACAAGATTAAAAAAGGAACTAGCAGTATTGAAGAATTATTTACTTTGCAGCAATTGCAGACTTTGATCAAGCTGGAAAATGCCGATTGGCACAAGTATTTAACCCAAAAAGCTGATTTAGCAGCTAAGAAGGCCGCTAAAGCTGATGCTAAAGCTGATTTAGATCATCAAGAAGCGCAATTAACCAAAACTTTGCAGCAATACGGCTGGGGTGAGATTACCGATAATCTGGAGTTTGTACAATTAATGGATTTACAGCAGGGCAGTACTGAACAAAAGCAGCGGGCACGCGTAATTTTTAAGCGCTGGCCGGCTGCCAAACAAAAGAAATATGACAAATATCAAAAGCAGGTGCAAAATCATGAGTGAGTGGCAGGCAGTTATTCCGTTCGCGCCCCAAGCAACTCCACGACCGCAATTTAAATTTGTCAAAAACAGCGGCAGTCAGGGTAAAGTAATTACTTATTATCCGACAAAATATACTGAATATATGCAGTCCGTCAAGGATTATCTGCTGCAACATCAGTTATATAATAATGACTTCTATCAGACTATTCAAAATCCCTATGGAGTTTTAATGGAAGTTATTTTTTATTTAAAAATTCCCCAACATCAAAAAACAGTAAAGAGTTTAATGCGTAAAACGGCTCCCGATATTGATAACTTGGAAAAGGCCATCATGGATAGTATTTTTAAAGATTTAGATATTCGTGATAGTCGCATTGTCGGTATTAAGTCGCTTAAACTCAATGAAAAAAATTTTCCGCGAACCGAAGTGCACTTAATAGGAGTTGATGGAGATGAATAATAATGAAAAAATTATTAATTTACTACGAGGATATGAAAAATTACAGGAATTAATGCCACCATATTTAAATAGTTTACAGCAGATTAAGTTATATGATTCTCAGGTCAGGTCTTTAATTAAGCGTATAAAAGTTGATTTTTTAATTTTTCAAACAGAAATTAGTAACCGAATCAACCAAATTAATAAAAATCAACAGTTATTACAAGAGTATTTATTGCAGGTTAAGCAAGAAGCAGCTGAGCTTAATGAAATCTTCTTCGATAATAATAACAAGTATTCAGGCATATTAACTGAACTTACTACTTTAAAGGCTACACAAATCAATGTTAATTATTTAAATAAATTATCTGATTTATTAGCTAGAGAAAGGACAATTAGAACAACTAAGTTACAAGAAGAAATAGAACAAATGAAGCAATTACTTAATCACAGTCCTGATGAATATACCCTTTTAAAAAGTATAGAATTACAAGCGTCTGGTTTAAATAGCCAACTTAGCAGTTATCGTAATTTTAAGATTAGTAATGATAAAACTGAGACTTTATTACAGCTTAAGCAGTTTATTACTACAGTATCAGCTTTGGATATAGACAGTAATTCTATTTCTTCTTTGAATACAGCTGTAGATTCATTAATTTCACTAAAACAACCTCAGACGCCTGATCCCTTACCGTTAATTGAGATTATTCATGTAATTAGAAATCCTAAAAATTATATTTCTCGTGGATATACCATCTTGGATTTTGTCAAACCAGTTTATGCCGCTTTGACCAGATTAAGAAAAGGATTAGTTAATCATGCGAAATATCGTGGTATGAACAATTCATGGCAGCATTATGTTAATACAATGGATAATTTAAATGACTATTATCAACAACGTTATTGGCAAAAGGGAGGAACTCCTTATAATTTTCATGGTCATGATTCGCGTTAAATATAAATAGAGGGGCACATTATGCATTATCATAGATTTAGCAAGCGCACTATTAATTTTTTAATAGGTGCTTTTTTATTACTGCAAATTTTAATAATCACTGGTTGTTCTAATTCATTAAATGGCCTCAGTAAAGGCTTTTTTAATCAACGGACAACTCAAATCAATTCGCAAACAGCTTTAATAAATTTAAAATTTTTGCCAGCTAAGTATCCGGAAAATTATGTGGTCATTAATAAAAATGAACCTCATTTTGATAAGTCTGTTACAGCTCAAATTAATGTACAGACTAACCAAATAGAGAATTATTTACAGCAACCAGTGAATAATCAGATAGTTAATTATCAAGGATTGGATAATTTAGGTAGGACACAAGCTGTAGGCAGTTTTATCCGTTTTAAAGATGTGCTTAAAAGAAATTCCACTATAACTCCTCGTCCAGCGATTCCTGAAGCTAGCAGAATTGCCGGAGAATTTTCTGATGGTGCTTTTAATTCCGACTTAGGAAAGTGGATGGGAACACATAGTAATAATAGAATTGTCACAATTAATGGTTATCATGGGTACGTTTTTAATAAAAGCCATTTATTGGCATGGTCATTAGGAGGATCTATGAACAGCAACAATTTAATCTGGGGCACTAGAGCGCAAAATGTCGGAACTAATAAATCGAATAATCCTGGTGGCATGGCTTATCCGGAAACTCAAGTGAGAAATTTTCTCAGAACAAATCCTAATGAAGTAGTTTACTATTCAGCAAGCCCTCTTTATGTTGAGCAAGAATTAGTTCCTAGAGGTGTTCAGGTTCAAGCTATTTCTTTGCGTGATCCGCAAAAATTTCACCTAAATATTTGGGTGTTTAATGCCGAAGCAGGAGTTAAATTAAATTATCAAACAGGAAACTTTATTTAAATTATTTATATATAATATAACTATTTATATATAATATATAGATGTATATTTTAATAACGATAAGAAGGCTAAATATTAGGAAATAAATCGCATATTTTTTAAAAAATATCTTTTTTCATAATTATCATAATTTTGTAATATTTAATAAATTTAATGCTTATAGAATAGTATTTATCCACTAAATTATATTAAAATTATCATTATCCTTTAAATTTATAAATAAACGCCTATAATTATAACTAGGAGGTGAGAATATATGTATAAAAAAAGCTCATCTTATGAGGGTAAGATGAGCATTAGTAAGCTTTTTTGTACTGTTTAAGTTAAAGCATACCTCAACAATAATAACAAATTAGATTGGGGTAATAAAGATGGAAGTGTCTGATAATAATTTGATTGATCTTCATTTAATTGAGCAGCTGTTAAAGTCAGATTTTGAAAATTATAAAATTGCAGCTGCAACCGGGATTGGTGAGGAAACTATTCAAGCCTTAAGGAGCGGTAAAAGGAAAATCGAATCTTTAAAGCTTGATTATGCAGAACGGCTTAGTAATTTTGCCTATCAAAATATTGAGGTAATCAGTAAAGAACGTCAAAGTATGAATTACTGGATAGCAAAGTTATTAAAGTCTGATATTGGTGATAAAGAGATTGTGGCAAAAGCCGGTGTTTCAAGAACTACTTTATATGCCCTTCGCTCAGGTAAGAGACAAATTAAGGAGTTACACTTTCCTACTGCTAAAAGATTGACTAAGTTTGCACAGAAACATATCAGCTAAAGGCTTAAGGATGTTGTTCTTATGGCTAACAAAGAAAGAATGATTGCTCTTGATGAGACAGTTTATGTTACAAAAACCAATCTTAAATTTTTATTCGTGGCTTTGGTTTGCTTTTGGTTGGAAATTAATAGTAGCGCTTTTAATCACAGCTGTAATCATCACGGTAGTTTATTTTTTCGGCAGAAAACCCTATCGTGATTTTTTTAAAAAATGAAATAATTTTTTCAAGAAGAGCGTTAAGTCGTTGTAGGTATATTAAAAATCGTAGGAAGAAGAGTGTTAAATGAATGAATCAGTAGAAATAATGAAAAGCTCCGTTTTACAAGAACTGTTGGCCAATGCACAACACGCTAATAAATATCAGGCTGTACAAATTGTTGCCACCAATGCAGATCCAAATAGTGCAATCCCTGCTTACAGAAATTGGTATTACTTAGATACTAGCTATCCCACAGAACTAGAAAATTTAATTCACTATTTTTACAATATGCAACTTGTATATTCTCCTCAAGTGGTTAAACAGGAATTGGATACGGTTGTCAAAAAACATGGTCTAAAAGAAATTATTTACGATAAAAAAGCTAATACCTATTTATCACAAGAAGAATTAGATAAATTAAAAAAGTTCCTTGAGATTATGTTGTAAATGATAATGAATCAAAGAGTGCCACAATGTAAGCGGTTATTTTGTTAGAATCTATCTCCTCATTACCCAATGGTTTATTATATTTAACTATTTTAGAGCAATCATAGATCTTTGAAATGGTGCAGCGTTCAACGGCGATAATCAAAAGCGTTGTTCAAGATATTTACTCAGACAATAATCCACGCACAGAGATTGAAATTACTGAAATGTAGGAGGCAAAAGTTATAAAAGCTTATGAATGTATTTACGAAGAATGGGATGCTAACTATGTACACGTCTATTGGGCAGAAACACCCGGGAAAGCAAAATCACAGGCGCTTTATGATGACGACTTAGGAGACCCTGATTGTTTCACTGATATTTATGTAAGGAGAGCTCCTTGGGCTGATGAATTGGAACATGCTTCCGAATATACCTTCTTACTAGAATCACTAAGGCAAGGCTGGATTTACGATTGGTATGACGACGAACTTCGCAAAGATAGGTATTTAGACGAAGAAGCAGTACCCGTACTGGAACAAGTAGGCAACTTAGAAAACTACTGGAAACTCTATGATGAAGGCAAAATCAAACTTGATTCTAAAGGGATCCCAACTTTAGTTAAATGAGGAGGAATAACCATGACAGATCGTTTAGCAGAAATAATGGATTCACTTTATGATTGGCATCATAACGATAACAACAAAATTGTTGCTCCAAACTGCATTTTACCTGAGTGCATTAAAGAACGTATCAGATATTTTCTGCCACAAATGGACAATGGTCTAACTTTTAAAGGGTGCATGGAATACGTACTAGCAACCCAAGAAAATGAAAAGAAATTATCAGAAGATTATGAGAATTATTCTTATGACGATTGGCTGCCAGTTTCTGACAAAGTCGAAGAATGGCATAAATCATACTATGGACTACAGGAAAGATATGCTTGGCCACAAGTGGCAGTTGCCATGTTATATGGATATGGTGAGGAAGACTATCAAGTTAAATATGGTAAATATTATTTTAATAATCGCTATTTACTAGTCAGTGATCCAGCTGATTATACCCACTTTTCCAAGGAAGGCGCAGAAAGGGCGGCTCACTTGTTGAAACCTGAATATGTTATTAAAAATGTGCGATTTTGGAATTCAAATCAAGGCACTATTTCCCGTAAATATATTAGGGCTGATACTCAAATCCCACAAAAATATATTAGTCCCGACTATGTATTTTTATTCCAAGTAGGAAAACAAGCAGTTGGTATGAACGGTGAGAAAGTAAAGCTTGATCTACCAGACTGTGTTCGTTTTGATGAGGCAGTTCAGATTTTGCAAAGTATTAAAAATATAAAGCCCAAAATTATAAGAGCTAAACAATCGAAAGAATCCGATTTAGCAGGTAATAACTGATACTGCATAAATCAATGTTTTATTTGAAGTACTTGATTAAGCACAAAGGAGGTATCCAATGATGCTATACCAAATAAACGATAGCACCTACGCTGGAGCTTATATCAAACTAGAGTGTATACAATCTATCCTTCCAAATTACAGTATCAAGGATATGGAGAAATATAATTATAATACCAATAGACCTACTCTTAAAAATCGGCCTGAGCCTGTATCCTACACAATTGTTTTATACCCAGATAGGGACTTGTTTTGCCTGGATGCTAAAGATTATCAAGATTTGAAAAAGGTGCTAATTAAAGAAGGACTTTTACTACCCAACCAACAGAAGAAAACAAAAAGAACTACTAGCATAAAACCTATTTTGGAGGAGGACTAGCAATGAATTTAATTAGATATAGGGCACGACTTTATCCTGTAAAGCCTGATGCAAGTGAAGACGAAAAAGACGAATACCGTTATTTTTATGATGATCTGGAAACAACTAATCTTTTAGATGAACATGGTTGGATTTATGGAGGATTACTTTATTTTGGAGATCAACCGTACCTTGTTGGTGATTTTGTAGAAGTCACAGAGGATTATTGTATTCCTGAATTTTTCAATCCCATAAATGAAAAATATGTCAACTGTACTATTGATGCTAAGACGTTGTGTGCTGGTATTAAAGTCTCTAATGAACTAACAATTTTTCGAGGAGATATTATCAGTACAACTAATGCAAATAAAGTATCTAGATATGAAATATATTCCACTAAGTTTGGTCTTGCTGCTAAAAATATTTCTACTGGTGTTACTGAGAGCCTCAATAGTAATAATGTTATTAATGAAAGTACTTGTGTAATTGGCAATAAGTTTGAAAATCCAGAACTACTGGAGGTCTAGAAATGAAGCGTTGGTATAAGAAGAAGCCAGAAATTTTATTTGAACAGTTTGATGGTTCAAATGAAATGATAGATAAATATGGACTTAGCCGTATTATCGCACTTGACGGTGAATTCACAGATACATTTTATTTTGAAGATAAAATGAAATTAACTATTGGTGACTGGATAGCCACTGTAACAAATGGTGAACATTGGTCAGTTAAAGATGAAATTTTTAAAAAGACCTTTTGGTCATTCGGTCAGTTGATGAGGAAAACAAATGAAACATATTACCTTAGAATAAATTGAAGTTACTTGGGCAGAATTTGATATTGATAATAAATATACTTTGAAACAGATACAAAAATTTATAGATCTTGAGGATGAGGAAGATTTATTAGATTAATGGCCAAAAATGGAAAGCTTAAAAGGAGGACTAGCAATGAAATACTTTAGATTTAGTGAACCTGAATATGCATTAATTGCAGCTAATTCCGAAGAGGAAGCGGTTAAATTATATAGAACTTATGTTTATCCACCAGATGATTTTTTTGAAGTTAACTGTTTAACCATAGATTTTGAAACTGACAATATTAATCATTTAACTGAAAGTGAAATCAAGGAACTAGATACCCCATATAAAGCAAAACCACAAGTTATTATTGACGCCAGATATATATAAAATTTCATTCAAAAATGGAGAACTAGTAAAAAGATCTTTTGAAACTTTGGGGGGTATTTGATAATGGCGATACACAAGTTAAAAATTGATTCTAAATATTTTGACGCGGTTCGTAAAGGCTTTAAAACCTTTGAAATCCGTAAAAATGATCGTAACTTTGAAGTTGGCGATAAACTTATACTTCAAGAGTACGATCGTGAAAAACAGGTATGTACAGGATATGAATTGTTAGCATTTGTCACATATATTACTAATTTTGCTCAAAAAATGGATTATGTAGTGATGGCAATTCGTGTTAATCGCCCAAAATTGAATCAATAAAGCTAAAATAACTAAACGAGCCAAAGAAAGGCTCACTGAAACTAAAAATAGACAGACAAAAATCCTACCTTTTAGGTAGGATTTGGCAGTCCATAAACATAGAAATGTATATTATAGTGGCTACAAAATATTATAGCCTGTATCCATTATAATTAATGACTGCTTATTAATCAAATATTTATTAAATGGAAGTGAAGTCTGTGATTAATGATCAAATCTTAAAATTAGTGGCGGCTCATGCCAGTCATAATGATATAGAGTTTAACGAGACTGTAAAAAGTATAGCTTTGGCGGAGCGGAAAAAGGGTAATACTGCTTATTCAATATCACTAAAACGACTTTTATCATCTGGTATTACTACACATGCAGTTAATAAGCATCCATTTAATGAAGACAGTAAAAATTTATTTGAACTAGTATCAGATACAAGAGATAAAGATGACTTAATTATTGATAAAAATATCAAAAAAGCACTTGAAGAAGTTATTTCTGAATTTTATAATCGCGATAAGCTGGTTAAAGTAGGGTTAGAGAATAATCGAAAGCTATTATTAGAAGGCGCACCGGGTACGGGTAAAACTATGACAGCGATAGCTTTGTCATCAGAACTTAATTTACCACTTTATAGACAGCAGACTGATGAATTGATTGATGGCATTTTAGGTGGTACTGCGGCCAATTTACGTACTGTTTTTCAAATCATCCATAATCATTTAGGAATATATTTATTTGATGAATTTGATTCCATTGCAACGCAAAGAAAAGTATCTCAAAATTCAGCTGATAATGAAATGCGCAGGGCTCTAAACTCGCTACTTCAATTTATAGAAAATGATAATTCACAAAGTTTTATCATAGCTACAACTAATATGAAAAGTATTCTAGATTTAGCCTTATTTAGAAGATTTGATGTGGTATTGCATTATTCTTTACCAGACCAAAAACTGAGAAAATTAATGTTTCAACGCCAGTTAGAAAAATATAAAATTAACGTACCTATCACAGAGGACTTACTAAATATTAGTGAGGGTTTAAGTCAGTCAGATATAGTAAAAGTTTGTCAAAAAGCAGCAAAGCATTCTATTTTATCTAATGAATCAGTTAAAACCCAACAATTAATTTTTTGGAGCAAAGAAGTCAAAGGGGTTTATGAATATTAATCAGTTAAGTATTCTATTGAGGATATAATATAGTTATGACAATTATAAACTTAAAATTTTAAATTTTTGTACTTTCATATTGCGGATAATAGCCAATAAATAATTAGTAATAGTATTTAAAAAAAGGGAGGGATTAATCATTAAAAGTTCATTATATGGGTATTTGCTTAAAGAAGTAGAAAAGAAACTCAAAGGTAAAGAAAAAAATATAAAGAAACAGAACAGTTATGCAAGAATAGTGATAATACTTTTATATAAGATTGCTATTGTTTTGTTAATATTCTTAATGGATACTTTATATATCGCAAGTGTCAAATCAACTGTAAAATATAGACAAATTTTTATTTGCATTGCGGAAGTAAGTTGGGTTTATTGGTTCGTTTTAATGTTGGTACTGGTCTTATTTGTTTATAATAAAAGAAGTTTTTCCTATATTGACCCCGATAAAGAAAGAGATAAACTTTTTGAAAGCATGATCTCTGATAAAACACTATTCAATAGATTGAATCAAATATTAGCAGAAAGTCCTGATAAAAATCTTGCAATGAGTATACTAATATCTGACTCTAAATACGAACCTAAATTAGACAAACCTAAATATAAAAATATTTTGGATATATTCCTAAAATTACTAAATTTACTAAATGGAGTAGGTGGAACTTTTATTATTCCAAAGATAGTTAAATTTATATTAAAACTAAAATTGACGGGAAACAGTTTAGCTATTTTTATTTCATCATTTTGTTTTCTTATTTCTTTTGAAATGATAATTTATATGTTTTATAAAAAATATTATAAAAATATTTATAAGAAATTATATATAAATACTTTGGATTTAAAAAAAGGTACATTAGAATTATATATAAAAAATTATGTTACTGGATTCGGATATAATAGAAATTGTGAATGCTATCAAAGTATTGATGGTACTTGTAAGTTGAGTATAGTTAAAGATGGTGACTATGTAGTATTAACTATTCATGCTGGCCAACTTGAGCCTGGAAAGTTAGTGTATAATATTAATAATAGTCATGAGATTAATAAAATAGTCGTTGATCCTGGTGTCAAAGCACCAAAAGACTCTTCTGAATTATTTGCGAACTTTCCTAACGTCAAAGAAATTGTTGGCCTTTCTAATCTTGACACTTCTGAAGTAACTAATATGAATGGAATTCTTTTTGAATGTGGTGTAAAAGAATTAAATTTGAGTGATTGGGATACTTCTAAAGTCACTGATATGAGGTGGTTATTTGCACATTGTCTTAATCTAGAAAGGATTAATGTCAAGGGTTGGGATACCTCAAATGTTGAAAATTTGAGTGAAATGTTTTGTACCTGTCCAAAATTACATAAATTAGATCTGAGTAATTTTAAAACATCTAATTTGGTAATGGGAAAGAAGATGTTTGATGGAGATGTCCTCTATGATTTAGATATTAGAAATTTAGATAATTCCAAAACTGGTTTACTTATGATATTTGATAATAGTCTAATCTATAAAATAACAGTAGGCTCTAAATTTATAGATGTTTTTCCTACTTTTTATGGTTATGGTACTGATCTTCCATTTGAGGAGGACGGAATTACGTATATTACTACTAGTGATAAATGGGTTGCTTTAGATGGACCAGATAAAGGTTCTAAAAAAGATCCTTATGAAATGAAGAATGTAACAAGAACCCAACCAGTAACCTATGAAGTAGAACATATGCCTCTAGAAAACAAAAATTATACTGAAGATAAAATAATCACTCGTACGATTAATTTACATTTGAGATCAGCTCAAGGATGGTCTGATACGATAAATACTTCAATCAAACAAAATGCTACTGTTCATAGACAAGTCACAACTGATAAAAATGGTCAAAAAACTTATGGTGAATGGTCACAAGACTATTGGGAGGAATATAATGCTCCATATACAAGCATAAGTAATCCGAATCCAGCAAAAGTAGCTAAGCAAATCGTAGACAGTAATACTCAAAACCAAATCGTAGATATTTATTATTAATAGTCAACTAAATAGAACAGCCCACCATTAGGTGGGTTTTTGTTTAATCCTTTTAAAAGGATATTCAAAATTTTATTGTATATAGTAAATTACATAAATAGTTTTTAACGTACTAAATGAAGTTATAGTAGTAAATATAAATATATGTTGATGTTCAAAAAAGACGTATAAATAAAGAAGATATACAGTGAATCTTTGCTAAAATAGGCGGATCTAAAAAACGTTGCTGGAGAGTGGTTACTACACTCATAGCTAAAATGATTATTAAATAAGTAATAAGCAGTATTATCATTTACATATCTAAATAAACGTATATAATGAGTTTAAAAAGAGAGTATGACATAAGTAAAAATTAATTGGACAATAAGGGCGTCAATAAATTAGATAAAGTCTAATAAGTTTTTTAATTATAGTTAATAAGAGGCT
>NZ_KQ033883.1:0-2712 GCF_000967245.1 Bombilactobacillus mellis
ATAAATATCATTGAGTAGAGTAATTCTTTTATTGTTTCTGATTTCTTTATGCAGCCATATTCTTATTATAATGGCACAAGAGGAGCTTTTAATGATCAAAAAAAATAATAGTATTATTGATTTATTACTTATTGAGGCTTTACTCAGATCGAATATTTCAACTTACAAAATCAGTAAGGCAACGCAGATACCTAACTCGACTATTTCTAATTTACGTAATGGTAAACGCGAACTCAAAAATATTACTTCTAAAAATGGCCTGAAACTCAGTAATTATGCTAGAAAGCAGGTTTCTTTGCTTATTAATTCTAATCAAGAGCAATAACATGTGTTAGAAAAACTTCAATGTAAATATTGATATATTAACAATAATTTAACTTTAGATTATACTATCCGTTGGTTTCAGATTTAATTAATAATATTTATCTTCAAAGGGTATGTGAATTTTTATCATATTTATTTATAATATTTTTTGTTTTTATTTTAGCGGTGATAACCTCAAGAAAAATATTAAAGTATTCTTTTAATGTATCTAAGGCTTTTTTGGAATTAAAATCCTCTGGTTTATCCCAGTGCACGAAATTATTGCCGTTTATTCTAACTATATTGGCTGTAATGTTATTTATTTCATGGTCTTTTCCTTTAAAGTAATGCTCTATAGCATTATTTAAATTTAATTGTTCAATGTATTGCTTATTATCATGAAGAACATTTAGTGCGTAATCTTTAATTAAGACCTCTAAAGCTGCACGATAGCCCATACCAGCTAATTCGTAACAATTATGTGATTCTGCAAGTTCGGCTTGTTGATAAATATCTATGAATTTTTCAGAGGTTTTAGAAATCACTTCATCAAATTTTGTGTAACTAGTGTCTGGATAAATCATTAGCATATGGGCATCAAGTGCCTTAGAATATCCTTAAATATGCCAAGAATATCTTTGTACAGTAAAATGATAATTTTGGCAACTAGTACACTTGTGGGTATAAGCACAAATGATGTAAGAACTTACTTTTTTAGAACCAATTAGTTCTGTTATTGGATTATTACTAACCTTACAGTGTGGACACAAGGTTGGAATAAGTATTTTTGTTGGGTAGTTAGTATCAAACTGAACTGCATTTCTAATTTCTGGACTCATATCTAAACTTTTTAATTCCATAACGGCTACTTCCTAAATTTATTTTTTATTATTTCATCATAATCCAATAATAGAAAAATAAGTAAAACAATTATCTATGATCATCATAATTCAGATCATCAATCAAATAACTTGGTTTTAAAATAATTTATTGAATCAACTTTCTTAATACTTAATAATTACTACTTTCAATTTAGACATCAATAAGAACATCAATCAATGAGAACATCTTTATATCGTTATATCTTTATATCGTTATATAGTAACAACTTTTCTAAACAACTGAAGAGTTGCTTTTTTTTTGCTTTTGCGCCTGCAAACGCCCCGTGTCCGGGGCTTCACTACTAAAGAGTACCCGTAAAAATACCTTTGTTTTAGGAACCCGCTACGCGCCTCAAACAAATTTTTTAACGGGTACTAGTCTTCACGCAAGTGCCGTTAAAATTTTTTGTTGCGAAAAAGCCCTAAAGTTAACAAAAAATTTAAACTTAAACACTTGCGTTCAGCCCTCTTTAGTAGTTGATAGCGTGGCGTCAAAAGCAAAAAAAGCTTTTGACAGGCAAGCCAGCCGCAAAAGACAAAAAAGGAGTGTAATTTTTAATGAAATATAGTGCAAATCAAAAAATCATAAATAAGGTAAAAGGTTTATTAGACATTGCTAAGGATAGTAATCAAGATGAAGAGACACAAACAGCTTTCTTATTAGCCCAAAAATTAATGGTGAAATATGGTATTAAAAAATCCAGTATTCAGGATCAACAACGGGCTGTAGAATATGGGGTATTGGAAAGGTGTAGAAAATTTTCTGTGTTAAAAAAATTTTTAGCAAATGTGATCGCTGAAAATTTTAAAGTAATTTTTGTACGTACTGGATCATGTGGGTATTTTAATTATAACTTTTATGGTTATTCTAGTGATGTGGAATTAGCTAAAAATATATATTTTCTAGCTGTTAAAATTATTCAATATAGAACCAAAAAGTATTTAAACAATTATTATTTAAAAACTGGCGCTGCCAGAAACCGAAAATTAACCGCATTTTTAAAGAGAAATTATATTTATGGATTTATTACTGGCTTAGAAACAAGACTGAATGACCAAACGAAAAAATATGATTTAATGGTCAAGCCTGATGATGAAGTCATTAAACGATTAGGGCCGACTAGATCTATGGACGATAAAGTGAGCTGTAATTATAAAAGTAAGTCTTTTAAAAAAGGCTTCACGGATGGTTATAATACAGATTTATCCCAAAAATCTGTCAGTGTGGGCTAATCAGGATGAATCAAATGAATTATTTAGTCTAATAGTATTCAGATTAAAAGCTAATATCCGCCCTTTTGAGAGCTTTAAAAGGTTTTTATATTTAAGACTCAATAAACTTTAATGATTGGGTAAAATGAAGCTTAAAGTCAAGATTATTTTAAAGATCATTGTTAGTGGGGATTAAAGCCCGAGTGAAAAGCTGTTGCTTGGGTTATTAATGCTAATCGTGTTATAATAAAGACATAAAAAGAGCCGGTGTTGCAATCACCAGCCCTTCTATGTAGAGCCGTTTAAGACGGTGACG
>NZ_KQ033883.1:3086-4511 GCF_000967245.1 Bombilactobacillus mellis
CATATTGGTTTAATTAATAACCGCTACTTGCCAAAGTTTTAGGTAGTTATTTTTTTGCTTATTTTAATAGGTTTCACAACTATAAAAGGTGCTTTAAACTTTCATAATTAGAGTTTAGAGCATTTTTTTATATATTATTTATAGTTTAATGATTAGGTCAAACCCCAGCGCGCCAGTAGTAAAGTTTCTTAAAAGCTAATATCAGCCCTTTTGAGAGCTTTAAAAGGTATTTAGGTATATTTTTTATATTCAAGACTCAATAAATTTTAATGATTGGGAAAAATGAAGCTTAAATTTAAGATTATTTTAAAGATCATTGTTAGTAGGGATTAAAACCCGAGTGAAAAGTTGTTGTTTGGGTTATTAATGCTAATCGTGTTATAATGAAGACATAAAAAGAGCCGGTGTTGCTATCACCAGCCCTTCTATGTATAGCCGTTTAAGACGGTGACGCAGTATAAAGTTATTTAATTAATAACCGCTACCTGTCAAAGTATAGGCGGTTATTTTTTTTTGCTTATCTTAATAAGCTCAACAACTAAAGCTATCAGCTCAATGGTAAAAGTACCAAAGGCAAGCATTAGCTGCAACGCATCCTTAACGGACACGAGGCTGCTCCTTTCTTTAGAATAGTACTTGCTAAGGATATTACACCATAGCGACCACCTCCCATAAAAAAAGAGCGCCACCGCCTTAACTTCTCTACCCTTTAATTATAGCATAAAAAGTGCTTTAAACCTTGATAAATTGGGGTTTAGAGCATTTTTTTATATATTATTTATAGTTTAATAACTAGGTCAAACCCCAGCGAGCCAGTAGCAAAGTTTATTAAAAGCGAATATCCGCCCTTTTAAGAGCTTTACAAGGTATTCAGGTATATATTTATATTCAAAGACAAATAAAAGATGATAGCGGGGCTAAAATAAGGCATGTATAAATTCTTATCTGGATAAAATCCTAGACAGCTGTTTATCTGACTGTATGAAATAAAATGTAATAAAATATCCAATTTACATAATCAAGTAGAGCATAATTTCATAAATTATGAAAATAAACAGTCTTAAATTCACAATACACGAACATAACACAGGCTAATTATAAAGTTTGTTAGTGCCTAGTTCCTTATGATATCAAATATAGTTAAGAGAACCAGCAAGTTATGCTGGAATAGATTAGATTGTGAAATGGTTGGGCTGTTCTGCTGAACCACTGGGGAACTACTGGAAATAGAGACGAAAACAGATGGCTTATTTTGCATAGCCCATAGGACGGAAAAGGTGGCGTTCCAAAATGGAATTATTTGGATAAATAAGGGGTGATACTGTGCCAAAATGATATGGGAAATAAAAGTCCTATGGGCTATAGCCCATAGGACTTTTATTTCCCATATCATTTTGGCACAGTATCACCCCTTATTTATCCAAA